>NZ_BNDX01000016.1:0-1311779 GCF_020521275.1 Streptomyces daghestanicus | reverse complement strand
CCGGCCGCGTCGAGCAGCGCGGCGACGGCGTCGTACACCCCGGCGACGGCCGCGCGCTCCCCGTCGAAGCGGAAGTCGAGACGGAAGTCGCGGGTCAGCGAACCGGGTGTGGGCAGGGCCAGCCGCAGCGCGAGCAGCCACCCGGCCCCGGCGAGGAACGCCAGGACCCGCTGCCAGCCCGGGTCGGGCAGCGGCATCCCCGCCCCGATCGCGGAGGCGACCAGTACCTGCGTGGCCGCCCCGGAGGCCACCGGCCCGACGGCGCTGAGGCTCCCGGCGAGCAGGCCGAGCACGGTCAGTACGACGGTCAGCGCGACGGCGCCGAGGTGGTCACCGGCATACGTGCCAGCGCACATTCCCGCCGCGCCGGCCAGCGCGGGCACGCCGATCCGCTGGACGGAGGCCCGCCGACTGCCCGGCCGGTCGTTGATCCCGGCGAGCATGGCGGCGACGGCGGCGACCACGCCCAGGGAGACCCGGCCCGCCGCGAGGGCGGCCGCGAGCAGCGGCCCGGCGGAGAGCGCCCCGCGTGCGACCGCGCTCCAGGGCACGGGTCCGCGCTGGGCGCGCAGGGCGTGCGCCAGCCAGGGCGGGAGCGTTGGGCCAGGGGTGCGGCGGGACACGGCACGGCCTCCGTACATCACTTCGAGGGCGGGAGCCTTCGGGCGACGGTGGCCGGGCTGAAAGGGGTGGGTACCCCACCGTAGGGCCTCGATGTGCGTGGAAGCGAACGGCGACGTTTCCACGAGGTGACGGACCGGGCGCGCCCTCGACGCGGGTCAGCCCGCGCGCCCCGGCCCGGTCCTTCCGCTGCCCCTTCCTTCCGGGTGGTCGGGACGGCGGGTTCAGGGGCGCGTGGCGGCGTCCACGGCGTCCGCCAGGAGAGCGCGCGCCCGGCGGGCCGCCCCCGTCAGGCCGTCCGGGTCGGCCGGCAGCCCCGTCATGAGCGCGTCGACCCCGCCCAGCCCGGCCCGCTCCACCAGACCCTTCTCATTGGTGACCCACTCCCCCCGTCCCGCCAGGACCGCGTGTGCGGTCTGGGCCGTGGCGACGGCGATCGCGCCCGCGACCTGGGTGACGGCGCCCCGGGGAGCGTGACCGGCCTCGGCGTAGGCGAGAGTCGCCTCGGCCGTGCCCCACCAGTGTGCGGGAGCGGTCCGGCGCAGGGCTGCCGGGTAGGCGGGGCGGGGCAGAGCGCCGCGCAGGGTCCGGTTGACCGCCAGTTCCGCGACGATCAGGTACGTCGGGATGCCGGCCAGGTGGAACATGAGCGGCTCGACCCGGAAGCGGCCCGCCTCGGCCTCCCTCAGTTCGTGCTCGGCCACGCCGAGGTCCCGGTAGTGCACGTCGACCCGCCGCCCGTCGATCGTCAGCCACGCCCCGCCGTTGAAGACCCCGCCGCCCCAGCCGCCGATCTCGCCGACCTCGCCCTCCCAGCCGATGGCACGGAGGTCGGCCGGGTCGAAGGCGCCGCGGTAGTAGACGGCCAGGTCCCAGTCGCTGTCGGGGCGTTGGGTGCCCTGGGCCCGGGAGCCGCCGAGGGCCACCGCGCGGACGGCGGGCAGCGCGGCGAGGCGGTCGGCGGTGGTGTCGAGGAAGTCCTGGTCGCTGCGGGCCGGCATGGGTGGTCCTTCCGGTCGGGGCGGGTACGCCGCGCCGACAGCGTAGGGGGGGCCGCTCACGCCGTACGACGGAATTCACGCGTTGCGCGGACCGGCGGCTGTCACGCCTGCGCGGTGGGCCGGACCACGACCTCGCTGATGTCGACGCCGTCCGGCTGCCCGATCGCGAATCCGATCGCGGCGGCGACGGCGGAGGGCGGGGCGCCGATCTCGTCGCGCAGCCGGGTCATCGCCTCCGCCGTCTCGGGGCTCGCTCCCTTGCCCACTCCCTCGGTGTCGGTGAGTCCGGGCGAGACGAGGGTGACGCGCAGGTCAGGGCCGGATTCCTGGCGCAGGCCCTCGGTCAGGACCTTGACCGCCGTCTTCGTGGCCGCGTAGACGCCCTGCGGGGTCTTCACCACGTAGGCCGCGGTGGAGGCGACGTTGACGAAGTGGCCGGAGCCCTGCCGGCGGAAGACGGGGAGGGCGGCCCCGACGCCGTTCAGCAGGCCGGTGATGTGGGTGGCGACCATCGCGTCCCAGTCGTCCTGGCGCAGTTCGTCGAACGGGGACACCGCCATCGTCCCGGCGTTGGAGACGAGGACGTCCAGCCTGCCGAAACGGTCGAGCGCCGTGTCCGTGAGGAGCGTCAGACCGTCCCGGCGCGTCACGTCCATGACGACTCCGGCAGCCGTGCCGCCCCGGGCGAGGATCCCGTCCACCACCTCCTTCAGCCGGTCCTCCCGGCGGGCGCCGAGGACGAGCCGGGCTCCCCTCTCGGCCAGGTACGCCGCCGTCGCCGCTCCGATGCCGCTGCTGGCTCCGGTGATCGCCACTACCTTGCCTTCGATTCCCGACATGATCCGTAGTCCCTACTGGCGGAGTGCGCGCAGGTCAGGCCATGACCTACAGTGGAAGTGGGGGCGCCACCACTTCTTCAGACTAAGTGGGCACGCCTCCACTTAGCAAGCGGGGACATCACGAGGAGAGGGACGGCAGCCGCCGATGGCAGAAGACACGCGACGCCCGCTGCGCGCCGACGCGCGACGCAACCGGGAAAAGATCCTCACGGCGGCGGTACGGGTCTTCGCCGAAGAGGGACTGGACGCGCACCTGGAACGCGTCGCCAAGGCGGCGGGGGTGGGGAGTGCGACCCTGTACCGCAACTTCCCTACCCGGGAGGCCCTGATCGAGGCGGTCTACCGCAACGAGGTGGCCCAGCTCTGCGAGGCCGTCCCCGGCCTGCTGGCGGCCCGCCCGCCGTACGAGGCCCTGCGCGCGTGGACCCGCCTCTTCCTGGACTACGTCACCGCCAAACTCGGCATGGCGGAGGCCCTGCGCGCCATCGCCGCGACGGGAGGCAACCCGTACGGGCAGAGCCGGGACATGATCGAGGCCGCCCTCTCCGACCTGATGGACGCGTGCGTGGCCGCCGGCGCGATCCGCTCCGACGTCGCCCCGGGCGACGTGAGCGCCGCGCTTGCCGGCATCGCCCTCTCCTCGGCCAGGCCGGACCAGCGGGACCAGGCCGAACGCCTGCTCGACCTCGTCCTCGACGGACTCACCGTCCGCCGGCCCTGAGCCGGCCGCCGGAACATGGGCGCGGGATCACGGCCGGCCCCACACCCGCCGTTTCGGCAAGGGCACCGCGTAACTCCCCGCCCTGCTGGTGGTCAGCCCGAGGGCGACGAGGGACTCCGCCAGCCGTACCGCCGCCGCCACGCCGTCCACGACCGGCAGCCCCAGTTCCTCCCCCACCGACTCGACCGACCGCCGCAGTCCCGTCATGCCGGCGCAGCCGAGGACCAGCACCTCCGCGCCCGCCGCCCGGACCCGTTCGGCGGCGGCGCGGAACGCGGCCCTGGTGCGCTCGCCGTCGGCCAGGTCGAGGACGCCCAGGCCGGTGCCGGCGACGGCCGCGCAGTTCCGGGCCACGCCCGCCGTCTCCAGGCTGTCCTCGATCTGGCCGCGGGAGCGCTCCAGGGTGGTGACGACGCCGTAGCGCCGCCCCAGCAGGCAGGCGAGGTGCGCCGCGGCCTCGGTGATGTCGACGACCGGTACGTCGACCAGTTCGCGGACGCCCTCGCGTCCGTGCTCCCCGAAGCCCGCGAGGACGACCGCGTCGTACGCCGGTCCCTCGTAGGTGCGCAGCGCGTCGATGACGGCGGCGGCGGAGAGGTGGCTGTCGAGCCAGCCCTCCGCCGACTCGGGGCCCCACGCCGGGGTCAGTCCGGTCACCGCGGTCCCCGGGCTCGCGGCGGCGCGGGCCCCGAGGACGATCTCCTCGGTCATCCGCTGCGTCGTGTTGCAGTTGGTGACGACGATGCGCACGAGGACTCAGCCCTCCGCCCCGGCCGCCGCCGCCCGCTCTTTCCGGCACAGGAGCCCGTAGAGCCCGGCGGCCACCGCCGTCCCGATGAACCACGAGTACGGCGCCGCGTCGCCGAAGTCCTTCACGAGCGCCAGAACGGCCGCCACCGCCGCCGACGGCAGGAACGCCCCCAGCGCCGCCGGGTTGACGCCCTTGCGGTAGTGGTAGCGGGAGCCCGGTTCGGCGCGGAAGAGCTGGTCCACGTCGACCCGGCCGCGCTTGACCCAGTAGTAGTCGACCATGATCACACCGAAGAGGGGGCCGAGGAAGGCGCCGAGGCCGCCGAGGAAGTAGTTGACGACGGTGGGGTTGGAGAAGAGGTTCCAGGGGGTGACGACCAGGGCCGCCACCGTGCTGATCATGCCGCCGGTCCGGAAGGTGATCTTCTGCGGCCAGACATTGGCCAGGTCGTACGCCGGCGAGACGAAGTTGGCGACGATGTTGACGCCCATGGTGGCGATGGCGAAGGTCAGCGCGCCCAGCACCAGGACCCAGGTGTTGCCGATCTCGGCGACCAGGTAGGCGGGGTCGGTGATCTCCTTGCCGAACACCTCGTAGGCGCCCGCGGTCACGACGACGGAGAGGATGACGAAGGCCGTGGAGTTGACCGGCAGGCCCCAGAAGTTGCCGCGCCGGACCGTGCGGTGGTCCGGGGCGAAGCGGGAGAAGTCGCAGAAGTTGAGCATCAGCGTGCCGTAGGTGGCGAGGACCAGGCCGATCGCGCCGAACCACTGGCGCCACTGCTCGCCCACGGACACCGGGTGCGGGGTGCTGGTGAGGGAGATGCTCCAGCCGGCCTTGGCGAAGATCCAGACCGCGAGGGCGATCATCACCAGCCAGATCGCGGGTCCGCAGAAGTCCTGGAACTTGCGGACCGACTCCATGCCCCGGCTGATGATCAGCGCCTGGACCAGCCACAGCGCGACGAACGAGACCCAGCCGAGGGCGTCGAGCCCGAGGAAGGAGGAGTGGGTCCAGGACGCGAGGCCCGGCCAGGCCGCCAGCAGCATCACGTCGACGGCGACGGAGGCGAGGTAGGTCTGGATGCCGTACCACATGATGGCGATGACGGCCCGGATCAGCGCCGGCACGTTGGCGCCCCAGACGCCGAAGGCGATCCGGCCGACCACCGGGAACGGGACTCCGGTGCGCTGGCCGACGCGGCCCATCATGTTCATCCCGGCGTAGATGATCACAAAGCCGACGAGCAGGGACGTGAAGACCTGCCAGACGTTCATGCCGAGGAAGAGCAGTCCGGCGGCGAAGGTGTAGTTGCCGAGGTTGTGGACGTCGGACATCCACAGCGCGAAGAGGTCGAAGACCTTCCAGGTGCGCTTGCCCGCGGGGGCGAGGTCTTCGTTGATGAGCCGTGGGTCGGGGACGGGGGCGGACGCTGCGGTGCCGGTGGCCTCTGCGCGGTCGGCGAGGGACACGGAGCCTCCAGGGCGAGGGAGGGGACGGAGGGAGGGGCATACCGCGTACAGTTTTGGTATACCAAACTGCCGTCATGGTCCTCCCGTCAACCCTTCGGACCGATGTCCCGCTCGTTAACGGCCCGTAAAACACCGCCGGGGTCGGCGAAGATGGGCCCATGGGGAAGATCGAACCGCTCGGCGCGGTGCGCGAGCGCGTCCTCGCGGGGCTGCGGCAGGACATCATCGCGGGACGCCTGCGGCCCGGCGACCGGCTCGTGGAACGGGAGCTGGCCGAGCGTTTCGGGGTGTCCCGGGTGCCGGTGCGGGAGGCGATCCGGGCGCTGGTCACCGAGGGGTTCGTACTGTTCGAGACGCCGCGCCGCACCGTGGTGCGGCGTCTGACCCCGACCGATGTGCGGGAACTCTTCGAACTGCGCGAGGCGTTGGAGGTGTACGCGGCCGGCCTGGCGGCGACCCGGGCCGCCCCCGAGGCGCTGGCGGAGCTGGCCGGCCTGCTGCGCGCCGCCGCGCTCGCCACCGGAGCCGGGGACGCGGAGGCGATCACCGACGTCAACACCCGCTTCCACGACCGCATCCTCGCCCTGGCGGGCAACAGCCTGCTCAGGTCCGTCATGGAACCGGTCGACGGCCGGCTGCGCTGGCTCACCCGGCAGAACGAGGAGTGGCCCCAGCTCCTCACCGAACACCGGGAGCTGTACGAGGCGATCGCCTCCGGCGACCCGGCCCGCGCCCGCGCGCACGCCCTGCGCCACGTACGGGCCAATTACCGCGCCACGGTGCGACATCTGTTCGGGGAGGACGCGGGCTGAGGCGGCGGGGTCGTGGTGCGGGGGGAGCGGGACGCGTGCGGTAAGAGCGTGCCGGGGGGCGGCAGGACGCGGGCTGAGCGGCGGGGGGGGCAGCGACGGCAGGACGCGGGCTGAGCGGCGGGGGGCCAGCGACGGCAGGACGCGGACGGGCGCCGCGCGGTACTTCTCCGCGCCGCGCGCTACCGTTCCCCCCGCCCGTACCGGTCCGTCGCCGCCACCAGCAGTTCCGTCATGCCCGGGGCGCCCGCGTCGTGCCCCACTTCGTCCGCGATCAGGAGTTCGCTCCCCGGCCAGGCGTGGTGCAGCCGCCAGACGATGCCGAGCAGGTTGCCCGGGTCGAGGCTGCCCTGGACCAGGGTGCCGGGGACACCGGCCAGAAGGTGCGCGTCGCGCAGGACCACGCCCTCGTCGTTGCCCTCGCCGAGGAAGTGGTCGTTGCCCCAGTAGTGCGTCACCGTACGGGCGAAGCCCATGCGGAACACCGGGTCCTCGTACCGTGGCACCGAGCGCGGCGGGCGGGAGGCGATCGCCGTCTCCCAGTCGGTCCACGCGCGCGCCGCCCGTTCCCGTACCGCCCGGTCGGGGGATTCCAGCAGCCGGTTGTACGCGGCGGCCAAATTGCCGTCCCGCTCGTCCTCGGGGAGCAGGGCGCAGAACTCCTCGAAGGCCGCCGGGAACAGCTGCCCGAGCCCTCGGGTCAAGAGAGCGACCTCGGGGTTCGAGCCGGTCGCGACCGCTGTGAGCACCAGTTCCGTCACCACGTCGGGGTGCGTCTGCGCGTACCGGAGTCCGAGGGCCGAGCCCCAGGAGACGCCCCAGACCAGCCACCGTTCGATGCCGAGGTGCTCGCGGAGGAGTTCCAGGTCGGCGAGGGTGTGCGCGGTGGTGTTGACGCTCATGTCGGTGTCGTGGGCGCTCGCGTGCGGGGTCGAACGCCCGCAGCCCCGCTGGTCGAACAGCACGATGCGGTACACCGCCGGGTCGAAGTAGCGCCGGAACGCCGCGCTCCTGCCGCTCCCGGGACCACCGTGCAGCACCACGGCCGGCTTGCCGTGCGGATTGCCGCAGGTCTCCCAGCTGACGCGGTTGCCGTCACCGACGTCGAGCATGCCGTGGTCGTACGGTCCGGTCTCCGGGTAGAGGCGCATCCGCGCACGCTAACCGGCCCCGGACGGGCCTGTCGTGCGGTTTCCCGCGGGCAGGCCGGCGGTGCGCGCCGCCGTGGTGAGGACCTCGCGGAGCATCTCCGGGGTGAGGCGGCCGGTGAAGGTGTTGCGCTGGCTGACGTGGAAGCAGCCGAAGAGACCGAGGTCCTCGCCGCCGGACCGGTCCCCTCCGTCCTCGGCGGCGAGGGTGTACCGCGCGCCGTGTCCGAACACCGGGCGCGGCCTGGGCACCGTCCAGCCCGCCGCGGCGAACGCGGGCAGGGCCGCCTGCCAGCCGAAGGCGCCGAGGACGAGCACGGACCTCAGGGTCGGCCGCAGCAGCCGCAGTTCCCGGACCAGCCAGGGGCGGCAGGTGTCGCGCTCCCGCGGGGTGGGCTTGTTGGCGGGCGGGGCGCAGTGCACGGGCGAGGTGATGCGCACGCCGTGCAGGCGCAGTCCGTCGTCGGCGGAGACGGCGGTGGGCCGGGAGGCGAGCCCCACGTCGTACAGCGCCCGGTACAGCACATCGCCCGAGCGGTCGCCGGTGAACATCCGCCCGGTGCGGTTCCCGCCGTGGGCCGCGGGGGCGAGGCCGACGATCAGCAGCCGGGCGTCGGCCGGTCCGAAGCCGGGCACCGGGCGGCCCCAGTACGTCCAGTCGGCGAAGGCCGCGCGCTTGGTGCGGGCCACTTCCTCCCGCCAGGCGACCAGCCGCGGGCAGGCCCGGCAGCCGGCGATGCGCTGATCGAGTCCGGTGAGGCCGCTGGTGTCCATGGCTCCACCGTAGGGCCAGGGCGCCGGAGGGGGTCGAGCGGCTAAGGTCGGGGGCATGGCTTCCGAGCGTGACGAGGACAGGACCGGCGCGGCCCCCGGGCCCACGGGGCCCACCGGAGGGACGGCCGCCCCGCGGACGCCGGCCGGGCACCCGGCCGCCGACCGGTCCGGCGCGGAGCCGGCCGCCTCCCTCGGAACCGCCGACCGCCCCGGCACCCCCGCTGCCAACGCCGGTGGCTCCGGCACCCCCGCTGCCGACGCCGGTGGCTCCGGGGCCACGGCTGCGGGGCCCGTCGATCCGAAGGTCGCCGCCGCGATCGCCGCGGCCGAGGCGGCCGGGCCGCAGCAGGGCGGGCCCGTCCGTGTCGACAGCTGGATCTGGGCCGTCCGCCTGGTCAAGTCCCGCTCCCTCGGGGCCACCGCCTGCCGGGGCGGTCATGTGCGGGTCAACGGCGAGCGGGTGAAGCCCTCCCACTCGCTGCGCGCCGGCGACGAGGTCCGCCTGCGCCACGAGGGACGGGAACGCGTCGTCGTGGTGAAACGGCTGATCCGCAAGCGGGTCGGCGCTCCGGCGGCCGTCCAGTGCTACGTCGACAACTCCCCGCCGCCCCCGCCCCGCCAGGCCGTGGCCCCCGTCGCGGTCCGCGCCCCCGGAGCGGGCCGCCCCACCAAGCGCGACCGGCGCGAACTGGAACGCCTGCGCGCGCTGAACAGCCTGAACGCCGCGACCGGGCCCAAGGACTGCCCCGGCGGACGCTGACCGCCCGGCACGCCCCCTTCCCGCCCCGGCGGTCGATGCGCACTCCCCCTGTCCGCACGCTGTCCGCGCGCGCCACGCCGGTAACGCACCGGACACCCCGCCGCGACGTGACCGGCCGAAGATGATCAGTGGGTCCGGCCGCCGGCGCCCGCCCGGCGCCCGCCCCTTCGGCGACGCCCCATCGACGGCGGCCCGGTACCACTGCTAGACCTGCACAACGCACCACCCGTACCACCGGCACGATCCGCACCACCGGTACCGCCGCACCACCTGCCGGTTCCGGTATGTCAGGTTCACGCCATTCGAGGTTTTCGCGTCACCCGCACCACCGCTACCGCACCACCTCCACCCATCTCCCAGGAGGAGCATGTGAGAGCACGTCGCGCGGCCGTCCGGGCCGCCTCGGCGCTCGTCGCCACCTTCGCGCTGACCGCCGGACTCTCCGGATTCGCCGGCCCCGCCACCGCGGCATCCGGCACCGCCCCGTCTCCGGCCGCCACCGCGACCGGCCCGGTCACGCACGAGGAGAACGACCGCGTCCCCGAGGGCTCGGTCTGGACCCAGCACTACTTCCCCTCCGCGGACGACTCCGGCACCGAACTCCACGCCGACGTCCTGCTGCCCGACTCCCTCCCCAAGGGCAAGAAGGTCCCGGTCATCCTGTCGATCGGCCCCTACTTCGCGCACTCCGGGCAGACCGGGCCCGAGGGCTTCACCCACGCCGGCCCCTCCGCCCGCTTCCAGGACTTCATCGAGGGCGCCGACCTGTTCGACAACGGCTACGCCTTCGTCATGGTCGACCTGCGCGGCTTCGGCGGCTCCACCGGCTGCCTCGACTGGGGCGGCCCCGGCGAGCAGGCCGATGTGAAGGCCGCCGTCGCCTGGGCGGCGAAGCAACCGTGGTCCACCGGCGCCGTCGGCATGTACGGCAAGTCCTACGACGCCGTCACCGGCCTCATCGGCAACAACCTGGACCAGCGCGCGCTGAAGGCCGTGGTGGCCCAGGAACCGGTCTGGGACATGTACCAGTACATCTACTCCAACGGTGTCCCCCGGCCGAACGTGACCGGCACCGCCGGCGCCTACAACTCCATCGCCACCATGGAGCCGATGGCCGACGACGACCCCCACTACCAGGCCAACGCCCGGTACGAGGACACCCACCCGGAGTGCCTGACCGAGAACTCGGCCGGATACCGCATAGCCGACCAGAGGGACGAGCACTGGACCTCCCGTGATCTCGCGAAGCTGGCCAAGGGCAGTGACACCCCCCTCTTCGTCACCCAGGGCTTCATCGAGAACAACACCAAGCCCGAGGAGATGGAGGAGTACCTCGACAACCACCACGGCGTCGAACGCGGCTGGCTCGGCCAGTGGGACCACGTCCGCGGCGGTGACCGCGTAGGCGACGGCCGCCTCGCCATGGGCCGCGAGGGCTGGTACGCGGAGACGCTCTCCTTCTACGACCAGTACCTCAAGGGCATCAAGCCGTCCGTCCGCTACCCGGCGTACGCCGTCGAGGACTCCACCGGGGCCTGGCGCGCCCAGCGCACCTGGCCCGTCGTCGAACGGTCCGTCGGCCTCCCCCTGGGCGGCGGCTCCTACGTGGACGACGGCGGCGCCTCCGCCCGCGCCGCGCTGACCGCGTCCGGCACCCCGGCCCCGAAGCGGGCGCAGCCGTCCGGCACCTGGGACATGGAGAACGCGCCCGCCACCGAGCAGGCCCCGCCCGAGGGCCTGGCCGAGGCCCAGCTCAAGAGCCTGCGGGCCGGTGACACCACCTCCAGCTTCTTCGTGTGGTCGCGTCCGGTGAAGCGGGACGTCCGCGTGACCGGCACCCCGCGGATCTCCCTGAAGGCCAAGGGCGAGGGCAACATCATGCTCAAGCTGTACGACGTCGCCCCGGACGGCAGCGCCGTCATGTTCGACGAGCAGGTCTCCCTGGTGGAGTCCGGCCGCCTGTCCGTCGACCTGAAGTCGACCGACTGGACCCTGACCGCCGGGCACGTCCTGGCCGTCGAGATCGGCTCCATCCAGACCGGCTCGTGGCGCGACACGCCCTCCGGCGAAATCATCCAGGTCAGCGGGGCCCGGCTGGAGCTGGCCCTGGACGACCCGGCCGACGACATCGCCACGCAGGGCGACCGGTCGCCGTTCCTGGACACCTATCTGAGCCAGTACACGGTGCGGCTGCCGGCGGGCCCGCCGTCGTTCTCCGTGGTGCCGGGCGGACGCCTCTGACACCCGGCACCGCCCCGGCCGTGCCCGCGCACGCCGCCCCCGCCACGGCGCGGGCTCAGGACACGGGCACGGCCCTCACCCATGTCCGGTCCTCCGTCAGATACCGGTCCACTTCCAGCCCCGCCTCCCGCAGCGCCTTCTCGAACGCCTCCCGGGTCAGCGGCCGGGCCCGGAAGGTCTGCGTCCACACCGCGTCCGGGAACGCGTACTCGGCGTGCACCTCATGGACCCCGCCGCCGACCGGTTCCGAGGAGGCGATGCGCACGGTGAAGCCGGCCGGGTCGGCCCGCTCACGGGGCACCCGGGTGTGGTACTCCTCCCCTTCCCGCTGGATCAGGACGCAGCCGCCGGGCGCCACGTGCCGCGCACACGCGCGCAGCAGCCCGCGCCGCACGTCCAGGTCGGCGGTGTGCACGAGGAACGAGGCCAGCAGCACCGCGTCGAAGGTCTCGTCCAGGTCCAGCTCCTCGATGGGGCCGCATATCGTGCGGGCGCCGCGCACCCGCTCCAGCATCTCGGCGGACTCGTCCACCGCCGTCACCGTGAACCCGCGCTCCCGCAGCGGACGCGTCAGGCGGCCGACGCCGCTGCCCAGCTCCAGGACGCGCGCCCCCGCGGGCACGGCCGACGCGATGATGTCCGGCTCGTCCCCGGCCGGCAGCCGCGCGTACAGCTCGACCGCGCATCCGTCCGGGGTGATGGCCCCCGGTCCCGTCCCCTTGTGTCCCGCTCGCATTTTCGGCTCCATGCCCGTCCAACGGACCGCCCCCGCACGGCCGTTCCCCTCCCCGGACCGTCCACCCGAACGAGTGAACGACGGGCGGCACGGTCCTGTCTGGCGAAGGGGTCCGGTACCGAGTACGTTGCCAGGAGGAGCGGTGATCGAGATGCGTACGGGCAGTGAGCCGGCGACCGCGCGCAGTGCGCTGCGAGCGCGGTTCTGGCTGAGCGTGTGGGGCGTGGTCTGGACGGTCTTCGGGACGGCGGCCTTCGCGCTGACCGGGCGGCCCGGATGGGCCGCGGCCTGCGCGGCGCTGTGGCTGGTCGTCACGATCGACCTGGCCGTCGTCGTACGGCACATCCGCCAGGGCCCGCACTGGCAGCCCGGCCGGAACATCCCGCCGTACCGGCCGCCGGACCGCTAGGGCCTGTCGTTCGGATCAGGTCGCAGAGCGGCGGCGGCGACTTCTCATGCCCTGAGCGGGGCCTGTGCGTGCGGCTGCACGGCGGATGCGGGAGCCGACGCGGAGCGTCGGGGACCGACGACAACGCCGCGGACGGGCGTGCCAGGCCCCGCGTCCGCGGGCCAATCCGAACGACAGGCCCTGGCCCCGGCGCGGGAACCGGCCGGTCCCGGTGTCAGCCCTCGAAGCGCGCCCGGCTGAGGTACTGCGGGTTCGGGTCCAGCGCGGCGGCCAGCCGGAAATGGCGTCGCGCCTGGTCAGGGCGGTTCTGCCGCTCGTAGGTCCGGGCGAGCGCGAAGTGCGCGAAGGCGTTGTCCGGCTCCCGCTCCAGGACGACCGTGAACTCCAGCTCAGCGGGTCTGAGCTGGGCGGCGGCGAAGAAGGCGCGGGCGCGCAGCAACCGCGCGGCGGTGTTCTCGGGGTGCGCGGCGATCACGTCGTCCAGCAGCTTCACCGCGCCCCGCGGGTCCCGTGCCGCGAGCAGCTGCTCGGCGGCACGGAAGTCGATCACGTCCGTCTCCGGGGTGCGTCCGGTCGGTCCGCTGGTCTCGGGCACGGCAGAGTCCTTCCCTCGCTGAGGCGGTTCAACGCGCGTGCCCGGACCGCTATTCCTGGAGCGGCCGGGACCTCCGGGGCGCCGTGCGCGCCCTGTCGGCCAGGTCGTCCCAGACCTCCTCGACCCGGCGCCGCAGGTCGGGAAGGGGGACGTCGTTGTCGATGACGATGTCCGCGATCTCGCGGCGCTGCTCCCGGGTGGCCTGGGCGGCCATGCGGGCGCGGGCGTCCTCCTCGGTCATGCCGCGCAGCCGGACCAGCCGGTCGAGCTGGGTGGCCGGGTCGGCGTCGACGACGACCACGACGTCGTAGAGCGGTGCGAGGCCGTTCTCCGTCAGGAGCGGGACGTCGTGGACGACCACGGCGTCCGCGGCGGCGGCCTGCTCCAGTTCGCGGGACCGGGCGCCGACCAGGGGGTGCACGATCGAGTTCAGTACGGCGAGCCGTTCCTTGTCGGCGAAGACGACGGAACCGAGCTTCGGCCGGTCGAGGCCGCCGTCCTCGGTGAGGATCTCCTCGCCGAAGGCCGCCACCACCGCGGCGAGCCCCTCGGTGCCGGGCGCGACCACCTCGCGTGCGATGCGGTCGGCGTCGATCAGCACGGCGCCGTGCTCCACGAGCAGCCGCGACACCTCGCTCTTGCCGGCGCCGATACCGCCGGTCAGGCCCACCTTCAGCATGAACGGAAGCTTAGGGCCCGCCCCGGGACCGGGAGCGCCCGGCCCCGGGGCCTGTCGTTCGGATCAGGTCGCGGGGAATCGGCTGCGTCTTCCTCTCCCTGGTGAGCGGGGCCTGGTGCGTGCAGATGCGAGGGTGCGTGCAGATGCGAGGCGGAGGAGGGAGTCGTCGCGGAGCAGTCGGCGAGTGACGACAACGCGGCAGCTACGCGCACCAGGCCCCGCGTCCGCGGCGTCCCGAACGACAGGCCCTAGTTGTCGCCCTCACGCTCCGCCAGGAACCGCTCGAACTCGCGCCCGATCTCGTCCGCCGAGGGGATCTCCACCGGCTCGGCCAGCATGTTGCCCCGTGTCTCGGCGCCTGCGGCGGCGTCGTACTGGTGCTCCAGGCCCTGGACGAGCGCGGTCAGCTCCTCGTCGCCCTCCTGGATCTGCCGGTCGATCTCCGTCTGGGTGCGGTGGGCCTGGGTGCGCAGCGCGTGCGCGACGCCGGGCAGGACCAGGCCGGTGGCCGATGTGATGGCCTCCAGGACGGTCAGCGCGGCGTCCGGGTAGGCGGACCGGGCGATGTAGTGCGGGACATGGGCGGCGACGCCCAGGACGTCGTGCCCGGCCTCCATCAGCCGGTGCTCGACGAGCGCCTCGGCGCTGCCCGGGACCTGCGCCTCCTCGAAGGGGCTGCGGTGGCCGGGGATCAGCTCGGAGCGGTTGCCGTGCGGGGTGATGCCGACGGGGCGGGTGTGCGGGACGCCCATCGGGATGCCGTGGAAGCTGACGGACAGCCGGACGCCGAGCCGCTCCACGATCTGGCCGACGGCCGCCGCGAAACGCTCCCACTCGACATCGGGCTCGGGGCCGGACAGCAGCAGGAAGGGCGCCCCGGTGGCGTCCTGGACCAGCCTGACCTCCAGGCTCGGCACCTCGTAGTCGGTGTAGCGGTCGCGCTTGAAGGTGAGCAGCGGGCGGCGTGCGCGGTAGTCGACGAGCCGGTCGTGGTCGAACCGGGCGACGACCTGGTGGGGCAGCGAGTCCAGCACCTGGTCGACGATCTGGTCGCCGGTCTCCCCGGCGTCGATGTAGCCGTCGAAGTGGTAGAGCATGACAAGGCCGGCCGACTCCTGGGCGAGCGCCATGTCGACCACGGCCAGGCCCTTCGGCTCCCATGCGTACAAATCCTGCGGATCAAGCACTGTGGCGGTCCTCCCTTGTCTTCCCCCTCGACCAACGTCCGCGGGGGCCCGGGCATTCCCGCCCGTACCCCGTGACGGCCGAACCCCGGTGGACTGTCCGGGCGTCAGCAAGCGAGCACGCGCGCGGCTCCGTCACCACCGTGCGGGCGCAGGAGATCGCGCCATGCTGCCAGGCGTCCGGGCGGCTGAGGTAGTCATCGGCCACGTACGCGCGCCCTCGCGCCTGGTGAGGGGCGCGTACGCGGGCGCGCCCGGGCGCCGAGTCCTCACCGGGCGCCGGCGCCATCCGTGACCGTGACACCGGCGCGGCGCGGGAAGGCGGCCCGGGAGTTCCGGGAACGCGGGAAGGCCCCGCCCCCTCGAAGGGGAGCGGGGCCTTCCGCCGATTCTTGCTCAGGTCCGCTCGGCGCGGGCCGGAGCGAGCGTCAGCTCTGGCCGCCGGCCAGCTTCTCGCGCAGCGCGGCCAGCGCCTCGTCCGACGCCAGGGCGCCGGAGTTGTCGCCGCCCTCGGACGAGTACGAACCGCCACCGGACGCGGCCGGAGCCGCACCCGCGACGTCGGTGCCCTCGGCAGCGGCCTTCTCGTCCGCCTCGCGGGACTTGATGACCTGCGCCTGGTGCTGCTCGAAGCGCGACTGCGCCTCGGCGTACTGGCGCTCCCACTCCTCGCGCTGCTTCTCGTAGCCCTCGAGCCAGTCGTTGGTCTCGGGGTCGAAGCCCTCGGGGTAGATGTAGTTGCCCTGGTCGTCGTAGGACGCGGCCATGCCGTACAGGGTCGGGTCGAACTCGACCGCCGACGGGTCGGCACCGAAGGACTCGTTGGCCTGCTTCAGCGAGAGGCTGATGCGGCGGCGCTCGAGGTCGATGTCGATGACCTTGACGAAGATCTCGTCGTTGACCTGGACGACCTGCTCCGGGATCTCCACGTGGCGCTCGGCCAGCTCGGAGATGTGGACCAGACCCTCGATGCCCTCGTCCACGCGGACGAACGCACCGAACGGAACCAGCTTCGTGACCTTGCCGGGCACGACCTGGCCGATCTGGTGGGTGCGGGCGAACTGCTGCCACGGGTCTTCCTGGGTCGCCTTCAGCGACAGGGAGACACGCTCGCGGTCCATGTCCACGTCGAGGACCTCGACGGTGACTTCCTGACCGACCTCGACAACCTCGGAGGGGTGGTCGATGTGCTTCCAGGACAGCTCGGAGACGTGGACCAGGCCGTCGACGCCACCCAGGTCCACGAAGGCACCGAAGTTGACGATCGAGGAGACGACGCCGGACCGCACCTGGCCCTTCTGGAGGGTGGTGAGGAAGGTCTGGCGGACCTCGGACTGGGTCTGCTCCAGCCAGGCACGGCGGGACAGGACCACGTTGTTGCGGTTCTTGTCCAGCTCGATGATCTTGGCCTCGAGCTCCTTGCCCACGTAGGGCTGGAGGTCGCGGACGCGGCGCATCTCGACCAGGGAGGCCGGGAGGAAGCCACGGAGGCCGATGTCGAGGATGAGACCACCCTTGACGACCTCGATGACGGTACCGGTGACGATCCCGTCCTCTTCCTTGATCTTCTCGATCGTGCCCCAGGCACGCTCGTACTGGGCGCGCTTCTTCGAGAGGATCAGGCGGCCTTCCTTGTCCTCCTTCTGGAGAACAAGGGCCTCGATCTCGTCACCGACGGCGACGACCTCGTTGGGGTCGACGTCGTGCTTGATCGAGAGCTCGCGGCTCGGGATAACGCCTTCGGTCTTGTAACCGATGTCGAGCAGGACCTCGTCCCGGTCGACCTTCACGATGACGCCGTCGACGATGTCGCCGTCGTTGAAGTACTTGATCGTCTCGTCGATCGCGGCGAGGAAAGCTTCCTCGTTACCGATGTCGTTGACCGCTACCTGCGGGGTGGTGGCGGTGGTCTCGGTGCTGCTCGTCATGTGGGAAAGGGCTCCGGTACGGACATTGAAGTCGTAGGTACTGCTACGCCGGAGCCCGTTTCGCTCTGCAGAAGCCGGACAGCCAAGGAAGCGCCTCACCGGCTGACCGGTGACAGCGCCTCGACAACCGAGGGGACATACATACAGATGCGAGCGCAGCCTGCTACGTCTGAGGTGCGCAAGCCCGCAGCGCAACTTGTAGCATACGGGGGCAGCCGGGCAGGGTCAATGCGCGAAGCGCACACCCGGGGCGGATCGCCGCATACCCGGCACAAAACGTGTCCGTCGAGGCCACGTGGGCCCTGCGGCGCCCGCGTGTGACACCCGTGGGACACGGTCGCGCGGAGGAGCCGCAGATTAGTACGAGGGAGCCGATCATCCAAGAGCCCGAAGGTCCCGAGCCCGAGGCCACCCGGCGTGCGGCGGGGGTCACCGAGAGCACCCGCGCCAACCGTGGCTGGTGGGACCGGAACGCGGACGAGTACCAGGTCGAGCACGGCACCTTCCTCGGCGACGACCGCTTCGTGTGGTGCCCCGAGGGACTCGACGAGGTCGAGGCAGAGCTGCTCGGCCCGCCCGAGGAGCTGAAGGGCAAGGACGTCCTGGAGATCGGCGCCGGCGCCGCCCAGTGCTCGCGCTGGCTGGCCGCCCAGGGGGCCCGCCCGGTCGCCCTGGACCTCTCCCACCGCCAGCTCCAGCACGCCCTGCGCATCGGCGCCCCCTTCCCCCTGGTGTGCGCCGAAGCGGGCGTGCTGCCCTTCGCGGACGCCTCCTTCGACCTGGCCTGCTCGGCGTACGGGGCGCTGCCCTTCGTCGCCGATCCGCGGCTGGTGCTGCGGGAGGTGCGGCGGGTGCTGCGCCCCGGCGGGCGGTTCGTGTTCTCGGTGACGCACCCGATCCGCTGGGCCTTCCCGGACGAGCCGGGTCCGGAGGGGCTGAGCGTCGCGTCGTCCTACTTCGACCGCACGCCCTACGTCGAGCAGGACGACGAGGGCCGCGCGGTGTACGTCGAGCACCACCGCACGCTGGGTGACCGGGTCCGGGACGTCGTCGCCTCCGGCCTGACGCTGGTGGACCTGGTCGAGCCGGAGTGGCCGGCGTGGAACACCTCCGAGTGGGGCGGCTGGTCCCCGCTGCGCGGCAACCTGATCCCGGGGACGGCGATCTTCGTCTGCGTACGAGACTGAGGGTGTGATCCGTTACGACGCCCTGGACGCCCTTCCCGTACGCGCCGCCCTGCCCGGGCTGAACGACGCCCTGGCGGGGCACGGCACCGCCGTGCTGGTCGCCCCGCCCGGCACCGGCAAGACGACGCTGGTGCCGCTGGTGCTGGCCGGTCTGGTGGGCGACGGCGTCCCCGCGCGGCGCGTGGTGGTGGCCGAGCCCCGGCGGATCGCGGCCCGCGCGGCGGCCCGGCGGATGGCCTGGCTCCTGGGAGAGAAGCCCGGCGGGAGCGTCGGGTTCACCGTGCGCGGGGAGCGCCTGGTGGGGCGGCACACGCGCGTGGAGGTCGTCACGACCGGGGTGCTGCTCCAGCGGCTCCAGCGCGACCAGGAGCTGAGCGGCGTGGACGTCGTGATCCTCGACGAGTGCCATGAGCGGCATCTGGACGCCGACACGGCGGCGGCGTTCCTCTGGGACGTGCGCCAGGCGCTCCGTCCGGAACTGCGCCTGGTGGCCGCGTCGGCGACGACCGACGCGGCGGGCTGGGCGGCGCTGCTGGGCGGTGCCCCGGTGGTCGAGGCGGCGGGTGTCGCGTATCCGGTGGAGACGGTGTGGGCGCCGCCGGCGGTGCCGGTGCGGCCGCCGCACGGGATGCGGGTCGACCCGGCGCTGCTCGCGCACGCGGCGTCGGTGGTGCGGCGGGCGCTGGCCGAGCGGGACGGGGACGTGCTGTGCTTCCTGCCCGGCGTCGGGGAGATCACGCGGGTCGCGGGGCTGCTGGGCGGCCTGGACGGGGTGGACGTGCTCCAGGTGCACGGGCGGGCGCCGGCCGCCGTGCAGGACGCGGTGCTGGCCCCCGGGGAGCGGCGCCGGGTGGTGCTGGCGACGTCGGTCGCGGAGTCGTCGCTGACGGTTCCGGGGGTGCGGGTGGTGGTCGACTCGGGGCTGGCGCGGGAGCCGCGCGTCGACCACGCGCGCGGGCTGAGCGCGCTGGCGACGGTACGGGCCTCCCGGGCGGCGGCCCGGCAGCGGGCGGGGCGGGCCGGGCGCGAGGCGCCGGGCGTGGTGTACCGGTGCTGGACGGAGGCGGAGCACGGGCGGCTGCCGGCCTTCCCGGCGCCGGAGATCAAGGTGGCCGACCTGACGGCGTTCGCCCTCCAGGCGGCCTGCTGGGGCGATCCGGACGCGTCCGGGCTGGCGCTGCTCGATCCGCCGCCGGGCGGGGCGATGGCGGCGGCCCGGTCGGTGCTGGCGGCGGTGGGCGCGGTCGACGCCGCCGGACGGGCCACCGCGCGGGGTGAGCGGCTGGCGCGGCTCGGGGTGCATCCCCGGCTGGGCCGGGCGCTGCTGGACGCGGGGGCGTCCGGGGCGGGCGCGGAGGTCGTCGCCCTGCTGAGCGAGGAGGCGCCACGGGAGTACGGGGACGACCTGGCGTCCGCCGTACGGGCCGCCCGGCGCGGGGACGACGCCTACGCCGCGCGCTGGCGGCGGGAGGTGCGACGGCTGCGGCAGGTCTCCGAGGAGGCCACGGGGAGCGCCGCCGGGGCCGCCGACGCGCGGGCCGCGGGGCTGGTCGCCGCGCTGGCGTTCCCCGAGCGGGTCGCCAGGGCGGACGGCGGGTCGTACCTCATGGCCTCCGGGACCCGGGCCGAGCTGTCCGAGGGGTCGCTGCTGCGCGGGTCGGACTGGATCGCGGTCGCCGTGGCCGACCGGCCCGTGGGACGGCGCCACGCGCGCGTGCAGCTCGGCGCGGCCGTCGACGAGGACACCGCCCGGCGCGCGGCCGGCGCGCTGCTGGCCGAGGAGGACGAGGTCCGCTGGGCGGACGGGGACGTGGTGGCCCGCCGGGTCGAGCGGCTCGGCGCCATCGAGCTGGCGGCGCGTCCGCTGCGCGACCCCGACCCCCGTCTCGTCCGGGAGGCCCTGCTGCACGGGCTGCGGCAGGAGGGGCTCGGGCTGCTGCGCCGGTCGGCGGAGGCCGACCTGCTGCGGCAGCGGCTGGCCTTTCTCCACCGGCACCGGGGCGCCCCGTGGCCGGACGTCTCCGACGAGGCGCTGCTCGCGCGCGTGGCGGAGTGGCTGGAGCCGGAGCTGAGCCGCGCACGCCGGCGCGCGGACCTGGCGCGCGTGGACGCCGGTCAGGCGCTGGCGCGGCTGCTGCCCTGGGCCACCGGGGAGGCGGCCCGGCTCGACGACCTGGCGCCGGAGCGGATCACCGTCCCCAGCGGTTCCCGGGTCCGGGTCGACTACGGCGATCCCGAGCGGCCGGTGCTGGCGGTGAAGCTCCAGGAGATGTTCGGGCTCCAGCGCACGCCGGAGGTGGCCGGGGTGCCGCTCCTCGTCCACCTGCTCTCCCCCGCGGGCCGCCCGGCGGCGGTCACCGCCGACCTCGCCTCCTTCTGGCGGGACGGTTACAAGGGCGTACGGGCGGAGCTGCGCGGCCGGTACCCGAAGCACCCGTGGCCCGAGGACCCGGCGGGCGCGGAGCCGACGCGGTACACCAACGCCCGCCTCGCACGCGGGAACTGAGGGTCGTACGACGGCGGCGCCGCTCCCGGGGGGAGGGCGCCGCCGCGGCCGGTGCTCGGGGGGTCAGGCGGCGGGGTCGGCGGAGGCGCTCCCGGACGGGGTGGGCGAGGCGGTCTCCGGGGCCGTGACCTTCAGCTCGACGTCGAGGACCGCGCCGCCCGCCGTGGTGATCCGGAGGAGGTAGGTGCCGGCGGTGTCGTCCGCGTACAGCGCCGGCAGCTTCAGCAGCCCCTTGGCGTCGGTCTTCAGCCCGGTCAGGGTGCGGACCGCCCGGCCGTCGGCGTCCTTGAAGTAGGGGCCCTTGTCGTTCTCGGTGGCGTCGGTGGCCGAGGTGACGAGGGTGGCGGTGGCCGCGACGCCGTCCGCCACGGCGTCCTTGTAGGTGGCCTTCACCTCGACCTGGTCGGCGAACGCGCCACCCGCGACGCAGGTGAACTCGGTGGTGGCGTCGGTGCGGACGACGGTGTCGGCGACGCGTTCGGTGACGGTGGCCTGGTAGTCGAGGACGGGAGTCGCGCGGCCGACGACGGAGACGCGGACGGTGAACGGCCCGGTCTCCTCACCGGCGCGCAGCGCGGGCGCGGTGGCCACGCCGGAGCTGTCGGTGACGACCGTGGCGACGCGTTCGCCGGTGCTGAACTCGGTGTCGTTCGTGCCGACGACGGTGAAGCGGACGCGTACCTTCCCGACGGCCTTGCCGGTCTTGGTCTCCGCGCGGGCGCTGATCCGCTCGGTGAACGTGTCGCCCGCCATGGCGCTGAGCGTGCCGGTGCCGGCGTTCTCCAGACGGGCCACGGTGTCGGTGGGCGTCCGGGGGGGCTGGGGCGGCGTCTCGGATGCGGGCGGCTGGGTCGTGGGCGGCGGTGTGGGGGTCGACGTGCCCGGCGTGGACGGGGGCTTGGTGCCCGGCGCCGCGGGCTTCCCCGTGCCGGGATCCCGCGGGGTGGCGGAGGCGCCGCCGGTGGACGGGGTGCGGGGCGTGGTGGTCGCGGGGGTGGTGCCGCCGCTGCGGTTCACGGGCAGCGTGCCGGTGCCGTCCGGGACCTCGTAGGTGCCCTTGCGGTAGTACTCCAGCCAGGAGAGGACGGTGTCCAGGTAGTCGCGGGAGTTGTTGTAGCTGAGGATGGCCGCGTCGAGATCGCCCTGGTCGGACAGGTCCCAGCCGAAGCGGCACAGGTAGTGGCCGGCGGCGAGGGCGGCGTCGTACACGTTGTTGGGGTCCGCGGTGCCGTCGCCGTTGCCGTCGCGGCCGGCCCAGGCCCAGGTGGACGGGATGAACTGCATCGGGCCGATGGCCTGGTCGTACCGGCTGTTGCCGTCGTACGCGCCGTCGTCGGTGTCCTCGATGAGCGCGAAGCCGTTGCCGTCCAGTTCGGGCCCGAGGATACGGCTGGTGGTGGTGCCGTCGGCGGTCACGGCGCCGCCGCGGGCCTGTCCCGACTCCACCTTGCCGATGGCGGCGAGGAGTTGCCAGGGCAGGTTGCAGCCCGGCTTCGACGCGCGCAGCGACGCCTCGGCCTTCTTGTAGGCGTCGAGGACGGTGGCGGGGATGCCGGACTCGGCCGACCCCTGGACGACGGGGGTGCCCGCCGTCGACGAGGGCGAGGGGACGGGGCTGTCGAGCGGCGGAAGGTCCGTGAAGTACTGGGAGTTGCCGGTGGCGGTGTCGTCGGCACCGGACGACGCGGAGTCGGCGGTGGTCGGTCTGCCGTCACCGGCGTCACCGCCGGCGATGACGCCGGGGGCCTGGGACGCGGACAGGGCCGCGACCGCGACCGCCGCGACGGTGGTGGTCATCGCGCTCTTGCGCAACCGACTGCCGAAATGCGCCGCCATAGAGTGAACCCCTCCCAGTGGACGCCCGGGGCGTCCCTTTCCGTCGCGTGCTCGCCCTGTCGTGCTCGCCCCGTGGTGCTCGCCGTGTGCTCGCCTTGTGGTGACGAACGGACGGCGCCGCGGGTTGCATCCGGATCGCTCCACATCGTTCCAGATCATCCCGGAGAACCGCGTGCGCCCGTTCGACCGTTATGGTGCGCAGGCGACCCTACGACAACTTCCTTTGCTCGTGCATTCGTTCGCGCCCGATTCTGCCCGGTTGGCCGTGTCGTGTCGCCTGTCGGGCACCTCCTGGTCGTCAGGGGTGCGGTGGCCGTTCATCCCGTCCGGGGCCCGCGTCGGTGCCGGACCGGGCCGGCGGGCCGGGCGCCGACCGGATCGGCGGTGGCGATGAACGGGGTCGTCGTGCGGTCGGGGCGGGGGCGCGGCAGGAGTGTGAGGGCCGGGGCGAGCCAGCCGCGGGCCGGGTCGGCCCAGAGCCGCCAGGCGGGGGTCTTCCCGGGAGCGCCGCCCGGCGCGGCGGGTTTCCGGTGGGCGCTTCCGCGCCCGAGGCCGTGACGGACCCGGCACACGGCCGGGGCGAGGGTCGCGGGGGCACGGGCCGTACTGGCGCCCAGGGCCAGGGCCGGGACCTGCGGAAGCCACCCGCGGACCGGCCCGCCGACACCGGGCCGCGCCGGTACCGGGCGGTGGTGGAGCATGCGTATACCCATGCCCGCATCCTCCACGGGAGCCGGGGGCGTTCTCTCGGGGCCAGCTGAGTGACGGGTGCCCCGGGCCGGGGCAGGGCCGGGCTGCAGGGCGGGGTGACCGGCACCGGCCGCATCGGCTCGGGGCCGCGGCGGCGGGGTGCCGCCGCGGATGCGGGGGAGCGGCCCTTTCCGAGGGGGTGGCCGGAGCATGGCGCGGAGGCGGCGGAGCGGCCCTTTCCGGACGGGGGGCCGGAGCATGGCGCGGAGGCGGTGGAACGGCCCTTTCCGACGGGGGGCCGGAGCATGGCGCGGAGGCGGCTGTCGGTGGCGTTTGCCGAGCTGCGGGGGCGGCCGGTCCGGGGCCGGGGGGCCGGCGGCCCGGACGGTCCCGCAACTCGCCCCCGACCCGGCCCCCGCCGGGGGGCTAGTGCGCTGCCGACTCCCAGTCCGGGCCCACGCCCACCGAGACGCCCAGCGGCACCCGGAGGGTCACCGCGGCGGCCATCTCGCGGCGGACCAGTTCCTCGGCCGCCGCCCGCTCGCCGGGGGCGATCTCCAGCACGACCTCGTCGTGGACCTGGAGCAGCATCCGGGAGCGCAGGCCCGCCTCGGTCAGTGCCTTGTCCACGTTGAGCATGGCGATCTTGACGATGTCCGCCGCCGTGCCCTGGATCGGGGCGTTGAGGGCCATCCGCTCGGCGGCCTCCCGGCGCTGCCGGTTGTCGCTGTTGAGGTCGGGGAGGTAGCGGCGGCGGCCGAAGAGCGTCGCCGTGTAACCGGTCGCCCTCGCCTCGTCGACGACCCGGCGCAGATAGTCCCGTACACCGCCGAAGCGGTCGAAGTAGGCGTCCATCAGCATGCGGGCCTCGCCCGCGTCGATGTTCAGCTGCTGGGACAGGCCGAACGCCGACAGACCGTACGCCAGCCCGTACGACATCGCCTTGATCTTGCGGCGCATCTCCGCGTCCACCGCGGACTGCTCCACGGAGAAGACCTGCGCGGCGGCGGTGGTGTGCAGGTCCTCGCCGGAGGTGAACGCCTCGATCAGGCTGGCGTCCTCGGAGAGGTGGGCCATGACGCGCAGCTCGATCTGGCTGTAGTCCGCCGTCATCAGCGACTCGAAGCCCTCGCCGACCACGAAGCCGCGGCGGATCGCCCGGCCCTCGTCGGTGCGGACCGGGATGTTCTGCAGGTTCGGGTCGGTGGAGGAGAGGCGGCCGGTGGCGGCGACCGTCTGGTTGAACGTGGTGTGGATGCGGCCGTCGCCGGCGATCGTCTTGATCAGGCCCTCGACGGTGACACGCAGCTTGGCCTGCTCGCGGTGGCGGAGCATGATCACCGGCAGTTCGCTGTCGGTCTGGGTGGCGAGCCAGGCCAGGGCGTCGGCGTCCGTGGTGTAGCCGGTCTTGGTCTTCTTCGTCTTCGGCAGGTTCAGCTCGCCGAAGAGGACCTCCTGGAGCTGCTTGGGCGAGCCCAGGTTGAACTCGCGGCCGGCCGCCGCGTGGGCTTCCTTGACCGCCTGCTGCACCGCGCCGGCGAACATCTGCTCCATCGCCTGGAGGTGCTCGCGGTCGGCGGCGATGCCGTGCCGCTCCATCCGGGCCAGCAGCGCGGAGGTGGGCAGCTCCATGTCGCGCAGCAGGTCCGCCGCGCCGACCTCCTGGAGCCGCCCCTCGAACGCCTCGCCCAGGTCGAGGACGGCCCGGGCCTGGACCATCAGGGCCTCGGCCTCGGCCTCGTCGTCCGCGCCGAACGCGAGCTGGCCGTCGGCCGCCGCGGCGGGGGCCAGCTCCCGGTGCAGGTACTCCAGGGAGAGCGCGTCCAGGTCGAAGGAGCGGCGGCCCGGCTTGACCAGATAGGCGGCGAGCGCGGTGTCCATGCCGACGCCGGCGATGCTCCAGCCGTGCTCGGCGAAGACCCGCATCGCCCCCTTGGCGTTGTGGAAGACCTTGGGGCGGTCGGCGGCGGCCAGCCATGCCGTCCACGCCCGCTCGTCGGCCTCGTCCAGCTGGGACGGGTCGAACCAGGCGGCCTTGCCGTCCGCCGCGGCGAGGGCGACCTCGGCGACCGAGCCGGCGCCCAGCGCCCAGGTGTCGACGGTGGCCACGCCGAGAGCCCCCGTGCCGTGCTCGGCGAGCCAGCCGGCCAGCTCGCCCGTGCCGAGCACCGCGCCGTCCAGCTCCACGCCGTCCGCGACGACGGGGGCGGCCTCGGCCTCCTCGGCTCCCGGGTCGACGGCGTAGAGCCGCTCGCGCAGGGAGGGGTTACGGATCTCCAGGGTGTCCAGGATCATCGCGACGCCCTTGCGGTCGTACGCGGCGCGCTCCAGGTCGGTGACCGTCTTCGGCAGCTCGACCTGCCGCTCCAGCTCGGTGAGGCGGCGGTTGAGCTTGACCGACTCCAGGTGGTCGCGGAGGTTCTGCCCGGCCTTGCCCTTGACCTCGTCGACGCGCTCGACCAGCTCCGCGAAGGAACCGAACTGGTTGATCCACTTCGCGGCCGTCTTCTCGCCGACGCCCGGGATGCCGGGGAGGTTGTCCGACGGGTCGCCGCGCAGGGCGGCGAAGTCCGGGTACTGGGCGGGGGTCAGGCCGTACTTCTCGAAGACCTTCTCCGGGGTGAACCGGGTCAGCTCCGAGACGCCCTTGGTCGGGTACAGGACCGTGGTGTGGTCGCTGACCAGCTGGAAGGAGTCGCGGTCGCCGGTGACGATCAGCACGTCGAAGCCCTCGGCCTCGGCCTGCGTGGCGAGGGTGGCGATGATGTCGTCGGCCTCGAAGCCCTCGACGGCGAAGCGCTCCACGCGCATGGCGTCGAGCAGCTCGCCGATCAGCTCGACCTGGCCCTTGAACTCGTCCGGGGTCTTGGAGCGGTTCGCCTTGTACTCGGTGAACTCCTGCGACCGCCAGGTCTTGCGGGAGACGTCGAACGCCACCGCGAAGTGGGTGGGGGCTTCGTCACGCAGGGTGTTGGCCAGCATCGAGGCGAAGCCGTAGATCGCGTTGGTCGGCTGGCCCGTCGCGGTGGTGAAATTCTCCGCGGGCAGCGCGAAGAACGCGCGGTACGCCAGCGAATGCCCGTCCATGAGCATCAGGCGCGGGCGGCTGCCGCCGGTGGGGGTCTCGGTCTTCTTCGCTGCTTTCTCTGCCACGGGTCCGATCCTGCCATGGCCCACTGACAGTGCGGTCCGCTGGCGCGGTGCCGGGGGGGGCGCCGCCCTGACACAGGACGGGACCGGCCACGTGCGCGGTTCCTCGCGCCCCTCCGGGGGCGGTGCGACCGGCGACACCGAGGGAAGCAGACCCGGCCCACCGAAGCGGCAGAGACGCCACCCCGGCACAGGACAGGACCGGCCACGCGCGCCGTTCCTCGCCCTCCCCCGCCGGCAGCGCCACCGGCGACACCGAGGGAAGCAGACCCGGCCCACCGAAGCGGCAGAGACGCCACCCCGGCACAGGACAGGACCGGCCACGCGCGCCGTTCCTCGCCCTCCCCCGCCGGCAGCGCCACCGGCGACACCGAAGGAAGCAGACCCGGCCCACCGAAGCGGCAGAGACGCCGCCCTGGCACGGGACGGGACCGGCCACGCGCGCCGTTCCTCGCGCCCCCCGGGGGCGTTTGTGCCGTCGTCTCCGGTAGGGGTGTCGGTGGGGCGTGGGAGGATCGGAGACGTATCTCACCCGTGCAGGCGAAGGAGCGTGCGATGGTCGGCAAGGCGCCCAAGGGCGACCCCGTTCAGGACGCGCCGCGGGTCACCGGGCCCCGGCACGCGGCGGCCGGGGTCCCGGCCATCGGGCACACCCTGCGCATGGCCCAGCGGCAGATGGGCGTCAGACGGACCGCGCTGACACTGCTGAACGTGAACCAGAAGGACGGCTTCGACTGCCCGGGCTGCGCCTGGCCGGAGCCGGACCACCGGCACGCCGCCGAGTTCTGCGAGAACGGCGCGAAGGCGGTGGCCGAGGAGGCCACCCTGCGCCGGGTCACCCCCGAGTTCTTCGCGGCGCACCCCGTCGCCGACCTCGCCACCCGCAGCGGCTACTGGCTGGGCCAGCAGGGCCGGCTCACCCACCCCATGTACCTGCCCGAGGGCGGCACGCACTACGAACCGGTCACCTGGGAGCGCGCCTTCGACATCGTCGCGGAGGAGATCGGCGCCCTCGCCTCCCCCGACGAGGCCGTCTTCTACACCTCGGGACGCACCAGCAACGAGGCCGCGTTCCTCTACCAGCTCTTCGCCCGCGAGCTGGGCACCAACAACCTCCCCGACTGCTCCAACATGTGCCACGAGTCCTCCGGCTCGGCGCTCAGCGAGACCATCGGCATCGGCAAGGGCAGCGTCCTGCTGGAGGACCTCTACAAGGCCGACCTCATCGTCGTCGCCGGGCAGAACCCCGGCACCAACCACCCGCGCATGCTCTCCGCCCTGGAGAAGGCCAAGGCGAACGGCGCGCGGATCATCAGCGTCAACCCGCTGCCCGAGGCCGGCCTGGAGCGCTTCAAGAACCCGCAGACCCCCAAGGGCCTCACCTCGGGCGCCGCGCTCACCGACCTGTTCCTCCAGATCCGCATCGGCGGCGACCAGGCCCTCTTCCGGCTTCTGAACAAGCTGATCGTCGAGACCGAGGGCGCCGTCGACGAGGAGTTCGTCCGCGAGCACACCCACGGCTACGAGGAGTTCGCGCGGGCCGCCCGCGCCGCCGACTGGGACGAGACGCTGACCGCCACCGGCCTCACCCGCGCGGAGATCGAGCAGGCCCTGGCCATGGTCCTCGCCTCCCGGCGGACCATCGTGTGCTGGGCGATGGGCCTCACCCAGCACAAGCATTCCGTGCCCACCATCCGTGAAGTCGTCAACTTCCTCCTGCTGCGCGGCGACATCGGCCGCGAGGGCGCCGGCGTCTGCCCGGTGCGCGGCCACTCCAACGTGCAGGGCGACCGCACCATGGGCATCTTCGAGCGCCCCGCGCCCGCCTTCCTCGACGCCCTGGAGAGGGAGTTCGGCTTCGCCCCGCCGCGCGCGCACGGCTATGACGTCGTGCGCGCCATCCGCGCCCTGCGCGACGGCGAGGCCAAGGTCTTCTTCGCCATGGGCGGCAACTTCGTCTCCGCCTCCCCCGACACGGAGGTCACCGAGGCGGCCATGCGCCGCGCCCGGCTCACCGTGCACGTGTCGACGAAGCTCAACCGCAGCCACGCGGTCACCGGCGCGCGGGCCCTGATCCTGCCGACCCTGGGCCGCACCGAGCGCGATGTCCAGGGCGGCGGCGAGCAGTTCGTCACCGTGGAGGACTCCATGGGCATGGTGCACGCCTCCCGCGGACGCCTGGAGCCCGCGAGCCGGCACCTGCTGTCGGAACCGGCCATCGTGTGCCGGCTGGCCCGCCGCGTGCTGGGCGGGCGCAGCAGCACGCCCTGGGAGGAGTTCGAGAAGGACTACGCCGCGATCCGCGACCGCATCGCCCGCGTGATTCCCGGCTTCGAGGACTTCAACGCACGCGTGGCGCTGCCCGGCGGCTTCGCCCTGCCGCACGCCCCGCGCGACGAGCGGCGCTTCCCCACCGCCACCGGCAAGGCCAACTTCACCGCCGCCCCCGTGGAGTACCCGAGGCTGCCCGAGGGCCGCCTGCTGCTCCAGACGCTGCGCTCGCACGACCAGTACAACACCACGGTGTACGGCCTCGACGACCGCTACCGGGGGATCAGGAACGGCCGCCGGGTCGTCCTGGTCAACCCCGAGGACGCCCGTGAGCTGGGCGTCCGGGACGGCTCCTATGTGGATCTCGTCGGCGAGTGGAAGGACGGCGTGGAGCGGCGGGCGCCCGGTTTCCGCGTCGTGCACTACCCGACCGCGCGGGGCTGCGCGGCGGCGTACTACCCGGAGACCAACGTGCTGGTGCCGCTGGACGCCACCGCGGACACCAGCAACACCCCGGCCAGCAAGTCCGTCATCGTCCGTCTGGAACAATCGGCCACCGACTGAGCGTTTGCTCAGCCCGACGCCGGTGTCACGATGCCGGTGCCGCCGAGCGCCTCGGACCAGGACGTACGAGAACGGAGCACAACGCATGGGCGAGCAGCAGCACGTGAGGTTCCCGCAGGAGGTCGTCGACGAGTACGCCGCGCTCGGTGTCGACCTGCCCGCCCTGTTCTCCGCCGGGCACCTCGGCGACCGGATGGGCGTCCAGATCCTGGAGGCGTCGGCGGAGAAGGTCGTCGGCACCATGCCGGTGGAGGGCAACACCCAGCCGTACGGGCTGCTGCACGGCGGCGCCTCCGCCGTGCTGGCCGAGACGCTCGGCTCGGTCGGCGCGATGCTGCACGGCGGCAGCTCCAAGATGGCCGTCGGCGTCGACCTGAACTGCACCCACCACCGCGGGGCCCGCTCCGGCCTGGTCACCGGCGTGGCCACGCCCCTGCACCGGGGCCGTTCCACGGCGACGTACGAGATCGTGATCAGCGACGAGGAGGGGCGGCGGGTGTGCAGCGCCCGGCTGACCTGCATGCTGCGGGACGTGAGCCCCGGGGACGGCGCCGCGGCCTGACGCCGCCGCCGTTGCCGCCGGCGCTCCGGCGCCCTAGCGTCGGGGCATGGGACGGGCTGGGGCCCCCTGGCCGGGGGCGGCGAAGGGCGGCTCCGTGCGGGCGGCGCTGCTGGCGGGCGTACTGGCGGCAGGCTGCGGGCCCACCGGCCCGCCACCGGCCCCCGCCTCCCCCTCCGCCCCCAGCCCCTCCGCCTCCCTCTCCCCCGGGGACCTGTGCACGCGGGTCGTCGCCCCCTGGGTGCGCGAGCTGCTGGCGGGCGGGGACACCTACGGCGACTACCAGTCGATGGGGCTGTCCAACCGGCAGTACGACGTCCTGCGCGAGGTGGTGGACGCCGCCCGGGCCGTCCGCGACGAACGGGGCGACGACGCCGCCGTACGGTCGGCGGACCGGCTGGCCCGCGAGCGGTGCGCCGCGCGGTACCGCGACGGCGGCCCGAGCGAAGGCCCGTGGCAGCGGTGACCGGCATCGGCCCGGTCGAGCCCGGCGAGGACACCCGGGCCCATGACGCCGGGCGCCCCGGCCGCCACACCCCTCGGCTCCGCGCCGGCAGCCGCGCCCGCCGTACCGCCACCGCCGCCACCGCCGCCCTCGCCGTCACGGCCGCCGGCGGCTACCTGTACGCGACCCGGCCGCAGCCCCGGCCCGCTCCCCCGCCGCCCTACCCCTCCCAGGTGGTCGACCTCGTCTACCTGACCCCGGTCGCCCCCGCGGGCACGGCCCCGGCCGGGGGGTTCCGCTTCACCGTGGCCCTCGTCGTCCGGTCCGGGCCGCCCGTCACGGTGACGCGGGTGAGCCAGCCCAACGCCGGTCTCTCCGTGACCTCGTCCCCCGCCGCCCCTTTCCGTACAAAACCGCATTCCACCCGCAAGATCACCGTCACGCTCCGGGCGACGGAATGCGGAAAAGCGCCGCGGAATGCCGGATTCCCTTTCCTGGATGTAACACTGCGTAATACACGCGCAATACAGACCCACAGTTTCATCCTGGGTCGGCGGTATGCACGCGACCTCTCCCGAGCCCTGCGGGACGCCTGCGGCCAAGGAAACCCGTAATCAGCAAAACACCTCAGACACCTGTCCGCACCCGGACGGTCCTGCTGGTTCTCAGCATGCGGACAGGGCGAATCGGCCAGAATTCCACCGTTCTTCCCAGCCAGTACCGCTCTGCATTACGCGGTGTCATAACAAGAGAGTCACAGCCTTTGCCAGACTCTCCTCCACGTTCCCCACACACGCCTAGAGTCACGGCCAGTCACCGCGCCCTCCGAAAGTGATTTCGGGCCCAGCGTTCGACTCGGCCGTCTCCACGGGGAAACGGCTGTGCCAGGGAAAGGACTGATCGTGCGCCAACGTTCGCTCATCGCCATCACCGCCGCTCTGGCGGCGGGAGCACTGACCCTCACCGCCTGCGGTTCGCGTGACGACGACGGCGGCTCGGACTCGGGGAACGGCGGTGGCACCACCGTCGTCATCGGCGTCGACGCCCCGATGACCGGCGACCTGTCCGCGCTGGGCCTCGGCATCAAGAACTCCGTGGACCTGGCCGTCAAGACGGCCAACAAGGAGAAGTACGTCGAGGGCGTCACCTTCGAGATCGAGGCACTCGACGACCAGGGGCAGCCCTCCGTCGGCCAGCAGAACGCCTCCAAGTTCGTCGCCGACAAGGACGTCCTCGGCGTCGTCGGCCCGCTGAACTCCTCCGTCGGCGAGTCGATGCAGAAGGTCTTCGACAGCGCCGGCCTCGTCGAGGTCTCCCCGGCCAACACCGGCCCCTCCCTCACCCAGGGCCCCGACTGGCGCACCAAGAAGGTCCGCCCGTACAAGTCGTACTTCCGCACCGCGACCACCGACGCCATCCAGGGCCCGTTCGCCGCGCAGTACGTCTACAACGACGCCAATAAGAAGAAGGTCTTCGTCATCGACGACAAGAAGACCTACGGCGCCGGCCTCGCCGCCACCTTCACCGAGGAGTTCAAGAAGCTCGGCGGCACCGTGGTCGGAACCGAGCACATCAACCCGGACACCAAGGACTTCTCCTCGGTCGCCACCAAGGTCAAGAACTCCGGCGCCGACGTCGTCTACTACGGCGGCGAGTACCCGCAGCCCGGCCCGCTGAGCAAGCAGATCAAGGAAGCCGGCGCCAAGATCCCGCTGGTCGGCGGCGACGGCATCAAGGACGACACCTTCATCAAGCTCGCCGGCACCGGCAGCGACGGCGACCTCGCCACCTCCGTGGGCGCCCCCGTCGAGGAACTCGACTCGGCGAAGAAGTTCGTCGCCGACTACAAGGCGGCCGGCTACAAGGAGGGCTACGCGGCCTACGGCGGCTACTCCTACGACTCCGGCTGGGCCATCATCGAGGCCGTCAAGAAGGTCGTCGAGGACAACGACGGGAAGCTCCCCGACGACGCCCGCGCCAAGGTCACCGCGGCCATGCAGAACGTCTCCTTCGACGGAGTGACCGGCAAGGTCTCCTTCGACGAGTTCGGTGACGCCACCAACAAGCAGCTCACCGTCTACGCCGTCGAGAACGGGGCCTTCACGGCCGTCAAGTCCGGCACCTACACCGGCTGACCCACCCGCACCGAGCCGCGCGGGGCGCTGTTCCACAAGCGCCCCGCGCGCTCACGCATCCGGACACCACCCGGCCCGTCCGGCCGGCCCCGGCCACCGTCCGGGCCCCATCCGTCGAACATCCGAACGTCTCGGAGGACATGCGGTGAACGAACTGCCGCAGCAGCTGGTCAACGGCCTGCTACTGGGATCCATGTACGGGCTGGTCGCCATCGGCTACACCATGGTCTACGGCATAGTCCAGCTCATCAACTTCGCCCACGGCGAGATCTTCATGACCGGCGCCTTCGGCGCGCTCACGGTCTACGTCTACATCCTGCCCGACGGCACCTCCATGTGGATCGCCCTGCCCCTGATGCTGATCGGCGCCATGATCGTCGCCGTCGGCGTCGCCGTGGGAGCGGAACGCTTCGCCTACCGGCCGCTGCGCGGCGCCCCCCGCCTCGCCCCCCTCATCACCGCCATCGGCCTCTCCCTCGCCCTCCAGCAGGCGGTCTGGGCCTGGTACCCCGACGCGAAATCCGCGCGCACCTTCCCCCAGATCGACGGCGGCCCCTTCCACATCGGCAGCGTCACCATCCAGACCGGCGACATCTTCCTCCTCGTCGCCGCCCCCGTCAGCATGGCCCTCCTCGCCTACTTCGTGATGCGCACCCGCACCGGACGCGGCATGCAGGCCACCGCCCAGGACCCGGACACCGCACGCCTGATGGGCGTCAACACCGACCGCATCATCGTCATCGCCTTCGCCCTCGGCGCCGTCTTCGCCGCCGTCGGAGCCGTCGCCAACGGCCTCAAGTACGGCCAGATCGACTTCAAGATGGGCTTCATCCTCGGCCTCAAGGCCTTCACCGCCGCCGTCCTCGGCGGCATCGGCAACATCTACGGCGCCATGATCGGCGGCGTCGTCCTCGGCGTCGCCGAAACCCTGGCCACCGCCTACATCGCCGACATCCCCGGCCTCGACAAGTTCGGCAGCCAGTCCTGGGCCGACGTCTGGGCCTTCATCCTCCTCATCCTCGTGCTGCTGCTCAGGCCACAGGGCCTGCTCGGCGAACGCGTTGCGGACAGGGCGTGACACCGATGACCACACAGACCACCACCCCGAAGACCCCGGACACCCCCGCCCCGGGCAGCCCCACCGGCCTCATCGGCATCCCCGCCCCCCTCGGACGCGCCCTCGCCACCGGCGGCGGAGCCCTCACCGTCCTCTCCACCTTCCTCGCCTGGACCTGGACCGACGCCTTCCCCGGCGACCTCACCGTCTACGGCTACCCGGGCGGCCTCCAGGTCCTCGTCCTCATCGCCGGCGCCCTCACCACCCTCCTCGGCCTCGCCTCCTACGGCGTCAAGGGCCTGCGCTGGCTCGTCCCCGCCGGCGCCGACGCGGCCCTCAAATTCGCCGCCCTCGGCGCCTTCGCCACCACCTGGTACACCGTCATCGCCATCAGCGCCCAGCTCGGCGGCGTCGTCAACCTCGAACCCGGCGGCTACCTCGCCGCCGCGGTCACCCTCATCGCCCTCCTCGGCGCCCTCGCCCTCCCCTTCGAACGACCCGAACCCGACCCCTTCGACCCCGACGACACCGGCTGGGACAAGGCACGCCACCGCGCCGCCCAGAACTGGGCAACCGTCAAGGCCGCCCTCGCCGGCACCACCCCCCGCCCCCGCAAACCCCTGCCCACCTGGGCCGAGATCCTCGTCATCGTCGCCGTCCTCGCCCTCGCCCTCACCGTCTTCACCTACGGCATCGGCACCGAGTACGACGAACTCTTCGTCGGCTTCCTCATCACCGCCGGCCTCGGCTTCACCGCCCTGCACCGCACCGGCCTCATCACCCACATCTCCGAACTCACCGCCCGGCACCAGAACACCACCGTCTTCGGCGCCTTCCTCGCCGCCGCCCTCTTCCCCTTCACCCAGACCGACGACCAGTACGCCACCATCGGCGTCTACATCCTCATCTTCGCCACCGTCGCCCTCGGCCTGAACATCGTCGTCGGCCTCGCCGGACTCCTCGACCTCGGCTACGTCGCCTTCCTCGGCGTCGGCGCCTACGCCGCCTCCCTCGTCTCCGGCTCCCCCTCCAGCCCCTTCGACGTCCACTTCCCCTTCTGGGCCGCCGTCCTCGTCGGCGCCGCCGCCAGCCTCGTCTTCGGCGTCCTCATCGGCGCCCCCACCCTCCGCCTGCGCGGCGACTACCTCGCCATCGTCACCCTCGGCTTCGGCGAGATCTTCCGCATCACCGCCAACAACCTCGACGGCACCTCAGGGCCCGACGTCACCAACGGCTCCAACGGCATCGCCGGCATCCCCGACCTCAAGATCCTCGGCTTCGACTTCGGCACCCCCCACGACATCGCCGGCTTCACCATCGGCCGCTTCGCCAACTACTTCTTCCTGATGCTGCTCATCACGGCCGTCGTCGTCCTCGTCTTCCGACGCAGCGGCGACTCCCGCATCGGCCGCGCCTGGGTCGCCATCCGCGAGGACGAGACCGCCGCCCTCGCCATGGGCATCAACGGCTTCCGCGTCAAACTCATCGCCTTCGCCGTCGGCGCCTCCCTCGCCGGCCTCGCCGGCACCGTCCAGGCCCACGTCACCTACACCGTCACCCCCGAGCAGTACCTCTTCGCCGGCACCACCCCGCCCAACTCCGCCTTCCTCCTCGCCGCCGTCGTCCTCGGCGGCATGGGCACCATCGGCGGACCTCTCCTCGGCGCCGCACTGCTCTTCCTCATCCCCAACAAACTCCAGTTCCTCGGCGACTACCAGCTCTTCGCCTTCGGCGTCGCACTCGTCCTCCTGATGCGCTTCCGCCCCGAAGGACTCATCCCCAACCGCCGCCGCCAACTCGAATTCCACGAAGAGGCCGACGCGCCCGCGGCCCTCGGCAAGACAGGGGCGTGACCACCATGACCACCACCGCCACCACCACCGGCCAGACCGTCCTCGACGCCCGCGGCGTCACCATGCGCTTCGGCGGCCTCACCGCCGTCCGCGGCGTCGACCTCACCGTCCGCAGCGGCGAGATCGTCGGACTCATCGGCCCCAACGGCGCCGGCAAGACCACCTTCTTCAACTGCCTCACCGGTCTCTACACCCCCACCGAGGGCGAGGTCCGCTACAAGGACACCGTCCTCCCCCCCACCTCCTACAAGGTCACCGCCGCCGGCATCGCCCGCACCTTCCAGAACATCCGCCTCTTCGCCAACATGACCGTCCTGGAGAACGTCCTCGTCGGCCGCCACACCCGCACCAAGGAAGGCTTCTGGTCCGCCGTCCTGCGCGGCCCCGGCTTCCACAAGGCCGAAGCCGCCTCCCGCGCCCGCGCCACCGAGCTCCTCGAGTTCGTCGGCCTCGCCGCCAAGGCCGACCACCTCGCCCGCAACCTCCCCTACGGCGAACAGCGCAAGCTCGAGATCGCCCGCGCCCTCGCCAGCGAACCCGGCCTGCTCCTCCTGGACGAACCCACCGCCGGCATGAACCCCCAGGAGACCCGCGCCACCGAGGAACTCGTCTTCGCCATCCGCGACCAGGGCATCGCCGTCCTCGTCATCGAGCACGACATGCGGTTCATCTTCAACCTCTGCGACCGCGTCGCCGTCCTCGTCCAGGGCGAGAAACTCATCGAGGGCGACAGCGCCACCGTCCAGGGCGACGAACGCGTCGTCGCCGCCTACCTCGGCGAACCCCTGGAGAACGACCCCGGCGCGGCCGAAGCGGCCGAGGTGGAGGCCGCCGAGGCCCACGCCGACACCCCGCACGACACCGCAGCCGGCAAGGAGAACGACCGATGACCGCACTCCTGGAGGTCGAGGACCTCCGCGTCGCCTACGGCAAGATCGAAGCCGTCAAGGGCATCTCCTTCACCGTCGACGCCGGCGAGGTCGTCACCCTCATCGGCACCAACGGCGCCGGCAAGACCACCACCCTGCGCACCCTCTCCGGCCTGCTCAAACCGGTCGGCGGCCAGATCCGCTTCAACGGCAGGTCCCTGAAGAAGGTCCCCGCCCACCAGATCGTCGCCCTCGGTCTCGCCCACTCCCCCGAAGGCCGGCACATCTTCCCCCGCATGACCATCGAGGACAACCTCCGCCTCGGCGCCTTCCTCCGCAGCGACCGGCCCGGCATCGAGAAGGACATCCAGCGCGCCTACGACCTCTTCCCCATCCTCGGCGAACGCAGGAAACAGGCCGCGGGCACCCTCTCCGGCGGCGAACAGCAGATGCTCGCCATGGGCCGCGCCCTCATGTCCCAGCCCAAACTGCTCATGCTCGACGAACCCTCCATGGGCCTCTCCCCGATCATGATGCAGAAGATCATGGCCACCATCGCCGAGCTGAAGGCCCAGGGCACCACCATTCTCCTCGTCGAGCAGAACGCCCAGGCCGCGCTCTCCCTCGCCGACCACGGCCACGTCATGGAAGTCGGCAGCATCAAGCTCTCCGGCACCGGACGCGACCTCCTGCACGACGAATCCGTCCGCAAGGCCTACCTCGGCGAGGACTGAAACCACCGCACGCGCGAGGCCCGTACCCCGGGCGGGGTACGGGCCTCGCGCGTGCTCGGGGCCACGCCTCAGTCCTTGTCCTTCGACGACTTCTTCTCCGCGGCGTCGTCGATGACCGCCTGAGCGACCTGCTGCATCGACATCCGCCGGTCCATCGACGTCTTCTGGATCCACCGGAACGCGGCCGGCTCGGTCAGCCCGTACTGGGTCTGCAGGACCGACTTCGCACGGTCCACCAGCTTCCGCGTCTCCAGCCGCTGCGAGAGGTCCGCGACCTCCTTCTCCAGCTCCTTCAGCTCCGTGAACCGCGAGACGGCCATCTCGATCGCCGGTACGACGTCACTCTTGGAGAACGGCTTCACCAGGTACGCCATCGCACCGGCGTCCCGCGCCCGCTCCACCAGGTCGCGCTGCGAGAACGCGGTCAGCATCAGCACCGGGGCGATGCTCTCGCCGGCGATCTTCTCCGCCGCGGAGATGCCGTCGAGCTTGGGCATCTTCACGTCCAGGATCACCAGGTCGGGGCGGTGCTCACGGGCCAGCTCGACGGCCTGCTCACCGTCACCGGCCTCGCCGACGACGGAGTACCCCTCCTCCTCCAGCATCTCTTTGAGATCCAGCCGGATGAGCGCCTCGTCCTCGGCGATGACGACGCGGGTCGTCAGCGGGGGCACGTGCGACTTGTCGTCATCGGTCACGTCGGCGGGCTGGGGCGACTCGGGGGCGGTCACGTGGGCGCTCCTTGTTCCGGGGCAGGTGATGCTGCTGCCCAGAGCCTACCTAGCTGCGGTAAGGTGGACGCGCTGAGGGTCAGGGGAAACCTTCGATCCTGCGAGCCCCGGTAGCCCAATTGGCAGCAGGCAATGGATTCAAAACCCATACAGTGTCGGTTCGAGTCCGACCCGGGGCACTTTTCCTTCAATTCGAAGGTCGCCCTCTAGAAGCGGATGTCCACGTTCTCGTGAACATCCGCTTTTTGGCGCGTGCCGGGATCACTCCGCCCGCGCAGATGGCCACAGGTAACAGCTCCGTCGCCCGCGGAGCCTCCGTCGCCCTCATGGGCGTCCACGCGGGGCCGCAGTACTGACCGGCAGGGTTCAGTCCTCGCCGATGTGGTGGACGCGGACCAGGTTGGTCGTGCCCGAGACTCCTGGCGGGGAGCCCGCCGTGATGATGACGACGTCACCCTTCGCGCAACGGCCGTGGCGGAGGAGGAGTTCGTCGACCTGGGCGACCATCGCGTCGGTGGAGTCGACATGGGGGCCGAGGAAGGTCTCCACGCCCCAGGTGAGGTTGAGCTGGGAGCGGGTGGCCGGTTCGGGGGTGAAGGCGAGGAGGGGGATGGGCGAGCGGTAGCGGGAGAGACGGCGGGCGGTGTCGCCGGACTGGGTGAAGGCGACCAGGTACTTCGCGCCGAGGAAGTCGCCGATCTCGGCTGCCGCGCGGGCGACGGCGCCGGCCTGGGTGCGGGGTTTGGTGCGGTCGGTGAGCGGGGGGAGTCCGGCGGCGAGGAGGTCCTCCTCGGCGGCCTGAACGATGCGGGACATCGTGCGGACGGTGTCGACGGGGTGTTTGCCGACGCTGGTCTCGCCGGAGAGCATCACGGCGTCGGTGCCGTCGAGGACGGCGTTGGCGACGTCGGAGGCCTCGGCGCGGGTGGGGCGGGAGTTGTCGATCATCGAGTCGAGCATCTGGGTGGCGACGATGACCGGTTTGGCGTTGCGCCTGGCGAGGGTGACGGCGCGTTTCTGGACGATGGGGACGAGTTCGAGGGGCATTTCGACGCCGAGGTCGCCGCGGGCGACCATGACGCCGTCGAAGGCGGCGACGATGTCGTCGAGGTGGTCGACGGCCTGGGGTTTCTCGATCTTGGCGATGACGGGGAGGCGGCGGCCCTCTTCGTCCATGACGCGGTGGACGTCGTGGATGTCGCGTCCGCTGCGGACGAAGGAGAGGGCGATGGCGTCGAAGCCGGTGCGCAGGGCCCAGCGGAGGTCGTCCTCGTCCTTCTTGGCGAGGGCGGGGACAGAGACGGCGACGCCGGGGAGGTTGAGGCCCTTGTGGTCGGAGACCATGCCGCCTTCGACGACGCGGGTGCGGACGCGGGGTCCGTCGACGGCGGTGACCTCGAGGCAGACCTTGCCGTCGTCGACGAGGACGCGTTCGCCGGGGGTGACGTCGGCGGCGAGGCCGGCGTAGGTGGTGCCGCAGCCGGTGCGGTCGCCCCGGGCGCCGTCCTCGACGGTGAGGGTGAAGGTGTCGTCGCGTTCGAGGAGGACGGGTCCTTCGGTGAAGGTGCCGAGGCGGATCTTGGGACCCTGGAGGTCGGCGAGGAGGCCGACGCTGCGGCCGGTCTCGTCGGATGCCTTGCGGACGCGCCGGTATCGCTCCTCGTGTTCGGCGTGGCCGCCGTGGCTGAGGTTGAAGCGGGCGATGTCCATTCCGGCTTCGACCAGTGTCTTGATCTGGTCGTAGGAGTCGGTGGCGGGTCCGAGGGTGCAGACGATTTTTGCTCGGCGCATGGTTCGAGCCTATGACTTACCGGCGGGTAGAGAATTGGCTGGGCGTGACTGCTCAACGACCTTTGCATGAAGCTCTTTTGACAAGTGCCGTATTGTGCGGAGGGGTGCTCCGATGAGCGCGCGAGGGTTATTCCGCGCGCTTTTCGGGTCCTTTTTCGAGGCTCGTTCAGAGGGTCGGCGGAACCAGGGTGAAGCGGGCGTTCACGGCGGCGTGGACGTGTTGCCGCTGGGGTTCGAGGTCGAGCGGGGCCGGGGCGCCCTCCTCGGTGGGGGCGGCGGCGGAGGCGCGCCGCCAGCCGCCGGCGGGGGCGCCGCGGACGGGGCGGGCCTCGTCGGCGCCGATGTCGGCGAGTTCCACCAGGGCGGCGAGGGTGGTGCCGAGCGCTTCGGCGTATTCGCGGGCGCGCTGGACGGCCGCGTGGACGGCTTGCTGCCGGGCGCGGCGGTAGGCCGGGGAGTCGGTGCGCAGGGTCCAGCGGGGGCCGTGGACCTGGGTGAGGTCGAGGTCGGCGAGGCGGGTGGCGAGTTCGCCGAGGGCGGTGAAGTCGCTGAGCTCGGCGTGGACGCGGACGGCGCCGTGGTAGGCGTGGACGCGTTCGCCGCGGCCGTGCCGGGTGAGTTCGGGGGTGAGGGAGAGGGCGCCGGTCTCCAGGTGGGCGACCGCGTCGCCGTAGGACTTGACGAGGTCGAGGACGGTGGCGTTGCGGCGGGTGAGGTCGTCGAGGGCGGTGCGGCGGTCCCGTCCGCGGGCGGTGACGGTGATGCGCAGGTGGGCCGCCTCGGGGTCGACTTCGAGGTGGGCTTCGCCGCGGACGGCTATGCGGGGGGCGTCGGGGGTTCCGTAGGGGGCGTCGGCCGGTGGGGTGGTCATACGTCCCACTCTGTCACCGGTGCGGGGTGGGGGGACCCGGTGAGTCACCGGATCGAAACCTGCGGGGGCTGTTGCGGGTCGTGTCGAGGGGTCAGAATCTACGCGCGTTGTTCGGGTGGGTCGTCCAACCCGTCATCCCTTCGTCAGGAGAGCCGGCATGCCGTTGAACCGTCGTAAGTTTCTGCAGAGGTCCGCTGTGACGGGGGCCGGGGTGGCGCTGGCCGGTGCGGCGGCTCCGGTGGCCGAGGCGGCGTCCGGGGGTGCGGGGCGCGGGCGGAAGAGGGCGAAGCGGTACGCGCTGACGGTGCTGGGGACGACCGATCTGCATGGGCATGTCTTCAACTGGGATTACTTCAAGGACGCGGAGTACGCGGACGCGGCGGGCAATGCGCAGGGTCTGGCGCGGGTCTCGACGCTGGTGAATCAGGTGCGTGAGGAGAAGGGCCGGGAGAACACGCTGCTGCTGGACGCGGGTGACACGATTCAGGGGACGCCGCTGACGTATTACTTCGCGAAGGTGGACCCGATCACGGCCGAGGGCGGGCCGGTGCATCCGATGGCGCAGGCGATGAACGCGATCGGTTATGACGCGGTGGCGCTCGGCAATCATGAGTTCAACTACGGGATCGAGACGCTGCGGAAGTTCGAGGAGCAGTGCGATTTCCCGTTGCTGGGGGCGAACGCGGTGGACGCGAAGACGCTGCGGCCGGCGTTTCCGCCGTACTTCATGAAGACGTTCCGGGTGAAGGGGGCTCCGCCGGTGAAGGTGGCGGTGCTGGGGCTGACGAATCCCGGTATCGCTGTCTGGGACAAGGCGTACGTGCAGGGGAGACTGGCGTTCCCGGGGCTGGAGGAGCAGGCGGCGAAGTGGGTGCCGAAGCTGCGGTCGATGGGTGCGGACGTGGTGGTGGTGTCGGCGCACTCGGGAACGTCGGGGACGTCGTCGTACGGTGATCAGGTGCCGTACGTGGAGAACGCGGCGGCGAATGTGGCGCGGCTGGTGCCGGGGATCGACGCGATCCTGGTGGGGCACGCGCATGTGGAGATCGCGGAGCAGCGGGTCGTCAATGAGGTGACGGGCCGGGAGGTCGTGCTGTCGGAGCCGTTGTGCTATGCGGAGCGGCTGAGTCTGTTCGACTTCGGTCTGGTGCACGAGCAGGGCCGTTGGCGGGTGGAGTCCGTCAGGGCGTCGTTGCGGGATTCGAGCACGGTGGCGGACGACCCGCGGATCACGCGGCTGCTGAAGGACGAGCACGCGCTGGTGGTGGCGTATGTCAACCAGGTGGTGGGGACGGCGACGCAGACGCTGACGACGGTGGAGGCGCGGTACAAGGACGCGCCGATCATCGATCTGATCACCAAGGTCCAGGAGGACGTGGTGAGGGCGGCGCTGGCGGGGACGGAGTACGCGTCGCTGCCGGTGCTGGCGCAGGCGTCGCCGTTCTCGCGGACGTCGGAGATCCCGGCGGGCGAGGTGACGATCCGGGATCTGTCGAGTCTGTACGTGTACGACAACACGCTGGTGGCGAAGGTGCTGACGGGTGCGCAGGTGCGGGAGTACCTGGAGTACTCGGCGGAGTACTTCGCGCGGACGGCGGCGGGGGCGGCGGTGGACGTGGAGAAGCTGACGAACGCGGGTGGGCGGCCGGATTACAACTACGACTATGTGTCGGGGCTGTCGTACGAGATCGACATCGCTCGGGTGGCGGGTTCGCGGATCAGGAACCTGACGTTCGGGGGTGCGGCGCTGGAGGACGGGCAGCGGTTCGTGCTGGCGGTGAACAACTACCGGGCGAACGGTGGCGGGGCGTTCCCGCATGTGGCGTCGGCACCGGAGGTGTGGTCGGAGTCGACGGAGATCCGGACGCGGATCGCGGAGTGGGTGACGGCGAAGGGGGTGCTGGACCCGGCGGACTTCGCGTCGGTGGACTGGCGTTTGACGCGGGACGGTACGCCGGTGTTCTAGGGGTGGTGTCGTCGGTGTTCCGACGGTGGTGTCGTGGGCCCCGGTCCGGGTGGGTTTCCGGTCCGGGGCCGTGCTGTGCGCGGGGGGTCAGAGGGTGTCGGCGAGGGGGATGAGGACGGTGGCTTCGCGGGCGGAGGGGATGCGGGGGCGGGGTTGTTCGAGGCCGAAGGTGGTGAAGGCGGTGCGGCGCGGGAGGGGGTAGGGGTCGGTGCCGGTGAGGGTGTTGAGGATGGTGGCGCTGCGCCAGGCGGCGAGGCCGAGGTCGGGGGCGCCGACGCCGTGGGTGTGGGTCTCGGCGTTCTGTACGTAGAGGTGGCAGCCGGCGGTGGTGACGGTGGGGTCGAGGAGGATGCGGAAGCGTTCGTCGATCCGGGGGCGGTTGGCGTTGTCGCGGCGGAGGTAGGGGTCGAGGCCGGCGAGGAGGTGGTCGAGGGGGCGTTCGCGGTAGCCGGTGGCGAGGACGACGGCGTCGGTGGTGAGGCGGGAGCGGGTGTTCTGTTCGGTGTGTTCGAGGTGGAGTTCGACCTGGGTGGTGGCGACGCGTCCGGCGGTGCGGACGCGGACGCCGGGGGCGAGGACGGCGTCGGGCCAGCCGCCGTCGAGGGAGTGGCGGTAGAGCTCGTCGTGGAGGGCGGCGAGGGTGTCGGCGTCGACGCCTTTGTGGAGCTGCCATTGGGCGGGGACGAGGCGGTCGCGGACGTTCTCGGGGAGGGCGTGGAAGTAGCGGGTGTAGTCGGGGGTGAAGTGTTCGAGGCCGAGTTTGGAGTACTCCATGGGGGCGATGGCCTCGGTGCGGCCGATCCAGTGGAGGCGTTCGCGGCCGGCGGGGCGGTGGCGGAGGAGGTCGAGGAAGATCTCGGCGCCGGACTGGCCGGTGCCGACGACGGTGACGTGTCCGGCGGTGAGCAGCTCGGCGCGGCGGTCGAGGTAGTCGGCGGCGTGCAGGACGGGGGCGCCGGGGGTGCCGACGAGCGGTTTGAGGGAGTCGGGGACGTAGGGCTCGGTGCCGATGCCGAGGACGAGGTTCTTGGTGCGGGCGCGGCCGAGGGCCTGGGCTTCGCCGTCGGGGCCGAGGTGGGTGTGGTCGACCTCGAAGACGCCGTGTTCGGGGTTGAAGCGGACGGCGTCGACCTGGTGGCCGAAGCGGAGGGTGGGAAGGTTCTCGGAGACCCAGCGGCAGTAGGCGTCGTACTCGGTGCGCTGGATGTGGAAGTGCTCGGAGAAGTAGAACGGGTAGAGGCGTTCGCGTGTTCTGAGGTAGTTGAGGAAGGTCCAGTCGCTGGTGGGGTCGGCGAGGGTGACGAGGTCGGCGAGGAAGGGGACCTGGAGGCGGGCGCCGTCGATGAGGAGGCCGGGGTGCCAGTGGAAGGCGGGACGCTGGTCGTAGAAGACGGCGTCGAGGCCGGTGAGGGGGTGGGCGAGGGCGGCGAGGGAGAGGTTGAAGGGGCCGATGCCGATGCCGACGAGGTCGTGGGGTGCGGTGGTGGGGGTCATCGGGGGGTGTGTCCTTCCACGAGGGTGAGCAGGGCGGTGAGGTCGGCGGGGCGGGTGCGGGGGTTGAGGAGGGTGGCCTTGAGCCAGAGCCGGCCGTCGGGGCGGGCGCGGCCGAGGACGGCGCGGCCCTCGGTGAGGAGGGTGCGGCGGACGGCGGCGACGGCGGGGTCGGGGGCGCCGGCGGGGCGGAAGAGGACGGTGCTGAGGGCGGGCGGTGCCCACAGGTCGAGGGCGGGGTGTTCCTCGACGAGGCGGGCGAGGTCGCGGGCGCGGGCGCAGACGGTGTCGACGAGGGTGGCGAGGCCGTCGCGGCCGAGGGTCTTGAGGGTGACGGCGATCTTGAGGATGTCGGGGCGGCGGGTGGTGCGCAGGGAGCGGCCGAGGAGGTCGGGGAGGCCGGCGTCGGTGTCGTCGTCGGCGTTGAGGTAGTCGGCGCGGTGGCGCAGGGCGGTGAGGTCGGTGGGGTCGCGGACGGTGAGGAGTCCGGCGGCGATCGGCTGCCAGCCGAGTTTGTGCAGGTCCAGGGCGGTGGTGTGGGCGCGGTCGAGGCCGGTGAGCCGGGCGCGGTGGCGGGGGCTGAACAGCAGGCCGCCGCCGTAGGCCGCGTCGATGTGGAGGCGGGCGCCGTGGCGGGCGCAGAGGCCGGCGATCTCGGGGAGGGGGTCGATGAGGCCGGCGTCGGTGGTGCCCGCGGTGGCGGCCACGACAAGGGGGCCGCCGGGGCCGCCGGGGCCGGTGAGCCGGGTGAGGGTGTGGTCGAGGGCGGCGGGGTCGAGGGTGCCGGTGGGGGTGGGCAGGGGCACCGGGTCGGGGAGGCCGAGGAGCCAGGCGGCGCGGGGCAGGGAGTGGTGGGCGTTGGTGCCGTGGACGAGGCGGGTGTCCGGTCCCTGGGTCTCGCGGGCGAGGAGCAGGGCGAGGTGGTTGGACTCGGTGGCGCCGGTGGTGACGAGGGCGTCGGCGTGGCCGGTCTCGTGGGCGAGGGCGCGGGTGACGGCGGCTTCGAGGGCGGAGGCGGCGGGGGCTTGGTCCCAGGAGTCGAGGGAGGGGTTGAGGACGCTCGCGGCGAGGTCGGCGGCGCAGGCGACGGCGAGCGGCGGGCCGTGCAGGTGGGCGGTGCACAGGGGGTGGGCGGGGTCGGCGGAGCCGGCGGCGAGGGCGGTGACGAGGGTGCGCAGGGCGTCGGGGTCGCCGTGGTCGGGGAGGATCTCGCCGAGGGCGGCGCGGGTGCGGGCGGTGACGGCGTCGGGTCCGCCGGCGGGGAGGGGTCCGCGGCGGTGCCGGGTGCCGGTGCGGAGGGCGTCGAGGACGGTGGCGAGCAGGGGCCGCAGGGCGGGTGGGCCGGCGGAGGCGTCGGGGTCCGAGGCGAGGGGTGGCGGAGTGCTCATGGGTTCCTCCCGGGCGCGGTGAGGGGGTCGCGTCCGGAAGGTTCAACGAGCGGTACCCGAACGGGGGCACTGCCGGGCGGGGGCACGTGTCAGGGGTCGTGTAGGGTGCGGCTCCGCTCCGCGTCATCGCCGAGGAGGTCGCCGCCCGGCACGCCAAGGCGTACCCCGTCTCCGGCATCGCGCCCGCGCACCGGGCGCTGGACATCGGCGGTGAGTACCAGTGGCGCCGCGAGGGCGAGCCGCACCTGTTCGACCCCGAGACGGTCTTCCGCCTCCAGCACTCCACGCGCTCCGGCCGCTACGACATCTTCAAGAAGTACACGGACCGGGTGAACGAGCAGTCCGAGCGGCTCATGACGCTGCGCGGCCTCTTCGGCGGTGGGTCAGGGGGTGTCTGCCGGGGCCGGGGGTCCGTGGTCGGGTGCGGGTGGCAGGGGGCTGGTCGCGCGGTTCCCCGCGCCTCTTGGGTACGTCCGCTGTACGTCCCCCGAAGGCGCGGGGAGCGTGCGAGCGGCCTGAGGACCGCCGCCCGCGTCCCGGTCAGCTCCCGTGCGCCTCCCGTACTCGCAGCGCCCGTGCCAGGTCGTCCAGTTCGTCGGCGAGTCTGCGGCGCAGGGCGGGGACGGGGCCGGCGTCGTCGAGGCAGTCCTCGCCGAGGCGGAGGGTGTCGGTGTCGACGGCGTGGGCGGGGAAGGCGAAGCGTCCGGCGGCGGCGGCGACGGCGGGGCCGCGGCGGGCCGCGACGGCGACCGCGGCGGGGAAGTAGCGGGGTACGTACTCCCGGAGCAGGTCGGCCTGTTCGGGCTGCCAGAAGCCCTGGGCGGTGGCGGTGAACAGGTAGGTGGAGAGGTCGTCGCCGGTGAACAGGGCGTCCCAGGCGCGGGCCTTGGCGTCGGGGTCGGGCAGGGCGGCGCGGCAGCGGGCGGCGCCCTCCTGGCCGGTGGCGCTGGGGTCGGCCGCGAGTTCGGCGGCGATGGCGGTCTCGTCGGTGGCGCCGAGGACGGCGAGCCGGGTGAGGATGCGCCAGCGCAGTTCGGGGTCGAGTTCGGGGCCGCCGGGGACGGTGCCGTCGGCGAGCCAGGCGGCGAGGGTGTCGGGGTGGGCGGCGGTGTCGATGCGGTGGCGTACGGCGGTCAGCCGCAGGCCGGGGTGGTCGCCGTCCTCGGTGCGGCGGATGAGGTCGCGGCAGAGGTCGGTGAGGGTGGCCAGGGCGGCGGGGCGGCGGCCGGGGCCGAGGTAGCGGTCGGCGATGTTGGTGTGGGCGAAGGCGAGGACGCCCTGGACGAGGGCGAGGTCGGTCTCGTACGGGAGGTGGGCGCGGGCGGTGCCGAGGTAGACGGCGGGGTCGAGTTCGCCGTCGCGGACCGCGTCGCGCAGGGCGTTCCAGACGACGGTGCGGGTGAGCGGGTCGGGCAGGCCGGAGAGGCGGTCGCGGACGGTGGCGAAGGACTCGGGGTCGAAGCGGATCTTGGCGTAGGTGAGGTCGCCGTCGTTGAGGAGGAGCAGGGCGGGGCGCTTGCCGAGGGGGAGGGGTTCGCTCTGCGGGATGTCGAGTTCGAGGCGTCCGCGCGGGGTCAGGCGGCGTTCGTCGGTGAGGTCGGGGTCGTAGAGGCCCACGGTGACGCGGTGGGGGCGGGTGCCGGTGTGCTCGACGGTGAGGGTGCGGGTGACGCCGGGGCCGGCGCCGAGGACGGGGGTGAGGGTGTCGACGCCGGTGGTGCGCAGCCAGGCGTCGGCCCAGGCGTGGACATCGCGGTCGGTGGCGGCGGCGAGGGAGTCGAGGAAGTCGGCGAGGGTGGCGTTGCCGAAGCGGTGCCGGGCGAAGTGGGTGTTGATGCCGGCGAGGAAGTCCTTCTCGCCGAGCCAGGTGACGAGCTGGCGCAGCGCGGAGGCGCCCTTGGCGTAGGAGATGCCGTCGAAGTTCTGCTGTGCGGCGGCGGTGTCCTCGACGGCCTCGGGGGCGACGGGGTGGGTGGTGGGGCGCTGGTCGGCGTCGTAGCCCCAGGGCTTGCGGGTGACGCCGAACTCGGTCCAGGGGCCGGTGAAGCGGGTGGCCTCGGCGGTGGTCTGGTAGCCCATGTACTCGGCGAAGGACTCGTTGAGCCAGATGTCGTCCCACCAGCGCAGGGTGACGAGGTCGCCGAACCACATGTGGGCCATCTCGTGGGCGATGACCATGGCCCGGGTCTGGCGTTCGGTGTCGGTGACGGCGGAGCGGTAGACGAACTCGTCGCGGAAGGTCACCAGGCCGGGGTTCTCCATGGCGCCCCAGTTGAACTCGGGGACGAAGGCCTGGTCGTAGGAGTCGAAGGGGTAGGGCTCGTCGAACTTCTCGTGGTAGCGGTCGAAGCAGGCGCGGGTGAGGTCGAGGATCTCGTCGGCGTCGGCGTCGAGGTGGGGGGCGAGGGAGCGGCGGCAGTGGATGCCGAAGGGCAGGCCGCGGTGTTCGGTGGTGACCGAGTGCCAGGGGCCGGCGGCGACGGTGACGAGGTAGGTGGAGATGGGCGGGGTGGTGGCGGCGGTCCAGCGGCCGTCGTCGGTGTGTTCGGTGACGCCGTTGGCGAGGACGGTCCAGCCTTCGGGGGCGCGGACGGTGAGGTCGAAGCGGGCCTTGAGGTCGGGCTGGTCGAAGGCGGCGAAGACCCGTTCGGCGTCGTCCGGGGCGAGCTGGGCGTAGAGGTAGGTCTCGCCGTCACTGGGGTCGGTGAAGCGGTGCATGCCCTCGCCGGTGCGGGAGTAGGCCATGACGGCGTCGACGCGGAGTTCGTGGTCGCCGGGGGCGAGGTTCTTCAGCGGGAACCGGTTGTCGTTGAGGTCCTGGGGGTCGAGGGGCTGTCCGTCGAGGGTGACGTTGCGCAGCTGGGCGGGCTTGACCTCGACGAAGGTGTCCGTGGCGGAGCTGTCGCCGCGGACGGTGAAGCGGATGGTGGTGAGGGAGTCGAAGGTCTCGTCGCCACCGGTCAGATCGAGGGCGATCGTGTAGTGGTGGACGTCGAGGAGCCTGGCTCGGGTCTGCGCTTCGTCGCGCGTCAGTACGGACATGGACGCCATGCTGCCCGATGGGTGTCGGAGGGCACAGAGGCGGTTCGGTACGCGGCCTATGTCCGGTCTCTCTGGAGGCTGTCGCACTCCCCCGCGCGCGCCCCCCGGTGCCGGACGGGCGGGGCGGGGGTGTCGGGGTGGGGCCGGGCGGGGCGGGCGGGGTTCTCGGAGTGCTCCCGTACGCGGGCGCGCAGGTCGGCCACCTCGCGTTGGAGGGCGACTTCGCGCCGGTGGCTGTCGTAGAGGTGGCGGACCTTGGTGCGCAGGGTCCAGGGGTCGACGGGCTTGAGGACGAGGTCGGCGACGCCGAGGCGGAAGGCGGTGGCGCTGAGGTCGGGGTCGAAGCCGAAGCCGGTGAGCAGGACGACGGGGATGTGCTGGGTCTGTTCGACGCGGCGCATGTAGCGGACCACGTCGAGGCCGTCGACGCCGGGCATCCGTACGTCGAGCAGGAGGAGGCCGATGCCGCCGCGCAGGACCTGTTTGAGTGCCTGGTCGCCGCTGGTGGCCCGCGCCAGCCGGTAGCCGAGCGGGGCCAGGGCGCTCTCCAGCGCGTACAGCGTGTCCTCGTGGTCGTCGACGATGAGTATCGCGGCGTCCGGGGGTGCGGCATCCGACGGCATGGCCCGACGTCCCTTCCTCGTGCGCCGCCCGGTGGCGGTGCGAGGAGCCGGCGGCGGGTCTCTTCCGTCGTCCGGCGGGGGGTGCACAGCGCAGCATGCACCGTGCGGGCCCGGCTGTCACTCCCCCGGTACGGCGCCGGCCGGGGTCAGTGGCCGGATCGGCCGGGCGCCGGGGCGGTGCCGCCGCCGGTGTCCTCCGCGATGCGTTCGTGGTGGTGGATGACCTCGGCGATGATGAAGTTCAGGAACTTCTCGGCGAAGGCCGGGTCGAGTTTGGCGCTCGTCGCGAGGTCGCGCAGCCGGGCGATCTGCTGGGCCTCGCGGGCCGGATCGGCCGGGGGCAGCCGGTGGCGGGCCTTGAGGTGGCCGACCTGCTGGGTGCATTTGAATCGCTCGGCGAGCATGTGGACGACGGCGGCGTCGATGTTGTCGATGCTGTCGCGCAGCCGGTCCAGCTCCTCGCGGACGGCGGGGTCGACGGTGTCGGTGCGGGTGTTGCTGGTGGTCATGACGGGCCAGCCTACGGGGCGGGGGGCGGGCGGCGCGGGTCCGTCTCAGGTGGCGAAAGCCCACGGCACGGTACCGCCGGGGTGCCTCGGGCGCGGTGCGGCGTCCGGCGTGACACCCTCGCCGCACCCGGCGCGGGAGGCACGGGCCCGTCGTGGGCGGGCCGTGTCAGGGGGTCGGACCGTACAGTGGAACGGTGAGGGCGTGTCGGGGGTGAGGGCGTGGCGGACGACGGACCGGTCGAGCACGGCTTCCCGCATCTGGAGACGGTGCGGGCGGCGATCACCGCGCTGTACCGGCGGCTGTCGTACGACACCGTGCGGACCTTCTCGGCCAGCGTGGCCCCCGCCGACGTGGCGTTCGGCGACACCGACGACCTGCACCTGGGGGCGCAGCGGGTCGCGCACGGGCTGGTGCGGCACTACCGCCTCCCGGACGCCCGCCCGGTCGTCTCCTTCCGCGCGATGACGCACGCGGCGGATGTGGAACTGGCCGCGGGGCCGGAGTACTTCATCGAGCTGAACGACCGGTTCCGTACCCACCGGCGGGACGTCGGGGCGGCGCTGGCGCACGAGGTCGCGCACGTGTACCTGCACCGGCTGGGGCTGTCGTTCCCGGGGACGCGGGACAACGAGATCCTGACGGACACGGTGACGGCGTACCTGGGTGCCGGGTGGCTGCTGCTGGACGCGTTCCGGGAGCACGGGGAGGCGTCGCAGAAGCTGGGGTATCTCACGCCGGAGGAGTTCGGGTACGTGCTGGCCAAGCGGGCGCGGGTGTTCGATGAGGACCCGTCGGCGTGGTTCACCAGTCCGCAGGCGTACACGGCGTACGTCGCCGGCCGGGAGCGGGCCCGCGCGGACGAGCGGCAGCCGCCGCTGACGGCGGCCGGCTGGGCGGGCCGGCGCCGCTATGCCCGGGACCGGCGCCGCGCGCGGGACCAGGGGGCCGGCGCGGCGGGGGCCGGCGGGGTGCTGTACGCGTTCGCCGCGGACGGGCCCGGCCCGCTGCGGGTGTCCTTCCCCTGCCCGACCTGCCACCAGCGCATCCGCGTCCCGGTGCGGGGGCGGGTGCGGGCGCGGTGCGGGCTGTGCCGGACGGTGCTGGACTGCGACACGTGAGCCGGGGCGGCGCCGCACGCGGTCAGCTTCCGGTGACGATCCCCCGGGCCCGCGCCTCGGCCAGCCACTCGGGGAACTCCCCCACCAGGCGGTCGTACAGCTCGGCGTCGGGGACCGCGCGCGGGTCCGGTCCGGCGTGGAAGAAGCCGGCGTTGTCCACGGCGCGCCGGTCGGGGACGGGCAGTTCGTCGAGCCGGCGCAGGTAGTCGAACTGCGTGCTGCCGGGGTCGCCGAAGCCGACGAACTGCCAGAACAGCGGCAGCCGGGCCGCCTTGCACAGGTAGCGCTCGGCGGCGAGGCGGTCGACCGGGCCGCCGTCGGTCTGGAAGACGACGAGGGCGGGGGCGGTGGCGCCGCTGTCGAGGTAGTGGTCGATGACGGCGTCCATGGCCAGGTGGTAGGCGGTCTTTCCCATGTGCCCGAGTCCGGCCACGATCCGGTCGATCCGCCCCTGGTGGCCGGTGAGCGCGATGTCGGTGACCGCGTCGACGTCGGTGGAGAAGAACACCACCGGGACCGTGCCGTCGTCGTCGAGATGCGCGGCGAGCGACAGCACCCGGTCGGCGAGGGCCTGCACGGTGCCGTCCTTGTAGTACGGCCGCATGGAACCGGAATAGTCGACGACGAGGTAGACGGCGGCCCGGAGGCCGTCGAGTCCCCGCCCGCGCAGCGAGTCGCCGGCGGTCTTGTAGAGGCTCACCAGCGCGGGCGCGCTCTCCTCGATCTCGCGCAGACCGATCGCGGCCATGTGTTTCCCCCTCCGGCGCACCGGCTGCCGAGAGTACGGCACGGGGCGACCCTGCTCTCGGCCGGTCCCCAGCGGTTCGCTATTTTGTTCGCCGCCGCCCCCACCGGCCCGCTTCTGCCCGAACGTCCGCCCGTACCAGAGGAGCCGGCTCGTGGAGTCCGAGCCCGTCGTCACCACCTGCTACCGCCATCCGTCGGTGGAGTGCCACGTCCGCTGCACCCGCTGCGAGCGGTACATCTGCCCCGACTGCATGCGGGAGGCGCCGGTCGGCCACCAGTGCCCGGAGTGCGTGAAGGAGGGGGCGCGGTCGGTGCGCCGGGCGCGGACGATCGTCGGCGGCCGGATCTCGGCGACGCCCGTGGTGACGTACGCGCTGATCGCGCTGAACGCGCTGGTCTACGTCGCCGAGGTGGTCCGGCCCGGGATCGTGGACCGCTTCTCGGTGCTGACGGCGCGGCTGGCCGGTCCGGACGGCCTGCACTACGTCTACCAGGCCGACCGTCCCGCCGGCTTCCGTGCCGAGGGGGTGGTGGCCGGGGAGTGGGAGCGGCTGCTGACCGGGGGTTTCCTCCATCTCCAGCCGACCGAGGGCACGTTCGGGCTGCTGCACATCGTGATGAACATGGTGGCGCTGTGGCAGTTGGGCCGGGTGGTGGAGCCGATGCTCGGCCGGGTCCGGTTCGCGGCGCTGTATCTGCTGGCGGTGCTCGGCGGTTCGGTGTGCGTCGTGCTGCTCGCCGATCCGGGGCAGGGGACGGTGGGCGCGTCGGGCGGCGTCTTCGGGCTGGGGGCGGCGTACTACGTGCTGGCCCGCCGGGTCGGCGCCGACCTGGGGCCGGTGAACCGGTTCATGGCGTATCTGCTGGTGTGGCTGCTGCTCTCCGCCGGGCTGACCTCCTGGCAGGGGCACGTGGGCGGTCTGGTGACCGGCGGTCTGGTGGCGGCGGCGTTCGCCCACGCGCCCCGGGACGGGCGCCGGGTGCCGGTGCAGGCGGGCGCGTGCGCCGTGCTGCTGGTGGTGCTGGCGGCGGCGGTGCTGGCCCGGGTGTCCGCGCTGACCGGCGGGGGCCCGGCGTGAGACGCGGGGTGCCGCCCTTCGCGGCGGTACCGGTGGCGGCGTACGTCCCGGCGCCGGCGGACCGCGCCGACGCGCCGGCCGGGGCGGCGACGAGGTGGGAGGTGTACGGGGACCGGTGCGAGATCCCTTGAGGGGACCCGTACGGGGTTCCGCGGGCGGACGTGCGGCGGCGCCCGCCTCCGGGTCCGGTCGGGGACAGGAGGCGGGCGCCGTCTGTGTTCCGTACGCCTTTGTACGGGACAGTTCTCGGGGTGGCCGTCAGACCGTCAGGGCGCGGTCGGTCGGGCGGATCGGGGCCGGCAGGTCGCTGGCGCCGGTCAGGAAGCGGTCGACGCCCTTGGCGGCGGAGCGGCCCTCGGCGATGGCCCAGACGATGAGCGACTGGCCGCGGCCGGCGTCGCCGGCGACGAAGACGCCGGGCACGTTGGTCTGGAAGTCGGCGTCCCGGGCGATGTTGCCGCGCGCGTCCAGTTCCAGGCCGAACTGGTCGACCAGGCCGTTCTCCCGGTCGGTGCCGGTGAAGCCCATGGCGAGGGTGACGAGCTGGGCCGGGATCTTGCGCTCGGTGCCCGGCTTCTGGGTCAGCTTGCCGTCGACGAACTCGACCTCGGTCATGTGCAGCCACTGGACGTTGCCGTCCTCGTCGCCCTCGAAGTGGGTGGTGGAGACGGAGTAGATCCGCTCGCCGCCCTCCTCGTGCGCCGAGGTGACCTTGTACAGCATGGGGAAGGTCGGCCAGGGCTGGGTGACCGGGTTCCGCTCGTCGCCCGGCCGGGGCATGATCTCCAGCTGGGTGACGGAGGCCGCGCCCTGGCGGTGGGCGGTGCCCACGCAGTCGGCGCCGGTGTCGCCGCCGCCGATGACGACGACGTGCTTGCCCTCGGCCGAGATGGGGGCGGTGACGTAGTCGCCCTCCTGGACCTTGTTGGACAGGGGCAGGTACTCCATCGCCTGGTACACGCCCTTGAGTTCGCGGCCGGGGACCGGCAGGTCGCGGGCGGTGGTGGCGCCGACGGCGAGGACGACGGCGTCGTAGCGCTTCTTCAGGTCGCCGGCCTGGATGTCGCGGCCGACCTCGACGCCGGTGCGGAACCGGGTGCCCTCCGCGCGCATCTGCTCGATACGGCGGTTGATGTGCCGCTTCTCCATCTTGAACTCGGGGATGCCGTACCGCAGCAGGCCGCCGATCCGGTCGGCGCGCTCGTAGACGGCGACGGTGTGGCCGGCCCGGGTGAGCTGCTGGGCGGCGGCGAGTCCGGCCGGGCCCGAGCCGATCACGGCGACGGTCTTGCCGGAGAGGCGCTCGGGGATCTGCGGCGCGACGCTGCCGCTGTCCCACGCCTTGTCGATGATGGAGACCTCGACGTTCTTGATGGTCACCGGCGGCTGGTTGATGCCGAGCACGCACGCCGACTCGCACGGGGCCGGGCAGAGGCGGCCGGTGAACTCCGGGAAGTTGTTGGTGGCGTGCAGCCGCTCGGAGGCGGCGGACCAGTCCTCGCGGTAGGCGTAGTCGTTCCACTCGGGGATCAGGTTCCCGAGCGGACAGCCGTTGTGGCAGAACGGGATGCCGCAGTCCATGCAGCGGCTGGCCTGCTTGCTGATGATGGGCAGCAGCGAGCCGGGGACGTAGACCTCCTTGAAGTCCCGGACGCGTTCCTCGACCGGGCGGGAGGTGGCGACCTCGCGGCCGTGGTTCAGAAAGCCCTTGGGGTCAGCCATTGGTCGCCGCCTCCATCATCTTCTCGGTGATCTCGGACTCGGAGAGACCGTCTCGCTCGGCGGCGTCCTTGGCGGCGAGCACTGCCTTGTACGTGCTGGGGATGATCTTGCTGAAGCGCCGGGCGGACGCGGTCCAGTCGGCGAGCAGCTTGCCCGCGACCGTGGAGCCGGTCTCCTCGGCGTGCCGGCGCACCACGTCGTGCAGCCATTCCCGGTCGGTGTCGTCGAGTTCCTCGATCGCGCCGAGGTTGCCGGCGTTGACGTTGTCCCGGTCGAGGTCGATGACGTAGGCGACGCCGCCGGACATGCCGGCCGCGAAGTTCCGCCCGGTCTCGCCGAGGACGACGGCCCGGCCGCCGGTCATGTACTCGCAGCCGTGGTCGCCGACGCCCTCGGAGACGACCAGCGCGCCGGAGTTGCGGACGCAGAAGCGCTCGCCGGTCCTGCCGCGCAGGAACATCTCGCCGCCGGTGGCGCCGTAGCCGATGGTGTTGCCGGCGATGACGCTGTACTCGGCGAGGTGGTCGGCGCCCCGGTCGGGGCGGACGATGATCCGGCCGCCGGAGAGGCCCTTGCCGACGTAGTCGTTGGCGTCGCCCTCCAGGCGGAGTGTGACGCCGCGCGGCACGAAGGCGCCGAAGGACTGGCCGGCGGAGCCGGTGAAGGTGATGTCGATGGTGTCGTCGGGCAGGCCGGCGCCGCCGAACTTCTTGGTCACCTCGTGGCCGAGCATGGTGCCGACCGTGCGGTTGATGTTGCGGATCGGGACCTGGGCGCGGACCGGGGCCGCGTCGGCGGCGCCGGTGGCGGACAGGGCGTCGGCGGCCAGCTTGATGAGCTGGTTGTCGAGCGCCTTCTCCAGGCCGTGGTCCTGCTCGGTGACCCGGTGGCGGACCGCGCCGGCGGGCAGCTCGGGCACGTGGAACAGCGGCGCGAGGTCCAGGCCCTGCGCCTTCCAGTGCCGGACGGCGCGGGTGACGTCGAGGGTCCCGGCGTGGCCGACGGCCTCCTCGATGGAGCGGAAGCCCAGCTCGGCGAGGATCTCGCGGACCTCTTCGGCGATGAACCGGAAGAAGTTCACGATGTACTCGGCCTTGCCGGAGAACCGGTCGCGCAGCACCGGGTTCTGGGTGGCGATGCCGACCGGGCAGGTGTCCAGGTGGCAGACGCGCATCATGACGCAGCCGGAGACGACGAGCGGCGCGGTGGCGAAACCGAACTCCTCGGCGCCGAGCAGCGCGGCGATGACGACGTCGCGGCCGGTCTTGAGCTGGCCGTCGGTCTGGACGACGATCCGGTCGCGCAGGCCGTTGAGCAGCAGGGTCTGCTGGGTCTCGGCGAGGCCCAGCTCCCAGGGGCCGCCGGCGTGCTTGAGCGACGTGAGCGGCGAGGCGCCGGTGCCGCCGTCGTGGCCGGAGATCAGGACGACGTCCGCGTGTGCCTTGGAGACACCCGCGGCGACGGTGCCGACGCCGACCTCGGAGACCAGCTTGACGTGGATGCGCGCCTGGGGGTTGGCGTTCTTCAGGTCGTGGATGAGCTGGGCGAGGTCCTCGATGGAGTAGATGTCGTGGTGCGGCGGCGGGGAGATCAGGCCGACGCCCGGCGTGGAGTGCCGGGTCTTGGCGACCCACGGGTAGACCTTGTGGCCGGGGAGCTGGCCGCCCTCGCCGGGCTTGGCGCCCTGGGCCATCTTGATCTGGATGTCGTCGGAGTTGACCAGGTACTCGCTGGTCACGCCGAAGCGGCCGGAGGCGACCTGCTTGATGGCTGAGCGGCGGGCCGGGTCGTACAGGCGCTCGGGGTCCTCGCCGCCCTCACCGGTGTTGGACTTGCCGCCCAGCTGGTTCATGGCGATGGCGAGGGTCTCGTGGGCCTCGCGCGAGATGGAGCCGTAGGACATGGCGCCCGTGGAGAACCGCTTGACGATCTCCGAGACCGGCTCGACCTCCTCGACCGGGATCGAGGGGCGGTCGGACTTGAAGCCGAAGAGGCCGCGCAGCGTCATGAGCCGCTCGGACTGCTCGTTCACCCGGTCCGTGTACTTCTTGAAGATGTCGTAGCGGCCGGAGCGCGTGGAGTGCTGGAGGCGGAAGACCGTCTCCGGGTCGAACAGGTGCGGCTCGCCCTCGCGGCGCCACTGGTACTCACCGCCGATGTCCAGCGCCCGGTGCGCGGGCGCGATGCCGGAGACGGGGTACGCCTTGGCGTGCCGGGCGGCGACCTCCTCGGCGATGACGTCGATGCCGACGCCGCCGATCTTGGTGGCGGTGCCGTTGAAGTACTTCTCCACGAAGGACCGGTCGAGGCCGACGGCCTCGAAGACCTGGGCGCCGCGGTAGGAGGCGACGGTGGAGATGCCCATCTTGGACATGACCTTCAGGACGCCCTTGCCGAGGGCGTAGATCAGGTTGCGGATGGCCTGCTCGGCCTCGATGCCGGACAGGAAGGTGCCCGCGCGGACCAGGTCCTCGACGGACTCCATGGCGAGGTACGGGTTGACGGCGGCGGCGCCGTAGCCGATGAGCAGGGCGACGTGGTGGACCTCGCGGACGTCGCCGGCCTCGACCAGCAGGCCCACCTGGGTGCGCTGCTTGGTGCGGATGAGGTGGTGGTGGACGGCCGCGGTGAGCAGCAGCGACGGGATCGGCGCGTGCTCGGCGTCGGAGTGCCGGTCGGACAGGACGATCAGCCGGGCGCCGTTCTCGATGGCGGCGTCGGCCTCGGCGCAGATCTCCTCGATCCGGGCGGCGAGCGCGTCACCGCCGCCGGAGACCCGGAAGAGACCGGAGAGGGTCGCGGCCTTCATGCCCGGCATGTCGCCGTCGGCGTTGATGTGGATGAGCTTGGCCAGCTCGTCGTTGTCGATCACCGGGAAGGGCAGGACGACGGAGCGGCAGGACGCGGCGGTCGGCTCCAGGAGGTTGCCCTGGGGGCCGAGCGCGGAGCGCAGGGAGGTGACCAGTTCCTCGCGGATGGCGTCCAGCGGGGGGTTGGTGACCTGCGCGAAGAGCTGGGTGAAGTAGTCGAACAGCAGCCGGGGGCGGTCGGAGAGCGCGGCGATGGGCGAGTCGGTGCCCATGGAGCCGATCGGCTCGGCGCCGGCCTTGGCCATCGGCGCGAGGATGACGCGCAGTTCCTCCTCGGTGTAGCCGAAGGTCTGCTGGCGGCGGGTGACCGAGGCGTGGGTGTGGACGATGTGCTCGCGCTCGGGCAGGTCGGAGAGCTCGATCTCACCGGCCTCCAGCCACTCGGCGTACGGGTTCTCGGCGGCGAGGGACGCCTTGATCTCGTCGTCCTCGATGATGCGGTGCTCGGCGGTGTCCACGAGGAACATGCGGCCCGGCTGGAGGCGGCCCTTGCGGACGACCTTGGCGGGGTCGATGTCGAGGACGCCGACCTCGGAGCCGAGGACGACGAGGCCGTCGTCGGTGACCCAGTAGCGGCCGGGGCGCAGGCCGTTGCGGTCGAGGACCGCGCCGACCTGGGTGCCGTCGGTGAAGGTGACGCAGGCCGGGCCGTCCCAGGGCTCCATCATCGTGGAGTGGTACTGGTAGAACGCGCGGCGGGCCGGGTCCATGGAGTCGTGGTTCTCCCACGCCTCCGGGATCATCATCAGCACGGAGTGCGGCAGCGACCGGCCGCCCAGGTGCAGCAGTTCCAGGACCTCGTCGAAGGAGGCGGAGTCGGAGGCGTCGGGCGTGCAGATCGGGAACAGGCGCTCCAGGTCCGCGGAGGAGCCGAAGACGTCCGAGGCGAGCTGGGACTCGCGGGCGACCATCCAGTTGCGGTTGCCCTTGACCGTGTTGATCTCGCCGTTGTGCGCGACGAAGCGGTACGGGTGGGCCAGCGGCCAGGACGGGAAGGTGTTGGTGGAGAACCGGGAGTGCACGAGCGCGATCGCGGAGGCGAAGCGGCGGTCGGACAGGTCCGGGAAGAACGGCTCCAGCTGGCCCGTGGTGAGCATGCCCTTGTAGACGATGGTCCGGGCGGACAGCGACGGGAAGTAGACGCCGGCCTCGCGCTCGGCGCGCTTGCGCAGCGCGAAGGCGCGGCGGTCCAGGACGATGCCCTCCGACGCGCCGTCGGCGACGAAGATCTGGCGGAAGACCGGCATGGTCGAGCGGGCGGTCACGCCGAGCAGCTGGGGGGCGACGGGGACCTCCCGCCAGCCGAGGACGGTCAGCCCTTCCTCGGCCGCGATCGTGTCGATGCGTGCGACGGCGTCTTCCGTGCCGGCCTCGGGCAGGAAGGCGATGCCGACGGCGTAGTGACCGGCCTCGGGGAGGTCGAATCCGGCCACCTCGCGGAAGAAGGCGTCCGGGACCTGGGAGAGAATGCCCGCGCCGTCGCCGGAGTCGGGCTCGGAGCCGGTGGCGCCGCGGTGTTCCAGGTTGCGCAGCACGGTGAGTGCCTGGTCGACCAGCGTGTGGGACGCCTCGCCGGTAAGAGTGGCGACGAAGCCGACGCCGCAGGCGTCGTGCTCGTTGCGGGGGTCGTACATACCCTGCGCAGCAGGGCGAGCATCCATGAAGGACCAGTTCTGGCCATTCGCGGAGTGCTGGGACGGCTGGCGCGGCGTACGCATCGGCTCTCCCGTCGTCGTCAGTGGCAATGTGCTGAGTGCGTGCCGAGGGACGACGTTGGCCCTCTGCGTGCTCGATGTGAGCGCAAAATTTCGTGCAGGTTACATGATGGAGCGCTTCTCGGAAAGCGGATATTCCGTTCCAACATGCGGACGCCCTGGGGTGCGGGGCGGGGTGCGACACCCGTCGGCGAAAGCTGTGGGGGTCCGGCCGAAACAGATCGGTGTCTCGCGGACCGAGGGGCGGAGCGGGCGTCGTCACCCGTTCCGCGGACGCGCCGCGGGCACCATTGCCCACAGCGCTTACGGCTCATGCCCGGTGGTCATGTGCCCGAAACCATCGAGTAACGACTACTTATGCGGCCCAACGCATAAGTCCGGGGCCGGGCTATCCTACGGCCGTTCCGAACAATGTGCCCAGGGCGTACGTCACACCGGCCGCCGCGCCACCCAGGAAGAGCTGCCGCAGTCCGCTGTACCACCAGCTGCGCGCGGTCACCTTGGCCACCACGGCACCACTGAGGAAGAGCCCGGCCAGCGCCAGCAGCACCGCGGGCCACAGCGCGCTCGCGCCGAGCAGGTACGGCAGCACGGGAAGCAGCGCGCCCAGGGCGAAGGAACCGAACGACGACACGGCCGCGACCAGCGGCGACGGCAGGTCGGAGGGGTCGATGCCCAGCTCCTCGCGGGCGTGGATCTCCAGCGCCTGCTCGGGGTCGCGGGAGAGCTGCCGGGCGACCTCACGGGCCAGGCCGGGGTCGACGCCGCGCCCCTCGTAGAGGGCGGCCAGCTCGGCCTCCTCGTCCTTCGGATGCTTGCGCAGTTCCCGGCGTTCGACGTCCAGCTCGGCCTCGACCAGCTCACGCTGGGAGGCGACGGAGGTGTACTCGCCGGCGGCCATGGAGAACGCGCCGGCCGCCAGGCCCGCGAGGCCGCTGATCACGACGGTGTGCTGACTGGCCGTGCCGCCGGCCACGCCGGTCATCAGGGCGAGGTTGGAGACGAGACCGTCCATCGCTCCGAAGACGGCGGGGCGCAGCCAGCCGCCGTTGACGTCGCGGTGGGTGTGGTTGTCGCGGTGCGCCTCATGGAGGGTCGCTTCGGTTTCGATGATGGCCACGAGGGTCCCCCACTACTTCTTTAGACGTCGTCCATTTCTCGACAACAACAAAGGTACGCCGCCGATTCCCGGCCCGCCAGCAAGGAAAGGCTGGGCTAACCTGCGCTTTTACCGTCCGGCGCTCATTCGTGTACTACCTCGCACATATGTCGACCGGGTGACGCTGAGGCCCATGAGGCTGCGCGGCGGCCCGCACCGGGGACCAGTTCCGCAAAGCCCCGAAGGGGCCCGAGGGAGAGGAGCGGCCGCATGGCGGGGACCGCACTCCGTGAACGGGCGCGCGGTGCGCTGCTCGGTCTGGCCGTCGGCGACGCCCTCGGGGCGCCGGCCGAGAACCTGAAGCCCTCCGAGATCCGCGCCCGCTGGGGCCGCGTCACCGGCTACGTCGCCGAACGCCCCGCCGGCACCGACGACACCGAATACGCGATCTTCTCGGGGCTGCTGCTGGCCCGGCACGGGGCGGCGCTCACGCCCGCCCATGTGGAGGCGGCCTGGCACGAGTGGATCGCCGACCGCGACGAGGGTCCCTTCCGGGGCGCGGGCTTCAGCGAGCGCGGCACACTGGAGAACCTGCGCCGGGGGCTGGCCGCCCCGATCTCCGCCCAGCACCGGCACGCCTGGAGCGACGGCCTGGCGATGCGGGCCGCGCCCTACGGGGTGTTCGCGGCCGGCCGCCCCGCCGAGGCGGCCCGGCTGGTGGCGGTCGACGGCTCCGTCAGCCATGACGGCGAGGGCATCTACGGCGGCCAGGCGGTGGCGGCCGGGGTGGCGGCGGCGATGGCCGGGGCGCCGGTCGTCGCGGTGGTGGCCGCGGCGCTGGCCGTCGTACCGGACGACTCCTGGACGGCGCGCTCGCTGCGCCGGGCGGTGACGGCGGCCCACCGCGGCGAACGCGCGGTCCGCTCCGCGGTGGTCGTCGGCGGCTACCCCTGGACCGACCTCGCCCCGGAGGCGGTCGCCCTCGCCTTCGGGGCGTACGCGGCGGCCGGCGGCGACTTCAGGGACGCGGTGCTGACGGCCGTCAACATGGGCCGCGACGCCGATACGACGGCGGCGGTCGCGGGCGCGCTGGCCGGGGCGACGGGGGGCGCCGCCGCGATCCCGGCGGAGTGGGCCGCCGTGATCGGCCCGGCCCGCGGCAGCTGCCTGCCGGCGATGGCCGGCCACCACGTACTGGAGGTGGCGGACCTCCTCACCCTGACCCGGGACACCTCCATGAGAACCCCCGCCGACCCGGCCCCGGACACCTCGGGCAAGTCTCCCGCCGACCCGACCCCGAACACCTCCGTGAGAACCCTCGCCGGCGTGGCCCCGGACACCACCGCGAGAACCCCCGCCGGCGCGGCCCCGGACACCTCGGGGAAGTCCCCCGCCGACCCGGCCCCGGACACCTCCGTGAGAACCCTCGCCTGCGCGGCCCCCGCACCGTCGGCCACCCTGGCGGCGCGGACGCCGGGCACGGCCACCACCGTCCCCGGGCCGCCCGCCCTCCCGACGCCGCCGGACCCGGGCGGCACGGACTCCGCACCGCCCGCCCTCCCGGCACCGCCCGCCCTCCCGGCACCGCCCGGAGACGCCGGTCACCGCGCCCCGGACTCCCGCCCCCCGTGCGTGGCGTCATGACCCGGTACCACCTCCCGAACGAGGAGCCCGCCACCACGGCCTACGCCGCCGCGCCCCCCGGCGTCACGGCCCCGCCCCCGACGGCCGGCAGCCCCCACCGTGCCGGTCCCGGCACGAGCACGGACACAGGCACCGGCACCGGCACGACCAGCGCCACCCCCGCCCACGCCCACGCCCACGCCCCCGCCCCCGCAGCCACGCCCGTCCCGCCCGCCCCCCGTCGCATCGAGGGCCTCCTCCTCGGACTCGCCGCAGGCGATGCCGCCGGGTGGCCCGCCGCCCGGCACCGGGCCGCGCGGATGCCGGAGTGGACCCGCCGCCTCACCCGCGAGCTGGACACCTTCGCCGAACAGAACGCCACCACCACCCTCCCCGTGCCCATCGCCCTCAACCAGCCCCCGGAGCCGCTGCGCCTCGGCCCCTCCGACGACGCCGAGTGGGCGGCGTTCGCGGCGGAGGCCGTGCTGCGGGCCGGGGACGCCGGCACCCTCGGCGACCTGAGCCGGGACCGCCGTGTCCGCACCGCCATCGATCTGGCCTGGAGCGCGATCGCCGCCGAGGTCGCCGCGGCGGCGGACCGCGCCCCCGAGGTCGAGTCGGCGGTACTGCCGCTGCGCGCCCGGATCTCCGTGCGGGCCGGCCTCGGCAACCTCGCCGCCGGACTGCGTCCGCCCGCCACCGGCCACGACAACCCGCACTACTTCGACGACGCCGCCTGCGTCCGGGCCTGCGCGCTCGCCGCCGCCCACCCCGGCGAGCCCCGGCTCGCCGCCGCCCTCGCGGAGTTCGACGCCCGGTACACCCAGGACGGCGACGGCGTGCACGGCGCGCGGGCGATGGCCGCGGCCCTCGCGTGCGCCCTCGCCGGCGCCGGCGTACGGACCTGTGTCACGGCCGCGCTCGCCGAGCTGCCCCCGGAGACCGAGATCGGCCGCAACGCCCGCCAGGCACTGGCCCTCGCCGGGACCGCCGACAGCACCTTCGCGCTGGTCCCCCTCCTGGAGCACCAGATCGTCGACCACGTCTACAGCTACGGCATCGCCGCCGCCGAGACGGTCCCGGTCGCCCTCGCCCTGGCCACGGCCGCCCGCGGCCGGATCGCCGAGGCGGTCCCGGCGGCGGCCTGCCTGTCACGGGTCGCGGACTCCGCCCCGGCCCTGGCGGGCGCCCTCACCGGAGCCCTCGGCGGCGCCGCGGCGATCCCGGCGGCCTGGCGGGACACCTGCCGCACCCTCCCCGGCTGTGTGCTGCCCCGGCTCACCGGCACGGACCTGGTGGACCTCGCCGGGCGCCTGGAGGCCGCGCGCCCGCCCCTACCGGAAGGACCCAGCGGGACATGACACCCGAAACGGAAGAAGCAGCCCCGGACACCTCACCGACCGGCGCTCCCCTGGCCGGGCGGATCACCGGCGCCCTGGTCGGCGCCGCCGTCGGCGACGCGCTCGGCGGCCCCGTCGAGGGGTACTCCCCCGAGCAGATCGCCGAGCGCCACGGCGGCCGCGTCCGCGGCGTCGTCGGCCCCTGGCACGGCGACCGCTGGCGCACCGCCCGCCCGATCGCCCCGTACCACAAGGGCGACGGGCACGTCACCGACGACACCCTCATGACCCACGCGCTGATCAGGGTGTACGCCACCGTCCGCGACCACCTCGACGCCCACGCCCTCGCGGAGCACCTGGTCCCGGACCTCATGACCACCCCCCGCTGGATTCCGGAGCTGGAGGCCGAGGCGCTGCCCCTGCACCGGATCTTCCTGGCGGAGAAGTGGCTCGTCGCCCGGCTGCACTACGGCCACGTCGACCCGCGCGAGGCCGGCGTCGGCAACATCGTCAACTGTGGCGCGGCGATGTACATGGCCCCGGTCGGCCTGGTCAACGCCGCCCACCCGCGCGGCGCGTACGCCGAGGCCCTCGACCTCGCGGGCGCGCACCAGTCGTCGTACGGCCGGGAGGCGGCCGGTGTCTTCGCGGCGGCGGTCGCGGCGGCCTGCGCGCCGGGCGCGACCCCGGAGTCGGTGGTGGCCGCCTGTCTGTCACTGGCCAAGGACGGCACCCGAGAGGCGATCGAGACGGTGTGCCAGGTGGCCGCCGGGTACAGCGACTTCGAGTCGGCCCTCGCGCCGCTGCGCGCGGCCGTCGCCCCGTACGACACGGTCGGCCCCGACTACCGCTCCCCCTCCCTCGGCGCCCGCCGCCCGTCCCGGCTGCACGCCATCGAGGAACTGCCCGTCGCCCTGGGCCTGCTGCTGGTCTCCGGCGGCGACTTCCGCCACGCGGTCCTCGGCGCGGTCAACTACGGCCGGGACTGCGACTCGATCGCCACCATGGCCGGGGCGATCACGGGGGCGCTGGGCTCGCCGGTGCCGGAGGAGTGGGCGAGGACGGTGGCGGAGGCGAGCCGGCTCGACCTGTGGGAACCGGCCGCCACGCTCACCGAGGTGGCCCGGGAGGTCTTCGAGCGGGACGTGTGCCGGCGCCGCGCGCACGAGCGGGCCTTCGCCGGGATGGGAGGCCCCCGGTGCTCCGTCTGACCTGGGTCCAGCCGGAGGACCTGCTCGGTCACGAACTGCGCCAGGCCGCGCAGGACGGCCGGGACGCGTCGGCGGTCGCCGCGCGCTGGCGGGCGGCCGGCGGCCACGACGCCCCGGCCCGCGCGGGCGCCTCCCCCGGGCCCGCCCCCCGTTCGCTGCGGCGCCTCGCGGAGGACCTCCTCGACGAACTGGCCGGTCTGCCCTGCCCGTCGGCCGACGCCGAACCCACCGACCTCGGCCGGATCAAGAAGCTGTGCCCGCACTGGCCGTCCCCCGCCGGGCGGCTCGCCCCGGACCCCGCCCGCCTGGAGGCCGCCTGGCTCGGCCGCGCGGCCGGCTGCCTGCTCGGCAAACCCGTGGAGAAACTCCCCCTGGACGGCATCCGCCGTCTCGCCCGCGCCACCGGGAACTGGCCCCTGACCACGTACTTCACCGCCCGTGGCGTCCCCGGCGAACTGGCCGCCGCGTATCCGTGGAACCGCCGCTCGGCCGCCACCTCCCTCGCCGAGAACATCGACGGCATGCCCGAGGACGACGACCTCGACTACCCCCTGCTGAACCTCCTGCTGCTCCAGCGCCACGGCCGCGCCTTCACCACCGCCGACGTCGCCCGCCTCTGGCTCGACGAACTCCCGGCGGGCCGGGCCTTCACCGCCGAACGCGTCGCCTACCGCAACCTCCTCGCCGGCCTCGAACCCCCGGACACCGCCCGCCACCGCAACCCCTTCCGGGAGTGGATCGGCGCCCTGATCCGCGCCGACCTGCACGGCTGGACCCACCCCGGCGACCCGGCCGCCGCCGCCGAGCAGGCCCACCGCGACGCGGTCCTCACCCACACCGCCAACGGCGTCTACGCGGCCATGTTCGCGGCGGCCGTGATCGCCACCGCCGCGTCCGGCAGGTACGACGTGCACGCCTGTCTCGCCGCCGGCCTCACCGTCGTACCGCCCGGCTCCCGGCTGGCGACGGCCGTGGAGGAGGCCGTCGCGCTGGCCGCGTCGCACGACGACTTCGACACGGTGGTGGACGCCCTCCACGCCCGGCACGACCGCACCCACCACTGGGTGCACGCCGTCCCCAACACCGCGCTGATCGCCGCCGCCCTCACCCACGCGGACGGCGACTTCGCGGGCTCGGTCTGCCGGGCCGTCTCCGGCGGCTGGGACACCGACTCCAACGGGGCGACCGCCGGCGGCGTCGCCGCCCTGCTCACCGGCGACCCCGCCGCCCTCCCGCCGCGCTTCACCGCCCCGCTCAAGAACCGCCTCGCCACCTCCGTCGCGGGCTTCGACGGCGCCGGCTTCGACACCCTCGCCCACCTCACGCACCGGGAGGCCACCCGCCCATGACCCCCGCTCCCGCGCCCCTGGCGGGCCTGCGCGTCCTGGACCTCGCCACGCTCTTCGCCGGCCCGCTCGCCGCGACCATGCTCGGTGACTTCGGCGCCGACGTCGTCAAGGTCGAACACCCCGAGCGGCCCGACCCGTCCCGGGGCCACGGCCCGTCGAAGGACGGCATCGGCCTGTGGTGGAAACTGCTCGGCCGCAACAAACGCGCCATCACCCTGGACCTGTCCAAGCCCGGCGGCCGGGACACCCTGCTCCGCCTCGCCGCCGGCGCCGACGTCGTCGTCGAGAACTTCCGCCCCGGCACCCTGGAACGCTGGGGCCTCGGCTGGGACGACCTCCGCGGGGTCAACCCCCGCCTGGTCCTCACCCGCGTCACCGGCTTCGGCCAGTACGGGCCGTACGCGCACCGCCCCGGCTTCGGCACCCTCGCCGAGGCGATGAGCGGGTTCGCCGCGATGACCGGCGAACCCGACGCCCCGCCGGTCCTGCCGCCGTTCGGCCTGGCCGACTCCATCGCCGCGCTGGCCACCGCGTACGCCGTGCTGACCGCGCTCGCCGCCCGCGACCGCACCGGCGAGGGCCAGGTCGTCGACATGGCGATCATCGAACCCATCCTGACCGTGCTCGGCCCCCAGCCCCTCTGGTACGACCAGCTCGGCCACGTCCAGCCGCGCACCGGCAACCGCTCCGTGAACAACGCCCCGCGCAACACCTACCGCACCGCCGACGGCACCTGGGTCGCCGTCTCCACCTCCGCCCAGTCGGTGGCCGAGCGGGTGATGCGCCTGGTGGGACGGCCCGAGCTGACCGAGGAACCCTGGTTCGCGAGCGGCGCGGGCCGGGCCCGGCACGCCGACGTGCTGGACACGGCGGTCGGTGACTGGATCGCCCGCCGCCCCCGCGCCGAGGTGCTCGCCGCCTTCGATGCGGCCGAGGCGGCCGTCGCCCCGGTCCAGGACGTACGGGACGTCATGGCCGACCCCCAGTACCAGGCACTGGACACCGTCACCACCGTCGACGACCCCGAACTGGGCCCGATCCGGATGCAGAACGTCCTCTTCCGGCTCTCGGCCACCCCCGGCTCGATCCGCTGGGCGGGCCGTCCGCACGGCGCGGACACCGAGGAGGTCCTCACCGAGCTGGGCCTGACCCCGGGCGACCTGAAGGAGCTGCGGGAGACCGGTGCCGTATGACCCCGCCCCCGCTGACCTGGCTCTACGCCCCCGGCGACCGCCCGCGTGTGGTCGCCAGGGCACTGCTGGCCGGGGCGGACGTGGTGATCGTGGACCTGGAGGACGCGGTCGCCCCGGACCGCAAGGAGTACGCCCGCGCCGCCACCGCCGAGCTGCTCGGCGCGCCCCAGCCGGTCCCGGTGCACGTCCGGATCAACGCCCTGGACGGCCCGCTGGCCGCCGCCGACCTGGCCGTCCTCGCCGGGCTCCCCGGTCTGTCCGGGCTGCGGCTGCCCAAGGTGACCGCGCCCGAGCAGGTCGCCCGGGTCGCCGCCACCGCCCCCGGCCATCCGCTGTACGCGCTGCTGGAGTCGGCGCTGGGCGTGGAGCGGGCGTACCCGATCGCCGGCGCGCACCCCGCCGTGGCCGGGGTCGCCCTCGGTGAGGCGGACCTCCGCGCCGACCTGGGCGTGAGCGGCGACGCGGGTCTGGACTTCGCCCGCTCCCGGCTGGTCCTGGCCGCCCGAGCGGCGGGCCTCGCCCCGCCCTGCCAGTCGGTCCACCCCGACCTCCGCGACCTGGAGGGGCTGGCCGCGTCCTGCGCGCACGGCCGCGCCCTGGGTTTCCTGGGCCGGGCCGCCGTCCACCCCCGGCAGCTGCCCGTCATCGAACGGGCGTACCTGCCGGGCGCGGCGGAGCTGGACGCGGCCGAGGAGGTGCTGAAGGCGGCGGCCCAGGAGCCGGGCGCCCAGGCGCTGCCGGACGGACGGTTCGTGGACGCGGCGGTGGTCGCGGCGGCCCGGCGGACGCTGTCCCTGGCCCGCCGTCCCTGACCCGGACGCGGACGCGGACGCGGACGAGGGTGCCCAGGACGATCCCTGGACACCCTCGCGCGTACTGCCGCCGGTCAGCCCTTCTTCGCCGGGCCGGCCCCGTTGGCCGCGTCCTTCCGGGCGTCGCCCTTCCCGGCGTCCGCGCCGTCGGCCTTCTCGCCCTGGACGCTCTCGGAACCCTCGGAGCCCTCGGAGCTTTCAGAACCCTCGGAGCCCTCGGGGTTTTCGGAACCCTCGGCACCGTCCGCGTCGTCCGCCGCGCCCGGCTCGACCACGGCCTCCCGCCCCGGCCGCTTCTTCGCCGACACGACGATGTACGTCACCGCCAGCAGGAAGACCAGCAGCGCGGTCCAGTTGTTCAGCCGCAGGCCCAGGATGTGGTGGGCGTCGTCGACGCGCATGTACTCGATCCAGAACCGGCCCGCGCAGTACGCCGCGACGTACAGGGCGAACGCCCGGCCGTGGCCCAGCGTGAAACGGCGGTCGGCCCAGATCACCAGCACCGCCACGCCGACGCACCACAGCGACTCGTACAGGAACGTCGGGTGGTAGGTGCCGGGGACCCGGCCGTCGGCGGTGGAGGTGATCTCCAGCGCCCAGGGCAGGTCGGTGGCCCGGCCGTACAGCTCCTGGTTGAACCAGTTGCCCCAGCGGCCGATCGCCTGGGCCAGCACGATGCCGGGGGCGACGGCGTCGGCGTAGGCGGGCATCGGGATGCCGCGACGGCGGCAGCCGATCCACGCGCCCAGCGCGCCGAGCGCGATCGCGCCCCAGATGCCGAGGCCGCCCTCCCAGATCTTGAAGGCGTCCACCCAGTTCCGGCCCTCGCTGAAGTACAGCTCGTAGTCGGTGATCACGTGGTAGAGCCGGCCGCCGACGAGGCCGAACGGGACGGCCCACACCGCGATGTCGGCCACCGTGCCGGGCCGCCCGCCGCGGGCGATCCAGCGCTTGTTGCCGAGCCAGACGGCAACGAAGACGCCGATGATGATGCAGAACGCGTAACCGCGCAGCGGAATGGGGCCGAGGTGCAGCACCCCGCGCGACGGGCTGGGAATGAAGGCAAGTTCCATGGCAGGGTCGACGCTACCGTGCCGGACCGGGCCCGCGCCGGGCAGCCCGGCTACGGGTCCATAACGGGCGGCGGCCGCTGCGCCTACTTGTTCTCGTCCTGGACCATCCGCTTCAGCTTCGCCGGGGTCATCGACCGGTCCGCGTAGATGTTCTTGTCGCCGAAGAGGACGGTGGGCGTGCCGGTGAAGCCGCCCGTGCGGAAGGCGGTGGCGGACTTGTCCACCCAGGCGTTGTGCGTGCCCTCGGTGACGCAGCGGCGGAAGGCGGGGGTGTCGAGGCCGTCGACCTTGCCGGCCAGCTCGATCAGCTTGTCGGTCCTGGCGAAGGCGTCGTCCACCTCCCGGGGCTGGTTGTCGTAGAGCACGTCGTGGTACGCGGTGAACTTCCCGGCGTCCTGGGCGCAGGCGGCGGCGTTGGCGGCGGTGCGGGACCCGGTGCCGCCCATGTTGCCGTCGATGATGGTCGCCAGGTGGTAGTCGACCTTGAGCCGGCCGGCCTCGGTCAGCTCGTGGATCACCGGCCGGTACGCCTGTTCGAAGTTCTTGCAGGCGGGGCAGCGGAAGTCCTCCCAGACGGTGAGCGTCGACCTGGCGCTCTCCTCGCCGACGGGGATCGCGAGACCGTCCTTGCCCTGGGCGCCCGAGGGCGCGACGACCGGGCCCGACGCCTCGCCGCCGTCGTCCTTGCCCGCCTCGGCGGCGACCACGCCGATGGCCGCGGCGACGCCGAGGACGCCGACGACGGTGGCGCCCACGATCAGGGTGCGCCGGCGCTTGTCCGCGCTCTTCTGCTTCTCACGCTCGACCGCCAGCCGCTCGCGGGCGGTGCGCTTTCCCTCTCGGTTCTTCTCGCTCACACCCCGCAGAACGAACCGGGGAGGCGCACCGCGCCTCCCCGGTCACAGGTCCACCCGTACGAGTTACGCGTGGGCGCGCACGCCCCGGGCGAGGTCCCCGGCGAGGGCGCGGACGCCCTCGATGCCGGCCGCGTGGTCGGGGGCGTCCAGCATCCGCTTGACGAACGCGGACCCGACGATCACGCCGTCGGCGAAGCGGGCCACCTCGGCGGCCTGGGCCGGGGTGGAGACGCCGAGGCCGACGCAGACCGGGGTGGAGGTGGTGGCGCGGGTGCGCCGGACCAGGTCCTCGGCCTGCGAGCTGACCGTCTCCCGGGTGCCGGTGACGCCCATCAGGGAGGCGGCGTAGACGAAGCCGGTGCCCGCGGCGGTGATCCGGGCGAGCCGTTCGTCCTTGCTGCTGGGGGCGACGACGAAGACGGTGGCCAGACCGTGCTTCTCGGCGTGCTCCTGCCACAGTCCCGACTCCTGCACGGGCAGGTCGGGCAGGATGCACCCGGCGCCGCCCGCCTCCGCGAGTTCGGCGGTGAAGCGCTCGACGCCGTAGCGGTCGACCGGGTTCCAGTACGTCATGACCAGGATCGGCCTGCCGGTGGCCTTGTACGCCTCGCGGACCGTGCGCAGCACGTCGGCGATGCGGACGCCGCCGCGCAGGGCGATGTCGTCGGCGGTCTGGATGACGGGGCCGTCCAGCACCGGGTCGCTGTGCGGCAGGCCGACCTCGACGATGTCGGCGCCGCCGTCGATGGCGGCCTTGACCGCCTCGATGCCGCCGTCCACGGTCGGGAAGCCGGCCGGGAGGTAGGCGATGAGGGCGGCGCGGCCCTCGGACTTCGCCGCGGCGAGGGTGTCGTCCAGCAGACGCAGGTTGCCGCTCACTTGGCGTCCTCCTCGATCTCGGCGGTGCCGGTGGCGTCGTCGGCGACCTCGGCGTCGGTGTCGTAGAGCCCGAAGTAGCGGGCGGCGGTGTCCATGTCCTTGTCGCCGCGGCCGGAGAGGTTGACGACGATCAGCCCGTCCGGGCCCAGTTCCCTGCCGACCTCCAGGGCGCCGGCCAGCGCGTGCGCGGACTCGATGGCCGGGATGATGCCCTCGGTGCGCGACAGCAGGCGCAGGGCCTCCATCGCGGCGGCGTCGGTGACCGCGCGGTACTCGCCGCGGCCGGAGTCCTTGAGGTGGCTGTGCTCGGGGCCGATGCCGGGGTAGTCCAGGCCGGCCGAGATCGAGTACGGCTCGGTGATCTGGCCCTCGTCGTCCTGGAGGACGTAGGAGCGGGAGCCGTGCAGGATGCCGGGCTCGCCGGCGGAGAGGGTGGCGGCGTGCTCGCCGGTCTCGATGCCGTGCCCGGCGGGCTCGCAGCCGATGAGGCGGACGGACGCGTCGGGGATGAAGGCGTGGAAGAGGCCGATGGCGTTGGAGCCGCCGCCGACGCAGGCGATCGCGGCGTCGGGGAGGCGGCCGGCCCGCTCCAGGAGCTGGCGGCGGGCCTCGACGCCGATGACCCGGTGGAAGTCGCGGACCATCGCCGGGAAGGGGTGCGGTCCGGCGACCGTGCCGAAGAGGTAGTGGGTGTGGTCGACGTTGGCGACCCAGTCGCGGAACGCCTCGTTGATGGCGTCCTTCAGGGTGCGGCTGCCGGACTTCACGGCGACGACCTCGGCGCCGAGCATGCGCATCCGGGCGACGTTGAGGGCCTGGCGCCGGGTGTCGACCTCGCCCATGTAGACGGTGCAGTCCAGGCCGAAGAGGGCGCAGGCGGTGGCCGTGGCGACACCGTGCTGGCCCGCGCCGGTCTCGGCGATGACCCGGGTCTTGCCCATGCGCTTGGTGAGCAGGGCCTGGCCGAGCACGTTGTTGATCTTGTGCGAGCCGGTGTGGTTCAGGTCCTCGCGCTTGAGGAAGACGCGGGCGCCGCCGGCGTGCTCGGCGAACCGGGGCACCTCGGTGAGGGCGGAGGGCCGGCCGGTGTAGTGGGCGAGCAGGTCGTCGAGTTCGCGGGCGAACTCGGGGTCGTGCTTGGCCTTGTCGTACTCGACGGCGACCTCGTCGACGGCGGCGACGAGGGCCTCCGGGATGAACTTGCCGCCGAACGCGCCGAAGTAGCCCTCGGCGCTGGGGAGCCGGCCCTCGGGGTCGGGGATGAAGAAGGTGCTGGGCATGCGTGAGCCTCACGGTGAGTGTGTGAAGAAGACACGGATCGCCGTGGGGGCGGGGTGGTCAGGCGCCTGCGGGCCGGTTGCGGCCGGTCGCGCCGATCCCCGCGCCCCTCACGGGGCGCCGAGGCCATCGCATGCCGTTGACCTGGCCGGGCTCGTCACCGATGACGTAGCGCACCCGGCGGCCGTGGACCCGGCGGGCGGGCGCGCGGCAGCCCCGGGGCCGGCAGCCGCGCGCGAGGCGGGCGTACGGGTCCCGGAGGGTCCTCGGGGTGTGCGTGAGGGACATCGGCAGCGAGTTTACCGGGAGGTCAGCTCCGGCCGTGCCGCAGTGCGGGGTGCTCGCCGGCCGCCACCAGGTCGGCCACCGCGGTCTTGGGGTCGCGGCCGGTGACCAGGGACTCGCCGACCAGGACGGCGTCGGCGCCCTCGTTGGCGTAGGCGATGAGGTCGTGCGGGCCGCGGACGCCGGACTCGGCGACCTTGATCAGGCCCTCGGGGATCTCGGGGGCGACCCGCTCGAAGGTGCCGCGGTCGACCTTGAGCGTCTTCAGGTCGCGCGCGTTGACCCCGATGACCCGGGCGCCGGCGTCGACGGCGCGGTCGACCTCGTCCTCGTCGTGGACCTCGACCAGCGGGGTGAGGCCGATGGACTCGGCGCGCTCGATCAGCGACTCCAGGGCGGGCTGGTCCAGGGCGGCGACGATCAGCAGCGCGAGGTCGGCGCCGTAGGCACGGGCCTCCCAGAGCTGGTACGAGGTGACGATGAAGTCCTTGCGCAGGACGGGGATGTCCACCCGGGCGCGGACGGCCTCCAGGTCGGCCAGCGAGCCGCCGAAGCGGCGCTGCTCGGTGAGGACGGAGATGACGGCGGCGCCGCCCGCCTCGTAGTCGGCGGCGAGGGCCGCGGGGTCGGCGATGGCGGCCAGCGCGCCCTTGGAGGGGCTGGAGCGCTTGACCTCGCAGATGACCTTGACACCGTCGCCCTTGAGGGCGGCGGCACCGTCCCGGGCCGCGGGGGCCTTGGCCGCGCGCTCCTTGAGCTCGTCGAGGCTGACCCGCGCCTGCCGCTCCGCGAGGTCGGCACGGACTCCGTCGATGATCTCGTCGAGCACGCTCACCGAGCGGCCCCCTTTCAGACGGTTCGGTTCTCGGTACGACTACGTATTCGATGGTATCCGCCGCGGGGCACGGGACCCGCATCCGGTGGCCGCCGTCCCGTTTACCGGAACGCTCTCGGGCCGATCAAGGGTGGAGCAGGCCACCGAACGGCAGGTTCCGGACAACGGTGAAGACCAGGACGACCGCGCCCAGCGTCCACAGGTGGGCGGGGGCCAGGCCGACGCGGAACGGGCGGCCGCGGGCGGCGCGGACCACCCAGACGGTCCAGAGGGCGGCCAGGGCCGCATAGCCCACGACGGCCAGCGCGTTGGCGTGGAGGGCGGTCAGGAGGTCCCCGTGGACGACGGCGTGGGCGCTGCGCAGGCCACCGCAGCCGGGGCACCAGACGCCGGTGACGCGCAGCAGCGGGCAGACGGGGTAGTGGCCGGGCTCGTTGGGGTCGACGGCGCCGACGTAGGCGAAGGCCCCGGCGACGGCGGCGAGCAGGCCGGCGGGGACGGCCAGCCGGGCTGCGGCCCGGGCGGGCGGGTGCCGCGGGTCGCGGCGGTCGGCTTCGGCGTCCATGGCCGCATTCTGCCCCCTGGGCACGCATGAGGGGCGGTCCCGGCACTCGGGTGCCGGCCGCCCCTCGGCCGAGTCGTCCGCGCGTCGCGCCCGGTCGGGCCGTGCCGTCAGGCCTGGATGTCGGCGGGCCGGCGCTGGCCGGGCTCGGTGGTCTTGTGCACCGGGTGGGTGTCCTTCGGCTGGCCCAGGCCCATCATGCGCATGATCCCGCCGACGACCGCACCGAGGAGGGTGATCGCGATGCCGACCCAGAAGCCCACCGGCTGGGCCGCCACCATGAAGACGCCCGCGACGCAGAACCCGATGAAGGCGATGATGACACCGGTCCAGGCCGCCGGGGTGTGGCCGTGGCTGCTGTCCGACATTGCTGGCTCCTCGTTGCTGTGTACGTGTCCCGAAGGACGTATCACTGTGTACGTGTCTGAGCAGGACGCTCGGGCCCATTCTTCCGCACGCGCGCGAGCGGCGTGCGCTGGGGTGCGCAACGCGGGCCGGGGCGAGGACGTGCATTGCCGGCCGGTGCCGCGTGCCTCCGGGTGCCCCCGGGCACGTGGCCGAACCGCGCGCCGCGCGGGTCAGGCCCCGGTCGGGTCCTCGCCCCGGTCCAGGGCCTTCCACAGCTCCTCGGGGCGCTCGGGGTCGGCGGGCCGGGCGGTGCGGCGGGGGCGGGGGGCGCCGGAGCGCTCGTAGCGGCCGGACATGGCGGGCCAGCGGCGGCCGTAGCGCAGGGCGAGCAGTCCGGCGAGCAGGATCAGCGCGCCGCCGGCCGCCGCGACATAGGGCCAGGCGGTGTGGCCGAGGGCGTCGACGGTGGCCGAGGTGGCACCGGCGGCCTGCGCCGCCTGGTCGTCGAGGGCGGCGCTGTCGGAGGCGCCGGCCAGGGCGGCGGCGATGATGCCGGCGCCGCTCAGCGCGAGCAGCGCGGCGACGGCGACGCGGCCGGCCCGGCGGACGGCGAAGACGGCGACGAGCGCGGCGAGGCCGACTATGGCGAGCGCCGCGGGGACGCCCGTGACGTCGCTGCCCCGGGCGGTCAGGGGGAAGTCGCCGCCGGCCACCGACGCGGTGCCGTGGGACCACTCCTGGCGGGTGGCCAGCAGCGCGACGGCCGCGCCGAGGGCGCCGGACAGCAGCGCGAGGGCGAGGCTCCGGCGGCCGGACCGGGCGGGTCCCGCGGCTTCGGTACGGGGGTGAGGAACAGCAGTCACGTACTCCACTATCGCCTGAACCCCGGGCGGACGGGCACCCGGGGTTCACGTGAGCCTGGTCCTATCCGCCGAGCCGGTTCGCCGTGTGGACCGCGCGGAGCACCGCCGCCGCCTTGTTGCGGCACTCGGTGTCCTCGGCGACCGGGTCGGAGTCGGCGACGACGCCGGCGCCCGCCTGGACGTAGGCGGTGCCGTCGCGCAGCAGGGCGGTGCGGATGGCGATGGCGGTGTCGGAGTCGCCGGCGAAGTCGAGGTAGCCGACGCAGCCGCCGTACAGGCCGCGCCGGGAGGGTTCGAGTTCGTCGATGATCTGGAGGGCGCGCGGCTTGGGGGCGCCGGAGAGGGTGCCGGCCGGGAAGCAGGCGGTGAGGACGTCGAAGGCGGTGCGGCCCGCGGCGACCCGCCCGGTGACGGTCGAGACGATGTGCATGACGTGCGAGTACCGCTCGACGGACATGAAGTCGACGACCTCCACGGAACCGGGTTCGCAGACCCGCCCGAGGTCGTTGCGGCCGAGGTCGACGAGCATGAGGTGCTCGGCGCGCTCCTTGGGGTCGGCGAGGAGTTCCTCGGCGAGGGCCTGGTCCTCCTGCGGGGTGGCGCCGCGCGGCCGGGTCCCGGCGATGGGATGCAGCATCGCCCGGCCGTCCTCGACCTTGACCAGCGCCTCGGGGGACGAGCCGACGACGTCGAAGCCGTCGAAGCGGAAGAGGTACATGTACGGGGACGGGTTGGTGGCCCGCAGCACCCGGTAGACGTCCAGGGCGCTCGCCTCGCACGGTGTCTCGAAGCGCTGGGAGGGGACGACCTGGAAGGCCTCGCCGGCCCGGATGCGCTCCTTGACGTCCTCGACGGCCCGCTGGAAGTCGGGGCCGCCCCAGCGGGCGGTGTACTCGGGCAGTTCGGAGGGCGGGAGCACGGCGGGCGGCTGGGCCACGGCGCGCGACAGGTCGGCCTCCATGGCGTCCAGGCGGGCGACGGCGTCGGCGTACGCCTCGTCGACGCCGGTGTCCCGGTCGTTGTGGTTGATCGCGTTGGCGATCAGCAGGACCGAGCCCTCCCAGTGGTCCATCACGGCCAGGTCGCTGGTCAGGAGCATGGTCAGCTCGGGCAGCTTCAGGTCGTCGCGCTCCCCCGGGCCGACCTTCTCCAGGCGGCGGACGATGTCGTAGCCGAGGTAGCCGACCATGCCGCCGGTGAAGGGCGGCAGGCCCAGGTCCTGGGCGAGGTCGCGGGGGGTGTGCAGGGCCTCGACGGTGGCGCGCAGCGCGGCGAGCGGGTCGCCGTCGACCGGGACGCCGACGGGCGGGGTGCCGAGCCAGTGGGTCCGGCCGTCGCGTTCGGTGAGGGTGGCGGCGCTGCGGACGCCGACGAAGGAGTAGCGGGACCAGGATCTGCCGTTCTCCGCGGACTCCAGCAGGAACGTGCCGGGGCGTTCGGCGGCGAGCTTGCGGTAGAGCGCGACCGGGGTGTCGCCGTCGGCGAGGAGCTTGCGGGTGACCGGGATGACGCGGCGGTCCGCGGCCAGCTTGCGGAAGGTGTCGAGGTCCATGGCCGCAGACCTTACTGATCGCCGGTTACCGCGTCGTTGTCGCCGTCCTTCAGCAGGACGTCGGCGTCGAAACAGGTGCGGTCGCCGGTGTGGCAGGCGGCGCCGACCTGGTCGACCTTGACCAGGACGGTGTCGCCGTCGCAGTCGAGGGCGACGGACTTCACCCACTGGACGTGCCCGGAGGTGTCGCCCTTGACCCAGTACTCCTTGCGGCTGCGCGACCAGTAGGTGCAGCGGCCGGTGGTCAGCGTGCGGCGCAGTGCCTCGTCGTCCATCCAGCCGAGCATGAGCACCTCGCCGGTGTCGTACTGCTGGGCGATGGCGGGCAGGAGGCCGTCGGCGCCGCGCTTGAGGCGGGCGGCGACCTCCGGGTCGAGTGCGCCGGGGGCGCCGGAGGGGCCGGGGGGCGTGCTGGTCATGCCGTCCATTGTGCCGGGTACGGACCCGGTGGCCCGGCGCGGTCCACTGTGCGGACCCCCGGCCCGGCCGTAGGGTGAGGACCATGTCGACTTTCGCCAAGCGTGAACGCCTTCTGCTGGCCGATCTGTTGGAGACCGCGGGGCCGGACGCCCCCACCCTGTGCGAGGGCTGGCGCACCCGGGACCTCGCCGCCCACGTGGTGGTCCGCGAGCACCGGCCGGACGCCATCGGCGGCGCCATGATCAAACCGCTGGCGTCCCGGCTCGACCGGGTGACGCGGGAGTACGCCGCGAAGCCCTACGAGGAGCTGGTCCGGCTGCTGCGCTCGGGGCCGCCGCGGTACTCGCCGTTCGCCCTCAAGCAGCTCGACGAGGTGGCGAACACGGTGGAGTTCTACGTCCACACCGAGGACGTCCGCCGGGCGCAGCCGCAGTGGACGCCGCGGGAGCTGGACCCGGTGTTCCAGGACACCCTGTGGTCCCGGCTGGAGCGCACCGCCCGGATGCTGGGCCGGGGCGTGCCGGCCGGTCTGGTGCTGCGCCGCCCGGACGGGCAGACGGCGGTCGCCCACCGCGGCACGCCGGTGGTGACGGTGACCGGCGAGCCGTCCGAGCTGCTGATGTTCGCCTTCGGGCGGCAGAGCGCGGCGAAGGTGGAACTGGACGGCGACGAGGCGGCGATCGCGCGGGTCCACGAGACGAAGCAGCTCGGTCTCTGAGACCCGTACGGGAGCGCCCTCAGGGGCGCGGGGACCCCGCGGGCGGCCACGACGCGCCCGCAGCCGCCTCGCGACGCGAAGCCCCCCGCCCCTCGGGCGGCGTGACCCCGCACGGCGCGGCGCCCGTCACCGCACGGCGTGCCCCGCCTCCCGCAACGTCTCCTTGACCTCGCCGATCCGCAGGTCACCGAAGTGGAACACCGACGCCGCGAGCACCGCGTCCGCGCCGGCGCCGATGGCCGGCGGGAAGTGGGCGAGCGCGCCCGCGCCGCCGGAGGCGATCACCGGAACGGTCACGTGCTTGCGGACCGCCGCGATCATCTCCAGGTCGTACCCGTCCTTGGTGCCGTCGGCGTCCATGGAGTTCAGCAGGATCTCCCCGGCGCCCAGCTCGGCGGCGCGGTGCGCCCACTCGACCGCGTCGATGCCGGTGCCCTTGCGGCCGCCGTGCGTGGTGACCTCGAAGGAGCCGCCCTCGGTGCGGCGGGCGTCCACGGAGAGCACCAGCACCTGCCGGCCGAACCGCTCGGCGATCTCGCGGATCAGGTCGGGGCGGGCGATCGCGGCGGTGTTGACGCCGACCTTGTCCGCGCCCGCGCGCAGCAGCTTGTCGACGTCCTCGGCGGTGCGCACGCCGCCGCCGACGGTGAGCGGGATGAACACCTGCTCGGCGGTGCGGCGCACCACGTCGTACGTCGTCTCCCGGTTGCCCGACGAGGCGGTGATGTCCAGGAAGGTCAGCTCGTCGGCGCCCTCGGCGTCGTAGACCTTGGCCATCTCGACCGGGTCGCCCGCGTCACGCAGGTTCTGGAAGTTGACGCCCTTGACGACCCGGCCGTTGTCGACGTCCAGGCAGGGGATGACTCGGACCGCCAGGGTCATGAATCCACGGCTCCTCTTACTGTCCTCTGAATGCTTCGAGTTCCACCGACACCAGCACCCGGGAGTCGATGAACCCCTGTACGACCAGCAGGGTCGTGACGGGGCGTACCGCGTCGAACAGCTCCTTGTGGGCCCGGCCCACCGCGTCGACGTCCCGGGAGTGCGCCAGGTACACACGGGTGCGGATCACGGACTCGGCACCGAGCCCGAACTCGCCGACCGCGTCCAGCGCGGTGGCGAAGGCGACCTTGGCCTGTTCGTACGGGTCGCCCTCGCCGTACAGCACATCGCCCTTGAAGGCCGTCGTGCCCGCCACGACGACCCGGTCGCCCGCCGCGACGGCGCGTGCGAAACCGAAGGTCTCTTCCCAGGGATTCCCGCTCTGCACGCGCCGCACGGCTTCCGATGTCATGACGACACAGCCTCCAAGGCCTCTTCCAGGGTGAACGCCTTCGCGTAGAGGGCCTTCCCGACGATCGCGCCCTCGACACCGAGCGGGACCAGCTCGGCGATGGCCCGCAGGTCGTCCAGGGAGGAGACGCCGCCGGAGGCGACGACCGGCCGGTCGGTGGCCGCGCAGACGTTCCTCAGCAGGTCCAGGTTGGGGCCCTGGAGGGTGCCGTCCTTGGCGATGTCGGTGACGACGTACCGGGCGCAGCCCTCCTTGTCCAGGCGGTCCAGCGTCTCGTAGAGGTCGCCGCCGTCCCGGGTCCAGCCCCGGCCGCGCAGGGTGGCGCCGCGTACGTCGAGACCGACGGCGATCCTGTCGCCGTGCTCGGCGATGACCTTGGCGACCCACTCGGGGGTCTCCAGGGCGGCGGTGCCCAGGTTGACGCGGGTGCAGCCGGTGGCGAGGGCGGCGGCGAGGGTGTCGTCGTCGCGGATGCCGCCGGACAGCTCCACCTTGATGTCCATGGCGCCCGCGACCTCGGCGATCAGTGCGCGGTTGTCGCCGGTGCCGAAGGCGGCGTCCAGGTCGACCAGGTGCAGCCACTCGGCGCCCGACCGCTGCCAGGCGAGGGCGGCCTCCAGCGGGGAGCCGTAGGAGGTCTCGGTGCCGGACTCGCCGTGCACGAGGCGGACGGCCTGGCCGTCGCGGACGTCGACGGCGGGGAGGAGTTCGAGCGTGGCCATGTCTCTACAGGGTTCCGATCCAGTTGGTGAGGAGCTGGGCACCGGCGTCGCCGGACTTCTCGGGGTGGAACTGGGTGGCCCACAGGGCGCCGTTCTCCACGGCGGCCACGAAGGGCTCGCCGTGGGTGGACCAGGTGACCTTGGGGGCGGTCAGCGCCGGGTTGTGGGACTCCAGCGTCCAGTCGTGGACGGCGTAGGAGTGGACGAAGTAGAAGCGGGCGTCGGCGTCCAGGCCGGCGAAGAGCTGGGAGCCGTCCGGGGCGTCGACGGTGTTCCAGCCCATGTGCGGGACGACGTCGGCCTGGAGCGGGCCGACCGTGCCGGGCCACTCGTCGAGGCCCTCGGCCTCCACGCCGTGCTCGATGCCCCGCGCGAAGAGGATCTGCATGCCGACGCAGATGCCCATCACCGGGCGCCCGCCGGCCAGGCGCCGGCCGACGATCCAGTCGCCGCGCGCCTCCTTGAGGCCCTTCATGCAGGCGGCGAAGGCGCCGACGCCGGGCACCAGCAGCCCGTCGGCGTTCATGGCGGTGTCGAAGTCGCGGGTGATCTCCACGTCGGCTCCCGCGCGGGCGAGGGCCCGCTCGGCGGAGCGGACGTTGCCGAAGCCGTAGTCGAAGACGACCACTTTCTTCTTGGGGGTGCTCGTCGAGGTGCTCATGGGAGTGCTCATGGGGGTGCTCAATTCCACACGTCCAGTCGCAGGATGCCCGCGAGCAGACACATCGCGGCGCCGATGGAGAGCAGCACGATCAGGCTCTTGGGCATCTGCTGCTTGGCGAAGGAGATGATCCCGCCGAGCAGAAAGAGCCCGACGACGATCAGTACGGTCGAGGTGCCGTTCACAGCGCGCCCTTCGTGCTGGGCAGGATGCCGGCGGCGCGCGGGTCCCGCTCGGAGGCGTACCTGAGCGCACGGGCGAGCGCCTTGAACTGGCACTCCACGATGTGGTGCGCGTTGCGCCCGTAGGGGACGTGGACGTGCAGCGCGACCTGGGCCTGGGCGACGAAGGACTCCAGGATGTGCCGGGTCATGGTGACGTCGTACTCGCCGATCATCGGCGCCATGGTCTCGGGCTCGGTGTGCACGAGGTAGGGGCGGCCGGACAGGTCGACGGTCACCTGGGCGAGGGACTCGTCCAGCGGGACCGTGCAGTTGCCGAAGCGGTAGATCCCCACCTTGTCGCCGAGGGCCTGCCTGAAGGCGGCGCCCAGCGCGAGGGCGGTGTCCTCGATGGTGTGGTGGGAGTCGATGTGCAGGTCGCCCTCGGTCTTCACGGTGAGGTCGAACAGACCGTGCCGGCCGAGCTGGTCAAGCATGTGGTCGTAGAAGCCGACGCCGGTGGCGATGTCGGTCCTGCCGGTGCCGTCGAGGTCGATCTCGACGAGGACCGAGGTCTCCTTGGTCACGCGCTCCACGCGTCCTACGCGGCTCATGCCGTCTGCTCCTTCTTCAGTTCACGTACCGCGTCGAGGAACGCGTCGTTCTCGGCCGGGGTGCCGGCGGTGACCCGCAGCCATCCCGGTACGCCGTTGTCCCGGACCAGGACGCCCCGGTCGAGGATCTGCCGCCAGACCGCGTGGGCGTCGTCGAACCGTCCGAACTGGACGAAGTTCGCGTCCGACTCGGTCACCTCGTAGCCGAGCGCGAGCAGTTCGGAAACCAGCCGGTCCCGCTCGGACTTGAGCTGCTCGACGTACTTCAGCAGCGTGCCGGTGTGCTCCAGGGCGGCCAGCGCGGTCGCCTGGGTGACGGCGGAGAGGTGGTACGGCAGCCGGACGAGCTGGACGGCGTCGACCACGGCCGGGTCGGCGGCGAGGTAGCCCAGGCGCAGCCCGGCCGCGCCGAACGCCTTCGACATGGTGCGCGACACGACGAGGTGCGGGCGGCCGTCGAGCAGCGCCAGCAGCGAGTCGCCGTGGCTGAACTCGATGTACGCCTCGTCCAGGACGACCATCGACGGCTTCGCCGCCTGCGCCGCGTCGTACAGGGCGCGGACGGTCTCCGGCGGGACGGCGGTGCCGGTGGGGTTGTTGGGGGTGGTGATGAAGACCACGTCGGGACGGTGCTCGGCGATGGCCCGCTCGGCCGCCGCGAGGTCGATGGTGAAGTCCTCGTTGCGCGGACCGGAGATCCAGCCGGTGCCGGTGCCGCGCGCGATGAGGCCGTGCATCGAGTACGACGGCTCGAAGCCCAGGGCGGTGCGGCCGGGGCCGCCGAAGGTCTGCAGGAGCTGCTGGATGACCTCGTTGGAACCGTTGGCCGCCCACACGTTCTCCACGCCGACGCGGTGGCCGGTGGTGTCGGTGAGGTACGCGGCGAGCCCGGTGCGCAGCTCGACCGCGTCCCGGTCGGGGTAGCGGTTGAGGTTCCGGGCGGCCTCGCGGACCCGCTCGGCGATGCGGTCGACCAGCTCCTCGGGGAGCGGGTAGGGGTTCTCGTTGGTGTTCAGCCGTACGGGGACGTCCAGCTGGGGCGCGCCGTAGGGGGACTTGCCGCGCAGCTCGTCCCGTACGGGGAGATCGTCGATACGCGGAGTCACTGACCGGGCACCTTCCAGCCGAACCTCGCCTTGATCGCCGCGCCGTGGGCCGGCAGGTCCTCCGCCTCGGCCAGCGTCACCACGTGGTGGGCGACCTCGGCGAGCGCGTCGCGCGTGTAGTCGACGATGTGGATGCCGCGCAGGAAGGACTGCACGGACAGGCCCGAGGAGTGGCAGGCGCAGCCGCCGGTGGGCAGGACGTGGTTGGACCCGGCCGCGTAGTCGCCGAGCGAGACGGGCGCCCAGGGGCCGACGAAGACGGCGCCCGCGTTGCGCACCCGCCCGGCCACCTCGGCGGCGTCGGCGGTCTGGATCTCCAGGTGCTCCGCGCCGTAGGCGTCGACGACCCGGAGGCCCGCATCGATGCCGTCGACGAGAACGATCGCGGACTGCTCGCCCTTGAGCGCGGGGACGATCCGGTCCTCGACGTGCTTGCTGGCGGCGACCTGCGGCTGGAGTTCCCGCTCCACCGCGTCGGCCAGTTCGGCGGAGTCGGTGACCAGGACGGCCGCCGCGAGCGGGTCGTGCTCGGCCTGGCTGATCAGGTCGGCGGCGACGTGCACCGGGTCGGCGCCGGCGTCGGCGAGGACCGCGATCTCGGTCGGGCCGGCCTCGGCGTCGATGCCGATCCTCCCGGTGAAGTAGCGCTTGGCGGCGGCGACCCAGATGTTGCCGGGGCCGGTGACCATGGTGGCGGGCGGGCAGGACTCGGTGCCGTACGCGAACATCGCGACGGCGGTGGCTCCGCCGGCCGCGTACACCTCGTCCACGCCGAGCAGGGCGCAGGCGGCGAGGATGGTCGGGTGCGGCAGGCCGCCGAACTCCGCCTGCGCCGGGGAGGCGAGCGCGATGGAGGGGACGCCGGCCTCCTGCGCGGGCACCGCGTTCATGATCACGGAGGAGGGGTAGACCGAGCGGCCGCCGGGCGCGTACAGGCCCACGCGGTCCACCGGCACCCACTTCTCGGTGACCGTGCCGCCGGGTACGACCTGGGTGGTGTGCGTGGTGCGGCGCTGCTCGCGGTGGACGACGCGGGCGCGGCGGATGGACTCCTCCAGGGCCGCGCGCACGGCCGGGTCCAGTTCGTCCAGGGCGCGGGTGAGCGCCTCGGCGGGCACCCGGACCCGCTCGAGCCGCACGCCGTCGAACCTCTCGGCGAAGTCGATCAGCGCCGCGTCGCCCCGATGGTGCACGTCCTCGCAGATGGGCCGCACCTTCTCCAGGGCGGCCGCGACGTCGAAGTCGGCTCGGGGCAGCAGGTCGCGCAGGGCGGGGCCCTCGGGGAGGGCGTCGCCGCGCAGATCGATTCGGGAGATCACGCGACCAATTCTCTCAGACCCGCGTCGGGCACCGTCCGCGCGTATCACTCACTGATACGGGGCCGAGATGACCGAGCGTGAGTTTTTCCAGTTCTTCGTCACCAAGAGTGTTCAACCCCTGACTCCTTGGGCATGAACGGTTGTACGAGGGGATGTTCCGGACACAGCCGGGGAGGAAGTGACGACCGTGACCCAGAGGGCCGGACTCCGCGCGGCGGAGCTGCCCGACGAGCTGACCGCGGCCGAGGCGGGCATGTGGCAGGCGTTCCGCAACGGCAGCGTGTACGACCTGAGCAGCGGCGACGCCGCTGCCGACGATCCGTCCGGCGGGCTGCCGTGGGGACCCGAGCGGTCCGTGCGGGCCCGCGTGGTGTGCTGGCTGCTGCTGGACGGGCCGCCCGCGCTCGCGGGCCGGGTGTCCTCGCTGAAGCTGGTCGGGGTGCGGATCACCGGCGTGCTCGACCTGGCGGGCGGGACCGTGGCGCCCTACGTCGAGCTGCGCCGCTGCCGGTTCGATCGGGAGGTGCTGCTGCCGGAGGCGCGCTTCACCACCCTGCGGCTGGTGGACTGCTGGGTGCCCCGGCTGGAGGCGGCCCGGCTGCAGACCGAGGGTGACCTGCACCTGCCGCGCTGCCGCTTCCCGGGCGGGGTGCGGCTGACCGACGCGCGGATAGGCACCGACCTGCTGCTCAGCCAGGCGGTGGTGCACCGCGACCGCAGCGGCCGGTCCATCGCCGGGGACGGCCTGTCCGTCGGCCAGGACCTCCAGGCGGAGATGCTGGAGTCGTGCGGTGAACTGAGCCTGCGCGGCGCCCAGATCGGAGTGTCGCTGAGCCTGCGGGGCGCCCGGCTCTCCAACCCGGGCGGCCGCTGGGCGCTGAACGCGCCGCAGCTGACCGTCGAGCGCACCCTGTACCTGACCCCGGCGGGTGTCGGCGGACCGCAGCTCATGGGCACGACTCCGGTGGAGGGCACCCGCATCCAGCCTTTCGAGAGCCAGGGCGGGATACGGCTGGACGACGGCCGCTTCGGCGACGCCCTCGACCTCGAGCAGGCCCGGTTCGCCCTCACCGAGAACCAGGACCTGTCGCTGCGCCGGGTGCAGACGCCCGAGCTGCGCTTCCTCGGGGAGCGGCCCGCGCGGGGCCGGGTGGCGCTGTCCGGGGCACGGATCGTCAACCTGATGGACCGCGCCGACAGCTGGCCGGGCCCGGGCCGGCTGCACATGGGCGGCTTCACCTACGAGAACATCGTGCCGCGCGGCCCGTTCCCGCTGGCCGACCGGCTCCGGTGGCTGTCCGCCGCGACCGCCGAGTACAGCCCGGAGCCGTACGAGCTGCTGGCGGCCGTGCTGAAGGCGGGGGGCGCGGAGGAGGAGGCCCGCGAGGTGCTGCTCGCCAAGCAGCGCCGCCGCCGGGAGAGCCTGCCCCTCGGCACCAAGCTCTGGGGGTACCTCCAGGACCTGACGGTGGGCTACGGCTACCGGCCGGGCCGGGCGGCGGTGTGGCTGGCGCTGCTGTGGGCGGCCGGTTCGCTGGCGTTCACCTACTCCGACCTGCCGCCCCTCAAGAGCGGCGAGCATCCGGCGTGGAACCCCTGGCTGCTCGCGCTGGACCTGCTGCTGCCCATCGTCGACCTGGGGCAGGTGAGCTTCTGGCGGCTGGCCGGCGCCTGGCAGTGGCTGGCGGCGGCGCTGGTCCTGCTGGGCTGGGTGCTGGCGACGACGGTGGCGGCGGGGGCGACCCGCACCCTGCGGCGGAACTGACCTCCCGCACCCCCGCCGCGCCCCGGCTGCGGATCTTCGCCCGAACCCGACAGAACGCGAGGAATCTTCACCTTTTACTCTCCCTTTACCGACGTCTCTACAACTTTCCAGAGGTTCGGTGAACCCTCTGGCGCCGTGCCGACCAGCGGTCCTTCAATGGTCGACACCATGGCCCGTCTACGCGCGTTCCTCCCCACGCCCCGGCTGCGCGGCGCCTCCCGCCGCCCGGCCGCCGGTGCCCTCGCGGGCGCCTTCGCCGGCTCCCCGGCCGGCGAGGAGGTGCTCCTCGACGCGCCCGACGACCGCCTGGCCCCCGCCCTGGTCGCCGCGGCGCACGGCGCGCACGGGCCCGCCGCCGCGCTGCTGGCCGGCACCCGCGACCGGGCCGACTGGGACCACCGCGACCGGTATGTGTCCCGGCTGGCCGCCTTCGCCCGCTCCCGCCCCGAGTGGCTGCGGTCCTGGCACGCCGCCGCCCCCGACGACCCGGACGGCCGGCTGGTCGCGGTCCGGCTGGCGGTGGACCGGTGCTGGGAGTCGCCGGACCGCGCCGGGCTGCTGCGCGAGATCGCGCCGATGGTCGCCGACACCGCCGAGCGCGGCGGCGACGACCCGGTGCCCTGGCGGGTCGCGCTGGACTCGGCGCGCGGACGGGGCGCCGGGCACGCCGAGTTCGAGCGGCTGTGGGCCGAGGCGGTCCGCCGCTGCCCGCACCACTACGGCTGCCATGTCGCGGCCCTCGCCTACCTGGCCGCCGCCTCCCCCGGCGCCCACCGCGAGTGCCTGGACTTCGCCGAGACCGCCGCCCGGGACGCTCCCGAGGGCTCACCGCTGCGGGAGCTGCCGCTGCGGGCCGCCTTCCGCTGCCTGACCGAGGGCGGGGCGGGCGCGGTGGAACCGGCGCGGCTGGAGACGGCGGCCGATCTGGCCCTCGCGCTGTCGGCGGCCCAGCCGGCCGCCGACCCGTGGCCGGCGGAGCTGCGCAACCTGCTCGTCTATGTCCTGGTCCGGCTGGAGCGCTGGTCGGACGCCCTGGAGCAGCTCCGGCTGACCGGCCCGTACGCGACCTCCTTCCCGTGGGACCGGGAGGCGGACGACGCGCTCGGCCGCTTCCTCCAGGTGCGCGAGGGCGTCCGCGCGGCGGTGGCGGACCGGACCCCGGCGGCGGGTTGCGGCGGGCGCGGGTCCCCCGCCGGTCCCGGAGCGCATTAGGCTTCCCTTTCGTGACCACCGTCCGGCTTCCGCTCTTCCCCCTGAACTCGGTGCTGTTCCCGGGGCTGGTGCTTCCGCTCAACGTCTTCGAGGAGCGCTACCGCGCCATGATGCGCGAGCTGCTGAAGACCCCCGAGGAGGAGCCGCGCCGGTTCGCCGTCATGGCGATCCGGGACGGCCACGAGGTGGCGCCCAGCCTGCCGGGGCTGCCCGATCCGACCGCCGAGCCCGAGCGCGGGGCCGCGGCCGGGTTCGGCACCGACCCGGCCAAGGCGCTGCACAAGGTGGGCTGTGTCGCGGACGCCGCGACGATCCGGGAGCGTCCCGACGGCACCTTCGAGGTGCTGGCGACCGGCACGACCCGGGTGCGGCTGCTCTCCGTGGACGCCTCGGGCCCGTTCCTCACGGGCGAGCTGGAGTACCTGGAGGAGGAGCCCGGCGACGAGGCGGGCGCGCTGGCCGAGGGGGTGCTGCGGGCGTTCCGGCAGTACCAGAAGCGGCTGGCCGGGGCGCGGGAGCGGACGCTGACCACCGGCGCCGAGCTGCCGGACGAGCCGGGCGTGGTGTCGTACCTGGTGGCCGCCGCGATGATGCTGGACACCCCGACCAAGCAGCGGCTGCTCCAGGCGCCCGACACCGCCTCCCGCCTCCGGGACGAGCTGAAACTCCTTCGCACCGAGACGGCCGTCATCCGTACGCTGCCCTCGTTGCCCGCGGCGGATCTGACGCGGGCCCCGACCAGTCTCAACTGATCACGCGACCGAGGTACCTGCCGACGATGGCGAAGAAGGCGAAGAAGCAGCAGCCGGGGGGCACACCGGCGACGGTGGCCCTGACGGCGGCGGGGGTGGAGTACACGGTCCACTCCTACGACCACGACCCCGCGCACCCGTCCTACGGCGAGGAGGCCGCCGAGGCGATGGGCGTCTCACCGGACCGCGTCTTCAAGACGCTGGTGGCGGACGTCGACGGCAGGCTGACGGTCGCGGTGGTCCCGGTCGCGGGCAAGCTGGACCTCAAGGCGCTGGCGGCGGCGGTCGGCGGGAAGCGCGCCACGATGGCCGACCCGGCGCTCGCCGAGCGCACCACGGGGTACGTCCGGGGCGGCATCTCCCCGCTGGGCCAGCGCAAGCGGCTCCCCACCGTGCTCGACGACTCGGCGCCGTCGCACCCGACGATCTGCGTCTCGGCGGGCCGGCGCGGCCTGGAGATCGAGCTGTCCCCCACCGACCTGGCCCACCTCACCGAAGCGGTCCTGGCCCCGGTCGGCCGCGCCTGAGGAAACCGGCGCCGGCGACCGTGCCCCCGGGGGCGCGGGGAACCGCGCGACCGGCCGCGACGGAGCGGCGCCCGGGGGCGGCCGGCTACTCGCCGGGCCCCTGCGGCGGTGACTGCAGGTAGGGCTCGTACGCGTACGGTTCGGGGTCCCGCGGCGCGAACAGCGCGGTCAGCCCGAGGTGCACCAGCAGCCCCGACAGCGGCCACGCCAGCAGCGCCCCCTTCGCCCCCAGCTTCAGCGGCGCCGGGAACGTGACCCCCTTGCCCGCCTGCCGCGCGTGCGCGAGCACGTCCCCGGTCGGCCCGAGCCACACCCCGAGCCGCCACGCCAGCAGCGACCCGAGCAGCGCGCCGACCCCGAGCGCCACGACCAGCGGTACGCCGCCGCGCCGCCGTACCAGGAAGACGGCCAGCGCGCTCACCACGCCGAAGGCCAGCGCGAGCAGGGTGAAGGTCCCGTCGACACCGACCGCCTGCTCGCCCTCGGAGTCCTTGAGGTAGACCACCCAGCTCTTGTCCACCACATCCCCGACAAGCGGTACGCTCGGCGCCAGCCGCCACCAGAGCACGCCCAGCAGCGCCCCGCAGACCGTCAGCAGCACGGTGACCACGGCGGCCTGCCGCAGTTCGGTCTTCATCCCCGGGCCGTCCTGTTCAGCGGGCCGGTCATACCTGCCGGACGCGAGGTCCGCCCCGTGCGCGCCGGCCGGCGGCACCGGCCCCGGCCCGTCCTGCTGCGACGCGGACGAATGTTCGTGGGGTGGCGGAGGAGGAGTCAGCGGTGCGGTCACCCTGACATCGTGCCAGGCCCGGCTGTGCGGCGCGTCACCGGACGGCCGCCCGGCGGTAGGCCCAGGTGGCGACGGCCAGCGAGACCACGCCGACCGCCCCGCACACCGCGAGGTCGCCGAGGACGAAGGCCCAGTCGGGCCGCTCCCCGAACGTCCGCGCGAACGCCTCCACGCCGTACGTCGACGGCAGCAGGTCCCGGGCGAGGCGCACCACCTCCGGCATCCGGTCGGCGGGCAGCACCCCGAGCAGCAGCGCCGCCGACATGCCGAGCTGCCCCAGCAGCGTGGCCAGCTCCGGCCGCGGCGCGAGCAGCCCCAGCGCCGCGCCCAGCCCGGCCAGCGCGGCACCGGCCAGCGGGATCACCGCCACCAGCACCCACAGGTGGGTCAGCGGCAGCCCGAACAGCAGACAGCCGAAGACCGCGGTGACCACGGTCCCCGGCACGGTGAAGGAGGCGTACGCGCCCGCCGCGCCCAGCACCACCGCGGCCGGCGGCACCGGCAGCGTGGCGTAGTGGTCGAGGCCGCCGCTGCCCCGCAGCTGCCCGAAGTACTGGGCCAGCAGGTTCAGCGCGACGAACGCCACGACCAGCACCGCCGACCCGGCGACCACGGCCTGCGCCTCGCCGCCGCCGTCCACCACCCCGCGCATCAGGATCATGATGCCGATGGACTGGAAGGTGGCCACGAACAGCAGCGGGATCCGCGCGACCCGCGCCCGCGAGAGCTGCGCCCGGTAGACGGCCACCAGCGACGGCCACAGCCGCGCCCGCGGCGCCAGCTCGGCCTCGTCCGCGGTCGTCTCCTCGGCGGCCAGGACACCGCCCGGCAGGACATCGGCGGGTACGACACTCACGTCGCGCTGCTCCTCTTCGCTCCGGCGGGCGTCCTGTTCGGTACGTACGGCCGTGACGGCCGGCGTGCTCGGCGCTCCGCCCTTCACGCTCTCACCAGCCCCTGCCGCGCGGCACCGCCCAGCGCCAGGTAGACGTCCTCCAGGCTGGGCGTGGCCAGCGTGAAGTCGTCCAGGGCGGCGAAGGCGGAACCGCCGGTGACCGTGGCGACGACGGCGCGGGCCTCCTCGGGGGCGAGCCGCAGCGTCCAGCGGCGGCCCGACTCGGTGATCCGGTCGCGCAGCGCGGCCACCTCGGGGACGTGCAGCGGCGCGGCCTCGCGCCACACCAGGTCGACCCGGACCTCACCGGCGACCCGTTCCTTCAGCCCGGCCGGCGAGTCGCAGGCGATGACCCGGCCCCGGTCCAGGACGGCGACCCGGTCCAGGACCGTCTCCGCCTCGATGACGTTGTGGGTGACCAGCAGCACCGTCGTGCCGCGCTCGGCGCGGCGCCGGTCGACGGCGGCCCAGACGGCCCGGCGGGCCACCGGGTCCATGCCGGTGGTCGGCTCGTCCAGGACCAGCAGCGGGCGCTCCCCCACCAGCGCGGTGGCGAAGCAGGCCAGCCGCCGCTGCCCGCCGGAGAGCTTCTTCAGGGCGCGGGAGGCGAGGGAGGTCAGGCCGAGTTCACCGAGGACGGCGTCGGTCTCCGCACGGGCCCGCCGCGCCTCCAGGCCGCGCAGCCGCCCGGTGGTCTCGACGGCGAGGGAGACGGTCAGCTCGTCCAGCGCGGTCGACTCCTGCCCGAGGTAGGCGAGGATGCGCGCGGCCCGCTCCGGGTGCCGGACGATGTCGTGGCCGAGGATGTGCACGGTGCCGGAGTCGGGGCGCATCAGCCCGGTCAACTGGCGTACCAGGGTGGACTTGCCGGCGCCGTTCGGCCCGAGCAGTCCGAAGATCTCACCGCGCCGGATGTCCAGCGTCACCTCGTCGGTGGCCCGGACCTCGGGGGTGCCGGGGGTGCCGCGCCGGCCGCGTACCGCGGCATAGGTCTTGGTCAGCCCCCGCACCACGCACACGGCATCGCCACCGGGTCGAAGTGCCTGTGCCGCGCGCGTACTCACAAGGGACGAGACTAAGGGGTCCGCCCGTCCGGGCCGCGCCCGGGTCGGCCCATAAGGGCCGGTTCGCCGGGCCTCTCACTCTCCCGCGGGGCTGTGCTCCACGCTCGTCCGCACGCCGATCTCCCGCCAGAAACCGGCCCGGATCGCGTACCGGTCCTGCTCGTCGATCTGGTCGTCCTTGTGGGCGAGCAGCCCGAACCGGGCGGCGTAGCGCAGCAGCTCCCCGTCGATGCGGTGCGGGACGCGGGGGTACATCCCGGACAGCTTCTGCAGGTGGGCCTGGTCGCCGAGCCGCTCCACCCAGCGCCGGGCGAACACCTGTCCGACCTCGTACGGGTCTCCGCCCACGGTCGTGATGTCCTCCTCCCGGTCGGCCCAGCGCTGCTCGGCGCTGGTGAGCTGGGCAAGCGTCGGCATGGAGGCGGCCTCGGGGGGCTCGGCGGCCGGCCGGTCGACCCAGCCCTTGTCGGAGGACCAGCGCAGGGTGGCGTTGGCGGGGTGCGGGGCGGACCCGGCGGACTGGGCGGTCTGCGCACCGGAGGCGCGCAGCGCGGCCAGGTCCTTGGGGGTGGGGACGCCCTTGACGGCGGGGCCCCGCTCCTCGCCCCCGTTGCGGGGGGCCGTGGCGGCGGGGTGGGGGCGCTCCTCGGCGGGCCGCTCGGCCGCGGCGGCCAGCGCGGACTCGGGCAGCGGCGCGGAGAGGATCGCGGCGATCTCCGGGCGGGGCGCCGGCGGGGGCGCGCACACCCCGGTCAGCTCCTTGGGGCGGACGGCCCTGGTGATCCAGGTCCGGTCCAGCACGCGGCGCTCGTCGGCCTCGGCGACCAGGTCCTCGGACTGGTTGTAGTCGCCGTCGGCGGCCTGCACGGCCCACAGGTGGACGGCGACGCCGTGCTCCTTGGCGGCCATCATGCCCGGCAGCAGATCGCCGTCGCCGGTGACCAGGACGACGTCGGAGCAGGCCCGGTTGCGGGCCAGCTCGGTCAGCTCGGCGTGCATCGCGGCGTCCACGCCCTTCTGGGCCCAGCGGCCGTCGCTGCGGGTCAGCGCGCCGAGCCGGACGGTGACCCGGGGCATCACGCGCAGCCTGCGGTGCTCGGGCTGCGGCACCCGGTCGGGGGCGCCGTCGAACCAGTAGATGCGCAGCAGGGGCTGTGCGGTGTCGGCCTCGGCGCGTTCGCGCAGGCCCTGGATGAGGGCGGCGTGGTCGACGGTGATGCGGGAGCGCGAGGGTTCCCCGGCGAGGAGACTGGCCGCCGCCCCCAGGAGGTACCCGGCGTCCACCAGGACGATGCAGCGGTCCACGCGATCCACCCTCTTTCCGGGAGGTTTGCTTCGGGCTTCCTTCGAGTCTGCCCGACCACGCGGGGGTTAACGGTCGGAACTGGATCTTCGGCGTGGCGTTTCCGGCCGCGGACGGCCCGACGAACTCTGTCACAGACGGTAATTGTCCAACATGCGTTCTTTATCGGCCTATGTGAATCTGGTCGCGGCCCTGGCCCCTAAATCCCCGCAGGAGGCACCACCATGGCCAAGAACAGGAACAACCGTGACCGTAAGCAGCCCCGGTCCGAGCGTGCGCAGCAGACGGCCCCGACCGCCACGGCACCCCGCGAGGAGCAGCTCGCCCCGCCGCTGGCGTCCGGCGACACGGCCGTGCGCGGCAAGCGCCAGAAGCGCTTCGGCCACAACTGACGGCCGTACCCGCCCGACGTGAGGGGGCGCATCCGAATGCCGGATGCGCCCCCTCACGTCGTACCGCACCTCGTGCCGCACGCTGTACGGCGTCGGCTCAGCCCGCCAGGCAGGACGGCCCCAGCAGCACCTTCAGGTCGCCGAAGAGCGCCGGGTCGGGCTTGACCCGGTGCCGGTCCAGGCGCAAGACGGTGGTCCTGGTCGGGCCCTGGAGCTTGATCCGGACCTCGCTGTCGCCCCGGTGGTGGGTGAGGATCTCGCCGAGGCGGCTGACCATCGGCGGGGTGACCCGGGTGGCCGGGATGGTGAGCACCACGGGCGCGTTGGCGCCCGCGTTGGACAGGTCGGGGACCTGGAGCTCCATCGCGACCAGCCGGGGCACGTCCTCGCGCTTGTCGAGGCGGCCCTTGACGAACACCACGGCGTCCTCGACGAGTTGCGTCGACACCAGCTGGTACGTCGCCGGGAAGAACATGCACTCCAGGGAACCGGCGAGGTCCTCGACGGTGGCGATCGCCCAGGCGTTGCCCTGCTTGGTCATCTTGCGCTGGAGGCCGGAGATGATGCCGCCGATGGTCACGACCGCGCCGTCGCCGAAGTCACCGCCGGTGAGCTGGGAGATGCCCGCGTCGGCCTTGTCGGAGAGGACGTGCTCCAGGCCGAAGAGCGGGTGGTCGGAGACGTAGAGGCCGAGCATCTCCCGCTCCTGGGCGAGGAGATAGGTCTTGTCCCACTCGTCGGTGGAGAACTCCACGTCCAGGCCGAAGCCCGGCTCGCTGTTGTCCTCCTCGCCCATGCCGCCGAAGAGGTCGAACTGACCCTCGGCCTCCTTGCGCTTGACCGCGACCACGTTGTCGATCATCGGTTCGTACTGCGCGGTGAGGCCCTTGCGGGTGTGGCCCATCTCGTCGAAGGCGCCGGCCTTGATCAGCGACTCCGTGGTCCGCTTGTTGCAGACGACGGCCTCGACCTTGTCGAGGTAGTCGGGGAAGGAGGCGAACTTCCCCTTCGCCTTGCGGCTCCTGATGATCGACTCCACCACGTTGGTGCCCACGTTGCGCACCGCGGAGAGGCCGAAGAGGATCACGTCGTCGCCCTGGGCGGCGAAGTTGGCCATGGACTCGTTGACGTTCGGCGGGAGCACCTTGATGCCCATGCGCCGGCACTCGTTGAGGTAGACGGCCGACTTGTCCTTGTCGTCCTTGACGGAGGTGAGCAGGGCGGCCATGTACTCGGCCGGGTAGTTGGCCTTGAGGTAGGCGGTCCAGTAGGAGACCAGTCCGTACGCGGCGGAGTGCGCCTTGTTGAACGCGTAGCCGGCGAAGGGGACCAGCACGTCCCACAGGGCCTGGATCGCCTCGTCGCTGTAGCCGTTCTTGCGGGCGCCGGCCTGGAAGAGGACGAAGTTCTTCGCCAGTTCGTCGGGCTTCTTCTTGCCCATGACGCGGCGGAGGATGTCGGCCTCGCCGAGCGAGTACCCGGCGATGATCTGGGCGGCCTTCTGCACCTGCTCCTGGTAGACGATCAGGCCGTAGGTGACGTCCAGGACCTCCTTGAGCGGCTCCTCCAGCTCCTTGTGGATCGGGGTGATCTCCTGGAGGCCGTTCTTGCGCAGCGCGTAGTTGGTGTGCGAGTCCATGCCCATCGGACCCGGGCGGTACAGGGCCGAGACGGCGGAGATGTCCTCGAAGTTGTCGGGCTTCATCAGGCGCAGCAGGGAGCGCATGGGGCCGCCGTCGAACTGGAAGACGCCGAGGGTGTCGCCGCGCTGGAGCAGTTCGAAGGTCGTGGGGTCGTCCAGCGGCAGGGAGAGCAGGTCCAGCTCGACGCCCTTGTTGGACTTCACCATCTTGACGGCGTCGTCCATGATCGTGAGGTTGCGCAGGCCGAGGAAGTCCATCTTCAGCAGGCCGAGCGACTCGCACTGCGGGTAGTCCCACTGCGTGATGGTCACGCCGTCGGTGTGCCGCACCCAGATCGGGGCGTGGTCGACGATCGGCTCGCTGGACATGATCACGCCGGCCGCGTGCACGCCCATCTGCCGGACCAGGCCCTCGACGCCCTTGGCGGTGTCGATGACCTTCTTCACGTCCGGCTCGTTCTCGTACATCGAGCGGATCTCGCCGGCCTCGCTGTAGCGGGGGTGCGAGGGGTTGGTGATGCCGTCGAGGTCGATGCCCTTGCCGAGGACGTCGGCGGGCATCGCCTTGGTGAGGCGGTCGCCCATCGCGTACGGGTAGCCCAGCACGCGCGCGGAGTCCTTGATCGCGTTCTTCGCCTTGATCTTGCCGTACGTGCCGATCATGGCGACCTTGTCGGCGCCGTACTTCTCCGTCACGTACCGGATCACCTCGACGCGCCTGCGCTCGTCGAAGTCGATGTCGACGTCGGGCATGGAGACGCGCTCGGGGTTGAGGAACCGCTCGAAGATCAGGCCGTGCGGGATCGGGTCGAGGTCGGTGATGCCCATGGCGTACGCGACGATCGAGCCGGCCGCGGAGCCTCGGCCGGGGCCGACGGCGATGCCCTGGTTCTTCGCCCACATGATGAAGTCGGCGACGACGAGGAAGTAGCCCGGGAACCCCATCTGGATGATGACGTCCATCTCGTACTCGGCCTGCTTCTGCCGGTCCTCGGGGACGCCGCCCGGGTAGCGGCGCTCCATGCCGCGGCGGACCTCCTCCTGGAACCAGGTGACCTCGGTGTACCCCTCGGGGATGTCGAACTTGGGCATCAGGTCGCGCTTCTCGAACATGCCCGTGGTGTCGACCATCTCGGCGACCAGCAGCGTGTTGGCGCAGCCCTCCTGCCAGGCGTCGGAGGAGTCGATGGCGTACATCTCCTCCGTGGACTTCAGGTAGTAGCCGGTGCCGTCGAACTTGAAGCGGTCGGGGTCGGAGAGGTTCTTGCCGGTCTGGATGCACAGCAGGGCGTCGTGGGCGGTCGCCTCGTGCGCGTACGTGTAGTGCGAGTCGTTGGTGACCAGCGGCGGGATGCCGAGTTTCCTGCCGATCTCCAGGAGGCCGTCACGGACCCGGTGCTCGATGTCGATGCCGTGGTCCATCAGCTCCAGGAAGTACTTGTCCTTGCCGAAGATGTCCTGGTACTCGGCGGCGGCCTTCAGCGCCTCGTCGAACTGGCCGAGCCGCAGCCGGGTCTGCACCTCGCCGGAGGGGCAGCCGGTGGAGGCGACGATCCCCTCGGACCACTGGGAGATCGTCTCCTTGTCCATCCGGGGCCACTTCTGGAGCCAGCCCTCGGCATAGGCGTCCGAGGAGAGCTTGAAGAGGTTGTGCAGGCCGGTCTTGTTCACCGCCCACATCGTCTTGTGGGTGTAACCGCCGGAACCGGAGACGTCGTCCCGCTTCTGGTGCGGCTGGCCCCACTGGATCTTGCGCTTGTTCCGCCGCGACTCGGGGGCGACGTACGCCTCGATCCCGATGATCGGGGTGATCCCGGCCTTCTGCGCGGAGTGGAAGAAGTCGTACGCCCCGTGCAGGTTGCCGTGGTCGGACATGGCGACGTGTGTCATGCCCATGTTGTTGCAGGCGTCGAACATGTCCTTCAGCCGCGCGGCACCGTCCAGCAGCGAGTACTGGGTGTGGACGTGCAGGTGCGTGAACGGCGGCTTGGACACGTTCGGCCTCCTGGGAGAACTTCGGGTGACGGGCTGCGGGCAGTCCGGGGGGTCAGCGTCGAAGTCTATGCCTCGGAGCTGACACTTCGGGGCCCTCCCCGCGTACCTTCGGGCGAGGCGTCGCGCGGGCACTCCCGTGCCCCGCCGCACGTTGGTCCGGTCGGAGGATCCGTACCGCGATCACCCGCTCTCACGCACCGTACGCACCAGGAGGCACCCAGCGATGCCGGTCCCGCAGCTCAGCGACGAGCACCGCGGCGAGGAGATCCTCGCCGTCTTCGACACCGCCTTCGGCCAGCTCCTGGCCGCCGACCCGGCCGCGTTCCGGGTGAAGTTCCGGAAGATGGCGGCGTCGGCCTTCGCGTTCTACCGGGGCACGGCCTCCCTGTTCTACCGCGACCTGGACGCCGGCGACCACGACGGCCGCGACCGCGGCCCGTACCTGGACGAGCGGACCTCCCGGGTGTGGATCCACGGCGACCTGCACGCGGAGAACTTCGGCACGTACATGGACTCCACCGGCCGCCTGATCTTCAACGTCAACGACTTCGACGAGGCGTACGTCGGCCCCTTCACCTGGGACCTCAAGCGCTTCGCGGCCTCGGTCGCGCTGATCGGGTACGCCAAGGCGCTCAGCGACGAGCAGATCACCGAGCTGGTCACGGTGTACGCGGGCGCGTACCGCGAGCGCATCCGCGCCCTGGCCACCGGCGCCAAGAGCGACGAGGTGCCGCCGTTCACCCTGGACACCGCCCAGGGGCCGCTGCTCGACGCGCTGCGCGACGCCCGCTCGCTGACCCGGTTCGGGCTGCTGGACTCGATGACGGAGATCCGTGACTTCGAGCGCCGCTTCGCCCCCGGCGGCGGCAGCGTCGAGCTGGACGCGGCCACCCGCTACAAGGTGCTGGCCGCCTTCGACGGCTACCTGGAGACGCTCCCCGAGTCGTCCCTGACCCGCCCCGACTCCTACCGCGTCAAGGACGTGGTCGGCCGCCGCGGCATCGGCATCGGCTCGGCCGGGCTGCCGTCGTACAACATCCTCCTGGAGGGCAACAGCGACGCCCTGGAGAACGATGTGGTGATCTACATCAAGCAGGCCCAGACCCCGGCCGTCTCCCGGCACATCACCGACCAGGCGATCCGCGACTACTTCCAGCACGAGGGGCACCGCACGGTCATCTCCCAGCGCGCGCTCCAGGCGCACGCCGACCCGTGGCTGGGCTGGACCGAGCTGGACGGCGCGGGCCAGCTGGTCGCCGAGATCTCGCCGTACGCCGTCGACCTGGACTGGGGCGACATCGACGACCCGGAGGAGATCGCCGAGGTCGTCGCCGACCTGGGCCGGGCCACGGCCGCGATGCACGCGGCGGCCGACGACCAGTCCGGCGAGTCCCTGGTGCCGTTCTCCACCGAGCGTGCCATCGACGCCGCGATCGCCGCCGACGAGGAGGGCTTCGCGCCTCTCCTGGTCGACTTCGCGCACGCCTACGGGGCACGCGCGCGTGCCGACCACCAGATCTTCGTCGACCTGTTCCGCAACGGCCGCATCCCCGGGCTGTGACTCACAGCCACCCTTTAGGGTTCCTTTACCGGAGCCCGTGACACACTCCTGTGCGATGGACATATCCGGGACCCCCCTCAGAGCCGTACGCGCGGCACTGTTCACGGCACTGGTCGTGACGCTCGGCACCGCGTCGCACGTGCTGCTGTCCGGGGTCCCGCTGCCCCTGCCCACGGTGGCCCCGGTCACGGCCGGGGTCTTCCTCCTCGCGTACGCCCTGGCCGGCCGCGAGCGCTCCTACGGGCGGATCGCCGCCTTGCTGATCCCGCTGGAGCTGGCCGCCGACACCGTCTTCACCACCGGCCAGCACGTCTGCTACGGCCCCGCGGGCGGCCCCGTCGCCGGTCCGCTGCGCTCGGTCGGCCTCGACGTGCTGTGCGGCGACGGCACCGCGCTGCACGCCAGTGCCGGCAACCCGCTCACCCAGGTGACCGGCGCCGGCACCGACCGGTTCGCCGCGCTGCTGGCCGACGCCACCCCCGGCACCGCCTGGCTGCTGCTCGCCGCGCACGTCGGCGTGGGCCTGCTGGCCGCCGCCTGGCTGCGGTACGGCGAGCACGCGCTGGCCCAGCTGCTGCGGGCCGCCGCCGCGGTCACCTTCCGGCCGCTGCTGCTCGCGGTCGCCGCGGTCACCGTCCGCCCGGCTCCGGCGCCGGGCCGGGCCGCGCGCCCGGTCCGCCGCACCGCCGCCGCCCGCGACCGCGTCCTCACCCACTCCCTGGGACGCCGCGGACCGCCCCGCCCGGTCGCCTTCGCCTGAACCGACCGAGTGCCGGCAGTCCCCGGTACGCCGTACACCCCCGCACACGCCCGTGTGCGCCTCCCCACGGAGTCACGACACCATGAGCAAGCGAAACAGCCAGCAGCAGAAGACCGCGGCCCGCGAGCGGCTGCGTCAGGAGCGCGAGCGCCAGGCCAAGCGCGACAAGGTCAAGCGGCAGGTCATCGTCGCCTGTTCCATCGTCGGCGTGCTGGCGATAGCCGGCGGCATCGGCTACGCCGTCGTCCAGGGCAACAAGCCCACCCACTGGGAGACCGTGGCCGACGAGACCAAGATCGTCGCCCCGGCCAACACCACGGGCAAGAACGGCACCACCGTGGTCATCGGCGAGGACAGCGCCAAGAAGACCCTCAAGGTCTACGAGGACCCGCGCTGCCCCGTCTGCGCCGCGTTCGAGCAGGCGGCCGGCCCGACCCTGGAGAAGGACGTCGAGGACGGCAAGTACAAGGTCCAGTACGTCGGCGGCACCTTCCTCGACGGCGACACCGAGAAGGACGGCGAGTTCGAGGTCGGCTCGCACGGCGAGGGCTCCAAGAACGCCATGAGCGCCATGGGCGCCGCGCTGAACGTCAGCCCGGAGGCCTTCCTGAAGTACAAGTCGGCGCTCTACTCGGCCAAGTGGCACCCCGAGGAGAGCGACGACAAGTTCAAGGACGACGACTACCTGATCAAGGTCGCCGACACCGTCCCGGCGCTGAAGGACAACGCCAAGTTCCAGGACGCCGTGAAGAAGGGCACCTACGACGCCTGGGCGCTGGCCATGTCCAACACGTTCAACACGAACAAGGACGGCGTCACCGGCACCCCGAGCTTCGTCATGGACGGCAAGCAGCTCCAGACGTCCAGCGGCAACGCGCCGATGACCGCCGCCGAGTTCACCGAGGTCGTCGGCGCCGCCCTGAAGTAGGCGTCACAGGGAGTCGAGGAAGCCGAGCGCCGTCCGCCAGGTGGCCTCGGCGGCCTCCTCGTCGTAGTCGGGCAGGTCCGGGTCGGTGTAGAGGTGTCCCGCCCCCGCGTAGCGGTACACCTCCACATCGGCGCCGGTCCGGCCCATCTGGAGGTACCAGGCGCTGAGCCAGTCGTCGGTCTCGAACGGGTCGGGCTCGGCGACGTGCAACTGCACGGGCAGGCCGTCCGCCGAGGCGTTGGGCGCGATGTCCGAGGTGCCGTGCAGGAGCAGCAGCCCGCGGGCCCGGTGGTCGCCGAGGGCGAGGGTCTGGGCGATCGAGGCGCCGAGCGAGAACCCGGCGTAGACCAGGCCCCGCTCCGAGTAGGGCGCGGCGGCCAGCACGGCGCGCTTCAGCAGCTCCTCCCGGCCGACCGACTCGTTGTGCTCCATCCCCTCCTCCACCGTGTCGAACGTCCGGCCCTGGAAGAGGTCGGGCGTCCGCACCTCATGACCGGCCGCGCGGAGCCGGTCGGCGGCCTGCCGCACCGCGGGCCGAAGGCCGAAGGTCGAGTGAAAGAGCACGATGTCCATGGGCCCATCGTGCCAGCCGGGTACGACGACACGGCCCCCGCACCCGGCCGGTTCCGCCCGGGATGTCCTCCATGTCACAGGTTCAGACGGCGCGGTGCCGGTTACGTTCTGGGGATGGAGAACATACTCCGCCCGCTGACCGTGGTCGGCGGCTCGGTCCTGTTGACCCTGGTCATCGGCTGGGCCACCGACCTGTTGCTGCGCAAGGCCGACGGACGGCACCCGGAGACGCCCCTCTGGGGGCTGCTGCGCCGCGCGCGCATCCCCTACCAGCTGCTGCTCTGCGCGGCGCTGCTGAGAGGCTCGTACATCGAGGCCCGGGTCTTCCCCGCGCACCGGGGCCTGATCGGGCACATCCTCACCCTGGTGCTGATCGGGTCGGCCGCCTGGCTGGTGGTCCGGATCGCCGCGGCGATCGTGGAGACGTCGTACACCAGTTACGCCCACGCCCGCGCGCAGCGCGATCCCGCCCGGGTGCGCCGGGTGCGCACCCAGGTGTCGCTGATCATGCGCGTGGTCTCCGCGGTGGTCGGCGTGGTGGCGGTCTCCTCGATGCTGCTGACCTTCCAGGAGATGCGCACCGCCGGCGCCTCGCTGCTGGCCTCGGCCGGTGTGCTGGGCATCGTCGCCGGCATCGCCGCGCAGTCCACGCTGAGCAACATGTTCGCCGGCTTCCAGATCGCCTTCGGCGACATGGTCCGCATCGGGGACACGGTGGTGGTCGACGGCGAGTGGGGCACGGTCGAGGAGGTCACGCTGACCTTCCTGACCGTACGCACCTGGGACGAGCGCCGGATCACCATGCCGGTGTCGTACTTCACCTCCAAGCCGTTCGAGAACTGGTCGCGGGGCACCCCGCAGATGACCGGCACCGTCTTCTGGTACGTCGACCACTCGGCGCCGGTGGACGCCATGCGCGAGCGGCTCCGCGACATCCTGCGGTCCTGCCCGGCCTGGGACGGCCGGGCCTACAACCTGACCGTCACCGACACCACCCCCAACACCATGCAGGTGCGGGCGCTGGTGACGGCGAAGGACGCGGACGACATCTGGACGGTACGGGTGGAGGTGCGCGAGCGGATGATCCGCTGGCTGGCCGACGAGCACCCCTACGCGCTGCCCCGCGTCAACACCGCCGACGCCGCTCTGCCGCCCGGCCGGGACCGGCTGCGCAAGCACTCCCCGGACGGCGCGGCGCGCCGCGTCCCGTACCAGCCGGTGCGGGGGACGCCGCACTGAGCGGGGGGGGGCGCTCACCGCAGGCTGCGGACGTCGAGGTGGCGCAGGACCCGGTCGACGATCTCCGGATCGGCGCCGGGTTCGCTGCGTGCCGCCAGCACCTCGTGCCGGGCGGCGCTCAGCATCTCGCCCTGGATGCGGCGGACCCGCTTGATCCGCCGCGCCCGCTGCTCCTGGGCCTCGCGCCGCTCCTCGTCGCCGATCTCCGGGCTGATCCGCACCCCGATGTCGAAGGCCCGGCGCAGCATCTGCTCGGTCAGCTCCTCGGGGAGTTCCTCGACCGCCTCGATCTCCCGCAGCCGCTGCCGGGCCGCCTTGGCCGCGCGCCGGGCGAGGGTCCGCTCGAACTCCTTCTCCTGCTCGGTGTCGGCCCGCACGTGGAGCCGCCCGACCAGCCAGGGCAGGGTCAGTCCCTGCAGCAGCAGGGTCACCAGGATCACCCCGAACGCGATGAAGATGAGTTCCTCGCGGTGCGGGAAGGGCGAGCCGTCCTCCGTCCGGAGCGGGATGGCCAGCGCCAGCGCCACCGAGGCCACGCCGCGCATCCCCGCCCACCACATGACGACGGTCTCCCGCAGGCTCATCGGGATGTCCTCGTCCTGGTCGCGCCGGGCGTGCAGCCGTTTGGTCAGCCAGGTCGCCGGCAGCAGCCACAGCAGCCGCACCAGGATCACCACGCCCACCACGGCCCCGGCCCAGCCCAGCAGCTCGCCCCAGTGGCCGGACGCGGTCCGTACCGCGTTGTGCAGCTCCAGGCCGATCAGCCCGAAGGCGACCCCGGTGACCAGCGTGTCGACGACGTCCCAGACGGTGTGCCCGGCGAGCCGGGTCAGCACGTCGTCGGCGTCGGAGGCGTACTCGGCGAGGAACATCGCGGTGGTGAGCACGGCCAGCACCCCGGAGCCGTGCAGTTCCTCGGCGAGCACGTAGGAGGCGTACGGCACCAGCAGCGTCAGCCCGATCTGGAGCGTGGCGTCCCCGAGCAGGTCGAGGAGCCGGTTGGCGCCCCAGCCGAGGGCGAGGCCGACGGCGACGGCGACCACCGCGGACAGCACCAGGTCGAGCCCGGCCGACCAGGGCGAGAAGGTGCCGCCGACGGCCGCGGCGATGGCGACGTGGTAGAGCACGATGGCCGTCACGTCGTTGAACAGCCCCTCGCCCTCCAGGATGGACACCAGCCGGCGCGGCAGCCCGAGCTGTCCGGCGACGGCGGTGGCGGCGACCGGGTCGGGCGGCGCGACCAGCGCCCCGAGCGCGAAGGCGGCGGCCAGGCCGAGCCCCGGCACGATGGCGTGGGCCACGGCGGCCACGCAGGTCATGGTGACGAAGACCAGCGCGACGGCGAGCAGGAAGATGGGCCGCTTGTTGGCCGCGAACTGCCGCCAGGAGGTGCGCCGCACCGCCGCGTACAGCAGCGGCGGCAGCAGGGCGGGCAGGATCAGGTCCGGCGGGATGTCGACATTGGGCACGAAGTCGAGCAGGGCCAGGACCATGCCGAGCACCGTCATCAGCACCGGCGCCGGGAGCTTGAGCCGGTCACCGACCGGCACGCTCAGCAGGGCCCCGAGCAACAGCACGAACAACAGGGCCAACTGATCCACAATCAGCGCTCCGGGGGGTCTCGGCGATCACTGGACAGGCTTCCAGCCTGCCACTTCACCTGCCCCGTCAGCCTCCGGAGAAGCTGTGGGTCACAGCACGCGTCGCATCGCGCGGTGCGGGATGCCCGCGTCCGGGAACTCCGGCCCGTACGCCGTGTAGCCGAGCCGCTCGTAGAAACCGAGGGCGTGGGTCTGGGCGTGCAGGTCGACCGCGGTGAGCCCGCGCGCCCGCGCGGCCTCCTCGATCGCCCGCACCAGCGCGGCCCCGACGCCCAGCCCGCGGGCCGCCCGGGTCACGGCGAGCCGCCCCAGCGAGCCCACGCCCCGGTCGCCGCCGGTCTTCCCGGCCGCCGCCTCGCCGTACAGCAGCCGCCCGGTGCCGAGCGGCACGCCGTCCTCGCGGACCGCCAGGACGTGCACGGCGACGGCGTCGTACGCGTCGTACTCGATCTCCTCGTCGACGCCCTGCTCGGCGACGAAGACCTCCTTGCGCACCGCGAAGCACGCCTCGCGGTCGGCGGGGTCCTCGGCGAGGCGCACCTCGTGGCCCGGACTCATGCGTAGGTCTCCTCCCTGACCCGGTCCAGGGCCTGCTGGAGGTCGTCCGGGTAGTCGCTGGCGTACTCCACCCAGTCGCCGGTGCCGGGGTGCTCGAAGCCGAGCCGGACGGCGTGCAGCCACTGCCTGCTCAGGCCCAGCCGCTTGGCGAGGGTGGGGTCGGCGCCGTAGGTCAGGTCGCCGGCGCAGGGGTGGCGGTGGGCCGCCATGTGGACGCGGATCTGGTGGGTGCGGCCGGTCTCCAGCTTCACGTCGAGCAGGGACGCGGCGCGGAACGCCTCGATCAGGTCGTAGTGCGTCACCGAGGGCTTGCCGTCCGCGGTGACCGCCCACTTGTAGTCGTGCTGCGGGTGACGGCCGATGGGGGCGTCGATGGTGCCGCTGGTCGGGTCCGGATGGCCCTGCACCAGCGTGTGGTAGCGCTTGTCGACCGTGCGCTCCTTGAACTGCCGCTTGAGCGAGGTGTAGGCCCGCTCGGACTTGGCGACCGCCATCAGGCCGGAGGTGCCCACGTCCAGGCGGTGCACGATGCCCTGCCGCTCGGCCGCCCCGGACGTCGAGATCCGGTACCCGGCGGCGGCGAGCCCGCCGATCACGGTCGGGCCGGTCCAGCCGGGCGACGGATGGGCGGCGACCCCGACCGGCTTCACGATGACGACCACGTCCTCGTCGTCATGGACGATCTCCATGCCCTCGACCGGCTCGGCGACGACCTGCACCGGCGCCGGCGCCGGCGGCATCTCGACCTCCAGCCAGGCCCCGCCGCGCACCCGCTCCGACTTGCCGACCACCGAGCCGTCGACCGCCACCTTCCCCGCCGCCGCCAGCTCGGCGGCCTTGGTACGGGAGAAGCCGAACATGCGGGAGATGGCGGCGTCGACGCGCTCGCCCTCCAGGCCGTCGGGCACGGGCAGGGTACGGATCTCGGGAAGCGTGCTCACTCGGTCGAGTATGCCGGACGGCGCCGACACCGCCGTACGCGCGCTCAGTCCTTGTGGACGGTCCCGTCCGGGTCCAGCCCCCGGAAGGAGAGCAGCACGATCAGGATGCCGCCGCACACGATCGCCGAGTCGGCGAGGTTGAAGACCGCGAAGTGCTTGGGCGCGATGAAGTCGACCACCGCGCCCTCGAAGACGCCGGGCGCGCGGAAGATCCGGTCGGTGAGGTTGCCGAGGGCGCCGCCGAGCAGCAGGCCGAGCGCGATCGCCCAGGGCAGGCTGTAGAGCTTGCGGGCGAGCCGGGCGATCACGACGATCACGGTCGCCGCGATCACCGTGAAGATCACGGTGAAGGCCTCGCCGATGCCGAAGGCGGCCCCCGCGTTGCGGATCGCCTCGAACCGCAGCCAGTCCCCGACGATCTCGACCGGCTCGTGGTGCTCCAGCTTCGCCACCACGATCATCTTGCTGACCAGGTCCAGCGCGTACGCCAGGACCGCCACCGCGAACAGCACGGCGATCCGGCGCCTGCCCCGGGGCCGCTCGGCGTCGGCGGTCTCCTGCTGCCCGTCCCCCGGAGCGTCCGGGGTGTCCGGCGTACCGATGATGCGCTCCGCCTCTGCCACGTGAGTCCCTCGACCTAGGTACCTGACTGAGGAAGAGGGTACGGCACCGCCTACCGCCGCTCCGTCTTCTGTTTGCACTCCACGCACAGGGTGGCCCGCGGGAACGCCTGCATCCGGGCCTTGCCGATCGGCTTGCCGCAGTTCTCGCACAGCCCGTAGGTGCCCGCGTCCAGCAGTTCCAGGGCGTGCTCGGTCTGGGAGAGCATCTCGCGGGCGTTGGCCGCCAGCGCCAGCTCGTGCTCGCGCGTGATGTTCTTCGTGCCGGTGTCCGCCTCGTCGTGACCGGCGCCGTCCCCGGAGTCCCGCATGAGGCCCTGGAGCGCCCGTTCGGAGGAGTCCAGCTCGGCCCGGAGCCGGCTCTCCTCGGACTCGAGCTCCCCGCGGGCCTCCTCGACCTCCTCGGGCGTCCAGGGGTCCTCCCCGGGGCGTACCGCGAGGTCTCCGGGCTCCACCGCACCGCCCCGCGCCTTCGGTACGGCCGTCGTGGCCGCCGTGGCCGTGCCAGGACTCTTCTTCGCAACCACCGTCGTGGCTCCCGTCTGCTCGGCGGCCTCGGCCGCGCCCGCCTTCTCGGCCGTGTTCTTCCCGGCCGTGTCCTTCCGCACCGCGCTCTCCTCGGAAGCGGCCTTCGCCGCCGGCGTCCTCCTCGCCGGCGTGGTCCCCGCCGCGGTCTTCCCCGCCACCGTGCCGCGGCCCCTTCACACATGGTGATCATGCACACGAATCGTGCTGGGACGATAAATCGACTTGAGCCTCGCGGCAACGGGACGCACCGCCCCGGTGGACGAACCTGCATCCGTTGTGCCCAGCTCCCCGGCAGGTATGCCCGACACGGAAACCGGTCGGCCGCTGTCCGCGGGGCGCCGTACACTGGGCGGAGCGAAAAGCGTGGATGGGGACGAGTAGCGGCGTACGCGGCCCAGAGCGACCCGGGGACGGTGGGAGCCCGGGGGCGAGCGCGACGTGAAGATCACCCCGGAGCCGCCGGAAGAAAGCCCCCCTGGGGGCGAGTAGACCCGGCCTCGCGACCCCAATGAGGGGGCTCACCGGCGCACAGGGCGCACGGGAGCCAAGGAGGGTGGTACCGCGGGAGCCCAGCGCTCTCGTCCCTCCGACGGAAGGCAGCACGTCCGCCGGAGGAATCGCGTTGAACACGCCGTCGCAGTACCGCCAGGTACCCGCCCAGGTCGACCTGCCCGCGCTCGAACACGCGGTGCTCGACTTCTGGCGCGAGCAGAAGATCTTCGCCAAGAGCCTGGAGCAGTCCGAGGGCCGCCCCGAATGGGTGTTCTACGAGGGTCCGCCCACCGCCAACGGCATGCCCGGCGCCCACCACATCGAGGCCCGCGTCTTCAAGGACGTCTTCCCCCGTTTCCGCACCATGCGCGGCTACCACGTGGCCCGCAAGGCCGGCTGGGACTGCCACGGCCTGCCCGTGGAGCTGGCGGTCGAGAAGGAGCTGGGCTTCAGCGGCAAGCCGGACATCGAGGCGTACGGCATCGCGGAGTTCAACGCCAAGTGCCGCGAGTCGGTGACCCGGCACACGGACGCCTTCACCGAGCTGACGACCCGCATGGGCTACTGGGTCGACCTGGACGACGCGTACCGCACCATGGACCCCGAGTACGTCGACTCGGTCTGGTGGTCGCTGAAGGAGATCTTCGGCAAGGGCCTGCTGGTCCAGGACCACCGCGTCGCCCCCTGGTGCCCCCGCTGCGGCACGGGCCTGTCCGACCACGAGCTGGCCCAGGGCTACGAGACGGTCGTCGACCCGTCGGTCTACGTCCGCCTCCCGCTCACCTCCGGCCCGCTGGCCGGCGAGGCCGCGCTGCTGATCTGGACGACCACGCCCTGGACGCTGGTCTCCAACACCGCCGTCGCGGCCCACCCCGAGGTCACCTACGTCGTCGCCACCGACGGCGAGGAGAAGCTGGTCGTCGCCGAGCAGCTGGTCGCCAAGGCCCTCGGCGAGGGCTGGGAGACCACCGGCCAGAGCTTCACCGGCGCCGAGATGGAGCGCTGGACGTATCAGCGCCCCTTCGAGCTGGTCGAGTTCCCCGAGCCCGCCCACTTCGTCGTCAACGCCGACTACGTGACGACCGAGGACGGCACCGGTCTCGTCCACCAGTCCCCCGCCTTCGGTGAGGACGACTTCAAGGTCTGCCGTTCCTACGGCCTGCCGGTCGTGAACCCGGTCCGCCCCGACGGCACCTTCGAGGAGGACCTCGCCCTGGTCGGCGGCGTCTTCTTCAAGAAGGCCGACGAGCAGCTCACCGAGGACCTTGCCGGCCGCGGCCTGCTCTTCAGGCACACCCCGTACGAGCACAGCTACCCGCACTGCTGGCGCTGCCACACCGCGCTGCTGTACTACGCGCAGCCGTCCTGGTACATCCGCACCACCCAGATCAAGGACCGCCTCATCGAGGAGAACGAGCGGACCAACTGGTTCCCGGACTCCGTCAAGCACGGCCGCTACGGCGACTGGCTGGACAACAACATCGACTGGGCGCTCTCCCGCAACCGCTACTGGGGCACCCCGCTGCCCATCTGGCGCTGCGAGGACGACCACCTCACCGCCGTCGGCTCCCGCGCGGAACTGACCGAGCTGACCGGCACCGACCAGTCCGGTCTCGACCCGCACCGCCCGTACATCGACGCGGTCACCTTCCCGTGCCCCCGGTGCGAGAAGACGGCCACGCGCGTGCCGGAGGTCATCGACGCCTGGTACGACTCGGGCTCGATGCCGTTCGCGCAGTATGGCTACCCGTACAAGAACAAGGACCTGTTCGAGTCCCGCTACCCGGCCCAGTTCATCAGCGAGGCCATCGACCAGACCCGCGGCTGGTTCTACACGCTGATGGCCGTCGGCACCCTGGTCTTCGACAAGTCCTCGTACGAGAACGTGGTCTGCCTCGGCCACATCCTCGCCGAGGACGGCCGCAAGATGTCCAAGCACCTGGGCAACATCCTCCAGCCGATCCCGCTGATGGACCAGCACGGCGCCGACGCCGTCCGCTGGTTCATGGCGGCCGGCGGCTCCCCCTGGGCGGCCCGCCGGGTCGGCCACGGCACCATCCAGGAGGTCGTCCGCAAGACGCTCCTCACCTACTGGAACACGGTCGCCTTCCAGGCTCTGTACGCCCGCACCACGGGCTGGTCGCCGAGCGAGGCGGACCCGGCCCCGGCCGACCGCCCGGTGCTGGACCGCTGGCTCCTGTCCGAACTGCACGCGCTCACCGACCAGGTCACCCAGGCCCTGGAGGGCTACGACACCCAGCGCGCCGGCAAGCTGCTGTCCGCGTTCGTCGACGACCTCTCCAACTGGTACGTCCGCCGCTCGCGCCGCCGCTTCTGGCAGGGCGACAAGGCGGCGCTGCGCACCCTGCACGAGGTCGTGGAGACGGTCACCAGGCTGATGGCCCCGCTGACCCCGTTCATCACCGAGCGGGTCTGGCAGGACATGATCGTGCCGGTCACCCCGGGCGCCCCGGAGTCCGTGCACCTCTCCGCGTGGCCGGAGGCCGACCTGACGGCCGTCGACCCGGAGCTGTCGAAGCAGATGGTCCTGGTCCGCCGCCTGGTCGAGCTGGGCCGCGCCACCCGCGCGGAGTCCGGCGTCAAGACCCGCCAGCCGCTGCGCCGCGCGCTGATCGCGGCGACCGGCTTCGACACCCTCACCCCCGAACTGCACACGCAGATCACGGAGGAGCTGAACGTCGAGTCGCTCGCCTCGCTGTCCGAGGTCGGCGGCAGCCTGGTCGACACCACCGCCAAGGCCAACTTCCGCGCGCTGGGCAAGCGGTTCGGCAAGCGCGTCCAGGACGTCGCGAAGGCGGTCGCGAACGCGGACGCGGCGGCGCTCTCCCTGGCCCTGCGCGAGGGCACGGCGTCGGTGGAGGTCGACGGCGAGACGATCACCCTCGCTCCCGACGAGGTGATCATCACGGAGACCCCGCGCGAGGGCTGGTCGGTCGCCTCCGACTCCGGCGCCACGGTCGCCCTCGACCTGGAGATCACGGAGGAGCTGCGGCGCGCGGGCCTCGCCCGGGACGCGATCCGCCTGATCCAGGAGGCCCGCAAGAACAGCGGTCTGGACGTCGCCGACCGCATCGTCCTGCGCTGGACGGCCACGGACCCGGCGACCGTCGCCGCCCTGACCACCCACGCGTCCCTGATCGCCGACGAGGTCCTGGCCACGGACTTCGCCGAGGGCGAGCCGGAAACCGGGTACGGAGACGCCTTCACGGACGAGGGCCTGACCCTGGCCTTCCAGCTCCGCAAGGCATAACCACCGCTCCCCGAGGCCCGGCTCCCTGTGCGGGGAGCCGGGCCTTCGCGCACCCGCCCTGCGGCGCCGTGCTCGCCCCGATCCGCTGGCATACGTGCCTCCCCCCGTGCCTGACCGGCCGGGGAGGTACCCCCAGGGCGGCACGGGCGGGCGCGGCCGGCACCCCGCCCCGCCGGGCCGCGCCCCCAGCCCCCGCCGACGCCCCGTACCCAACAAAAGAGGCGGACCCCGGGTCAAAACCCAGGGCCCGCCCTGAACGCCGCCGACTACAACGCCGTACTAACGCTCAGCACCGCTCAGTTGTCATCCTCGTCGATGAGGAAACCGCGCATCGGCGACGGCGCCTGCCCCATCGGCGAAGGCCCCTGCGGCCGCACCGGCGCCATCGGCTGCGTCATCGCCGGCGACATCTGCTGCTGCGAGCCGTACGACGGACCGGACGACCCGCCCGGACCACTGCCCATGGACTGGTTGCCGCCGTAGGACGGGGCGCTCGCGCCGGCCGGTGCCATCGAGGGCGCCGGGGACGGCGGGAGGGAAGCCGTCGCGGGCGTCCGCGGCGGGGCCAGCGAGTCGTCGGCCTGGGTCTCCAGCTGACGCAGCTGCGACTCCAGGTAGGACTTCAGCCGCGTGCGGTACTCGCGCTCGAAGCCGCGCAGGTCCTCGACCTTGCGCTCCAGCGTGGCGCGGGCGGACTCCAGGGAGCCCATCGCGACGCGGTGCTTCTCCTGCGCGTCCCGCTCCAGGGCGTCGGCCTTGGCACGGGCGTCCCGCTCCAGGCCCTCGGCCCGCGAACGCGCCTCGCCGACGATCTTGTTGGCCTCGGACCGGGCCTCGGCGATCGCCTGGTCGGCGGTCTGCTGGGCCAGCGACAGGACGCGCGCGGCGCTGTCGCCGCCCGGGCCGCCCTGGCCGGGCATGCCGGGACCGCCGTGACCCTGCGGACCGCCCATGGGGCCGCCCATCGGGCCGGGGCCCATCTGTCCCTGCATCGGACCCGGGCCCTGGCCCTGGCCCATCGGCCCCGGACCCTGGCCCATCGGACCGGGGCCCTGCGGGCCGCCCTGACCGCCGGGACCGGCGGGCAGTTGCGGGGCACCGCTCGGCAGCTGGGGCGGGCCTCCCATGGGGCCGCCCATCTGCTGCTGCGGCGGGCCCGATATGCCGGCGGGTACGGGAGCACCCGGACCGCGCATGCCCTGCTGGGGCATCCCGCCCTGCTGAGGCATCCCGCCCTGCTGGGGCATGCCGCCCTGCTGAGGCATCCCGCCCTGCTGGGGCATGCCACCCTGCTGCTGATCCTGCTGCTCCGGGGGCTTGCGCATGTTCTGCTGGTTCTGCGCGGCCGCGCGCGTGGCAGCGGCCAGCTTGGCGCGCAGGTCCTCGTTCTCGCGGAGCAGACGGGTCAGTTCGGCTTCGACCTCGTCGAGGAAGGCATCGACCTCGTCCTCGTCATAGCCTTCTCGGAGGCGGACGGTCGTGAACTGCTTGTTCCGCACGTCCTCGGGGGTCAACGGCATCTCTTCACCTCAACGTAGTCGTCGGCATTCGGCAAGCCCGTATCTCTCTCATCGCTCACAGCCGGCTCACGATCGAGATCAGGATGTAGACGATGATCATCAGTACGAAGAAGGACAGGTCGAGCGCCACGCCCCCGAGACGCAGCGGCGGGATGACCCGCCGCAGAAGCTTCAACGGTGGATCGGTGACAGTGTAGGTGGCCTCCAGTACGACCACCATCGCCTTGCCGGGTTGCCACGAGCGGGCGAACTGGAAGACGTAGTCCATGACCAACCGGAAGATCAGCACGATGAGGAAGCACATCAGCGCGATGTAGACGACATCCAGGACCACGCTCATGACCCTTGCTTCCCTCTCCCCTGACCCATCTCACCGGTGCTACGTCTCAGCTCTGGTTGAAGAACCCGCCCTCTGCGATGCGGGCCTTGTCCTCCGCCGTGACATCGACGTTAGCAGGAGACAGCAGGAACACCTTCTGCGTCACCCGCTCGATACTGCCGTGGAGACCAAACACCAGACCGGCAGCGAAGTCGACAAGTCGCTTCGCGTCCGTGTCATCCATCTCGGTCAGATTCATGATCACCGGCGTGCCCTCACGGAAGTGTTCCCCGATGGTACGGGCCTCGTTGTAGGTCCGCGGGTGGAGTGTGGTGATCCGGTAGGGCTCTCGTTCGGACACGACCTTGGGCATGATGACCGGTGCGCTCTTTTCCAGGCTTGCGCGTTCTTGTGTGATGGATGCCACGGGCGCGATCCGGGCGGGTCGCGACGATTCCGCGGCCGGCGAAGCGGACCGGGCCACCGGCTCGCGAGGCGCGGGCGGTTGAACGACTCGTACCTCTTCGTCCCTTTGTGACTGATGTGAACCATGCCCCTGATGTGCCGGTTCATGCCTCCGGTGATCCCGTTCGGGTTCCGGGTCGAGTTCAGGTTCGAAGTCGTCGTCGGGGTCGAACCCCCGGCCGTCGTACCCATCGTCCTCCACGAGGCCGAGGTAGACCGCCATCTTGCGCATCGCGCCGGCCATGCTCTGAGTCCTCCGCTCTGTGGTGGATCTGCTGACGACTGCCACATGCCCGCGATCCACGAGGTCGTTGCTTCCGCCTTTCGGCGGTAATGACCATATTTTCTGCTGTGGTCCGACTTCTTGGCGACGTTACCCGAGCCTGGGTCGGACGCCGAGTACCGCGGTACCGACGCGCACATGTGTCGCTCCGGCGGCCACGGCCTGTTCGAGGTCCGCACTCATCCCTGCCGAGACCATGGTCGCAGTCGGATGGGACCGGCGCAGGTGGGTCGACAAATCCATGAGCCGCTCGAAAGCGGCCTCTTGGCGTCCGGCGTACTCCCCGGTCAGCGGGGCCACCGTCATCAGTCCGTCGAGCCGGAGCCCCGGCGCCCCGGCGACGAGGTCGGCCAACTCCCCGATCCCGTCGGGAGCCACACCGCCCCGCTCCCCCCGCCCGTTCGCTCCCGCATCGAGTGCGACCTGGACGAGGCAGCCCAGTTCACGTCCGGCCCGCTCCGCCTCCTTGGACAGGGCGGTGACCAGCCGGGCACGGTCGACGGACTGCACGAGATCGGCGTAACCGACCACGGATCGTACCTTGTTGGTCTGCAACTGCCCCACGAAGTGCCAGGTGAGCGGCAGATCCGCGCACGCGGCGGCCTTCGGGGCCGCGTCCTGGTCCCGGTTCTCCGCGACATGCCGGACACCCAGCTCCGCCAAAGTACGCACATCGCTCGCCGGATAGGTCTTGGTGACCACGATCAGGGTCACCTCCTCGCGGTCCCGGCCGGCGGCGGCGCACGCGGCGGCGATGCGCTCCTCCACCTTGGCGAGGTTCGCGGCGAGTTCGTCCTTACGCTCCGTCATGCCCCATCAGCCCAGCCATACATAGCCCGCGAGCCGCCCGGTGGTGCGGTCCCGTCGGTACGAGAAGTGATCCTTCGACTCCAGCGTGCACACCGGCGACTGCTCCCGTGCGCGTACCCCGAGCCGTTCGAGTTGCGCGTGCACACCGGCGGCCACGTCGACCGCCGGCGTGCCCCAGCTGGTGACGGCGTACGCCGCCGGTTCGACGGCGGCCACCTCGGCGCGCATCGCCTCCGGCACCTCGTAGCACCGGCCGCACACCGAGGGTCCGGTGCGGGCGACGATCCGGGCGGGGTCGGCGCCGAATTCCGTCATGGCGCGTACGGCGGCGGGGACGACCCCGGCGATCATGCCGGGCCGGCCCGCGTGCGCGGCGGCGACGACCCCGGCGGCCGGGTCGGCCAGCAGCACCGGCACGCAGTCGGCGGTGAGGACCGCGAGGGCGAGGCCGCGCTCGGCGGTGACGAGCGCGTCGGTCTCGGGCACCGGCCGGGCGCCCCAGGGGGCGTCCACCACTTCGACGCCGGCGCCGTGCACCTGGTTCATCCAGACCACCCGGCCGGGGTCGAGCCCGAGCGACGCGGCCGCCCGTTCCCGGTTGGTCCGTACGGCGTCGGGGTCGTCACCGACCGCGCCGCCGAGGTTGAGCTCCTCGTACGGAACGGCGCTCACCCCGCCCCACCGGTCGGTGAAGGCGAAGTGCGCGCCGTTCGCGGTATCGCGCTGTGCTGTCACTTCAAGAAGTCCGGCACGTCCAGTTCCTCGGCCGCGCTGTCCGAGTAGGTGCGGGACGGCGGGACCGGCGGCGGGGTGACCGGCGGCAGGTCGCTGACCGGCTCCGGCGCGACCGGCTCCGGCTCCTCCTTCGGCTTGACGCTGCCGAGTCCGCTGAAGGACGGGCGGCTCTCCGGCTGCCGGGCCGGCGGGGCGGGCTGCTCGTCGCGCTTGGCCGAGGCCGCGCCGAGCACGGTGTCCCGCTTGGCGGGCGGCTGACCGCCGTCGAAGCCGGCCGCGATGACCGTGACCCGGACCTCGTCACCGAGGGCGTCGTCGATGACGGCGCCGAAGATGATGTTGGCCTCGGGGTGGGCGGCCTCGCTGACCAGCTGGGCGGCCTCGTTGATCTCGAACAGGCCGAGGTCGGAGCCGCCGGAGATGGAGAGCAGGACGCCCCGGGCACCGTCGATGGAGGCTTCGAGCAGCGGCGAGGAGATCGCCATCTCGGCGGCGGCCACCGCGCGGTCGTCGCCGCGGGCGGAGCCGATGCCCATCAGGGCCGAACCGGCCTCGGACATGACCGACTTGACGTCGGCGAAGTCGAGGTTGATCAGGCCGGGGGTGGTGATCAGGTCGGTGATGCCCTGCACACCGGAGAGCAGGACCTGGTCCGCCGACTTGAAGGCGTCGAGGACGGAGACCTGGCGGTCCGAGATGGACAGCAGCCGGTCGTTGGGGATGACGATGAGGGTGTCGACCTCTTCGCGGAGTTCGGCGATGCCGTCCTCGGCCTGGTTGGCCCGGCGCCGTCCCTCGAAGGTGAACGGGCGGGTGACCACGCCGATGGTGAGGGCGCCGAGGGAGCGGGCGATGTTCGCCACCACGGGCGCGCCGCCGGTGCCGGTGCCGCCGCCCTCACCGGCCGTCACGAAGACCATGTCGGCCCCCTTGAGGACCTCCTCGATCTCCTCGCGGTGATCCTCGGCGGCCTTGCGGCCGACGGCCGGGTTGGCTCCGGCGCCGAGTCCGCGGGTGAGTTCACGGCCGACGTCGAGCTTGACGTCGGCGTCGCTCATCAACAGGGCTTGCGCGTCGGTGTTGATGGCGATGAACTCGACGCCCTTGAGACCGACCTCGATCATCCGGTTGATGGCATTGACACCACCGCCGCCGACACCGATGACTTTGATGACTGCGAGGTAGTTCTGCGGTGCTGCCACGTCGAAGGCCTCTCGCCTCGAGTTACGTGTCGTCGGACCGGTGGAGCACTGCTGCTCCGCGGTCCGGCGACTGATGCCGAATGGGACGGTCCGTAGCGCCGACCCGAACCCTAACGCTGAAGTTTAGGGTTACCAGTGTGTCTGTTCCCTGGAGTCTTCCGAACAGGACACTAAGTCGACACGTGGCGCGCGTTCAACGAACACGCCGAACCTCCCGTTTTTCTTTTCACCCTATGTGATCAGCCGTAGCGCTGCCCAACCAGGGTGCTGGCCTGCGTCGACGGGCGTCAACTCCCCGACACCGCAGGGGCGGTGGGAACACTCACGTCGAAGTGCCGCGCGTCGGGCGCGGCTTTCATCAGGGCGGTGAGGGCGCGCGCCTTGTCAGCGCTCTTTTCCGCGCTCCCCCACGCCACGGTCCGCCCCCCGCTCAACTCCAGCGAGATGTCGTCGAAGGAACGCACCGTGACCCGCCGGGCGTCGCGGGTGACCGCGTCCGGGACCCGTCCGGCCACCCGGACCGCCTCCCGGACCAGCCGGTCCTCGCCGAAGCGGCGCAGGCTCGCGGCGGACGAGCCCGAACGGGAGACCGCCAATTCCAGCAGGGGAACGCCTTTGACCGCACGGGAAATCGTGGCGAATCGGACGCCATCCTTGTCCACTTCCCCATACTTTTCTCCGTTTTGCACGAGCAGAACCGGAGTGCGTTCCGTCACTTCCAGGCTGATTCCGGCGGGCCAGGAACGGTCGGCCGCAATCACGTCAATTCGGGGCAATTTCTTCTTCAGCCGGCTCTCGATCGCCTCGGTGTCGACGGAAATGAGCGGCTCCCCGACGGGAACGTCGGCCGCTTCCCGGACCTGAGCGGGCGTCAGGACCCGGGTGCCCGAGACGGAGACCGTCTCCACCCGCAGCCAGTCGGAGCCGTACAGCAGCCAGCCGGCCGCCCCGCCCGTCACGACGACGAGGACGGCCAGGATGACGATCGTACGAATACGTGGGCGGGGTGGCCACAGGCGCCGGGCACGGGACGGGCCGGACGACTCCTGCTGGCGTGCACCGCGTTCGGCGGTGGTCGGTCCGGCCACGCTTCCTGCCCTCCGTCGGGTCGCCTAGCGCTGCGCGCGGGCGGCGCTGATCGCCTCGTAGACCATGCCGACGAGCAGCTCGTCGGCGTCCCGGCGGCCGAACTCGGCGGCGGCGCGGGACATCTCGTACAGCCGGTGCGGGTCGGCGAGGACGGGCAGCACGTTCTGCTGGACCCACTCGGGGGTCAGTTCCGCGTCGTCGACCAGCAGTCCGCCGCCGGCCTTGACCACCGGCTGGGCGTTGAGCCGCTGTTCGCCGTTGCCGATGGGCAGCGGGACGTAGGCGGCGGGGAGCCCGACGGCGGAGAGTTCGGCGACGGTCATCGCGCCCGCGCGGCAGAGCATCATGTCGGCCGCGGCGTACGCGAGGTCCATCCGGTCCAGATAACTTACCGGGATGTACGGGGGCATCCCCGGCATCTGGTGGACCTGCGGCAGTTCGTTCTTCGGGCCGACCGCGTGCAGGATCTGGATGCCCGCCTGCTGGAGCCAGGGCGCGACCTGCTGGACGACCTCGTTGAGCCGGCGGGCGCCCTGTGAGCCGCCGGTGACCAGCAGCGTGGGCAGATTGGGGTCGAGGCCGAACGCCGCGCGGGCCTCGGGGCGGGCGGCGGCCCGGTCCAGGGTGGCGATGGATCGGCGCAGCGGGATGCCGATGTACCGGGAGTTGCGCAGTTTGCTGTCGGGGGTGGAGACGGCGACCTGCGCGGCGTACCGGGAGCCGATCTTGTTGGCCAGGCCGGGGCGGGCGTTGGCCTCGTGGATCACGATCGGCACGCCGAGCCGCTTGGCCGCGAGGTAGCCGGGCAGGGCGACGTACCCGCCGAAGCCGACCACGGCGTCGGCGCGGGTGCGCTCCAGGATCTGCTCGGTCGCCTTGATGGTGCCGCGCAGCCGGCCCGGCACGGTGATCAGCTCGGGCGTGGGCTTGCGCGGCAGGGGTACCGCCGGGATCAGCGCCAGCTCGTACCCGCGCTCGGGTACGAGACGGGTCTCCAGGCCGCGCTCCGTGCCCAGGGCCGTGATGCCCACGGTCGGGTCCTGCCTGCGCAGGGCGTCCGCGAGGGCGAGCGCGGGCTCGATGTGGCCCGCGGTTCCTCCGCCGGCGAGTACGACATGCACCGAAATTCACCGCTCTCCGGACGAGCGCGCCGCGAGGCACGCCGTCGCATCGTGTTCCAACTCCGGGGCCTCCGCTCGGACCCGGTGCCCCCGGTCCCCCGCTTTCTACCAAAGCGAGGTTGCCGCATCGCAAGCGCCGCCCGCGCAGCGGGCTCGTCGCGTGCGAAGGCGATCAGCAGCCCGATGGCGAACATGGTCGGCAGCAGGGCGGAACCCCCGTAGGAGAACAGCGGGAGGGGGACGCCGGCGATCGGCAGCAGTCCGAGGACCGCACCGATGTTGATCACGGCCTGGGCCGTGATCCAGGTGGTCACGCCTCCCGCGGCATACCTGACGAAGGGGTCCTCCGTGCGTCCGGCCACGCGGATACCCGCATAGCCTAGAGCCGCGAAGAGGGCGAGGACGGACAGCGTGCCCGCCAAGCCCAGTTCCTCGCCGGTGACGGCGAAGATGAAGTCGGTGTGCGCCTCGGGGAGTTGGCCCCACTTCTCGACGCTGGCGCCGAGTCCGGAACCGAACAGCCCGCCCGAGGCGAGGGCGTAGATGCCGTGCACCGCCTGCCAGCAGGAGTCGCCGGGGCCGGGGTCGGTCGCGCCGATGCAGGCCAGCCGGGCCATGCGGTTGGGGTTGGTCTTGATGAGGATCACACCGAGCAGCGCGGCGACCGAGAGGACCCCGGCGAACATCCGGGTGGGCGCCCCCGCCAGCCACAGCAGCCCGAAGGCGATGGCGGTCAGGATGATCGCGGTGCCCATGTCCCCGCCGAGCATGATCAGCCCGAGGAGCAGGAAGGCGACCGGGACCAGCGGCACCAGCATGTGCTTCCACTGGGTCAGCAGCCGCTTGTCCTGTTTGCGGGCGAGCAGGTCGGCGCCCCACAGCACCAGGGCGAGCTTGCCGAACTCGCTGGGCTGGAGCTGGAAGGGGCCGCCGACGGAGATCCAGTTCTGGTTGCCGTTGACCGACATCCCTATCCCCGGCACCTGCACCAGGGCCATCAGGAAGACCGCGCCGGCCAGGATCGGATAGGCCAGTGCCCGGTGCAGCTTCACCGGCATCCGCATCGCGGCGAGCAGCAGTACGGTGCCGATCACGGCGGCCAGGAACTGCTTGCGGAAGAAGTACGACCCCGGCAGCGAGAGCTGGAGCGCGGTGATCTGGGAGGCCGAGTAGACCATCACCAGACCGAGCACGGTGATCAGCGCGCTGCCGCCGGCGATCAGGTAGTACGCCGTCAGCGGCCGGTCCCAGGCCCGGCGCAGGCGGGTGTACAGCGCCCGGACGGGGTTCTCGGGGGCCGCGGGCCGCCGGGCGGCGGGCCGTGCGGCGGCCCGCCGCACGGGCGGCCGTCCTCCGGTGCGGCTGCCGGGACTACCGGGCATCGAAGCCTCCGCTGTACGTCGGCCTGGACCGTCCCACGCGTCCCTCCCATGGTCGCCCGGCGCAGGCGGCCGGGTCAGGCGCCGAGTTCGCGAACGGCCTGTGCGAACGCGTCACCGCGCTGGTTGTAGTTGGCGAACATGTCCATGGAGGCGCAGGCCGGGGCCAGCAGCACCGTGTCTCCCGGGCGGGCGAGCCGCCGCGCCTCCTGGACCGCCTGGAGCATCGCCCCAGTGTCGGTCCGGTCGAGGTCGACCACGGGTACTTCCGGTGCGTGTCGCGCCAGGGCTTCGGCGATCAGCGCGCGGTCGGCGCCGATCAGTACGACGCCCCGCAGCCGCCCGGCCGCGCCCGCGACCAGTTCGTCGAAGGTGGCGCCCTTCGCGAGGCCGCCGGCGATCCACACGACCGACCCGTACGCCGCCAAGGACGCCTCGGCGGCATGGGTGTTGGTGGCCTTGGAGTCGTCGACGTACGCCACGCCGTCCACGTCGGCGACGTGCGCGATGCGGTGGGCGTCCGGGGTGAAGGCGCGCAGCCCGTCCCGGACGGCCGCCGCGGGCACCCCGTAGGCGCGGGCGAGGGCGGCGGCGGCCAGCGCGTTGGCGATGTTGTGCGGCGCCGGCGGGTTCACGTCGGCGACCTCGGCCAGCTCCTGGGCGTTCTTCTGCCGGTTCTCGACGAACGCCCGGTCGACCAGGATGCCGTCCACGACGCCGAGTTGGGAGGGTGCCGGAGCGCCGAGGGTGAAGCCGATGGCCCGGCAGCCCTCCTCGACGTCGGCCTCGCGGACGAGGTCCTCGGTGGCCTTGTCGGCCACGTTGTAGACGCAGGCGACCTGGTTGCCCTCGTAGACACTGCCCTTGTCGGCGGCGTACGCGTCCATGGAGCCGTGCCAGTCGAGGTGGTCCGGGGCGAGGTTGAGGACGGCGGCCGAGTGGGCGCGCAGCGAGGGCGCCCAGTGGAGCTGGTAGCTGGACAGCTCCACGGCCAGGACGTCGTACTCCTGCTCGCCGGTGACCGCGTCCAGCAGCGAGACGCCGATGTTGCCGACGGCGGCGGTGCGCAGGCCCGCCGCCCGAAGGATCGACGCGAGCATCCGGACGGTGGTGGTCTTGCCGTTGGTGCCGGTGACGGCGAGCCAGGGGGCGGCGTTCTCGCCCCGCAGCCGCCAGGCCAGTTCGACGTCGCCCCAGACGGGGACGCCGGCCTCCGCGGCCGCCGTGAACAGCGGCTTGGTGGGCTTCCAGCCGGGCGCGGTGACGATGAGGTCGGTGCCCTCGGGCAGGGTGTCGGCGTCCCCGAGGCGCACGGTGACGCCGAGCGCCTCCAATTCCGCCGCCTGCGCCCGCGCGCGCTCGTCCGCGCCGTCGTTGACGACGGTGACGCGCGCACCGAGGCCGTGCAGGACCTTGGCCGCGGGGACCCCGGAGACGCCGAGTCCGGCGACGGTGACGTGCTTGCCCTGGAATTCCGTAGACACCGAGTCGGTCACTTCGTTGCCCATCCCGCGTAGAAGAGGCCCAGTCCGACCATCACACAGATGCCCTGGATGATCCAGAAACGGACCACGACGAGTACTTCGGACCAGCCCTTGAGTTCGAAGTGGTGCTGGAGCGGTGCCATCCGGAAGACGCGCTTGCCGGTCATCTTGAACGAGCCGACCTGGATGACCACGGACATGGTGATCAGGACGAACAGGCCGCCGAGGATGGCCATCAGCAGCTCGGTGCGCGAGCAGATCGCCAGACCCGCCAGCACGCCGCCGAGCGCGAGCGAACCGGTGTCGCCCATGAAGATCTTGGCCGGCGAGGTGTTCCACCACAGGAATCCCAGGCAGGCACCCATCAGCGCGGAGGCCACCACCGCCAGGTCCAGCGGGTCGCGCACCTCGTAGCAGGCGCCCGGGTTGGTCAGCGTGGTGGCGTTGGCGCAGGACTCCTGGAACTGCCAGACGCCGATGAAGGTGTAGGCGCCGAAGACGAGGACGGAGGCGCCGGTGGCGAGGCCGTCCAGACCGTCGGTGAGGTTCACGCCGTTGGACATCGCCAGGATCATGAACAGCGCCCAGACCACGAACAGCACCGGGCCGATCGTCCAGCCGAAGTCGCTGATGAACGACAGCTTGGTGGAGGCCGGGGTGTTGCCGCGGCTGTCTGCGAACTGGAGCGCGAGCACCGCGAAGGCGATGCCGACGATCAGCTGGCCGGCCATCTTCGCCTTGGCCCGCAGACCCAGCGAACGCCGCTTGACGATCTTGATGTAGTCGTCCAGGAAGCCGACCAGGCCCATGCCGACCATCAGGCCGAGCACCAGCAGGCCCGAGAAGGTCGGCGCCGCGTCCGCCTTCGGGTCCAGGTAGCTGGTGATGACCTTGGCCAGGAAGTACGCGGCGACGGTGGCCAGGATGAAGGCGATGCCGCCCATGGTCGGCGTACCGCGCTTGCTGGCGTGCTCGCGCGGGCCGTCGTCGCGGATGTACTGGCCGTAGCCCTTGCGGGCGAGGAGCTTGATCAGCAGCGGGGTGCCGACCAGCGTCAGGAAGAGACCGATGACTCCCGCGAACAGGATCTGCTTCATCATCGGGCAGCGACCTCACCCTCGGTGCCGGTCTCCAGCAGCGCCGTGGCGACCGCCTCCAGACCCACCGACCGGGACGCCTTCACGAGCACGACGTCCCCCGGGCGCAGCTCGCTGCGCAACAGGTCGACCGCCGCCTGTGCGTCGGACACGTGCACCGACTCCTCACCCCACGAACCCTCGTTGTATGCGCCCAGTTGCAGCCATTGGGCTTCCCTGCCCCCGACCGCGACGAGCTTGCTGACGTTGAGCCGGACGGCGAGCCGTCCGACCGCGTCGTGCTCGGCGAGCGCCTCGTCCCCGAGCTCGGCCATCTTGCCGAGCACCGCCCACGTACGGCGTCCCTTGCCCATGGCGGCCAGCGCGCGCAGCGCGGCCTTCATGGACTCGGGGTTCGCGTTGTAGGCGTCGTTGACGACCGTCACGCCGTCCGGGCGCTCGGTGACCTCCATCCGCCAGCGGGAGAGGGAGCCCGCCTCGGAGAGCGCGCGGGCGATCTCGTCTGCGGACATGCCCAACTCGTGGGCGACGGCGGCCGCGGCGAGCGCGTTCGACACGTGGTGCTCACCGTACAGGCGCATCGTCACATCGCTTGCACCGGAGGGTGTGTGAAGCCTGAACGCGGGCTGTCCGGTGTCCGTGAGTCGCACATTCTCGGCGCGTACGTCCGCTTCGTCGGACTCTCCGAAAAAGACCACCTTCGCCTTCGTTCGGGAGGCCATGGCGCGTACATAGGGGTCGTCCGCGTTGAGGACGGCGGTGCCGTCCTCCGGAAGCGCCTCCACGAGTTCGCCCTTGGCCTGCGCGATCTGCTCCCGGCCGCCGAACTCGCCGATGTGCGCGGAGCCGACGTTGAGGACGACTCCTATCCGCGGCGGGGTCAGTCCGGTCAGGTACCGGATGTGGCCGATGCCGCGGGCGCCCATCTCCAGGACGAGGAAACGGGTCTCCTCGGTGGCGGTGAGCGCGGTCAGCGGCAGCCCGATCTCGTTGTTGTGCGAGCCGGGCGTGAACACCGTCGGCGCCTTGCGCCGCAGCACCTGCGCGATGAGGTCCTTGGTGCTGGTCTTGCCCGCCGAGCCGGTGAGCGCGACCAGGGTGGCCCCCAGCCGCCGTACGACGTGCCGGGCGAGGGCGCCGAGGGCGGCCTGGACGTCGTCCACGACGATCGCGGGCACGCCGACGGGCCGGGAGCCGAGGACGGCCACCGCGCCCGAGGCGACGACCGCCGGCGCGAAGTCGTGGCCGTCCACGCGTTCGCCGGCGAAGGCGACGAAGAGACTGCCCGGCCCCGCCTCACGGGAGTCGTGGACGACCGGTCCGGTGACCTCGGCCGACGGATCCGGTATGTCGTGCATCTGCCCGCCGACGACTTCTGCGATCTCGGCGAGGGAGAGGGCGATCACAAGTTCATCCCCTGGATCATGCGGGATTTCATCCCTGGGTCTTCTGGATGGCTTCGCGAAGCACCTGGCGGTCGTCGAAGGGACGCACCACCCCGGCGATGTCCTGCCCCTGCTCGTGGCCCTTGCCCGCGACCAGCACCGTGTCGCCGGGCTCGGCCCGGGCGACGGCGGCGGCGACGGCGGCGGCCCGGTCCTCGAAGACCTGCACCTCGCCGCGCTCGTGGGCGGGCACCGAGGCCGCGCCCTGGAGCATCGTGGCGAGGATCGCGAGGGGGTCCTCGGAGCGGGGGTTGTCGGAGGTCAGTACGGCGGTGTCGGCGTGCCGGGCGGCGGCGGCGCCCATCGGCATCCGCTTGGTGGTGTCCCGGTCGCCGCCGCAGCCGAGGACGACGTGCAGCCTGCCCTCGGTGACCTTGCGCAGCGCCTTGAGGACCGACTCGACCGCGTCGGTCTTGTGCGCGTAGTCGACCACGGCGAGGTACGGCTGCCCGGCGTCCACCCGCTCCAGGCGGCCCGGCACGCCCGGCACCGCGGCGACCCCGTCGGCGGCCGTCTGCGGGTCGAGGCCGGCGGCGGCGAGGGCGGCGATCGCGGCGAGGGTGTTGGCCACGTTGAACGGACCGGCCAGCGGGGAGCGGGCGGTGATCCGCTCGCCCTTGGGGCCGACCGCGGTGAACGTCGAGTCCAGCGGGCCGACCTCGACGTCCTCGGCGCGCCAGTCGGCGTCGGGGTGTCCCTCGGCAGAGTAGGTGACGACGGGGACGGTGGCCTCCTTGGCGAGCCGGCGGCCGTACTCGTCGTCGGTGTTGACCACGCCGAGGCGGCTGCGCCGCGGGGTGAAGAGCTGCGCCTTGGCCTGGAAGTAGTCCTCCATGTCCCGGTGGAACTCCATGTGCTCCGGGCTGAGGTTGGTGAAGACGGCGACGTCGAAGACGCAGCCGTCGACCCGGCCGAGCACCAGGGCGTGGCTGGAGACCTCCATGGCGACCGCCTCGGTGCCGCGCTCGCGCATCACCGCGAACAGCGCCTGCAGGTCGGTGGCCTCGGGGGTGGTCCGCTCGGACTTGATGCGCTCGTCGCCGATGCGCATCTCGACCGTGCCGATCAGACCGGTGGTGCGCGCGGTGCGCAGGCCGCCCTCGACGAGGTAGGCGGTGGTGGTCTTGCCGGAGGTGCCGGTGATGCCGATCTGGAGCAGGTCCCGGCCGGGGTGGCCGTAGACGGTCGCCGCCAGCTCGCCCATCTCCGCGCGCGGGTCCTCGGCCACCAGCACCGGCAGCCCGGTGGCGGCGGCGCGGTCGGCGCCGGCCGGGTCGGTGAGCACGGCGGCGGCACCGAGGCCGGCGGCCTGGGTGACGTAGTCGGCGCCGTGGGTGCGGGCGCCGGGCAGGGCGGCGTACAGGTCACCGGGGCGGACGGCGCGCGAGTCGTGGGTGATGCCCGTGACGGCGGCGTCGCCCTCCGGGGCGGGGACACCCAGCTGACCGGCGAGTTCCGCGAGGGGGGTGGCGGTGACCCGCGCCGGCCGGGGCGGCCCCGGGTAGGCCGCGGGACGGCCCTTCTGGGTGGTTTGGGACTGATCAGGCTGTGGCACGGCGGTGAGCGTACCGGGCGTACCCGCCTGCCCGCGAAGTGAGGTGCGGGGGCCGTTCTGGTTCCCGGGATCGGGGGTGATCGTTGTCACGGGGTGGTTCCTGGTGGCTCGGTCTTGCATCGGGAACGGGTCAGGGGGTGAAGGTGACCGGCAGCTTCGCGGGGCCGGTGCCGGTCGGCGGGACCTGGAGGGTCTTCAGGGCGAACTCCATGACCTGCTTGTAGACGGGGCCGCAGATCTGGCCGCCGAAGTAGCTGCCCTCGGTGGCGTTCTGGATGGCGCAGTAGACGGTGACCCGGGGCTGGTCGGCGGGCGCGAACCCGGCGAAGGACGAGGTGTACCCCTTGTACTGGCCGGTGGCCGGATCCACTCGGTTGGCCGTACCGGTCTTGCCCGCCACCCGGTAGCCGGGGATGCGGGCCTTGGTCCCGGTGCCCTCTTCGTCGTCCACCACCGACTCCAGCATCTGCGACAGCGTCTTCGCGGTCTTCTCGCTGATCACCCGCGTCTTCTTCGGCTTCTTCGCGGGCGTGTACCCGCCTTCGGCGTCCTTCGTGCCCTTCACCAGCGTCGGTTCGATCCGGACGCCGCCGTTGGCGATCGTGGAGTAGACGGAGGCCGCCTGAAGCGCGTTGATGGAGACGCCCTGGCCGAAAGGGATCGTGTACTGCTGCGAGGTGGACCACTGGCCGGGTGCCGCGAGGATGCCCTTGGTCTCGCCGGGGAAGCCGAGGCCGCTGTAGCTGCCGAGGCCGAACTTGCGCAGGTAGGAGTAGAGGACCTGGTTGGCCTCCTTCTGCGTCCTGCCGAGTTCACCGGTGGCGAGGATGGTGCCGATGTTGCTGGACTTGGCGAGCACGCCGTTGAGCGTGAGGTACCAGGTCGGGTGGTCGATGTCGTCCTTGAAGAGCCGGTCGCCGCGGTGCAGCCGGTTGGGGACGGTGACATGGGTGCCGGCGGTGGCGGCCTCCTCCTCCAGTACGGCGGCCATGGACATGACCTTGGCGGTGGAGCCGGGTTCGAAGGCGTCCTGGAGGGCGCCGTTGCCGAGCGCGTCGGGGTCGGCGTGGGCCAGGTCACCGGGGTCGAAGCCGGGCGAGTTGGCCATGGCCAGGATCTCCCCGGTACGGGTGTCCTGCACTATGACGTACCCGCCGTCGGCCCTGGACTTCCTCACCTGCTCGGAGATGGCGTCCTGGGCGGCCCACTGGATGTCCCGGTCGAGGGTCAGCTCGACGTCGCTGCCGGGGACGGCCGGCGTCTCGTTGGCGCCGACGGTGGGGACCTGGTGGCCGCCGGACTGGGCGTAGCGGATCTCGCCGTCCTGGCCGGCCAGCGTCTTGTCCAGCTGCCGTTCCAGACCGCCGCTGCCCTCGCCCTCGACGTTGACCCAGCCGATCACCCCGGCGGCGAGGTCGCCGTTGGGGTAGATCCGCTTGCTGCTGGGGTCGGCGAAGACGCCGGCGAGGACGTTGACGGTGGACCCGTCGGTCTCCGCCTTCTTGGACAGGGCGCTCTTCAGGTCCTGGATCTGGTTCCACTCCTGGGGCGTGCGGGCGCGGGCCAGGCGGACGTAGCGCAGCTGCTCGTTCCCGGGGCGCAGGGTGGCCGCCAGTTCGTCCTCGTCCTCGCCGAGGATCGGGGCGAGCAGCGCCGCCGCCTGTTCCGGGCCGTCGTCGATCCTCAGCTGCTCCCGGGTGAACATCGTCGGGTCGGCGGTGATGTCGTAGGCGTCCACGGTGGTCGCGAGGGCGACGCCGTTGCGGTCGGTGATGCCGCCGCGCGCGGCGGTCAGGGTGTGGACGACGTACCGGTTCAGCTCGGCCTTGGCGGTGTACGTGCTCGCGTCGACGGCCTGCACCTGGAGCAGGCGGACGACGAAGGCGATCAGGACGAGGGCCAGGGCGAACCCGACCAGGCGCAGCCGGGGCCGGGGGCTGCCCAGCCGGAAGGCGCGGGGGGCGGTGCCGCGGGGCGGGCCGGGGCGGCGGGCCGGGCGGGCGCCGGGGCCGGGCCGGCGTCCGCCGCCGCCGGCGCGGGCGGGGTGGCCCGGCCGGGCGGGCCGGGCGGGTCCGGGCACCCGGCGGCGGGGCGGTTGCCTGCCGTAGTCGTCGGACACTTCCGTCACCTGCCGGGGGTCGGGGTCGTCGGGCCGGGGGAGGGCGCGGTGCCCTGGGTGAGCGCCTCGGGGGCGAGGACCAGCGGGGTCGCGGCGGAGGCGGGGCCCGGGGAGCCCTTCACCGTGCCGTCGGGGGCGAGGAAGGCGGGGTCACCGCCGGGGACCATGCCCAGCTCACGGGCGCGGCGCTGGAGGGCCTGCGGGGCGGAGTAGGCGTCGACGTCCCGCTGGAGGGCCTGCTCCTCGTCGGTCAGTTCCTTGGTCTGCTGCTCCAGGTCGTCGAGCTGGAACGATCCCTCGCTCAGCGCGGAGTTGAGCACCAGCAGCCCGATGAGGCCGCCGCCGAGCAGCACGACGACCAGCAGGACGAAGGGCGTCCGGGCCGCCTGCTGTCTGCCGCCGCCGGCCGGGAAGAGCCGGGCGAGCCGGGCGGCCCTGCCCCTCAGTTCCGGTGTGCCTTTCACAGCGCTTCCCCTCCCCGGTCCGGGCCGCGCCCGTACCGTCCCCGCGTCGTGGGCCTCACGTGCTTCACCCGATGGACTCCCTGATCCGCTCCGCTCCGCGCAGCCGCGCCGGTGCCGCCCGCCGGTTCTCGGCGATCTCCTCCTCGGTGGGAAGTTCGGCACCGCGTGTGAGCAGCTTGAGCCGGGGGGCGTACCGCTCGGGCACCACCGGCAGTCCGGGCGGGGCGGTGCCGGCGGCGCCCGCCGCGAAGACCTGCTTGACGAGCCGGTCCTCCAGGGAGTGGTACGACAGCACGGCGATCCGTCCGCCCACGGCGAGGGCCTCCACGGCGGCCGGGATCGCCCGCTCCAGGACCGACAGCTCGCCGTTGACCTCGATGCGCAGCGCCTGGAAGGTGCGCTTGGCCGGGTTGCCGCCGGTGCGCTTGGCCGCCTGCGGCAGCGCGGCGCGGATCAGCTCCACCAGGCGGGCGCTGTTGGTGAACGGCTCCTTCTCCCGTTCTCGCACGATCGCCGAGACGATCCGCTTGGCCTGCTTCTCCTCGCCGTACGCCCGCAGGATGCGGACGAGTTCGCCCGGGGGGTAGGTGTTGAGGACCTCGGCGGCGCTGATGCCGGTCGTCTGGTCCATCCGCATGTCCAGCGGGGCGTCCTGCGCGTAGGCGAAGCCCCGGCCGGCCTCGTCGAGCTGCATGGAGGAGACACCGAGATCGAACAGCACGCCCTGGACGCGCCGGATGCCGAGCCGGTCGAGGACGTCGGGCAGCTCGTCGTAGACGGCGTGCACCAGGGTGGCGCGGTCGCCGTGGGGGGCGAGCCGCTCGCCGGAGAGGCGCAGGGCCTCGGTGTCCCGGTCGAGGGCGACGAGCCGGGCCTCGGGAAAACGTTCGAGCAGGGCCTCGCTGTGCCCGCCGAGGCCGAGGGTGCAGTCGACGACCACCGCCCCCGGTTCCGCCAGGGCGGGTGCCAGCAGATCCAGGCACCGCTGGAGCATCACCGGGACGTGTCGACTCTGGCTCAAGGGGGGTCGGCCTCTCGGGTCCGACGCGGCGCCCGCACCGCCGGGTCCCCGCCGTCCCCCGGTGGAAGGGGAGACCTGCCGGCGCCGGATGCGGCAGCCGGCCGGGAGCGGGAGGAGGCCGAGCCGTACGTACGCGCCGCGCACGTGGGGAGAACGGGCACCGCGGCGCCCAGGTCTTTCGGGGGTTCCAGTCCAGCGGGGAGAGCCTCGCCTCCCGCTTCGCGTCACTTTAGTCCACCCTGTCTCGCGGTCAATCAACCGGCCTGCGCGTCGCGGGCCGTGGGCCGGGGAAGCGGGAATCGGCGCAGCTTCACCCGTACGGACGCACTGTCACCACTCCTGTGGGTTAGCTCACACCCGGGCGTCCCGGTCTTCTTTGTCCCTCTTCACAGCGGGCCAGGTCGGCCCGTGACCAGTAACGTCATGGATATGACGACTTCTGCATCGGTTCCCTCCGGCTCCGGCGCCGCCGTGGAGGGCGGCTCCGTCACCGACCGTCTCGTGGCGGCGAACGACCGCTACGCGGCGGCGTTCACCGACCCCGGGATGGACGCCCGTCCGGTCCTGAAGGTGGCGGTCGTGGCCTGCATGGACGCGCGGCTCGACCTGCACGCGGCGCTCGGGCTGAACCTCGGTGACTGCCACACCATCCGCAACGCGGGCGGCGTGGTCACCGACGACGTGATCCGTTCCCTCACCATCAGCCAGCGGGCGCTCGGCACCCGCAGCGTGGTCCTCATCCACCACACCGGCTGCGGCCTGGAGTCCCTCACCGAGGAGTTCCGGCACGAGCTGGAGATGGAGGTCGGCCAGCGTCCCGTCTGGGCGGTGGAGTCCTTCCGGGACGTCGACCAGGACGTACGGCAGTCGATCCAGCGGGTGCGCACCTCCCCGTTCCTGGCGCACACCGACGACATCCGCGGTTTCGTCTTCGACGTGAAGACCGGGCGGCTGCGGGAGATCGACCCCGCCTGATCCCGTCCCGCCCCGGCGACAGCGAACCGATAGGACGCCCGAAAGACCGCAAGGGCTGACATATCGCGGGCAGTTGTCCACAGGCGAGTGACACGAATCGGTAACGGCGGCAAGAATGCGGAGTGCGGTGCCACGCGGGACGTCTTCCACGTGGCGTCCGTGGCGCGGGGGCTCCTGACCGGGGGCCAGGGGAAAGGCCGAGGAGGGCCGGGTGACGACCTATGACGATCGAGCGAGCCTCACTGATCTGACCGCCGTGGTGGAGCGGGTGCGCGGGTCGGTGGAGGGCGTGATCGAGGGCAAGCCCGAGGTCGTCCGGCTCTCGCTGACCGTGCTGCTCGCCGAGGGACACCTGCTGATCGAGGACGTCCCCGGGGTGGGGAAGACCATGCTGGCCAAGGCGCTGGCCCGGTCCATCGACTGCTCGGTGCGGCGCATCCAGTTCACCCCCGACCTGCTGCCCTCGGACATCACCGGGGTGTCCATCTGGGACCAGCAGCGCCGGGACTTCGAGTTCAAGCCGGGCGCGATCTTCGCCCAGGTCGTGATCGGCGACGAGATCAACCGCGCCTCGCCCAAGACCCAGTCCGCGCTGCTGGAGTCGATGGAGGAACGCCAGGTCACCATCGACGGCAAGACCTATGAACTGCCCGGCCCCTTCATGGTGGTGGCCACGCAGAACCCGGTCGAGATGGAGGGCACCTACCCGCTCCCCGAGGCCCAGCGCGACCGCTTCATGGCCCGCGTCTCCATCGGGTACCCGAGCGCCGAGGCGGAGCTGCGGATGCTCGACGTGCACGGCGGGGTGAGCCCGCTGGACGACCTCCAGCCGGTGGCGCACGCGCACGAGATCCTCAAGCTGATCGAGGCGGTCCGCGCCGTCCACGTCGCCGAGCCGGTCCGCCGGTACGCGGTGGACCTGGTCGCCGCCACCCGCACGCACCCCGACCTCAGACTCGGTGCCTCGCCGCGCGCCACCCTGCACCTGCTGCGCGCGGCGAAGGCCACCGCCGCCCTCGCCGGACGGGAGTACGCGCTGCCGGACGACGTGCAGGCCCTGGCCGTCGCCGTCCTGGCGCACCGGCTGCTGCCCACCGCCCAGGCCCAGCTCAACCGCCGCACCTCCGAGCAGGTCGTGCAGGAGATACTCCAGCGCACCCCGGTGCCCTCCGACGGCCGGGCCCCGGGCGGTCACGGGGCGGCGTACGGCCAGCAGCCGCCGCGGAGGCTGTGATGACCGCCGGGGGGCCGGGCCGGGCGGAGGGCAGGCGGGACGGCAGGGGCGGCCTGTGGACCGCGCTGGCCGGCCTGACCACCCGAGGTCGCTCCTTCCTGGCGGCCGGCGTGGCCGCCGCGGTCTGCGCCTACGTCCTCGGGCAGAGCGATCTGCTCCGGGTCGGACTGCTGCTGGCGGTGCTGCCCCTGGTCTGCGCGGCCGTGCTGTACCGCACCCGGTACCGGGTCGCGGGCAGCCGCCGGCTCACCCCGGCGCGCGTCCCGGCCGCCGGCGAGGCCCGGGTCCACCTGTGCGTGGAGAACGTCTCGCGGCTCCCGACCGGCCTCCTGATGCTCCAGGACCGGGTGCCCTACGTGCTCGGCCCGCGCCCCCGTTTCGTCCTCGACCGGGTGGAGGCGGGCGGCCGCCGGGAGGTCTCCTACCGGGTCCGCTCCGACCTGCGCGGCCGCTATCCCCTGGGCCCGCTCCAGCTCCGCCTGACCGACCCCTTCGGCCTGTGCGAGCTGACCCGTTCCTTCTCCGTGCAGGACACCCTCACGGTGATCCCGCGCGTCGAGCCGCTCCCCCCGGTCCGCCTGGCCGGCGAGGCCACGGGGTACGGCGAGGGCAGGCAGCGCTCCCTGGCCCTGGCGGGCGAGGACGACGTGATCCCGCGCGGCTACCGCTACGGCGACGACCTGCGCCGCGTCCACTGGCGCTCCACGGCCCGCTACGGCGAGCTGATGGTCCGCCGCGAGGAACAGCCCCAGCGCGCCCGCTGCACGGTCCTGCTGGACACCCGGGGCACCGCCTACGCGGGCGCAGGCCCCGACTCGGCGTTCGAGTGGGCGGTGTCCGGCGCGGCGTCGGTCCTGGTGCACATGCTGGAGCGGGGCTTCTCCGTCCGGCTGCTCACCGACACCGGCAGCGCGGTGCCGGGCGAGGGCGCCGACGGTTTCGCGGGGGCGAGCCAGGAGTCGGCGGACGCGGCCGGGCTGCTGATGGACACCCTCGCGGTGATCGACCACTCCGACGGCACCGGCCTGTCCCGCGCCTACGACCTGCTGCGCGGCGGCAACGAGGGGCTTCTGGTGGCGTTCTTCGGTGATCTGGACGAGGAGCAGGCGGCGATCGCCGCCAAGATGAGCCGGCGCGGCGGCGGTGCGCTCGCCTTCGTGCTGGACAGCGGGGTCTGGCTGCGTGAACCCACCGATGCGCCGGGCCCCTCGGAGACGGCGGAGGAGCGGCTGCGGCTGCTGCGGGAGGCGGGCTGGACGGCCGTCGGCGTGGCACGCGGCGCCGCCCTGGAGGAGCGCTGGCGGCACGCGGAACAGCTCCGGTCCGGTCTGGCACCGGCCGGCGGGGAGGGCGTGTGATGAGCGGACGGACCCGGCCGGCCCCCCGGTCCGTGCCGGCCCTCGCGCGGGAGGGCATCCGATGAGCGGCCGTGCGCGGCTGACCCTGGCGGCCTGGGCGGCCACGCTGCTGGCGGCGTGCGCGCTGCTGCCGCTGGTCGATCCGGCCGTCTGGATCCTCCAGGCGGCGTTCCTGCTGGCGATCCAGTCGGGGGTGGGCGCGGCGGCCCGCCGGGTGCCGCTGGCCCGGCCGCTGACCGTCGCCGCGCAGGCACTGACCGCCCTGATGCTGCTGACCCTGTCCTTCGCCCGTGCGCAGTCGTTCGCCGGGCTGGTCCCCGGCCCGGACACCTTCCGGCACTTCGCCGAGCTGCTGCGGCAGGGCGGCGACGACATCGCCCGGTACGCGATCCCGGCGCCGCTGGAGTCCGACGGCATCCGGCTGATGCTGGTCGGCGGCGTGCTGGTGATCGGGCTGCTGGTGGACACCCTGGCGGTGACGTTCCGGGGTGCGGCGCCGGCCGGGCTGCCGCTGCTGGCGCTGTACTCGGTGGCCGCGGGGCTGTCGGACGGCGGTGCCGACTGGCTGTGGTTCCTGCTCGCCGCGGCCGGCTATCTGATGCTGCTGCTCGCCGAGGGACGCGACCGGCTCGCGCAGTGGGGCCGGGTCTTCGGCGGCGCCCCGCGCTCCCCGGGTGCCGAGCCGACCCGGGCCCTCGCCCCGGTGCGCACCGGCCGGCGGATCGGCGCGCTCGCGCTGGGCATCGCCCTGGTGGTGCCGCTGGGCCTGCCGGCGATGGACGGCGGGCTGCTGGACGGCACCGGCGCGGGCATGGGCTCCGGCGGCGGGGGCGGCGGCACCATCTCCGCGGTGAACCCGCTGGTCTCGCTGCGCGACAGTCTCAACGTGGACGAGGACCGGCAGGTCCTCACCGTCCGCACCGAGAGCGAGAACCTCTCGGACCTGTATCTGCGGATCGTCTCCCTGGACGACTTCGACGGCACCACGTGGAAGCCGTCCAGACGCCAGATCACCACCGTCCCGGACGGCTCCTTCCCCACCCCGGCGGGTCTCGGCCCCGACGTCGAGCGGGCCGAGGTCCGCAGCCGGATCACGGCGGCGGAGTGGTACGCCCAGGACTGGCTGCCGATGCCGTACCCGCCGAGCGGGGTACGGGTCGACGGGTCCTGGCGGTACGAGCCGGTCGGCATGACCCTGGTCGGCGACCACGGCCAGAACACCCGCGGTCTGACGTACGAGGTCAGCAGTCTGGAGGTCCGGCCGACGGCGGAGCAGCTGGCGGGCGCGCCACGGCCCTCGGCGGCGATGGAGCGCGAGTACACCGCGCTGCCCGACTCGCTGCCCCCGGTCGTGGCCCGCACCGCCCGGGAGGTCACCGAGGGCGCGACCGACGCCTACGACCAGGCCGTCAAGCTCCAGGACTACTTCGCGCTCACCGGCGGGTTCGAGTACGACACCCGGGTGCAGGCGGGCAGCGGCTCCCGGGCGATCGCCCGCTTCCTGGAGGACAAGCAGGGCTTCTGCGTGCACTTCTCGTTCGCGATGGCGGCGATGGCCCGTTCGCTGGGCATACCGGCCCGGGTCGCGGTCGGTTTCGCACCCGGTTCCCAGCAGGCGGACGGCACGGTGGCCGTGGGCCTGCGGGACGCGCACGCCTGGCCCGAGCTGTACTTCGAGGGCGTCGGCTGGACCCGTTTCGAGCCGACTCCGAACCGGGGGACCATTCCCCCGTACACCGTGCCGGACGCTCCGGGCACCACGCTGCCGGATGCCGCGCGCCCGTCCCGGGAGGCGTCCGAGGAGCCGTCGGCCACGGCGTCGGCGAGCGAGAGCTGCACCGCCCAGGAGAAGAAGCTGGACGGCTGCGGGAGCGAGTCGCCGCAGGCCGCGATCGCCCCGGACGACGGCGGCCCGCGCTGGTACGCGTCGCTGGCCTGGGCGCTGGCCGGGCTGGTGGTGCTGGTCCTGCCGTTCTCCCCGCTGCTGTGGCGGGCCCGGCTGCGGTCGGTCCGGCTGGGTGCGCACGGCCGCTCGGCGGCGGATGCGGCGCCCCGCACCCTGGCGGCCTGGCGGGAGCTGACCGACACGGCGTGGGACTTCGGGATCGCGCCGGAGGAGTCGCAGACGCCGCGCAGGGCGGCGGCCCGGGTGGTCCGGCTGGGACGGCTCGACCCGGTGGCCGCCGCGGCCGTGCACCGGGTGGCGGACGCGGTGGAGCAGGTCCTCTACGCTCCCCGGCCACGTCCGGTCACGGGTCTGACGGAGGACGTCCGGCGGGTGACGGCCGGGCTGCGGGCGGCGGCCGGCCGGGGCACGAGGCTGCGGGCGCGGTTCGTCCCGCGGTCGGCGGTCCGGGTGATCTGGGCGGCGTCCGCCCGCCGGGCCGCGCTCGGGGACCGGCTCGCGTCGGTCCGGCCCGTGCTGCGCCGGCCGCGGGGCGACCAGGCGGAGAGCTGAGCATACGGACGAACGGGTGAACGGACGAACGGGTGAGGGGCGACCACCGGCCGGTGGTCGCCCCTCACCCGTGCACGTCGCTCATGTCAGGGGTCATGCGTCGGCCGGGCGTCGCGCCCGGCCGGGTCTCAGTGACCGCCCTGCTCGTCGCGCCGGCGCTGCCAGCGCTCCTCGATGCGGTCCATCATCGACCGCTTCTGGCGGGTCTGTCCGCCCTGCGGCGCGGCTCCGGCGACGGGCTGCTCGCCCGGCTTCGGAGCCTTGCGCCAGCCGGTCACGGCGAGGACCGCGCAGCCCAGCATGACGAGGAAGCCCACCACGCTGAGCCAGACCTGCTTGGCGACCATCCCGGCCATGAGGAGCGCGATACCGACGAGGAAGCCAGCGACCGCCTGGTAGACCCGTCGCCGGGTGTACGTACGCAGCCCGCTTCCCTCGAGCGCTGTCGCGAACTTGGGATCTTCGGCGTACAGCGCTCGCTCCATCTGCTCGAGCATGCGCTGCTCGTGCTCCGAGAGCGGCACGGCGTCCTCCTCATCGTGCAGTCGCCGGGGCGACCCGGGGGGTCCCTTCAGGATAGGCAGGGAATCGCCCCCGTGAAACCCGCCCCTCTACGCCAATTGGCCAGACCGGTTCCCGCCATGGAGGACCCGGCCCGCTAGATTTCCATTCCCCAGCGGCCGACCCGTCATGCCGGACGGTCTCCCTCGATCATACGGCGCCGGGCCTCCGTTCGGGGGGCCTGTGGCGTACTCCATGTGCGGGCAACGAGCTGATCAGGGCCATATCCCGCCAGGTGGCTCAGACCCCGCCCACCCCGTCCGTCCCGTCAGGCGCCCCGCGTCTCGCCGAGCACGTGGAGCTGGGTGGCCACGGAGTGGAAGGCCGGTAGTTCGGCCGCCGCGGCCTCCAGCTTCAGCAGCGCGTCCAGGGCGCCGGGCTCGGTGTCCACCAGGACGCCGGGGACGAGGTCGGCGAAGACCCGCACCCCGTGGACGGCGGCGGTCGTCAGGCCCGCGCCCTCGACCAGTGCGGTGAGCTGCTCGGCGGTGAAGCGGCGCGGCACGGGGTCGCCGCTGCCCCAGCGGCCGGCCGGATCGCCGAGGGCATGCCGGGCCTCGGTGAAGTGCCCGGCGAGGGCGCGGGCGAGCACCGCGCCGCCCAGGCCGGCGGCGAGCAGGCTGAGGACGCCCTCGGGGCGCAGGGCGGCCACCGCGTTGCGCACGCCCTCGGCCGGGTCGTCGACGTACTCCAGGACGCCGTGGCAGAGCACCGCGTCGTAGCCGCCGCGCTCGATCACGTCGAAGAGGCCGTGGGCGTCGCCCTGGACGCCGCGCACCCGGTCGGCGACGCCCGCCTCGGCGGTCCGGCGCTCCAGGGCGAACAGCGCGTTGGGGCTCGGGTCGACGACGGTGACGTGGTGGCCGAGGCGGGCCAGCGGCACGGCGAAGTTGCCGCTGCCGCCCCCGGTGTCGAGGACGTCCAGCGCCGGCCGCCCCGTGGCCTTGACGCGGCGGTCGAGGGCGTCCCGGAGGACCTCCTGGACCACGGCGGTACGGAGGGAAGCGCGGGGGCGCGACGGGTCCGACACGGCAGTTGACTCCTCGGCGCGGCACCGCCTCTGGCATCGGCGGAGCGAACGGGCTGCCTCCCCTCGGGCCGCCGGGCCGGCGCCCGGCACGGAAGGGGGAAGGCTTCAGGCGCCTCCCACCCTATTGCCTAGTCATCGCCTCCTCCGCCCTGCCCGGTCACCCGGCGTCCGGGCGGCCGGTGTCCGGACGGGGCTGCGGGAGGACCGGCTGGAGGACGAGCATCCGCTCCACCAGGCGCAGGAACATCGCGACGTCGCGTATCAGGTCGTCGGCGTCCCGGCCGCTGGCCGCGCCCTTGATGCCGGCCTCGGCGCGGGCCCGGCGCTGGGCGCCCGAGGCGAACAGCGCGCTCCACTCGGCCAGCTCGGGCGCGATCTCGGGCAGTACCTCCCAGGCGCTGCGGATGCGGGCCCGGGCCCGGGGCGTGGTCTCGGGCCGGCCCCGGGCGGCGAGTACGGCGGCGGCGGTGCGCAGGGCGGCGAGGTGGGCCTGCGCGTACCGCTCGTTGGGCGTTTCGAGGACGGTGGCCTCGTCCAGCCCGGCGTGGGCCTGGGCGAGCAGGTCGAGGGCGGCGGGCGGAGCGGTGGTCCGGCGCAGCACCGGATGCACGTCGCTCGCCGGTCCGGTCAGTGAGGGGGCAGGGCCGGTGGCGCGGCGCCGGCGGGCGGCGGCCGCGGAGGAGTTGGCCATGACGAACCTCCTGTCGTCTGTGTGACGGCACGGATGCCGTATGTACCCATCGTGAGGTATGGCACTGACAATCCGTGCTGACCTGGACTTTTGCCTCGATCAGGGGTTCGGGTGGCGCGGGCGGGGCCGGGCGGGCCGGGAGAATCGGGGCCATGGAGAACAGCAGCGCCACCCCGCCCGGCGGCCGTCGCGAGGTCACCCGGCAGCGGCTCTACGAGGCGGCCGTCACCCTCATCGCGGAGCAGGGCTTCTCCGCCACCACCGTGGACCAGATCGCCGAGCGGGCCGGGGTCGCCAAGGGCACGGTCTACTACAACTTCGCCGGCAAGGCCGATCTCTTCGAGGAACTGCTGCGGCACGGCGTGGGCCTGCTCACCGCGTCCCTGCGGGAGGCCGCCGGGCGGGCCGCGCGGGACGGGGGCGGCACCGTGGGCGCGCTGGACGCGATGGTCCGCGCGGGCCTGGTCTTCATCGAGCGCTATCCGGCCTTCACCCAGCTGTACGTGGCCGAGCTGTGGCGTACCAACCGGGCCTGGCAGGCCACGCTGGCGGTGGTCAGGCAGGAGGCCGTCGCGGTCGTGGAGGACGTGCTGCGGGCGGGTGCGGCCCGGGGCGAGCTGGAGGCGGACACCGATGTGACACTGACGGCCGCCGCGCTGTTCGGGATGGTGCTGGTGGCGGCGCTGGACTGGCAGTCCTTCCAGCCGGGGCGTTCCCTCGACGAGGTGCACGCGGCGCTGTCCCGGCTGCTCCCGGGCAGGTGAGCGGGCCGGTTCCCGGAAGCGGAGCACCGCACGGGAGAGCGCCGGTCCGCCGTGGCCGCGTCCCCCGCGGGCCGGCGCCGGACCGGCGCTCCCTCTTGCTCCCCCGTACCCCCGTACGATCCCCCGTCGGACCGCCGTACGTTCCCCCGCCGGCCGTCCTCCGGGTTCCCCCGTGCCTCGCTCCCGTCGGCCTCGGCCGGCGGGAGGAGCGGATCGCGGGCCCGGCCTCCGTTCCGGCGCCCCGTGTCGCCGGTACCGGGGCCGTGCCCCCTCTCCGTGGTCCCCACTCTCTCGTTTCCGCAGGTCGGCGCCCATCCGTGCGGCTACTCAACTGTCCGCCTAGGTACCCGTACTCACGCCTGCGCGGCGGCCCTCGGAGCGGTCCGGCCGGGCCTGGTGCCGGGCGCCCCCGCCGCCGTACTCCCCCGGCCGCCGCCGTCACCGTGACGCCGCAGGTCAGCGGCCCTGCGGACGGGGCTGTCAGCGGGGGCGGATAAAGTCCCTGGCATGGCACGGATTGCGGTGATCGGCGCCGGGATGGGCGCGTTGGCGGCGGCGGCCCGGCTGGCCGTCGCGGGCCACCGGGTGACGGTGTACGAGCGCACCGGGACGTACGGCGGCGCGCTGCGCCGTTTCGAGCGGGACGGTTTCTCCTTCGACACCGGCCCCGGTCTGCTGCCGCTGCCCGCGGTCTGGCGGGACCTGTTCGTGAAGACCGGCAAGGAGCCGCTGGAGCGGTGCGTGGAGCTGGTCCAGGTCGATCCGTCGTCCCGGCACCTCTTCGCGGACGGCACCGAGGCGGTACTGCCCAACGCCTCCCGCGCGGGCGTGGTCGGTGCCCTGGACGAGGCGCTCGGCCCGGGTGCCGGGCAGCGCTGGGGCGATTTCCTGGTGCGGGCCCGCGAGGCCTGGGACCGGACCCGCCGGCCGCTGCTGGAGGAGCCGCTGTGGCCGGACTGGCGGGTGCTGGCCGAGCGCGAGCCCTACCCGGCCGTCCCGCACAAGCGGCTGCTGCGCACCCGCCGGGCCGGGACGCTCGCGGAGATCGGCGCCTGGGAGCTGCGCGACGCCCGGCTGGCGGCGCTCCTGGAGAGCCACGCCCTCGCGCACGGCCTGGACCCGCGCACGGCACCGGCGAGCGCCGCCGTCCTGCCGTACATGGAGCACGCCTTCGGTACGTGGTACGTCCGCGGCGGGCTGCGGGAGCTGGCGCGGGCGGTGTACGAGCGGTGCCTGGCCCGCAGGGTGGAGTTCCGTTTCGACACCGAGGTGACGGCGGTCCGGGAGAAGGACGGCCGGGCGGCGGGCGTGGAGCTGGCCGACGGCGCGGTGGACGAGGCGGAGTTCGTGGTCGCCGGTGTGGCGCCCGGCGTGCTGGACCGGCTGACCGCGGGCACGGCGGTGCGCGGCGCGGACGACGTCCCGGCGCGTCCCGGCGCGGCGAGCCGGCTGGCGGTGCTGCTGGCGCTGCGCGGCGCCCGGCCCGAGGGCGCCGCCCACCGCACGGTGGTGCACGCGCCGGACCGGGAGGCCGAGCTGGACGCCCTGTTCGGGGGGACCGGGGCGGCGGTCCGGCCGACGGTGACGGTGCTGCGGCCGGACGACCCGGCGCTGATACCGGACGCCGACCACGAGGCGGCCGTCCTCACGGCGACCGTGCCTGCGGGCACCTCCGGCTCCGAGGCGTGGGCGGATCAGCTGATCGCCGCCGCCGGGCGGGCCGTCCCCGGGCTGCGTGACCGTCTGCTGTGGCACGAGGTCCGCACCCCGGCGGACGTCGCGGAGGTGACCGGCGCGGCGGGCGGCGCGGTGCCGGCCCCGGCGTTGGCCGCGGCGGGCGGGCGTCTGCTGCGTCCGGCGAACGGCACGCGCACCGGGGGCCTGTTCACCGTGGGCGGCTGGTCGCATCCGGGCGGCGGGCTGCCGCACGCCGGGATGTCGGGCGCGCTGGTCGCCGGACTGATCGTGGAGGGACCGGAGTTCAGGGGCTCGCAGTGAACGGGCACCGGTGACGGGCCCGGCCTGACGGCCTCGCGGTGCCGGGCCCGCCGTGACGGGCTCCGGGGGCGTCAGTAGCGGTACTGCTGCTCGTCGTAGCCCTGGCCGTGGCCGCCCTGCGGCTGCTGCCCGTCGTAGGGCTGTTCCGGCGGGAGTTCGCCGCCGTACGGGTCGTCGGTGCTGCGCTGCTGCGGGACCCAGACGCCGCCGGGGGGCGTCTCGCCGCCGTAGCCGCCGGTGCCGTACGCGTCCTGGCCGTAGCCCTGCTGCGGGTACCCCTGCTGCTGCCCGGAGGCGTCGTAGCCGGTCTCGTACCCGGTCCCGCCGTAGGTGTGGGTGCCGATGTACGGGTCGGAGTAGGCGGCGTACTGCTGCTGGCCGGTGGCGTCGTAGCCGTAGCCCTGCTGCGCGTAGCCGGAGTAGTCGTAGCCGTAGGAGGCGTCGGCGGGCTGCGCGGCCGGGGTCTGCTGCTGGTCCTGGCCGTACCCCGCCGAGTCGTAGGTGCCGTAGGTGCCGGTGTCGTCGGGCATCGGCAGCGGCTGGTAGACGGGGGTGCCCTCGGCCGGGGTGCCGTCGGGGCGCCCGGGGGCGAACACGTCGTCCGGGTCGTCGCCCCGGTAGCCGTACGCGGTGGTGTCCTGGACGGCGGTGTGGTCGTCGGCGGGGGTCCGGTCGCCGGGGAGGCCGGGCTCGGCCGCCTCCTGGTCCGAGACCTCCGACGTCGGTTCCTCGCGGGCCCGTTCGGGCCGGCGGCGCTTGCTGCCGGGCAGTCCGGCGGGGGCCTGCACCGCCCAGCCGGAGGCGAAGCCGCGGCGGAAGGACAGGGTGACGTAGGTCTGGCCGACCGCGAAGGCGATCGCGCCGAGCCCGATGACGACGACCGACGAGACCAGCACGCCGGCCACCACGCCGAGGAAGCCGGCGAAGGCCAGCAGCCGCCAGCGCAGGCGCGCCTTGTACTGCAGCAGCACCTCACCGAGCAGCCACAGCGCGACGACGCCGAACGCGATGTAGAGGACCGCCCAGCCCATGTACGCCCCTCTCCCAGTGGCCGCTACGCAGTGTGTCGTACGGACGTGCGGCCGGTCCAGGCCCGCGGTGAGCGGTGCGGGCCCAGGTTCTCGTAGATTTCCAGCGTCGCCGTGGAGTTGTTCAGCGTGATGAAGTGCAGCCCGGGCACACCTTCGGCCAGCAGCCGCGCGCAGAACTCCGTGGCGAACTCGATGCCAATGGAGCGTACAGCGGTCGGATCGTCCTTTGCCGTGAGGATGCGTTCTTTCAGGTCGTCGGGGAACGCGGCGTTGCTGAGCTTCGGCAGTCTCTCCAGCATCTTCACGCTGGTCACCGGCATGACCTCGGGGATGACCGGGGTCTCGCAGCCCGCCGCGACGACCTTGTCACGCAGCCGGAGATAGGCCTCCGGGTCGAAGAACATCTGGGTGATGGCGTAGTCGGCGCCGGCCCGGCACTTGTCGACGAAGCGCCGGACGTCCTCGTCCCACTCGGCCGAGCGCGGGTGCATCTCCGGGAAGGCGGCCACGCCCACGCAGAAGTCGCCCGACTCCTTGATGAGTTCGACGAGTTCGGCGGCGTAGGTCAGGCCCTGCGGGTGCGGCACCCAGTCGCCCATCGGGTCGCCGGGCGGGTCGCCGCGCACGGCGAGGATGTTGCGGATGCCGGCGTCGGCGTACTGCCCGATGATGTTGCGCAGTTCCGCCACGGAGTGGTTGACGGCGGTGAGGTGGGCGACGGGGGTGAGGGTGGTGTCGGAGGCGATCCGCTCGGTCGCCCGCACCGTGCCGGCCCGGGTGGAGCCGCCGGCTCCGTAGGTCACGGAGACGAAGCTGGGGGCCACCGCCTCGACCCTGCGGAGCGCGTTCCACAGGTTGCGCTCGCCCTTCTCCGTCTTGGGCGCCCAGAACTCGAACGAGTACGTCGTCTCGCCGGTCGCGAGCATGTCGCGGACGGTGCGCGCGTGATCAGTCCTGGTCGATGCCGTTCCGAGGGCCATACGGGCAGGTTAGCCAGGGGGCGGCGGTCCCCCAACCGGAGCCGGATGATTGTCCGAATTGTCGCTCACTTGTCCATCCCTTGGACAGCGGGGGCGCTCCTGAGCCGCTGGGCGAACTCGGCCGCCGCCGCGCCGGGGTCGTCGGCCTCGGTGAGCGCGCGGACGACGACGGCCCGGCGGGCGCCCGCGTCGAGGACCTGGTCGAGGTTGTCCAGGTCGATGCCGCCGATGGCGAACCAGGGGCGGTCGGTGCGCAGGCCGGCCGCGTACCGGACGAGACCGAGGCCGGGGGCGGGCCGGCCGGGCTTGGTGGGGGTCGGCCAGCAGGGGCCGGTGCAGAAGTAGTCGACGCCGTCCTGCGTGGCCGCGGCGGCGGCCTCGGACTCGGCGTGGGTGGAGCGGCCGACGAGGACGCCGGCGCCGAGGATCGCGCGGGCGGCGGGGACGGGCAGGTCGCCCTGGCCGAGGTGGAGGACGTCGGCGCGGGCGGCGTGGGCGACGTCGGCGCGGTCGTTGACGGCGAGGAGCTTGCCGTGGCGGGCGCAGGCGTCGGCGAACACGGCGAGGTGCTCCAGCTCCTCGGCGGCCTCCATGCCCTTGTCGCGCAGCTGCACGATGTCGACCCCGCCGGCCAGCACCGCGTCCAGGAACTCCGGCAGGTCGCCCTGGCGCTTGCGGGCGTCCGTGCACAGGTAGAGCCGGGCGTCGGCGAGGCGGTCGCGGGGGGAGCCGTCGGTGGTCGTGGCGGCGGCGGTCGTGGTGGCCGTGTCGGGCATGTGGGCGTCCCCCCGGTGTTCGGTGGCGGACGGGGCGCGGGGCCTCGTCCGGGCTGGCGGCCGGGCAGGGCCCGGTTCTGGTGCTGGTGACGGTGGCGGGGCCTGGTGGGTCACCGGCCCGGCTGGTGGTGCGGAGCAGGGCTGCGGGGCGGCCCAGCGTCCGGGGGTGGCGATGAGAGCCGCGTGCCCTGCGCCTCAACGGCTGCCGGCCCGGCGCCACGGGGCCGCCGGCCCGGCGCCTGACGCTCCCCGGTCGGGCCCCTCGTGGCCGCGGGCCCAGGACCTCACGTCCGCAGGCCGACAGCCCACGGCCGCGGGCCCGCCCCGGCGACGACGTACCCGGTCCCCGGGCACACCGCCGCCGGCGTCATGGACCCGTCACGGCGTCCCGGAGGCGCGGGCCGGACGGCCGGTCAGACGGCCAGCGCCTGGGCGCGGCGCTTCACCTCCGTGCCGCGGTTCTCGCTGAGTGCCTGGGCCGGCGTACCGGGCAGGCTGTCGTCCGGGGTGAACAGCCACTCCAGCATCTCCTCGTCCGTGTAGCCGTCGTCCCGCAGCAGCGTCAGGGTCCCGGACAGGCCCTTGACGACCTTGTCGCCGTCGATGAAGGCCGCGGGCACGTGCAGCGCGCGGTTCTCACCGCGGCGTACGGCGATGAGCTGGCCGTCCTTGACCAGCTGCCGCACCCGGGTCACCTCGACGTCGAACATCTCGGCGATGTCGGGAAGGGTGAGCCAGGCGGGGACGAGAGCATCGATCCTTGCGTCAATCTCGGTCACCCCTCAAGCCTGCCATCTGCCACTGACACGCGGAAACCGGACCCCTCCGACCAGCGCCGACGCGTTCCGCCCGGTCACGCCGTCGCCGCCTTCAGCGGCCTGGCCGGGTCGGCGAGGAGCACCGGGTCCAGGGCCGCGCCGGACTCGATCAGCCGCCGGCCCTGGGCCAGGTCACGGGGCCGCCCCACCGCCAGCAGCGCCACGAGACGGTCCGCGCGCAGCCAGCACACGGTCCAGGCGGGTCCGGTGGGGTCGCCCCGCCGGACCACGGTGTCGCCGGCCGGGTGGTGCCCGGCGTACTGGACGAACCGGCCGAACTGCTCGGACCAGAAGTACGGCACCGGGTCGTACACCGGCGCCGGTTCCCCGCCGGCGGCGCCGATGATGTCGGCGGCCACCGTGCGCGGCCCCTGGAGGGCGTTGTCCCAGTGGTGCACGAGCAGCCGCTCCCCGTACCGGGCGGAGGGGAAGGAGGCGCAGTCGCCGACCGCGTGGACGTCGGGCACCGAGGCGCGCAGCCGGTCGTCGGCGAGGACCTCGCCGTGCGCGCCGAGGGCGATGCCGGAGCCGGCCAGCCAGGCGGTGGCGGGCCGGGCGCCGATGCCGACGACGACCGCGCCGGCGGGCACGCGCGTGCCGTCGTCCAGGACCACCGCGCCGGGCTCGACGCGCGCCACGCGCGTGTGGGCGCGCAGGACGACGCCCGCGTCGGCGTACCAGCCGGTCATCGGAGCGGCCACCGCGGCGGGCAGCGCACCCGCGAGCGGCCGGTCGGCGGCCTCCACGACGGTCACCGCGCAGCCCGCCTCCCGCGCGGCGGTGGCGAACTCGGCGCCGATCCAGCCCGCGCCGACGACCACCACGTCGTGCTGCCGGGCGAGCACCGGACGCAGCCGTTCGGCGTCGTCCAGGGTGCGCAGCAGATGGACGCCGGGGACGCCCTCGGTGCCGGGCAGGCGCAGCGGTTCGGCGCCGGTGGCGAGGACCAGGGAGTCGTACGGGACCGGCCCCGCGGAGGTGTCCAGCAGGTGGGCGCCGGGGCGCACGCCCAGCGCCTCCTGCCCGAGCCGCACCTCGATGCCGAGCGCCTCGAAGTCGACGTCGAAGGCGGAGCCCTCGGCGGTGCCCAGCAGGATCGCCTTGGACAGCGGCGGCCGGTCGTACGGCTGGTGCGGTTCGGCGCCGATCAGTGTCACGGTGCCGGTGAAGCCCTGTTCGCGCAGGGCCACGGCCGTCTGTACGCCGGCCATGCCCGCGCCCACGACGACCACCCGCCGTCCGGAGCCGCCTCGCTCCCGCCTCTGCTCACTCACCTGATCACCTTAGACACCTGACGCACCGTTGGTCAGGGGGCACGTTCAGTGACCTGCTGCACAGTCCTCCGGCCGCGCCGTCACGCTCTCCACCACGCTCGTGCCGCTGCCCGGGCGGGACTCCCACTCCCAGCTCTCCGCCAGCCGCAGCCGCCCGTCCGGCAGCTCGGCGACCTGGGAGACGCAGTGCCCCGAGGCGGTGGTGCCGTCGGTCCTGAGCTGGACGTACCGGAAGTCCAGCCGGTCCCCCTCGCGGGTCCCCACCAGGTATCCGCGCACCACGTCCCCGCCGGCGTACTCGGCCCAGACGCGGCCGTCCCGCTCGTGGTAGGCGAAGCGGGTACGGGTGCCCACCTGGCCGGGCGCCTGGTCGGCGACCGGGGCGAACACGAGACCATCGAGCGAAGGTGCCACGGGCGGACGCTCCCTTACAGAGGCGGATGACGAGCGGTTAGGGTGGCCAACGTAAGGCACTCGCGGGAGCCCGGACGCACCGGGCTGAGAGGGAGGCTGGCGGCCTCCGACCGTACGAACCTGATCCGGGTCATGCCGGCGAAGGGAGGGGCTGGACACCCATGTCATCCACGTCCGAAGCGCCCGACGCGTCCCCCGCGTGCGACGTCCTGGTCGTCGGGGGCGGCGTCATCGGCCTGGTCACGGCGTGGCGGGCCGCGCAGCGCGGGCTGGTCACGGCGGTGGTGGACCCGGCGCCGGGCGGCGGGGCCGCGCGGGTGGCGGCCGGGATGCTGGCCGCCGTCACCGAGCTGCACTACGGCGAGCGGACCCTGCTCGCCCTGAACCTCGCCTCGGCCCGCCGCTACCCGGAGTTCGCCGCCGAGCTGTCCGACGCCACCGGCCTGGACCTCGGTCACCGCCGCTGCGGCACCCTCGCCGTCGCGCTCGACGCCGACGACCGCGCCCACCTGCGCGAACTGCACGCCTTCCAGCTCCGCTCGGGGCTGGAGTCCGAGTGGCTGACGGGGCGTGAGTGCCGGCGCCTGGAGCCGATGCTCGCGCCCGGCGTGCGCGGGGGGCTGCGGGTGGACGGCGACCACCAGATCGACCCCCGGCGGCTGGCCGCGGCGCTGCTGGCCGCCTGCGAGCGGGCGGGCGTGGCCTTCCACCGGGTGGCGGCCGGGCGGCTCACCGTGGACCGGGACCGGGCGACGGGCGTGGTGACCGCCGACGGCATGGCGCTCCCGGCCGGGCGGGTGGTGCTGGCCGCGGGCAGTCTCAGCGGCCGGCTCGCGGGCGTCCCGGAGGGCGTGCTGCCGCCGGTCCGGCCGGTGAAGGGCCAGGTGCTGCGGCTGACGATGCCGGCCGGCCGGCCGCCGCTGCTGACCCGCACGGTCCGCGCGGTGGTCCGCGGCAACCCCCTCTACCTGGTCCCGCGCGAGAGCGGCGAACTCGTCGTCGGCGCGACCAGCGAGGAGCTGGGCTGGGACACCACGGTCACCGCCGGCGGCGTCTACGCGCTGCTGCGCGACGCCCACGAGCTGGTCCCGGGCATCACCGAGCTGCCCCTCACGGAGACGCTCGCCGGCCTGCGCCCCGCCTCCCCGGACAACGCGCCGCTGCTCGGCCCGACCGCCCTGGACGGCCTGCTGCTGGCCACCGGCCACTACCGCAACGGCGTCCTGCTCACCCCGGTCACCGGCGACGTCATGGCGCACGTCCTGACCACCGGGGTGCTGCCGGAGGAGGCCCGCCCCTTCGCCCCGGAGCGGTTCGCCGCCGCCCCCGCACCCACCCCCGCCCCCGCCCCCATGGAGCAGTCCGCATGAGCCTGCGCATCTCGGTCAACGGGGAGCCGCGCGAGGTGGCCCCGGGCACCGCCCTCGACGCCCTCGTCCACACCCTCACCCGGGCGCCGTCCGGCGTGGCCGCCGCCCTGAACGAGACCGTCGTCCCGCGCGCGCGGTGGTCGGCCACGGAACTGGCCGACGGCGACCGCGTCGAAGTCCTCACCGCCGTCCAAGGAGGCTGACCCGATGGCCGACGACCCCTTCGTCCTCGGCGGTACGTCCTTCACGTCCCGTCTGATCATGGGCACCGGCGGGGCGCCCAGCCTCGATGTGCTGGAACGTTCCCTGGCGGCGTCCGGGACCGAGCTGACCACGGTCGCCATGCGGCGGGTGGACCCGTCCGTGCGCGGCTCGGTCCTCTCCGTGCTGGAGCGGCTCGGCATCCGCGTCCTGCCCAACACGGCGGGCTGCTTCACCGCCGGGGAGGCCGTCCTGACCGCCCGCCTGGCCCGCGAGGCCCTCGGCACCGACCTGGTCAAGCTGGAGGTCATCGCCGACGAGCGCACCCTGCTGCCCGACCCGGTCGAGCTGCTGGACGCCGCCGAGACCCTGGTCGACGACGGCTTCACGGTGCTGCCGTACACCAACGACGACCCGGTGCTCGCGCGGAAACTGGAGGACGTCGGCTGCGCGGCGGTCATGCCGCTGGGCTCGCCCATCGGCTCCGGACTCGGCATCCGCAATCCGCACAACTTCCAGCTGATCGTCGAGCACGCGCGCGTACCGGTGATCCTGGACGCGGGCGCCGGGACGGCGTCGGACGCGGCGCTGGCGATGGAGCTGGGCTGCGCGGGCGTGATGCTCGCCTCGGCGGTGACCCGGGCGCAGGAGCCGGTACTGATGGCGGAGGCGATGCGGCACGCGGTGGAGGCGGGCCGGCTGGCCCGGCGGGCGGGGCGCATCCCGCGCCGGCACTTCGCCGAGGCGTCCTCCCCGACGGACGGCCTGGCCGCCCTGGACCCGGAGCGGCCGGCGTTCTGACCCGGGCCACGACGCGTGGAGTGTGTCACAGCCGTGCCGCGGTAGCGCGCGGGGTCCCGCCTTCCCCAGCCCTCCGTCAGCGACGGCTCGTAGACTCACCTGCGTGGACACGACCCTTCAGGACCCTCTGGTCGGGCAGCGGCTCGACGGCCGGTACCGCGTCGACGCGCGGATCGCGGTCGGCGGGATGGCCACGGTCTACCGGGCCGTGGACACCCGCCTGGACCGTGTGCTCGCGCTGAAGGTGATGCACCCGACGCTCGCGGCGGACGGCACCTTCGTCGAGCGGTTCATCCGCGAGGCCAAGTCGGTCGCCCGGCTCGCCCACCCCAATGTGGTCCAGGTCTTCGACCAGGGCACCGACGGGGACTACGTCTACCTGGCCATGGAGTACGTCTCCGGATGCACCCTGCGTGACGTGCTGCGCGAGCGCGGGGCGCTCCAGCCCCGGGCGGCGCTGGACATCCTGGAGCCGGTGCTGGCCGCGCTCGGCGCCGCGCACCGCGCGGGGTTCGTCCACCGCGACATGAAGCCGGAGAACGTGCTGATCGGCGACGACGGCCGGGTCAAGGTCGCCGACTTCGGCCTGGTCCGGGCGGTCAACACGGTCACCAGCACCACCGGCGCGGTCCTCGGCACCGTCTCCTACCTGGCGCCCGAGCAGATCGAGCACGGCACCGCCGACCCCCGCGTCGACGTCTACGCGTGCGGAGTGGTCCTGTTCGAGATGCTGACCGGCGCCAGGCCCCATCGCGGCGACTCCCCCGCCCAGGTCCTGTACCAGCACCTCAACGAGGACGTGCCGCCGCCCTCCGCCGCCGTACCGGACCTGGCGTACGAGCTGGACGCCCTGGTGGCGTCGGCGACGGCCCGCAACGCCGGGATCCGCCCGCACGACGCCGTGGCGCTGCTCGGCGAGACCCGCCGGGCCCGCGCCGCGCTCACCGACGCCCAGCTGGACGCCGTACCGCCGCAGGCGCTGTCCGGGGCGCACGACACCGCGGAGGACCGGACGAGCGTCCTCCCCCGGTCGCTGCCCCTGGTCCGTCCGCTGCCGGTGGACGGGGACGAGGAGCCCGCCGCCGGGGACGGCTACGACCGCACCAGCAGGCTGGAGACCCCGCCGCCCGCGCGGCGCCGTCCCGGACCGCGGCGCGGCCCGCTGGCGGTCGTCGTCGCCGTCCTGCTGGCGCTCGGCGTCGGCGCGGGCGTCTGGTACATCAACTCGGGCCAGTTCACCGAGGTCCCGCCGCTGCTGGAGAAGACCGAGGCGCAGGCCAGGGACCGCCTGGAGCGGGCCGGGCTGGACGTCGGCGAGATCAGGCACGCCCACAGCGACACCGTCGAGCGCGGGGCGGTCATCAGCACCGACCCGGACACCGGCACCCGGATCAGGAACCACGACGCGGTCTCGCTCACCCTCTCCGACGGCCCCGCGACGGTGAAGCTGGACGACCTGTCGGGTTACCGGCTGGACCGGGCCAGGTCGGTCCTCGATGCGGACGGCCTGGAGCCCGGCATGGTCACCGAGGCGTTCAGCGAGGACGTCCCCGAGGGCTTCGTGGTCTCCACGGAGCCGAAGGCGGGCACCACCGTGCGCGCCGGATCGGCGGTCGCCCTCACCGTCAGCAAGGGCCGCGCGGTAGACGTCCCGGACGTCACCGGGGACGACCTGGCCGACGCGCGGGCGGAACTGACCGGGGCCGGCCTGAAGGTGAAGGTCGCGGCCGGGCGGGTGACCTCCGACGACTACGACGCGGGTCAGGTGGCCCGGCAGACCCCGGGTGACGGCACGCGGGTCGCCGAGGGCGACACCGTGACGCTGACGGTCTCCAAGGGGCCGGAGCGGATCGAGGTCCCGGACGTCACCGGGGAGAGCGTGGACGACGCCCGGCGGGAGCTGGAGGCGGCCGGCTTCGAGACCGAGGAGGACCGCGGGCTGCTCGGCCTGTTCGGCGACACCGTCAAGAGCCAGTCCGTCGAGGGCGGCGAGACCGCGCCCAAGGGCTCCACCATCACCCTCACCATCCGCTGACCCGCCCCTGGCCCGGGGTGCCGCGCCGCCGCCTGGCATCCTGGGTCGGGAGATGAGCACCGCACCTTCCCCCTCCCCCGCCGCGCCCCGCAACCCCGTGGGCGCCCACGTCCCCGTCGCCGGGGGCCTGCACTCCGTAGGACTGCCGTACGCCCGTGATCTGAAGGCCGAGGCCGTGCAGGTCTTCGTCGCCAACCCGCGCGGGTGGGCCACCCCGGCCGGGAACCCCCGGCAGGACGAGGCGTTCCGCTCGGCCTGCGCCGAGGAGTCGGTCACCGCGTGGGTGCACGCCCCGTACCTGATCAACTTCGGCTCGCACACCGAGGCGACCGTGGAGCGGTCGGTGGAGTCGCTGCGGCACTCGCTGCGCCGGGGCCGGGAGATCGGCGCGCTCGGCGTGGTCGTGCACACCGGCAGCGCGACCGGCGGCCGGGACCGGGCGGTGGCCCTGAGGCAGGTACGGGAGCGGCTGCTGCCGCTGCTGGAGGAACTGACCCACGACGACGATCCCTGGCTGCTGCTGGAGTCGACCGCCGGGCAGGGCGCCTCGCTGTGCTCCCGGACCTGGGACTTCGGCCCCTACTTCGAGGCGCTGGACGCCCATCCGAAGCTGGGCGTCTGCCTGGACACCTGCCACATCTTCGCCGCCGGACACGACCTGACCGGCCCGGCGGGCGCCCACCAGACCCTCGACCTGCTGGTCGGCACGGTGGGTGAGGGCCGGCTGAGGCTGATCCACGCCAACGACTCCCAGGACGTGGTGGGCGCCCACAAGGACCGGCACGCCAACATCGGCGCCGGTCACATCGGCGAGGACCCGTTCCGGGCGCTGATGACCCACCCCGCGACCGCCGGCGTCCCCCTGGTCATCGAGACCCCCGGGGGCAAGGAGGGGCACGCGGCGGACGTGGCGCGGCTGAAGAGGCTGCGGGACGGCTGAGCGGGCGGGTTCAGGCCACCGGGCCGTCCCCCGGTTCCTCCTGGTAGGAGTAGCGCTGCTCCCGCCAGGGGTCGCCGATGTTGTGGTAGCCGCGCTCCTCCCAGAAGCCGCGCCGGTCGGCGGTCATGTACTCGACCCCGCGGACCCATTTGGGCCCTTTCCACGCGTACAGGTGCGGGACGACCAGCCGCAGCGGGAAGCCGTGCTCGGCGGTGAGCAGTTCGCCGTCCTTGTGGGTGGCGAAGAGCGTGCGCTCGGCGGCGAAGTCCGCAAGCCGCAGATTGGAGCTGAAGCCGTACTCCGCCCACACCATCACATGGGTGACGGACGGGGCGGGCGGGGCGATGTCCAGGAGGGTGCGGGCCGGAATGCCGCCCCACTCGGCGCCGACCATGCTGAACTTCGTCACGCAGTGCAGATCGCCCACGACGGTGGTGTACGGCAGCGCCGTGAACTCCTCGTGGTTCCAGGTGTGCTTCGCGCCGTCGGCGGTGGCCCCGAAGACCCGGAACTCCCAGCGCTCGGGCCGGAACTTCGGCACCGGTCCGTAGTGCGTCACCGGCCAGCCGCGCTGGAGGCGCTGCCCCGGCGGGAGATCGGGCTGCGCGGCCCCTCGTGAAGCGCCCTCTCCCGACTCGTGTCCCACCGGATGACCCATGCCTCCATCCTGACAGACCGAGGCCGATGTCCCGGAACGGGCCCTTTTACCGTTCCCCGGAAACCGGCGAAAAACAACTGAACCGACTAAAGGGACTAAGCCAGGACTTACTTACTAAGCTCAGACTTACTGGACGATCTTCGAAAGCAATGCAATCATGCGGCGCAACCTGCCAGTTCCCGTGCGGAAGGAGCCTCTGCGATGCAGGGCGACCCCGAGGTCATCGAATTCCTCAACGAGCAGCTGACCGCCGAGCTGACCGCGATCAACCAGTACTTCCTGCACTCGAAGCTGCAGGACCACAAGGGCTGGACCAAGCTCGCCAAGTACACCCGCCACGAGTCCTTCGACGAGATGCGGCACGCGGAGATCCTGACCGACCGCATCCTGCTCCTGGACGGGCTGCCGAACTACCAGCGGCTCTTCCACGTCCGGGTCGGGCAGACGGTCACCGAGATGTTCCAGGCCGACCGGGAGATCGAGGTCGAGGCCATCGACCGGCTGCGCCGGGGCATCGAGGTGATGCGCAACAAGAACGACATCACGTCCGCGAACGTCTTCGAGGCGATCCTGGCCGACGAGGAGCACCACATCGACTACCTCGACACCCAGCTCGAACTGATCGAGAAGCTGGGCGAGTCGCTGTACCTGTCGACGGTGATCGAGCAGAGCCAGCCGGACTCGTCGGGGCCGGGCACCGACGGCTTCAAGAAGTACTGAGCCGTACCGGCTAGGCGGCTTCGGGCAGCTCCGCCGCGAGCGGCGGCCGGCCCGTCTCGATCAGCTCCCGGCGGGGGCAGGCACCCCGGCCGAGCAGGGCCTGGATGCGCCGCACACAACCGCCGCAGTCGGTGCCGGCCTTGCAGGCGGAGGCGATCTGCCGGGGCGTGCAGGCACCGGCGTCCGCGTGGGCCCTCACCTGTTCCTCGGTCACACCGAAGCAAGAGCAGACGAACACGCGGTTCACCTCCCGGGCGGGGTCAGGGTCATGCCCTACCGACTGCGCCGGTGAGGCAAACCTAACCTTACCCATCCCGCAGGTGACGTAAAAGGGAGAGGGGCGCGGATCGCATGTGACCCGCGCCCCATTCACGCCCGCGAACGGGCACTCCTCACTGGTCCCGGTACATCTCCGCCACCAGGAACGCCAGGTCCAGCGACTGGCTGCGGTTCAGCCGGGGGTCGCAGGCCGTCTCGTAGCGCTGGTGCAGGTCGTCCACGAAGATCTCGTCGCCGCCGCCGACGCACTCGGTCACGTCGTCGCCGGTCAGCTCCACGTGGATGCCGCCCGGGTGGGTGCCGAGCGCCTTGTGGACCTCGAAGAAGCCCTTGACCTCGTCGAGCACGTCGTCGAAGCGGCGGGTCTTGTGGCCCGAGGCCGCCTCGAAGGTGTTGCCGTGCATCGGGTCGGTCACCCAGGCGACGGTGGCGCCGGATGCGGTGACCTTCTCGATCAGCTCGGGCAGCTTGTCGCGGACCTTGTCGGCGCCCATCCGGACGATGAAGGTCAGCCGGCCGGGCTCCCGCTCGGGGTCGAGGCGCTCGATGTACTGGAGCGCCTCCTCGGCCGTGGTGGACGGGCCGAGCTTGATGCCGATCGGGTTGCGGATCTTCGACGCGAACTCGATGTGCGCGTGGTCCAGCTGCCGGGTGCGCTCACCGATCCACACCATGTGCCCGGAGACGTCGTAGAGCTGGCCGGTGCGGGAGTCGACGCGGGTGAGGGCCGACTCGTAGTCGAGGAGCAGCGCCTCGTGGGAGGCGTAGAACTCGACGGTCTTGAACTCCTCCGGGTCGGTGCCGCAGGCCCGCATGAAGTTCAGCGCGTTGTCGATCTCCCGGGCGAGCTGCTCGTAGCGCTGGCCGGACGGGGAGGACTTCACGAAGTCCTGGTTCCAGGCGTGCACCTGGCGCAGGTCGGCGTAACCGCCGGTGGTGAAGGCGCGGACCAGGTTCAGCGTGGAGGCGGACGCGTGGTACATCCGCTTCAGCCGCTCGGGGTCGGGAATGCGGTCGGCCTCGGTGAAGGCGAAGCCGTTGACCGAGTCGCCCCGGTACGTCGGCAGCGTGACGCCGTCGCGGGTCTCGGTCGGCTTGGAGCGCGGCTTGGAGTACTGCCCCGCGATCCGGCCGACCTTCACGACCGGCACGGAGGCGGCGTAGGTGAGGACGGCGCCCATCTGGAGGAGCGTCTTCAGCTTGTTGCGGATGTGGTCGGCCGACACCGCGTCGAACGCCTCGGCGCAGTCACCGCCCTGGAGGAGGAACGCCTCGCCCTTGGCGACGGCCGCCATCCGGGCGCGCAGCTGGTCGCACTCGCCCGCGAAGACGAGCGGCGGATACGACTCCAGCTCCGCAACGACTGCGCGCAGGGCCTCGGTGTCCGGGTACTCGGGCTGCTGCGCCGCGGGCAGGTCTCGCCAGGTGTTGCCAGCGCTCGCGCTGGTCTTCGCGTTCACGGTCACGGCCTCAACATTACGGGGTGCGGTGGGGGCCTCCGGCCGGTGCCCAGAAATTGAGACGATGGATACGCTCCGCGGAGTGCGGTAGGGTGCGGCGCATGTTCGCGCACTCGACCCAGAACTGGTGGTGGACCGCTCCTCCGGCGGCCCGCTGACTGCGCGTACCCACGACTTCGCGAAGGCCGCCCGAGAGGCGGCCTTCGGTGTTTTCCGGCTCCGGGTCCGTCTCTCCTTCACAGAAGGACCACGACGCCCCATGGACCTGCTCGACCTGCTCGACGACCCCCGCCCGTTCGCCCTGCTGCGCCGCCGCACCCCGGGCCACGACCAGGAGACGGTGGAGCTGCTGCTCGGGCCGGTGGCGGAGTACGACCGGCTCGCCGGCCTGCCCGACGACTGCCTGGCCCTGATCCCCTTCCGGCAGATCCGGGAGCGCGGCTTCGACGTCCGCGACGACGGCACCCCGCTGCTGGCACTCACCCCCGAGGAGCGGTACGGCATCCCGCTCGACGCCGCCCTGGAACAGCTCCCCGCGCACGCCGTCCGGGTCGAGGGCGGCGGCTTCGACGTCGGGGACGAGGAGTACGCCGCGATCGTCGGGCGGGTGCTGGACGAGGAGATCGGCCGGGGCGAGGGCGCCAACTTCGTGATCCGGCGGACCTACCGGGGCGAGGTCCCGGGGTTCGGGCGGGCCGACGCGCTGGCCCTGTTCCGGCGGCTGCTGGCGGGCGAGCGGGGCGCGTACTGGACGTTCGTCGTGCACACCGGGGAGCGGACGCTGGTCGGGGCGAGCCCCGAGGTGCATGTGCGGATGAGCGGCGGCACGGTCGTGATGAACCCGATCAGCGGGACGTACCGCTATCCCGCCGGGGGGCCGACGCCCGAGCACCTGCTGGACTTCCTCGCCGACGCCAAGGAGATCGAGGAGCTGTCGATGGTGGTCGACGAGGAGCTGAAGATGATGTGCACCGTCGGCGACCGGGGCGGGGTCGTCGTCGGGCCGCGGCTGAAGGAGATGGCGCACCTCGCGCACACCGAGTACGAGCTGCGTGGGAAGTCCTCGCTGGACGTGCGGGAGGTCCTGCGGGAGACGATGTTCGCGGCGACGGTGACCGGGTCGCCGGTGCAGAACGCCTGCCGGGTCATCGAGCGGCACGAGAACGGCGGGCGGGGCTACTACGCGGGCGCCCTCGCGCTGATCGGACGGGACGCGGGCGGGGCGCAGACCCTCGACTCGCCGATCCTGATCCGGACCGCCGACATCGACGCGGCCGGGCGGCTGCGGATGCCGGTCGGGGCGACGCTGGTCCGGGGGTCCGACCCGGCCGGCGAGGTCGCGGAGACCCACGCCAAGGCGGCCGGGGTGCTCACCGCCCTCGGCGTACGGCCCGGACGGCCGCGCGCGGAGGGGGTACGGCCGAAGCTCGCCGACGATCCCCGGGTGCGGGCCGCGCTGGACGGGCGCCGGGCGTCGCTCGCGCCGTTCTGGCTGCGGATGCGGGAGCCGTCCGGGGAGCTGACCGGGCACGCGCTGGTCGTCGACGGGGAGGACACCTTCACGGCGATGCTGGCGCACGTGCTGCGCTCGGGCGGGCTGGACGTCACCGTCCGGCGCTACGACGACCCCGGGCTGCGCGCGGCGGTGCTCGGGCACGACGACGGGCCGGTGGTGCTGGGACCGGGGCCGGGCGACCCCGCCGACCTCGGCGATCCCAAGATGCGGCTGCTGCGCTCGCTCACCGCCGAGGTGCTGCGCGACCGCCGGGAGGGGGTGCTCGGGGTCTGCCTCGGGCATGAGCTGATCGCGGCGGAGCTGGGGCTGGACATCGTACGCAAGGCCGTGCCGTACCAGGGGGCGCAGACGGAGATCGACCTGTTCGGGAGGGCGGAGACCGTCGGCTTCTACAACAGCTTCGTGGCACGCTGCGACGGCGCGGCGTACCAGGAGCTGGCGGCGCGCGGCGTCGAGGTGAGCCGGTCGGCGGACGGGGAGGTGCACGCGCTGCGCGGGCCGGGCTTCGCGTCCGTGCAGTTCCACCCGGAGTCGGTGCTGTCGCTGAACGGCGCCGCGGTGGTGCGGGAGCTGGTGGGTCAGCTGCGCGGCACGAGCACGTTCTCGGAGCGGCGGCCGGCCCGGTAGTCCAGGACGTTGCCCACCGTGGCGTCGACGATCTGCCCGACGGCGTCCTCGGTGTAGTACGCCTGGTGCGAGGTGACCAGGACGTTCGGGAAGGTGACGAGGCGGGCCAAGGTGTCGTCCTCGACGGCCGTGAGCGACTTGTCGAGGAAGAACAGGCCCGCCTCCGCCTCGTACACGTCCAGGCCGACGCCCGTGAAGCGGCCGGCGCGCAGCTCTCCGACGAGGGCGGCGGTGTCGACGAGGCCGCCGCGGCTGGTGTTGACCAGGATCGCGTCGTCGCGCATCGCCTTCAGCGCGGCGGCGTCGATCAGGTGCCGGGTCCCGGGCATGAGGGGGACGTGCAGGGTGAGCAGGTCGGACTCGGCGAGCAGCTCGTCCTTGGGGACGTACGTCATGCCCAGCTCCCGGCAGGCGGGGTTCTCGGTGACGTCCCAGCCGAGCAGGCGCATGCCGAAGCCGTGGGCGATGCGGGCGAAGGCGGCGCCGATCCTGCCGGTGCCGAGGACACCGGCGGTGCGGCCGTGCAGGTCGCGGCCCATCAGGCCCTGGAGGCGGAAGTCGAAGTCGCGGGTGCGGTTGGAGGCGCGTACCACACGGCGGTCGACGGCCAGGGCGAGCGCCCAGGCGAACTCGGCGACCGAGTACGGGGAGTAGGACGACACCCGGGCGACGGTGAGGCCGAGGCGCTCGGCGGTCTCCAGGTCGATGTTGTTGAAGCCGGTGGAGCGCTGGGCGACCATCCGGGTGCCGCCGGCGCTGAGGATCTCCAGGACGGAGGCGCCGAGGTCGGCGTTGACGGAGGAGGAGACGATCTCGTGCCCGGCGGCGATGGGGGCGGTGTCCTCGTTGAGGAAGACGTCCAGGCAGCGGACCTCGGCGCGGCCCGCGAAGGCCCGCTCGATGAGGGGCTGCTCGTCGGCTTGCACTCCGAAGGCGAGGATCTCCACGAGGGCCGCTCCCGTCTCGCTGGGCTGGTGCTCCCGAATATAGGGGGCCCGGCGAGGCGGTGCCGCTCGGCCGGACGGCACCCCGCCGGGCCGGGGCGGGCGGGTCAGGCGTCGTCCAGGCCCCGCTCGATCGCGTACCGGACGAGTTCGACGCGGTTGTGGAGCTGGAGCTTGCCGAGGGTGTTCTGGACGTGGTTCTGGACGGTGCGGTGGGAGATGACGAGGCGCTCGGCGATCTGCTTGTAGCTGAGGCCCTTGGCGACCAGGCGCAGCACCTCCGTCTCCCGGTCGGTGAGGCGGGGCGCGCCGGGTGCGCCGGTGTCGGGGGCGGGGGCCGGCTCGGAGGCGAGGCGGCGGTACTCGCCGAGGACGAGTCCGGCCAGACCCGGGGTGAAGACGGGGTCGCCGTCGGCGGTGCGGCGGACGGCGTCCTGCAGTTCCCCGGTGGAGGCGGACTTCAGCAGGTAGCCGGTGGCGCCGGACTTCACGGCCTCCAGCACGTCGGCGTGCTCACCGCTCGCGGAGAGCACCAGGACGCGTACGCGGGGGTCGGCGGCGACGACCTCCTTGCAGACCTGGACGCCGGGTTTGCCGGGCAGGTTGAGGTCGAGGACGAGGACGTCGGGCGCGGCGGCCCGGGCCCGGCGTACGGCCTGGTCGCCGTCGCCCGCGGTGGCGACCACCGCGAAACCGGACTCGGCCAGGTCACGGGCGACGGCGTCGCGCCACATGGGGTGGTCGTCGACCACCATGACCTTGATCTCCCCGGCCGGCTCGTGCCGCTCAGCCATGTCCTGCCGCCTTCCCCCGTGGCCGCGTCACGTCCGTGACGCGCGCGTTCTTCGGTACTTTCAGTTCGACCTCGGTGCCCTGGCCGGGCACCGAGATCAGGTCGGCCGAGCCGCCGAGGTCGCGCAGCCGGCCCCGGATCGACAGGGCCACGCCCATCCGGCCCTCGCCCTCGGCCTCGGCGAGGCGGCCCTCGGGGATGCCGGGGCCGTCGTCGCGGACGGTGACGACGACCTCGTCGGGCTCGTCCTCGATCAGCAGCCAGGCGCGGGCGAGGTCACCGGCGTGCGCGCGGACGTTGTCCAGGGCGGCGCCGACGGCCGCCGCGACCTCGCGGGCCGCCGCCCGGGGCAGTTCGACGGGCGCCCCGGGTTCGGCGAGGCTGACCCGCGCGCCGGCGTAGGGCGCGAGCAGGGCGCGCAGGTCGGCGGGGACGCCGGGGTCCTCGGCCTCGGGTTCGTCCACGGCCCGGACGAGGGCGCCCTCGGCGGCGTCCTCCGAGATGCGGGAGACGGGGACCAGGCCCCCGGAGACGAGGGTGCGCAGGGCGATCTCCTGCTCGCCGGCCATCCGGCCCAGCTCGGCCGCCTCACCGCCGAGGACGGCGCCGCGCCGCTGCACCATGGCCAGGACCTGGAGGACGCTGTCGTGGATGTCGCGGGCCAGGCGCTCCCGCTCGCGCGTCGCCGCCTCGATCTCCAGGGCGCGGGCGAGGGTGCGCTCGGAGGCGCGGGCGACCTCGACGACATAGCCGATGGCGATGGAGGCGACCCAGACCAGCACCACGTTGTGCACGGTGTCGCGGGCGGGGCTGCCGCGCTCGATCAGGTTGGCGACGGCGACGAGGGTGGAGGCGACGGCGGCCCAGCGCCAGCCGCCCTTGACGGCGAAGGCGAGGACGGCGCCGGCGGTCCATATCGACGGCAGGGTCGGCCCGCCGGAGGCGATGCGCCCGGGGTCGTCGGCGAGCGGGGTGATCAGGATGCCGGTGAGGGCGACGGCGAGGTCGACGGCGAGGAACCGCTTGGTGCAGGCGGCGGCGTTGGCGACGCGGGGCAGGGTGGCGAGGGTCCAGGCCACCAGGACGGCGTAGTAGCCGAGGGCGAGCCAGGGGCGGACGAAGTGGCCGTAGGCGGTGGCGAAGAGGCCGATCGCGTACACCACGGCGAGCACGCGGTACGCGGTCAGCGCGCGCCACAGCGGCTGCTCGACCGACATCCGCATGACCCGTTCCCGACTGGTCATCTCCCCCACCCCCCGGTCCGGGTCCGGTCAGGACCCGGGGCTCTGGTCCCCGTCACGCGCCCCGGTCCGGCGCTCACCGGCCTCGCGCGTCCCGGTCTCGCGCTCACCGGCCTCGCGCCCCGCGGCGGTCCGCTCCCCGGCGGCCCGCTGCTCGGCCTGCTCCTTCTCGGCCTGCTCCTTCTCGGCCTGTTCCCTCTCGGCGCGGGCGAGGGCGGCCCTGGCCTCCTTCTCCGCCCTGGCCGCCTCCTTCTCCGCTTCCTTCTCGGCCTTCGCCGCCTCCGCGAGCTGCCGCTTCATGGCGGTCGCGTACATGTCGACGTACTCCTGGCCGGAGAGCTTCATGATCTCGTACATGACCTCGTCGGTCACCGCGCGCAGTACGAAGCGGTCGTGCTCCATGCCCTGGTAGCGGGCGAAGTCCAGCGGCTTGCCGATGCGGATGCCGGGCCGCATCAGCTTGGGCACCACCTTGCCCGGCGGCTGGATCTTCTCAGTGTCGATCATGGCGACGGGGATGACGGGCGCACCGGTGGCGAGGGCCACGCGGGCCAGGCCGCCCGGCTTGCCCCGGTAGAGCCGGCCGTCGGGCGAGCGGGTGCCCTCCGGGTAGATGCCGAACAGCTCGCCGCGCTCCAGTACCTCTATGCCGCTCTTGATCGCGGCCTCACCGGCGCCGCGCGCCCCGGAGCGGTCCACCGGGAGCTGGCCGACGCCCTTGAAGAAGGCGGCGGTCAGCCGCCCCCTCACGCCCGGGGTGTTGAAGTACTCGGCCTTGGCGATGAAGGTGACCTTGCGGTCGAGGACGGCCGGCAGGAAGAACGAGTCGGAGAAGGACAGGTGGTTGCTGGCCAGGATGGCGGGTCCGGTGGCCGGAATGTGCTCCAGCCCCTCCACCCATGGGCGGAAGGCGAGCTTCAGCGAACCGCCGACGGTGACCTTCATCGCGCCGTAGAACAACCGAGTGCCTCCTGTGTGTGTCGGACAGACCATAACCCGGAGCACCGTCAAAGGGGCCTACGGCCCTGGTCGGTGTCCGTGCGGTCGCGTACGGTGAAGTAGCCGCCCGCGACGGGTCAGCCGCGCCAGCCCCTTAACGAACAGGAGTCCGAGACGTGCCGGTCCTTCCCGGCGCCGAGCCGTTCCGCCACGAGGGCGGGGACGTCGGCGTCCTCCTCTGCCACGGCTTCACCGGTTCTCCGCAGTCGCTGCGGCCCTGGGCCCGGCACCTGGCCGACCGCGGGCTGACGGTCGCGCTGCCGCTGCTGCCCGGGCACGGCACGCGCTGGGAGGACATGCAGCTCACCGGCTGGCCCGACTGGTACGCCGAGGTCGACCGCGAGCTGCGCGCGCTGCGGGAGCGGTGCGCCCGGGTCTTCGTGGCGGGGCTCTCCATGGGCGGCGCGCTGGCGCTGCGGCTGGCCGCCCGGCACGGGGACGCGGTGAGCGGGGTCATGGTGGTGAACCCGGCCAACCGGATGCACGGCCTGGCGCCGCACGCGCTGCCGGTGGTCCGCCATGTCGTACGGGCCACGAAGGGCATCGCCAGCGACATCGCCAAGCCGAACAGTGCCGAACTGGGGTACGACCGGGTGCCGCTGCACGCGGCGTACTCCCTGCGCCGGTTCTTCCGGGTCGTCGACCGGGAACTGCCGCAGGTCACCCAGCCGTTGTTGCTGATGCGCAGCCCGCGCGACCATGTGGTGCCGCCCGCCGACGCGGCCCGCGTCCTCAGCCGGGTCTCGTCCACGGACGTCACGGAGATCCTGCTGGAACAGAGCTACCACGTGGCGACGTTGGACCACGACGCGGACCGGATCTGCGCGGAGAGCGTCTCCTTCGTCGCCCGGCTCGCCCCCGGTCTCGTCAAGGAGCCGGAGCCCGGTCTCGGCAAGGAAGGGACGGCCGCAGGTGGCTGAGCACGACTCCGACCGCGAGGACCGCGAGGAGCGCGGTGAACGCGGTGAGCGCGGTGAGCGTGAGGGCACCGGCAGCGGTGTCCCGCAGGAGCAGCACGTGCCGTTCGACGAGGACGCCGCGTGGGCCGCGATCGTCGCCGGGTACGGCGAGGAACCGCCGGACCCGCCCGGCGCCAAGCCGTTCAAGTCCGTGGAGGACCTGGCCCTGCTGGAGCCGGAGACCAACGGGACCGACGACGGCGGGGCCGCGAAGCCCCCGGAGGAGCCGGCCCCGGCCAAGCCGCTGGGCAGCTCGGTCGCCTTCGCCCCGGGGATCGGCCCGCGCGACCACGGCCTGGCCGAGCCCGCGGAGGACGATCTCGGCGCGGACGACGAGGGGCATTTCGTGCCGCCCGAGCCGCCGCCGCTGCCGCAGGGCGACACCACCGCCCGGTTCGCCTGGCTCGGGGTGCTCGGCGGCCCGCTCCTGCTGCTGGTCGCCGTCCTGCTGGGCTGGGACATGACCTGGTGGCTGACGACCCTGTGCATCGGCGGTTTCCTGGGCGGTTTCGCCACGCTGGTGACGCGGATGCGGACGGACGACGAGGAGGACGACGACCCCGGCCGGGGCGCGGTCGTCTGACCTCAGGCGCCGGCGGGAATCCTGAGGGCGGCCAGGACCGGGAGGTGGTCCGTGGCCGCCCTCAGGTCGCCCTCGGTGACGCCGGGCAGGCCGCGCGGCACGCCGCAGCCGAGCACCTCCACACCGGGCGTCGCGAAGATCGCGTCGATGCGCTGGTGCGGGTCGGCGGGGGTCGAGGTGTGCTCACCGCCCCAGGGCGCGGTGGCCCAGCAGTCCTGGAGGTCCTTGGCGATCCGCCGGAAGGCGGGGCCGTCGGGGCGTTCGTTGAGGTCGCCGCCGGCGATCGCGTGCGGGGCACCGAGGCCGGCGAGGCGGTCGAGGAGCAGACCGCCCTGCTCGTACCGCTCGTCCTTCTGGAGCGACAGGTGGCAGCTCAGGACGCCGACGCGGGCCTTGCCGAACCGGACGACGGCGGTGGCGAGGCCGCGGCGGTGCAGGCCGGGGGTGAGCGGGAGCAGCACGTCCTCGGTGCGCTCCACGGTGGCCCGCAGGGAGCACAGCAGCGCGGGGCCCGCGGCGGTGCCGCCGCCGGAGAGGATCACCTGGCCGGAGGCGGCCGCGAGGCGGGCCAGCTTCTTGCGCCAGCGGAAGAAGCGGGGAGCCTCCTGGAGCAGGACCAGGTCGGGGGCGCAGGCGGTGATGACGCGGGCGAGGGCGTCGGTGTCGTCGCGCAGCGAGCGGATGTTGTAGCTCAGGACGCGGACGACGGCGGAACCGTCGGGTTCCGTCCGGGAGTCGGGGAGGTTGTCGAGCGACGGCATGTCGATCAATGTACGCCCCCGCCCCCCGCACACGGGCGCGAGGATCGTGGGCGACTGCCGGGTTCGTCGTGGCCTGTCGCGCAGCTCCCCGCGCCCCTGAGGGCACGCACTCCCGCCTCGATCACATGATCGGGTCGGGCTCCCGGGCCAGGTCGGCCGCGCCGACGAGGCCGGCCTTGTTGCCGAGCTGGGCCGCGATCACGTCGGCGACCGGCCGCCAGTGGGCGCCGACCAGCCAGCGCTTGTACGACTTGCGGATCGGGTCGAGGACCAGGTCGCCCTCGTCCGACAGCCCGCCGCCGACGATGAACGCCGACGGGTCGAAGAGCGAGGCCAGGTCGGCCAGGCCCGCGCCGGCCCAGCGGGCCAGCTCGCGGTAGGAGTCGACGGCGACCGGGTCGCCCTGCCGGGCGGCCATGGAGATGTGCTTGCCCTCGATGCCGTCGGCGGTGCCGTCGCCGAGGCCGAGGAGCACCTCGGCGCGCTCCGGGGTGGCGTTGGCGCGCTGCTTGGCGTAGCGCACGAGGGCGCGGCCGGAGGCGTACTGCTCCCAGCAGCCCTGCGAGCCGCAGCCGCACAGCAGGCCGTCCGGCACCATCCGGATGTGGCCGAACTCGGCGGCCACGCCGAAGTGACCGCGGCGCAGCTTGTTGCCGATGATGATGCCGCCGCCGAGGCCGGTGCCCAGGGTGATGCAGATGACGTTGCGGTGGCCCTTGCCGGCCCCGAACCTGTACTCGCCCCAGGCGGCCGCGTTGGCGTCGTTCTCCACGACGACCGGGAGGCCCACGCGGGCCTCGACCTTCTCCTTCAGCGGCTCGTTGCGCCAGTCGATGTTCGGCGCGAAGTAGACCTCGGAGCGCTGCCGGTTGACGTAACCGGCCGCGCCGATGCCCACGCCGACGATCTCGTGCCCGGCGCGCGCTCCCTCCACCGCCGAGGCGATGGCGTCCACGATGGCCTCGGGCGTGGTGGGGGTCGGCACCTTGAACGTCGAGAGGATGTTGCCTTCCTCGTCGACCACGCCGGCCGCGATCTTCGTGCCGCCGATGTCGACGCCGATGGTGAGTCCCATGAATCCCTCAGTTTCGGTCGAGCCCCGCTAGGGGCAACCGTACCCGAGGCGCCGTCGCCGGGGACCGTCAGTCCAGGTCGATGCGCTGGCCCGGACCCGTGCCCTCGCCCCCGTCGTCACCGGGCGGGTCCGTGTCGCCGGCGGCGTCGGCGGCGTCGCGGGGGGCGGTCGCGCCGGTGGTCCAGCGCCGCTCCTGGTTCTGCACGGCCGAGCGGTACGCGGCGAGCAGTTCGCCACCGGCCGCCGCGAGGTGGTCGAAGACATCGGGGTTGCGCTCGATGACCGGCTCGACGGCGGCCTTGGCCTGCTGGACGACCTGCTTGACCACCTGCTGGGCGGCCGTCCCGGCGACCGGTCCGAACAGAGGCGCCGGGAGACCGGACAGCTTGTCGGCGACGGTGTCGACCAGGCGGCGCAGTTCCTCGGCGGCCGAGCCCGGGGGCGGACCGTGGGCGGCGCGGCGGCGGGCCTTCTCGGCGGCCAGGTCCTCGGCGGCCGCCGTCGCCCAGGCGTCGGCGTCGGCCACCCGCTCCTGCCGGGCCGCCCGCTCCTTCTCGGCCGCCGCGTCGCCGTCTGCGTCGGGCGGCGGGAGCTGTTCGCTCATGACGGACTCCTGACTACGGTTCGTCCCTACGACGTTACCCGAACGGACGTCACCGGTTCACCGCTCGCGGGACCGCCGTCGCCCGCCGGCGCTCGCGGGACCGCCCTCACCCCCCGCCCGGCGCGCACGGAACCACAGCCGCGCCGTCGTCACCCCTCGCCGGCGCCCCCGCTCGCGGAGCCGCGGCCTCCCCCGTCTCCGCCGTCACCGCTCACCCGGCCACAACCGCGGGTCCGGCGCGAACCGCACGCTCAGCAGCCCCTCGCGCAGCGCGGCCCCCTCCACCGTGCAGCGGCGCAGCGCGGACGGCAGCGGGACGATGCGGCGGAAGGGGCCGGCCGCGACCGCAAGTTCGTCGCCGCGCCGGACCAGGTCGAGCCCGTCCCGGGTGGCGCCGGGCAGCGGGATCTCCCAGACCAGGACGCCGTCCTCGGCGAGCCGGTCGCGCACGGGCCACTCCACGGGGGCGGTGTCCGGGCGGACGCCGGGCAGGGCGAGGGCGGCGAGGTCGTCGGTGCCGCGCGGGTCCCGGCCGAGGTGCGGCACGGGGTGGACGTCGTGGACGCCCTGCCACTCCTCCAGGGTCTTGCGCTGCTGGGCCACGGGCCCGGCGAGCCAGCCGTCGGCGGGGGTGTCCTCGGGCAGTACGCGGTTGGCGGCGAGCCGTTCCACGGGCAGCCCGCGCAGGGCGAGGCCGAGGGCGGTGGCGCGGACGGCGTCGGCACCGGCCGGGCCGGGCTCGGCGACCAGCCGGACGACGGTGTTCCGGTCGGTGAGGACGGCTTCGGCGGCGGCGAGTTCCAGGTCCCAGCGGGCGGCGTGCTCGTAGAGCGCCTCGGTGGGCAGGGGGACGCCCGCGAGGCGGCCGAGGACGGGGCGCAGGGCGCGGGCGGCCTGCCGTTCGGGGGGCAGCAGGCGGCGCAGGTAGCGGCGGAGTTCCGCGGGCAGCGCGAGCAGGGCGAGGGCCGCCGGGGCGGGCGGGAGGTCGACGACGAGGAGGTCGTGCTCCTCGGCGAGGGCGGCGTCGCGCAGGCCGCGCAGCAGGGCCAGTTCCCCGGCGCCGGGCAGCGGGGTCAGTTCCTCGGGGTCGAGGCGGGCGGCGCCGAGCAGGCCGAGGGCGGAGGCGGCGCGGTCCTGGAGGGCGGCGAGGCCGTCCCGGAAGCCCCGGGCGGCGTCGGGCCGCCAGGCGGTGAGCCCGGGCTCGACGGCGGCCGGCGCGGGGCCGGTGGCCACCCCGAGGGCGGCGCCGAGGGTGTCCTCGGGGTCGGCGCCCAGCAGCAGGGTGCGGGTGCCGGACCGGGCGGCGGTGAGCGCGGTGGCGGCGGCGAGGGTCGTCCGGCCGCTGCCGCCCGCGCCCATGATCAGGAGGGTGCGCATAGGGCTGAACGGTACCTCCGCCCCGGCCGGTGTCCCGGCGCTCGCCCGCGGGGCTACGCGGCGCCCGTCTCCACCCGCTTCTTCAGCCCCGCCAGCGCCCGGTCGATGATGACCTTCTCGGCCTTGCGCTTGATCATGCCGAGCATCGGGATCTTGACGTCGACGGTGAGGCGGTAGGTGACCTCGGTGCCGGTCCCGGCCGGCCTGAGCAGGTAGGAGCCGTCGAGGGAGCGCAGCATCTGGGACTTCACCAGCGTCCAGGAGACCTCGTTCTCCCCGGCCCAGGTGTACGCCAGGGTCTGGTCGTCCTTGATCGCGCCGGCGTCCATGACCAGGCGGACCTGCTCGGCGCGGCCCTGGGCGTCGGTGGCGAGCACCTCCGCCTCCTTCACCTCACCGGTCCAGTCCGGGTAGCGGGCGAAGTCGGCGATCACCCCCATGACGTCGGCCGGGGCGGCCTCGATCGTGATGCTCGAACTGGTGTGTTCCGCCATCGCCGTGGCTCCTCCAGGTGCGGGCCGGTTGGAAGTCGTCGCAGGCACGTACGCGCGGTGGCTCCGGGAAGTCGTCGCAGTCGTCGCGCACGCGTGCGTGCGCTGTGAAGGCTACCGCGCGGCGCCGGCCCCGCCGTCACCCCTGCCTGCGCGACCGCCGCCCCGCCCTCCCCCTGCTCTCCCTCCGCGACGGCCGCTCCGGCGTCACCCCTCGCCCGTCGACCGCCACTCCAGCACCCACGGCCGCCCGGTCGAGGCGAAGTGCCCCACGTTCACGCACTCGGTCGCCCCGATCCGCATCCGCGGCACCAGCGGCTGGTGGACGTGGCCGAAGAGGGAGTACCGGGGCCTGGTGCGCCGGATGGCGTCGAGCAACGCCCGGCTGCCGCGCTCGAAGCGCCGCGCCACCGTGTCGTAGACCAGCTCGGGCACCTCCGGCGGGATGTGGGTGCAGAGCACGTCGACCTCGCCGAGCGCCTCGATCTTCGCGGCGTACTCCTCGTCGCTGATCTCGAAGGGGGTGCGCATGGGGGTCTGCAGGCCGCCGCCGACGAAGCCGAAGACCCGGCCGCCGATCTCGACGCGCTCGCCGTCGAGCACGGTCGTGCCGGGGCGGGCGTACTCCGGCCAGAGTGTCGGCATGTCGACATTTCCGTAGGTGGCGTACGTGGGGGCCGGGAACGCGGCGAACAGTTCGGCGTACTGCTTGCGCACCGCCTTCTCCAGCACCGCGGCGCGGTCCCCGTCGACGCCGGCCCACAGCCGGGCCCCGAACTCCTTGGCCTCGGCGAACCGGCGGGCGGTGCGCAGCTCGACGATCCGGTCGGCGTTCTCCTCGCCGAACAGGTCGGGGAAGATGCCGCGCGAGTGGTCGGCGTAGTCGAGGAAGAGGATCAGGTCCCCGAGGCAGATCAGCGCGTCCGCGCCCTCGCCGGCCCGGGCGAGGTCCCGGGCGTTCCCGTGCACGTCGCTGACCACGTGCACGCGCGTGGTGGTGGCCGGGGTGTCCGAGGCGGGTGTGGAAGTCATGGCGATCAAGGGTAGGAGCAGCGCGGTCCCGGTGAACAGGCGGCGGGCGGACCTGCGGTTACTGGCTGGTCGGTCGGCGTGTCGACTACTGTGCGCGCAGATAACAGCAGCTGTGTGACGCAGCGAACATCTCGCCGGGCCCCCCTGTCGAAGACGCCATACCGGCGGGTAACGTCCAGGCAGTCCAGTCGGTGCTCAGGAATCCCGTACCCGTCTCTCAGGTACTCCCGGGCACCCGCCCCAGCCATGGACCGCACCGTCGCATCACACAACGTCGTGGCGCCGGCGCCCTATGAGGAGCAGCAGTCTTGCGCGAGTTCAGCCTTCCCGCTCTGTACGAGGTCCCCGCGGACGGCAATCTGACCGACATCGTCCGCCGGAACGCCGCGCAGCATCCCGATGTCGCCGTCATCTCCCGCCGGACGGGCGGCGGCTGGCGGGACGTGAGCGCGCGGGACTTCCTCGCCGAGGTGCACGCCGCAGCCAAGGGCCTGATCGCCGCGGGCGTCGAGCCGGGCGACCGGGTCGCGCTGATGTCGCGGACCCGCTACGAGTGGACGCTGCTCGACTTCGCGATCTGGAGCGCGGGCGCGGTCACCGTGCCGGTGTACGAGACGAGTTCGCCGGAGCAGGTGCGGTGGATACTCGGCGACTCCGGTGCCACCGCGTGTGTCGTGGAGTCCGCCCAGCACGCCGCCGTGGTCGAGTCGGTGCGCGAGGCGCTGCCCGCCCTGAAGCACGTCTGGCAGATCGACGCGGGGGCCGTGGAGGAACTGGGCCGGCTGGGCCAGGGCGTCACGGACGAGACGGTCGAGGAGCGCGGCTCGGTGGCGAAGGCCGACGATCCGGCGACCATCGTCTACACCTCCGGCACCACCGGGCGTCCCAAGGGCTGCGTCCTGACCCACCGCTCCTTCTTCGCCGAATGCGGCAACGTGGTGGAGCGGCTGCGCCCGCTGTTCCGGACCGGCGAGTGCTCCGTCCTCCTCTTCCTCCCCCTCGCGCACGTCTTCGGGCGGCTGGTGCAGGTCGCGCCGATGCTCGCGCCGATCAAGCTGGGCTGTCTGCCGGACATCAAGAACCTCACCGACGAGCTGGCGTCGTTCCGGCCGACGCTGATCCTGGGCGTGCCGCGCGTCTTCGAGAAGGTGTACAACTCGGCGCGGGCCAAGGCGCAGGCCGACGGCAAGGGCCGGATCTTCGACCGGGCCGCCGACACCGCCATCGCCTACAGCCGCGCGCTGGACGCCCCGGCGGGCCCGTCCCTGGGCCTGCGGATCAAGCACAAGGTCTTCGACAAGCTGGTCTACGGCAAGCTCCGCGCGGTCCTCGGCGGACGCGGCGAGTACGCCATCTCGGGCGGCGCCCCGCTGGGTGAGCGGCTCGGCCACTTCTTCCGCGGCATCGGCTTCACCGTGCTGGAGGGCTACGGCCTCACCGAGTCCTGCGCGGCCACCGCCTTCAACCCCTGGGACCGGCAGAAGATCGGCACGGTCGGGCAGCCGCTGCCGGGCTCGGTGGTGCGGATCGCGGACGACGGGGAGGTGCTGCTGCACGGGGAGCACCTGTTCAAGGAGTACTGGAACAACCCGGAGGCGACCGCCGAGGCGCTGGCCGACGGCTGGTTCCACACCGGCGACATCGGCACCCTCGACGAGGACGGCTATCTGCGGATCACCGGCCGCAAGAAGGAGATCCTGGTGACGGCGGGCGGCAAGAACGTCGCGCCGGCGGTGATCGAGGACCGCATCCGCGCGCACGCGCTGGTCGCGGAGTGCATGGTGGTCGGCGACGGGCGGCCGTTCGTCGGGGCGCTGGTGACCCTGGACGAGGAGTTCCTGGCGCGCTGGTGCGCCGACCACGGCAAGCCGGCCGGGTCGACCCCGGAGACGCTCCGCGAGGACCCGGATCTGCTGGCGGCGATCCAGTCGGCGGTGGACGACGGGAACGCGGCGGTGTCCAAGGCGGAGTCCGTGCGCAGGTTCCGGGTGCTGCCGGGGCAGTTCACGGAGGAGTCGGGGCATCTGACCCCGTCGCTGAAGCTGAAGCGGAACATCGTCGCGCGGGACTACTCGGCCGATATCGAGGCGATCTACGCGAAGTAGGGCGCGGGGTGCGGCCGGTGCACGGCCCTCCGCCGGGCGCGGCCGGCCGCGCGGTTCCCCTCGCCCCCCGGGCCGTCGACCTACAGCAGCGTCCTCAGCCGTTCCGCCAGCAGGTCCCAGCGCCACCTCTCCTCGACCCACCGCCTGCCCCGCTCGCCCATCCGGCGGCGCAGCTCCGGGTCGGCGAGGAGGGTGACCAGGCGGTCGGCGGTGTCCTCGACCGAGGTACCGCGTACGACCCAGCCCGTCTCCCCGTCGAGCACCGCGTCCGGCGCGCCGCCCGAGTCCCCCGCGACCACCGGCAGGCCCGTCGCCGACGCCTCCAGGTAGACGATGCCGAGTCCCTCCACGTCGAGGCCGCCGCGGCGCGTCCGGCAGGGCATCGCGAAGACGTCGCCGGCGCCGTAGTGGGCGGGCAGCTCGGACCAGGGGACGGAGCCGGTGAAGCGGACGGACGCGGCGACGCCCGTGTCGTCGGCGAGGCGGCGCAGGTCCTTCTCGTAGGGGCCGCCGCCGACGATCAGCAGCACGGCGTCGGGCTCGGCGGCCAGGACCCGGGGCATGGCCCTGATCAGGGTGTCCTGGCCCTTGCGCGGGACGAGCCGGGAGACGCAGACGACGACCGGGCGGTCGGTCAGCCCGAGCCGGGCGCGGACCCCGTCCCCGCCGCTGCCCGGGTGGAAGGTCTTCTCGTCGACGCCCGGCGGCAGCTGCGTCATCCGCGCGGCGGCCTGCGGGGTCAGCGCGTCCGCGATGCGGGAGCGCGTGTACTCCCCCAGGTACGTGACCGTGTCCGTCGCCTCCCCGATCCGGCGCAGCAGCTGCCGGGCCGCGGGGAGCTGGGCCCAGCCGGCCTCGTGCCCGTGGGTGGTGGCGACGATCCGCCGGGCGCCCGCCCGGCGCAGGGCCGGGGCCATCAGCCCGAGCGGTGCCGCCGCTCCGAACCACACCGAGGTGCAGCCGTGCTCCCGCAGCAGCCCGACCGCCCGCCGGGTCGCCCCCGGCGTCGGCAGCAGCATGGTCGTACGGTCCCGTACGACGGTGAAGGGCTGCTCGGCGTCGAAGGCGGCGGTGGCCTCGGCCCCCTCGCGGGTGCGCTTCCAGGTGGAGGCGTAGACGACGACCCGCTCGGGGTCCAGGCGCAGGGCCATGTTGTGCAGGAACGCCTGGATGCCGCCGGGGCGGGGCGGGAAGTCGTTCGTCACGATCAAGGTCTTGTGCATCGCCCGAGACCCTATCGAAGCCCCCGTTCACAGCAGCCTCCGGCTGGGCGTGTGGCAGACACACAGCAGTTCGGGACATCATGAGATCGTCGGACGGCAGCGAGCGGGCGGGCAGGGGATTCGTGGAGACGTCGAACGCCGGGCGGTCCCTGGCATGGCTTCCGGTGGCCTGGTGCGCGACCCGGCTGGTGTTGCTCCTGTGGGTCCTGAAGGTATGGGTCTTCCCCGGTCCCGACGTGACCAGCGACGTATCGGTGATCTACCGGGGCTGGTACGACGTCCTGCGCAGCGGAACGTTTCCGCTGAACGACGTCACCTGGCAGTACCCGCCCGCCGCCGCGACGGCGATCCTCTCCCCCGCCCTGCTGCCCTTCCTGGACTACGCGACCGCCTTCTTCGTCCTGGTCTGCGTGGCCGACCTGGCGGTGCTGGGCCTGCTGCTGCGCGCGGGCCTGCGGACGGGCGGCACGCTGCGCGGCCCCTGGGTGTGGGTGGCGGGCGTCCCGCTGCTCGGCCCGACGGTGTACGCCCGCTACGACCTGATGGTCACCGCGGTCGCCGTGGCCGCGCTGGTGGCCGCCGCCCGGCACCCCCGGGTGGCGGGGGCGCTCGCGGCCCTCGGCGCGCTGCTGAAGGTGTGGCCGGCCCTGGTGCTGCTCGGCGTCCGGCGGCGCTCCGCCTGGGCCGCCGCGGTGGTCACCGGCGTGGCCCTCGCGGGCGCGTTCGCGCTGGCGATGCCGGGGGCGTTCGCGTTCCTGACGTTCCAGCGGGACCGGGGCACCGAGGTGGAGTCGCTGGGCGCGCTGGTCTTCCACGTCGCCCGCAACCACGGCTGGGAGGGGCAGGTCCTGCTCAACTACGGCTCGGTGGAGTTCCTCGGCCCGTACGTCGACTGGGTGAGCACGGCCGCGCTGACGCTGACCGGGATGGCCTTCGGCTGGCTGCTGCTGTGGCGGCTGCGGGCGACGCGGTTCGAGCCGCGCACGGCGGCGGACGCGGCCTTCGTGGCGGTGCTGCTGTTCACGGTGACCAGCCGGGTGATCAGCCCGCAGTACATGGTGTGGCTGATCGGGATCGGCGCCGTCTGCCTCTGCTTCCGGGCGAGCCGGATGGGGGTGCCGGTCGCGCTGGTGCTGGCGGCGAGCGCGGTGACGGTGCTGGAGTTCCCGCTGTGGTTCGCGCACGTGGTGGCCAGCGACGCGCTCGGCCTGACCCTGATGTTCCTGCGCAACGGCCTGCTGGTGGCGGCGGCGGTCTGCGCGGCCCGGGTGCTGTGGCGGCAGACGGTGCCGCGTCCGGCGCCCGCGCCGCTGCCCGAGCGGCCCCCGGCCCACGCCGACGGGACGCCCGTCCCGCCCTGAGCCCCGGCCCTAGGACAGCTCCGTCCGCAGCCGGGCCTGCCAGCGCAGGGTGAAGTCCTCCGGCGTCGTCCCGAGGACCCGGCGCATCGCGTCCGCCACCGCCCCGTCCCGCCGCCCGTGCGCGCCCACGGCCCGGTAGAACGCGTCGAGCCGGTCCTCGCCCCACTCCTCGGCGATCAGCCGGCAGGCCGCCCAGCCGCCCTCGTACGCCCGCGCCAGTTCGGTGGCGTCGCCGGTGAAACCGAAGTCGTCGTCGGCCGGGAGCGCGTCGGGCACCCGGCCCTCGGCCACCGCGCGGGCCAGTTCCGGCGCGATCCGGGCGGGGGCGCGCCCGGTGCCGCGGTAGCCGACCCAGTCGGCGTACCCCTCGGACAGCCAGAGGGGGGTGGCGGCGCCGGTGTGGGCACGGGTGGCGACATGGGTGGTCTCGTGGGTGAGCACCACCTGCTTGCCGACCGTGCCGAGCAGCCCGTACGCCTCCGGGTTGACCACGATCCGGTCGGCGGGGGCGCCGGCGCCGGACTCGCCGGTGGTGACGGCCGCGATGCCCTGGTACGAGGAGGCGGGCGAGCCGAGCAGTTCCGCCATCGCCGCGAGCGACCCGGGCACGATCACCACGACCCGCCGGGGCCAGTCGCCGTCCCAGGCGGCGGAGACGGCCGGCACCGCGCGGTCGGCGAGCCCGGCGTAGGCGCGCAGCGCCGCGTCCGCCCGGCCGATGCCGAGGACCAGGCTGTGCGCGCCGCGGACGGCCTGGACCGTGCCCTGGTCCCAGGGCTGGCGGGGGGCCTTGGGCGCGGGCCGGTCGGCGGTGACCCGCCAGGCGCCGTCCGCGCGGGTCAGGCGGACGGTGCGGCGGGCGCGGAGGGCCCCGGCGTCATAGCCGGCGAGGCGGTAGCGCAGGTCGACGTCGGCGGTGGCCGTGGAGCCGGTGCGCTCCAGGCCGGTGACGCGGTAGGTCCAGTCGGCCAGCGGAACCTCGGCCACCCGGTCGAAGCCGGTCCGGGTGCCGGTCGCGGCGTACGCGGCGGCGTCCCGGCCGAGCAGGGCCGCCGCCCGCCGGTCCAGCACCCGCTGGACGTCGGCCCGCAGGGAGGCGGTGTCCGTTCCGCCGCCGCAGCCGGTCAGCGCGACGAGCAGCAGCAGGCAGAGCACCACCACCGAGGAATCCCGTACGTCCCGCCCGCGACCAGCCACCTTCCGAGGGTACGGGGCGCGGGGCGGCGGCCGTCAGGGCCGGGTGACGGAGGAGATCGGCATCATGCCGACCGGGTCGTAGCGCACCGGGGCCCCCGGGTAGGGCGCGTGGACGACCTGCCCGTCGCCCACGTACATCCCGATGTGGCTGGCGTCGTTCCGGTAGGCGACCAGGTCCCCGGGGCGCGCCTGGGCGAGGGAGACCCGCTGCCCGGCGCCGGCCTGCGCCTGCGAGGTGCGCGGCAGGGCGACCCCGGCCTGCGCGTACGACCACTGGGTCAGGCCCGAGCAGTCGAAGGCGGAGGGGCCGTTGGCGCCCCAGACGTAGGGCTTGCCGACGGCGGACCGGGCGGCGGCGACGGCGGACGCGGCGCGGCCCGAGGCGGGGACGGTGTGCTCCGGGCCGGTGAGGTCCGCGCGGCCGGAGCGGGAGGAGCGGCCGTAGGCGTCGCGCTCGGCGTCCGGGAGGGAGTTGAGCAGGCGGCGGGCCTCGGCGAGCTTGCGCTCGACGGTCTTCTTGTGGGCGGAGACGGCGCGCAGCCCCTTGTTCAGCCGGTCCAGCGTGCGGCCGGCCTCGGCGCGGTCCTGGGCGAGCCGGCGCATGGCGCCCTGGAGCCTGCGCAGTTCGCCCGCGTGGTGGGCGCCGATCCGGTCGAGGGTCGCGGCCTTGTCGAGGTAGTCCTCCGGGTCGGCGGAGAGCAGCAGCGCGACGGACGGGTCGAGTCCGCCGGTGCGGTACTGGGCGCCGGCCAGCGAACCGAGCGCGTCCCGCATGGAGTTGATGCGCTGCTGCCCGCGGGCGATGCTCTCCTGGACGGCGGCGACCCGCCGGCGCAGGGCGTCGGTGCGCTCGTCGGCCTCGTTGTAGGCCTCGGTCGCCTGCTCGGCCTCGCGGTGCAGGCGGTCCACCGCGGCACGGGTGTCGTCGAGCGGCGCGGCGGACGCCGGTACGGCGCCGAGGACCGCGGCGGCGGCGGACAGCAGACCGGCGACGGCGGTGGCGCCCCGGTCGAGACCGGTCGGTGCAAGGCGGCGATGGGACCCCACGGGAAGCCGCACTCCTTCCGCTGGCGGACGGGGAAACGCGGCAGACAGTAGTCCCGCGGCGGGGCACCCACCAACGACCTCGGCGTCCGCGCGGCCCGGCGCCCCGCCGCTGACGCAGGTCAGCGGCGGGGCGCCGGGTCACAACACGGTGCGGTGATTCGCCCGTTCGGGCGGCATGTCGGGTTGATCGGGACGGGCGGACCCGTCCCACGGATCAGACCCGGACGCCCCACATGAAGGGACCGCCGATGGTGCTCATCGACTCGTACCGCACGACGGTGCCGGTGCGCGGGGCGTGCAGGACCTGGCCGTTGCCGGCGTAGAGGCCGACGTGGTGCAGGTCGTTGAAGAAGAAGACGAGGTCGCCGACCTGGAGCTGGCTGACGCTGGTGATGCGGGTGCCGATCTGTGACTGGGCCTCGGAGGTCCGCGGTATGGAGACGTCGGCCTGGGCGTAGGCCCAGGAGGTCAGGCCGGAGCAGTCGAAGCTGGAGGGGCCGGTGGCGCCGTAGACGTACGGGGTGCCGATCATCCGCTGGGCGGCGGCGAAGGCGGCGCCGGCGCGGCCGGAGGCGGAGGCCGTGGAGCCGGAGAGGGCCTCGCGCTCGCTGCTGCGGGTGGCGCGCTGCTCCTCCTGCGCCAGGGCGGCCTTCTCGGCGGCGGTGAGGCTGTTGAGCAGCTTCTGCGCCGAGGAGAGCTTGCTCTGGACTTCCTGCTTCTTCCTGCCCAGCTCGGTGCGGGTGGCGGAGAGGTCCTTGAGCTTCTCGGCGGCCTCCTCGCGCTGCTGGGCGAGGTCGCGCTGCTTCTCCTGGATCTCCTTGAGCGCGTCGACCTGCTGGGCGCTCAACTGGTCCAGCGTGGACGCCTTGTCGAGGTAGTCGTCCGGGTCCGCGGAGAGGAACAGCTGCACCGAGGGGTCGATGCCGCCGGTGCGGTACTGGGCGCTGGCCATCGTGCCGAGGCCGTCGCGCAGCTCGTTCAGCTCCTCCTGGCCGCGGGCGACGTTGTCCTGGAGGGTGGAGATCTCCTTCTGGAGCTTCTCCTGCTTCTCCTTGGCCCCGTTGTACTTCTCGGTGGCCTGCTCGGCCTCTTCGTAGAGCTTGTCGACCTTGGCCTTGACCTCGTCCTTGCTCTGCTTCTCGCTGGGAGCGGCGTTGGCGGCCTGGGAGCTGAGCACGACAGCGGCGGCGGCTGCGGTGGTGAGCACGGTGACGCGCGCGCGGCTGGGCTGCTTGGGTCGACGGTGGGACGCCACGGGAGGCGAACTCCTTCGTGTGAGTGATCACCCGTTCTAGGGTTCGAAGCGAGACCCTAGTGACCCATCCGTGATCAGTTCAAATCCTTCCCGGGAAAAACCCGGTCACCGACCGCATCTTTTACCTCGGACTCACCGGTGGTGACGCCTGGTTGACCCTGTGTCAGGCCACGGGTCAGGCGAGCCGCTTCAGCAGCATCGCCGAGGCGACCGGGCGGGCCCCCGCGCGGGCCACCCCGTCGGCGACCTCGCGGTCGGTGGAGGCGACGATGACCGGCCGGCCCGGCGGTTCGGCCCGCACCAGCTGGCGGATCAGCTCGTCGGCGGTGACCCCCGGCTTCGAGAACAGCACCCGGACCCCGCGCGGCGGCGCGAGCAGCACCGGCGCGACCAGCTCGGCCCCGTCGAAGACGCAGGTCACCTCGGCGCCGGTCTGCGCGGCGAGCTGGGAGAGCTGGCCGAGCAGCCGCAGCCGCTGCTTCTCCAGGGGCATCTGCGGATAGCCGGTCTTGGTGACGTTGTAGCCGTCGACGACCAGATGGGCCTGGGGCAGCGCGAGCAACTGGTCGAGGACGGCCGGGTCGTGCTCGGACAGCGCGCGGGCGGCGATGTCCTTCGGGGTCATCCGGCCGGGCTCCACGGCGTCCACGGTCTCGGCGGGGCGCACGGAGACCGGCGGCAGCGCCAGTTCCCGGCGCAGCCCCTGCGCCGCTTCCAGCAGGGTGTCGAGCAGCAGCCGTACCCGCATGTCCTCGACACTGCGGCCCTCGCGGGCGGCCTTGCGGGTGGCCTCCAGCGCGGCCTCGGCCTCCCCGAGCCGGGCCTTGAGCCGCCGCGTCTCGCTCTCGGCGGCGGACACCCGGGTCTGCCCCTCGGCCCGTACGGCGTCCAGCTCGGCGCGCATCTTGCGCACCGCCGCCTCGCCGCGCTTGACGTCGCTCAGCGCGCCGCGCAGCTTGCGGTGGAGCGACTCCGCCTCCTTCCGGGCGGCGTCCAGCTCGCCGCGCAGCCGCTCGGTCTCCTCGCGGCCGTGCCCCCGGGCGCGCTCCAGTTCCGCGCGGAGCCGGTCCAGCTCGGCGCGGGTCTCCTCGTCGGCGCGCTCGGCGTCGGCCCGCTGGGCCTCCTCGCCGGCGGCGGCCACCAGCTTCACCCAGCCGGCCGGACGCAGCACGTAGGCGGCGGCGGCCACGTCGAGCGGGTCCGCGGCCGGGGGCGGGGACCCGGATTCCAGGGCCTCGGCCAGTTCGGCCTGGGTCTCCCTGAGCTTCTCGCCGATGCGCTGGCGGAACAGCGCGTCCGTCTCCAGCGCCGCGGCCATCGCGTTGCCCGCGAACTTGGCCCGGCGGCTCGGTGTGAACCGGGCGTACTGCCGCAGCTGCGCGGGGAGTTCCGCGAGGGTCAGGCCGCCGAAGCCGTCCGCGGCGATCTGCACGACCCTGCGCCGCACCCCGTCGGGCAGCGGACGGTCGAGCACCTCAGCGGCGCCGTCGCCCGGCCCCCCGCCGTGTGTCTCCGCCATCCGTCACCCCAATGCCTGTGCGGGGCCCGCTCCCCTCAGGAGCCGGCACCCGGCCTGTCCACGAGTTCCACCTGGTCCACGGCGTTGCACCAGCGGCACCGCACCGACTCGATGGTCTCACTGAGCACCTCGCGTTCCTCGACCGTCGGCTCACCGGCCAGGTCGAGGTGGACGTACTCCACGACCTTGGAGGCGCGGGTCACGTCGAAACGGGTGAGGTTGCCGCAGAGGGTGCAGCGCCACCGCGTCGTGCCGGTCGGCTGGGGAACCGTCATCGTGGCTGTTCGCTCTCTTCCAGTGTCGCCCGACGCGCCGGACTCCCCGGTGCGTGTGGCTCGTAACCCTACGGCCTGGCGGGTACCGGCCGCCCGTCCGTCCACGGCGGCGAGGCGATCCGTCCGCCCGTGTCCCGTTACGCCATGCTCTGTTCCCATGATCCGCAACTGGGACTCGTCCGCGGGCCGGACACCGCGAGCGGCGCGGACGGCCGGAAACCGCCGCCCGGCCCGCGGCTCCGCGCCGGTGACGCACGGGCTGATCGTCCTGTGCTGTCTGCTCTTCCTGGTCTCTCCCGCCGCGGGCCTGGACCCGTCGAACGGCTCCGGCGACGAACTGCTCGCCGCGCAGCGCGCCTACTTCCGGCACTGGGGCGTGATCCCCGCGGAGCTGTTCGACGGGTCGCCGCGCGCCCTGCTGGCCCCGGTCACGGCCCTGTTCGTGCACGGGAGCTGGGTGCACCTGCTCGGCAACATGCTGTTCCTCTACGTCTTCGGGGCGATGACCGAGGAGCGGATGGGCCGCGTCCGGTTCCTGCTGTTCTTCCTCGGCTGCGGCTGTCTGGCGCTGCTCGGGTACGCGATCGCCAACGACGACTCCCGGCAGTCCCTGGTCGGCGCCTCCGGGGCGATCTCGGCGGTGCTCGGCGCGTTCCTGTACCTGTTCCCCCGGGCGCGGGTGACCAGTCTCCTGCCGTTCCTGTTGTTCATGCCGCTGCGCTTCCCGGCATGGGTGGTGCTGCCCTTCTGGGCGGCGCTGCAATGGCTGTCGGCGTGGCGGGCCGGGGACGGTCCGGGGGTGGCCTACCTGGCGCACCTGGTCGGCTTCGGCCTGGGCTTCCTCTGCGCGTGGGTGGCGCACGGGCGGCGGGCTAGAGTGAAGTCCGCCCCTACGCCCGCCCCCGAGGGAGAGAACCAGCCGTGATCACCGCGATCGTCCTCATCAAGACCAGCGTGGACCGGATTCCCGAGATCGCGGAGCGGATCGCCGCGCTGGAGAGCGTCAGCGAGGTCTTCTCCGTCACCGGCACCTACGACCTGATCGCCATGGTCCGGGTCCGCGAGCACGAGGAGCTGGCCGAGGTCATCCCCGGGCGGATCAGCAAGATCCCGGGGGTGGAGGGCACGGACACGCACGTGGCGTTCCGCACGTACTCGCAGCACGACCTGGAGGCGGCGTTCGCCATCGGCCTGGACAGCTGACGCCCGGGGCCGCGCGGTCGCGCCGCCCGGGATGAGGAGTTCTTCATCCGGGCCTCATCCGGGCCGCCGGGCGGCGGGGGCACGATCCCGGCCATGGTCTTCACTCGCCGGATGGCGGCCCTGGCCGCCGTCGTGCTGATCCCCCTCGGCATCGCCGCGACCAGTTTCGCGCTCACCGACCGCCCCCGGGAGCCCGGGGCGCCCTCGTCGGTGGAGCTGGAGAGCGGCTCCCCGCCGCCGACCCCCGCCCCCACCGCCACGCCCCCGCCGGCCACCGGGTCCCCGTCCGCCTCCGCCACCGGTTCCGGGCCGGCCCCGGGCGACGAGGTGGTCTCCCGGCCCCCGGTGACCGACAGCCCCCCGGACGACGACGATGACGACGACTCCCCCGGCCGCGGCGACGGGGACGGCCCGGCGGGCGACGACGGCGCCGGTGACGACGGCTGACCGGGAGCCCCGGCGGGTCTCCGCGCGGGTCCGCATCCTGCTCTGGCTGCTGCTGGTGATGGCCGTCGCGCTCGGCTCGGTCGCCGCGACCACCCGGTCGATCCTGCTGCGCGACACCGACCGGCGGATCGGCAGCCTGCTGGCGCAGGAGGCCGGTGAGTTCGCCAACTTCGAGGAGCAGGGCTTCGACCCGGCCACCGGCCGCCCGTTCACCGAACCGGACCGGCTGCTGCGGGTCTTCCTGCAACGGCAGTACGCCGATCTGGACGAGGAACTCGTCGGCCTGGTCGGCGCCCCCGGCACCGACCCCGCGCAGATCATCCAGCAGCGCGACATCCCCGTCGGCCTGCCCCTGCACAAGGACCCCGACGCCCGCCGGCACATCTTCGGCTCCTGGCACGCCACCGGCACCCTCGCCCGGCCCGAGGGCGAGATCCGCTGGGCCAAGGTCACCGTCGCCCGCTACGGCGGGGAGCCGGCCGCCGCGTTCGTGGTCGCCTTCCACCCCGGCCGGGAGAAGGCCCGCGCCGACGAGGTCTTCCGGGTGCTGCTCGCCATCTCCGGCGTCGCCCTGCTGATGACCACCGGCATCGCCTGGGTGGTCGCCGGCCGCATCCTCGCCCCCGTCCGCCTGGTGCGCACCACCGCGGCCCAGCTCACCGAGCAGGACCTGACCCGCCGTATCCCGGTGCGCGGCCGCGACGACGTGGCCGCGCTCGCCGGGACGTTCAACGCGATGCTGGACCGGCTGGAGCGGGCGTTCGCCGCGCAGCGCGAGTTCGTCGACGACGCCGGGCACGAACTGCGCACCCCGATCACCATCGTCCGCGGCCACCTGGAGCTGATGGGCGACGACCCGGCCGAGCGGGAGGAGACGGTCCGGCTGGTCACCGACGAACTGGACCGGATGAGCCGCATCGTCGAGGACCTGCTGCTGCTCGCCAAGGCCGAACGCCCGGACTTCGTCGCCCCCGAGCCGGTCCAGCTCGCCGAACTCACCGCCGACGTCTACGTCAAGGCCCGCACCCTCGGCGCCCGCGACTGGGTGCTGGCCGAGGTCGCCGAGGGGGAAGCCCTGCTGGACCCCCAGCGCGTCACCCAGGCCATGGTGCAGCTCGCGCAGAACGCGGTGCAGCACACCGCCCCCGGCCAGCGCGTCCGCATCGGCTCCCGGCTCGCCGGGGGACGCGTCGAGCTGTACGTCGCCGACTCCGGCACCGGCGTCCGGCCGCAGGACGCCGGCGTCATCTTCGAACGCTTCCGGCGCGGCACCGCCCGGCGCGGGGCGCGCGGCTCGGGCGCCGGGCTCGGGCTGTCGATCGTCAAGGCGATCGCGGAGGGCCACGGCGGCCGGGTCCTGCTGCGCGACACCGACGGCGGCGGCGCCACCTTCACCCTCTCCCTGGAGGAGACACGCCCATGAACCGCATCCTCATCGTCGAGGACGAGGAACGCATCGCGTCCTTCGTCACCAAGGGCCTGCGCGCCAACGGCTTCACCACCACCGCCGTCGCGGACGGCGAGAGCGGCAGCGCGTACGCCCTGACCGGCGGCTTCGACCTGGTCGTCCTGGACATCGGGCTGCCCGGCCGGGACGGCTTCACGGTCCTGCGCGAGCTGCGCGAGGCCCGGGTCACCACCCCGGTGATCGTGCTGACCGCCCGGGACTCGGTCCGGGACACGGTGGCCGGCCTGGAGGGCGGCGCCGACGACTGGATGACCAAGCCGTTCCGCTTCGAGGAACTCCTCGCCCGGGTCCGGCTCCGGCTGCGCACGGCGGCCCGCGCGCCGGAGGTGACGGTGCTGAGGTCGGGGCCGGTCGGCCTGGACCTGCGCACCCGGCGGGCCCGGTCCGGTGACCGCACGGTCGATCTGACTGCCCGTGAGTTCGTGCTCCTGGAGCTGTTCCTGCGGCATCCGGGGCAGGTGCTCTCCCGCGAGCAGATCCTCTCCCATGTGTGGGGCTACGACTTCGACCCCGGTTCCAACATCGTGGACGTGTACGTGCGGGCGCTGCGCAAGAAGCTGGGGGCGCAGGCGGTGGAGACGGTCCGCGGCATGGGGTACCGGCTGCCGGCCCGGTGAACTCTCCTTCATGTACGGCTCATCGGCGGCTCACCGCCCGGGAGAACCCTCGATGACGTGACGGCGAACCTCCGACCGACCGCGGTCCTGTGCGCGGCCCTGTCGCTGTGCGCCGTGCTGGCGGTGCCCGGCGCCCTCCCCTCGCTCGGCGGCGACGCGCGGCTCACCCTGGCCGTGTTCGCGCTGGCCACCTGCGCCTGGATCGGCACCCCGGTCGACGACACGTACATCGCGCTCGGCGCCGGACTCGCCCTGACCGTCACCGGGGTGATCAGCAGTGACACCCTGTTCGGCGCCCTGGGCGAGCCGACCGTGTGGCTGCTGATCTGCGCCTTCGTGCTGGCGGCGGCGGTGACCCGGACGGGCCTCGCGGGCCGGGCGGCGGTCTTCCTGGTCGGCGGGGCGCGCTCGGTACGGCAGTTGGCGCACCTGGTCACGGCCGCGCTGGTCGTGACGGCGTTCGCGGTCCCGGCCACCTCGGGCCGGGCGGCGCTCGCGCTGCCGGTGTTCCTCGCCCTCGCCCACGCCCTGGCCGACCGGGAGCGACTGGTCGTGATGCTGGCACTGCTGTTCCCGACCGTGATCCTTCTGTCGGCGGTGGCGACCCTGATCGGCGCGGGCGCTCATCTGATCACCGTATCGGTGCTGTGGGAGGCCACCGGGGACCGGATCGGTTTCACCGAGTGGCTGCTGCCGGGCCTGCCGCTGGCGGTGGTCTCCTCCCACCTGGCCGCCGAGGCGGTGCTGCTCACCTCGACCCGGCGGGCGGACCGCAAGGGTCCGGTACGCGTCACCCCGAAGGAGATCCAACGGCACGCGGACTCCCCCGTGACCGGCCCCTGGACGCAGGGCGAGAAGCGCTGCGCCCTGCTGCTGGCCACGGTGGTCGCCCTGTGGTGCGGCGAGCCCCTGCACGGGGTGCCGCCGGCCGTCGTGGCTCTGATCGGCGCGGTCGTCGCCGCCTCCCCGGCGCTGGGCACCGTACGCCTCAAGGACGCCCTGCGGACGGTGCCCTGGTCGCTGCTGCTGTTCATGGCGGCGACCATGGCGATGGGCGTGGCGCTGGCCGACTCGGGCGCCGCGGCCTGGCTGGTGTCCGGGCTGCCCCCGGACCTCGGACCGGCCGTCTTCCTCACCGTCGTGGTCGTCGTCAGCACCGCCGCCCACCTGGTCCTGCAGTCCCGTTCGGCGCGCTCCTCGGTGCTGGTGCCGCTCGTGATCGCCGCTGCCGCCGGGGCCGGGGTCAATCCGGTCTCCGCCGCCCTCGCCTCCACCGCCGCGGCCGGTTTCTGCCACACCCTGCCGGCCTCCGCGAAACCGGTCACCCTCTTCGCCGAGGTCCCCGGCGTCCCCACCTACGCCCCGCGCGACCTGCTGCGGCTCTCCGCCGTGCTGGCGCCGCTGACCGCCGCGCTCGTCCTGTTCTTCGCCGCCGCGGTCTGGCCGCTGCTCGGCGTCCCCCTGACCCGCTGAGGAGCCCGCCGTGCCGCACCCCGTCCTGAACCGAGTCGTCGTCGCCCCCAGCGGCTTCAAGGAGTCGCTCTCCGCGCGGGCCGCCGCCGACGCCATCGCGGCCGGGGTCCGCCGGGTGCTGCCGGACGCCGCGATCGACCGGGTGCCGCTGGTGGACGGCGGCGAGGGCACCGCCGTGGAACTGGCCGCGGCGACCGGCGGCCGGCTGGTGGCGCTGGCCGCGACCGGTCCGCTGGGCGAGCCGGTCGGCACCCACTTCGCGCTGCTCGGCGCCCGGGACACGGCGGTGGTGGAGATGGCCGCGGTGGCCGGACTCGCCCTGGTACCCCGCGCCCTGCGCGACCCCGGCGCCACCACCACGTACGGCGTCGGGGAGCTGATCCGCGCCGCGCTGGACACCGGGGCGCGGCGCGTCCTGGTCGGCTGCGGCGACTCGGGCACCTCGGACGGGGGCGCGGGCGCGCTCCAGGCGCTCGGCGCCCGGCTGCTCGACGCGGACGGGTTCGCGCTGCCGCCCGGCGGCCGGGAGCTGACCCGGCTCGCCCGGATCGACCCGTCCGGCCTGGACCCCCGGCTGCGGGACGCCGACCTGCTCGTCGCCTGCAACCCGTTCAACGTGCTGTGCGGCGAGCGCGGCGTCGCCCGGGTCTTCGGCCCCCAGAAGGGCGCGACCCCGGCCCAGGTCGAGCACCTCTCGGCGGCCCTGGAGAACTGGGCCTACGTCCTCACCCGCGACCTCCGCCCGCCCGTCCCCGACCTGCGCACCGGCCCCGGCACCGGTGCCTCCGGCGGGCTCGGCGCCGGCCTGGCGGCGCTCGGCGCGCGGCTGCTCCCCCGCTTCGACGTGCTGTGGGACCAGGTCGGCCTGGACGCCCGGCTGGCCCGTGCCGACCTGGTGCTCACCGCCGAGGGCGCCCTGGACCACCAGACGCCGCGCGGCAAGATCCCGGCCGAGGTGGCCCGCCGCGCCAAGCTGTACGGGCGTCCGGTGCTGGCGCTGGCGGGCACCCTCGGCGAGGGCGCGCACGAGGTGCCGGGGGTGGACGCCTGCCATGGCATCCTGCCCGCGCCGATGGCGCTGGCGGAGGCGCTGACGCGCGGCGCGGAGCTGCTGACGGACGCCACCGAGCGGGCGCTGCGGCTGATCCTGCTGGGCTCCCGGCTACCGGCTCACGCGGCGGCGGAGGTGTCGGGCACGCAGCGGCCGTCCTCGGTGCGGTAGCGCCAGGCGGCGCCGTCGCGCACCAGTTCCCCGACGGCGGTCACGAACCGCTCCACGTGCTCGTCGGGGGTGCCCGCGCCGAAGCTGACCCGGATGGCGTTGAGGGACTTCTCGCCGGGCGCGGCCTCGGGCGCCCCGCACTCGCCCTGGCTCTGCGGGTCGCCGCCGAGCAGGGTGCGCACCAGCGGGTGGGCGCAGAACAGGCCGTCGCGGACGCCGATGCCGTACTCGGCGGAGAGCGCGGCGGCGAAGTGGGAGCTGTTCCAGCCGTCGACGACGAAGGAGAGCACCCCGACCCGCGGCGCGTCGTCCCCGAACAGCGACAGCACCCGCACCTCGGGCACCCCGGCGAGCCCGTCCCGCACCTTCTCGATCAGGTGCCGCTCCCGCGCGACCAGCGTGTCGAACCCAACCTCGGTGAGCGCCTTGCAGGCGGAGGCGATGGCGTAGGCGCCGATGACGTTGGGCGAGCCGGCCTCGTGGCGGGCGGCGCTGTCGTGCCACTCGACGTCCACTCCGCCGTCCGCGCGCCGGGCGACCTTGCGGCTGGCGCCGCCGCCCGCGAGGTAGGGCTCGGCCGCGCGCAGCCAGTCGGCCCGGCCGGCCAGCACCCCGGAGCCGAAGGGGGCGTACAGCTTGTGTCCGGAGAAGGCGACCCAGTCGACGTCCAGGTCCTGGACGCTGACCGGGTGGTGGGGGGCGAGCTGGGCGGCGTCCAGGACGATCCGGGCGCCGTGCGCGTGGGCGACGGCGGCCAGCTCCCGTACCGGCCACAGTTCGCCGGTGACGTTGGAGGCGCCGGTCACGCAGACCAGGGCGGGGCCGTGCGGTTCCCGGGCGGCGAGGGCCCGCTCCAGGGTGGCGACGGCCTGCGCGGGGGTGCGCGGGGCGTCCAGGCAGGTCACCTCGGCGTCGCGCCACGGCAGCAGGGAGGCGTGGTGCTCGGTCTCGAAGACGAAGACCCGGCAGCCGGCGGGCAGGGCCGCGGCGAGCAGGTTGAGGGAGTCGGTGGTGGACCGGGTGAAGACCACCTGGTCCTCGTCCCGGCAGTCCAGGAACTCGGCGACGGTCCGCCGGGCGTTCTCGAACAGGTCGGTGGAGAGCTGCGACAGGTACCCGGCGCCGCGGTGCACGCTGCCGTAGTACGGGGCGTAGGCGGCCACGTCGTCCCAGACCCGCTGGAGGGCGGGGGCGCTGGCGGCGTAGTCGAGCGCGGCGTAGGTGACCTCGCCGCCGGTGACCAGCGGGACGGTGACGTCACGGCCGAGGACGGGCAGCGGGGCGGCGACAGCGGTGGGTACGGACATGGCGGACTCCCGTGGGAACAGCACGCGGCACGGCGCGGTGAAGGTGAGGAAAGGTGTGCGGAGGCGGGGCTCTGCGGCCCTAGCGCATTCGCTGGTTCACGGGAGACTCCCTCGGACGACCCAGGACCCCTGGTGCTCGCGAGGGGTCCGCGCTTGCCGCGGACCTTGCTGTCCACGGCCTGGTCTTCACCCGGGGCACCCCGCCACGGACGGAGGGTTGCCGGACAGTCGGCCGGGGCCTCATGACTGTCACTCATGACCTGGCTCAGAAAGTAGGCGAAACGATCGTGGTCCCGCAACCCGTGTCCGGATCGCGGGACGCACGTCACACGGCACGCTCAGATGCCGCCCGGGAGCCGCTCAGGTGTGGCTGGCGGCCACCCAGCGCTCCAGCACCCGCCGCGCCGCCCCGGAGTCGACCGACTCGGCGGCCCGCTCCATCCCGGCCCGGATACGGTCCGTCAGCGGCCCCGCGCCGGGCTCCAGGGCCACCAGGGCCGCCGCCGCGTTGAGCAGCACGGCGTCCCGTACGGGGCCCCTCTCCCCGTTCAGCAGCCGGCGGGCCACGTCCGCGTTGTACGAGGCGTCGGCGCCGCGCAGCGCCTCGACCGGCACGATCTCGATGCCGACGTCCCGCGGGTCGAAGACCTCCTCGGTGACCTTGCCGTCCCGTACGGTCCACACCCGGGAGGTGGCCGTCGTGGTCAGCTCGTCCAGGCCGTCGTCACCGCGGAAGACCAGCGCGGAGTTGCCGCGCTCGGCGAAGACCCCGGCGATGATCGGCGCCATCCGGGCGTCGGCGACGCCGACCGCCTGGGAGCGGACCTTGGCCGGGTTGGTCAGCGGCCCGAGGAAGTTGAAGACCGTCCGGATGCCCAACTGGCCACGGGCGACGGCCACATGGCGCAGCGCCGGGTGGAACTTCACGGCGAAGCAGAAGGTGATCCCGGCCTCGTCCGCGACCTGGGCGACCCGCTTCGGGGTCAGTTCCAGATTGACGCCGAGCTTCTCCAGGACGTCGGAGGCGCCGGAGGCCGAGGAGGCGGCGCGGCTGCCGTGCTTGACGACCTTCGCCCCGGTGCCGGCGACGACGATCGCGGACATGGTGGAGATGTTGACGGTCTTGGCGCCGTCGCCGCCGGTGCCGACGATGTCGACGGTGTCGCCGGGCACCTCGATCACATGGGCGTGCTCGTACATCGCCCGCACCAGCCCGGTGATCTCCGCGACCGTCTCGCCCTTGGCCCGCAGGGCCACGGCGAAGCCGGCGATCTGCGCGTCGGTCGCCTCGCCGCGCATGATCGTGTCCATCGCCCAGGCGGTCTCGTCGGCGGTCAGGTCCCGGCCGCCGAGCAGTCCGTTCAGCAGCACGGGCCAGGAGCGGCCCGCCGCGGTGTCGCCTCCAGCGGGGGTCACAGCGCTCATCAGCCGCTCCTGTGAGAGTGAGTGGATCAGGGAAGAACCGGGTCCACCCTATCCAGCCCGGCGGCACGGCGAAGGGCCCCGTCCGAACACCGGACGGGGCCCTTCGCCGTGGCGTGGCGACGCTGGGGGATCAGTGGTGGCCGTGGCCGCTGGTGATCTCCCGGTACTCCTCGACGGTCGGCTTCGGAATCTGCGACTCCTCGCCGTAGTAGGACTTGCTGAGCTTGGCGCGGAGCTTCTCGGTGCTCTTCGCCTTGCGCTCGACGCCGTTCTCGTCGACCGCCGGACCGATCTCGGCCGGCTTGTACTGCTCGTGCGCGGTGAGGGTGTAGAGCTGCTCCTGGCTGAGCGGCTCGTGCACCTCGATGAACTCACCGTGCGGCAGGCGCTTGATGATGCCCGACTCCCGGCCGTGCAGCACCTTGTCCTTGTCGCGGCGCTGGAGGCCCAGGCAGATCCGCTTGGTGATCACGAAGGCGATGACCGGTCCGACGAAGAAGCTGACCCGGACGAACCAGGTGACCGCGTTGATCGACAGGTGGAAGTGGGTGGCGAAGATGTCGTTGCCACCACCGATCAGCATGATCATGTACGCGGTGACCCAGGCGACACCGAAGGCCGTGCGGGTCGGGGCGTTGCGCGGGCGGTCCAGGATGTGGTGCTCGCGCTTGTCCCCGGTGACCCAGGACTCGATGAACGGGTACACGGCGATCGCCACGAGGAAGATCCCGAAGATCACCAGCGGGACGAAGACGCCCAGGACCAGCGTGTGGCCCCAGAAGTTGATCTCCCAGCCCGGCATGGCGCGGACCAGGCCCTCGGCGAAGCCCATGTACCAGTCGGGCTGGGCGCCGGTGGACACCTGGTCCGGACGGTAGGGGCCGATGGACCAGATCGGGTTGACCGAGGCGATGCCGGCGATGGCCGCGATGACACCGAAGACCAGGAAGAAGAAGCCTCCGGCCTTGGCCATGTAGACCGGCAGCAGCGGCATGCCGACGACGTTCTTGTTGGTCTTGCCGGGGCCCGCGAACTGGGTGTGCTTGTGGTAGAAGACCAGGATCAGGTGGCCGACCACGAGCCCGAGCATGATGCCCGGCAGCAGCAGGATGTGGATCGAGTAGAACCGGGCGACGAAGTCGTGCCCCGGGAACTCCCCGCCGAACAGGAACATCGAGATGTACGTACCGACGATCGGCACGGACAGGATCGCGCCCTGCGTGAAGCGGACACCGGTGCCGGAGAGCAGGTCGTCCGGGAGCGAGTAACCGGTGAAGCCGGTGAACATGCCGAGGACGAACAGCAGGAAGCCGAACAGCCAGTTGATCTCACGCGGCTTGCGGAACGCGCCGGTGAAGAAGACGCGCATCATGTGCACGAACATGCCGGCGAGGAAGATGATCGCCGCCCAGTGGTGGATCTGCCGGATCAGCAGACCGCCGCGCACGTCGAAGCTGATGTCGAGCGTCGACTTGTACGCCTCGCTCATCAGCTGGCCCTGCAGGGGCACGTAGCTGCCGTGGTACTCCACCTCGTTCATCGACGGGTGGAAGAACAGCGTCAGGTACACACCCGTGAGGATGATGATGAGGAAGCTGTAGAGGCAGACCTCGCCCAGCATGAAGGACCAGTGGTCCGGGAAGATCTTGCGCATGTTGGCCTTGGCCAGGGAGTAGATCCCCAGCCGGCCGTCGGCCCAGTCGGCGACGCGCTCGCCGGCCGGCGCCTTCCCGCGGGAGCGGGCCGTGGTGCTCTCGTGTGTGCTCATCCGCGCTCCCAGAATGCAGGACCGACGGGCTCTTCGAAGTCGCCGAGCGCTTCGAGGTAGCCCTCGTCGTTCACGCCGATGCGCAGCTGCGGCAGGGCGTGGCCGGCGGGACCGAAGATGACCCGGGCGCCGTCGGAGAGGTCGAAGGTGGACTGGTGGCAGGGGCAGAGCACGTGGTGCGTCTGCTGCTCGTACAGCGAGATCGGGCAACCGACGTGGGTGCAGATCTTCGAGTACGCCACGATGCCCTCGTGCGACCACTCGAGCTCGCGCTTGTCCTTGATGTTGTCCGGCTGGATGCGGACGATCATCAGGGCGGCCTTGGCGATCTCGTTCTGGAACTCCTCGTCGTGCTCCTCCAGGCCCTCGGGCTTGGCGAAGGTGAGGGAGCCCACCGCGACGTCGGAGGGACGCAGCGGCTCGTTGGTGTTCATGTTGACGAGCAGCTTGCCCTTGTTCCACAGCGTGTGGCGCAGCTTGTCCTCGGGCAGCGGGCCGAGGTCGCGCAGCAGCACGACGCCGGAGAGGGGCACCAGGGCGACGGCGCCGAACATGGTGTTCCGGATCAGCTTGCGGCGGCCGATCGCGGACTCCTTGGCACCCTGCTTGAAGTCGGCGTGCACCTTGGCACGGACCTCGGGGGACGCCTCGATCGGGTGGCGCTCGTCGGCGACCTCCACGTCGGACATCAGGGTGCGGGCCCAGTGGACCGCGCCCGCGCCGATGCAGAACAGCGCCACGCCCAGGGTGAGGCCGAGGGCGAAGTTCAGCGCGTTGATGTGGCCGATCGGGAAGACGTAGACCGACTTGTCGTGGTCGATCGCGACGAACGCGGCGATGAAGCCGACGGTGGCCAGCATCGACAGCGTGAACAGGAAGGCGACGGCGCGCTCGGAGCGCTTCGCGGCCTTCTCGTCGATGTCCTGGACGCGGTGCTCGTGGGGCGGCAGCCCCGGGTCGGCGAACGGGTGCTGCTCGTCCGCCACCTCGCCGTGGGCGTGGTCCTGCGCTGCGGGCAGGTTCTCTTCTGGAATGTCTTGGCTACTCATGACTTCTTGGCCTTTGCGGTCCGAGCGGCGACCCACACGGCGACGGCGATGAGGGAGCCGAGCCCGAAGATCCAGCCGAAGAGTCCCTCACTGACCGGCCCGAGGCCGCCCAGCGAAAGACCGCCCGGGTCCACGGTCTCGTCCCCGTTGACCGCGTTCAGGTACGCGATGATGTCCTTCTTGTTCTGCTCCGTCAGCGTGGTGTCAGGGAAGGAAGGCATGTTCTGCGGGCCGGTCTGCATGGCCTCGTAGATGTGCTTCGCGGAGACGCCCTCCAGGGACGGAGCGAACTTGCCGTGCGTCAGCGCGCCGCCCTTGCCGGTGAAGTTGTGGCACTGCGCGCAGTTGGTGCGGAACAGGTCGCCGCCCTTGGCGATGTCCGCGCCCTCGTCGCGGTACTTCTCCTCGGTGGGGATCGACGGACCGGCGCCGAGCGAGGCGATGTAGGCCGCGAGCTGGTCGATCTCGGCCTGCGAGTAGATGTTCTTCTTCTTCTGGACCTGCGCGCCCGGCTGCTGGGCCGGCATGCGCCCGGTGCCCACCTGGAAGTCCACGGCCGCGGCGCCCACGCCGACCAGGCTGGGGCCGTCGGTGGTGCCCTCGCCACCGGTGCCGTGACAGCTGGCGCAGCCGACGGCGTAGAGCTTCTTGCCCTCGTCGATGGCGAGGGACTGGGCCGTTTCATCGGCCTGCGCCTTGTCCGCGGGCGCGAACACGGCGTAGAGCCCCCCGGTGCATGCCAGCGCGAGGAGTAGGACGACGATCGCCGCCAACGGGTGGCGTCGTCGTGCGGAGAGCTTTTTCACGGATTACCCCGGTGTCAGGATCTTCTGCGTCGATGCTTCTGGATGTGTGCGCGGGAGCGGTCCGCGCCTACTTGATCAAATAGATCGTGGCGAAGAGGCCGATCCAGACGACATCGACGAAGTGCCAGTAGTAGGACACGACGATGGCGGCGGTCGCCTGCTCGTGGGTGAACCTCCTGGCCGCGTAGGTACGGCCGAGGACCAGCAGGAAGGCGATGAGACCACCCGTCACGTGCAGGCCGTGGAAGCCGGTGGTCAGGTAGAACACCGAGCCGTACGGGTCCGAGGACAGCGAGAGGCCGTCCTTCTTGACCAGCTCGGTGTACTCGTACACCTGCCCGCCGATGAAGATCGCACCCATGATGAAGGTGACGATGAACCACATCCTGAGCTTCTTCACGTCGCCGCGCTCGGCGGCGAACACGCCGAGCTGGCAGGTGAGGGAGGAGAGCACCAGGATCGTGGTGTTGGTCGCCGAGAACGGAAGGTTCAGCGCGTGCGCCATTTCCTTCCAGTGATCGGCACCCGTCACCGAACGCAGGGTGAAGTACATCGCGAAGAGGGCCGCGAAGAACATCAGCTCGGAACTCAGCCAGATGATGGTTCCGACGCTGGTGAGGTTCGGCCGGTTGACCGACGGGTGCGCGTGCCCGGTATCTACTGTCGTTGCTGTCGCCACGACCGACATTATGTCGGTCGCTTATCCCGCCCTCACTCCCGGGGGTGCCGTTCGGAGTGTTCACCCCGTCCGGACTGCCCGTATGGCCCAGCGAGGGGTCCGGGGAAGTCGTGTTTCGCCCGGTGTTGACGGGGTGTGGGAGGGAGTAGCATCCCGCGCAACGGGACACGACCTTTCGGAGGAAGCATGCAGCCGACCGTCACGGTGCTGGTCTACAGCGACGACTCCACCACGAGGGAGCAGGTGCGGCTCGCGACGGGTCGCAGGCCGGCTCCGGACGTGCCGGTCGTGGAGTTCGTGGAGTGCGCGACACCCGCCGCCGTCGTCAAGGAACTGGACCGGGGCGGCGTCGACGTGTGCGTCCTGGACGGCGAGGCGGTGCCGATGGGGGGCATGGGGGTGTGCCGGCAGATCAAGGACGAGGTGTTCGCCTGTCCTCCGGTGCTGCTGCTCATCGGGCGCCCGCAGGACGCCTGGCTGGCCACGTGGAGCCGGGCGGACGCGGCCGTGACCCTGCCGGTCGAGCCGGTGGAGTTCGCCTCTGCGCTGGCGTCCCTGCTGCGGCAGCGGAAGTTGCAGAGCGCCTCGTAGCCCGGTACGGCCCGTGGGGCGGCGGGTGCGCGGTGGCTGGTCACGCGGTTCCCCGTGCCCCTGGGGCCTGTCGTTCGGATCAGGTCGCGGGGGATCGGCTGCCCCGCTCACCGGCGTGATCCGAACGACAGGCACTAGAGGCTCGGGCTGAGGCGCGCTGTGTTCTCCGGCTGGTGGCCGGCGGTCAGGGCGCTGCCGGCACGCCATTTCCTCCAGTCGAGGTTCCAGTCGCCGAAGCCGTTGCCGAAGGTCTCCATCGTGTCGCCGTAGGAGTTGACGACCTCGACGACGTCGCCCTCGCGGACCGTGTCGAAGAACCACTCCGCGTTGGCGGTGCTCATGCCGGTGCAGCCGTGGCTGACGTTGGCGGAGCCCTGGGAGCCGACCGACCAGGGGGCGGCGTGCACGTACTCGCCGCTCCAGGTCACCCGGGTGGCCCAGTGCACGGGCAGGTCGTACGACTCCGAGGAGCCCTCGGCGATGCCGACGGTGGTGCTGCGCATCCGGACGAAGGGTTCCTTGCCGAGCACGACCTTGACGCCGTTGCGGGTCTCGAAACCGGGCTTGCCGGTGGTGACCGGGATCTGCTTGATCTCCTCGCCGTCGCGGTACACGGTCATCGTGTGCGAGGAGGCGTCCGTCACGGCGATGACGCGGTCGCCGGTGGTGAGCTTCAGCTCCTTGGCCCGGCCGCCCCAGAGCCGGTCGCCGAGCTTGATGCCCTCCAGGGTGGAGCGGGCCCGGACGGTGGCGTGGGCGGGCCAGTAGTCCTTGGGGCGGTAGTGCAGTTCCTTGTCGTCCACCCAGTGCCAGGCACCCTCCACCGCGGGCGTGGACTCCACCTTCAGGGCGCGCTCGACGGTCATCCGCTGGGCCGGGTCCTTGACCGGCCGGCTCAGCTCGGCGGTGAGGGGCTGGCCGACGCCGTACGTGCCGTCGCCGGGACCGAAGGTGATGTCGAGGCGCTTCTTGGTGGTGGGCTTGCCCGTGCCGAAGGTGAGGACCTTGCGGCCGGGCGCCCCGTCCGCGTTCTCGGTGCTCACCCGGACCGTGTAGGAGGCGTCGGCGGCCAGCGGTGAGGTGCTGTGCCAGCGGGCGCCGTCGGCGGAGAGCTCGCCCGCCACGTAGCGGCCGGCGGCGTCCACGGCCGTGACGTCCGTGATGCGCCCGTCGGAGCCCTCGGCCACGACCTCCAGGGGCTTGTCGGGGTCGGCTTTCTTCCCGGCGCCCGCGGGGGCGTTGAAGGAGATGTGGTCGGCCGCGTCGTAGGGTGCGGCGGCCAGCGGGTCGTCGTCGCCGCCGCTGCACGCGGTGGCGCCCGCCCCCAGGGCGATCACCAGCAGGGTGCAGCCGACGGCGGTGCGGCGCCCGCGTGCCTGGGAGTGAACGGAGTGGCTCATGGCCTCAACGTAGGAAGCCTGGGCGGGTGCGGCGCGGTGGGTAAGCCGGACGGGTGGCGCGCTGGGCCAAAAGAAGGAGCCCGGACTCTCCTGGCGGAGTGTCCGGGCCCTTCGGGCGGCCGGGCGTGCTACTGGGTGCGGTTCTCACCGCGGTAGTACTCGAAGACCCAGCCGAAGAGGCCGATGAGGAGCAGCGGGGCCGAGAAGTACATCAGCCACCAGCCGATCGCCACGCTGGTGAACGCGAACGCGCCACCGACGGCCAGGGAGAGCGGCTGCCAGCTGTGCGGGCTGAAGAACCCGACCTCGCCGGCGTCGTCCGCGACGTCCGCCTCCTTGTTGTCCTGGGCACCCGCGTCGACCCGCTTGGCCGTGAAGCCGAGGTAGAAGCCGATCATGATCGAGAGCCCGAAGGCCAGGAAGAGCGCCGTGGTACCGGCCGGCTCCTTCGACCACACGCCATAGACGATCGCCATGACGAGGATGAAGACGCTCAGCCAGATGAACATCTTGCCCTGGATCTTCACTTGCCGGCCTCCTTGCCGCCAGCGAGGGCCTTGTCACCGTGGCCGGTGTTCTCCAGCGCGTCGAGCGCGGAGATCTCCGGGTGGTGCAGGTCGAAGGCCGGGGATTCGGAGCGGATGCGCGGCAGCGTGAGGAAGTTGTGCCGCGGCGGCGGGCAGGAGGTCGCCCACTCCAGGGAGCGGCCGTAGCCCCACGGGTCGTCCACCTCGACGGGCTTGCCGTACTTGGCGGTCTTCCAGACGTTGTAGAAGAACGGCAGGATCGACATGCCGAGCAGGAACGAGCTGATCGTCGAGACCGTGTTCAGGGCGGTGAAGCCGTCGGCCGCCAGGTAGTCGGCGTACCGGCGCGGCATGCCCTCGGCGCCCAGCCAGTGCTGGACCAGGAAGGTGCCGTGGAAGCCGATGAACAGCGTCCAGAAGGTGATCTTGCCGAGGCGCTCGTCCAGCATCTTACCGGTCCACTTCGGCCACCAGAAGTGGAAGCCGGCGAACATCGCGAAGACGACGGTGCCGAACACCACGTAGTGGAAGTGGGCCACCACGAAGTACGAGTCCGAGACGTGGAAGTCCAGCGGCGGGGCCGCGAGGAGGACACCGGTCAGACCACCGAAGAGGAAGGTGATCAGGAAGCCGGTCGACCACAGCATCGGGGTCTCGAAGGACAGTGAGCCCTTCCACATGGTGCCGACCCAGTTGAAGAACTTCACACCGGTCGGAACCGCGATCAGGAAGGTCATGAAGGAGAAGAACGGGAGCAGCACGCCACCGGTGACGTACATGTGGTGCGCCCACACCGTGACCGACAGACCGGCGATGGCGATCGTGGCGCCGATCAGGCCCATGTAGCCGAAGATCGGCTTGCGGGAGAAGACCGGGATGATCTCACTGACGATGCCGAAGAACGGCAACGCGATGATGTACACCTCTGGATGCCCGAAGAACCAGAACAGGTGTTGCCACAGCAACGCGCCGCCATTGGCCGCGTCGAAGACATGGGCACCGAACTTGCGGTCCGCCTCCAGGGCGAACAGGGCCGCGGCCAGCACCGGGAAGGCGAGCAGGACCAGGACACCGGTCAGCAGCACGTTCCAGGTGAAGATCGGCATGCGGAACATGGTCATGCCCGGCGCGCGCATGCAGATGATCGTGGTGATGAAGTTGACCGAGCCGAGGATCGTGCCGAAGCCGGAGAAGGCCAGACCCATGATCCACAGGTCGCCGCCGATGCCGGGCGAGTGCACCGCGTCGGACAGCGGGGAGTACGCGAACCAGCCGAAGTCGGCCGCGCCCTGCGGGGTGAGGAAGCCGGCCACCGCGATCAGCGAGCCGAAGAGGTAAAGCCAGTAGGCGAACATGTTCAGCCGCGGGAACGCCACGTCGGGCGCGCCGATCTGCAGCGGCATGATCCAGTTCGCGAAACCGGAGAACAGCGGCGTCGCGAACATCAGCAGCATGATCGTGCCGTGCATCGTGAACGCCTGGTTGAACTGCTCGTTCGACACGATCTGCAGGCCCGGACGGGCCAGCTCGGCGCGCATGAGCAGCGCCATGACGCCGCCGATGCAGAAGAACGCGAAGGACGTGGCCAGGTACAGCGTGCCGATCGTCTTGTGGTCCGTGGTGGTCAGCCACTTGACGACGACTTCGCCGCGCCGCTGGCGCCGCACCGGCAGCTCGTCCGCGTAGTGGGACCCTGCCGCGGCACCCTGGGGTTCGTTGAGGATGCTCACAGGTTGTTCGTCTCCCGGTTCTTCTCGTGGTCCGTCTGGGCGATGCCCGCGGGCACGTAACCGGTCTGCCCCTTCTTGACGAGGTCCTTCAGGTGCTGCTCGTAGCGCTCCTGGGAGACGACCTTGACGTTGAACAGCATCCGGGAGTGGTCGACGCCGCAGAGCTCGGCGCACTTGCCCAGGAAGGTGCCCTCCTTGTTGGGGGTCACCTCGAAGGCGTTGGTGTGGCCCGGGATGACGTCCTGCTTCATCAGGAACGGCACCACCCAGAAGGAGTGGATGACATCGCGGGAGGTCAGGACGAAGCGGACGCGCTGGCCCTCGGGCAGCCACAGGGTGGGGCCGGGGTTGTTCGTCTGCTCGTTGCGGGTGCCCGGGGTGCCGCAGTCGTAGACACCGCCGGCGTTCGCCGGGAACTGGTCCTTGTAGCGGTCCGGGATCGCGTCCAGTTCCTTGGCCGTCTTGGCGTCACCGGTGGAACCGTCGACGCTCTCGACGTAGTTGAAGCACCAGCTCCACTGGAAGCCGACCACGTTGACGGTGACGGCGGGCTTCTTGTCGAGCTTGAGCAGTTCGGACTCGTCGCGGGCGGTGAAGTAGAAGAGCACCGAGACGATGACGAGCGGAACCACGGTGTACAACGCCTCGATGGGCATGTTGTACCGGGTCTGCGGAGGTACCTCGACCTTGGTGCGGCTGCGCCGGTGGAAGAAAGCACTCCACAGGATCAGGCCCCACACCAGCACGCCGACGGCGAGCGCGGCAGCCCAGGAACCCTGCCAGAGGGAGAGGATCCGCGGAGCCTCTTCCGTGGTGGGGGTGGGCATACCAAGGCGGGGGAAGTCCTCCCATGTGCAACCGGTGGCGGTCGCCAGGACCAGGCCCGCGGTCAGTGCCTGCAGCAGCTTCCGCCGCATCGGGCGCCGCGGCGAGCGGTCGGAGCCGTTGGGACTCACGTAGCGCCTTCCCGAGAGTCTCGCCCGCGCTGTCGGCTGCGGCCTTCTCGCTGGTCGGTCGCCGCCCTGCGTCGGGCAGGGGTTTGGATGTTTATGCGGACCAAACCCTAGCCGACGCCCTCCGGGGGTTCGCGGGGAGGGGTGCCTAGTGAGGGGGGTGGTTCGCTGGTTTGGCGGGCGCGGGACGCGTCGTGATCGTTCGCGCAGTTCCCCGCGCCCCTTTCGGGCGTCCGGGTGAGCCTGCGTCTAGCGTTGCCGTATGTCCTACTTCGACGCGGCCTCCGCCGCTCCCCTTCATCCTGTGGCGCGTCAGGCGTTGTTGGCCTCCTTGGACGAGGGGTGGGCCGATCCTTCGCGGTTGTACCGGGAAGGGCGGCGGGCGCGGATGCTGCTGGACGCGGCGCGGGAGGCGGCCGCGGAGGCGGTGGGGTGCCGGGCGGACGAGGTGGTGTTCACGGCGTCCGGGACACGGGCCGTGCACACGGGTGTGGCGGGGGCGTTGGCCGGGCGGCGGCGGGCCGGGCGTCACCTGGTCGTGTCAGCGGTCGAACACTCGTCGGTGCTCCACGCGGGTGAGGCGCACGCGCGGGAGGGCGGCACGGTCACCGAGGTGCCCGTGGACCGTACCGGCGCGGTCGATCCCGGGGCGTTCGGCGCCGCGCTGCGGGACGGCACCGCGCTGGCGTGCCTCCAGTCGGCCAACCACGAGGTGGGCACCGAGCAGCCGGTGGCCCGGGTGGCCGAGGTGTGCCGGGCGGCCGGGGTGCCGCTGCTGGTGGACGCGGCCCAGTCGCTGGCGTGGGGGCCGGTGGACGGGGAGTGGTCGCTGCTGACGGGCAGCGCGCACAAGTGGGGCGGGCCGGCGGGGGTCGGGCTGCTGGTGGTGCGCAAGGGCGTGCGGTTCGCGGTGGCGGGGCCGGCCGACGAGCGGGAGGCGGGGCGGGCCGCCGGGTTCGAGAACATCCCGGCGATCGTGGCCGCGGTGGCGTCGCTGCGGGCGGTCCGCGCCGAGGCGGCGCGGGAGGCGGCGCGGCTGCGGGAGCTGACGGACCGCCTCCGGGCGCGGCTGCCGGAGCTGGTGCCGGACGTGGAGGTGGTCGGCGACCCGGTGCGGCGGCTGCCCGGAATCATCACCTTCTCCTGTCTCTATGTCGACGGGGAGACCCTGCTGCACGAGCTGGACCGCGCGGGCTTCTCGGTCTCCTCCGGGTCGTCCTGCACGAGCAGCACGCTGACGCCGAGTCATGTGCTGAGGGCGATGGGCGTGCTCAGCGAGGGCAACGTCCGGGTGTCGCTGCCGTTCGGGGCGGCGGAGGCGGACGTGGAGCGGTTCCTGGAGGTGCTGCCGGGGGCGGTGGCGGGGGTGCGGGCGAAGCTGGGGGCGCCCGCACCGGCCACCGTGACCGAGGGGGACGCGCTGGTGGTGGACGCGGTGGGCAAGCTGTGCCCGGTCCCGGTCATCGAGCTGGCCAAGGTGATCGGCGACGTCCCGGTCGGCGGCACGGTACGGGTCCTGGCGGACGACGAGGCCGCCCGCCTGGACATCCCGGCGTGGTGCGCGATGCGGGAACAGGAGTACGTGGGGGAGGAACCGGCGGAGAAGGGGACCGCCTACGTGGTCCGCCGGATCAGATGAAGGCCCCCGGGGCTACCCCAGGTGCCCCTGGACCTCCGCCGCGGCGGTGTCCCCGTAGGCCTTGGTGAAGCGCTCCATGAAGTGGCCCCGCCGCAGCTGGTACTCCTGCGTCCCCACCGTCTCGATGACGAGCGTCGCCAGCATGCAGCCGACCTGGGCGGCCCGCTCCAGGCCGACGCCCCAGGCGAGGCCGGACAGGAACCCGGCCCGGAACGCGTCGCCGACGCCCGTCGGGTCGGCCTTGCGCTCCTCGTCGGGGACGCCGACCTCGATGACCGGCTCGCCGGCCCGCTCGATGCGGACGCCGCGCGCGCCGAGGGTGGTCACCCGGTGGCCGACCCGGCCGAGGATCTCCTCGTCGCTCCAGCCGGTCTTGGACTCGATGAGGCCCTTCTCGTACTCGTTGGAGAAGAGGTACGTCGCCCCGTCGAGCAGTATCCGGATCTCGTCGCCGTTCATCCGGGCGATCTGCTGGGAGAAGTCGGCGGCGAACGGGATGTCCCGGGCGCGGCACTCCTCGGTGTGGCGGAGCATCGCCTCGGGGTCGTCGGCGCCGATGGAGACCAGGTCGAGGCCGCCGACCCGGTCGGCGACGGTCTTCAGCTCGATGAGGCGGGCCTCGCTCATCGCGCCGGTGTAGAAGGAGCCGATCTGGTTGTGGTCGGCGTCGGTGGTGCATACGAAACGGGCGGTGTGCAGCGTCTCGGAGATGCGCACGGACTCGGTGTCGACGCCGTGCCGGTCCAGCCAGGCGCGGTACTCGTCGAAGTCCGGGCCGGCCGCGCCGACCAGGATCGGGCGGGTGCCGAGCTGGCCCATGCCGAAGGCGATGTTCGCGCCGACGCCGCCCCGGCGGACGTCGAGCTTGTCGACCAGGAAGGAGAGCGAGACCGTGTGCAACTGGTCCGCGACGAGCTGGTCGGCGAAGCGGCCGGGGAAGGTCATGAGGTGGTCGGTGGCGATGGAGCCGGTGACTGCGATGCGCACGGCGTGAACTCTCTCCTGAGGGGAGGTGGGTTGACGGTTCACGCTACCCGGTCGCCGGGACGCCGTTGAAGCAGCCGGAACTACCCGATAGTAGATCTTTCTTCGCGGCTTCGGACGTGCTTACGGTGCCGTCATGACGAACACCGAAGAGCGTGAGGACCTGGCCGCGCTGCGGGGCGACTGCGCCCGGATGGCGCCGCACTGGCCGCCCGCCGAGCGGGTCGCCGTCCGGCCGGTGCCGCCGTCGCTGATCCACGGGGTGTCCGTGCCCCCGGCGTCGGCGCGGCTGCTGGAGGCGATGGCGGAGTACGGCGACTGAGCCGTCCGGCGGATGCCGGGGAACCGGAGTCCGCCGTGCCGCGTCCCATCGGCGTCCCGGCGGCGGCCGAAGGAGCGATGCGGTGAACAACGAGCGACCCGACCATGACGGCACCGGCCACGACGGCACCGGGAGCGACGGGACCCGTGGGGCACGGCACCGGCGCCGCGGGGTGCTGACCGCCGCGGTCGCGGCGGCCGTGCTGCTGGCCGGGGGCGGTGGGGCGTATCTCGCGGTGACCGCGTCCGGCGGCTCCGACGGCCGTACGTCCTCCGGTGCCACTCCCCCGCCGCTGGCCCTGGACTCCCCCGCCGCCGACGGCGCCACCGCCTACCGGACCGCGGGACCGCTGCCGGACGGGCCGGACGCGGCCCCCGTGTACCGGGCCGCGGGCCGGGTCACCGAGGAGCAGGTGCGGCGGCTGGCCGAGGCGCTCGGCCTGGACGGGGAACCGGTGGTCCGGGGCGCCTCCTGGACGGTCGGGACGGCGGCGGACGGGTCGGGTCCGGTGCTGCGGGTGGCGCGCGAGGCGCCGGGGAACTGGACGTTCCAGCGGTCCGCGGCGACCGGCGACGACTGCGGGAGGAAGGACACCGTCTGCGCGAACGCCCCGGCGGACACCGGTCCGGTGAGCGAGGCGGCGGCGGAGAAGGCGGCGGCGCCGGTCCTGGCCGCGGTGGGACAGCACCGCGCCGATCTGGACGCCGGCCAGGTGCTGGGCGCGCGCCGGGCCGTCAACGCCGAGCCGGAGATCGGGGGGCTGCCCACGGACGGCTGGACGACCGGGGTGATCGTCGGCGCGGGCGGTGAGGTGGTCGGCGGCAGCGGGCGGGTCTCGGCCCCGGTGAAGGGGGAGACGTATCCCGTGCTGGACGCGGAGCGGACCCTCGCCCGGCTGGAGCGGGCGCCGGCGGTGCCGGGCGGCTGCGCCAGCGCCGTACCGCTGGAGGGCGGGGCGGGGGCGTGCGGGGCGGGGGCCGGCCGGGCGGCGGCCACCGTCGAGCGGGCGGTGTTCGGGCTGGCCGCGCGGCCGGTGGACGGGCGGGACGCGCTGGTGCCGTCCTGGCTGTTCGACGTGCGGGAGCCGGGGGCGGCGGACGCGGTCAGGGTGGCGTATCCGGCGGTCGACCCCGCGTATCTGACGGCTGCCTCGCCCCGGCCGTCCGGTGAGCGCGCGGAGCGGGACGTGGCGGTGACCGGGTACACCGCCGAGGGCACCGAGCTGACCGTGCGCTTCACCGGCGGGGTGTGCGCGGCGTACGACGCGCGGGCGCGGGAGGGGTCCGGGAAGGTGACGGTCACCGTGACCGAGAGGTCCGACCCGGAGCGGGTGTGCGTCCTGATCGCCAAGGAGTACGAACTGCCCGTGCGGCTGGACGAGCCGCTGGGCGGGCGGGCCGTGGTCGGCTCGGACGGCGAGCGGGTCCCGCTCGCCAGGGACGGCGCACGGCTGCCGGCGCCGGACGGCGGCCGGTGAGGTGACGCGGGCGGCGGCCGGTCACGTACGAGGGCGGCGGCCCGGGAGGAGTCCCGGGCCGCCGCCCTCGTCAGGCCGGCCGCGGCTCAGCTGAAGGAGTCGCCGCAGGCGCAGGAACCGGTCGCGTTCGGGTTGTCGATCGTGAAGCCCTGCTTCTCGATGGTGTCGACGAAGTCGATGGTGGCACCGCCCAGGTACGGGGCGCTCATCCGGTCGGTGGTGACCTTCACGCCGCCGAAGTCCTTGACGACGTCGCCGTCGAGGGACCGCTCGTCGAAGAAGAGCTGGTAGCGCAGGCCGGAGCAGCCGCCGGGCTGGACGGCGACGCGGAGCGCCAGATCGTCACGGCCTTCCTGGTCGAGCAGGGCCTTGACCTTGGCCGCGGCGGCGTCGGTCAGGACGATGCCGTCGGTGACGGTGGTGGTCTCGTCCGATACGGACATCTACATCTCTCCCGGGTTGTACGGAGACTGCTTGCCGACGGTTCCAACCGACGGGACCCCGGATTCATTCCGGGCCGGACCCGAGGCATCTCCCCTCGGGTCGTCCCTTCATGCTCGCACACGGCCCGGAACGCGAACAGCGGCTCCGGCACCCGGCTTCGGGGGCTCCGGTCCGGCCGCGGCTCCGGCTTCGGGATTCACGTCACACCGACACAATCGGCATCGTCAAACTGACGTGAAGCGGATATGATGGATAGCGTCAATTAGACGAAAAGTAGAAAGGGTGCGTGTCGTGACCACCGCCCAAGCCCAGGAGCTCGACGTTCAGCCGACGCCTCTCGCCCTGCTGCTGCTCGGCCGCGAGGCCGACCCGAGGAGCGAGCGCGGCGTGGAGTGCCCGGGCGACCTGCCCTCGCCCTCCGACCCCGACCTGGTCGCCCGCGCCCGCGCGGCCAAGGAGAAGCTCGGGGACAAGGTCTTCGTGCTCGGTCACCACTACCAGCGCGACGAGGTCATCCAGTTCGCCGATGTCACGGGTGACTCCTTCAAGCTGGCCCGGGACGCCGCCGCGCGCCCGGAGGCCGAGTACATCGTGTTCTGCGGTGTGCACTTCATGGCGGAGTCCGCGGACATCCTGACCTCGGACGACCAGAAGGTCGTGCTGCCCGACCTCGCCGCCGGGTGCTCGATGGCCGACATGGCCACGGCCGAGCAGGTCGCCGAGTGCTGGGACGTGCTGACCGAGGCGGGCGTCGCCGAGCAGGTCGTGCCGGTGTCGTACATGAACTCCTCCGCCGACATCAAGGCGTTCACCGGCAAGCACGGCGGGACGATCTGTACGTCGTCCAACGCCGAGCGCGCGCTGAACTGGGCGTTCGAACAGGGCGAGAAGGTCCTGTTCCTGCCCGACCAGCACCTCGGGCGGAACACCGCCGTCCGTGACCTGGGCATGTCCCTGGAGGACTGCGTCGTCTACAACCCGCACAAGCCGAACGGCGGGCTGACCGCCGGGCAGCTGCGGGACGCGAAGATGATCCTGTGGCGCGGGCACTGCTCGGTGCACGGGCGGTTCAGCCTGGAGTCGGTGGAGGACGTGCGCGCCCGCATCCCCGGCGTCAACGTGCTCGTGCACCCCGAGTGCCGGCACGAGGTCGTCGCGGCGGCGGATCACGTCGGGTCGACCGAGTACATCATCAAGGCGCTGGAGGCGGCGCCGGCCGGGTCCAAGTGGGCCATCGGGACGGAGCTGAACCTCGTACGACGGCTGGCGAACCGTTTCGCCCCCGAGGGGAAGGAGATCGTCTTCCTCGACAGGACGGTCTGCTTCTGCTCGACCATGAACCGGATCGACCTGCCGCATCTGGTGTGGGCGCTGGAGTCCCTGGCCGAGGGGACGCTGGTCAACCGGATCGAGGTCGACAAGGAGACGGAGGCGTTCGCGAAGCTGGCGCTGGAGCGGATGCTGGCGCTGCCGTAAAGGGCGCGCCCGCCCGCCGCCTCTCATGGCGAGGGCCCCGCACGGTCACCTCCGGTGCCGTGCGGGGCCCTCGCCGTTTCCGGGTGCCTCAGACCTTCGCCGGCTCCGGCTCGTCGGCCGCGGCCGGCCGCGGCGGTACGTCGCCGCCCCGCTTCGCCGCCTTCTTCTTCGCGCGGCGCTCCTTGCGCAGCTCCAGCATCGCGTAGAGCGTCGGGACCAGGAGCAGGGTGAGCAGGGTCGACGTGACCAGGCCGCCGATCACGACCACCGCGAGCGGCTGGGCGATGAAGCCGCCCTGGCCGGTGACGCCGAGGGCCATCGGGAGCAGGGCGAAGATGGTCGCCAGCGCCGTCATCAGGATGGGGCGCAGCCGGTGCCGGCCGCCCTCGACGACCGCCTCGACGACCCCGTAGCCCTGCTTGCGGTACTGGTTGATCAGATCGATCAGCACGATCGCGTTGGTGACCACGATGCCGATCAGCATCAGCATGCCGATCATCGCCGGGACGCCCATCGGGGTGCCGGTGACGATCAGCAGGCCGAGCGCGCCGGTCGCCGCGAACGGGATGGAGACCAGCAGGATCAGCGGCTGGGCCAGCGACCGGAACGTGCCGACCAGCAGCATGAAGACGATCGCGACGGCCGCGAGCATCGCCAGGCCGAGGTTGACGAACGCCTCGTCCTGGTCGGCGGAGACGCCGCCGATCTCGGCGGTGACGCCGGCCGGCAGGTCCAGGCCGTTGATCTTCGCGGTCAGGTCGGCGCTGACCGCTCCGGTGTTGTCACCGGTCGGCCGGGCGGTGATGGTCGCCGCGCGCTGGCCGTCGATCCGGGTCATCGAGACCGGGCCGTCGACCAGCTTCACGGTGGCGATGTCACCGAGCTTCACCGGGCCGAGCGGCAGCGCCTTCAGCTCGGCGAGGGTCTCGGCGGGGTGCGCCGAGGTGATGACGACGTCCCGCTCGGTGTCGTCCAGCACCGCCTTGGCGGCGGTGGTGCCGCGGACCGCCTGGCCGACGGCCGCGCCGAGGGTCTGGTCGGTGAAACCGGCCGCGGCGGCACGGTCGTCGGCCTTGACCGAGACACGGGGCACGCTCTGCGACAGGTCGCTGGTGACGTCGGTGACGTCGTCCAGGGAGGCGACCGCCTCGCGGACCTCCTCGGCGGCCTTGCGCAGCGCGTCGGCGTCGGACGCCTTCACCACGACGCTGAGGTCCTGGCTGCCGAAGCCGTCACCGGCGGCGATCGTGGTGGTGCCGATCCCGTCGAGCTTCGCGAGCCCGTCCTCCAGGTGGTCCTGGACGTCCTCGGCGGAGGCCGAGTCCTCCAGCATGATCTGGTACGACGCCTGGTTGGTGTCCGTACCGCCGCCGAAGGCCGCCATGAAACCGGACGAACCGATGGTCACCTGGAAGTCCTTGACGCCCTCGGTGCCCTGGATGAGCTTCTCGACCTTCTTCGCCCGGGCGTCGGTGGCGGCCAGGCTGGTGCCCGGCTCCAGCTCCTGCTTGACGCTGAGGACCTGCTGCTCGCCCTGGTCGAAGAAGTTGGTCTTCAGCAGCGGCGCCATGCCGAAGGTGCCGAGCAGGACGACGACCGCGATGCCCACACTGGTGAGGCGGCGCCGGGTCGCGAACCGCAGGACCGGGACGTAGAAGCGCTGGAGCCGGGACCTGGCCTCCTTCTCCTCCGCCAGGCGGCGGGCCTCCTCGGCGTCCTCGGGGGTGCCCTTGGGGGCGCGCAGGAACCAGTACGACAGGACCGGTACGACCGTCAGCGACACCAGCAGGGACGCGAGGAGCGCCGCGGTGACGGTGAGGCTGAAGGAGCCGAAGAGTTCACCGACCATGCCGCCGACCAGGCCGATCGGCAGGAAGACGGCGACCGTGGTGAGGGTGGAGGAGGTGACCGCGCCGGCGACCTCGCGGACCGCCTTGAGGATGGCCTCCTGGCGTTCCTCGCCGTAGCCGAGGTGGCGCTTGATGTTCTCCAGGACCACGATCGAGTCGTCGACGACCCGGCCGATGGCGATGGTCAGCGCGCCGAGCGTGAGCATGTTCAGGGACAGGTCGCGGGTCCACAGCACGATCAGCGCCAGCACCACCGACAGCGGGATGGAGACCGCGGTGACCAGGGTGGAGCGGATCGACGCCAGGAAGACCAGGATGACGATGACCGCGAAGAGCAGACCGAGGGCACCCTCCGTGGTCAGGCCCTCGATGGCCTTGGAGACCGCGGGGCCCTGGTCGCTGACGACGGTCAGCTCCGCGCCGGAGCCGAGCTGCGCGCGCAGGTCGGACAGCTTCTCCTCGACGGCCTCGGAGATGGCGACCGCGCTGCCGTCCCGGTCCATGGTGACGGCGACGGCGAGGCTGGGCTTGCCGTTGGTGCGGGTGAGGGAGTCGGCCTTGGCCTCCTTCTCCTCGACCTTCGCCACGTCACCGAGGCGCACCGGCTTCTTCACGCCCTCGCCGGTGACCATCAGGTCCTCGATCTGGGCCAGCGAGGTGAAGCCGGTGCCGACCTGGACGGTGCGGTTGGCGCCGCCCTCGTCGAAGGAGCCCGCGGGGACGGTGGCCCCGCCGGACTGGAGGGAGGTGGCCAGGGCCTGGGCGGTGACACCGGCCTCGGCGAGCTTCGCGTCGTCGGGGGTGACGGTGACCTGGAGGTCGCGGACGCCGTCGACGGTGACCTGGCCGACGCCGTCGATGTCCTCCAGCGCGGGCACGACCGTCTTGTCGAGCTGGTCGGCGAGGGCCTGCTGGTCCTTGTCGGAGGAGACCGACAGCACCACGGCCGGCAGGTCGTCGGTGGAACCGGCCACCACCTGCGGGTCGACGTCGTCCGGCAGGGTGGCGCGGGCCCGGTTGACGGCCTGCTGCACGTCGGCGACGAGCTGCTGGGTGTCGGGGCCGTAGTCGAAGGACGCCATGATGACGGCGCTGCCCTCGCTCGCCGTGGAGGTGACGCCCGAAATGCCGTCCACCGCTTCGAGGTTGTTCTCGATCGGCTCGACGACCTGCTTCTCGACCACGTCCGGCGAGGCACCCTGGTACGGCGCCACCACGGACACCATGGGCAGTTCGATGGTGGGCAGCAGCTGCTGCTTGAGCTGGGGGATCGCGATCGCCCCGAAGACGAGCGCGATGATCGACATCAGCCCTATCAGGGCCCGTTGCGCGAGGCTGAATCTCGACAGCCAGGACATGGGTTAAGGGTCTCTCTTCTGTGGCCGAGCGGAGGGACGGGCACATGCGGGCGCCCACCTCACCACCTTGGGCCACGGACGGGCCCGTTCCGTAAGCCCCAGGTCCATTTCCGCACGGCGCGCCTACTCCGGCCGCAGTACGCCCGGGTGTACGTCACTCCACCCTCGGACGGACCAGCCCCGACTCGTAGGCGATGACCACCAGCTGGGCCCGGTCGCGGGCGCCCAGCTTGCCCATGGCCCGGTTGACGTGCGTCTTCACGGTGAGCGGGCTGACCGCGAGCCGCTCGGCGATCTCGTCGTTGGAGTGCCCGCCGGCGACCTGCACCAGCACCTCCCGCTCCCGTCCGGTGAGCGAGGCGAGCCGCTCGGAGCGGGCGGGGTCGCGCTCCTCGTACGCCCCGGCGCCGTCCTGGGCGAGGAAGCGGGCGATCAGGCCCTTGGTGGCGACCGGCGACAGCAGCGCCTCGCCGCCCGCGGCGACCCGTATGGCGCTGAGCAGCTCCTCGGGTTCGGAGCCCTTGCCGAGGAAGCCGGAGGCGCCGGCGCGCAGCGACTGCACCACGTAGTCGTCCACCTCGAAGGTGGTCAGGATGACCACGCGGACGGCGGCGAGCCGCGGGTCGGCGCTGATCATGCGGGTCGCGGCGAGCCCGTCGGTGCCGGGCATCCGGATGTCCATCAGGACGACGTCGGGGCGGTGCTCGGTGGCCAGCCGCACGGCCTGGGCGCCGTCGGACGCCTCGCCCACCACCTCCATGTCGGGCTCGGAGTCGACCAGCACCCGGAAGGCACTGCGCAGCAGCGCCTGGTCGTCGGCGAGCAGGACACGGATCGTCATGCGGGGCCCTTCGCGGCGGCGGTGTCTCTACGGTTCCCGACCGGAAGGATCGCATGGACGCGGAAACCGCCGGAGGGGCGGGGACCGGTGGTGAGGGCGCCGCCCACCGCGGTGACCCGCTCCCGCATGCCGAGCAGCCCGTGGCCGCCGCCGGGGCCGGCCGCCCTGGGAGCGCCGGTGCCGTCGTCGAGGACGGTGATCTCGATGTCCGCGCCCACCCGGACGACGCTGACCTCGGCCTTCGCCCCGGGTCCCGCGTGCTTTTGCACATTGGTCAGGGCCTCCTGGACGACCCGGTACGCGGCGAGGCCGACGGCGGTGGGCAACTCGGTGTCCGGGTCGGCGCGGGCGGTCTCGACGCGCAGACCGGCGCTGCGGAAGGTGCCGACGAGTTCGTCGAGGCGGTCCAGACCGGGGGCGGGCTCGGTGGGGGCCTCCGGGTCGCCGGACTGGCGGAGCAGGCCGACGGTGACGCGGAGTTCGTCGAGCGCGGAGCGGCCGGCCCGCCGTACGTGGGCGAGGGCCTCCTTGGCCTGGTCGGGCCGCTTGTCCATGACGTGCGCGGCGACCCCGGCCTGCACGTTGACCAGGGCGATGTGGTGGGCGACGACGTCGTGCAGGTCGCGGGCGATCCGCAGCCGCTCCTCGGCGACACGGCGGCGGGCCTCCTCCTCGCGGGTGCGCTCCGCCTTCTCGGCGCGGTCCCGGATGGCCTGGACGAAGGCGCGGCGGCTGCGGACCGCGTCCCCGGCGGTGGCGCCGATGCCGGTCCAGGCGAGGACGGCGAGGTTCTCCTGGGCGTACCACGGCTGGGGGCCGGCGAGCATGGCGGCGCCGGTGAGCACGGCGCTGGTGAGCAGGCCGGTGCGCCAGGTGGTGGAGCGGTCGGTGGTGGCGGCGACGGTGTAGAGGGCGACGACGGCCGACATCACGACCGGCGCGCGGGGGTCGCCGGTGACGCTCTCGACGACGGAGACGCCGCCGGTGAGCGCGAGGACGGCGAGGGGGGCGCGGCGGCGCAGGACGAGGGCGGCGGCGCCGACGGCCATGAGGACCAGGCTGAGCGGGTCGGGGGTGCGGACGCCCCAGCTCACGCCGTCGGGGCCGTGCGGGTCGGTGAAGGAGCCGGCCACCATGCACACCAGGACGGCGGCGGCGAGGCAGGCGTCCGTGGCGGCGGGGTGGGCGCCCAGGCGGCAGCGGGTGCGGGCGAGTGTGCTCACGGATGTCTACGGTATCCGGGTGAACGCCGGTTTCCTCCGCTTCCGGCGTCGTACCGGGGGCCGCCCGGTCGAGCGCGCCGCACGCGCGGTGCGAAACGGGTGTCAGGGCCCGTCCGGGATCAGTCCGTCGTCGCCGAGCAGGTCGCGGACGTCCTCCAGGGTCGCGTCCTCGGCCGGGAGGATCAGCTCGGACGGTTCCAGGGAGTCGTCCGGGAGGGGGGTGCCCAGTTCGCGGACCTTGGCGAGCAGGGCGGTGAGGGTGCGGCGGAAGCCGGGGCCGTCGCCGTGGTCCAGCTCGGCCAGCAGTTCGTCGTCCAGCTTGTTCAGCTCGGTGAGGTGGCTGTCGGCCAGCCTCACCTGCCCCTCCCCCATGATCCGTACGATCATGTCGCCCTCCTCGGCGTGCGCGGGCTACTGCTTGTCGAAGCGCGGGGTGTCCTGCGGCTGCTGCGCCGCCTGCTGCTCACCGGCGCCGCCCTCGATGGCCTGCTGGCCACCGCTGCTGCCACCGGCCAGCTCGGCCTTCATCCGCTGGAGCTCCAGCTCTACATCCGTACCACCGGAGAGCCGGTCCAGCTCGGCCTGGATGTCGTCCTTGTGCATGCCGGAGGGGTCGTCCAGGGCGCCCGAGGCGAGCAGTTCGTCGATGGCGCCGGCGCGGGCCTGGAGCTGGGCGGTCTTGTCCTCGGCGCGCTGGATGGCCAGGCCGACGTCGCCCATCTCCTCGGAGATGCCGGAGAACGCCTCGCCGATCCGGGTCTGCGCCTGCGCGGCGGTGTAGGTCGCCTTGATCGTCTCCTTCTTCGTGCGGAAGGCGTCGACCTTGGCCTGGAGCCGCTGGGCCGCCAGGGTGAGCTTCTCCTCCTCGCCCTGGAGCGTGGCGTGCTGCGTCTCCAGGTCGGTCACCTGCTGCTGGAGGGCGGCGCGGCGGGAGAGCGCCTCGCGGGCGAGGTCCTCCCGGCCCAGCGCGAGCGCCTTGCGGCCCTGGTCCTCCAGCTTCGAGGACTGCGACTGGAGCTGGTTGAGCTGGAGCTCCAGGCGCTTGCGGCTGGTCGCCACGTCGGCGACACCGCGGCGCACCTTCTGGAGCAGCTCCAGCTGCTTCTGGTACGAGTAGTCGAGGGTCTCGCGCGGGTCCTCGGCCCGGTCAAGGGCCTTGTTCGCCTTCGCGCGGAAGATCATCCCCATACGCTTCATGACACCGCTCATGGGCTTCGCGCGCCCCCTTCTGACGGACTCCAGCTCCAGCGACTGCAACAGAACCCACAGTACGGGCCCTGCATCCATTACCGCACTGTTCGAGGTCGGATGCGCTCATCCCCGAGGACGACTGCGTGCGCTCCTGATCCGGCGTGAGGAGTAGGTGGTGCCCTGGTACCCCGTGCTTCCGGGGTGGGCACTACCGTCCCTCTTGTCCCCTTGAGGACGAACGGTGTTGCCGGATCGTTCCCCACCGGACCGACGTCCATGCGCCACGAGCGCTTACCCTTGGGTTTTGTGTTCCGTAGCCGTGCCAAGGAAGAGAAGGCCGCGACCGTAGGGTCGCCGACCGACTCCAAGCAGCCCCGCGACCCGCAGGCCCCCAAGGGCCGTCCGACGCCCAAGCGCAGCCAGGCCCAGAGCCAGCGCCGCAGCGTCGCGAGTACGCCGACGACGCGCAAGGAGGCCGCCAAGCGGCAGCGCGAGGAGCGCCGCACCGCGCTGGAGCGCCAGCGCCAGGCGCTCGCCAGCGGCGACGAGCGGTACCTGCCGGCCCGTGACAAGGGCCCGGTCCGCAAGTTCGCCCGGAACTGGATCGACTCGCGGTTCAACATCGCCGAGTACTTCCTGCCGATGGCCGTGGTCATCCTGGTGCTGAGCATGATCCGGGTGGCGTCGCTGCAGAACATCGCGCTGCTGCTGTGGCTGGTCGTGATCGTGCTGATCGTGCTCGACTCGGCCGTCACCGGCTTCCGCCTGAAGAAGGCCCTCGGGGAGCGCTTCCCCGACGAGAACAGGCGCGGCGCGGTCGCCTACGCCCTGATGCGCTCCCTCCAGATGCGCCGGCTCCGGCTGCCGAAGCCGCAGGTCAAGCGCGGGGAGCGGCCCTGAGCGGCGTTCCGTTCGCCGGGGACCGGGCGCTGTCCTGCCCGGCCGGTCCGGGGGACGGGCTGCGGGAGGCCGTACGGCAGGAGCTGGTGGCCCGGCAGCTCGACGAGCAGCTCATCGGGCGGTTCCCGGTCGGGCGGCGGCTGCGGGTGCTGGACGTCGGCATGGGGCGGGGTGTCCAGGCGCTGCGGCTGGCCAGGGCCGGGCACCAGGTGACCGGTCTGGAGCAGGACGCCGTGCTCATCGGCGCGGCCCGCGAGGCGCTGGCCGGGCAGCCGCCGGGCATCCAGGACCGGATGCGGATCATCGAGGGCGACAGCCGGGACACCGGGGTGCACTTCCTGCCGGGCAGCTTCGACGTGGTGCTCTGCCACGGGGTGCTGATGTACGTCGAGGAGCCCGACCCGCTGCTGGCCGGGCTGGCGCGGGTGCTCGCCCCGGGCGGGCTGCTGTCGCTGCTGGTCCGCAACGGCGACGCGCTCGCCATGCGGCCGGGGCTCACCGGCCGCTGGGCCGACGCGCTGGCGGCCCTGGAGCCCGCCGCGCAGGTCCCCCGCTCCCGCACCGACCCGGACGAGGAGCCGCCGCTCCGGGCGGGTGCCACCGTCCGCGCCGACCGGCGGGCCGCGCTGACCGCGACCCTCGCGGGCATCGGCGCCCCGCTGCACGCCTGGTACGGCGTACGGGTCTTCACGGACACGGCGGGCGCCACGGACCCGGCGGCCGACGGCGCGGCGCTCCCGGACGGCTTGGAGACGCTGCTGGCCGTGGAGGAGCGCGCGGGGCGCACGGACCCGTACCGCGGGGTCGCGGCGCTGCTGCACCTGTGCGGCGTACGGGGCTGACCGGCCACCGCTCGCGCGAAGCCCGTTCGGGTGTCCCCCGCGGGCCGTGCGGCGGCCCGCTGGTGAGACTCGGGGCATGGACGTCTCCCCCCGCCGCGCCGCCGCCCTGCTGACCGCCCTGCTCTGCCCGGCCGCCGTCCTCACCGGATGCACGGGGGCGGACGGGAGCGGCGCGTCCGGGGCGCGGCGGGAACCGGTGGCGCGGGCCGCCGCGCCGCGCGCGGCGGACGGACTGGAGAGCGACTACCGGCGGGTCATCGACGACGTCCTGCCGTCGGTGGTGCAGATCCAGGGCGCCGACGGCCTGGGCTCGGGCGTGGTCTACGACGGCGCGGGGCACGTCGTCACCAACGCGCACGTCGTCGGGGACCAGCGGGCCTTCCGGGTGACCACCGCGCACAGCGAGGAGCCGCTGCCCGCCCGGCTGGTCTTCTCCTACCCCGAGCAGGACCTCGCGGTGGTGAAGCTGGACCGGGTGCCGGACGGGCTGAAGGCGGCCTCCTTCGGGGACTCCTCGAAGGTCGTCGGTCGGACAGATCGTGCTGGCGATGGGCTCGCCGCTCGGGCTGTCCTCCAGCGTGACGCAGGGCATCGTCTCCGCGACCGGGCGGACCGTCACCGAGGGCGGCTCGGGCGGCGGCACGGGCGCGACGCTGGCGAACATGGTGCAGACCTCGGCGGCGATCAACCCCGGCAACAGCGGCGGCGCCCTGGTCGGCCTGGACGGGCGGGTGATCGGCATCCCCACGCTTGCCGCGACCGACCCGGCCCTCGGGGACAGCGCGGCGCCCGGCATCGGGTTCGCCATCCCGGCGTCCACGGTGCGGACGATCGCCGGGCAGATCGTGCGGGACGGCAAGGTGACCGACTCGGGCCGGGCGGCGCTCGGCATCACCGGCCGCACGGTGGTGGACTCCGGCTACCGGGCCGCCGGGGTGGCCGTCGTCGAGGTCCGCGACGGGGGCGCGGCGCGGCGGGCCGGGCTGGCGTCGGGGGACGTCATCACCGAGGTGGGCGGCCACCGCGTCACGACGGTCACCTCGCTCGCCGAGGCGCTGGCGGAGCTGAGCCCCGGTGACCGGACGGAGGTGACCTTCACCCGCGACGGCGACGAACGCACCGCCGAGGTGACGCTGGGCGAGCAGTGATGCGGGGGCGGCCCCCGGTACGGCCGTGCGGCGGACGGCCGTACGGCGGACAGGCGCCCCGCGCGGACGCCCGGGGCGGGCGGGGCCGCCCCCGCCGACGGCCCTAGGCGTCCTCGCCGTGCAGGCTCATCGGACCGTAGATCTCGGTGCCGTCCTCGAAGAGCCGCACCTGGTCCGTGCCGCCCTCCTTGAGGTCCTTCCAGTACTCGCCGATCCACGACTCGGCGTCCCCTTGCGTCGTGAACTCCTCCGGTTCCACCGAGGGCCGGACCTCCGCCCCGTCGGCCGTCTCGAACCGCCACGTCCATGCCGGCATGTACGCCTCCCAGATGTGTCACCTGCCGAGCGGTCACCGGATCTTGGTCCGGCTCCCGGTCGCAGCCTATGCGTTCGGTACTCCCTGGGGATTCCCCTTAAGGGGTCTCGGACGCGCAGGCCGGCGGACGACCGGCGAAAATCGGTGCGTGGACGTGACTCTGCTCGGCACCGGTGCCCCCGCGGGACTCCCCCGCCCCGACTGTCCCTGCGCGGCCTGCGCCGTCGCCCAGGGCGCGGACGCGCGCGCGGCGACCGCGCTGCTGGTGGACGGGGCGCTGCTGCTCGACCTGACGCCGGGCGCGGTGTTCGCCGCCGCCCGGTCCGGGCGTTCCCTGACCGGGGTGGGCCAGGTGCTGCTGTCGCACCCGGCGGACGGCCCCGCGGTGGAGGTGCCGGCCGGGCTGCCGCAGCCGGGCCGGGTGCCGGACGGGCGGGAGCTGGCGCTGCTGACCGGACACCGGGTGCGGGCGGTGGCGATGGACGCGCCGGGCACCGGGTACGCGGTGACCGGACCGGACGGGGAGCGGCTGCTGTATCTGCCGCCGGGCGGGGCGCCGGCCGGTCTGGAAGAGCCCGCCTACTCCTACGACCTGGTCCTCGCGGACGTCGTGGGGCGGCCGGACGCGCTGGCGAAGCTGCGGGCGGTGGGGGCGGCCGGCCCGGCCACGGACGTCGTCGCCGTCCACCTGGACCACGACGTGCCGCCGGGGCCGGAGCTGCGGCGGCGGCTGGCGGCGGCGGGCGCGCGGGCGGTGCCGGACGGGTCGACGCTGACCGTGGGCGTCTACGAGGACGTGCCCGACGTGCCGCGCCGGACGCTGGTCCTCGGCGGGGCGCGGTCGGGGAAGTCGGTGGAGGCCGAGCGGCGCCTGGAGTCCTTCCCCGGGGTGCTGTACGTGGCGACGGGCGGGACCCGCGGCGGGGACACCGAGTGGGCGGCGCGGGTGGCCACGCACCGGGAGCGGCGTCCGGGGTCGTGGCGTACCGCCGAGACCTGCGACCTGGTGCCGCTGCTGCGCGAGGACGGCCCGCCGCTGCTCATCGACTGCCTGTCGCTGTGGCTGACGGACGCGATGGACGCGGTCGGGGTGTGGGACGACGAGGGGTGGGCGGACGGCGGGCAGCGGGCGCTGCGGGAGCGGGTCCGGGAGGTGACGGAGGCGGTGCGCGCGACCCGGCGCACGGTCGTCGCCGTCTCCAACGAGGTGGGCTCGGGGATCGTGCCGGCCACCGCCTCCGGGCGGCGCTACCGGGACGAACTCGGCCGTCTCAACGCCGCGTTCGCCGCGGAGTGCGAACAGGTGCTGCTGGTGGTGGCCGGTCAGGCGCTGGTGCTGCGCGGCTGAGCGGGGGCGCGGGCGATGACCCGGCGGGCCCCGGCGGGGGTCAGCGGGACGCAGCCCGCCTGGCGCAGGGCGGCGCGGAGGCGGTCGGCGGGCGGGTGCGGGGGCAGGGCGCGCGGGCCGGCGAGGTCGACGAGGAGCAGGCCGCCGGGGCGCAGGACGCCGAGGGCGGCGCGGAGTTCGGCGCGCGGGTCGGGGGCGCGGTCCGGGCGCAGGACGCTGACCACGTCGTAGCGGGCGCGCAGCCGGGCGGCGAGGCGCGGGTCCGTCAGGCGGCCGACGTACGCCTCCTCCAGGTGCTCGGCGGCGCGGGCGCGCAGCACCCGGCCGGTGGGGTCCAGGCCGTCGAAGGAGGTGTACGGGAAGTACCGGCGCGCGGCGCGCGGGAAGCGGGCGTCGCCGGTGTCGACATCGAGCCAGCTCTCCGGTTCGGGGCAGTGGCGCAGCAGCGCGCGGGCGGCCAGGAGGTGGCGCAGGCCGGTGACGGTCCGGGTGAGGGGGCCGGCCGGGCGGTCCGGTCCCGGCGGGTTGCGGAAGGCGTGCCGGCAGTCCCGGCAGGTGACGAGGGCGGGCCGGCCGGCCGGGCGGGGGCGCAGGCGGCGGGAGCCGCACCAGGGGCAGTCGGCGCGGCGCGGCGCGTACGGCGGCGGGGCGGGCGGCGGGCAGGAGGGGGCCGGGGCGGGCGGTGGCGGCGGGCTGGACACGGGCGGCTCCCGGGTGAGGCGGCGCGGGACATCGGGGACACGGGCTGGGGGAACACGGCGTTCCGATATACGGCATTCCGTGGCAGAACGGAACGTAGGGGATGGCGTTCCCGGGGTCCAAGGCGCCGCTCGGACCGGGCGGTGATCTGCCCTGGGACGCGTCCGATCGGGGCCGGTACTGTCTGGCGAATGAGCTCGCTGAATCTCGACGACTTCACCGATCTGATCGAGCGCCCGGACGGCGGAGTACGCCGTGACGCCGAGGCGCGCCGGGAACGTCAGGTCGTGCCGCCCGGGGCGCTGGGCCGCCTGGACGACCTGGGCGAGTGGCTGGCCGCGGCGCAGTCCGCCGTACCGGTACGGCCGGTCGAACAGCCGCGGGTGGTGCTCTTCGCCGGCGACCACAAGGTGGCCGAGCTGGGTGTCTCGGCCCGCCCGGCCGGGAGCGCCGGGACACTGGTGCGCGAGGTGCTGGAGGGCGGCCGGCCGGTGTCGGTGCTCGCCCGGCGGCTCGGGGTGCCGGTGCGGGTGGTCGACATGGCGCTGGACTGCGACCCCGGGTCGCTGCCCGCCGGAGTCGTACGGCACCGGGTGCGGCGCGGCAACGGGCGCGTCGACGTCGAGGACGCGCTGACCCTCCAGGAGGCGGAGGCCGCGTTCCGGGCGGGGATGGCGGTGGCCGACGAGGAGGCCGACTCCGGTACCGACCTGGTGGTCCTCGGCGATGTGAGCGTGGGCGGGACCACGGCGGCGGGCGTGCTGATCGCGGCACTCTGCGGGACCGACGCGTCGGTGGTGACCGGGCGGGGCGGGCTGGCCATCGACGACCTGGCCTGGATGCGCAAGTGCGCGGCGATCCGGGACGCGCTGCGGCGGGCCCGGCCGGTGCTCGGCGACCAGTTGCGGCTGCTGGCGACGGTGGGCGGGGCCGACCTCACGGCGATGACCGGGTTCCTGCTGCAGAGCGCGGTGCGGAAGATGCCGGTGCTGCTCGACGGGGTGGTGACGGCCGCCTGCGCGCTGGTCGGGCAGCGGGTCGCGTTCCGCGCGCCGGACTGGTGGCTGGCCGCGCACGACAGCGGGGAGCCGGGGCAGTCGAAGGCGCTGGACCGGATGGCGCTGGAGCCGGTGCTGACCCAGGGCGTACGGGTGGGCGAGGGCGCGGGCGGCCTGCTCGCCCTGCCCCTGGTACAGGCCGCCGCGGCGCTGGCGGCGGAGCTGCCGGAGAAGGCGGAGAAGCCGGAAGAGACAGAGGAGCCGGAGGGGACGGAGAAGGGCGAGGGGACGGAGAAGGGCGAGGAAGCCGGCGCCGAGTGAAGGGGGCGCGGGTGTCACCGCCGGCCCGCCGGGCGGGGGCCCGGGTCCGGGCGGCCGCCGATCCAGTCCTGGACGACCCGGCGGGGGCCGGCCCACCGGCGGTCGTGGCGGTAGGCGCGCAGTACGGCCTTCGCGCGGGCGCGCGGCCGGCGTCCGTAGCAGCGGCGGGCCCACAGGGAGCCGGGGCGGGCCAGCCGGACCGCCCCGACCAGCGCCACCACCGGCACGATCGCGCCGAAGAGCGCCATGCGGGCCTTGCCCTTGACCAGGGCGAGCAGCGCGAAGACGAAGTTCCCCGCGACGGTGGCGAGGACGGTGGCCCGGTCCTGCGTCTCGTCCCGGGAGAGGCCGTCCACGCCGAACGGGGTGAACCCGCCGAGCACCAGGCCGACGAGGGCCGCCGTCAGCACCACCGCCTCCACGCTCTTGCGCCCGGCCTCGGTCCAGTAGACGTCGTCCAGGTGCAGGATCAGCGCGAACTCGTCCAGCACCAGCCCCGCGCCCACGCCGAAGACCACCGCGCACACCGCGGAGCCGAACCCGTGCCCGTGTCCCGCCACCGACCCGAAGCCGCCGACGACGGTGAGCACCACTCCGGGCACCACGTGGTGGATGTGCACGCCGCCCGCCCGCACATTGCCGAACGGCCCCTTGCCCGCCCTGATCAGCCGCGTGACCAGGCGGGTGACCGCGAACGTGACGACGAAGGAGGCGAGGGCGAGCAGCAGCGGCAGTTTGCCCGGCTCCGCGATGTTCCGCTGCCACCAATCTCCCATATGCGCACTTTATCCCCGCCCGGCACGGGCGCCCCGGTGACCGGCGGGTAGTCTGCGCCGGTGCGCACGCCCCCCTTCGCCGACGGTCTCCGCTTCGCCTTCGGGACCCTCACCGTGTTCCCGGTGCGGGTGACCCGGTGGGACCGGGGGGCCGCGCGCGGCGGCATGCTGGGGGCGCCGCTGGCCGGGCTGGCGGTCGGGGTCTGCGCCGCCGCCGCGGGGCTCGCCCTGCTGGCGCTCGGCGCGGGGCCGCCGCTCGCCGCCGTCGCCGGCGTGGCCGTGCCGGCCGTGCTCACGCGCGGGCTGCACCTGGACGGCCTGGCCGACACCGCGGACGGGCTGGGCAGCGGCCGGCCCGCCGAGGACGCGCTGCGGATCATGAAGCAGTCGGACATCGGGCCGTTCGGCGTCATCGCCCTGGTGCTGGTGCTGTCCGCGCAGGTGGCCGCGCTGGCGCAGGCGTACGGCGACTCGTGGGGCCGGGGCGCGCTGGCCGCCGTCGTCCCGGCGGCCGTCGCCCGGCTGGCGCTGACGCTGGCCGCCCGGACCGGCGTACCGCCCGCCCGTCCGGAGGGACTCGGGGCGGCCGTCGCCGGTGTGGTCCCGGTGCGCGCGGCGCTGGGGACGGCCGCCGCCGTCACGGTGGCCGCCGCCGCGGCGGGCGCGGCCCTCGGACCGGCCGGGGCGGTCCGCGCCGCCGCGGCCGTGCTCCTCGCCCTGGCCGCCGCCGAACTGACGCTCCGTCACTGCCTGCGCCGCTTCGGCGGGATCACCGGCGACGTCTTCGGCGCTCTCGCCGAGACGGCGGCCACGACGGCTCTGGTCGTCCTGGTCCTCGGCTGACGTGCGGCCACGAGCGTAGGCTCGTGCGGGGTTTCACCCCCGCCCAGGTGGAGACCGCATCGCAGGAGGGATCTAGGGTCGGGTTCGGGCCCGGTCGACCCACCGCATTCGGCCACACACCGGACTTCACCGGAACTCACCGGTTCACCGGATTCATACGGAAGCGAGATTTCACCACCGTGACTGCTCTCACTCTCAGCACCGCCGCGGCGCCCGGCCTGCGGGCCGACGCGATCGTGATCGGTGTCGCCAAGGGTTCGGCGGCCGGCCGCCAGGGCCCGGTCGTGGCCCCCGGCGCCGAGGCCGTGGACAAGGCGTACGACGGCAGGCTGGCCGGCGTTCTGGAGACCCTCGGCGCCTCGGGTGCCGAGGGCGAGGTGACGAAGCTGCCCGCGCCGGCCGGCTTCAAGGCGCCGCTCGTGGTGGCGGTGGGCCTGGGCGCCGAGCCCGGGAAGGACGCCGGCTACGACGGCGAGGCCCTGCGCAGGGCCGCCGGTGCCGCCGCCCGCGCGCTCGCCGGGACCCGGAAGGCCGCCTTCGCGCTGCCGCTGGCGGACGCGGCGGACGCCGCCGCCGTCGGCGAGGGCGTGCTGCTCGGCGCGTACTCCTTCGACGCGTACAAGGACACCGCCGGCGACGGCAAGGGCAAGAAGGCCAAGAACGGCAAGGCGCCGCTGGGCGAGGCCACGCTGCTCGGCGGCAAGCCCCGCGACAAGGCGTTCAAGGCCGCGCTGGAGCGTGCCGCCGCCGTCGCCGAGGAGCTGAACCGCGCCCGCGACCTGGTCAACACCCCGCCGAACGACCTGAACCCCGAGGCGTTCGCCGCGATCGCGCAGGCCGCGGCCAAGGAGCACGGCATCAAGGTGCAGGTGCTCGACGAGAAGGCGCTCACCAAGGGCGGCTACGGCGGCATCCTGGGCGTCGGCTCCGGCTCGTCGTCGACGCCGCGGCTGGTGAAGCTGTCGTACACCTCGTCCAAGGCGAAAAAGTCCCTCGCCTTCGTCGGCAAGGGCATCACCTACGACTCGGGCGGCATCTCGCTGAAGCCGGCCGGGCACAACGAGACGATGAAGTGCGACATGGCCGGTGCCGCCGCCGTGTTCGCGGCCGTGGTCGCCGCCGCCCGCCTCGGTCTGGAGGTCAACGTCACCGGCTGGCTGGCGCTGGCCGAGAACATGCCGTCGGGCTCCGCCGTCCGCCCCGGTGACGTGCTGCGCATGTACAGCGGCAAGACGGTGGAGGTGCTCAACACCGACGCCGAGGGCCGGCTGGTACTGGCCGACGCGCTGTGGGCGGCGTCGGAGGAGAAGCCGGACGCGATCGTCGACGTGGCGACGCTGACCGGCGCGATGATGCTGGCGCTCGGCAGCCGGACGTTCGGGATCATGGCCAACGACGACGCGTTCCGCTCCGCGCTGCACGAGGCGGCGGAGGAGGTCGGCGAGCCGGCCTGGCCGATGCCGCTGCCGGAGCACCTGCGCAAGGGCATGGAGTCCGCCACGGCCGACATCGCGAACATGGGCGAGCGGATGGGCGGCGGGCTGGTGGCCGGTCTGTTCCTGCGCGAGTTCGTGGGCGAGGGGATCACCTGGGCGCACCTCGACATCGCGGGTCCGGCGTTCAACGAGGGCGGGCCGTTCGGGTACACGCCCAAGGGAGGGACGGGCACCGCTGTGCGGACGCTGGTGCGGCTCGCCGAGCTGGCGGCGGCCGGGGACCTCGGGTGACGTCCGCCTGAGGGCTCGGGACTGAAGGGGCGTGGGCTGCTGCGGGTCCGATGTGGTCGGTCGCGCAGTTCCCCGCGCCCCTGAGGTCGCTCGCGGAGCCACGGATCGAACACGGCTCCGCGCCCCGGAGGGGGACGTCCTCACCGGCGTGCTCAAGCGGACGTGCTGCGTCTCACACACCGGCCCCGCGTCTCGTACGGCCTCCGCAGGTGCGAAGATGGGACCCGGCAGGACAGGGCCCCACCTTAAGGGCCGAAGAACGAGCGGCCGGACACCAGCCGCCTGCCGGTCACCGACGACCGGCGTACGGCGCACATGCATGGAGGACGTGACGTGGCGAACGACGCCAGCACCGTTTTCGACCTAGTGATCCTCGGCGGTGGTAGCGGTGGTTACGCCGCGGCCCTGCGCGGGGCGCAGCTGGGCCTGGACGTCGCCCTGATCGAGAAGAACAAGGTCGGTGGAACCTGCCTGCACGTCGGCTGCATCCCCACCAAGGCGCTGCTGCACGCCGGTGAGATCGCCGACCAGGCCCGGGAGTCCGAGCAATTCGGCGTGAAGGCCACCTTCGAGGGCATCGACATGCCCGCCGTCCAGAAGTACAAGGACGAGGTCATCTCCGGCCTGTACAAGGGCCTGCAGGGGCTGATCGCCTCCCGCAAGGTGACGTACATCGAGGGTGAGGGCCGGCTGTCCTCCCCGACCTCGGTGGACGTGAACGGTCAGCGTGTCCAGGGCCGCCACGTCCTGCTGGCGACCGGCTCCGTGCCGAAGTCGCTGCCGGGCCTGGACATCGACGGCGACCGGATCATCTCCTCCGACCACGCCCTCAAGCTGGACCGCGTGCCGAAGTCCGCCATCGTGCTGGGCGGCGGCGTCATCGGCGTCGAGTTCGCCTCCGCGTGGAAGTCCTTCGGCACCGACGTCACCATCGTCGAGGGCCTGAAGCACCTCGTCCCGGTCGAGGACGAGAACAGCTCGAAGCTGCTGGAGCGCGCCTTCCGCAAGCGCGGCATCAAGTTCAACCTGGGCACCTTCTTCGAGAAGGCCGAGTACACCCAGGACGGTGTCAAGGTCACGCTGGCCGACGGCAAGGAGTTCGAGGCCGAGATCCTCCTCGTCGCCATCGGCCGCGGCCCGGTCTCGCAGGGCCTGGGCTACGAGGAGGCCGGGGTCGCCATGGACCGCGGCTACGTCCTCGTCGACGAGTACATGCGGACCAACGTCCCGACCATCTCCGCCGTCGGCGACCTGGTCCCGACCCTCCAGCTCGCGCACGTCGGCTTCGCCGAGGGCATCCTGGTGGCGGAGCGGCTGGCCGGTCTCAAGGTCGTCCCGATCGACTACGACGGTGTCCCCCGGGTGACGTACTGCCACCCCGAGGTCGCCTCCGTGGGCATCTCCGAGGCCAAGGCCAAGGAGATCTACGGCGCGGACAAGGTCGTCGCCCTGAAGTACAACCTGGCGGGCAACGGAAAGAGCAAGATCCTCAAGACCGCGGGCGAGATCAAGCTCGTCCAGGTCAAGGACGGTGCCGTGGTCGGCGTCCACATGGTCGGCGACCGCATGGGCGAGCAGGTCGGCGAGGCCCAGCTGATCTACAACTGGGAGGCACTGCCGGCCGAGGTGGCCCAGCTCATCCACGCCCACCCGACGCAGAACGAGGCGCTCGGCGAGGCGCACCTGGCCCTCGCGGGCAAGCCGCTTCACTCCCACGACTGACCCCTCGGTCACTGGGCGCGACGACACAGACTTCCGCACTTCGTTAAGGAGCAACCGAAACCATGGCGGTTTCCGTAACCCTTCCGGCGCTCGGCGAGAGCGTCACCGAGGGCACCGTCACCCGCTGGCTCAAGGCCGAGGGTGAGCGCGTCGAGGCCGACGAGCCGCTGCTCGAGGTCTCGACCGACAAGGTCGACACCGAGATCCCGGCCCCCGCCTCCGGCGTGCTGTCCTCCATCAAGGTCGCCGAGGACGAGACGGTCGAGGTCGGCGCCGAGCTGGCCCTGATCGACGACGGCACCGGCGCCCCCGCCGCTGCCCCGGCCCCGGCCGCCGAGCAGGTCGCCGAGCCGGCGCCCGAGCCCGCCCCGGCCGCCCCCTCCACCGAGCAGGCCGCCCCGGCGCCCGCGCCGACCCCGCAGGCCGCCTCCGGCGGCGGTTCCGCCGAGGGCACGGACGTCGTCCTGCCCGCGCTCGGCGAGTCCGTCACCGAGGGCACCGTCACCCGCTGGCTGAAGCAGGTCGGCGAGGAGGTCACCGAGGACGAGCCGCTCCTGGAGGTGTCGACGGACAAGGTCGACACCGAGATCCCGGCGCCGGCCTCCGGCACCCTGCTGGAGATCGTGGTCGGCGAGGACGAGACCGCCGAGGTCGGCGCCAAGCTCGCCGTCATCGGCGCCGCCGGTGCCGCACCCGCCGCCGCCCCGGCCCCGGCCGCCCCCGCCGCCCCGGCGGAGCCCGAGCCCGCCCCGGCCCCGGCGCAGCCCGAGCCGACGCCCGCCCCGGCCCCGCAGGCGCCGACCACCCCGGCCCCGCAGCAGCAGGAGACTCCGGCGCCCGCGCCGGCCCCGGCCGCTCCGGCGCCCGCCCCCGCGCCCGCCCCGGCCCCCGCGCCCGCCCCGGCTCCGGCCGCGAAGGCCCCCGCCGCCGCCCAGGCGACGGACGACGGCGCCTACGTCACCCCGCTGGTGCGCAAGCTCGCCGCCGAGAACGGCGTCGACCTGACCACCGTGTCGGGCACCGGCGTCGGCGGCCGTATCCGCAAGCAGGACGTCATCGCCGCCGCGGAGGCCGCCAAGGCCGCCGCCCCGGCCCCGGCCGCCGCCGCCCCCGCCGCCGCTCCGGCCGCCGCTCCGGCCGCCAGGAAGGCGCCGAAGCTGGAGGCGTCCCCGCTGCGCGGCCAGACCGTCAAGATGCCGCGCATCCGCAAGGTCATCGGCGACAACATGGTCAAGGCGCTGCACGAGCAGGCGCAGCTGTCCTCGGTCGTCGAGGTCGACGTCACGCGTCTGATGAAGCTGCGCGCCCGGGCCAAGGACGCGTTCGCGGCCCGCGAGGGCGTCAAGCTCTCCCCGATGCCGTTCTTCGTCAAGGCCGCGGCCCAGGCGCTGAAGGCGCACGCGCCGATCAACGCCCGGATCAACGAGGCCGAGGGGACCATCACCTACTTCGACACCGAGAACATCGGTATCGCGGTGGACTCCGAGAAGGGCCTGATGACCCCGGTCATCAAGAACGCCGGCGACCTCAACATCGCCGGTATCGCCAAGGCCACCGCCGACCTGGCGGGCAAGGTCCGGGCCAGCAAGATCACGCCGGACGAGCTGTCGGGCGCGACCTTCACCATCTCCAACACCGGTTCGCGCGGCGCGCTCTTCGACACGATCATCGTGCCGCCGGGCCAGGTCGCCATCCTCGGCATCGGCGCGACGGTCAAGCGTCCCGCCGTGATCGAGACGGAGGAGGGCACGGTCATCGGCGTCCGCGACATGACGTACCTGACCCTGTCCTACGACCACCGCCTGGTGGACGGTGCCGACGCCGCGCGTTACCTGACCGCGGTCAAGGCCATCCTGGAGGCGGGCGAGTTCGAGGTCGAGCTGGGCCTCTGACCGTCCCCGACCCCACGGTCCGCGCCGCGCCCCCCGTCCGGAAGTCTCCGGGCGGGGGGCGCCGCCGTTCCGGTCACACCCGGCGTGTAAGCCTCGTCTCACCTGCGTGAAAGCGCCGGTATGCGCCCTACCGGCGGGGGCGGGCGGCCGTATTGTCTATTCGTCAATGCCCCAGGGGGCCAGTACGGGCCCCTCCCTAAGGAGCCCTTCATGACCGCGCCCGTCGTCCACTCGCTCCGCGAGCAGATCCGCGAGCACATCCTGGAGGGGATCATCAGCGGGCGCTGGCAGCCGGGCGAGCGGATCGTGGAGCGGCGGATCGCGACCGAGCTGGAGGTCAGCCAGACGCCGGTGCGGGAGGCGCTGCGCGAGCTGGAGTCGCTGCGGCTGATCGAGTCGGCGCCGAACAAGGGCGTCCGGGTGCGGAACCTGACGGCGGCCGACCTGGAGGAGAGCTACCCGGTCCGGGCCGGCCTGGAGGCGATCGCGGCGGAGCTGGCGGCGGGGCGGCTGGCGGAGGACTGCTCGGCACTGGAGCCGCACGTCAGCGCGTTGTACGAAGCGGATCGCGTCGCGGACGGGACGGCTCAGGTGCGGCACACGGTCGGCTTCCACCGGGAGCTGGTGCGGGCGGCGGGGAACTCGGTGCTGCTGCACACGTGGGAGGGGCTGGGGATCGAGGTGTTCACGGCGCTGTCGATACGGTGGCTCGGGACCGTGCAGCAGTCCTACGCGGAGGAGCACGAGGAGCTGGTCGCGGCCTTCAAGCGGCGCGATCCCCGCATCGCGGAGCTGGTCAAGGCGCATGTGCTGGGCTGCGCGCCGCGTCCCTGACCCCTCTTCCGCCCCCGCCGCCCCTACCCGCCCCGCCCCCGGACCCCCCGATTCGCGCAGTTCCCCGCCCCCCTGAAGGGGCGCGGGGAACTGCGCGATCAGCCCCGGCGCACCCGCGGCCGCCGCACCTCCGAACCACCCGCCGCTCTCCGGCGCACCCCTCCCCACCTGCACCGAACCCCTACCCGAGGGGTCACCCCGTGCCATCGCCGAAGGCACCCCGTGCCGACTTTCTTGTGATCAAGAGGTTTTCCCCCTCAACCCTTTGATCGATCATCGATCAGGGAGTTACAGTCACCGATGGACTCCCACCGGGGTCCGCGCCCTGTCCTGCCAAAGACCAAGGGCACCCCCGAACCCTTACCGATGAGGGAACCCCCTTCGACTGAGGAAGGCGGCGACATGACCGACCCCCACGCCATCCAGCCGAGCGCGCTCGACCAGCTCCCGGACCGGGACCCGGAGGAGACCGCCGAGTGGCAGGCCTCCCTGGACGCCGTCGCGAAGGCGGCCGGCCCGCACCGGGCCGCGTATCTGATGCGGCGCACGCTGGAACGTGCCGAGGGAGCCGGCGTCGCACTGCCGAAGCTCCTCGAGACGGACTACGTCAACACCATCCCCACCGCCGCCGAGCCCGCTGTGGACGGCGACGAGGAGATGGAGCAGCGGATCACCGCCTGGAACCGCTGGAACGCGGCGGCGATGGTGACCCGCGGCAGCAAATACGGCGTCGGCGGCCACATCGCCACCTTCGCCTCCGCGGCCTGGCTCTACGAGACCGGCTTCAACCACTTCTTCCGCGGCAAGGAGGGGGACGGCTCCGGCGACCAGCTCTACATCCAGGGCCACGCCTCCCCCGGCATCTACGCCCGCGCCTTCCTCGACGGCCGGCTGAACGAGGACCACCTCGACAACTTCCGCCGCGAGTCCGGCGGCAACGGCCTGCCGTCCTACCCGCACCCGCGGCGCCTGCCCTGGCTGTGGGAGTTCCCCACCGTCTCCATGGGCCTCGGCCCGATCTCCGCGATCTACCAGGCGCGGTTCAACCGCTACCTGACCAGCCGCGGCATCAAGGACGTCTCCGACTCGCACGTCTGGGCGTTCCTCGGCGACGGCGAGATGGACGAGCCGGAGTCGACCTCCGCGCTGACCCTGGCCGCCCGCGAGGGCCTGGACAACCTGACCTTCGTCATCAACTGCAACCTGCAGCGCCTCGACGGTCCGGTCCGCGCCAACTTCAAGATCGTGCAGGAGCTGGAGGCCCTCTTCCGCGGCTCCGGCTGGAACGTCGTCAAGACGCTCTGGGGCACCGCCTGGGACGAGCTGTTCGCGCTCGACACCACGGGCGCGCTGGTACGCCGGCTGCGCGAGGTACCCGACGCGCAGGTCCAGACGTACCAGACCCGCGACGCGGCCTACATCCGCCAGGACTTCTTCGGCAAGGACCCGGCGCTCGTCGAGATGGCGAAGCTGCTGAGCGACGACAAGATCCTGGAGTGCTTCCACTTCTCCCGCGGCGGCCACGAGGCCCGCAAGGTCTACGCCGCGTACAAGGCCGCGCTCGCCCACAAGGGCGCGCCGACCGTGGTCCTGGCCCAGACGGTCAAGGGCCACACCCTCGGCAAGGGCTTCGCGTCCAAGAACGCCAACCACCAGATGAAGAAGCTGACGGTGGACGAGTTCAAGGACATGCGCGACCTGCTCGGTCTGCCGATCAAGGACAGCGACTTCGTCGACGGCGTGGTCCCCTACGGCCACCCCGGCGCCGACTCCCCCGAGGTCCGTTACCTCCAGGAGCGCCGCGCGGCCCTGGGCGGCCCCGCCCCGGCCCGCCGTACGCACCCGCTGCCCGCGCTGCCCGCCCCCGCCGAGAAGGCGTTCGCCGCCTTCGACAAGGGCTCCGGCTCGCAGTCCGTGGCGACCACGATGGCCTTCGTCCGCCTGGTCAAGGACCTGGTCCGCGACAAGGAGACCGGCAAGCGCTGGGTGCCGATCGTCCCCGACGAGGCGCGCACCTTCGGCATGGAGAGCCTGTTCCCGTCGCTCGGGATCTACTCCCCCAAGGGCCAGACGTACGAGCCGGTCGACCGTGACCAGCTGATGTACTACAAGGAGGCCACCAACGGCCAGATCCTCAACGAGGGGATCACCGAGGCCGGTTCGATGGCCGACTTCATCGCCGCGTCCACCGCGTACGCGACGCACGGCGAGGCGATGATCCCGTTCTACATCTTCTACTCGATGTTCGGCTGGCAGCGCACGGCCGACCAGATGTGGCAGCTCGGCGACCAGCTCGGCCGCGGCTTCCTGGTGGGCGCCACGGCCGGCCGCACCACGCTCACCGGTGAGGGCCTCCAGCACGCCGACGGCCACACCCCGGTGATCGCCGCGACCAACCCGGCGGCGCTGACGTACGACCCGGCGTTCGCCTACGAGATCGCCGTGATCGTCCGCGAGGGTCTGCGCCGGATGTACGGCGAGGCCAAGCCGGGCGAGGACCAGAACGTCTTCTACTACCTGACGGTGTACAACGAGCCGATGCCGCAGCCCGCGAAGCCGCAGGGCCTCGGCATCGACGAGGGCATCGTCAAGGGCCTGTACCGCTTCAACACGGCCGAGTCGGCCGGTCTGACCCCGGTCGCGAACGCCCCGCGCCTCCAGCTCCTCGCCTCCGGTACGGCGATCCACTGGACGCTGAAGGCGCAGAAGATGCTCGCCGAGGAGTGGGGCGTGGCCGCCGACGTGTGGTCGGCGACGTCCTGGACGGAGCTGCGCCGCGACGCCATGGAGGCCGACGACGCGCTGCTGCGCGGCGAGGAGCGGACGCCGTACGTCCGCCAGGCGCTCCAGGGCGCCGAGGGTCCGGTGCTGGCCGTCTCCGACTACATGCGCCAGGTCCCCGACCAGATCGCGCAGTGGGTCGAGCAGGACTGGTCCTCGCTGGGCGCCGACGGCTTCGGTCTGTCGGACACCCGTGAGGGCGCCCGCCGCCACTTCGGGGTGGACGCCGAGTCCGTCGTCGTCGCGGCGCTGGCCCAGCTGGCCCGGCGCGGCGAGGTCAAGGCGACGGCCGTGAAGGAGGCGCGCGAGCGCTACGGCCTGTAGGACCGGCCCGTTCTCCCCGGAGCCCCCGCCCTCCCCGGCGGGGGCTCCTGCATGATGGGGGCCATGCGTGCCGCCCGCCTCATCAAGATGGTCCTGCTGCTCCAGTCCCGGCCCTCGATGACCGCCGCCGAGCTGGCCCGGGAGCTGGAGGTGTCCGAGCGGACCGTCACCCGGGACGCGGCGGCCCTCTCCGAGGCGGGGGTGCCGGTGTACGCGGACCGGGGCCGGGCCGGCGGGTACCGGCTGATCGGCGGGTACCGCACCCGGCTGACCGGCCTGCACCGCGGTGAGGCCGAGGCGCTGTTCCTGTCCGGGGTGCCGGGGGCGCTGCGCGAGATGGGCCTGGAGGACGCGGCGTCGGCGGCCCGGCTGAAGGTGTCGGCGGCGCTGCTGCCCTCGCTGCGGGACGCGTCCCGCACGGCCGCGCAGCGCTTCCACCTGGACGCCCCGAACTGGTTCACCGAGCCGCGCACGCCCGGCCTGCTGCCCGCGGTGGCGGACGCGGTCTGGGACGACCGGCGGATCACGGCCCGCTACCGGCGCGGGGAGGACGAGGTCGAGCGGGAGCTGGAGCCGTACGGGCTGGTGCTGAAGGCGGGGGTCTGGTACCTGTGCGCCCGGGTGGCGGCGCCGGCGAGCGAGGGGGCGTTCCGGGTGTACCGCATCGACCGGTTCACCGCCGTCGAGGCCGGTGCGGAGCGGTTCACACGGGACGAGGAGTTCGATCTGCCGGGGTTCTGGGCGGAGCGGGCGGAGCAGTTCGCGCGGTCGATCCTGCGGACCGAGGTCGTGGTGCGGCTCTCCGAGCGGGGGGTGCGGCGGCTGCCGTACGCGATGGACCCGCCGGCCGCCCGCCGGGCCCTGGCCGCGGCCGGTGCGCCGGACGGCGACGGGTGGGTGCGGGTGACGCTGCGGGTGGAGTCCGAGGAGGTCGCCCACGCCCAGCTCGGCTCGCTCGGCCCGGAGGCGGAGGTGCTGGCCCCCGCCTCGCTGCGCGGGCGCTTCGCCGCGGACGCCCGGCGGCTCGCCGCGCTCTACGGGCCGGACGCCGCCCGGACATAACGATCTGTCGCCTCCGCGTGCGTCCGGGGCGCCGAGGGCCGATGCTGGACGCGTGATGGACGAGACGGAGTTCTGGGAGCTGATCGACACCGCTCGCCGGGGCGCCGAGGGCGACCCCGAGGACCAGGCGGACCTGCTGGTGGAGCGGCTGTGCCGGCTGGACCCGGAGGCGGTCCTGGACTTCGCCCGTCACTTCGAGGCCCGTTACCACCGCGCCTTCACCTGGGATCTCTGGGGCGCCGCGTGGGTTCTGCTCGGCGGCGCGAGCGACGACGCGTTCGACTGGTTCCGGTGCTGGCTGATCGGCCAGGGCCGGGAGGTGTACGAGGGTGCCGTGCACGACCCGGACGCGCTGGCCGACCTGCTGGACGACTTCGACGAGGAGGTCGACGGCGACGGCGAGGACCTCGGTTACGCGGCCGACGAGGCCTACGAGCAGCTCACCGGCACCGTCGCGCCCGAGCTGGGCCTCGCCCCGGCCCCCGCCGACCCGCAGGGCGTGCCGATCGACCTGGAGGACGACCGGGCCCTGGCGGAGCGGTTGCCCCGGCTGTGGGAGCGCTTCGGCGAGTGAGCCCTGCCGGGCCGTACGGCGACGGGCCCCGGCCGGTCAGGCGGTGCGGCGGCCGGACCCAGCCGGCCCGACAGCCGTCCCCGGCCGATCGGGCGACACGGCGGCCGGACCCTGCCGGTCAGGCGGTGCGGCGGCGGGTCGGTCCGCCGGCGGGTACGCCTGGCTCTGCGCGGTCCTCGGGACGTCCGCGTGGTGCGGCGGGGCCGCGTTGGCCCGGTCGAGGGCGGAGGCGGTGACGGCGGCCGGGCCGAGGACCACCGCCGCGGCGGCGGCCAGCGCGGTCCAGGGGCGGCGCAGCGCCCGCGCCCAGGAGCGGGTGCTGCGGTCGTGGGCGTCGTTGTCGTCCTGGCCGTGCGTCGCGGTCTGCTTCATGGTCCCCACCTCCGGTCGGCTGCTGTCACCGACGGTAGGGACCCCGCCCTTGAGGAGGCTGCGGGAGCGCTGTGGCGTACCTGTGCGTCCGCGTCCCGGCCCTGGAGGCGGGCCGCCCGCTCCCGGATGCGGGGCAGCCTGGCACTGAGCGCTGCCCCCGGGCAACTGGTCCGGTAGCCGTCGTCGTGCCCGGCGATCGCGGGCAGCGCGACGGCGGTGCCGGCGGCGTACCGGCTGAGGCCGTTGCTGGAGACCAGGCGGACCCGGCCGCGCGGGTCGGTGCCGGCCGGGCCCAGTTTCCAGGCGGCCACCGCGGCGATCGCGTCGGTCAGCGCGCGGGGCACCGGCACGCCCTCGGTGTAGGTGCCGAGGGCGGCGATGCCGGCGGTGCGGTGGTTGAAGCCCTGGGTGTGGGCGCCGGTCACGGCCCGGTCGATGCCGCCGGCGCGGCCCTCGTAGACGGTGCCGCAGCGGTCGACGACGAAGTTGTAGCCGAGGTCGTCCCAGTCCCGGACGCCGGTCTGGCCGGTGTAGATGTCGCGCAGGATGCGGGGCGCGTCGGCGCAGTCGTAGCCGTTCGGGGTGTCGGTGTGGTGGACGAAGACGGCGACGACCTCGTCGTCGTAGCGCGGGGGCGGCTGGCGGCGGGCGGTGCCGCCCAGCCAGGAGGAGCGGGGGACGATCGGCGGCCGGGGTGCGGACCAGCGGGTCTCCGGGCGGGCGGAGGAGCGGGCGTGCGGCCCGGCCGGCCCGCCGCCGCCGGCGAAGAGCACCAGCGCGCCGACGAGCGCGAGGACGAGCAGGCAGCCCAGCAGCAGGGCGGGCACCGGCGGACGTGCCGGTATGCGCCCCACGCGCCGTCTCCCGGCGTTCCGGAGCCCTCGCAGCACACGCATGGACCCACTGTCCGTCCGTTCCGCCCGGCCCGCGACGTGCGCTGTGCCACCCGGTGGAACCATCGTCCCGGTCCGCGGCGTTTTCCCGGGTAGTCGCAGGTACGGCCGGTTACCGGCCGGGCGTGCGGCATCGGCTGATCACCGGGCCCGTCCCGCGCGTACCGAGGGGTGCCGGGGAGGCCCGAAGGAAGGCGGCGTGGGTGGATCTGCTCGACATCGTGCTGGGGCTGGTGGTGCTGGCCTACGCGGCCTCCGGATACCGGCGGGGGCTGGTGGCGGGGTGCGTCTCGCTCGCCGGGTTCGTCGGCGGCGCGGTCCTCGGCGTGTGGGCGCTGCCGTGGGTGATGGACCTGGTGACGCCGGGGACGACCACGGCGACGGTGACCGCGGTGCTGACGGTGCTGGTCCCGGCGGTGCTGGTGCACGAGCTGGCGGGGCGGCCGGCGCTGCGGCTGCGGCGGGAACTGGACGCCGGGCCGCTGCGGACGGCCGACGGGGCCGGCGGGGCGGTGGCCAACGCGGCGGCGGCGCTGATCGTGGCGTGGGTGGCGGCGAGCGTGCTGGCCGCGTCGCCGACGCCGCTGCTCGCCTCCGCGGTCCGGGACTCGGCGGTGCTCGGCGCGGTGCAGCGGGCGATGCCGGAGACCACCCCGGCGTGGTTCTCGCGGGCGACCTCGGCGCTGACCGAGGCGGGGTTCCCGCAGGTCTTCAACCCCTTCGAGAACGAGTCGACGGCCGAAGTCGCCGAGCCCTCCGGGGACAGCGTCACGGCGGCGGCGGCCGAGGCGGCCAGGACCAGCACGGTGAAGATCGAGGGCGTCGCCGGCACCCAGGGCCGCGAGGGCAGCGGTTTCGTCTACGCCGACCGGCACGTGATGACCAACGCGCACGTGGTGGCCGGGATCGACGAACCGGGCGTGCGGGTCGGCGGGGTGGGACGGACCTACGAGGCGCGGGTGGTGCTGTTCGACCCCGGCAAGGACGTGGCGGTGCTGTACGTGCCGGAGCTGGGCGCGCCCGCGCTGCGGTTCGACGACGCGGCGGAGCGGGGGGACGCGGCGGTGGTGGCCGGCTATCCGCAGGACGGCGCGCTGGACCTGCGGGCGGCGACGGTGGCGGCCCGGGTCCGGGCCACGGGGCAGAACATCTACAACGACGGCCAGGTCACCCGGGAGATCTACGCGGTGCGCTCCACGGTCCGCCCGGGGAACTCCGGCGGGCCGCTGCTGACCACCGACGGCCGGGTGTACGGGGTGGTCTTCGCGCGCTCCACCTCCGACGCCTCGACGGGGTACGTGCTGACCGCCGGCGAGGTCGCCGAGGAGGCGCGGCGGGCGGCGGACGCCACGGCGGCCGTGGACACGGGGGCGCCGGTGGCGTCGTAGCCGGGCCGGGTCAGACCAGCGAGCGTCCCATCAGGACGTCGTCGACGTACTCCCCGTCGAGCAGGAACTCGCCGGGCTGCACCCCTTCGACGGCGAAGCCCTCGGACTCGTAGAGCCGGCGGGCGACGGTGTTGGGGCCGAGGACGCGCAGGGTGAGGCGGCGGGCGCCGCGCCGGCGGGCCTCCTCGACGGCGGCGCGCAGCAGTGCCCGGCCGGTGCCGTGGCCGCGGGCGGCGTCGGCGACGGCGAGGCCGTGCACGGCGAGGACGTGCCGGTTGGAGGCGAGGCCGGTGGGGCGGCCGAGGCGGAGGTAGCCGACGACCCGGCCGCCGAGTTCCGCGACGAGGTGGTCCTCGGGGCCGGAGTGCTCGCGGAAGAAGGGGGCGTCCGGTGCCGGGCGGGGCGAGACGGCGTGCACCGGGGACCAGGTCTCCCGGTCGAGCAGGCGCAGGTGCTCCTCGTCGTCCGGCCGGGCGGTGCGTATGAGGGAGGCGTCGGGCATGGCGGTCACTCTACGGCGCGGCCCCGGGGGTGCCCCGGTCCGGGTGGGCGGCAGGATGGGGCCATGGAACCTTCCCGAATCGCGGTGGCCGGCGCGTCCGGTCTGATCGGCGGCGCGCTGGTGCGCTCCCTGGAGTCGGACGGGCACGCGGTGGTGCGGCTGGTGCGCCGCGCGCCCCGGGGGGCGGGCGAGGTCCGGTGGGACCCCGAGCGGGGCCGGGTGGACACCGCCGGGCTGGCCGGCTGCGACGCCGTGGTCAACCTGGCCGGGGCCGGGGTCGGCGACCGGCGCTGGACGGCGGCGTACAAGGCGCGCATCCGGGACAGCCGGGTGCACGGCACGGCCGCGCTGGCCCGCGCCGTCGCCGCCCTGGACCGCCCGCCGCGGGTCTTCGTGTGCGGCAGCGCGATCGGCTACTACGGCGAGACCGGCGACCGCGAGATCGACGAGAGCGCCCCGGCGGGCACGGGCTTCCTGCCCGAGGTCTGCGTGGAGTGGGAGGCCGCCGCCGCGCCCGCCCAGGAGGCCGGCGTACGGACGGTGTTCACCCGGACCGGGCTGGTCGTCGCCCGGGGCGGCGGGGCCTGGGGAAAGCTGTTCCCGCTGTTCAGGGCGGGGCTCGGCGGGCGGCTCGGGGACGGGCGGCAGTACTGGTCGTTCGTGGCGCTGCACGACGAGGTGGCCGCGATCCGGCACCTGCTGGAGCGCGCGGACCTGTCCGGCCCGTTCAACCTGACCGCCCCGCAGCCGCGCACCAACGCCGAGATCACCACCGCGATGGGACGCGTCCTGCGCCGGCCCACGCTCTTCGCGGTGCCCGCTCCGGTGCTGCGCACGGTGCTCGGCGAGATGGCCGGGGACGTGCTGGGCAGCGCGCGGGTACGGCCGGCGCGGCTGCTGGGGTCCGGGTTCCGGTTCGCGTTCCCGGAGATCGACGGGGCGATCCGCGCGGCCCTGTGAGCCACGCGGGGTGACCCGGTGGTCCGCGGCGTGCGACCGGTGTGCGACCGTGCTCTGTCCCCGTGCGACTGTCAGCGGCCGGACCGCGCCCTAACCTCGACCTGAACTCAGGTAATTCTGAAGGCAGTTGGAGGCTTCGCCGCCTCCGCCGCCCGCGCAGACGCGAGGAGGGGCACGTGCTGGAGCCCGCGTACCAGGCGGATGTCGTCGTCGTGGGGGCCGGGGTCGCCGGGCTCGCGGCGGCACATCGGCTGATCAGCCAGGGAGTGTCGGCCGTGGTCCTGGAGGCGGCCCCGGTGACGGGCGGCCGGATGGCCACCGAGAAGGTGGACGGCTTCCGGCTCGACCGGATCGGGCAGCTGCTGTCGACGGCGTGTCCCGAACTGAGGCTCACCCCCGGCCTGGACGGGCTCGCGCTGCGGCCGTTCGCGTCCGGGGCGCTGGTGCACAGCGAGGGACTGCACCACCGCGTGACCGCTCCGCTCGGCGCCGGGGGCGCACGGGGCGCACTGCATGCGGTACGCGCCCTGACGAGCGCCCCGCGGTCCGCGCAGTCCGACCCGGTCGCCAGGCGGCACGGGGTGATCACCGGGTGGCCCGGGGCCATGCCCTGGCCGCTCCCCCGGGCCGCCGCGCGGGCGTCGGTGACGCGCCGGGGCCGGGCCGGGGCCCCGCCGGTGCTGGGCGGGGCCGTCGACCAGGCCCGGCTGAGCGCCGCGCTCACCCGGCTGGCGACCACGCCGGCCGAGCGGCTGCTGGCCCGGCCGGAGCTGCCGGCGCGGCAGGCCCTCGCCGTGCGCGGGCTGCCCGCCCGGACGGTCGACGGGGTGCTGCGCCCGCTGCTCGCCGCGCTGCTCGCCGACCCGGACCTCTCCACCTCCAGCCGCGCCGCCGACCTGGCCCTGCGCATGTTCGCCAGCGGGCGGCTGTGCCTGCCGGAGGGCGGCGCGGAGACCCTGCCGGCCCTGCTGGCCAAGTCACTGCCGCCGGGCACTGTGCGCACCGGTGTCCGGGTCACCGCCGTCGCCACCAACGCGGTGACCACCGCCCAGCACGGCGTGCTGCGCTGCCGGGCGGTGCTGCTGGCCACCGACGCGCGGGCCGCCGCCGAGCTGCTGCCGGGTCTGCGCGTGCCGGAGTTCCACCCGGTGACGGTGGTGCACCACGCCGCCGACGAGCCGCCGGCCACCGGTGCGGCGCTGCTGCTCGACGCCGACCGCGACGGCCCGGTCGCGCACACCGCCGTGGTCAGCGAGGTGGACCCGACCCGTGCCCCGGCCGGCCGGACCCTGGTCTCCTCGACCGTCCTCGGCCCGCCGCCGCCCGACGCCGACGCCGCCGTACGCCGCCACCTGGCCCGCCTCTACGGCACCTCGACCGCGCGCTGGGAGACCCTGGCCGTGCATCACACGCCCGAGGCCGTACCGGCGATGCGCCCGCCGCACGACCCGCGCCGCCCGGTGCGGCTGCTGGCCGGCCTGTACGTCTGCGGCGACCACCGCGACACCGGCACCGTCCAGGGCGCCCTGCGCTCGGGCCGCCGCGTCGCGGCGGCGGTCCTGGCGGACCTGGGCGCGCGGGGGCCGATGCACTCGGCGGGACCCCCGGCGCCGGCCAGGGCGGCGTAGCACGACCCTGCCCCTGCTCCGGAGCCGGAGCGGAGGCAGCGCGGCACGGGCGGGGACACCCGGGGGCACGGGGCCGTCGAGGGACGGGGCGGCCGAGAGGGGAGACGAAGGCCGCGGTCGACGTGGCCCCGGCCGGACCGCCGGAGGTGCTGCTCCGGTTCATCGAGGTCGAGCAGTACCGCGCGGCCCGCGAGGACAAGCTCACCGCGACGCACGCGTCCCGCATGCGGGGGCTGATCGCGGGGGCGGCCCGGGTCGCCTCGACGGCCCGGCAGGATGCCGCGCTCGCGGCCAAGGTGACGGCGGAGGCCCGCGAGGCCGCCGAGGGAGTCGGCGAGGGCGTCGGCGGCGCCTCCACCGTCCGCTAGGAACTGCGCGTCACCGGCTGACCCGGGGCGGCCCCCGCCCCGCCTACCCCAGCGCCGACACCTTGTCCCGGTACCCCCGTACCGGTGCCGCGTCCCGGTACGGCTCCAGGCGGCGTTCGAAGTCCCGTACGTACTCCGCCGCCCGCACCGAGCGCATCTCCGCCGCCTGTCCGGCCGCCTCCGCGCCGAGGTGGCAGGCGGCGTCCAGTTCACCGAGGCCGAGCCGGGCGGTGGCGAGGACGACCCGGCAGAACAGCCGGCTGCGGGCGTGCGCGGGGGCCCGCAGTTGCAGGGAGCGCTCGGCGTGCTGCACGGCGGCCCGGAACTGCTGGAGGTCCCGGTGGCAGTGGGCGAGTTCGTCGGCGAGCTGGGCGTCGTCGAAGAAGCGCGCCCAGTGCGGCACCTCGTCCCCGGGCCGGGCGCCCTCCATGGCCCGCTCGGCGCGCACCAGCGCGGCGGTGCAGGCCCGCACCTCCCCGAGCACCGCGTGCCCGCGCGCCTCCGCGACGTGCAGCATCGCCTGCACCACGGGCGGCGCGGTGGTCCCGAGGCCCTGCTGGGCGACCCGGGCGAGCTGCACCGCCTCCCGCCCGTGCCCGAGGTACACGGCCTGCCGGCTCATGGTGACCAGCACGTACGACCCGTACGCCCGGTCCCCGGCCGCCTGGGAGAGCCGCAGCGCCTGCACGAAGTAGCGCTGGGCGAGCCCGTGCGCGGCGATGTCGTACGAGGTCCAGCCGGCCAGCCGGGTCAGGTCGGCGGCGGCGGCGAACAGGCGGCGGCCGGTCTGCTCGCCGTAGCTGCCGCGCAGCATCGGCTCCAGCTCGTGTTCGAGGTAGCGGACGAGGGCCTGCCGGGCGTGGCCGCCGCCGTACCGGTCGTCCAGGCTGCGGAACAGCTCGCCCACCGAGCGCAGCGCGGCGAGGTCGCCGGCGCCGACCCGCAGGCCGGGGCCGCGGTCGACCGGGGAGCGCCGCCGGCCCGCCTCCAGCTGGGCGGGGATGCCGGGGACCGCCGGGCGGCCCTGGGCGGGGATGCGGACGGGCGGTTCGGCGCGGGCCACCTTGTCGTCGGCGCGGCCGATCAGCCAGTCCCGGCTGGGCACGACGAGCCCGGCCGGGGTGAAGGCGATCTTGCGGAGTTCGGCGTGGCTGCCGGAGTCCTTGCGCCACAGGCCGCTGACGATGTCGACGGCCTCCTCGGGGGTGGCGGCGAATTCCAGGCCCGCGTAGACGGGGGCGCAGGCGTCCAGGCCGAGGTCCTGGGCCGTGAGCCGGCGGCCGAGGCGGCGGGTGAAGACCTCGGCGATCAGGGCGGGGGTGGTGCCGCGCGGCTGCTGGCCGCGGAGCCACCGGGTGACGGACGTCTTGTCGTATCTCAGGTCCAGTCCGTGTTCGAGGCCGAGCTGGTCGACGCGTCGCGCGAGACCCGCGTTGGAGAATCCAGCCTCGGCGATGAGCGCGGCGAGCTGGCGGTTGGGGGTGCGCTGCGCGGGTCGTTCCGTCATGGTGCGGTGCGGTCTCCTGCCTTCCGGGGCGTTCGAAGTGCCCGGATTGCCTGTGAGCAGCCCTTATGGCCTCGTGGACGGCGCGAATGTAGCGGAGAGTAAGCGTCCGATTGCACGCTTTCCGTTCCATTCATCCGATCGTGTGAGGATCGACCCTCCTGCTGACGGCTCCGGGGGCCCGGCGGCGGCCCAAGGGGCGGACGTACAGTGGCGTGGGCACGAGGCGTGCCTTACTACGTCCAGGGAGGCGCTTGCCGTGAGTGAGTTGCGGTTCGTCCGTATGGGTTTCGGAGCGGACGCGGTCGAGTACCAGGAGGCGTGGGACGAGCAGCGCCGGGTGCACGCGGCGCGGTTCGCCGACGAGATCCCGGACACCGTGCTGCTCCTGGAACACCCGCCGGTGTACACGGCCGGCCGCCGCACCGCGGACAGCGAGCGCCCGCTGGACGGCACCCCCGTCATCGACGTGGACCGCGGCGGCAAGATCACCTGGCACGGCCCCGGCCAGCTCGTCGGCTACCCGATCCAGAAGCTCCCGCGCCCGGTGGACGTGGTCGCGCACGTCCGGCGGCTGGAGGAGGCCCTGATCCGCACGTGTGCCGAGTTCGGCCTGGAGACCACCCGGATCGAGGGCCGCAGCGGGGTCTGGGTGCTCGGCGACCCGGTGGAACGGCGCCCGGCGCCCGGCGGGCTCTCCCTGGACTTCGACCCCCGGCTGGCCGACGAGGAGTTCGACCCCCGGCTCAACGGCCCGGAGTACGCGCCCTCCAACGCCGGGCAGCGCCGCGAGGACCGGAAGATCGCGGCGATCGGCATCCGGGTCGCCAAGGGCGTCACCATGCACGGCTTCGCGCTCAACGTCGACCCGGACAACAAGTGGTTCGACCGGATCATCCCGTGCGGCATCCGCGACGCGGGCGTCGCCTCCCTCGCGAACGAGCTGGGCCGGGACATCGGCATCGACGAGGTGCTGCCGGTCGTCGAACGGCACCTGAGGGACGTACTGGAGAACGCGGAGCCGAGGCCGCGGGTGATCGAGAAGACACCGGCCGCCTGAGACTCGGCACGGGCTTTCGAAAACACGGGCGTACCCTGAAGACGCCGAAGAATCAACGCTAGGGAGCCGGTCGTGTCCGCAGTCGCACCCGACGGACGCAAGATGCTGCGCCTGGAGGTCCGCAACAGCCAGACCCCCATCGAGCGCAAGCCCGAGTGGATCAAGACCCGGGCGAAAATGGGCCCCGAGTACACCAAGATGCAGAACCTGGTGAAGGGCGAGGGCCTGCACACCGTCTGCCAGGAAGCCGGCTGCCCCAACATCTACGAGTGCTGGGAGGACCGCGAGGCGACCTTCCTCATCGGCGGCGACCAGTGCACCCGGCGCTGCGACTTCTGCCAGATCGACACCGGCAGGCCCGAGGCGCTCGACCGCGACGAGCCGCGCCGTGTGGGCGAGTCCGTGGTCACCATGGACCTGAACTACGCCACCATCACCGGCGTCGCCCGTGACGACCTGGCGGACGGCGGCGCCTGGCTGTACGCCGAGACCGTGCGCCAGATCCACCAGCAGACCGCCGGGCGCGCGGAGGGCCGCACCAAGGTCGAGCTGCTCGCCCCCGACTTCAACGCGGTCCCGGAGCAGCTCGCCGAGGTCTTCGCCTCCCGCCCCGAGGTCTTCGCGCACAACGTGGAGACGGTCCCGCGCATCTTCAAGCGCATCCGCCCCGGCTTCCGCTACGAGCGCTCCCTGAAGGTCATCACCGAGGCCCGCGACTACGGCCTGGTGACCAAGTCCAACCTGATCCTCGGCATGGGCGAGACCCGCGAGGAGGTCAGCGAGGCGCTGCGCCAGCTGCACGAGGCGGGCTGCGAGCTGGTGACCATCACGCAGTACCTGCGGCCGTCCGTGCGCCACCACCCGGTCGAGCGCTGGGTCAAGCCGCACGAGTTCGTGGAGCTGAAGGAGGAGGCCGAGCAGATCGGCTTCTCCGGTGTCATGTCCGGCCCGCTGGTCCGGTCCTCGTACCGGGCGGGGCGGCTCTACCGGATGGCGGTCGAGAAGCGCGGCGCGTTCGTCGCCGCCCAGGCTGTGTGAATTCGCGCACAAGAACCTACTCACCGGTAACGCCCGGTACGCCGCGGTCCCGACCGTCCTCGCAGTTGAGGGCACCGGTCGGGGCCGCGTCGGCGTTCCGGGCCCCGGCCCCGGGGCTTCACGGGCGTTTGACCGGCGGGTCACGCCCTGGTAACACCGATGAGTGACGCTGGACTCACGCCACGTACAGCCTTGCCCAACGCCGTTCCGGCCGTTCCGGCCGCCTCCGAGGGGGGACCTCCTGATGCAGGCCGCGCCCGTTCGCGCCACCGCCGTCCCGTCGTTCACGACCGCGCTGCGCGCCGTCGAGTCGCTGCTGATGAGCGGCGGCCAGCGCACCGCCCGGCGCAACGCCTGGAACTCCGTCCTGGAGGACCGCCGCCGCGCCAAGGACCGCGTCGAGGCCGAGCGCGTCCTCGGCCAGAGCGCGGGCCGGACCGTCTCCGTCCGCCGCTGACCCCGCCGCGCGGGCTCCCGGCGAGGCTCCCCGCGGGCACTGCCTTCGTGGGCGCTCCCCGGGCCACGTAGACTGCGCTCCATGGCGAGGAAGGACAACGCGGCGGACGCCGCGAACCCCGGGCGACTGAAGCAGATCGCCCTGACCTACAAGATGACCCGCAAGGCCGACAAGAAGATCGGTCTTGTACTCGCGGCTGTCGGAATCATCGTCTTCGGTGTCTTCCTCGCGATCGGTTTCCTGATCGGTCACCCCATCTATCTCGGCATCCTGGGCCTGCTGCTCGCCTTCCTCGCGACGGCGATCGTGTTCGGGCGCCGGGCCGAGCGGGCGGCCTTCGGGCAGATGGAGGGCCAGCCGGGCGCCGCCGCGGCCGTGCTCGACAACGTCGGCCGGGGGTGGACGACCACTCCGGCGGTGGCGATGAACCGCAGCCAGGACGTGGTGCACCGCGCGGTCGGCAAGGCCGGCATCGTGCTGGTCGCGGAGGGCAACCCGAACCGGGTGAAGAGCCTGCTCGCGGCCGAGAAGCGGAAGATGAACCGGATCGTCGCCGACGTCCCCGTGCACGACCTGATCGTGGGCGACGGCGAGGGCCAGGTGCCGCTGAAGAAGCTGCGCACGACCATGCTGAAGCTGCCGCGCGTGCTCACCGGCCCGCAGGTCACCGCGACCAACGACCGGCTGCGCGCCCTGGGCGACCTGATGAGCAACATGCCGCTGCCGAAGGGCCCGATGCCCAAGGGCATGCGGATGCCGAAGGGCGGGGGCCAGCGCCCGCGGTAGAGCGGTCCCGTGCGCGGATGAGTGGGGGCGCCCGGGATCATCCCGGGCGCCCCCAGTCATCCGCGCGTCCGCTCCTCAGACCCGGACCTCGACCGTGCGGGCCAGCCGGTCGTGCAGGCCGCGGCCGTCCCGGTCCCAGATCAGCGCGGGGATCGCCACGCACAGCAGCACCGAGCGGAACAGGACGCGCAGCGGGTTGACCCGGCCGGTGCCCACCTCGACGACGCGCAGCCCGAAGATCCGCTTGCCGGGGGTGAAGCCGAGGGTGCCGACGGTCAGGACGCTGAGGGCGAAGAAGATCAGCAGCGCCCAGTTGGAGGTCGCCTGGCCATAGCCGTCGGTGATCAGACCGTATGCGATCAGCAGGCACAGGGCCCAGTCCACGACGAGGGCGCCGAGCCGCCGTCCGGGACCGGCGATCGAGCCCGGCCCCTCCTCCGGCAGGCCGAGGTCCTTGCCCCGGTAGCCGAAGTCGGCCCCCGCCTCCTCCATGGCCGCGCGGGGCCCGGACAGCCACGATCCGATTGCTTGCCTCTTGTCCACGCCTCCACGGTACTGCGCCGGTTTCCGGCCGGTGTCGGCCGGGGTGCGCCGGGACTACGGTGGAAGGAGGCCGGTTAACTTCTGTGAAACAAATGGGTCACGCCCGAGAAATCACCCGTCCCTAGGGTCGGGGACAGCGTGTGCCACCCGCACTGGCGCGCGATCGATCTACCACCCCGGCGGGACGGTCGGGAGTAGGAGGAGCTGGATGTTCCAGAACGCCGACGAGGCCAAGAAGTTCATCGCGGACGAGGACGTCAAGTTCATCGATGTCCGCTTCTGCGACCTGCCGGGTGTGATGCAGCACTTCACGATCCCGGCGTCGGCCTTCGACCCGGCCGAGGAGCTGGCCTTCGACGGCTCCTCGATCCGCGGCTTCCAGGCCATCCACGAGTCGGACATGGCGCTCCGTGCCGACCTGTCCACCGCGCGCGTCGACCCGTTCCGCCGCGACAAGACGGTCAACATCAACTTCTTCATCCACGACCCGATCACGGGCGAGCAGTACTCCCGCGACCCGCGGAACGTGGCGAAGAAGGCCGAGGCGTACCTCGCCTCCACCGGAATCGCGGACACCGCGTTCTTCGGCCCCGAGGCCGAGTTCTACGTCTTCGACTCCGTCCGCTTCGCCACCAGCGCGAACGAGTCCTTCTACCACATCGACTCCGAAGCCGGCGCCTGGAACACCGGTGCGGTCGAGGACAACCGGGGTTACAAGGTCCGCTACAAGGGCGGCTACTTCCCGGTCCCGCCGGTCGACCACTTCGCCGACCTGCGCGCCGAGATCTCCCTGGAGCTGGAGCGCTCCGGCCTCCAGATCGAGCGCCAGCACCACGAGGTCGGCACCGCCGGCCAGGCGGAGATCAACTACAAGTTCAACACGCTGCTCGCCGCCGCCGACGACCTCCAGCTCTTCAAGTACATCGTGAAGAACGTGGCCTGGAAGAACGGCAAGACGGCGACCTTCATGCCGAAGCCGATCTTCGGCGACAACGGCTCGGGCATGCACGTCCACCAGTCGCTGTGGGCGGGCGGCGAGCCGCTCTTCTACGACGAGCAGGGCTACGCCGGCCTGTCGGACATGGCCCGCTACTACATCGGCGGCATCCTCAAGCACGCCCCGTCGCTGCTGGCCTTCACCAACCCGACGGTGAACTCCTACCACCGCCTGGTCCCGGGCTTCGAGGCGCCGATCAACCTGGTGTACTCGCAGCGCAACCGCTCCGCCGCGATGCGCATCCCGATCACCGGCTCCAACCCGAAGGCCAAGCGCGTCGAGTTCCGCGCGCCCGACTCCTCCGGCAACCCCTACCTGGCCTTCTCCGCGCTGCTGCTCGCGGGCCTGGACGGCATCAAGAACAAGATCGAGCCGGCCGAGCCGATCGACAAGGACCTCTACGAGCTGGCTCCCGAGGAGCACGCGAGCGTGGCCCAGGTCCCGACCTCGCTGGGTGCCGTCCTGGACCGCCTGGAGGCCGACCACGAGTTCCTCCTCCAGGGCGACGTCTTCACGCCCGACCTGATCGAGACGTGGATCGACTTCAAGCGCACCAACGAGATCGCCCCGCTCCAGCTGCGTCCGCACCCGCACGAGTTCGAGCTGTACTTCGACGTGTGACCGGACCCGCTCCGGGCCTCGGCGACCCCCGCTCCTTCCGTTCCGGGAGCGGGGGTCGCTGTTGTGTACACGGAAAGTCGGGTTTCCTGGTTTACTGGCGCGGTTGTTCGAAGGACCCTGGGGGGAGAGGCGTCGGAGATGACCGGTCAGGACGACCAGGAGCGCGAGTTCGATCTTCGCTGGGCGGACGAGGCGGCACACAAGGAGCCGTCGGCGCGGGCCCGGATGCTCGCCGCGCGGTGGAAGGAGAATCCGCCCGGACCGGTGCCGTTCCGGGCCGGTCCGGAACCGGTGTGCGGACGCCGGTCCTCGTGGGTGTCGACGGCCGTGGTGCTGGGGTGTGTCGCCGCGGTGATCCTCTTGCTCGGGTACATCGACTTCCGAGCGCCCTACTGATCGGCTTTGCCGTTCCCGGGACTGCTTTTGCCGGTTCCTGGGCTGATCACGACCTGTTCGCGGGGTGGTCCGGGTGCACACTGGACAGCGGGGCGAGTGCCTGACTGCGGGGTGATGCAGATGCCCAGCCGCTTCCGGAGCGACCGGCGGTTGACCGTGCGCATGGGACTCACGCTGTTCCTGCTCGGACTGCTGTACGTGGCCTTCGTGGCCGCGCTGATCGCGCTGCTGCGCTCCTGGGTGCTGGTCGTGGTGATCGCGGCGCTGGCGCTCGGGGCGCAGTACTGGTTCTCCGACCGGATCGCGCTGTTCGCGATGCGCGGGCGGGTGGTGGAACCGGCGGAGTATCCCGCGCTGCACGGGGTCGTCGACCGGCTGAGTGCGCTCGGCGGCCTGCCGAAGCCGGTGGTCGCCGTGTCCGAGCTGGACATGCCGAACGCGTTCGCGACCGGGCGGACCCCCGACCACGCGGTGGTCTGTGTGACCTCCGGGCTGCTGCGGCGGCTGGAGCCGGCCGAGCTGGAGGGTGTGCTCGCGCACGAGCTGTCGCACGTGGCGCACAAGGACGTCGCGGTGATGACGGTCGCCTCGTTCCTCGGGGTGATCACCGGGCTGATCGTGCGGTTCGCCTTCTACTCGCAGCTGTTCGGCGGGCGGCGGGACCAGAACACGGCGGTGGTGCTGGCCGGGGTGATGGGGGTCTCCGCGGCGGTGTACGCGCTCAGCTTCCTGCTGATCCGGGCGCTGTCCCGGTACCGGGAGCTGGCGGCGGACCGGGCGGCGGCGCTGCTCACCGGGCGCCCCTCGGTGCTGGCGTCGGCGCTGACCAAGGTCTCCGGGGACATCGCCCGCATCCCCACCAGGGATCTGCGCACCGCGCAGGCGTTCAACGCCTTCTACTTCACCCCGGCGCTCGGCTCGGACCCCGGGCTGTCCAGGTTCTTCTCCACCCACCCCCGTCTTGAGGAGCGGCTGGAGCAACTGGGCCGGATCTCCGCCGAGCTGGGTGAGCCGACGGCTCCGGGAGGGGCCTGACCATGGGACTGCTGGACATCCTGCTCGGCCGTACGAAACCGGTCGCGCCCGATCTGGACCGGCTCTTCGCACTGCCGTCGGCGGCGGTCGCGCTGGAGGCCGCCACCGGGTTCGCGCCGACCGGGCAGGGGGCCGTGTGCTTCGCCACCGTGGAGGGCGCGGCCTTCGAGCAGACCCACCGCGAGGTGCGGGCGCTGCTGGACGCGGACACCGACCGCGAGGGCCCGCCGGTGGACCTGCGCCGCGACGAGTACGGCTACTCGTGGCTGGTCTCACGGCGCTCCCCCGAGCAGGTGCCGGAGCTGGTGAACGACCTGCACGCGGTGAACAGTTCGATGGAGGTCAACGGGTTCGGCCCGCAGCTGCTCTGCTCGCTGGCGGTGTTCCGGCAGCCGGAGGACGGGCGCTCGCTGGCGCTGGTCTACCTCTACAAGCGCGGCACGTTCTACCCGTTCGCGCCGCTGCCCGGCGCGGGGCAGCGGCGGGACAACCCGCTGGAGCTGCGGGTGCGGGCGGCGCTCGACGGGGACCTGCCGATGGAGCGGGACCTCGGCCGCTGGTTCCCGCTGTGGGGCGCGCCCGGCCTGTGACCGGGCGGGGGCCCGCTTCCCCCTCTTCCGCCGCCTTCCGCCGCCTTGCGTCGTCCTGCGCCGCTGCCGCCGCCCGCACCTCCCGGACGCCGTGACGTGCGGCCGGACGGCGGGACGCGGGCGTGCCGGGGCGCCGGGTGGCCGCCCCGAGGGGAGGACGCCCGGCGCACCGGCCCGGTGTCACCGGGAGTAGCGCATCAGCGCCCGCACCATGCGGCAGGTGGTGGCGGACGGCGGGTGGACCCCGATGGTGGCCGCGGTGCTCCGGATCGTCGCGTCGCGGGCCTGGTCGGGCAGGTAGACGCCGGAGTCCAGCAGGGCGATGGCGAGGCGCATCGCCTTGAGGCGGCGGTTGTGCGTGACGTACCAGTCGCGGGGGAGGCCCGCGGGCAGCGGGCGCTTCATCAGGGGCTCGTAGGGCAGGTCGAGCTGGACGGACCGCTTGGCGGTCGACTGGGTGGGCACGGGCCCACGGGCGGACGTCGAGGTCGGCTTCAGTGCGGCAGCGGGCACAGGCATCCTCCTGTCGCGGTGAGGGTCCCGCACGGCGGCCCGGCGCCTCCGGCGACACCCTCGAACACTGCTTCCATTCTACTGCCGACCACTGACAAAACCCCCTGGCCAGCAGGGCTTTCGGGGGCTCAGGGGCAGGTGGGGAGAACGGGTTCCCGGGGTCCCCGGGCTACCGTGTCGGCATGGAGATCTGGATCAATCCCGCCTGCTCGAAGTGCCGCAGCGCGATCAGCCTGCTCGACGCCGAGGGGGCCGAGTACACCGTCCGCCGCTACCTGGAGGACGTGCCGGCCCCGGACGAGATCCGTGCCGTCCTCGGCCGCCTCGGACTCGAACCGTGGGACATCACCCGCACCCAGGAGCCCGCCGCGAAGGAACTCGGCCTGAAGGACTGGCCCCGGAACGCCGGGGCCCGCGAGCGCTGGATCACGGCGCTCGCCGAGCACCCGAAGCTGATCCAGCGGCCGATCATCACGGCGGACGACGGGACGGCCGTCGTGGCCCGCACCGACGAGGCCGTCCGGGACGCGCTCTCCCGGTAGCGGGACCCGCAGGCCGGCAGCGGGACCCCGCGCCCCCTTCAGGCCAGGAACTCCGCGACGGTGCGGGCCAGTCCGGGCGGTGCCCCCTGGGGCAGCGCGTGGTGGGAGACGTCCGGGAGGACGGCCGTCGTGACGCGCGGCAGCAGCGCGCCGGCCCGGGCCGCCACCGCGGCCGGGTCATGGGTCCGGCTCCCGGCCGCCGTCAGCAGCAGGACCGGCACGTCCAGACCGCGCAGCGCCTCGGGAGCCGGGCGCGGGCCGGTCACCGGCCGGCCGGCGGGGAAGCCCGCGCCGGCCTCCTGGAGGGCGAGCCAGTCCGCGTCGAGCGGGGCGCCCCCGGTCTCCCACTCCAGGAAGGCCCGCACCCGGCGCGGCGTGGGCCGCAGCAGCATCGGCAGCGCGTGCAGCAGGTAGGACGCCCGGAGCCCGGCGAAGCACTGGGTGGGGTCGAGCAGGACCAGGCGGCGCACCCGGCCGGGAGCGGCGCGCAGGGCGTGGTGCAGCGCGATCCAGGCGCCGTAGGAGTGCCCGCACAGGTCGGCCGCCGGGACGCCCAGGCCGTCGTGGAGCGCGTCCAGCCAGGCCGCCAGGTCGGCGGCCGTGCGCGGCGGACGGCCGGCGCCGGGGGTGCTCCGGCCCGGGGCGCCGATCAGGTCGACGGCGTACACGCGGTGCGCGCGGGCGAGGTCGGGGACCTGCGCGTACCAGGACGCCGAGGTCGCTCCCCCGCCGCCCGGCAGCAGGAACAGCGCCGGGGCGCCGGCCGGACCGCACACGATCACATGCGTCGTCCCGAAGGGCGTGGGCACGGTCCGGGTCTCGTGGCCGGGCGGCCACTTGGCCAGCACCTTGTCGTACGCGGCGCGGAAGGCGTCGGGGTCGTACGGACGGGTCGTGCTCATGGTGGCGCCCCCTATTATCTCGTTGAGCGAGATACTCGTCGGGTGAGATGATACGGGAGGAGCGGATCATGTCCGGAACCGAGCGGGAGGCGGCCGGGATGGAGATCGTCCATCTGCTGCGCGCGGTGGCCGTCGAACTCGGCGCGCACAGCGCCCGGTTCGCCCGGGACAACGGCATGCACCCCACCGATGTGCGCGCGCTGATCGTGCTGATGGACGCGGCCCGCGCGGGCGAGGAGACCACCGCCGGGCGGCTCGGCGCCGCGCTCGGTCTCAACTCGGCGGGCACCACGGCGCTGGTCGACCGGCTGGAGCGGGCCGGGCACGTGCGCCGGGTGCGCGGCGCGGGCGACCGGCGCCGGGTCACCGTCGAGGTGGACGAGCGGGCGGTCGCCCTCGGCCGGGCCCACTTCGGCCCGCTGATCGGGCGGACGGTGGAGCTGCTGGCGGGTTGCGACGAGCGGGAGCTGGCCGCGATCAGGGGCTTCCTGAGCGGTGTGCGGGACGCGGCGGCCGGCGGCTGATCCGGTCCGGCGGCCGGGCGCCGGGGAGGGGCCGCGGGAAGGGCCGGCGCCACCTCCGGGTAACACGGGGTTCACATCCGGGCAATGGCCGGGAAATCGCCCGTTGACAAGCTGCGGGGCATCACCCGCGGCGCTCCGGCGCAGCAGCGTCGCAGCACCCGCGAGCGCGCCCAGACCCACCCCGAAGGATGTGTCCCCGTGACCTTCAAGGCCGAGTACATCTGGATCGACGGCACCGCGCCGACGGCCAAGCTCCGTTCGAAGACGAAGATCATCACGGGTGCCCCGGGCGGTCTCGACACGCTGCCGGTCTGGGGCTTCGACGGCTCCTCCACCAACCAGGCCGAGGGCCACTCCTCGGACTGCGTGCTCAAGCCGGTCTTCACCTGCCCGGACCCGATCCGCGGCGGCGACGACGTGCTGGTCCTGTGCGAGGTCCTGGACACGGACATGGCCCCGCACCCGTCCAACACCCGCGCCGCGCTGGCCGAGGTCGCCGAGCGGTACGCCGCGCAGGAGCCGGTCTTCGGCATCGAGCAGGAGTACACCTTCTTCCAGGACGGCCACCCGCTCGGCTTCCCCAAGGGCGGATTCCCGGCCCCGCAGGGCGGCTACTACTGCGGTGTCGGCGCCGACGAGATCTTCGGCCGGGACGTCGTCGAGGCGCACCTGGACAACTGCCTCAAAGCCGGTCTGGGCATCTCCGGCATCAACGCCGAGGTCATGCCCGGCCAGTGGGAGTTCCAGGTCGGCCCGCTCGCCCCGCTGGAGGTCTCCGACCAGCTGTGGGTGGCCCGCTGGCTGCTCTACCGCACCGCCGAGGACTTCGACGTCGCAGCGACCCTCGACCCCAAGCCGGTCAAGGGCGACTGGAACGGCGCGGGCGCGCACACCAACTTCTCCACCAAGGCGATGCGCGAGGGCTACGACGCGATCATCACCGCCGCCGAGTCGCTCGGCGAGGGCTCCAAGCCGCTGGACCACGTGAAGAACTACGGCGCCGGCATCGACGACCGCCTGACGGGCCTGCACGAGACCGCCCCGTGGAACGAGTACAGCTACGGCGTCTCGAACCGCGGTGCCTCGGTCCGCATCCCGTGGCAGGTCGAGAAGGACGGCAAGGGCTACATCGAGGACCGCCGCCCCAACGCCAACGTCGACCCGTACGTGGTGACCCGGCTGCTCGTCGACACCTGCTGCGCGGCGCTGGAGAAGGCCGGGCAGGTCTGATCCCCGCCCGCAGCACAGCCTTCCGAGGGGCGCCCGCCGTCACGGCGGGCGCCCCTCGGCGTCGGCCCGCGCGGATCGCGCGCCGCTCCCGCCTCCGCTCCGGGCCGTGTCCGAGCTGTGAGAGCACCCTGCTGTCCCGGCCCGGTGTCTGCTTCAATGGAGTCATGGCCAGCCTCCAGAAGCAGCACGCGCCGGGTCGCCGTGACCTGAAGCCCTTCTGGCCTTCCCGTCAGCACCACGACTTCGACCGGGTGTGTTGTCGCGCGACGACCGCGCGGGCCCTGTGAAGCCGTAACTCCGGCTCCGGCCGCCGCGCATGACGTACGTCCGCGATGCGCGCGGCCACCAGCTCGCGCCGTCGCCCTTTCCGACGAAACCCCGCGCGAAAGAGCTGACCTCCCATGGCGACCACCGTTCCCTCCCTGTCCCCCGCCCCCCGCGACTCCCGGCACCGGCTGCGGGCCGTCGACCGGGACGAGACCCTCGACGTCGCGGATCTGCTGCCGCCCGGCGCCACCTGGCTGCCCGCCCCGCCGCACACCCTGCCCGCCCTGCCGGGCCGGCCGCCGATGGTCGGCTACCTGGTGCTGGTGCCGGCCGGTGAGCAGCCGCCGTTCCGCGCCCCGGAGACCGCCCCGGCCCCGGGGGCGTCCGCCGGTGACGCGCTGGTGCGGATCGACACCGCGCGCCGCACCGCCTCCGTCGCCGGGCGCCCGCTGGACCTGACGTACCTGGAGTTCGAGCTGCTCGCCCATCTCGTCGCGCACCCGCACCGGGTGCACACCCGCGACCAGCTCGTCACCACGGTGTGGGGGTACGGGCACGTGGGCGACGGCCGTACCGTCGACGTCCATGTCGCCCGGCTGCGCCGCAAGCTCGGCGTCGAGCACCGCGGCGCCATCCAGACCGTCCGCCGCGTCGGCTACAAGTACACGCCGCCGGCCGCCGGCTGAGGGCGCCGGGGGTGCAGCCGGCACCGCCCCCGGCCGGGGGGGGGCGGCCCGGTGACCCGCGCCCGCCGCCGGGCCAGACTGCCGTCATGAACATCGGCACCCGGAGCGGCACCGGCACCGGCACCGGCGGCAACCGCCACCGGCGCCTCCCCGGCACGGTCCCTGGCGCGGACGGCGTACCGCGGGCTCGCGCTGAGCCTGCTCAGCCTGCCGGGGGCGGTGCTGTGCCTGGTGCTGTCCGTCGTCCCGATCGCCCTGGTGCCGCTGGGCGCCGGACCGGCCACCACCCCGTGGGTGCTGGCCGGGACGCGGCGGTTCGCGGACCTGCGGCGGGTGCCGGCCGCCGAGTGGGGCGGGGTCCGCTTACCGCGCGCCCACCGGCCGGCGCCCGGGCGCGGCCCGGCCCCTGGTCCCGCACGGCCGCCCTGCCGTGCGCGGCCCCGCCCGCGGGGCTCCCGCCATCGGTACGGCCGCACGGCCCCGGCTGCTCAGCGGGAACGGAACCCGTCGTGCGAGGGTGCTGCCATGACCACCGACGACTGGGAAGACCGGACGGCCGCCGCCTGGGCCGGTTTCGACGACGACCCGGAGCAGGACCCGGCCGCGTTCCGCGCCGTGATCGACGCGCTCGCCGCCGAACTGCCCGGGGACGGCCCGCGCGCCCCGTTCGAACGGGCCTGCGCCTGGGACTCCACCGGCCACCCCGACCGGGCCGTCCCCCTGTACCGGGAGGCGCTGGCCCGCGGGCTCGGCGAGGCGGACCCCTACCGGGGCCGCAGGGCCCGTATCCAGCTCGCCAGCTCGCTGCGGAACCTCGGCCGGCCCCAGGAGGGCGTCGACCTGCTGACGCCGGAACTGGACGCGCCCTCCGACGAGTTGGACGACGCCGTACGGGCCACCCTGGCGCTCTGCCTGTCCTCCCTCGGCCGCGACCGGGAGGGCCTGTCGCTGGTCCTGGAGGCGCTCGCCGCGCATCTGCCGCGCTACCGGCGGTCGATGGCCGCGTACGCCCGCCGGCTCACCGACGCCGGTCCGTAGCGGCGACGGCACCCGGTGACCAACCGCAGGGCGGCTCGTTGCGCTGGGCGTGCAGTCACAGGATGCAGCCTCGCGCCCCGCTCCGTCCGCCGATGCGCCGGGCACCGACGACCCGCCCGCCGCCGTCGCCCCGCGTGTCGGCGTCGACCAGGCCGAGGCCGCGCTCGTCGAGCACTACCCCCGGCTGGTCCGGCTCGCCCATCTGGTGCTGCCGCCCGGGATGGGCCGCACCCGGCGCGTCCTGACCGCCCACGCCCTCGTCCAGCGCGCCCTGCCGGGCCGGCGCACCCCGGCCCCCGCGATCCCCGCGCAGTCCGCCGGCCGGGCCGCCGACCCCGGGTACGCCCTGGTCCGGCTGCGCGTGGTGCGTACGGCGCTGGAGGCGGGCCTGCCGCTGCGGCGCCCGGCGTGGCCCAGGCGGTCCCAGCTGCCGCCGCTGCTCCCCGCCGTCTGGGGCCTGCGCGTCTTCCCGCGCCCCGGCGGCGCCGACGAACTCGCCCTGGACCGGGCGCTGGCCGCGCTCACCGGTCCCGGCCGCGCCGCGTACGCCCTGCGCGGCCTGGAGCGGCTCCCCGACGACGCGGTACGGCGGGTGCTCACCGAGGCAGGTGCCGCCGACCCGGCGGGGGCGCTCGCCGAGGCCGGCTCCGTCCCCGGCGGGCCGGCCCGGTACGCGCTGCTGGCCGCCGCCGAGTTCGACCCGTGTTCCCTCCAGGTCCGGCCGACCGATCTGATGCGGCGCCGCACGCGTCTGCGGGCCGCGCTGGCCGGCGGCGCGGTGCTGGTGGCGGGCGCCATGCTGCTCGGCCCGCCGGGCGGCGACCGGGACGGGGACGGCCCCGCCGCCCCGCCGTACGCGCGCAACGCCGCCGCGCAGGCCGCGCTGGACCCCGCGCGGCTCGTCCGGGTCTCCCCCACCGCCTGGCTGACCTCCGCGCGCACCGACTTCTCGGTGTGGCCGGCCCGCGGCGACCGCGTCGGCGACCGGGAGCTGCTCCGCCGCGCCCTGGCCGTCTGGGCCCGCCCCGGCGAGCGCGTCCGGGTCGCCGCCACCCCGGGCACCCCGGCCGGCGGCCCGGCCGGCCCGCCGCACCTGCTGTACGCGGGCACGGTGGACGCGGCCCGGGTGGTCCTGCTGTACGACGGTCTGCGGGTCGTCCGGTACGCCGAGCCGGAGGACTCCTCCGCCGGGGCCGCCCTCGACCTGGCGCGGACCGACGGAGCGGGCCGGGCGGACGCGACCGCGGTGGTCCTGGGCCGGACGGACGGCAACGTGCGCTATCTGACCGCGCCGTGGGTGACGAAGGCGGCCGGACGGGACCTGACGGAACCGGACGCCGACGCCACCGGGCTGGCCCTCACCGACGGCGTGACCGCGCCGCTGGCCGGCCCGGTCCCGCGGTCCGGCGACTGCGCCTCCTGGACCGTGCTGGAGCTGACCGACGACGGCACCGCCCGCCTGCTGAGCGACCTGGGCGAGCTGGTCCCGGCCCGCCTCACCGCCGGGCCTCCCGGCGCGGCGAAGGAGGTGTCCGGCGCCAGGGCGCGGCACGCCTGGGCGCCGTACGCCTGCTCGCTGGGGGCCGTGCGCGGGCAGGGGGTGCGGTCGGTGAACGCCTGGGAGTTCGCGAAGCAGCCGCTGCCGCACGCGACGGGCACGGCGCGGTGGGTGTGCACGCGGGCGGAGACCTGGCGCGGCACCGGGGCGCGGGTGCTGGCCCAGTTCCACACGCCGGGCGGCCGGTACGGGGCGGTGGCGGCGAAGGCCACGGACGTGCCGGCGTGCGGCGGGCGGGCGCCCGAGGTGCTGGCCGGGGTGCTGTGGAAGTCGAAGAAGCACGGCTGGTACCTGCTGGCCGCGGGCAGCGAGGGCACCGCGTCGGTGCGGGCGTCGGGCGGCATCGACGCCGCCGCCGACGGCCGGGTCCTGGCCGCGAGGGCCGGGCAGGGGGCGCGGGCCGGGCTGACGGCGGAGCTGGCGGACGGCCGGACGGTGCGCGGCCTGCGGTAGGCCCCGCCGTCGCGCGTGACCGCGCGCCCCGTGAACACCGTGCCCGGTCCGGCCCGTTCGGCGGCCGGATCCGCTCGGTAAGGTGTTCGTATGACTAGCGGGGTGCGCCGCAGGATGGGCGTCGAGGAGCGGCGGCAGCAGCTGATCGGGGTCGCCCTCGACCTGTTCAGCCGCCGCTCGCCCGACGAGGTCTCCATCGACGAGATAGCGTCGGCCGCGGGCATCTCCCGGCCGCTGGTGTACCACTACTTCCCCGGCAAGCTCAGCCTGTACGAGGCGGCGTTGCGGCGGGCCGCCGACGATCTGGCGGGCCGTTTCGTGGAGTCGGCCGAGGGGCCGCTCGGGGCCCGGCTGCTGCGGGTGATGGCCCGCTTCTTCGACTTCGTGGAGGAGCACGGGCCGGGTTTCTCGGCGCTGATGCGCGGCGGCCCGGCGGTCGGCTCCTCCACCACCAACGCGCTCATCGACTCCGTACGGCAGGCCGCGTACGAGCAGATCGTGGCGCATCTGCGGGTGCCGGAGCCGCCCGCGCGGCTGGAAATCGTCGTCCGGTCCTGGATCTCGCTGGCCGAGTCGACGGCGCTGCTGTGGCTGGACGGGCGGCGGGTGCCGCGCGGGGAACTCCAGGCGCAGCTCGTGCACGACCTCGCGGCGCTGCTGGCGGTCAGCGCCTCCTACGACGAGGAGACGGCCGCCGTGCTGCGGCGCGTCCTCGCGGACGAACCGGCCGACAGCCCGTTCCACGACCTCGTGACGCGGCTGATCGGGCTCGGGGCCCAGGGCCTGTCGTTCGGGTCAGGTCGCGGGGAATCGGCTGCGCCTTCCTCGCGCCGGTGAGCGGGGCCTGGTGCGTGCGGATGCGAGGCGGAGGAGGGAGTCGACGCGGAGCGTCGGCAAGTGACGACAACGCGGCAGGTGCGCGTGCCGGGCCCCGCGTCCGCGGCGTGATCCGAACGACAGGCCCCAGGCCGGGTCCGCGATGTCCCTCCGTCCGCCCGGAGGGCGTCGCGGGGCAGGAGGGACCTCGCGGACGCGGACTAGCTCTCGAACTTCCGGTAGGAGGCGTCGAGGTCGCGTACCTCCGCCGAGGCGTGCAGGGCGAGGCAGGTCGTGATGTGGGTGCGGAGCAGGTCCAGGACGGCCTCGGTGAGCCTGGCCTTGGTCTCCTCGGTGCGGCCGGGCAGCAGGCCGATGGTGACGTGCACGACGGCGTGGCCCTCGGTGTCCGGGCCGACCGTGCTGGCCTCGGTGCGGCGGAACTGCGTCTTGCAGGCCGGGGGCCGGGCCGCCGCGATCTCCACGACGGTGTCGTGCAGGGCCTTGGCGAACCCGGGCCGGTCGAAGTCGTCCGTGAGCTGCTCGGAGTGGTCGACGGTGATCTGCGGCATGGGTGCTCCTGTTCACGGGGTCCGGATCAGGAGCACCCTAACCGGGGGGCCGGTCAGCCGGCCCGGGTGAAGACGGCCACGGTGCGGCCGGGGACGGTGAACGTGCCGTCGGCGTACGACGCCCGCTTCACCACCGGGTCCGCGCCGGCCGCCTGCACCGGGTGCAGCCGGTAGCCGGCGGGGGCCGCGCCGGAGAGCCGCTGCTCCTGGGTGTCCGGGGTGGCGTTGAGGACGACGACGAGGTCACCGAGGCGCATGGTGATCACGCCGGGGGTCTCGGCGGTGCCGGAGAGCGGGAAGGAGAGCCGGGACTGCACCTGCCCGGCGGTGGCCAGGGAGAAGTCCGGTTCACCGGTACGGATCTTCAGCAGGTCCCGGTAGGCCGCCGAGGCGCCCTGGATCTGCGGGCAGCCGACCCGCACCGAGGTGAGCAGGGGCCGTGCGTACGGCCACTTGGACTCGTTGTCGGCGGCCATCGGCAGGCCCCGGCCGAAGCCGTTGCCGGCGGCGCAGTCCCAGTGGACGGCATTGAACCAGTCGCCGCTGTCGTAGGAGTTGCGGTCCAGGGACTTGGAGCGCAGCAGGTCGGTGCCGGCCTGGGAGAGCGCCGGGCCCTGGGAGAGCGCGGCGGTCGCCATCGCGAGGACCTGCATGCGGGCCCGGTCGCCGGCGGAGGTGCCCGCGGGCAGTTTGAAGGCGAGCGCGTCGAAGAGGGACTCGTTGTCGTGGGCGTCGGCGTAGGCGAGGGCGTCGCCGGGGGCAGCCGCGTAGCCGGCGGGGGCGCCGTTGTAGTCGACGTCGGAGCCCTTGACCTCGTGGCCGGCGGAGTCGGTGAAGGTGTAGTCGGCGAGGTTGCCGGTCAGGCCGACCTTGATGAGGTCCTGGTAGTGCAGGAGGCGGGCCTTCTGCTCGGCGGGGGTGCCGTTGGCGGCCGAGCCGTTGGGGTCGGTGTAGAGGCCGGAGGCGAAGCCCTGGACGCCGGGGTCCTCGTCGAAGGGGCCGCCGCCGCGCACGGCGTCGCGGGCGCGGTCGGAGAAGGTGGCGATGCCGGTGCCGGCCATGTTCGCCTGGGTGGCCTGTTCGAAGCGGGCGTCGTCGGCGACCTCGCCGAAGTTCCAGCCCTCCCCGTACAGGATGATCTTCTTTCCGTCGACGCCGTCCCTGGCGGGGGTGAGCGCGTCGAGGGCCTCGCGGACGGCCAGGATGTTGGCCTTGGGGTGGTGGCCCATGAGGTCGAAGCGGAAGCCGTCGACCTTGTACTGCCTGGCCCAGGTGACGACGGAGTCGACGACGAGCTTGCCCATCATGACGTTCTCGGTGGCGGTGTTGGCGCAGCAGGTGCTGTTCGCCACCGAGCCGTCGGCGAGGAGCCGCTGGTAGTAGCCGGGGACGATCCGGTCGAGGACGCTGGTCCCGGCCCGGCCGCTCGCGGCCGTGTGGTTGTAGACGACGTCCATGACGACGCGCAGCCCGTCGTCGTTGAGCGACTTGACCATCTCGCGGAACTCGACGGTACGGGCGGTGCCGTCCGGGTCGGTGGCGTAGGAGCCCTCGGGGACGGTGTAGTGGTACGGGTCGTACCCCCAGTTGTAGGCGTCCTTCGCCGCCGCCTTCGCCACGCACTCCTGCTGCCGCGCCGAGTCGGCGGGCAGGGCGGCCAGGTCGCAGTCGACGGTGGCCCGGCCGGACCTCCGTTCCGGGATCGTCGCGATGTCGAACACCGGGAGGAGGTGCACGTACGAGGTGCCGGCCCGCGCCAGCTCGCGCAGGTGCCTCGTGCCGTCGCTGTCCCGGTCGGTGAAGGCCAGGTAGGTGCCCGGGTGGGAGGCCGTCGCGTCCTCGACGGAGAAGTCGCGGACGTGGAGTTCCTGGATCTGGGCGTCCCGGAGGGGGACGGCGGCCGGTTTCTCGTACGTCGTCCAGCCGGCGGGGGCGAGGGACCGGTCCGCGAGGTCGACGGCGAGGCTGCGCTCGGAGTCGGTGGTGAGGGCGGTGGAGTACGGGTCGGTGACCTTGTCGGTGACGACCGCGCCCGCGTCGGGTGCCCAGACCCGCACGGCGTACCGGTAGGGCTGGTCCTTCCAGGACTTCGGGCCGGTGACGGACCAGACGCCGGTGCGGTCGTCCCGGTGCATGCGGGCGGTGGTGCCGCCGATCTCCAGGGAGACGTGCCGGGCCGTCGGCGCCCAGACGGAGAGGGTCGGGCGGCCCGCGCGGTCGAAGACCGGGCCGAGGTCCGCGTCCGCGGCCCCGGCGTACAGGTCGTCGAGGGCGCCGGCGGTCTGCACGCCGGTCGCCGCGAGGACGGCGCCGCTCGCCGTGAGGTGTGAGGCGACGAGCTGGCCGCGCAGCGCCGCGCGGACCCGGTCGCGGTCGCGCGGGTCGACGGACCAGGCGGTGTACTTCTCCAGGTGCGGGTACTTCGCCTTCTGCGCGTCGGTGAGGGTGGTCCTGGTCAGGCGGAGCCACCGCTCGTCCGTGCTGGTCAGGACGCCGTTCTCGGCCTTGATCGAGCCGGTGGCGGAGGAGCGGAGCTGGGTGGAGGCGGCGGCGTCGGAGCCGTTCCAGGCGACGGTGTCACGGTCGATCCAGACGGCCTCGGACCTGGTGAGGTCGACGGCGGCGGACGATCCGGCCGGCTGCGGCAGCAGGTACTTCTCCTCGCCGCTCACCAGCCACACCTCATGGCCGTTCGCCGTGAGGTCGAGGGCCTGGTCGGTGGGGAGGTCCTTCTCGTCGCCCTGGTGGAGGATGTAGCTGAGGCTGGTGGCCCCCTCGGTGAGCGGTACCTCGTAGACCGCGCCGTAGGAGTCGGTCCTCACCGGCCGAAGGGGCTTCGACCAGTCGGTGGGGGCCGCGGCGCCCGACCAGACGTGCAGGCCCCAGCCGTCGTAGTCGCCGTCGGCGCGGTGGTAGTGCAGGACGGCCTTGGTGGTGTCCTGGGCCGGGTACTCCGGCCGTTCGGTGGTGACCTTCTCCTCGCCCTGCTCGATCCACACCTCGCCGGTGGCCGTGACGTCGATGGCGCGGTCGGCGGCGACGTCCTTGTTCCCTTCCTCGTCCACGACGAGGAAGGAGACGTCCGAGGCGCCGGGCCTCAGCTTGACGTAGGCGAAGGCGCCGTAGGCGTCACGTCCGGTGAAGGGGTGGCCGGCCGGCCAGGTGGTCGCCTCGCCGTCCGCGAGGTCGCCCCAGGCGTACAGGGACCAGTCGCCGTAGTTCCCGTCCGCCCGCCGGTAGTGGACGATCGCGTAGTCCCGGGAGGCGGCGGTGGGCGGCTCCTCGGCGGGCGGGGTGCCGGTGGCGGAGGCGGCGGTGGCGCTCGCGGTGCGGCCGGAGGAGTCGACGACGACCGCCTTGTAGCGCAGGGCGGTCCCGGCGGGTACGTCCGTGCCGATCGTGTGGGTGACCCGGTAGGGGGCGTGGTCGGCGGAGCCGAGGGTGCGCCACTTCCCGTCGCCGGTCTGCGCGGCGAAGACGACCCGGTTCAGCCCGCCGCCGCCGACGTCCGCCGTCAGCTCCACGGTGCCGGTGGCGCCGGGGGCGGGGGCGGTGAGGGTGACCGTGGGCTTCGTCGCGGGGGCGGCGGGCTTGCCGGTGGCCTTGAGGACGATCGCCGAGCCGGCCGGGACGGTGACGGTGATCTTCTTGGCGGCGTCCGTGCGGACGGTGGCGCGGGTGCCGTGGATGCCCCGGAAGGACAGGTGCGCCGAGCCGGTGGTGAAGGTGGCGGTCCGCTTCTCGTCCGCGTTGTTGAAGGCGACGACGTACTCGGTGCCGGTGGTGGTGCCGGTGCGGGAGAAGGCGTAGACGCCGGGGCCGTCGGCGGCGTAGCGCTCGGTCTGGACGCCGTCGGTGAGGGCCGGGTCGGCCTTGCGGAGCTGGGCGAGGGCGCGGATCTGCCGGTACAGCGGCGCGCTCTCCTCGTAGGCGTCCTCGGCGTGGGTGCGGTCGGTGCCGAGCTGGTCGTCGTCGAGGTAGTCGGCGGTCTTCGAGGCGAACAGGGGCTGGCGGGCGTCCTTGTCGCCGCCGGCGCCGGTGAAGCCCTGTTCGTCGCCGTAGTAGACGACGGGGTTGCCGCGGCTGAGGAACATCAGCTCGTTGGCGAGCTTCGCCTTCTTCAGCAGGGCGGCGTCGGTGGCGTCCGGGGCGTCCTGCTTCAGGAAGGAGCCGATGCGGCCCATGTCGTGGTTGCCGAGGAAGGTGACCTGTTCGTAGGCGTTGGCCTTGTCGGTCGTGTACTTCCAGTCGTCGCCGAAGACGGCCGCGAGCCTCCGGGCGCTGCCGCTCTGCGAGACGTAGGCGCGGGCGGCGTCCTGGAAGGGGAAGTCGAGGGTGGAGTCCAGGCGGCCCTGGGTGACGTACGGGGCGGTGACGTCGGTGTCGGCGGAGTAGACCTCGCCGAACATGAAGAAGTCGTCCCGGCCCTGCTTCGCGGCGTACGCGTCGAGCGCGGTGGCCCACTGGGTCCAGAACTCCATGTTCACGTGCTTCACGGTGTCGATCCGGAAGCCGTCGATGTCGAAGTCCCGCACCCAGCGCCGGTAGATCTTCTCCATTCCGCTGACGACCTCGGGGCGCTCGGTCCACAGGTCGTCCAGGCCGTCGAAGTCGCCGTAGGTGGCGGACTCGCCGGCCCAGGTGGAGTCGCCGCGGTTGTGGTACATCGCGGGGTCGTTGAGCCAGGAGGGGACCTTGGCGGTGCCGCTCGTGGCCTTCGGGGTGTACGGGAAGGAGTCGGCGTCGGTCACCGGGAACTCCCCCGAGCCGTCCGCGTGGTCGGCGTCGTCGAAGGGTTCGCCGTCCTTCGTCAGGTACGGGAAGGCGCCCTTGGAGAGGTAGCCGGAGGACTTCTCGTCGTAGTCGACCACGTCGGCGGTGTGGTTGGTGATGACGTCGAAGAAGACCTTCATGCCCCTGGCGTGCGCCTTGGAGATGAGGGTTTCGAGGTCCTGGTTGGTGCCGAAGTGCGGGTCGACCTGGGTGAAGTCGGTGATCCAGTAGCCGTGGTAGCCGGCGGAGGCGTCGGCACCGGTGCCCTGCACGGGGCGGTTCTTGAAGATCGGGGCCATCCAGAGGGCGGTGGTGCCCAGGTCCTTGATGTAGTCGAGCTTCTCGGTCAGGCCCTTGAGGTCGCCGCCCTGGTAGAAGCCCTTGTCGGTGGGGTCGTAGCCGGTGGCGAGGCGGGAGCCGGTCAGGCCCCCCTTGTCGTTGCCGGTGTCGCCGTTGGCGAAACGGTCCGGCAGGACGAAGTAGAACTGCTCACGGGTGAGGTCGTGGCGGGCCGCCGACTTCGCGAGCCGTGCGTCCGACGGGGGCGCCGGCGGGCTCGCGGCGGTCGCGGCCAGGGGCTGGACCAGCGTCGCCGCGAGGGCGGCGGCGGCCACCGTCGCGGCCCGCCGGGCCTGGGTGGTGCGGCGCCTGCCTGGCGCCGGGCGTCTCGGTGTCACCGGGGGAACTCCTTGCTGACGGCGGTTGGTTCACGGGTCCGACCCCGGCGAGACGGTAACCTCGCCGCAAAGCTTGCAGCAAGGGTCGTGAAAGTAACGGAAAGACATTCCACGACCCCTGTCCGCGGCGGAGGTTCAGCAGCTCGGCCTGCCGACGTACAGCGCGAGCGCGGTGTGGGCGCCGAGGGTGGCGGTGAACTGGCCCGATCCGTTCACGGTGACCGTCCGGTTGCCCTGGACGTCGCAGTAGGTCCCGGCGGGCAGGGACGTCTGGTAGGTCCGGGACAGGGAGCCGCTCTCGTGGTTGAGGGCGACGAAGCCCTTGGCGCCCCGGCCGAAGGCGATGGCGTCGCCGCCGTTGTCCCACCAGTGGGTGACGGACTCGCCGCGGACGGCGTTGCGGAAGGCGACCATCGACTTGATCTCCGGCCAGGCGTGCTGGCACTTCCAGCCGTCCTGCCAGCAGGCGTTCACCCGGCCGCCGTTGGGCGGCCCGGCGTCCGTGCTCGACCACTCGTAGCCGGAGTTGACGTCCGGGGCGCCGTAGGGCCAGGCCAGCATGAAGACGTTGGCGAGGGTGTAGGTGGCGTTGTCCTTGTAACTGAGGGTGGACCCGTTGCGCTCGGTGTCGTGGTTGTCGACGAAGACACCGGAGACGCCGCTGCTCATGTACCCCCAGCCCTCGCCGTAGTTCTTCAGGTAGGCGAGGTTCTCGTTGGTGAAGACCCGCTTGAGGTCGTAGGCGTACCGGAACTCCTGCACGTCGCCGTTGCCGGTGTACTCGGTGGGCTGGACGGCCTCGCCCGCGCCGTGGATGACCTCCTGCTTCCAGTAGACGGACGGTTTGCTCAGGCGGGACTTGATGCCGGCCAGGTCGGCGGCGGGGATGTGCTTGGCGGCGTCGATCCGGAAGCCGTCGACGCCGAGGGAGAGCAGGTCGTCGAGGTATCCGGCGACCGCGCCGCGCACATGGCTCTCGCCGGTGTCGAGGTCGGCCAGGCCCACGAGTTCGCAGTTCTGGACGTTGGCGCGGTCGGCGTAGTTGTCGATCGGGGCGGTGCAGTCGTCGAAGTCGTAGGACGAGTACAGGCCGGGGTAGGCGTACTTCGTGTACGACGAGCCGCCGGTGCCGGTGCCGCTGCCCGCGGACATGTGGTTGACGACGGCGTCGGCGACGACCTTCACGCCGGCCGCGTGGCAGGTGTTCACCATGTTCTGGAAGGCGGCCCGGTCACCGAGCCGGCCGGCGATCTTGTAGCTGACGGGCTGGTACGAGGTCCACCACTGGGACCCCTGTATGTGCTCGGCGGGCGGGGAGACCTGCACATAGCCGTAGCCGGCGGGACCGAGGGTGTTCGTGCACTCGCGCGCCACCGAGGCGAAGTCCCACTCGAAGAGGACGGCGGTGACGTCCTTGGCGCCGGGCGGGGACGCCTGCGCCGGGATGGTCGGGGTCATGACAAGTGCGGCGCCGGTGAGGGCGGCTGCGCCGAGGAGGAGGGATCTGCGTGCCATGTGGGGGCCCTTCTTCGTTGAAGGCTCTTGCTGCAAGATTGCGGAAACCTTGCGGTGACGCAGATGTTAAAGGGCGCGACGGCGAAAAGGCAGTACCCGGAACGAAGTTGCCCCCGGGAGGAGGGTCCTCCCGGGGGCCGCGGTGCGCGGGCTGCCGCCCGGCGGGTCAGTTGGCGCTGCGCAGGAAGGTGCTCCGGCCGATGTCCCAGCCGGTGGTGGTGGCGCTGGCCCAGCCGGGGGCGGCCCCGTTCAGGCCGCCGTCGGCGCGGGAGGTCCAGGTGAACGCCCTGACCCTGCCGTCGCTGTAGCCGTACAGGGCGGCGAGGTCGTCCCGGCCGTCGCCGTCGTAGTCGCCGGGGACGACACGCATGTCGGCGTGGGTGAAGTTGCCGGCGGCGGTCGTGTACGCCTGGTAGGGCGTCTCGAAGACGCCGGCCTTCGTGGTGCTGCTCCGCAGGACGTGGACGGCGTCGTGCCCGTCGGCGTAGTCGTACCAGGCGGCGATGTCGTCGCGGCCGTCGCCGTCGAAGTCGCCGGCGTACACGTGGGTCCGGTTCCAGTCGCCGAAGGTGGCGCTGCCCCAGGAGCCGAGGGCGGGCCGGAAGCCTCCGGTGGCGTCGGTCAGGAAGCTGTACGTCCGCATGCTGCCGTCGGCGTGGCGGTAGAGCCCGCCGAGGTCGTCGCGGCCGTCGCCGTCGAAGTCACCGACGACGAACTTCAGGTTGTCGCGGTTCCAGTCGTTCGCGGTGTTGCTCCACGACGGGACCGGGGCGGCGAAGCCGCCGGTGGCGTTCGCGGCGAAGGTGAACAGCCGGTCGTCGCCGTTGTCGTAGTCGTACCAGGCGGCGATGTCGTCCCGGCCGTCGCCGTCGAAGTCGCCGCTGTGCAGCGTCATGTTGCCCGCGGTCCAGCCGCCGGGCCGGGCCTCCCAGGAGGGGACGGGTGCCGCGAATCCGCCGTCGGCCTTGCCCAGCGCGGTGAACAGCCGCACGGAGCCGTCGCTGTAGCCGTACAGGGCGGCCATGTCGCCCCGCCCGTCCCCGTCGTAGTCGCCGGTCGTGAACCGCATGTTCGCCGCGTTCCAGCTGCCGACCGCCGAGGAGTACGACGGGAAGGGCTGCCCCAGCGTGCCGTCGGCCCCGGCGAGGAGGGTCTGCAGGGAGTCGTGGCCGTCGCCGTGGTCGTACCAGGCGGCCAGGTCGCTGCGGCCGTCCCCGTCGTAGTCGTGGCGGACGACGGTGCCGGCGGACCACCGGGAGACGCCGTCGGCGTCGCGGATGACGAAGTCGCCGCGGTCCTGGAGCACGGCGGTGCCGCCGGGAGCGGTGGTCCCCGACTCCCACAGCACCGTGGTGCCGTCGGCGTCGACCACGGTCAGGTTGCCGCCGCCGGTGAAGCGGGCGGTGGCGCCCGGGTGGCCCGCGGTGCCGGTGGACCACAGGGTCCTGCCGGTGCGGGAGACGACGGCCAGGTCGCCGTCGGCCCGCAGGGTCAGGCGGGTGGCGTTCGCCGTCAGCGTGTCCCCGGCGGTGAGGACGGACCCGGCCGCGAGGGTGGAGCCGCCGGCGATGTCGTCGGTGCGGGGCGAGACGGCCTCGTTGCGGGTCTCGGCCGGGTCGGTCCCCCAGCAGCCGCCCTGCCAGGACCGGCTGCCGAGCGCGACCAGTTCGAACCCCGTGTCCGTCCGGCGGACGAGGGGGCCGCCGGCGTCCCCGGCGCAGACCGCGTCGGTGTCGGTCCTGCCGTCGAGGGCGACCGTGGTGTCGCTGACGGACCCGACGACCAGGGTCGCGGTGTGCAGGCGGGTGGGCGCCCACTCGTCGCGGGTGCGGCCGAAGCCGGCCAGCGTCAGTTCCTCGCCCGGGACGGGCGCGGAGGCGGCGAACCGTACGGGTGCGATGCCGGTGGTGGGCGAGGCGAGGCGGGCCAGCACCAGGTCGCGGTCCGCGCGCGGCACGAGTTCGACGACCTCGCGCACCTGGCCGGCGGTGGTGGTCAGATCGGTACGGCCGATGGTGGCCGTGGTCTTCCGGGCGGGCGCGCCCGGGGTGACCTCGGGGGCGCCGGGTCCCTCGGTGAAGCACGCGGCGGAGGTGGCCAGCCACGCGGGCGCGACCAGCGCGGCGGAGCAGGCGCGCGTGCCGTCGCCGATGTCCAGGCGCGCGGTGAAGGCGTACGCGGTGTCGGCGACGGCCCCGCCGGTGGCGGCCGAGGCCGTGGTGGTGAGGCAACCGGCGGTCACCACACCGGCCAGCAGGCCGGCGGTCAGCGCGGCGCGTGATCGATGTGCGGGCATGTCGACGATGCTCGTTTCTCTCGGTCCGCCGTGGGAGGCGGTGATCGGTGAGGCGGCGGCCGGCCTCCCGGCAGGGGGAGGCGGCGCGTGGACGATCTTCGTCGACACTTCACGGCTTTCACAGAGGTCGCACAGAGAAAACCTCATCCGTCACGGACATGCGGGAGGCGTGCGCACCGGTCGCACCGGTGCGCACGCCTCTCGGGGGGGCGGCGTCGTCCGCCGCCGGCCGGGCGGTCCGTCAGGCGCGGGTCCACCACACCGTCGTGTCCGCCGGGACCTTGGCCTCGCCGTCCGCCTCGGTCACCTCGCCGCTGGCGAGCAGGACGCGGCCGTGGACCGGGACCGTCACCGACTCGCCCGTGGTGTTGGCGACGCACACGAAGTCGCCGCGCCGGAAGGCGAGGACGCCCTCCGGCGCCCGCAGCCACTCCACCGCGTCGCCGGCGCCCAGGTCGGGCTGGTCGCGGCGGACGGCCAGGGCCGCGCGGTACAGCTCCAGGGTGGAGCCGGGGACGCCGGTCTGCGCCTCGACGCTCAGCTCGCCCCAGCCCTCGGGCTGCGGGAGCCAGCTGCCGCCGTCGCCGAAGCCGTACGAGGAGCCGGTGCGGGTCCACGGGATCGGCACCCGGCAGCCGTCGCGGAAGCCGTCCTGGCCGGCGCCCCGGAAGTAGGCGGGGTCCTGGCGGACCTCGTCGGGGAGGTCGGTGACGTCCGGGAGGCCGAGCTCCTCGCCCTGGTAGACGTAGGCCGAGCCGGGCAGGGCGAGCATCAGCAGGGACGCGGCGCGGGCGCGGCGCAGGCCCAGGGCGCGGTCGCCGGGCAGCCGGATCTGGGTGCCGAGGCCGGGCGGGTTGGCGAAGCGGGTGGTGTGGCGGGTGACGTCGTGGTTGGAGAGGACCCAGGTGGACGGGGCGCCGACCGGACGCATCGCCTCCAGAGTGCGGTCGATGACACCGCGCAGTTCCCCGGCGTCCCAGTGGGTGCTCAGGTACTGGAAGTTGAACGCCTGGTGCAGCTCGTCGGGGCGGACGTAGTGCGCGGTGCGCTCGACGGTCGGGGTCCACGCCTCAGCGACGAAGATCCGCTCGCCGCTGTACTCGTCCAGGATGTGCCGCCACTGGCGGTAGATCTCGTGGACGCCGTCCTGGTCGAAGAACGGCATGACATCGTTGCCCAGCAGCTTCAGCTGGTCGTGGCCGCCCAGGTCCGGCAGGCCCTCGGCCTTGACCAGGCCGTGCGCGACGTCGATGCGGAAGCCGTCGACGCCCATGTCCAGCCAGAAGCGGAGGATCGAGCGGAACTCGTCGCCGACCGCCGGGTGCTCCCAGTTGAAGTCGGGCTGCTCGGGTGCGAAGAGGTGCAGGTACCACTCGCCGTCCGCGACCCGGGTCCAGGCCGGGCCGCCGAAGACGGACTCCCAGTCGTTGGGCGGGAGTTCGCCGTTCTCGCCCTTGCCGGGGCGGAAGTGGTAGCGGTCCCGCGACGGAGAGCCGGGGCCCTCGGCGAGGGCGCGCTTGAACCACTCGTGCTGGTCGGAGGAGTGGTTCGGCACCAGGTCGACGATGATGCGCAGCCCCAGCGCGTGGGCGTCGCGGATCAGCGCGTCGGCGTCGAGGAGGGTGCCGAACATGGGGTCGACGGCCCGGTAGTCGGCGACGTCGTAGCCGGCGTCGGCCTGCGGCGAGGCGTAGAAGGGGCTGAGCCACACCGCGTCCACACCGAGGTCGCGGAGGTACGGCAGACGGGTGCGGACGCCTTCCAGGTCCCCCATGCCGTCGCCGTTGCTGTCGGCGAAGCTGCGCGGGTACACCTGGTAGATCACCGCGTCCCGCCACCAGTCGCGACGCCGGCCGACGGTGGCGACGGCCGATGCGGTCCGGGGGGTGGGGGCCTGGGCTGCGGAGTGCTGCTGGCTCATGTCGTCCTTGCTGCGTGACGGAAACAGGGAAGCGTGAGGGGGAACGGAAGGAGGCGGTCGCGGGGCTGCGGGGTCGGACGGGCACCGCGACCGCCACCCGTGGGTGGAGCCCGAAGGGGGCCGCCACCCGTGGATGGAGCCCCGGGAGGGGGGCTCAGCCCTTGGTGCCGCCCGCCGTGAGGCCGGTGACCAGGTTCTTCTGCACGAGGTAGAAGAACGCGGACACCGGTATCGCGATCAGCACGGCGGTGGCGGCCATCAGATTGCGCTGGGCGTCGTGCTCGCTGACGAAGCTCTGCAGGCCGACGGCGAAGGTGTACTTGGTGTCGGACAGCATGAACGTGGAGGCGAAGGCGACCTCGCCGAACGCCGTGATGAAGCTGTAGAAGCCGGCCACCGCGAGGCCCGGCCGGGCCAGCGGCAGGATCAGCCGGAAGAACGTGCCGAACGGGGACAGCCCGTCGACGCGCCCGGCCTCGTCGATCTCGAACGGGATGGTGTCGAAGTAGCCCTTCAGCAGCCACGCGCAGTACGGCACCGCCGTCGAGCAGTAGACGAGGACGAGTCCGAGGTAGCTGTCGATGAGCTGGAGGTCGGACAGGATCTGGTACATCGGCACGATGAGCACGGCGATGGGGAACATCTGCGTCAGCAGCAGCACCCACATCAGCCTCCGGTACCCGGGGAACCGCATCCGGGAGACGGCGTACCCGGTGGTCGCGGCGGCCATGACGCCGATGACCGTGGTGCCGAGCGAGACGATCAGCGAACTCTTCAGCCACTCCCAGAAGTTGGTGTTCTGGAGGACGAAGGAGTAGTTGTCGAACGTCATCTTCCCCCAGATCTCGCCGGGGTGCAGGTAGTCGTCCTTGTCCGGGCCGAGGGAGAGGAAGACCAGCCAGGCGATGGGGAACAGGGCGACCAGGCTCGCGGCGGTGAGGACGACGTGCGAGGCGAGGGCGTTGCCCGCGCGGCGCCGGCCGCGCCGCGCCGGGGTGCGGGGCGCCTCGGCCTGCTCCGCCGGACCGGTCGCCGGGGTGACGGTGGTGGTGGTCATGGATGCCTCAGATCGCGAGCTGCTGCTCATCGCGGTTCAGCCAACGGCGGTAGAAGGAGGTGAAGACGATCAGGACGGCCAGCAGCAGGATGCCGTAGGCGGCGGACTGCGCGAACTCGCGCGGCTGCTGCCCGAAGCCGAGCTGGTAGGCCCAGGTGACCAGGATCTGCGCGTCCGGCGCGGTGTTGCCGAACAGCAGGAAGATGATGGCGAACTGGTTGAAGGTCCAGATGACGCCGAGCAGGACGACGGTGGAGCTGACCGACCGCAGTCCCGGCAGGGTGACGTGCCGGAAGCGCTGCCAGGCGTTGGCCCCGTCCATCTCGGCGGCCTCGTACAGCGAGGAGTCGATCGACTGGAGCCCGCCGAGCAGCGAGACCATCATGAACGGCACACCGCACCAGGTGTTGACCATGATCGCGGCGAACCGCTGCCAGAAGGTGTCCTCCAGCCACAGCGGCGTCGGCAGGTGCAGCGTCTCCAGCGCGCTGTTGATGATCCCGGCGTCGGCGAGCATGAACCGCCAGCCGAAGACGGTCACGAAGGTCGGCACGGCCCACGGCAGGACCAGGATCAGCCGGTAGAAGGTGCGCCCGCGCAGGTTCTTCTGGTTGAGCAGCAGGGCCAGGCCAAGGCCGATGCAGTAGTGCAGGGTGACGCAGGCGGCCGTCCAGACGACCGTCCAGATGAAGTGCGACCAGAAGCGGTCGTAGGCCGTGTCGCCCCAGAGGATGTCGGCGTAGTTGTCGAACCCGACGAACTGGTAGGTGGCCTCGATCTCGTTGACGCCGATGGTGCGGGCGGAGTTGAGGCTGTCGGCGTCGGTGAGGGTGAGGTAGAAGCCGTAGGCCAGCGGGTAGAGCACCAGGACGCCGAGGACGATCACGACCGGGGCGATCATGGCGTAGGCGTACCAGTGCTTCTGGTATCCGTGCTTCAGACGCGTGCCCAGTCCGGGCCTCGGCGTCCGGTCACCGCGGCGCCTGCCGGTGGCGCGGTCGATGGCGACTGTCATGGTTCGACGACCTTCTCGAAAATCCTGTGGATCAAGGGGCACGGCCCGCGGGCCGGAGGGCCGCCGGTCCCGCTCCCCCCGGGGCGGGACCGGCGGCCGCGCGGCTCACCCGGCGAAGTCGGGCACCAGCTTGGTGAACGCGGTCTCGGCGTCGTCCAGCCCCTCGTCCAGGGACTTCTTGCCACTGGCGATCAGGGGCAGCTCGTCGTCGAGCGGCGTCCACAGCGAGCTGTACTCGGGCAGCGCCGGACGCGGCCGGGCGGCGGCCAGGACGCCCTGGTAGCCGGCGATGCCCGGGTCGGCCTTCACCTTGTCCGTGTAGGCGTCGTCGCGGGTGGGCAGCGTGGAGTTCTTCAGCGCGACGGTCTCCTGGGACTTCGCCGAGGTCATGAAGTTGACCAGCTTCAGCGCGGCCTTCTGGTGCGCCTCGTCCGACCCGGCGTACACGGACAGGTTGTGGCCGCCGGTCGGGGCGCCCGCCTTGCCGGTCGAGCCGGCCGGGACGGTGGCGATCCCCAGGTTGTCCTTGTCCTTGAAGGCGGACCCCTTGTAGAAGTTCGTGATCTCCCAGGGGCCCTCGATGATCGAGGCGACCTTGCCGTTGACGAACGCGTCCTGCTTGTGCGCGTAGGCGTCGGCGGTGGTGTCGGCCTTGCCCAGGCCCTCGCCGTCGAACAGGCCCAGCCAGGTCCGGTACGCCTTCTTCGCCTCGGCGGAGGCGACGGTGATCTTCTTGCCCTCGGCGTCGACGGTGTCGGTGCCCTCGCCGTACAGGAACGGCTGGCCGTAGTAGCCGGCCGTGGAGCCCTGGTAGCCGTCGACGCCGGTCTTCTCCTTGATGGTGGCGGCGGCCTTCTTCAGGTCGTCCCACGTCTTCGGCACGTCGACGCCGGCCTTCTCGAACAGCGCCTTGTTGTAGACCAGCGCCAGCGTGTCGGTGACCAGCGGGACGCCGTACACCTTGCCCTCGTAGGTGGCCTGCTCGATCAGGCTGCTCTGGAACTTGTCCTGGTCGGCGAGGGCCTCGGTGCCGTCCAGCGGCAGGAAGAAGCCCTTCTTCGCGAAGGCGGGGGTCCAGCCGACCTCGGAGCGCAGCACGTCGGGCGCGCCCTTGCTGCCGGCGGCGGTGTCGAACTTGTTCTGCGCCTGGTCGAACGGCACGTTGACGAAGTCGACCTTGATGTCCTTGTGGGCGGCCTCGAACTCCTCGACCAGGGCCTTGTACGTCGGCGCCTCGTTGGTCGCGTTGGAGGTGTCCCAGTAGGTGATGGTCACCGGTCCGTCGGCCGAGTCGCCGCTGTCGCTCCCGCCGCAGGCCGTCGCCGCGAGGGCGAGGGACGCCACCAGCGCGGTGGCCGCTATGCCACGCCGCATGAGTTCTCCTTGAGGGTGAAAGCCCGTGAGTGCAGGAGGGGTCCCGTCCGCCGCTCCTGTCGACTTGCCGACTGCGTCGTTGCTGCCGCCGCCGGGCGACGTGAACGTAACAGCGATGAAAGCGTTTCGAAAGACCTTGCAGAAAAAAAGTGCAAGGGGTCCCCGACGTTATCCGGGTGTGACCTGTCGGCGACCGCCATGAGACGGTTGTTTACAAGGCCCGACCGCCCGACGGCCGGTTGTGCAAGACTCTGCAAGTTCTTGCCGTCAACTTCTTGAGGAAGCGCGATGACGCAGCAGCCCGCGGCGGGTCGTCCGACAAGTCGCCCACGACGGCCGGTCGGTGGGCAAGCGGCGACCCGGCCGGTACAGTCCACCCCTGTGACCACACGGCTTGCCGACATCGCCGCCCAGGCGGGAGTGAGCGAAGCGACCGTCAGCCGCGTCCTCAACGGCAAGCCGGGCGTCGCCGCCACCACCCGCCAGTCCGTCCTGGCCGCCCTGGACGTCCTGGGCTACGAGCGCCCGGTACGGCTGCGCCAGCGCAGCGAGGGCCTGGTGGGCCTGATCACCCCGGAGCTGGAGAACCCGATCTTCCCGGCGCTGGCCCAGGTCATCGGCCAGGCCCTGACGCGGCAGGGCTACACCCCGGTCCTCGCCACCCAGACCCCGGGCGGCTCCACCGAGGACGAGCTGACGGAGATGCTGGTCGACCGGGGCGTCGCCGGCATCATCTACGTCTCCGGGCTGCACGCCGACACCAACGCGGACATGCAGCGCTACGAGCGGCTGCGCGCGCAGGGCGTGCCCTTCGTCCTGGTGGACGGCTTCTCCCCCAAGGTGCAGGCGCCGTTCATCTCCCCCGACGACCGCGCCGCGATGAACCTGGCCGTCACGCACCTGGTCTCCCTCGGCCACACCCGCATCGGCCTGGCGCTGGGACCGAAGCGGTTCGTCCCGGTGCAGCGGAAGATCGAGGGTTTCGTACGGGCCGTCCAGGACCTGCTGGGGCTGCCCGCGGCCACCGTGGAGTCGGAGCTGGTCCAGCACTCCCTGTACACCCTGGAGGGCGGCCAGGCCGCCGCCCTCGCCCTGATCGAACGGGACTGCACCGCCGTGGTCTGCGCCAGCGACATGATGGCGCTGGGCGCGATACGGGCGGCCCGCCAGCGCGGCCTGGAGGTCCCGAAGGACGTCTCGGTCGTCGGCTTCGACGACTCCCCGCTGATCGCCTTCACCGACCCGCCCCTGACCACCGTCCGCAAACCGGTCCCGGCGATGGGACAGGCGGCGGTGCGCACGCTGCTGGAGGAGATCGGCGGAACCCCGGCCCCGCACAGCGAGTTCGTGTTCATGCCGGAACTGGTGGTGCGCGGCTCGACCGCCTCGGCCCCGCAGGGCCGGCGCCGCGACTGACTCCTCCCCAGGGGGGAGCGGACACCCTCCGCCCGGTGTAGAACATGCGTCCAGAACCCGACAGGGGGATGATCGGTCGGGAAGGGCTTTTCTGGCAGACTCTGTGCCTATGGGTGACACGACCGTGACGACGACGGAAGGCCGCGAAGAGGCCGTTCCCCGGGCTGTCACGGCCCCGGCGCGACCTGGCCTCCGGCAGCGTCTGCGCACGCCGCGCCGCCCCCGGCTGTGGTTCGAGATCCTGCTGATCGCGGTGAGTTACTGGACGTACTCGCTGATCCGCAACGCGGTGCCCGAGCAGCGCGGCCAGGCCCTGCGCAACGCGGACTGGCTCTGGCGGCTGGAGCACCAACTCGGCATCGCCGTCGAGCAGTCGGTCAACCACGCCGTGAACTCGGTGACTTGGCTCATCGTCGGCATGAACTACTACTACGCGACGCTGCACTTCGTGGTGACCCTGGGTGTCCTGGTGTGGCTTTTCCGTAGCCATCCCGGCCGCTACGCGGCGACCCGGCTGGTCCTGTTCGCCACGACCGGGGTGGCCCTGCTCGGTTACTACCTGTATCCGCTCGCCCCGCCCCGGTTGATGAACGGCGGCGGCTTCATAGACACCGTCATGGTCCACGAGACCTGGGGCTCGATGGCCTCCGGCGACCTGAAGAACATGTCCAACCAGTACGCGGCGATGCCGTCGATGCACATCGGCTGGTCGCTGTGGTGCGGTCTGACGATCTTCGCGCTGGCCTCCGTGCCGTGGGCGCGGGTGCTGGGGCTGCTCTACCCGACCCTGACGCTGGTCGTGATCGTCGCGACGGCCAACCACTTCTGGCTGGACGCGGTGGGCGGCGTGCTCTGCCTGTGCTTCGGGTACGTGGTGGCCTCCGCCTGGTACGGGAGGGTGCCGTACGCGCTGCCGCGGCTGCCGGAGCCCCGGGGGGACGAGGCCGGGTCCGGCCGGCGGCGGGCGGGGCGCGCGGCCCGGCGCTGAGAGAGCCGCCGGCCGGCGCCGCGCGCGTCAGCCGCCGTAGAACAGCTCCTCGACGACCCCCCGCGCCCGCCGGGCCGTGCGCCGGTACGCGTCCAGCATGTCGCCCACGTGACCGTCGCCGTAGCCCAGGTACCGGCCCACCGCCGCCAGCTCGCGGCTCTCCGTCGGGAACGTGTCCGCGGCCCGGCCCCGGACCAGCATCACCGCGTTGCGCACCCGGGTCGCGAGGACCCACGCCTCGTCCAGGATGCCGGCCTCCTCCGCCCCGACCAGCCCCGCCTCGCGCGCCGCGACCAGCGCCGCCCGGGTCCGGGTCGTCCGCAGCCCCGGCACCTCGTGCGCGTGCCGCAACTGCGTGAGCTGCACGGTCCACTCGACGTCCGACAGCCCGCCCGGCCCCAGCTTGACGTGCAGCTTCGGGTCCGCGCCGCGCGGCATCCGCTCCGTCTCCATACGGGCCTTCAGCCGCCTGATCTCCCGCGCCGCGTCCTCGCCCAGCCCCCGCTCCGGGTACCGCAGCGGATCGACCAGTTCCACGAACCGCCGCCCCAGCTCCGGGTCCCCCGCCACCGGCTCCGCCCGCAGCAGCGCGTGCGACTCCCAGGTCAGCGACCAGCGCCGGTAGTACGCCTCGTACGACTTCAGGGTCCGCACCAGCGGCCCCGACTTGCCCTCGGGCCGCAGGTCCGCGTCGACGATCAGCGGCGGGTCCGCGCTCGGCACCTGGAGCAGCCGCCGCAGCTCCGCGACGACCCGGTTCGCGGCCTCCCCGGCCTCCCGCTCCGCGACGCCGTCCCGGGGCTCGTGCACGAAGAGGACGTCCGCGTCCGAGCCGTAGCCCAGCTCGTGACCGCCGAACCGGCCCATCCCGATGACCGCGAACCGGGTCGGCAGTTCGTCGCCCCACCCCTCCCGTACGACCGCCCGCAACGTCCCCGCCAGCGTCGCCGCCGTCAGGTCCGACACCGCCGCGCCCACCTGGTCGACCAGCGCCCCGGGATCGGCCACGACGGGCTGCGTCTCGGTGCCGTAGGAGGCGACGATGTCCGCCGCCGCCGTACGGAACAGCTCCCGGCGCCGTACGCCGCGCGCCGCCGTCACCCCCTGCACGGCGCCCTCCGCGCGCCCGACCGCCGCGAGGATCTCCGCCTCCAGCTGCTCCCGCCCGCGCGGCGCCAGCCCCCGGCCGTCGCCCTCCCCGAGCAGGGCCACCGCCTCCGGTGCCCGCATCAGCAGGTCGGGGGCGAGCCGGCCCGCCGACAGCACCCGCGCGAGGTTCTCCGCCGCGGCGCCCTCGTCCCGCAGCAGCCGCAGGTACCAGGGCGTGTTGCCCAGCGCGTCCGACACCTTCCGGAAGTTCAGCAGCCCGGTGTCCGGGTCGGCCGAGTCCGCGAACCAGCCCAGCAGCACCGGCAGCAGGGTCCGCTGGATCGCCGCCTTGCGGGTCACCCCGGACGCCAGCGCCTCCAGGTGCCGCAGCGCGGCCGCCGGGTCGGCGTAGCCGAGGGCGACCAGCCGCTCCCGCGCCGCCTCCGCGCTCAGCCGCGCCTCCCCCGGGGCCAGCGCGGCAACCGCGTCGAGGAGCGGCCGGTAGAACAGCTTCTCGTGCAGCCGGCGCACCACCGCCGCGTGCCGCCGCCACTCCCGCAGCAGCGACGGGACCGGGTCGTTGCGCAGCCCCAGCGACCGCCCGATGCGCCGCAGGTCCGCCTCGTCCTCGGGCACGAGGTGGGTGCGCCGCAGCCGGTGCAGCTGGATGCGGTGCTCCATGGAGCGCAGGAACCGGTACGCCTCGTCGAGCTGCGCCGCGTCCACCCGTCCGACGTACCCGCCGGCCGCCAGCGCCCGCAGCGCGTCCAGCGTCGTACCGCTGCGCAGCGACGCGTCGGCCCGGCCGTGCACGAGTTGCAGGAGCTGCACGGCGAACTCGACGTCCCGCAGCCCGCCCGGTCCCAGTTTGAGCTGCCGGTCGACCTCGGCGACCGGGATGTTCTCCACCACCCGGCGCCGCATCTGCTGCACGTCGGCGACGAAGTTCTCGCGCTCGGCGGCCTGCCACACCAGCGGCTGGAGCGCGGCCACGTACTCCTCCCCCAGCGCGAGGTCGCCGGCGACCGGCCGGGCCTTGAGCAGCGCCTGGAACTCCCAGGTCTTGGCCCAGCGCTGGTAGTAGGCGAGATGGCTGCTCAGCGTGCGCACCAGCGGTCCGTTGCGGCCCTCGGGGCGCAGGTTGGCGTCGACGGGCCAGATCGAGCCCTCGACCGTGGTCTCCGAGCAGATCCGCATCAGGTGCGAGGCGAGCCGGGTCGCGGCGCGCACCGCCTCCGTCTCGTCGGCGCCCTCCACCGGCTCGCCGACGAAGATGACGTCGACGTCCGAGACGTAGTTCAGCTCGTGGCCGCCGCACTTGCCCATGGCGATCACCGCCAGCCGGCACCGCGCGGCGTCCTCCGGGGCGGCCCCGGCGGCGATGCGCAGGGCGGCCCGCAGGGTGGCGGTGGCGAGGTCGGCCAGCTCGGCGGCGGTCTCCGCGACGTCGATCGTGCCGCACACGTCCCGGGCGGCCAGCGACAGCAGGCAGCGCCGGTAGGCGACGCGCAGGGCGACCGGGTCGCCGGCGCCGCCCAGGCACTCCTCGAACTCCTCCACCCCGGGATGCAGGTCGCGGGGCTCGTACGTGACGAGCGCCCGCCAGTCGCCGGTGTGCCGGGCGAGGTGGTCGCCCAGCGCCTCGGAGGCGCCGAGGACCCCGAGGAGCCGGTCGCGCAGCGGCTTGGACGCGGTCAGCGTGTCGAGCAGCTCGCGGCGGGCGGCGGGCTCGGGCTGCGCCTCCAGCAGCCGGACCAGGCTGCGCAGCGCGAGGTCGGGGTCGGCGGTGGCGCCGAGGGCGTCCAGCAGCACGGGGTCGCTGCGGACCGGCGCCAGCTCCACGCCGTCCAGCAGCCGCTCGGCGGCCGAGGCGTCCGTGAAGCCGTGCCGCAGCAGCCGCGTGAAGGTACTGCTCCTGCGTCCCGGCGCCGTCATCCCCGGCCCTCCTGTCGATCGAGGTGGATCAAGGTCGTGATCAAGGTGGCGATCAAGGTCGTCCCGGCCCGAGCCTAACCGGACGGTACGGCGGCGGGGCGGCGCCCGGCGGTGGCATCCGCCGGGAACCCCCGGTGCGGACACGGCTCGGTGCGGGGCGTGGCGCCGACGGCGCGACGGCCGGGGGGCGACTGTCCGGAAATCGCCGTGCGCCGGTGGCATCTTCGCCGGGGTCGAGGGCACCGGGACCTCGTCACCGGGCTCCCGCCACCGGGTTCTCGTCACGAGGTCCCGTCACCGGGATCGCGTGACATGCCACTGACACTCCCTCGACCTGAGGAGGCCGCCGCCATGAGCACCCCGACCCGGACCGGCATCGTGCCCCCCACCCGCTCGCACGCCCTGGTCGTGCTGCTGCTCGGCGTGGTGGGCCTCACCGTCTCGGCCTCCACGCTCCGCGACGGTGTGGCGATCCTGCCGGTCGTGGCGCTGGCGCTGTCCGTCGCCGTGGTCGGCCTCGGCGCCTACGGGCTGGTCAGGGCCCGCAGGGCCGGCTGAGCGGCTGCGCCGGGCGCGCCCCTCGGGGACGACGGCCGCACCCAGCGCCCGGCCGTCAGGCCGTCTCCCGCCAGCCGTTGGTGATCGGCAGCCGGCGGTCCTTGCCGAAGCCCTTGGGGGAGATCTTCGTGCCCGGCGGGTACTGGCGGCGCTTGTACTCGGCGGTGTCGACCATGCGCAGCGTCCTCGTCACCAGCTCCCGGTCGTACCCGGCGGCGACGATCTCGTCCGCGCCCCGGTCCCGGTCGACGTACAGCTCCAGGATGGCGTCCAGGACGGGATAGTCCGGCAGGGAGTCCGTGTCGACCTGTCCCGGCCGCAGCTCGGCGCTGGGCGGCTTGGTGATCGAGTTCTCCGGGATCGGCGGGGTCTGCCCGCGCTCCCGCGCCGCCCGGTTGCGCCACTCGGCGAGGCGGAACACCCACGTCTTGTAGACGTCCTTGATCGGCCCGTACGCGCCGACCGAGTCGCCGTAGAGCGTGGAGTAGCCGACCGCCAGCTCGGACTTGTTGCCGGGGGCCAGCACGAGGTGGCCCTCCTGGTTGGAGATCGCCATCAGCAGCGTGCCGCGCAGCCGGGACTGCAGGTTCTCCTCCGCGAGCCCGGTCAGCTTCACCGCCCCCATGTACGCGTCGAACATCGGCTCGATCGGCACGGTCCGGTAGTGCAGGCCGGTGCGCCGGGCCAGTTCCGCCGCGTCGTCCCGGGAGTGCCGGGAGGAGTACTTCGACGGCATGGAGACGCCGTACACCTGCTCCGCGCCGACCGCGTCGCAGGCGATCGCGGCGACGAGCGCGGAGTCGATGCCGCCGGAGAGGCCGATCAGGACGGAGCGGAAGCCGTTCTTCACGACGTACGCCCGCAGGCCCGCCACCAGTGCCGAGTAGACCTCCTCCGTGTCGTCCAGCGGCTCCGCGCACCCGCCGGCCGCCGGCGGCGCGGCCTCGTACGGGGCGACCGGCTCCTCGCCCAGCACGACCCGCTCGACGCGCAGCCCGTCGTCCACGACCCCGTCCGGGGCGTCGGCCAGGGGCGCGGCGGCCGGCAGGTCGAGGTCGACGACGACACAGCACTCGGTGAACTGCGGGGCGCGGGCGACGACCTCGCCGTCGGCGCCGACCACGATGGAGTCGCCGTCGAAGACCAGCTCGTCCTGGCCGCCCGTCATCGCCAGGTAGGCGGTGGTGCAGCCGGCCTCCAGGGCGCGGCGGCGGACCAGTTCCAGACGGGTGTCGTCCTTGTCCCGCTCGTAGGGCGAGGCGTTGACGGAGAGCAGCAGCCCGGCCCCGGCGGAGCGGGCGGCGGGCACCCGGCCGCCGTCCTGCCACAGGTCCTCGCAGATGGCCAGGGCGACGTCGACGCCGCCGACCCGCAGCACCGGCAGGGTGTCGCCGGGGACGAAGTAGCGGAACTCGTCGAAGACGCCGTAGTTCGGCAGGTGGTGCTTGGCGTACGTCAGCACCACCTCGCCGCGGTGCAGGACCGCGCCCGCGTTCTGCGGGGCGCCGGCGGGCTGGCCGTACTTCGGCCGGTCGGTGGCGCAGCGGTCTAGGTAGCCGACGATCACCGGCAGCTCGCCGAGGCCCTCCGCCGCGAGCCGTGCCGCCAGCGCGCGCAGGGCCGCGCGGGACGCCTCGACGAAGGACGACCGCAGGGCGAGGTCCTCGACGGGGTAGCCGGTCAGCACCATCTCGGGGAACGCCACGAGGTGGGCGCCCCGCTCGGCGGAGTGCCGGGTCCAGCGCAGGACCGACTCGGCGTTCGCCGCGAGGTCGCCGACGGTGGAGTCGATCTGGTTGAGGGCGAGTCGTAGTTGAGGCACCCGGACAGTGTAATCGTCAGAAAGACACAATGGGGGTGTGATCTCCGGTGCCGTCGCGGTCCCGGGCGTCCGGCGGGCCCAGGAATGGCCCGATCGAACACCTGGCCTCTACGCTGCGGGGAGAGCATGGGAACCACCGGAACGACGCAGCACCCGTAGGCGCGGTGTTCAGACCCGGGCCGCCCGCCCGGTCAAGGCCGGCAACGCGCGCGAAACGGCACTGTGGTGGGATGCTCAGGTGCCCGACCGCCTCCAGCGGCACCGGACAGCCGACACCGGTCGCCCGGTGCCGACGGCAGGCGGCCTGACCAGCAAGGATGGGGAAGCGGAAGATGGACAAGCAGCAGGAGTTCGTGATCCGGACGCTCGAGGAGCGCGACATCCGGTTCGTGCGCCTGTGGTTCACGGACGTGCTGGGCTTCCTGAAGTCCGTCGCCGTGGCCCCCGCCGAGCTTGAGCAGGCGTTCGACGAGGGCATCGGCTTCGACGGCTCCGCCATCGAGGGCTTCGCCCGCGTCTACGAGTCCGACATGATCGCCAAGCCGGACCCGTCGACCTTCCAGGTGCTGCCGTGGCGCGCGGAGGCCCCCGGCACGGCGCGGATGTTCTGCGACATCCTGATGCCGGACGGCTCCCCGTCCTTCGCGGACCCGCGCTACGTCCTCAAGCGCGCCCTGAACCGGGCCTCCGACTCCGGCTTCACCTTCTACACCCACCCGGAGATCGAGTTCTTCCTGCTGAAGAACAAGCCGGTCGACGGCTCGGTGCCGACCCCGGCGGACAACTCCGGGTACTTCGACCACACCCCGCAGAACATCGGCATGGACTTCCGCCGGCAGGCGATCACCATGCTGGAGTCGATGGGCATCTCGGTGGAGTTCTCCCACCACGAGGGCGCCCCCGGCCAGCAGGAGATCGACCTCCGGTACGCCGACGCGCTCTCCACGGCCGACAACGTGATGACGTTCCGCCTGGTCATGAAGCAGGTGGCGCTGGAGCAGGGCGTCCAGGCGACGTTCATGCCGAAGCCGTTCTCGGAGCACCCGGGCAGCGGCATGCACACCCACCTGTCGCTCTTCGAGGGCGACCGCAACGCCTTCTACGAGTCGGGCGCCGAGTACCAGCTCTCCAAGGTCGGCCGCTCCTTCATCGCGGGCCTGCTGCGGCACGCGGCGGAGATCTCGGCGGTCACCAACCAGTGGGTCAACTCCTACAAGCGCATCTGGGGCGGCACCGAGCGCACCGCGGGCGCCGGCGGCGAGGCCCCGTCCTACATCTGCTGGGGCCACAACAACCGCTCGGCGCTGGTCCGCGTGCCCATGTACAAGCCCGGCAAGACCGGCTCGGCCCGCGTCGAGGTCCGCTCCATCGACTCCGGCGCCAACCCGTACCTGACCTACGCCGTCCTGCTCGCCGCCGGCCTGAAGGGCATCGAGGAGGGCTACGAGCTGCCCCCGGGCGCCGAGGACGACGTCTGGGCCCTCTCCGACGCCGAGCGCCGCGCCCTGGGCATCGAGCCCCTCCCGCAGAACCTCGGCGAAGCCCTCACCCTGATGGAACGCAGCGACCTGGTCGCCGAGACCCTCGGCGAGCACGTCTTCGACTTCTTCCTGCGCAACAAGCGCCAGGAGTGGGAGGAGTACCGGTCCGAGGTGACCGCGTTCGAGCTGCGGAAGAACCTGCCGGTGCTGTAGCGGCGGACCGGCCGCGGTGGCCGGGTGACGGCCCGTACCCGGCCACCGCGTAGGTCATCCTTGACCCATGGATCTGGAGGACCTCAGACGCCTGCGCCGGGCCCGGGACGTCATGGACCGTGACTACGCGGAGCCGCTGGACGTCCCGGCGCTGGCGCGGGTGGCGCTGATGTCGCCGGGGCACTTCTCGCGCGGTTTCCGGGCGGCGTACGGGGAGACGCCGTACAGCTATCTGATGACCCGGCGCGTGGAGCGGGCGAAGGCGCTGCTGCGGCGGGGGGACCTGAGCGTGACAGAGGTCTGCTTCGCGGTGGGCTGTACGTCGCTGGGGTCGTTCAGCAGCCGCTTCACCGAGCTGGTCGGGGAGCCGCCGAGCGCCTACCGGTCCCGCGACCACGGGGCCGGGGCGCCGATCCCGGCGTGCGTGGCGAAGGTGCGGACGAGACCGGTCAGGAACGGAGAAGCGCCCGGCGCCGCCGGCTCGTAGCGTCGTGGGCATGGACATCAGACTCGCTCAGTGCTTCATCGCCGTCGACGACCACGACAAGGCGCTCGCCTTCTACCGGGACGTCCTCGGCTTCCAGGTCCGCAACGACGTCGCCTTCGAGGGGATGCGCTGGGTGACCGTCGCCCCGCCCGGCCAGCCCGACGTCGAGATCGTGCTGGAGCCGCCGCTCGCCGACCCCATGGCCCCCGAGGCCGACCGCAGGGCGATGGCGGAGCTGCTCGCCAAGGGCATGCTGCGGGGCGTCATCTTCGCCACCGACGACGTGGACGCGACGTTCGAACGCATTCGGGCGGCCGGCGGCGAGGTGCTCCAGGAGCCGATCGACCAGCCGTACGGCGTCCGCGACTGCGCCTTCCGCGACCCGGCGGGCAACATGCTCCGGTTCAACCAGCCGCGCAAGGCATAGCCCGGCCACGGCGGTCCGCCGCGGAAAAGGACCTGACCGGGAGGCCCTGCCGCGTTAGGGTCTCCCGGCTCGCACGACTCGAACGCAGCACACGGGGAGACGACGTACATGCACACGCACGCCGCCGACAGCCATGATCTGATCCGGGTGCACGGGGCCCGTGAGAACAACCTCAAGGACGTCAGCATCGAGATCCCGAAGCGCCGGCTGACGGTGTTCACCGGGGTCTCCGGGTCGGGCAAGAGCTCGCTGGTGTTCGACACGGTCGCCGCCGAGTCGCAGCGGCTGATCAACGAGACGTACAGCGCGTTCGTGCAGGGGTTCATGCCGACGCTGGCCCGGCCGGAGGTGGATGTGCTGGACGGGCTGACGACGGCGATCATCGTCGACCAGTCGCGGCTGGGCGCCGACCCCCGGTCCACCGTCGGCACCGTCACCGACGCCAACGCGATGCTGCGCATCCTCTTCAGCCGGCTCGCCGCACCGCACGTCGGCCCGCCCGGCGCGTACTCCTTCAACGTGGCGTCGGTGTCGGCGAGCGGCGGCCTCACCGTCGACCGCGGCACGGAGCGGACCAGGACCGAGAAGGTGACCTTCAGCCGCACCGGCGGCATGTGCGTGCGCTGCGAGGGCCGCGGCACGGTCTCCGACATCGACCTCACCCAGCTCTACGACGACGCCAAGTCGCTGAACGAGGGCGCGCTGACGATCCCCGGCTACACGATGGACGGCTGGTACGGCCGTATCTACCGGGGCTGCGGTTTCTTCTCCCCGGACAAGCCGATCCGCGACTTCACCAAGAAGGAACTGCACGCCCTCCTGTACCAGGAGCCCACGAAGATCAAGGTGGAGGGCATCAACCTCACCTACGAGGGCCTGATCCCGAAGATCTCCAAGTCGATGCTGGCCAAGGATGTCGACTCGCTCCAGCCGCACATCCGTGCCTTCGTGCTGCGGGCGACGACCACCGGGACCTGCCCCGACTGCGACGGCACCCGGCTCAGCCCGGCCGTGCGGGCGTCGAAGATCGAGGGCGTCAGCATCGCGGACGCCTGCGCCATGGAGATCCGGGACCTCGCCGAGTGGGTGCGGGCGCTGGCCGAACCGTCGGTGGCGCCGCTGCTCACCGCGCTCCAGCACTCCCTGGACTCCTTCACGGAGATCGGCCTCGGCTACCTCTCCCTGGACCGCCCCTCGGGCACGCTGTCCGGGGGTGAGGCGCAGCGCGTGAAGATGATCCGCCACCTCGGGTCGTCGCTGACGGATGTGACGTACGTCTTCGACGAACCGACCGTCGGCCTGCACCCGCACGACATCCGGCGGATGAACGACCTGCTGCTGCGGCTGCGCGACAAGGGCAACACGGTGCTGGTGGTCGAGCACAAGCCGGAGACCATCGCCATCGCCGACCACGTGGTGGACCTCGGGCCGGGCGCGGGCACCGGCGGCGGCACGGTCTGCTTCGAGGGGACCGTCGAGGGGCTGCGGGCGAGCGGCACGCTGACCGGCCGGCACCTGGACGACCGGGCGGCCGTGAAGGAGTCGGTGCGCGAGCCCACCGGCGCGCTGCGGATCCGCGGTGCCGCCACCCACAACCTCAAGGACGTCGACGTCGACATCCCGCTCGGGGTGCTGTGCGTGGTCACGGGCGTGGCGGGCTCCGGCAAGAGTTCCCTGGTGCACGGCTCGATCCGCTCGGACGAGGGCGTGGTCCGCGTCGACCAGAGCCCGATCCGCGGCTCGCGGCGCAGCAACCCGGCGACGTACACCGGTCTGCTCGACCCGATCCGCAAGGCGTTCGCCAAGGCCAACGGGGTCAAGCCGGCGCTGTTCAGCGCCAACTCCGAGGGCGCCTGCCCGAACTGCAACGGCGCCGGGGTCGTGTACACCGACCTCGGGATGATGGCCGGCGTCTCCACCACCTGCGAGGAGTGCGAGGGCCGCCGCTACGACGCGTCCGTCCTCGTCCACCGGCTGGGCGGCCGGGACATCGCGGAGGTGCTGGCGATGCCGGTCGCGGAGGCGCTGGAGTTCTTCGGCGCGGGCGAGGCCCGTACGCCGGCCGCGCACCGGATCCTGACCCGGCTCTCCGAGGTGGGCCTCGGCTACCTCACCCTGGGCCAGCCGCTCACCACCCTCTCCGGCGGCGAGCGGCAGCGGCTGAAGCTGGCGGTGCACATGGCGGAGAAGGGCGGTGTCTATCTTCTCGACGAGCCGACGACCGGCCTCCACCTCGCCGATGTCGCCCAGCTCCTCGCCCTCCTCGACCGGCTGGTGGACTCCGGCAGGTCGGTCGTGGTCGTGGAGCACCACCAGGCGGTCATGGCGCACGCCGACTGGATCATCGACCTCGGCCCCGGCGCCGGTCACGACGGCGGCCGGATCGTCTTCGAGGGAACGCCGGCCGAGCTGATCGCCGCCCGGTCCACGCTGACGGGCGAGCACCTGGCGGCGTACGTGGGGGCGTGACGCAGGGCCGGTGCGGGCGGGGGCGGCGGCGAGGGGCCGGTGGCCCGTTCGGGACGGGCGCGGGGTGCCTACGGGATGGGTTCACGGCGATCGGTTCGACGCAGCGCGACCAGTCGTTACGTTCGGTGCGCCGCCGGGACGGGCGGCCCCGCGGCGGTGCGGGCGCACCGGCCCGCCGGGCCGTCCCGCGCCGGTCCCCACCCGGCTCCACCGAGACGAGGAGTACACCGTGAACGAGCAGTCCACCGCCCGCTCCGCCGGTCCCGCCCGGCCCGGCGGGGCGGTCGTGGCCGGGGGCCTGGTGGCCACCGCCGTCGTCGCCGTCGCCCTCAACGCCGCGGTCGCCGCAATCGCCCACGCCGCCGGCGCCTCCGACGACTTCGAGCAGCTCCACTTCGCCGACTACGCGCTCCTGACCGTCGTCGGCGTGCTGGCCGGCGCCGGCGGCTGGGCGCTGGTCCGGGCCCGTGCCGCGCGCCCGGCCCGGGTGCTGCGGACGTGGATACCGGTGATCCTCCTCGTCACCTTCGTCCCGGACATCCTGCTCGGCCTCTCCGACAACCCCGGCACCAGCTGGGGCGCCGTCATCGCCCTGATGCTCATGCACCTGGTCGTCGCGGCGGTCGCCGTCCCGGCCTTCCGCTTCCTGCTGCCCCTTCCCGGGGACCGGGGCTGAGACCCCGTCAGCCGGCGCCCCTAGGGTGTCGCCATGACCGATGACCTGGATGACCAGAACGCGGACCGCGTCGGCCGCTTCCGCGCCGGGGCGGCGGCCCGGGGGCTGCCGGCAGCGGAGGTGGAGGCGTGGATACGGGCCACGGTGCCCGGTGTCTACTTCACCGACGGCGGTGACGGGCCCCCGGTGGTGACGACGGGCGGCCACCCCGCGCTGCCCGAGGACGCGCCCGACCCGGAGCACCCGCTGGTCGCCTCCGTCGACTGCGGGCTCCTCCCGCCGGGCGGCGCCGGGTTCCCCCTCCCCCGCGACGGCCGACTGCTGTTCTTCGCCGACCCGGACCTGGGCTTCCGGGGACGGCTCGGCGGCGCGGTGCGCCACGTCCCCGCCGGCACGCCGGTCGCCGAGCGGCGCGTGGAGACGGCGCACGGCCCGTTCGCGGCGCGGGAGTTGCGCCGGATGTGGCACCACCTCGCCGGCCCCGACGCGGAGACCTGGGCGGAGGCGCGGTGGGAGGACCCCGACGACGAGCGGTACGAACTGGCCGAGGAACTGGAGAGCGCCTGGACGGAGGCCGGCGGCTCCTGGCCCGTCTGGAGCTTCGCCCTCGGCGGCCACCCGGTCGTCCTCCACGACGACCCGCTCCTCGTCGCGCGGGACGACGATCCGGAGCACGCCGGGGACTGGGTGGTGCTGGCCACCTGGCGCTGCCCCCAGGAGGCCGAGTCCCTGGACGGCGGGGTCGTCACCTGGCTGATCCGCCGCACGGACCTGACGGCGGGACGCTTCGAGCGGGTGTACGGGTACGTGGACATGTGACGGCGGTCGGGCTCCCGTTCCCCAGGATGCTGAGCGGACGCGCCGTCCGGTCCCAACGTCGCGGACGCCACCGGACTGCCGCGTCGCGCCGCACCCCGCCCTCCCGCACGGGCGGAAGGACATCCACCGGCTGCCGCCCGAGGACGACGCCCGTGCCGTCGAGGCGCTGTTCCGGTTCCTGGAGGAACTCCTCGCCGGGCAGGAGACCGGCTGGGCGCCGTGACCGGCGGGGACCCTCACCTGGACGAGGCCCTCGCCCAGCGGGAGGCCGGCCGGGCGGCAGGACCGGCGACGTGACCCGGCGCCGCGCCCGGCGGCATGACCGGCCCCGTGACCGGCGGGAGCCCTCAGTGGCGTACCGCCTCCGCCCGCTCCGGCAGGTGCCCCGCGACCACCCGGCCCGGGGTGACCGTCCTGCGGTCCACCGCCCAGGCCGCCGCGGCGACCAGCAGGCCGAGGACGGCCAGCGCGGCGCCGGCCAGGGCCGGGGAGGTGACGCCCAGGCCCGCCGCCAGGGCGAGGCCGCCGATCCAGGCGCCGCCGGCGTTGGCGAGGTTGAAGGCGGCCTGGTTGGCGGAGGAGGCCAGGGACGGGGCCGCCGACGCCTTCTCCATGACCATCAGCTGGAGCGGGGAGCCGGTGACGAAGGCCGCCGCGCCGAGCAGGATCACCGCCAGCGCTGCCGTGACCTGGGTGGTCAGCAGCAGCGGGAACAGGGCCAGGATGACGACGAGGGAGACCAGGCCGCCGAAGAGGGTGCCGCGCAGGGAGTGGTCGGCGAGGCGTCCGCCCAGCAGGTTGCCGGCGGTCGCGCCGACGCCGAACAGCGCCAGCAGCAGCGTGACGCTGGTGTCGGCGTACCCGGCGGCGTCGGTGAGCATCGGCGTGATGTAGCTGTAGGCGGAGAACAGCGCGCCGAACCCGGCGACCGTCGTGCCGAGGGCCAGCCAGACGGGGACGGAGCGCAGGGCGCGCAGTTCGCCGCGCAGGCCGCCCGCGGACGGGGCGGCGGCGCTCTCGCGCGGGATGAGCAGCAGCAGCGCCGCCATCGCCGCCACGCCGATCGCGCTGACGCCGAGGAAGGTCGCCCGCCAGCCCAGGTGCTGGCCCATGGCGGTGGCGGCGGGGACGCCGACGATGTTGGCGACGGTCAGGCCGAGGAACATCAGGGAGACGGAGCGGGCCTTGCGTTCCGGCGCGACCAGGCCGGTGGCGACCACCGCGCCGACGCCGAAGAAGGCGCCGTGCGGCAGGCCGCTGAGGAAGCGGGCGGCGAGCAGGGACGTCTCGCCGGGGGCGACGGCCGACAGGGCGTTGCCGACGACGAACAGGGCCATCAGACCGACCAGGACGGTACGGCGGGACATCCGGGCGGTCAGCGCGGCGAGCAGCGGGGCGCCGACGACGACGCCGAGGGCGTAGGCCGAGACCAGGTGACCGGCGGCGGGGATGCTGATGCCCAGGTCGTCCGCGACGTCGGGCAGCAGGCCCATCATCACGAATTCGGTCGTGCCGATGCCGAAGGCGCCCACGGCGAGGGCGAGCAGGGCCAGGGGCATGAAGGTCTTCGCCTTTCGGGAGCGGATCACGTACGGGAGGGGGACGTTGTATGTTCCCGTACGGAACAAAGTCTCTCAGGGCGAGTATTCCGCGAGGTGACGCGCGGGTTGCGGCGGATGGTCCGCAAGGGGATGAGCTGGACCTTCAGGACGCCGATGTGTCGACCTTCACACGCGCCGCCACCGGCAGGTGGTCGCTGCCCGTCGCCGGAAGGGTCCAGCTGCCCTCCGGCTCGACGCCCCGCACCAGGATCTGGTCGATCCGCGCCATCGGGAACGACGCCGGCCAGCTGAACCCGAACCCGTCGCCGGCCGCGCCCTGCGTGGAGCGCAGCTGCGAGCTGACCGCGTTGAGCGCGCGGTCGTTCAGCGTGCCGTTCAGGTCGCCGAGCAGGACGACCCGGTCGAGCGCCTCCCCCTTTATGGCCTCTCCCAGCGCGTCGGCGCTGCGGTCGCGCTGGCGCGCGGTGAACCCGGCCTCCAGCTTCACCCGGACCGAGGGCAGGTGGGCGACGTAGAACGCGACCCGCCCTTCCGGGGTGGCGACGGTGGCGCGCATCGCCCGCTTCCAGCCCAGCCGGATGTCGACGGCCCGCACGTCGCTCATCGGGTACCTGCTCCACAGCCCGACGGTGCCGACCACCGCGTGGTGCCCGTACACCCGGTCCAGCGCCTTCTCGTAGGTCGGGACGGCCGACGCCTTCAGCTCCTCCAGCGCCACCACGTCCGCGCCGGACGCGGCGACGGCACGGGCGGTGCCGGCCGGGTCGGCGTTGTCGGCGTTGACGTTGTGGGTGGCCACCGTGAGGTCGCCGCCGCCGCCCGACTTGGTGGTGAGCAGGCCGCCGAAGAGGCCGGACCAGACGGTGACCGGCAGCACCAGCGCGAGCAGGGCCGTCGCCGACCGGCGGACCAGGGCGATCAGCAGCAGGACCGGGATGAGCAGGCCGGACCACGGCAGGAACGTCTCGGTGAGGCTGCCCAGGTTGCCGACCGCGTTGGGGATGTGCGCGTGTCCGGCCAGCACGCCCGCCAGCAGGACGGCCACCACGGCGGTGACGACGCCCCGGCGCCAGATCCGGCGGTCGCCGCGACGGCCGCGCGCCGCCCGGTCCAGCAGGCGCCGCAGCCGGGTCTCGCGGCGTCCGGTCTCCGCCCCGCCGTCGTCCGTCTCCGCCAATGCCTGCTGCGCCATACCGTCGTCGCCTCACTGCCTGCTGTGCACACGGTCACCCCGTGCGACAACCCTAGGGGATGAACCATGCCCTTCCCGCCCTCCCGGGAGGGCCGTACGGGCACGAGGACGTGCGCGCGGGGGCGCGCGGTTGCGGCCGGACGCCCGGTCCGTCCCGTCCGTGATCCATCCGACAGGCCCTAGCCGCGCCCCGGCACGAGGTGCCACCATGGGAGGTGGTCCGGGGACGCCGTGAGGGCGCCTCGAGATGACATGAAGGAGCCGTTGTCATGACGCAGCTCTCCGCTGCCCAGAACGCACCGAGCACACCCTCCGACGGCAGCGGCAAGGCGCTGTACGGAGGAAAGAGCACCCGCCGCGTCACCGTCCGGGACATCGCCCTGGCCAAGGAGCGCGGCGAGAAGTGGCCCATGCTCACCGCCTACGACGCGATGACGGCGTCCGTCTTCGACGAGGCCGGCATCCCGGTCATGCTGGTCGGCGACTCGGCGGGCAACTGCCACCTGGGGTACGACACCACCGTCCCCGTCACCCTGGACGAGATGACCATGCTGTCGGCCGCGGTGGTCCGCGGCACCAGCCGCGCGCTGATCGTCGCCGACCTGCCGTTCGGCTCGTACCAGGAGGGCCCGGTGCAGGCGCTGCGCTCGGCGACCCGGCTGGTGAAGGAGGCGGGCGCCGGGGCCGTGAAGCTGGAGGGCGGTGAGCGCTCGCACGAGCAGATCCGGCTGCTCGTCGAGTCCGGCATCCCGGTGATGGCGCACATCGGCCTCACCCCGCAGTCCGTGAACGCGATGGGCTACCGGGTGCAGGGCCGCGGCGAGGAGGCCGCCCAGCAGCTGCTGCGCGACGCCAAGGCCGTGCAGGACGCGGGCGCCTTCGCGGTCGTCCTGGAGCTGGTGCCGGCCGAGCTGGCCGCCGAGGTGACCCGGACACTGCACATCCCGACCGTCGGCATCGGCGCGGGCCCGGAGACGGACGCGCAGGTGCTGGTGTGGACCGACATGCTCGGACTGACCGGCGGGCGGGTGCCGAAGTTCGTGAAGAAGTACGCCGACCTGCGCGCCGTCATGGGCGACGCGGCGAAGGCGTTCGCCGAGGATGTGGTGGGCGGAACGTTCCCGCAGGAGGAGCACTCCGTCCACTGACCACCGAGCCACCGCGGTACGACGCCGGGCCCCGCCGATCTTCCCCCGTCGGCGGGGCCCCGCTGTACCGGCCGGGGGTGTCGGCGGTCTGTCGGCGCTCTGTCGGCGGGGGCTGGCAGTGTCGTCGTCATGAAGCGAATCGACAACCGCCCCGACGGCGGGCAGCTCGCCGTCCGCGTACGGGGGCTGGTCAAGCACTACGGCGAGACCAAGGCGCTGGACGGCGTCGACCTGGACGTGCGCGAGGGCACGGTGATGGGGGTCCTCGGACCCAACGGCGCCGGCAAGACCACGCTGGTGCGCATCCTGTCCACCCTGATCACCCCGACCTCGGGCGAGGCCGTGGTCGCCGGGTACGACGTGCTGCGCCAGCCCCGGCAGCTGCGCCGCGTGATAGGCCTGACCGGCCAGTACGCCTCCGTCGACGAGAAGCTCCCCGGCTGGGAGAACCTCTACCTGATCGGGCGCCTGCTGGACCTGTCCCGCAAGGACGCCCGCGCGCGGGCCGGCGAACTGCTGGAGCGGTTCTCGCTCACCGACGCCGCCAAGCGTCCCGCGAGCACCTACTCCGGCGGCATGCGGCGGCGCCTGGACCTGGCCGCGTCCATGATCGGGCGGCCCTCGGTGCTGTTCCTGGACGAGCCCACCACCGGTCTGGACCCGCGCACCCGCAACGAGGTGTGGGACGAGGTCAAGGCCATGGTCGGCGACGGCGTGACGGTCCTGCTGACCACGCAGTACATGGAGGAGGCCGAGCAGCTCGCCTCCGAGCTGACCGTCGTGGACCGCGGCAAGGTCATCGCGGGCGGCGGCATCGAGGAGCTGAAGGCCAAGGTCGGCGGGCGCACCCTGCGGGTCCGGCCGGCCGACCCGGGGCAGCTGCGGCCGCTGGCCGCGTTCCTGGACGAGCTGGGCATCACCGGGCTCGCCTCCACCACCGTCGACACCGAGCGCGGCGCCGTGCTGGTGCCGATCCTCAGCGACGAGCAGCTGACCGCCGTGGTCGGCGCGGTCACCGCGCAGGGCGTCACGCTCGCCTCCGTCACCACCGAACTGCCCAGCCTGGACGAGGTCTTCCTGTCGCTCACCGGCCACCGCGCCAGTGCCCCGCAGGACGCCGCGCCCGCCACCGACGCCCGCGAGGAGGTCGCCGTATGAGCGCCGCCACCGTCACTCCCGACGCCCGTATCTCCCCCCGCGCGCACCTGCGCCACACCGGTGCCCTGATCCGCCGGAACCTGCTGTGGATCAGGCAGGACCCGGAGTCGATGTTCGACGCCGTGCTGATGCCGGTCGTCTTCACCCTGCTGTTCGTGTACGTCTTCGGCGGCTCGATCGGGCAGGCATTGGGCGGCGGGCAGGACGGCTATGTGCAGTACGTGATCCCCGGCATGATCGCGATGATGAGCATGACGCTCTCCCAGGGCGTCGGCACCGGGTTCAGCCAGGACTTCAACTCCGGTGTGATGGACCGGTTCCGGTCGCTGCCGATCGGGCGCGGCTCGGTGCTGTTCGCGAAGATCACGGTGGAGCTGGCGCGGATGCTGTTCGCCACCACCGTGCTGATGATCGTCGCCGTGCTGGTGGGCTTCGACATCGAGCGCTGGGGCGGGCTGCTGGCGGCCGTGGGCCTCTCCGCGGCCTTCGCCTCCTCCATCATGTGGGTCTTCCTCACCCTGGGTGTGGTGCTGAAGAACGCGCAGTCGGTGCAGGCGATGGGCTTCCTGGTGCTGTTCCCGCTCCAGTTCGGCTCGTCCATCTTCGCGCCGACCCAGTCCATGCCGGGCTGGCTCCAGGCGTTCACCGACTACAACCCGCTCTCCACGCTCGCCGACGCGGCGCGCGGCCTGATGGTGGGCGGCCCGGTCGCGCACGACCTGTGGATCACGCTCGGCTGGTCGGTGGCGATCACCGCGGTGATGGCGCCGGTGGCGATCCACAAGTTCCGTACGAAGAGCTGAGCGGCGTCCGTCAGACGAGGGCGACGGCCTCTTCCACGGAGAGGCCGCGCCCCTCGGCGTACGCCGCCTCGTACGCCTCCTCGCCGAGCGCGGCGCGGGTCCGTTCCACGGACAGGTCCCAGGAGGCCCGCTCCATGCCGGTCAGGACATGGCCGGGCGGGAGCAGCGCGTCGGCGGCGCCGAGGCACCGGGCGGCGTCCACGGCCCGGCGTCCGCCGTCGTCGAGGGCCAGCGACAGCGCGGCGATGGCCAGGTAGGCGGAGCGCATGTGCGGGGCGATGGCCTCGGACATCGGCGACTCGGCCCGCTCCAGCGCCTGCCGGACCTTGGCCAGGGCGTCGGCGTACTTGCCCTCCAGGGCGTCGATCCAGGACTCCACGCCCATGATGAGCGCGTCGAAGACGACGAAGTGCGCGATCTCGAACTCCTCGCGCAGCAGCCGCAGGTGCTCCCGTGCCTCACCGGTCCGGCCGTTTATGCCGTACCAGCCGGCGAGGGCCAGCCGGGCGGCGGGCATCGCCGCGTTGTGCACCGTGTCCACCGTGCGCCCGATGACCGCGCGCAGCACCCGCTCGCCCTCCTCGGTCTCGCCCGCCTCCAGCAGCACGCTGCCCAGCCGTGCGTCGAGGACGTCCATCTGCGCGTGGGCGTCGACGCGTTCGGCCTGCTCCGCGGCGGCCCGGTAGTCGGCCGCGGCGCCCGTGAAGTCACCCGCGCGTTCGCGGGCCTCGGCGCGGGCGGAGAGGGCCTCGGCGATGCCCCAGATGTCACCGAGGCGCCGGTAGATCTCCAGGGCCTCGTCGGCGTCGCGGCCGGCGTCACCGGCCCAGGCGACCCGGTTGGCCAGCAGGTTGGCGCGCATCTGGAGCGCCGAGGCCAGCTCCCACTCGAAGCCCGGGTGCCGGCGGCAGGTGTCGACACTGGCGTCCATGATCGAACGCATCCGCTCCACCTCACCGGTGAGGATGACCGCGAAGACCCAGACCATGCCGGGGACGCGGCAGGTCTGCGGCAGGCCGGGCTCGTAGGTACGCGCGACGATCCGCAGCTTCTCCTGTGCCTCGGGGGTCTGCCAGGCGTCCAGTTCGGTGTCCATGCAGGCGAGGTGGGCGAGGTGCACCCCGCGCCGGGCCTCGGCGAGGACCTCGCCGGTCATCGGGGGCGGCTCGCTGATGCACGGCTCCCACACCGGCGCGGCGGGCCGGACCGGCTCGGTGAACGGGTCCGGGCCCAGCGCCTTGACCTCGCTGGTCCAGGTGCGGGCCTCGATCCGCTGGTCGCGCAGTTGCCAGTACCAGGCCAGCGAGAGCACCAGGCACGTCGCCTCCTGCTCGTCGCGCTCGGCGACCGCGTACCGCAGGGCGGTGCGGATGTTCTCGTACTCCCGCTCCAGGCGGGCGACGGCCGCGAGCTGGCCGGCGCCGCGCAGCAGCGGGTCGGTGGTGCGGGCGAGTTCGCGGTAGTACGTCAGGTGGGCGCGGGCGGCGGCGGCCCGTCCGCCGGACTCGTCGAGTCGTTCGCGCGCGTACTCGGCGACGGTCTCCAGCAGGCGGTAGCGCATCTCACCGCCGTCCGCGGGAGCGGCGACGACGAGGGACTTGTCGACGAGCGAGCCGAGGGCGTCCAGGGCGGCGGGGCCGCAGACGGCCTCGGCGGCGGCCAGGTCGCAGCCGCCCGCGAAGACCGAGAGCCGGCCCAGGACCTGGCGTTCCTCCTCGTCCAGCAGCTCCCAGGACCAGTCGACGACCGCGCGCAGGGTCTGCTGCCGGGGCAGCAGGGTGCGGCTGCCGGAGGTGAGCAGGCGGAAGCGGTCGTCGAGCCGGTCGGCGATCTGCCGGGGGCTGAGCACCCGCAGCCGGGCGGCGGCCAGTTCGATGGCGAGCGGCAGGCCGTCCAGGCGGCGGCAGATCTCGGCGCAGGCGGCGGCGGTCTCCTCGTCGGCGTCGACCCGGAAGCCGGGGCGGGCGGCGGCGCCGCGGTCGGCGAGCAGCCGCAGCGCGGACGGCTCGGGCAGCGGCTCCACCGGGCGCAGCAGTTCCCCCGGCACGCCCAGCGGTTCCCGGCTGGTGGCGAGGACGGTCACGTGGGGGCAGCGCGCGAGGAGTTCCTCGGCGAGCCGGGCGGCGGCGTCCACGAGGTGCTCGCAGTTGTCGAGGACGAGCAGCATCCGGCGCCGGCCGCAGTGCTCCACGAGCCGTTCGAGGGCGGTGGCCGGCCGGTCGGCGGCGGCCCGCAGCTCCTCGGCGCCGGCGCCGTAGAGCACGGTCTCGCGGGCGCCGACGGCGGTGAGCACGGCCTCGGGCACGGCGGCCGGGTCGTCCACCGGGGCGAGTTCGGCGAGCCAGGCCCCGTCCCGGGCGGTGTCGCCGGCGGCCTCGGCGGCCTCCAGGGAGAGCCGGGTCTTGCCGGAGCCGCCGGGGCCGAGCAGGGTGACCAGCCGGGTGCCGGCCAGGTCGGTGCGGAGGGCCTGGAGGTCGGAGTCCCGGCCGACGAAGGAGGTGAGCCGGGCACGCAGGTTGCCCCGGGGGCGGGCCGGGGAGCCGATCCGGGCGTGGCCGGCGGGACGGTCCCGGTCCGGGGACGGCGGCGGGGCCGGCGCGGTGCCGGAGCGCAGCAGGTCGGTGTGGAGCGCCCGCAGTTCGGGGCCCGGGTCGGAGCCGAGCCGCTCCGCGAGCAGCCGGCGCACGTCCTCGTAGGCGGCGAGCGCCTCGGCGGTGCGGCCGGCGTCCCGCAGCGCGCGCATCCGCAGGGCCTGGAGGGGTTCGTCCAGCGGGTGGGCGTCGCACAGCGCGGTCAGCGAGGGCAGCGCCCGCTCGGCGTGGCCGAGGGCGAGGGCGGCGGTGTGCCGGGCGCGCAGCGCCTCCAGGTGCCGGGTCTCCCAGCGGGCCGCCTCGGCGGTGCGGTCGGGCAGGTCGGCCAGGACCGGGTCCCGCCACAGCCCGAGGGCGTCGTCGAGGACGCCGGCCGCCTTGCCGGGGTCGCCGTCGGCGAGCGCGCGGGCGCCCTCGCCGGCCAGCCGCTCGAAGCGGTGCAGGTCGATGTCGTCCGGGACGGCGGCGAGCCGGTAGCCGCCGTCGGCGGAGGCGACCGCGTCCGCGCCGAGCGCCCGGCGCAGCCGGCCGACCAGCGCCTGGAGGGCGCCGGGGGCGTCGGCGGGCGGGTCGCCGTTCCACACCTCCTCCACCAGCAGGCCGGGCGGGACGCTGCGGCCGGCCCGCAGGGCGAGCACGGTCAGCAGCGCGCGCAGCCGCGCCCCGCCGACCGGGACGGGGCTGCCGTCGGGGCGGATTGCCTGGGTGGTGCCGAGGATGCGGTAGCGCACGGGGTCCATTGTCCCTGGGGACGCCGTCGCGCCGCCTCCGGGTTTCACCGGCCCCGGAACCTCCGGGCGGGGGCGTGACGTTCCTCCCGCAGCACCGGTACGGTCGGCCCTTGCGCCGATCCGCGATCTCCAGGAGCCCCGCCGTCATGACCACCGCCTCCGTCCGCCCCGCCGACCGGCGCGTGTCGCCCGTCTTCCTGGGGATCGTCGCCGTCGCCGCGGTCACCGGCTGGGCCACCTGGACCGGGTTCGCCGAGCAGCCGGGGCTCGCGGTGTTCCTGTTCGTGACGGCCGCCTGGGTCGTCTCCCTGTGCCTGCACGAGTACGCGCACGCCCGCACCGCCCTGCACGGCGGGGACATCTCGGTCGGCGCCAAGGGCTATCTGACGCTCAACCCGCTGAGGTACACGCACGCGCTGCTGAGCATCGTCCTGCCGGTGGTCTTCGTGATCATGGGCGGGATCGGGCTGCCGGGCGGCGCGGTCTTCATCGAGCGCGGGCGGGTCCGGGGCCGGTGGCGGCACAGCCTGATCTCGGCGGCGGGACCACTGACCAACGTGCTGTTCGCCGTGGTGTGCACCGCCCCGTTCTGGCTGGACGCCCTGGACGGCGTGCCGCGCGACTTCCGGCTGGCGCTGGCCTTCCTGGCCCTGCTCCAGGTCACGGCGGCGATCCTGAACTTCCTGCCGGTGCCGGGCCTGGACGGCTACGGGGTGATCGAGCCGTGGCTGTCGTACGGCGTGCGGCGCCAGGTGGAGCCGTTCGCGCCGTTCGGGCTGCTGTTCGTGTTCGCGCTGCTGTGGGTGCCGGCGCTGAACGGCGCGTTCTTCGACGTCATCGACGCGGTCCTGCGCGGGCTGGGCATCGGCGACTACGACACGTACTGCGGCTTCGAGCTGTACCGCTTCTGGCAGACCGCGGAGATCTGCGCGATGGGCGGCTGAGCGGCGGGTCAGGCGCGGCGGCGCTTGAGGTAGTACCAGCACATGTTGGAGGACAGGCCGGCCAGCAGCACCCAGACGACGCCGACCAGGACGACGCCCTGGGTGAAGGAGACGACGGCCGCCACCACGGCGAGCACGCAGACGATCAGGGCGTAGAGGGCGAGGCGGGGCATGGGGTCGGCTCCTGTCGGGGGACACGGGCGGTCTGGCTGCTGACCACCAGTGTCCCCCATCGCCTCATACGTCCGTGACGCGGAGTCCGGCGTGTGCCTTGTAGCGGCGGTTGACGGAGATCAGGTTGGCGACCAGCGACTCGACCTGGTGGGCGTTGCGCAGCCGTCCCGCGAAGACGCCGCGCATGCCGGCGATGCGGCCGGCGAGGGCCTGGACGATCTCCACGTCGGCGCGGACCTCGCCCAGCACCATCACGTCGGTGTCGATCTCGGCGATCTCCGGGTCGCCCAGGAGGACCGCGGACAGGTGGTGGAAGGCGGCGGTGACCCGGCTGTCGGGGAGCAGGGCGGCGGCCTGTTCGGCGGCGCTGCCCTCCTCCGGCTTGAGGGCGTAGGCGCCCTTCTTGTCGAAGCCGAGCGGGTTGACACAGTCCACGACGAGCTTGCCGGACAGCTCCTCGCGCAGGGACGTCAGGGTGTCGCCGTGGCCCTCCCAGGGCACGGCGACGATCACGACGTCGCTGCGCCGGGCGGTCTCGGCGTTGTCGGCGCCCTCGACGCCGTGGCCGATCTCGTCGGCGACGGCCCGCGCGCGGTCGGCGGCCCGGGAGCCGATGATCACCTTCTGGCCGGCCGCGGCGAGCCGGTAGGCCAGGCCCTTGCCCTGCGGTCCGGTCCCGCCGATGACGCCGACGACCAGCCCGGAGACGTCGGGGAGGTCCCAGGGGTCCTTGGCGGGGGCCTGCTGTGCGGCACTGTCGGTAGAGGTCATGCCCCCGACTCTATGTGCGGGCGGTCCCGCCCACCGGGTCAGGTACGCCACATCACGGACAGCCGCCGGAAGGTGATCGTCTCGTACGGCGACGCCTCGCCGGTCTCGTACAGCAGGCCGATCGAGCGGGCGTCGACGCGGACCAGGTCGGAGTAGGCGGCGGGCCGTTGGTCGAGGGTGTGGGCCGGGCGCCAGTTCCGGCCGCCGTCGGTGGAGACGCGCAGGGTCATCCGGGCGCGGGCACCGGGGTCGGCGGGCCCGGAGTACAGCAGGGCGCCGTGGTCGGGGAGGGCGAGGACGCTGCCCTGGCAGACGGGGCCGGTCAGGCCGGGCTGCCGGCGGAAGGGCGCGGTGAGGGTCCGGCCGCCGTCCGCCGAGTACGCGTCGGCGCGGGGGCCGGGCGAGGGCGGCATGGTGCGGGCGTTGAGGTAGAGGCGGCCGTCGGGCAGTTCGGCGGCGGTGGACTCGTTGGCGGCGACGCGGGCGGCGGTCCCGTCGCCGTCGTCGACGTAGCCGAGGGACCAGGTGGTGCCGTCGTCGTCGCCGATGAGGCAGTGACCGCCGTCGGGGCCGTCGGGCAGGGAGTGGTTGGCGGGGACGACGACCCGGCCGTCGCGCAGGCGCAGCGCGTGGCCGGGGCCGGTGGCGTACCAGCGCCAGTCCGGGCGCTTCACCCGGGCGGTGATCTCGGTGGGCGGGGACCAGGTGCGGCCGTCGTCGTCGCTGTGCGTCACCCAGACCCGGCGGCCGTCCTCGGCGGAGACCTCGCCGCGGCGGACGGCGGCCTCGGTGGCGTGGGCGGCGTTGCGGACGTGGACGAGCAGGACGCGGCCGGTGCCGAGGACGACGGGGGCGGGGTTGCCGGCGAGGCCGTCGCCGTTCTCGGCGGCGACGACGAGGGGGCCCCAGGTGCGGCCGCCGTCCGTGGAGCGTCTGACGGCGACGCGGATGGTGCCGTGGTCGGCGGGGCCGGCGACGCGGGCCTCGCAGAAGGCGAGGAGCGTGCCGGTGTCCGTGCGGACGGCGGCGGGGATGCGGAAGCTGGCGTAACCGTCCTCGCCGGCGCGGAAGGGGATGCCGGCCGGTGGGGTTCCGGGGCCTGCGGCGGTCATGCGGGGCTCCTGTCTCGTGGACGGGCGCGGGCGCGGGGTAACTTGGTCGCGCCCCCGGGGACATGCCGTCAGGGGCGCGGGGAACCGCGCGACCGGCCACGGACGACCCGCACCCGCGACGCGACAGAACCCACCGCGCCCCTCGGGCGTCAGTCGTCGTCCGGACCGCCCGCCGGGGCGTCGTGCCACTTCGGGTCGTTCTCCCACTGGAGATTCCGCTCCCGCGCCGTCCGCATCGCGTGCTCCGCCTCCGCGCGGGACGCGTACGGGCCGAAGCGGTCCTTCGCGGGGCACTCCGGCCCCTCCTCCACCTTCTGGTGCTGGAGGCAGTAGTACCACTCGCCCGGTTTGCCGACCGTGCGCTTCTTGAACAGGGCCATGACCGGCTCCTTTCGCCAGGGACATGGTCTCGTATGCCCGCTGGTTAGACTCGCACCATGTCTGGCCAGTCGCTGCTCGTACCAGGGGAGCTGTCTCCCACCCGTTCCGTCCCCGGAAACATCCGGCGGCCCGAGTACGTCGGCAAGCCCGGCCCGGCGCCGTACACCGGCCCGGAGGTGCAGACGCCCGAGACGATCGAGGCGATGCGGGTGGCCGGGCGGATCGCCGCGCGGGCGATGGCGGAGGCGGCGAAGCTGATCGCGCCGGGCGTGACCACGGACGAACTGGACCGGGTGGCCCACGCGTACATGTGCGACCACGGCGCCTATCCGTCCACGCTCGGCTACCGCGGCTTCCCCAAGTCCCTGTGCACCAGCGTCAACGAGGTCATCTGCCACGGCATCCCGGACTCGACGGTGCTACGCGACGGCGACATCGTCAACCTCGACGTCACCGCGTACATCGGCGGGGTGCACGGCGACAACAACGCCACCTACCTGGTCGGTGACGTCGACGAGGAGAGCCGACTGCTGGTCGAGCGCACCCGGGAGTCGCTGAACCGCGCGATCAAGGCGGTCCGGCCGGGCCGGCAGATCAACGTCATCGGCCGGGTCATCGAGTCGTACGCCAAGCGGTTCGGGTACGGCGTGGTGCGCGACTTCACCGGGCACGGGATCAACTCGTCGTTCCACTCGGGGCTGATCGTCCCGCACTACGACAGTCCGCACGCGACGACCGTCATCCGGCCCGGCATGACCTTCACCATCGAGCCGATGCTGACGCTGGGCACGCACGAGTACGACATGTGGGACGACGGCTGGACGGTCGTCACCAAGGACCGCAGGCGGACGGCCCAGTTCGAGCACACTCTCGTCGTCACGGACACCGGCGCGGAGATCCTGACCCTGCCGTGACGCCGCCGCCGGACTGCGCGAGGACCCGCTCTCCAGGGAGGGCGGGTCTTTTCGCGCGCCCAGGCGTACGCTTTTACCGACAAGGCGTCGGCAACCTGTTGACTTAGGTTACCCTAACCAGGAAGATCGGGCGCATGGACTCCTTCTCGACGCTGATCCGCACCGCCTCCCACGCGCAGCATGTGGAGGCCGAGACCTCGACGTTCATGAGCGACCTGCTGGGCGGCCGGCTCGGCGTGGAGGCGTACGCGCGCTACACCGAACAGCTGTGGTTCGTGTACGAGGCACTGGAGACCGCCGCCGGGCGGCTGGCGTCGGACCCGGTGGCCGGGCCGTTCGTCCGCCCCGAGCTGCTGCGGCTGGCCTCCCTTGAGGCTGACCTGGCGCACCTGCGCGGCGCCCGGTGGCGCGCGTCGCTGTCCGCGCTGCCGGCCACCGAGGCGTACGCGGAGCGGGTGCGCGAGTGCGCCGAGCGCTGGCCGGCCGGGTACGTCGCCCATCACTACACGCGCTATCTCGGCGACCTCTCCGGTGGCCAGATCATCCGGGACAAGGCCGAGCGGACCTGGGGCTTCGCGAGGAAGGGCGACGGCGTCCGCTTCTACGTCTTCGAGGGCATCGCCAACCCGGCCGCGTTCAAGCGGGAGTACCGGGAGCTGCTGGACGGCATCCGCGCGGACGACCTGGAGAAGCAGCGGGTCGTGGCCGAGTGCCGCACGGCGTTCGCGCTGAACACCGGCGTCTTCCGGGCGCTCGGCGAGGAGTTCCCGCTGAGCGCGTGAGCGTGGCGGCTCAGCGTTCCAGCAGGACCCGTCCGCCGAGCTCGACCCAGCCCCGCGGCTGCGGGGCGGTGAGGAGCTGGGAGCCGGCACCCTGGGTGATGTTGAGGGCCCGGCCCAGCCGGTCGGTGAGCAGCAGGGCCGCCGCGCCGGTGGCCTCGTCCTCGTCGATGCCGTCGTCCCGGCCCGGGAAGCCCCTGGCGCGGACCCGGCCGGCCGCCTCGTCCTCCCAGGCCCAGGCGTAGACCCGCTCCCCCTTGGGCGGCACCGGCAGGTCGTCGACCTCGGCGGGGCTGCCGTACCGGCGCAGGGTGTGCGGCCGGGACCACTGCGCGCGCGCCTCGATCCAGGTGAACTCGCCGTCCTGCCGGGCTCCCACCACCCCGGCCGGGGTGACCAGTTCGGGCACGTCGAGCAGCCAGGCCGTGCCGACGCAGGGGGTGCCGGCGAAGGGCAGGCGCAGGGTGGGGGTGCAGATGTCGATGACGCCGCGCTCGGGGTCGTCGACGAAGACGGTCCCGCCGAAGCCGAGTTTCGCGGCGAACGCCTGCCGTCCGTCCGGGTCCGGCAGGACGGAACCGTCCCGGACGACGCCGAGTTCGTTGCCGTAGCCGCCGTTCGCCGCACAGAAGACGCGCAGCACGTCGTAGTCAGTCACCGCAGCATTCAAACAAACCCGGGCCCTTGCCCGCGCGGACCAAGCGAGGCGGGGCTGCGGACCGGGCGGTCCGGCGCCGGCGGACCGCCGGACGGGGTCGTCACCGGCGCCCCGCCGTCCGGGGTGTACGGCCAGCCGGTCGACGTCCTGCGGCGCCCGCGCACGGGGGCGGTCCTCGTCGCCCCGCGCCGCGACCCCTGACCGTACGGCGGGCCGCCGGACACCGGTAGGGTTCGCCTCCGGGAAGGGGAAGGTGAAGGGACCTGATGAGCAGGCTTGACCGGAGCATCCTGATAGGGGCCGCCGTGACCGCGCTGTCGTTGACGGCGAGCGGATGCGTGGTGGTCCACGGCGAGCGCGAGGTGCTGCCCGGAGCGACCCGCGCCGAAGCGGCCGAGGCCCTCGAGGAGTTCACCGCCGCGTACAACGAGGCCGACCGGGCCTACGACGTCTCCCTGGACGAGGACCACACCGCCGGCGCGCTCGCCGCCATCGACGCGGCCCGGCTGAAGGCCGGCAAGGCCAACAACCCCGGCGGCAACCCCTCGTACACGCCGCTGGAGCTGACCGACGCCGAGTTCACGATCCCGAAGAAGGCGGGCTGGCCGCGCTGGTTCGTCGCGGACGCCCGCGGCAACAAGGGCGGGGACGTGCGCTGGCTGCTGGTCTTCACCCGCGACGGCCTGGACGACGCCTGGGAGGCGGCGTATCTGACGCTCCTCTCCCCCGGCGACGTACCGGAGTTCAGAACCGACCGGGACGGCTGGGCGGAGGCCGTCTCCGCCGACACCGCCCGACTGGCCGTCTCCCCCGCCGAGTTGAGCAAGAGCTACACGGACTACTTGCAGGACGGCGGCGAGGGCTTCGCGGCCGGCCCGCACACCAGCGCCTGGCGGGCCCAGCGCGCGAAGCAGGCGAGCCGGCCGGGGCTGGCCACGCAGTACATCGACGAGCCGCTGACGGACGGCGACTACGCGCCGCTGGCGCTGCGCACCGAGGACGGCGGGGCACTGGTCTTCTTCGCCACCCGGCACTACGAGAAGCAGACCGCCGCGAGCGGTGCCTCGGTGCCGACGCCCAACCGGGACGTGCTGGCGCTGACCGAGGGGGAGATCAAGCAGGCGCTGACGATGGAGTTCGTCTCCAACGAGGTCGCGCTCGACCCGCCGGCCGGAGCCGACGCCGACGTGGCGGTCCTGGGCCGGCTGCAGGGGCTGACCGCGGCGAAGGGGCAGTAGCCGGGGTGCCTCAGTGGCGCAGCGGCCAGGCGCCGTCCGCCTGGTCGGTGTCGCTGCCGGCGTGCCGGGCGCAGGCGTCGGTCAGCGCCTCCAGCAGGGTGAGCGGTTCCGGCAGCGGATGCTCCGGGCCCCGTACCCAGTGCACGCCGTGGTCGCCGGGCAGCCGGGCGGGCGGGACGAGGACGTAGGAGCCGCGGCAGTGCCAGCGCAGGCCGGGGTGCTCGTCCGTGGTGTCGGGGTGGCAGTCCAGCTCGCAGGGCCACCACTCGTCCTCGTCCTCGGGGGTGCCGCGGGTGAGCGTGAAGAAGAGCATCCGGCCGTCGTCGCTCTCGGCCACCGGGCCGACCTCGACGCCGGTGGCGAGCAGCCGTTCCAGCGCCTCGCGGCCGGCCTGGAGGGGGACGTCGAGGACGTCGTGGACCATGCCGGTGGCGGTGATGAAGTTGGCCTGCGGCTGGTGGCGGGCCCAGCGCTCGATCTGGGCGCGGTCGGTGGTGGACTGGGTCTGCCAGGCGAAGGAGACCGGGTGCCGGGCGGGGGTGGGGCAGCCGACCCGGTCGCAGGAACAGCGGTAGCCGGCCGGGTGCGCGGCGGGCGCGAGCGGCAGTCCGGCCCCGGCGGCGGCGAGCAGCAGGGCCTCCCGGCCGCCCTCGTCGGCGGTCTGTTTCGGGCGGCGTCCGCGCAACCACTGGGAGAGCCTGCCCTGAAGGCCGCTACGGCCGCCGAACTCCGCGCTCATCTATCCCCTCGCCTCGCCGTCGTGCGCATCAGCATGCCCCATGGTCCCACCCTTCCGTGCGTCGGGGGCAGGGAAGGGACAGAGTTCCCAGGTCAGCGGGGAACCAGTCCGTACAGGGCGTAGTCGACGAGGGTGTCGGTGTACTCGTACGAGAAGGGCGCCGTGTGCTGGAGCCAGCGCTGGGCGAGGGGGGAGACGAAGAGTTCCAGGGCGATGCGGGGGTCGATCCCGGGGCGGACGTCGCCCGCGCGCTGGGCGGCGCGCAGCCGGTCGACGTAGAGCTGGAGCGAGGGCTGGAGCAGCTGGGCGACGACCCGCCGGCCCAGTTCGGCGTCGACGACTCCCTCGGCGGCCAGGGCGCGGGCCGGGGTGTCGAAGCGGGGGTCGCGCAGTGTGTCGACGGTGGCCCGCAGGACGGCCTTGAGGTCGGCGGCGAGGTCGCCGGTGTCCGGGAGGGCGGGCGGGGCCGGTCCGTCGCCGAGGTCGAGGAAGGCCTCCAGGAGGACGTCCGCCTTGGAGGACCACCAGCGGTAGATGGTCTGCTTGCCGACGCCGGCGCGGGCGGCGATGCCCTCGATGGTGGTCCTCGGGTAGCCGATCTCGCCGACGAGGGAGAGGGCGGCGTCGTAGATGGCGCGCCGGGACCTCTCGCTGCGGCGCCTGGGGGCGGACGGAGGAGCGGACATGGGGCGAATCTAGCAGGGCCGCAAGACGGGGCGTCTCGCTAAGCGGGCGGCCAGGGGTCGCCCCAGTCGGTGTCGCGGGCGGCCCGGTACAGGTCGCCGTGGCGTTTGGTGACCGTGGCGCGGTGGAGCACCGGCGCGGTGGCCTCGTCGGTCTCGCACAGGTCGAGCAGGACCTGGCCCTTGCGGATCTGGGGGCGGCGGACCACGCGGGCGGGGGCCGGGGCGGCCGGGAGCCGGGTGGCGGCGACATAGGCGAACTTCTCGTCCTCGTAGGCGAGGGAGCCGCCCTTGATCTGGCGGTGCAGGGAGGAGCGGCTGACCCGGGCCGAGAAGTGGCACCAGTCGGTGCCGGGGGCGATGGGGCAGGCGGCGCTGTGCGGGCAGGGCGCGGCGACGCGGAACCCGGCGCCGGTCAGCCGGTCGCGGGCCTCGATGATCCGGGCGTAGCCGTCGGGGGTGCCCGGCTCGACGATCACCACGGCCCGCGCGGCCGAGGCGGCGGCGTCGACGAGGGCGGCGCGGTCGGCGGCGGTCAGCTCGTTGAGGACGTAGGAGACGGTGACGAGGTCGACGGGGTCCAGGGCGAGCGCGGCCCCGATGCGGGCGCGCTGCCAGCGGACGGCGGCGAGGGCGGGGTCGGCGGCGGCGAGTTCCCGGCCGAGGGCGAGGGCGGGCTCGGCCCAGTCGAGCACGGTGGAGGTCCGCTCGCCGTCCCAGGTGGCGGCGGTGGCCCAGGTCGCCGCGCCGGTGCCGCCGCCGAGGTCGGTGTGGGAGGCGGGTGTCCAGCCGGGCACGGCCGCCGCGAACGCGGCCAGGGCGGCGCGGACCGCCTCGAAGGTGGCGGGCATCCGGTAGGCGGCGTAGGCGGCCGTGTCGGCGCGGTCCCGGAGGATCGGCGCGTCGGTGGGGGTGGCGCCCCGGTAGTGGCCGATGAGCCGCTCGACGGCCTGCGCGGCCTGCCGCGGCGGCATCCCGTCGAGCAGCCCGGCGAGGGCGGTGCGCAGAGTGTCGGCGGCGGGAGGTGCGGGGGCGTTCACCCGCCGATTCTACGGCGTGGGCGGAGGCCGCCGGCCTGTTCGCGGGCGCTCGTGCGAGCGGGCTGGTGAGGGCCGCGGCCCGTCCGCTCACCTCGTCCGCACGGGTCCGCTCACCCTCTCCCCCGCACCGCCCGCGCCACCTCCGTCGCCACCGCTGCCCGGGGCCGGCTGTCGGGCGGGCGGCGGCACGGGTGGACCGTGTTGGCGAGGAGGACCACGAAGGTGTCCGTCGCCCGGTCCAGGACCAGGCTCGTGCCGGTGAAACCGGTGTGCCCGGCCGCCCCGGGCCCGGCCAGCTCGCCCATGAACCACGGCTGGTCCACGGCGAAGCCCAGGCCCGGCGGCGCGAGCAGCAGGTCCACGAAGTCGGGGCCCAGGATGCGGGCCGGTCCGCAGGAGCCGCCCGCGAGCAGCACCCGGCAGAGGACCGCAAGGTCCCGCGCGGTCGAGAAGAGCCCGGCGTGCCCGGCCACCCCGCCCAGCGCCCAGGCGTTCTCGTCGTGGACGGCCCCGCGCAGCATCCCCCGGTCCGCCTTGGCCCAGGGCCGCCGCTGGTCCTCGGTGGCCGCCGCGCCGGGGCACGGCCCGAACCGGGTGTCCGTCATGCCCAGCGGCCGGGTGATGCCCTGGTGGACCAGGACGTCCAGCGGACGGCCGGTGATCCGTTGCAGGACGTGCTGGAGCAGCAGCATGTTCACGTCCGAGTAGCGGTACGTGCCGACCGGCCCGGCCGGCGCCTCGGCGCGCAGCCGGTCGAGGCGTTCGGCGGCGTCGGCGCAGTCGTACAGCGGGATCTCGGGCCGCAGCCCGGAGGTGTGGGTGAGCAGGTGCCGGACGGTGAGCCGGTGCGCGGCGGCGGCGTGGAAGTCCGGCAGGTACGCGCCGACCTCGGCGTCGATGCCGAGCGTGCCCCGCTCGACCTGCTGCACGGCGGCGACCGCCGTGAACAGCTTGGTCAGGGAGGCCAGGTCGAACGGCGTGTCCGGGGTCACCGGCACCCGGGCGGCCGGCGGCAGCTCCACGCCGGTGCCGGTGCGGGCGTCGTAGGAGGCGTACCGCACGGCGAGGCCGGCCGCCTCCTCGACGGCGAGCACGGGGCCGCGGCCGACGGCCAGGACGGCTCCGGCCGCCCAGGGGCGGTCGCCCGCGGTGAGGTCGTGGACCCGCCGCACGAGCCGGCGGAGCCGGCCCGGGTCGAGTCCGGCCCGTTCGGGCGCGTCGCTGCGGAGTCTCGGTGCGCTCAGTGCCCTTCCCCTTCCGCGCCCGCGCCCGCCGTTGTGGCCTCCCGGGGACGCCCCTGCCAGGGACGGCACATTCCCATGAAGCAGGCGGCCGCCACCAGGGCCGCGCCCAGTTGGACGACGGCCATCGGGACGGCGGTGTCCTCCCCGGCGACGCCGACCAGCGGGGAGGCGAGGGCGCCGATGAGGAAGGTGGAGGTGCCGAGCAGCGCGGAGGCCGAACCGGCGGCCCGCCGTACCCGCATCAGGGCCAGCGCCTGGGTGTTGGGCAGGGTGACGCCCATCGCCGACATCAGCACGAACAGGGCGGCGGCGACCGGGACCAGTCCCACGTCGCCGAAGACGCCGAGGGACATCAGCAGCAGCGCGGTCGCGGCGGCGGTGACGACGGCGAGGCCGGCGCCCAGCACCCGGTCCAGGGAGACCCGGCCGACCAGGAGCTTGCCGTTGACCTGGCCGACGGCCAGCAGGCCGACGGAGTTGAGGCCGAACAGCAGGCTGAAGGTCTGCGGGGAGGCACCGTAGATCTCCTGGACGACGAACGGGGAGGCGGAGACGTAGGCGAAGAGGGTGGCGAAGGCGAAACCGCCGGTGAGGACGTATCCGGTGAAGACCCGGTCGGCGAGCAGGCCGCGCATGGCGCGCAGGGCCTCCCCGACGCCGCCGCCGTGGCGTTCGGCGGGCGGCAGGGTCTCGGGCAGCCGGGCCAGGACGGTCCCGCCGAGCAGCAGGCCGACCGCGATGAGGATCACGAACACGCCCCGCCAGTCGGTGAAGCGCAGGATCTGGCCGCCGATCAGGGGCGCCAGGACCGGGGCGGCGCCGGAGATCAGCATGAGGGTGGAGAAGAAGCGGGCCATGGCGACACCGTCGTAGAGGTCCCGGACGACGGCGCGGGCGATGACGATGCCGGCGGCGCCCGCGAGGCCCTGGACCAGCCGGCAGGCGATGAGGAGTTCGACGTTCGGCGCCAGCGCGCACAGGGCGGTGGCGACGACGTAGACGGCGAGGCCGGCCAGCAGCGGGCGGCGGCGGCCCAGCCGGTCGCTGAGCGGGCCGATGACGAGCTGCCCCAGGGCCATGCCGACCAGGCAGGCGGTCAGGGTGAGCTGCACGGTCGCGGCGGGTGCCCGCAGCGCGCCGGTGACCTCCGGCAGCGCCGGGAGGTACATGTCGAGCGCGAGCGGCGGGGTGGCCGTGAGCCCGCCGAGGACGAGGGTGACGAGCAGGCCGGTACGGCGGCCCGCGGTGGCCGGCCGGACGGCCGCTCCCGTGCCCGTGGTCGTTTCCATGCGCCCCCTCACTCCGTTGCGGACCCCGCCTATGCTCTCAGCTCGAACGATCTGCTTGTACGACAATGCGGTGAGGGTGGGGCAGAGGTGACCGAAGAGAAGGTGCGCTGGGGCGTTCTGGCGACCGGCGGGATGGCGGCGAGGTTCACGGCGGATCTGGTGGACCTGCCGGACGCGGAGGTCGTCGCGGTGGCGTCGCGGTCGGAGGCGTCGGCGAAGGCGTTCGCGGAGCGCTTCGGCATCGCGCGGGCCTACGGCGGCTGGGACGCCCTCGCGCACGACGAGGACGTCGACGTGGTGTACGTCGCCACTCCGCACTCGGCGCACCGCGCGGCGGCCGGCCTCTGCCTGGAGGCGGGCCGCAACGTGCTGTGCGAGAAGCCGTTCACGCTCAACGCCCGGGAGGCGGCGGAACTGGTCGCGCTCGCCCGGGAACGCGGCAGCTTCCTGATGGAGGCGATGTGGATGTCCTGCAATCCGCTGGTCCGGCGGCTGAAGGCGCTGGTCGACGACGGCGCCATCGGGGAGGTCCGCACGATCCAGGCGGACTTCGGGCTGAACGGCGCCTTCCCGCCGGCGCACCGGCTGCGGGACCCGGCGCAGGGCGGCGGCGCGCTGCTCGACCTGGGCGTGTACCCGGTGTCGTTCGCGCAGTTGCTGCTCGGGGAGCCGGACCGGGTCACGGCGAGCGCCGTCCTCTCCGAGGAGGGCGTCGACCTCCAGACCGGCGCGCTGCTCTCCTGGGACGGCGGCGCCCTCGCCGCGCTGCACTGCTCGATCGTCGGCGCCACGGCCAACTCCGCGTCGGTCACCGGCTCGGCGGGCCGGATCGACGTGCCGTACGGCTTCTTCTTCCCCACCCACTTCGTGCTGCACCGGGACGGCCGTGACCCGGAGGAGTTCACGGCCGACCCGGCGGACGGTCCCCGGGACAGCCTCCGGCACGAGGCCCTGGAGGTGATGCGGGCGCTGCGCGCCGGGGAGACGGAGTCGCCGCTGCTGCCGCTGGACGGCACCCTCGCGGTGATGCGGACGCTGGACGCGGTCCGGGACCGCGTCGGCGTCCGCTACCCCGGTGAGGAGCCGGGGCTCACGCGGGCTTGAGGCCCTGGTCGCCCACCTCCGTCACGAAGGACGCGGCGGTGGTGAGCGGCGCGCCCTCGGTCGTGACGTGCGGGACGGTCTTGAAGTCGGCGCGCGCGAGGTGGCGGCCGAGGGTGACCGTGGCGTAGCCGCGCAGCCCGTTGTAGAACTTCAGATGCGGGTTGGCGGCCATGTACGTCGCCCAGTTGGCGGGCTTCTCGGAGCCGTTGCCGCCGCTGGTGACCGAGGTGGTGACGATCTCGGTGCCGAGGGTCCGGGAGCCGGGGTCGTCGAAGTCCCGTTTGATGTCGAAGCCGTAGTGGACGTGGACGTCGCCGGTGAGGACCATCAGGTTCTCGATCCCGGCGGCCTGCGCGCCGGCCAGCACCCGCTCGCGGGAGGCCGGGTAGCCGTCCCAGGAGTCCATGGAGACCTTGGACGGCAGGGTGGTGGAGTTGTACCGCCGGGCGAAGGTGACCTGCTGCGGGACGACGTTCCACAGGGCGTCGGAGCGCTGCCAGCCCTTGAGCAGCCAGTTCTCCTGGGTGTCGCCGGTGAGGGTGCGGGCCGGGTCCTCGGACTCCGGTCCGGAGTACTGCCAGCCGTCGCCGTACGCCTGGTCCGAGCGGTACTGGCGGGTGTCCAGGACGTCGAACTGGGCGAGGCGGCCCCAGTGCAGGCGCCGGTAGAGCCTGAGGTCGGGGCCGTCGGGCAGCTGGGGGCGGCGCAGCGGCATGTTCTCCCAGTAGGCGCGGTAGGCGGCGGCGCGGCGCAGCAGGAAGGCGTCGGCGGGGCCCTCGGACTCGGGGGTGTCGCCGGCGTAGTTGTTCTCGGTCTCGTGGTCGTCCCAGGTGACGACGAAGGGGTGCGCGGCGTGCGCGGCCCGCAGGTCGGGGTCGGACTTGTAGAGGGCGTACCGCAGCCGGTAGTCCTCCAGGGTCACGGTCTCGTGGCCGAAGTGGCCGGGCAGGGTGCCGGCCGGGTAGGCGCGGGAGCCGCCGACGGGGCTGACGGCGTACTCGTAGAGGTAGTCGCCGAGGTGGAAGACGAGGTCCACGTCCTCCTCGGCGAGGTGCCGGTAGGCGGTGTAGTAGCCCTGGTCGTAGCGCTGGCAGGAGACCAGGCCGAAGGTGAGGTCCGGGCCGCGGCCGCCCCGCGGCGGGGCGGTGCGGGTGCGGCCGACGGGGCTGGTCCAGCGGCCGGCGCGGAAGCGGTAGTAGTAGACGCGGCCGGTGCTGAGGTGGTCGACCTCGACGTGCACGGTGTGGTGGAACTCGGGATGGGCGGTGGCCCGGCCGCGTCTGACGACCCGGCGGAACCGTTCGTCGAGGGCCAGTTCCCAGGAGACGCCGACGCGGCGGGCGGGCAGTCCGCCGTCGGCCTGGTACGGGGCGGGGGCGAGCCGGGTCCAGAGCAGGACGGAGCCGGGCAGGGGGTCGCCGGAGGCGATGCCGAGGGTGAACGGGTCCTCGGTGATCCGGGCGGCGTCCAGTTCGGCGGCGCTCGCGGCGCCGGCCGTGGGCAGGTTGACGGAGAAGGCGAGCGCGGCGGCGGCGCCGGTGACCGTGAGGAAGCGGCGGCGCCCCAGGTGGCGGGCTGCGGCGCGGAGTTCGGGGGCGTGCTGAGGCTGGTGGTGCGCGGGTGTCATCCGGTCCTCCCCTTGCGGTGGGTGCAGGGGGCATTGGAGTGGCCGGGGACGACCTGCGACGGTCGCGGGCATGACCGGTGCATGACGTGCGGATGAGTTCCGCCGCCCGGCGCGGTACGGCGCACCCGTACGCTGCCGTGGCATGAACACCGAGAGAATGAGTGCCGGTCACGCCGGTGAGGCGCCAGTGTCCGGGCGAACCGCCGTGGTGACGGGGGCCGGGTCGGGGATCGGCCGGGCGGTCGCCGCCGAACTGCTGCGGGCCGGCTGGACCGTGGTCCTGGCCGGGCGGCGCACGGGCCCACTGGAGGAGACGGCCGCGCTGGTGCCGGGGGCGGACGCGCCGACCGTGCGCGCCGACGTCTCCGATCCCGACGACGTGGCCGCGCTGTTCACCGCCGTACGCGACCGTTTCGGGCGGCTGGACCTGCTGTTCAACAACGCGGGGACGTTCGGGCCGGGCGGCGTGCCGGTGGAGGACCTGTCCTACGAGGCGTGGCGGCACGTGGTGGACACGAACCTCAACGGGGCGTTCCTGTGCGCGCAGGCGGCGTACCGGCAGATGAAGGAGCAGGACCCGCGGGGCGGCCGGATCATCAACAACGGATCGGTCTCGGCGCACGCGCCCCGTCCGCACTCGGTCGCCTACACGGCCACCAAGCACGCGATGACCGGGCTGACCAAGTCGCTGGCCCTGGACGGGCGGGCGTACGGCATCGCGGTCGGGCAGATCGACATCGGCAACGCGGCGACCGACATGACCGACGGCATGCGGACGGGCGCGCTCCAGGCCAACGGGGCGGTGGTGCCCGAGCCCGTGATGGACGTCGCCGACGTGGCGCGGACCGTACGGCACATGGCGGAGCTGCCGCTGGAGGCGAACGTGCAGTTCGCGACGGTGCTCGCGACGGCGATGCCGTACGTGGGGCGCGGTTGAGCGGAGCTACCCGAGCGGAATCATCGAGTCCGCGGTATTGCGGCGGGTAGCTGACATATGCTCAACTTCCCTCCACCGAAACTTCACACTCGGAGCGCCGGTGGGCACGTGCACGAGCGCGTGCGGACCCGCCGGCCGTCGGACCATCCCGAGGGGGGAGGGGCAGCCGTTCCGCGGCACCGGCAGGGGGTGGACCCGCGCGTCGTCGCGGGGTACACGCCGGTGCGCGGGACGGCTGCCATGTACGGGCGTGCGCTGGGGGGCGTCGGTCACGCCTGCCCGGTCTCGAACCGGGAGATCCGGCCGTCCTCGTCGACGGTGAAGGACCACCGGGTGCGCATCTCGCCCCAGGTGTCGTTGGAGTAGCGGGCGACGATCGCCCGGCCGCCCTGCGCCTCCCGGTCGACCTCCAGGTGACCGTGGGTGGAGAAGATCTCCCGGTCGATCCAGTCGTCGAGGTCACGGTCGGTGCCGTCGTCGGCCATCGTGGCGTCGGGCGCGAGCAGCGCGAGGAATGCCTCGCGGTCATGGGCGTTCACCGCGGCGACGAAGGCACGGACGGCCGGGTCGCTCAGGCGGGTCGTCTGAATCGTCATGGCGGCAGCCAAACACCGCCCACCGGGCCCCGCCACCCGAACGGCGCCCGGGACGGGCCCGCGGGATGTCCCGGACACGTGGAGATGCGACGGTGACAGGAGGAGGGGGCCGCTGCCGACTGCCCGAACCGTCGAAGGAGTCACCATGACCTGCTGTTACGACCGGCGTGACGTCGGCCTGCTGCTGCTGAGGCTGGGCACCGGCGGGGTGCTGGCCGCGCACGGCGCGCAGAAGCTGCTCGGCTGGTTCGGGGGCGGCGGCATCGAGGGGACCGGCCAGGCCATGGAGTCCATGGGGTACACGCCGGGCAAGGTGAGCGCGACGATGGCGGGGCTCGCGGAGGCGGGCGGCGGCGCACTGCTGGCGATGGGCCTGGCCACCCCGGCCGCGGGCGCGGCGGCGGCCGGCGCGATGGCGGGCGCGGCGGCCGTGCACGCCCCCAACGGCTTCTTCGCCCAGGAGGGCGGCTACGAGTACGCCGCGTCGCTCGGACTGACGGCGGCCGGCCTCGCCGTCACCGGACCGGGCCGCCTCTCCGTGGACGCCGCCCTCGGGCACGCGGTCAACCGGAACTGGATGGTGCCGGTGGCCCTCGCGGTGACGGCGGCGGCGACGACGGTGGTCGTCGGGGCGCGGAACCGGCGGGTGCGGAGGGCGGCGGCGGGCGAGCAGGAACCGCTGTTCGACTGAGCTGCCGGGCTGCCGCCGGCCCGCCGTGGCAAGCTGCCCGGCATGAGCACCGGCCCGGGGGCGCGGGGGCGACGGCGCCCGAACAACCTCTGCTCGACTGAGCTGCCGGGCTGCCGCCGGCCCGCCGTGGCAGGCTGCCCGGCATGAGCCCCGGTCCGGGGGTGCGGGAGCGACGGCGCCCGAACAACCTCTGCTCGACTGAGCTGCCGCCGACCTGCCAGGGCACCCTGCCCGGCATGAGCACCGGCCCGGGGGCGCGGGGGCGACGGCGCCCGAACAACCTCTGCTCGACTGAGCTGCCGCCGACCTGCCAGGGCACCCTGCCCGGCATGAGCACGGAAGCCGGCGGGCGCGGAGACCGACGGCGAGCGAGCAGGAACCCTTTGTTCCCCTGAGCTGCCGTCCGTCCGCCGTGGCAAGCTGCCCGGCATGAGCGACGAGCACACCGGCCTGTGGACCGCCATCGACGGCCTCTGGCACCACCTGGAGGCGGACCAGCCCGAGCGGCCGGGCCGCGAGGTCCTGCTCCTGCGCATGCTGAAGCTGTCCGAGGAGGTCGGCGAGGTGGCCGAGGCGGTCATCGGCGCGACCGGCCAGAACCCGCGCAAGGGCGTCACCCACACGTGGGAGGACGTGGAGGCGGAGCTGTGCGACGTCGCCATCACGGCGCTGGTGGCGCTGCGCACGCTGACCCCCCAGGCACGGGAGGTGTTCGCCCACCACCTGACCCGGGTGACGGCCCGCGCGCAGGCGGTCCCCCGACCCCGGCCGGACGCGCCGAAGCCCGGCAGCACGCCCTGACCGGCCTCAGTACCCGGAGGGGCTCCCCGGCCGGAACCGCATCAGCCGGCCGCGGACGGACGCGCCGAAACCCGGCGACACGCTCCGCCCCGGCCTCAATGCCCAGGGAGAGGCCCCCCGCGCGGACCGGCATCCGGGCAGCCCGGGCACCCCGGGCACAGACACCCCCAGCCCCAGCCGGACACGCCGAAACCCGGCGACACGCCCCGCCCCGGCCTCAATGCCCAGGGAGAGGCCCCCCGCGCGGACCGGCATCCGGGCAGCCCGGGCACCCCGGGCACAGACACCCCCAGCCCCAGCCGGACACGCCGAAACCCGGCGACACGCCCCGCCCCGGCCTCAGTACCCGGGGAGAGGCTCCCCCGCCGGACCGGCATCCTCGGCGGAGTCGCCCTCCGGGCCGAGCGGCCGGCCCTCCCACAGCAGCACGCGCCAGCCCCGGCCGGGCGAGCCGTCGAGGACGACGACCCCGGTGTTGGCCAGCGGGTGAGCGGCCGCGTACCCGGCGTCGACGTTGTCCGCCCGCGCGGCCACCCACGTACGGATCATCGCGCCGTGGCTGACCATGGCCACCGTCCCGGCGCCGCTCTCCGCCGCCTCGGCGACGACGGCGTCGAAACGGCCCAGCGCCGCCACGCCGTCCTCCCCGCCGGGCATCCGCCGGCCGGTGTCCCCGGCGGCCCAGGCGAGCGCGGTGGAGAGGTAGAGCGCGGCGGCCTCCTCGTCCCCGCGCATCTCCAGCTCCCCGGCGACCACCTCCCGCAGCCCCTCCCGCACCCGCGGTTCCAGCCCGGTCGCCGTCGCCAGCGGCGCGGCCGTCAGCTGCGTACGCACCAGCGTGGACACGTACAGCGCGTCGATCCCCTCCCCCGCCAGCACCTCCGGCAACGCCGCCGCCTGCTCCTGCCCGAGCGGCGTCAGCCCCGGCCCCGGCGCGGCGGTGTCCAGCAGGTGCTTGAGATTGGACGGGGTCTGGCCATGACGGATGAGGATCAGACGCATACGGGGGCCTCCGGTGGACGGGGTGGTTTCCTCCAGGGTGCCACTGTCGTGGGCGGCAGGCCGAGCCCGCCCCAGCAGGGAGAACGCTCGCCCGGCTCGTGCGCGTCAGCCGTCGCGCCGGAAGCGTGCCGGCTCGCCGGGCCCCGTACGGGGTGCTCTCGCCGTCGGCGTATTCCGTCACGTCATCGACCTCGCGCGGTAGGTGCAGGAGCCGCCCGGAACCGGCCCAGGAGGTACAGCGTCCACGCGTGGTGGTGCCGGGCACCCAGGGTCACCGTGTGGTCGGTGCCGAGCAGCCGGTCGCACTCCGCGGGCGACCGGGACAGAGCCGTGCGCCTGGCCGACGAGGGCCGCGAGGACTACGCGCGGGAACTGAAGAGGGCACGGCGCCTCGGAGTCTCACACCGCCGCCTGCGCGTGAGGGAATCCCCGGTGTCAGAGGCGGTCGGACCGCTCCGGCCGCTGCACGACGACCGAGCCTCGAATCACTTTCCCCTGCACATCCCCGGTCCGCTCCCTCGGCTCCGTCAGCGGCAAGCTCGAAAGGTGCTTCTTCAGCCTCTTGGCCATGGGAAGGTAGCTCGCGAACGTGAGGCCGCCGGAGACGACGGCCCCGACGACCGGAATGGCCTTCGAGAGACTCTTCGCGAAGGACTGTTTCGTCATCTCGACGCCGAGATAGCCCGCGATCTTCTTCACCATGGGATAGACGAGGCCCTGTGTGAGTGCTTTCTGGGGCAGCTTCTTGGCGACCTGCTCCGACATCATCCCCGCGACCTTCCCCACAGCGGCGTTCGCCGAATGGGCCCCGAACATCACGCCGAAGAACAGCGTGAGCACGCCCATCGTCGCGTCGTCGACGTCGTCACCGTCGCCGGAGAACAGATCGGGCCAGCTGTAGAGATAGGCGAGCTTCTGCGCGATACGCAGCATGTGCCCGAAGTACTGAGCCATGTCGGCGGGCACGGTGGCGGGGAGCGCGAAGACGCCGGGTATCCCGGCGGCGGCCGAGAGAGCGCTGACCTTGCCGGCTTCGTAGCGGATGGAATCGTTGGCCAGCTTGTCGAGGATCGCGGCAGGGATGCCCGCCGCGGCGGGAGTCTCCTCGATCGCCCTTCGGATGTCGTCCTCGGGGCAGTGCCGGGCCAGCGCACTGCGGAGGTACGCCTCCCGGTCGATACGCACACCCGGCATCTTCGCGGCGCCCACCAGCACCGCGGAGAAGCGCGACTCGGGGTTCTCGATTCCCTTGCCCTGTCTCATGGCAGGAACCTACAGGAGCGGTGCCCCTCAGCAGCAGCGGTCGCATCTGCTCCACGGGGATCGCCTCCCGGACCGCGACACGCCATGGAGGCCGGGGTGTTGGGTACCGACGCGGCGCCGGAGACGGACGTTCTCTCACGGAGAGGACAGAGGATTGTCATACTGTCCTACTAGGCTCCGCGGTCATGGGACTTGGAGACATCACGTGCGCAGGAGTACTGGCTGCGGTCCAGGAGTACCGGCATGTGGGCCGCGAAACGTTTCGTCGCCAGCACGGGTTCGGTCCGGCTACGACATACGAACTGGTCCTGGGCAGAGACCGGTTTGACTCGAAGGCCATCGCCGCCGTTGCGCATCTGTACTCCGTCGGCACCCTTCTGTCTACCGACGATTCCGACGAGGACGCTCATACGGTGGCGCACCGTCTGCGCGCCCTGGGCTTCACGGTGCAAGAGGGAGCCGCCGGCACGAACGACGAGCCGGCGGCAGCTCCGCAGTTGGTTCTCCAGCCTCGCGGTGGAGCTCGAGATCGCGGGCCCCAGAACTTCGCCAAGTCGGTGCACGACGGGGTGCACCTCGACACCCTAGGCCACGTGCTCGGTGAGCACGCCGGGACACTGACCTCCTTGTACCCGGACGGGGTGGCACGGCTGTGGGGGTCCACCCCGACCACGCAGGCCAACAATGAGAAAGCCAGAGCGCTGCGGGGCCGTCGCGTCGGCGATGACGTCCTCTTCTACGCGGAGAACCACTTCATCGCCCGCGCTCGCATCCTCCACCTCTTCGACAGCTCGCTCGTGGCACGGGAGGTCTGGGACACCGACCAGGACGGTTCCACCTGGGAACACATCATGGCGCTCGGAGACTACGAGAAGTTCCCCGATCCCGTGTTGGCCGCGCCTGTTCTACGGAGCCTGAACGTTCCAGCTCCTCTGCGCAGCCTCACCCTGCGGTCGGCCGACAGCTACCGTGGCGTTGCTCCACTGCTCCCGGCGAGGCACCGACCGAGCCCGTCACCCTCCTTGACCCCGGACACTCTGCTGGAACGGCTCCGCTCTCTCCGCGCTCGTCGGCGTTCGGAGGCCACCGCACCGAGTCGGCACCAAGCAATTTCCCTGTTGTGGGCGGTCTCCCGTGCCGCGGCGGGCAAGCCACGCCTCGCACCGTGGGACGTTTTCCGCTCAGAGGTAGGCCCTCTGCTGACCGACTTCGGCATTTCAGGCTCGAGGGGAACTGCCGAATATCCTTTCCTGTACCTGCGGGACAGTGGCCTGTGGGAGGTCCACGGGGTAACGGACGAAGCAGGTCCGATGCCGCAGCCAGGCGCTTTCGACGTGGCCCAACCCGTCGCGGGTCTCACCTATGAGAGCGCGGACCTCCTGAAGAATCCGCTGACCCGCCTGGAAGCCGTTGCCGCGTTGTGCAGCACCCAACTCAATGACGCCGACCAGCGGAACGTGCTGGACCGGCTGGGTCTCGGCGGGTACGCCACGGCCGAGGGCCTGCCCGACGGAGACGACGGGGACAACGGCCAGGAAGCCGCCACGGCAGAACGGGCGGCCGGTCCGACCGCGCGCCGGAAGACCACCACGTCTCGACTGATCCGTAACCCGGCGATCGTCAGCAAGGTGAAGGAGCTGTACGAGCATGCCTGCCAGGTGTGCGGAGAATGCCTTCAGTACAAGCACATGGCGTACAGCGAGGCCGCCCACATCCGAGGGCTCGGTTCTCCGCACGACGGTCCGGACGAACTGTCGAACCTCCTCTGCCTGTGTCCCAACCACCACGTTCTCTTCGACGGACTCGAGATCTACGTCGATGCTGACGGAACAGTGAAGAACATACACACGAGAGCCTCTTTGGGGCGCCTCAACGTAACCGCCGAGCATCGGATTGATGAGGCGTACCTGCGGTATCACCGGACCCTGTGCGAACTGAACAGCATGGCGAGGAAATAACGGGTCAAAGGCGCGAGTGCCGGCCTGTCCGTCAGGCCGACACCGTCTCTTTCGCGACCCCACTCACCAGTTCCCGGAGCTTTTCCCGAGTCTCCAGGTCGGTCGAGTACACGATCGTGCCCACCATCCCACGGGTCAGCAGCACTTTGTACGTGTTGCGGATCAGGCGGTCCACATCGGTGTCCGGCGTGGACTTCGTGAAGACCGGGTCCTTCGACGCCGTGCGGTCCGTGATCCAGCGGTCGCCGCGCCAGAGCAGATCGGGGCCGATGATCACGCCGGACCAGTCGTACTCGAAACCCTGGGCGGTGTAGACGCAGCCGACCTGTCCGAAGCCCGCCGGGTCGGTGGCCCACAGGGCGGCCGGGGGCGCGCCGGAGACGGAGCGGTCGCCGCGCAGGTTCCACGGACGGGCCCAGTCACCGATCGTGACGTCGGGCGGAAGCGGTTCACCGGGCCTGGGTTCCGGGGACCAGCGCCAGCAGTAACCCGCGGACATACGGGCACCGTAGCCCTCGGTCCGGCGAGCCTCGAGGAAGGCCTCCATCTCCTGCGGGCTGTCGGCGACCAGCAACTGCATGCGGCCGTCGGGCTCCCAGGTGACCGGTCCACCCTCCTCCAGGCCGAGGAGACGGACCACCCAGCGGAGGTAGGCGTCACTGCCACCGCAACGGAACTGGCTGTCCAGCGGGACGACGTGGCAGGGGAGGCCGCGCCCGGCCGCCGCTGCCTTGATGTCGGCCACGGTGCCCATCTCACCAGGGCGGACGACTTGGTGCTCGTCGAGGAAGAAGACCGGCACGTAGGCCACGTCGATGAGTTCGTCGATCTGCGCCCTGCCGGTGCGGTGCTCGGCACGCGTGTAGCGGTTGACCGACGTCTCCCGGATGCGGTGCGCCTCGTCGCAGATCAGGGCGCCCAGGCTGTTCTTCTCGGCCGTCATGAAGCTGTTGAAGTACTTGAACAGGTCCTGGACCTCCCGCTTGCGGGCCCCCGCGACCTTTCTCATCGTCTTCGTGAAGGACTGCGAGCCGGTGGCATGCAGGGCCGGCACTCCGCGGCGGTACAGCTCGCCCAGCAGTTGGAGCGCGATCACGCTCTTGCCGGTGCCGGGGCCGCCCGTGACGATGACGACCTCTTTGCGATCGGCGTGCTTCGCTCTCTGCACCGCGTTGAGCACCATGCGGTAAGCGACCTGCTGCTCATCGAGAAGGACGAACTGCGTACGTTCGCGCACCTCCTCCGCGGCCACGGACATGAGTTGCCTCGACGGCACCTTGGCTCCTGAACTGAGTTCGTCCGCTGCCGGGGAGCCCGGGTGGTCGACGCTCAGCCTCGTGCGCAGATGGTCGATGAGGCCGCCGCGGCCCTCCGCGGTGAACAGCAGCCCGTAGCCGTCCCGTTCGATTTCCCGCAGCCCGGTCACACCGAACTCGGTGGCGTTGTGCAGAAAGGCGACTCCGGCGACCCGGTGCCCGTGCTCAGCCACCGCCCCGTTGAAGTTGACGAGGTACTCGCAGTAGCGGCGGACCTGTTCGACGGGATTGAGGACCGGGTGGGCGTAGGCGTCGACGTGGCACAGGGTCGGGTCTTCCTCGTGCGGAGTCGCCTGGCTCCACTGCTTCAGCTCCACCACGACATACGACGGTTCACCCGTGACCGGGTGCACTCCGGCGAGGACGGCGTCGGCGCGTTTGCTGTTCAGTGGGAGCGCGTACTCCAGCATGACTTCCACATCACCCAGACCGGCTTCGTTGAGCGCGGCGACCAGGACGGGGATGCTGCGCTCCCAGGAACGGGCCTCCGAGGCGCTGGGCCGATAGCCGTGCTGGTGAACGAACTGGTCGGTGAGGTGCAGGAACAGCGAACCGTCGAGTGCCATGACGGCGACCGTTTTCGCGGACGCGCGGAACAGCAAGGACTTCCCCCAGGCAGCACGAAGAGACTCGCGCGGGTGGGGGCATGTCCTTCTGGAGTCCACCGAAGTGGAACGGAAGCCCGTCGGGCCGCGTTGACGACGTGTCCGAGGGTACCTGGAGGCACTGACAGGCGTCCCGGTGCCCGGAGGATCAAAAAGCTTCCGCAGGCACCAGACCGCCCTTCGGCCCGGTCGATTCACCGGTGCCGGTCAACGCGTCGATGTCGGCGGCCAGCGCCCCCGAGACCCATGGGCGCAGCGTGTACTCGATGTGGCCGGCACGTGACACCTGGTACGCCATGGCGTTCATCGCGGTCGGGCCGGTTCCACGACCTGCCCCCTCGCCCCCGCCTACACCCTCCTGCCAAGGGAGCCTGGGGCGGCAGACGAGTCGGGCTGTACGCCGGGTTCTGTCCCGGTCGGTCCTCGCGGACCGGCCGGTGACGGCCATCCATCTAGGACCGGCGTTGCCGCCGGCCTCCAGCGGTCTACCCGCGGACTCGGGCGGGCCGCCCTCGATCGTCCGCGCAGAAGCACCGGGGTGCTTCCTTCTTGACCTTGCTCCGGGTGGGGTTTACCTAGCTGCCCAGGTCGCCCTGGGCACTGGTGGTCTCTTACACCACCGTTTCACCCTTACCGGGGGCCGGAGCCCTCGGCGGTCTGCTTTCTGTGGCACTGTCCCGCGGGTCACCCCGGGTGGCCGTTAGCCATCACCCTGCCCTGTGGAGCCCGGACGTTCCTCGGGGAGCCCTTCGAAGGGAACTCCACGCGGCCGTCCGCCCGGCTCGTCTGCCGTGGGGACCATGGTACCGGGTGGGACGTACCGGTCCGAGCCGGAGCCGGGTCGCGGAGCCGTACCCTGTCCCGGAACCCCGGAACGAGATCCAAGGAGTACGTGTGCTTGTCCTGCTGCCGCCGTCCGAGGGGAAGGCACCGTCCGGGCGGGGCGGGCCGCTGGAGCCGGAGTCGTTGTCGTTGCCGGGGCTGGCCGGGGCGCGGGCGGCCGTGCTCGACGAGCTGGTCGAGCTGTGCGCCGGGGACGAGGAGAAGGCGCGGGAGGTGCTCGGGCTCAGCGAGGGGTTGCGCGGGGAGGTCGGCAAGAACGCCGGGCTGCGGACGGCCGGGGCGCGGCCCGCCGGGGAGATCTACACCGGGGTGCTGTACGACGCGCTGGGCCTGGCTTCGCTGGACGCCGGGGCCAGGCGGCGGGCCGGGCGGGAGCTGCTGGTCTTCTCCGGGCTGTGGGGGGCGGTCCGCGTGACCGACCGGATTCCCTCCTACCGGTGTTCGATGGGGGTCAGGCTGCCGGGGCTCGGCGCGCTGGCCGCGCACTGGCGGGCGCCGATGGCCGAGGTGCTGCCGGAGGCGGCCGGGGACGGGCTGGTGCTGGACCTGCGGTCGGCGGCGTACGCGGCGGCCTGGAAGCCCAAGGGCGAGGTGGCCGGGCGGACGGCGTCGGTACGGGTGCTGCACGCGCCGACGCGGAAGGTGGTCAGCCACTTCAACAAGGCGACCAAGGGGCGGATCGTACGGAGTCTGCTGGAGACGGGGGCCGCGCCCGGGAGCCCGGCGGAGCTGGTGGAGGCGCTGCGGGATCTGGGGTACGTCGTGGAGGCCGAGGCGCCCGGGAAGGCCGGGCGGGCCTGGTCGCTGGATGTGCTGGTGGACGAGGTCCACTGACGGGCGTTGCATGCTGCGCAACGCCCATTGCGCGGTGTACGACTCGTGGGCACGATGTGGGCATGACCTCTGCGCTGCCCTCGCCCTCCGTCTCCGTGCTGGACCTCGCGCCCGTCGTGCCCGTCGTGGTCGTCGGGGACGTCGCCGACGCCGTGCCGCTGGCGCGGGCGCTGGTGGCCGGGGGGCTGCCCGCCATCGAGGTCACGCTGCGGACGCCGGCCGCCCTCGGTGCCATCGCGGCGATCGCGGCCGAGGTGCCGGAGGCGGTGGTCGGCGCCGGGACCGTCATCACGCCCGCCCAGGTGGACGAGGCCGTGGCGGCCGGGGCGCGGTTCCTGGTCAGCCCGGGGTGGACGGACACGCTGCTGACGGCGATGCGGGCGTCCGGGGTGCCGTTCCTGCCGGGGGTGTCGACCACGTCGGAGGTGGTGGCGCTGCTGGAGCGCGGGGTGCGGGAGATGAAGTTCTTCCCCGCCGAGGCGGCCGGCGGCACCGCCTATCTCAAGGCGCTGGCCTCGCCGCTGCCGCAGGCGCGGTTCTGCCCGACCGGCGGGATCGGGCCGGGCTCGGCTCCGGAGTACCTGGCGCTGCCCAACGTCGGCTGTGTGGGCGGCAGTTGGATGCTGCCCGCGGACGCGGTGGCCGGCCGGGACTGGGGCCGGGTCGAGGAACTGGCCCGCGAGGCGGCGGAGCTGCGCCGCTCGGCGCGGGTGTGAGGTGCCTCAGCGCGCAGGTGTGAGGTGCCTCAGGCGTCCCGGCCGCAGGCGTGCCGTGTCTCGGCGCGGCGCACGTGTGCGGCGCCTCAGCGCAGGTGTGACGTGTCGTTGAAGAGCCGGAGGCTGGCGCCGCCGTCGGCGTAGTAGGCCACCGCGGAGAGCGACGCGGCGGACAGTTCCATGCGGAACAGCGACTCGGCGGGCGCGCCGAGCGCGAGCTGGACGAGCGTCTTGATCGGCGTCACGTGCGAGACCAGCAGGACGGTACGGCCGGCGTGGGCGGCGACGAGCTTGTCGCGGGTCGCGGCGATCCGGGCACCGGTGGTCGCGAAGCTCTCGCCGCCGCCGGTGGGCGCGGCGTCCGGGGAGGCCAGCCAGGCGTCGAGGTCCTCGGGGTGGCGTTCGCGCACCTCGGCGAAGGTGAGGCCCTCCCAGGCGCCGAAGTCGGTCTCGCGCAGGCCCTCCTCCACCGTGACGCCGAGGCCCAGCCGGGCGGCGACGATCGCGGCGGTCTCCCGGGTGCGGGCCAGCGGGGAGGTCACGACCGCCTGGACGGTGCCGCGCCGGGCGAGGGCGGCGGCGGCCCGTTCGGCCTGCTCGCGGCCCGCGGCCGACAGGGCGGGGTCGCTGCCGCCGCTGCCCGAGAAACGCTTCTGCGGGGTGAGCGGGGTCTCGCCGTGCCGGAGCAGCACGAAGGTGGCGGGGGCGCCCAGGTCCGGGGGGCCCCAGCCGGGGGCGGCGACCGCCTGCGCCGCGCTCACGTCCGCGGCCCCCGGAGCGCCGGGATGGTCCAGTTCCGCCGTGGAGGCCGACGGAGACCACCGCTCACCGCGGGCGCCCGCGTCCATCGCCTCGTTGGCGAGCCGGTCGGCGTGCTTGTTCTCGGCGCGCGGAATCCACTCGTACGTCACCCGGTCCGGCGGGAAGACCGACCGGGCCTCGGTGGCGAGCGGCTTCATGCCGGGGTGCTTGATCTTCCAGCGGCCGGACATCTGCTCGACGACCAGCTTGGAGTCCATCCGGACGCGGACCGTCGCCGCCGGGTCGAGGGCGTGCGCGGCGCGCAGGCCGGCCAGCAGGCCCCGGTACTCGGCGACGTTGTTGGTGGCGACGCCCAGGTACTCGGCGGCCTCCGTCAGGGTCTCCCCCGTCGCCGCGTCCCGCACCACCGCGCCGTACCCGGCCGGGCCCGGGTTGCCCCGTGACCCGCCGTCGGCCTCGACCACGAACTCCCGCACCGCCACCGGCTCGCTCCCTACAGGCCCGAGTCGGACGTGCGGACCAGGATGCGGCGGCAGTTCTCGCACCGTACGACGGTGTCGGGGGCCGCCGCGCGGATCTCGTTGATGTCGGTGATCGCCAGCTCCTGGCGGCAGCCCTGGCAGGTGCGCTGGTAGAGCTTGGCGGCGCCGATGCCGCCCTGCTGCTCGCGCAGCTTGTCGTAGAGCTTGAGCAGGTCCGCGGGGACGGAACCGGCGACGACCTCGCGCTCCTTCGTCACCGAGGCGGTCTCCGCGTCGATCTCCTCGAACGCGGCGTCCCGGCGGCCGGTCGCCTCGTCGATGCGGGTCTGCACGGAGGCGACCCGCTCGGTCAGCTCGGCGACCCGCTCCTGCGCGGACTCCCGGCGCTCCATGACCTCCAGGACCACGTCCTCCAGGTCGCCCTGGCGCTTGGCGAGGGAGGTGATCTCGCGCTGGAGGTTCTCCAGGTCCTTCGGGGAGGTGACGGCGCCGGAGTCCAGGCGCTGCTGGTCGCGGGCGGCGCGCTGGCGCACCTGGTCCACGTCCTGCTCGGCCTTGGTCTGCTCGCGGGCGCAGTCGCTCTCCTCGGTCTGCGCGGCGACGAGCAGGTCGCGCAGCTGGGTGGCGTCCTTGCCCAGCGACTCCAGTTCGGCGTGCTCGGGCAGCGAGCGCCGCTTGTGGGCGAGCTGCTGGAGGCGGACGTCGAGGGCCTGGACGTCGAGGAGTCGGATCTGGTCGGCGGGCGCGGCGTTCAGTTGGGGGCTCCAGGTGAAGGGGAGTGGCTGGTCCAGGGGTCGGTGACCGTGGCCGAGACGTGGACGCGCAGGTCCCAGCCGTGCCGGTCGGAGATCTCGTCGAGCTGGCTCGCGGCCAGTTCGCACCAGGGCCACTCGGTGGCCCAGTGCGCGGCGTCCAGCAGGGCGAGGGGGCCGTGCGCGCGGGCCTCGGAGGCCGGGTGGTGGCGCAGGTCGGCGGTGAGGAAGGCGTCGGCGCCGGCGGCGCGTACGTGGTCGAAGAGGCTGTCGCCGGAGCCGCCGCTGACGGCGACCGTGCGGACGAGGGCGTCGGGGTCGCCGGCGACGCGGATGCCCTGCGCGGTGGCGGGCAGCCGCGCGGCGGCGCGGTCGGCCAGTTCGCGGACGGTCAGCGGGTGGTCCAGGGCGCAGACCCGGCCGAGTCCGCGACGTCCGGCGGGGTCGGTCGCGTCCGGCACGAGGGGCCGTACGACCCTCAGACCGAGGGCGCCGGCCAGCGCGTCGGAGACGCCCGGGTCGGCGGTGTCGGCGTTGGTGTGCGCGACGTGCAGGGCGATGTCGTGCTTGATCAGCGTGTGCACCACGCGGCCCTTGAAGGTGGACGCGGCGACCGTGGTCGTCCCCCGCAGATAGAGCGGGTGGTGGGTGACCAGCAGGTCGGCGCCGAGCGCGACCGCCTCGTCGACGGTCTCCCGGACGGGGTCGACGGCGAACAGGACGCGGCCGACCTCCTGTCCGGGGTCGCCCACGACCGTGCCGACCGCGTCCCAGGACTCGGCCCGCTCGGCGGGCCAGAGCTTCTCCAGCGCGGCGATGACTTCTGACAGACGGGGCACGGGCCAAGGCTACCTGCCTGTTCCCCGGCGCCGAACCGCCACCGGCGGACCGCTCCGGCGCCTCGGCGGTCCCGGCCCGGCCGTCAGCACATCCGCCTCGGTTTCCTCAGGAGAACCGTTTCTTGGCCATCCGTTCGTGTGAAGGTGGCGACCGCCGATGCCACGGCCGTGCGTACGAAAACTAGCTTCGTCGCCGGAGGTGACCGAACGATGACAGCCTGTGCTATCGAGCCTTCGGCGGACCATGGCCCCGACGCGGACGGCGGTCCGCCGCGGGCGGGCTGTTCCCTCACCGTCGACGGGGCCTACGCGGCCCGGCTGGCGGGCGGCGACGAGGCCCGCTACCCGGAGCGCTGGACGCTGGACGGCCCGGAGCCGTACGCCGTGCCGCTGCCGGGGAACCAGCCGGAGGAGCCGGACACCGAGGTCCAGCCGATGGGCGACGGCCGGGTGCTGATCCACCGCCGGGCCGCCGGGCGGCACGTCTTCACGCTGCTGTACCCGACCGGGCCGGGCACCGGGGAGCTGCCGCTGGGCGGCGTGGAGTGCCCGGACGACGGCACGCGGCTGCGGCTGCTGCCGCCGGCGCCGGGCGGGGAGACGGCGTACGCGCTGGAGACCGGGCCGCGGTCGACGTCCGTGTGGCTGGTGGCCGGCGGTTCCTTCGGTCCCGAGCACCTGGCCGAGGTGCCGGGCCGCTGCTCGGGCGGGGTGTGGCTGGACGGGACGGCCCGGATACTCGCGCTGGACCGGCGGGTCGACGGGGCCGGGCCGGTCGCCAAGACGGTCGTCGTGGACCTGGAGCGCGGGGGTGAGGTGTCGCCGCTGCTCCAGATCGCCGCCGACAGCGACGACCGGCTGCTGCTGGCCGACCCGGACAGCGGGCTGCTGCTGATCCGCTCGGACGCCCCCTCCCCCGGGCGGCGCCGGCTGGGCTGGGGAGTGCTGGGCAGCACGCTGCCGGTGCGGTTCCCGCGCTGTCTGCGGCTGCCGGACCGGGTGCTGACGCCGTTCGCGATCCAGCCCGGCCAGATGCTGACGCCGGAGCGGTGCGCGGTGGCGTTGCGGGTGGACAGCCCGGCGGGGAGCTGGGTGGCGGCGTGGCGGCCGGCGGAGCGGCGGGTGTACCAGTTCCCGGCGCCCCGGGGCTGGCTGGCGGGCACGGGCTGGTGGTCCGGCGACGGGACACTGCGGCTGCCGTACGCCACGGCGGAACAGCCCTGCGGGGTGGCCGTGCTGACCGTGCCGGCGCCGGAGCCGGAGGGCGCGGGCGGGGCGGCGGGCCGGCGGCCGGCGGAGCCCGCCGCACCGCGTCCGGTGCCGCTGCGGGAGGCGCCGCTGGCACGGCTTGTAACGAAGTAGTGCCGGTCGGCCCGGCCGTCTGGATCCGCCCCGAGGCACGCCGGATAAACTCCTCCGGCTGTAGGAAAGATCATATTGACGGGGTGAATTCCTTCCGATGAACGACGCCAGCACGAACCAGCCGATGCGGGCCGACGGTGCCGACGTCCGGACGGCGGCCGGCTCCGGTCACGGCCGGCACCGCGGTCCGGTCTCCTCGCACGACGGGGAGCGGGCCCCGCAGGGCCGGCACCGCAAGCCGTCCGGGGAGTCCGGGACGGCCGCCGCCTGAGACGCGGACCCGCTCCGCGGCGAACGGCTCCGGCCCCGCCCGTCACCTCGACGGGCGGGGCCGGAGCCGTTTCCGTCCCGGCCGGCGGCGGTCGCGGTGGCCCCGTCCCTCAGCCGGCGGCCTCGGTGGCCCCTGTCCCCCGGATGCCGACCACCCCGATGAGCACCGGCGCCCGCGTGTCCCCCCGTTCCACGGCCCCCGCCGTCACCGTCACGCCTCGCGGCCCCTCCCACATCCGCACCCGCAGGGTCTCCCCCGGGTACACCACCCCGGTGAACCGCGCCCGGTACTCCCGTACCCGCGTCACGTCACCGTCGTACAGCGTGTCGACGACCGCCTTGAGGGTGAGGCCGTAGGTGCACAGGCCGTGCAGGAGGGGCCGGTCGAAGCCGGCGCGCGCGGCGAAGGCGGGGTCGGCGTGCAGCGGGTTCGGGTCGCCGCTGAGGCGGTACAGCAGGGCCTGGTCCTCCCGGGTCCGCCGCTCCACGACCGCGCCGGGCGGGCCGGCCGGCTCCGGGGTCCGCGCCGAGGGTCCGCGCTCGCCGCCCCAGCCGCCTTCGCCCCGGACGTAGATCTCGGCCTCGTCGGTCCACAGCGGGCCGTCGGCGTCGGCGGCCTCCCGCCGCAGGACCAGGACCGCCGCCGTGCCCTTGTCGTGCACGGCGGTGATCCGGGAGGTGACGGTCGCGGTGCCGCGCGGCGGCAGGGGGCGGTGGACGAGGAGCCGCTGGCCGCCGTGGAGGACGCGGGCCAGGTCGACGTCGACGCCCGGCCGGGACAGCCCGTCGATCACGCCGGGCACGCCCGCGCCGGCGACGGTGGCGAAGCTCGGCAGGACGCGCAGCCCGGCCTCCAGGACGTAGCGCAGTTCGCGGGGGTCGGTGGCGGGGACGCCCGCGCCGACGCCGAGGTGGTAGAGCTGGACGTCCTGGTGGTCCCAGGTGATCCGTTCGGTGCGGGGCGCGGCGGCGAGGGCCGCGGGGGCGTCGACGGGCACGGTTCTCCTGCTCGGTACGGCGGTACGGCGGTACGACGTGGACGGCCGGACCGTACGAGGAGACCGGCGCCCGGTGTCAGCCGGGACCGGCGTACACGTCCTCCACGTACCGGCCTTCCTCCATGAGCCGCTGGAGGCGGATCTCGCCGTCCTCGCCGGTGAAGCGGTGGCAGAGGTCGGCGAAGGCTGCGCGGACACCGGGGGCCATGCCCTCGCCGTCGCCGCAGACGTACACCCTGCCGCCGTTCTCCAGCAGTGTCCACACCTCCTCGGCCTCGGCGGCGATGCGGTGCTGGACGTACCGGTGGCCGTTCTCCGGGTGGAGGCTGAACGTGGGTCGCATCGACACCGCCCGCGCCGCGTCGGCGGCCTCCAGTTCCGCACGGTGCAGATAGTCCAGGTCGCGCCCCGCACACCCGAAGTAGCACAACGCGGGCTGTTCCGGCCGGAGCCGGGACCGGTCGGCGATGGCGCCCCGGAACGGGGCCAGCCCGGTGCCCGCGCACACCATGATCGCCGGGACGGTGTGGTCGACGCGGAACGTCTCGCGGCAGGGCACGACCCTGGCCAGCACGGTGTCGTCGGGCCGGAGCCGGTGCAGATGCCCGGAGCCGACGCCGCCGGGTGTCAGGGAGACCATCAGGTCCACGTGCCGGCGGCTGTTCCCCGGGGAGGAGGAGATCGAGTACGTACGGGGCCGCAGCGGCGGCAGCAGGTCCCGGGCGGCCGGCCAGGTGAGGCCGTCACGCAGGGCCGGGAAGCGTTCGACCAGGCCGGCGAGGGTGTGGACGTCCGGTTCCAGGGCGCGGATGCGTGACGCGTCCCGAGGGCACCGGGCCGCACCGGCCACGCGGGCCAGTTGCTCTGCGGTGAGCCGGCCGGCCGGCTCCCGGCCGGCCAGGTGGCCCGCCGGAATGCCGAGCACACGGGCGGTGGCCCGTACGGTGGCCGGGTCGTTCTCCGGCAGGACCGCGAGGTGGTCGGCGGTCCGGTAGTCCACGTCGGGCGGAAGCCGGAGCCGGACGAACCGTTTGGGCCGGCCGTGCTGCGCCAGGTCGCGGGTCTCGGTCACCGTCATCACCCGGAACTCCGGCGCCGGGGCCGTCTTCGCCCCGGACGGCGCGGGTGCCCCGGCGTCACCGGACATCTCGATCAGTACCCGCCGGTACCGCTCGGTGAAGTCCAGCAGCATCCCGGTCGGGTCGGCCGACTGGTCCACCTCGCCGCGCTCGGCCGTCCGCCGCCCGCCCAGTTCGCCCAGCCGCCGGTCGATCAGGGCGGGTACGTGCTGGTAGGTGGCGGCCCAGCCGCGGTCGCCGTTGCCCAGCACAGTGAAGGGGGGAACGCGGGCGCCGGGGGCCTTGGTGAGCCAGGCGACGAAGTCGGCGGCGTCAGCGGTGGGCCGTCCGTTGTAGGAGGCGGCGACGACGAGCAGGGGGTCGGTGCCCAGGTCCCCGGTCAGTTCGTTCAGCGTGACGTGCCGGGTCGTGATGCCCAGTTCCTCCGCCGCACCGGCGAGCCGGGCGGCGTACTCGGCGGTGGTGCCCAGGTCGGAACCGTGGGCGACCGTGAGCCGGGCGCCCCGGGCCGGCCGGCCGGCCGGGGCCGGGGGCCGGCCGGCAGCGGGCCGGCGTACGAGCACGGACAGCGCGGCTCCGTTGGCCGCCCGGTCGGCCGGGGTGCGGCGGACGAGGGTCAGCTCGAAGCCGTCCGGTTTGATGGTCATCGCCTGGCTGATGCGCAGCCGGTACCGCGGATCGGCCACCAGGCGGTAGCGGTGGACCACCATGCCCAGCACCATGACCGCCTCGTGGGTGGAGAACTGGCGGCCGACGCATGCCCGCTCGCCCGTGCCGAACGGCATGAAGGTGCCCGCGGGCCGGCCGGCCACGGCTCCGGAGGCGAACCGGTCCGGATCGAAGCACTCCACGTTGTCGCCCCACACCGGGTCCCGGTGCAGCATGGGGATGTTGACCAGGACGGCGTCCCCCGCCCGCAGCGGGTACCGGCCGGCCAGCGTGGTGTCGTGCCGGGCCTCCCGGGCGAAGGTGATCGCCGGTGGCCACAGACGCAGCGACTCGTTCAGGCACTGCCGGACGTAGCGCAGGGCGGCCACGTCCGCGTAGGCCGGCTGGGGGTCCGGCTCGTCGCCCCACAGCGCGTCGGTCTCGGCCTGCGCCAGATGCAGCGCCGCCGGGTTGCGGGCGAGTTGGTACAGCGCGAAGGTCAGCGCGGCGGACGTGGTCTCGTGACCGGCGATCAGCAGGGTGAGCAGTTGGTTGCGGATGCTCTCGTCCGGCAGCCGCAGGCCCTCGGGGGCGTTCAGCAGCAGACCCAGCGGGTCGGAGGCGGACGGGTCGCCGCCGGCCCGCCGGTCGGCGATGATCCGGTCGACGAGCCGGAACTGGAGGTCCCGTTCGGTTTCGAACCGCGCGGTGTCCCCGCTGTCCGGGTCGAAGATCTTGTGCTGCAGGTACCGCAGGGAACTCAGCATCGCCGTGGCGAAGGGATGCCGCTCGGCCCGGCTGAACGAGTCGAAGTCGTAACCGCACCCGGCCAGGCCGATGGCGTCCAGCGTCAGGCGGGTGGTGTCCGTGGGCACAGGTACGGGCCGGCCGTCGGCGGCGGCCCGGTCCCAGGACCGCAGCATGCGGGTGGCGGCGGTGAGCATGCTCGGGTGGTACGCGCGTACGGCGTTCATCGCGAAGGCGGGCGCCAGCAGTTCGCGGGCGGTCCTCCTGTTCGGCTCGTCGTTGTAGCCCGTGGCCATGCCGTCCCCGGCCAAGGGGCGGAAGTGTCCCAGCGCGAGGCTGACGTTCTTGACGAAACGGGTGCCGTCGCACAGCTCGTCCACGATCGCGTGGTCGCCGGTGCGCAGCAGGTAGCGGTGCGGGAACTTCTCCGCGTACAGCGGTGTCACGTCGCGGGACTGCCCGGCCCGTTCGAAGACGGTGGGGAAATGGCTGGTGAAGTCGACGACCGACAGATGGCCTTCCGGGTCGTCCAGCACGCTCGGTGCCCTGTGGGTGGAGGTCATGGCAGCTCACGCCTTCGTGAAGATCAGGGCGACGTTGTGGCCGCCGAAGCCCGCCGAGTTGCTGACCGCCGCTCCGATCCCGGTCCGGCGCGGCTCACGGGTCACCACGTCGAGCCGTACGGCGGGGTCGGGGTCGACCAGGTTGAGCGTGGGAGGCACGATGTCGTCCCGCACCGACAGCAGGGTGACCACGCCCTCGACGGCGCCGGCCGCGCCCATCAGGTGACCGAGGGAGGACTTGGGAGCGGTCAGGACCGGATGGTCGCCGATGACCCTGCGGATCGCCACCGTCTCGGTCACGTCACCGGCCGGGGTGGACGTGGCGTGGCAGTTCACGTGCCGCACGTCCGTCCGGGAGAGGCCGGCCACGCGCAGCGCGGCGGCGATGGCGCGGGACTGGCCGTGTCCCTCGGGGTCCACCGCGGTGATGTGGTGGCCGTCCGAGCTGGTGCCCACCCCGGCCAGCCGGCCGTGGATGCGGGCGTCGCGGGCGCGGGCGAAGTCCGCCCGCTCCAGCACCATGACTCCGGCGCCCTCGCCGAGCACGAAGCCGTCCCGGCTCACGTCGAACGGGCGTGAGGCCTTCTCGGGCTCGTCGTTGCGGGTGCTCATGGCGCGGGCCTGGGCGAAGCCGGCCATCGGCAAGGGGTGGATGCAGGCGTCGGCGCCGCCGGCGACGACCACGTCCGCCTCGCCCGCCCTGATCATCCTGAACGCCCAGGCCAGTGCCTCGGCACCGGAGGCGCAGGCGGAGACCGGGGCGTGCACACCCGCCCTGGCCCGCAGGTCCAGCCCGACGTAGGCGGCGGGGCCGTTGGGCATCAGTATCGGGATGGTGAGCGGGGAGACCCTGCGCGGGCCCGCCGTCCGCAGCAGGCGGTCCTGGTCCAGCCAGGTGGCGGCGCCGCCGATGCCGGTGCCGAGCACGACGCCGAGGCGCTCTCGGTCGACGCCGTCCTCCCCCAGGCCGGCGTCCGCCCAGGCCTGCCGGGCGGCGATCACCGCGACCTGTTCGCAGCGGTCCATGCGGCGTGCCTCGGTGCGCGGCAGCACCCCGGCCGGGTCGACGGCCAGGCGGGCGGCGATGCGCACGGGGAGGCCGTACCGCTCCACCCAGTCGTCCCGCATCCGGGACACGCCGCTGCGTCCGGCCAGGAGGGCGTCCCAGGTCGCTCGCACGTCGCCGCCCAGCGGGGTGGTCGCGCCCAGTCCGGTGATGACGATGTCGGTGCTCATTGCGCCTCCGCGCTCAGAACTGCTGCGGTCGGACGGTGCGTGCCGGGCCGGTCGGAGCCGCCGGCCGGCTCGGCCGCCCGGTGGTGGGTTCAGAACCGGATGCCGCCGTGCATGTGCACGACCGTGCCGTTGATGTGATCGGCGTCCGGGCCGACCAGGAAGGCCACCGTGCCCGCCACGTGCCGGACCGCGGCCTCCCCGAGCAGTTGGCGTTCCCGTCGCTCGTTCCGGACGGCCGGCGGCAGTTGTGCTCCGAGGCCGCCGTCCACCAGGCCGGGCGACAGGGCGACCGTGCGTACGCCGAACCTGGCGTACTCCTGGGAGACCGACCGGCTCAGGCCCTCGATGCCCGCCTTGCTCGCCGCGTAGCTGCTCTGTCCGGCGTTTCCCATGAGTGCCGCGGCGGACGACACGTAGACGAGGCGGCCGTACCGCTGGCGGGTCATCACTTTGAGGGCGTGTTTGGTGATGAGGAAGGCGCCGCCGAGGTTGACTCGGATCACTTCGTCCCAGTCCGCCTTGTCCATGGTCATGAGCAGCCGGTCCCGGCAGACGCCCGCGCTGTGCACGACCGCGTGGAGCCGGCCGAGCCGCTGGGCGGCCTCGACGATGTCCTGGGAGGTCCGTTCCACACCGATGTCCCCGGAGACGGTGACGATCCGGTCCGGGTAGCTGTCGAGCAGTTCCCCGGGCAGGGCCTGGGTCCGGTGTGTGTTGGCCACGACGCCGTACCCGGCTGCGAGCAGCCTGGTGGTGATGGCCAGTCCGATGCCGCGTCCGCCGCCCGTCACGGCGATGACCTGCCGGCTCACGGGGAGGGCCTGTCCTCGGGGAAGACCCGACGGACGAGCGGCTCCAGCAGTCCCACGTGCGCGCGGGTGACCGGCCTGGTGGGAAAGGCGAACCGCGGACCGCGCCGCGGTCCGTCCTCCACCAGCAGGTGGGGCAGCACCAGTGCGGGCAGCGTGGCGACCTGGTGCCGTGCCCAATCCGCGAAACGCAGGCCGCGGGTCCGGTGCTCCTCCGGCAGCCAGTCGAGCGGTGGCACCTCGATGTCGATCATGCCCGCTTGCAGGTCGGGGCGTACCGTGAGGCACTCTTCGGGAAGACCCTGCGCGAAGGACTCCGGGAGTTCCTCCGAGAAAAGGGTAGATGCGGCCCGGTCGCCGGAGAGCACGACCAGGGCTTGTTCCCCGGAGTCCATGGCCGCCCGCAGTGTCCGCCGCCGTTCCCGTGACGGCCACACTCCGACAAGGGTCCATCTGTCGGGGGCGGCGCGCTGCCACACCAATCGGCTGACCCCCTCGAACACCACCGTCACACCATTGACCACAAGCTCAGACATGCGTCCCCCACGTGTCCTCCGTCATTTCCCGGCACTGCCCTGTCGGAGGGAGAAGTCGGAGTGGAACTCGATCGCGGCGGCGCCGCAGGAGAATCCGAGGCCGAAAGCGAGCAGCATGACCTTGGTGCCGTTTTTGATCAGTCCCTTCTCCATCGCGATGGCGAGGTTGATCAGCAGACTCGCCGGCCCCATGTTTCCCAGTTCTTCCACCGGTGTCGGAACCATGCGCATGGGGATTTCCAGCTTGCGCATCAGAATCTCCAGCAGCTTGACGTTCGGCTGGTGCGCGATGACGAGGTCGAAGTCGTCGGGCCGCCAGGCGGCCCGGCGCAGAACGTCCTGGTACACCAGGGGAACGGCACGGAGGCCGATCCTGGTGAGACCCTGTCCGTCCATGGCGTAGAACCCGGCGTCGATGTGCACGCCGCGCGCGTCCCGGTGGAGCCGCCGGACGGGGATGACGCCGAGTCCGGCCCCCTGGGCGTCCGTGCGCCACGCCGTGCCCAGCAGGGTGAACCGCCGGGGGTCGTCCGCGGCCGCCGGCTCCAGGACGACGGCGCACGCTCCCGCCCCGAACAGGCCGACGGTGCCCGCGTCGGTGGGGTCGAGCACCCGCTCGTAGTCGAACGCGGCCGAGAGGACGACCCGGTCCGCCCGGCCCGTCTCGAACAGCGACGACGCCAGGTCCAGCACGGTCATCGGCTCGGAGCAGACACCGTCGACGCCCAGCACCCTGACGTCGGTCAGGCCGGTTCTCGCGGCGAGCGCGACGGCCGCCGGTGGCGCGAGGTTCACGAAGCCGTTCTCGATGTGGACGAGGACGGTCTCCTGGCCGAGCCGGTCCGCCTCCAGCCCGGCGCTCCGCAGCGCCTTGCCGAGCGCGTCCGCGGCGAGGGTGGACGCGTCCTCGCCCTCGGCGCACATGCGGCGTGCCCGGATGCCCGTGCGCTGGACCAGCCAGTCGCGGTCGAGTCCCAGCCGTACGGCGGCATCGGCGTTCAGTTCTTTTCCGCCGCCGACTTGATAACCGATTCCGCGCATCGCGATTTCCATGCCAGAGACCCCCGTCTCACTCATACCGGCATGCAGCAGGAAGACCTTGATCGAAGCCATTGCTGATCAGTGATTACCGACCGGCGATCAAAGGTCGAGCAAATGAATCATATCCACCATTCAGAGGACTGTCCATATCGCCTAAAATTAACGATAATAATACTTACGTCCGCCTTATAGGCAGCATTCCCCCGCCGATTGTGTAATGGGCGGCATGGCTGTTCCTAGCGGCCCAACGGGCAGGAAATCTTCCGTCAAGCGACTGCCGATTCCCGGTTCGGCGGGCACGATGCTTTTCCTCTGGCACCGCCCCTGGCTGAACCGGAGGCTCCGGGGCGACACGGTCCCGTTGAGAACGCGCAACCGCAACGGCCCCGGCCTGTCCTCGCGCGGCACTCTGATCGTCAACGGCCCCGACCACGTCAAGCAGGTGTTCGCCGGCTCCCCGGACACCTGGCACGCGGGCGAGTGCTACGAGATCATCACGCCGCTGGTGAGCGAGCTGTCCATGCTCGTGCAGGACCGCCAGGAGCACGCCCGTTCCCGCAAGCTGGTCACGCCCGCGTTCACCAGCGCCGCGCTGCGGAGCTACGAACCGATGATCGGCACGCTGGCCGAGGACGAGGTCCGGCAGTGGCCGACCGGCCGGACGTTCCGCGTGCAGGACCGCATGCAACGGGTGACGCTGGAGATCATCCTCCGCGTGGTGTTCGGGGTGACCGACCCGGCCAGGCTCACGCGGCTGCACGCCCTGGTGCCCGCGCTGACCGACGTCAGCCCCGTGGTGCTGATGGGCCTGCACCGGCGGAGCCTGCGCCCACTTCCGCCGTGGCGTACCTGGCTCGCCTCGCGGCGGGAGTTCGTCGCGGTACTGCGGGCGCAGATCGCCGAGCACCGGCAGGCCGGTCCGGGAGCGCGGTCCGATGTGCTGTCCCGGCTGCTGAAGGCCGAGGTGGACGGCGACCGGCTGTCCGATGACGAGCTGGTGGGCCAGCTGATGACCCTCGTGATGGCCGGCTACGAGACCACCGCCACCGCGATGACCTGGCTCGTGCACGACCTGGCGCGCATGCCGGACGTCCAGGACCGTGCCCGCCGTGCCGCCTCGGAGGGCGACACGGCCTACCTGGACGCGGTGGTGAAGGAGTGCATGCGCATCCATCCGGTCCTCGCCCTCGTGTCCCGGGGCCTGTCCGAGGAAGCGGAGATCGGCGGGGTGCGCGTGGCCGCGGGCGAGTCGGTGGCCGCATCCGTCTCGCTGGCCCACTTCAACCCGGCCCACTTCCCCGAACCGGACCGATTCCGGCCGGAGCGCTTCCTGGGTGACGCTCCGCCACCCGCCACCGCGTGGTTCCCGTTCGGCGGCGGGGTGCGGCGGTGCATCGGCGCCGCGTTCTCGCTGCTGGAGTCCAGGCTCCTGCTCCGGTGGATCCTGCTCACGTTCGAGCTGACCGCCCCCACCACCGGGCCGGAACGCGCCAAGGCGCGCACCGTGGTGACCGCGCCGCACCGTGGCGGTCGCGTCATCGCCACACCTCGTACGAGCTGACCGGACCGAGCCGTTCACCGGGTCGAGTGCCGGGGGGCCTTCGCGCGCGGCCCCCGGCCGCCACCGCGGGAGGACGCCTCGGCCGGCAGCGCGCCCCGCCTCCGCCCGGCCGGGTTGCACGGCGGGCCACCGCCCCGGCGCCGACCCGCCCCGGTGCCGACCCGCCCCGGAACCGGCCGCGCGGCCCGCCGGGCGCCCTCCCCCGGCACCACGCCGGCGGAGCCGGTCACGTCGGCCGAGTGCCGCAAACCCAAGAAACGGCAAAATGTCGTTAGCCTCCCGAAGCAACGGAATAGGTGCCTCAGCCAACGGAGTTGGGAATACACATACCTGGCTCCCGACCGCACACGGTCGCCCCCTGCCCCGGAGGACCTCACTCAATGACCCACACGACGACCGGCGAGCCCACCCGGAGCGCGCGCGGGACGACCGTCCCGGTGCTCGCCTTCGCGGGGATCGTCGTCGCGGTGATGCAGACCCTGCTCGTCCCGGTCATCAAGGACCTGCCCCGACTCCTGGACACCACGCCCGGCAACGCCACCTGGGTGCTCACCTCCACGCTGCTCTCCGGCGCCGTCGCCACCCCGATCATGGGCCGTCTCGGCGACCTCTACGGCAAGCGGCGCATGCTGGTCCTCAGCCTGGCCGTGATGGTGGCCGGCGCGCTGCTCAGCGCCTTCAGCGACGCGCTGGTCCCGATGATCGCCGGGCGTACCCTCCAGGGCTTCGCGATGGGCGCGATACCCCTCGGCATCGGCCTGATGCGGGACATGCTGCCGCGCGAGCGGCTCGGTTCGGCGATGGCGCTGATGAGTTCCTCGATCGGCGTCGGCGGCGGCCTCGCGCTGCCCGCCGCCGCGCTCGTCGCCCAGCACGCCGACTGGCACGCCCTGTTCTACGGCGCCGCCGGCCTCGGCGTCCTCGCCATCGCCCTGACCCTGCTCGTCGTACCGGAGTCCCCGCTGCGCGCGAGGGGCACCTTCGACCTGCCCGGCGCGCTCGGCCTCTCGGCCGGCCTGGTCCTCTTCCTGCTGCCCATCACCAAGGGCGGCGACTGGGGCTGGTCCTCGCCGCCGACCCTCGGCCTGTTCGCCGCCGCCGCCGTCGTCCTGCTGCTGTGGGGCCTGATGGAGCTGCGCGTCAAGGCGCCGCTGGTCGACCTGCGCACCACCGCCCGCCGCGAGGTGCTGCTGACCAACCTCGCCTCGATCATGGTCGGTGTCTCCTTCTACGTCGTCTCCCTGGTCCTGCCCCAGCTCCTCCAGCTCCCGTCCGCCACCGGCTACGGCCTCGGCCAGTCGATGGTCGTCGCCGGGCTCTGCGTGGCCCCGCTCGGACTGACCATGATGTTCACCGCCCCGGTGTACTCCCGGCTGTCGGCCCGCTACGGTCCCCGCACCACGCTCATCGTCGGCCTGCTGGTCATCGGGGTCGGCTACGGCGGCGGCCTCGGCCTGATGAGCGCCGCCTGGCAGACCGTCGTCACCTCGGTGCTGCTCGGCGCGGGCATCGGGCTCGCCTACTCCTCGCTGCCCGCCCTGATCATCGGCGCGGTGCCGGCCTCCGAGACGGGCGCGGCCAACGGCCTCAACACGCTGATGCGGTCCATCGGCACGTCCGTCTCCAGCGCCGTCATCGGCATGGTGCTGGCCGACACGGCCGACGACGCCGGCGGGGTCGCCGTCCCCACCATGCACGGCTTCCGGATCTCGTTCCTGATCGCGACCGGCGCGGTCGCCGTCGGACTGGTCCTCGCCTTCTTCCTGCCCCGGCGCCGCCCGTCGGCCACCACGCAACTGCGCGCGAGCAGCGAGGAGGACGCCAACCTGGCCCGCGCGGAAGGGGTGCTGCACGGTTTCCGCGGCCGGGTGCTGGCCGCCGACGGCACGCCGGTCGCCCGTGCCAAGGTCACGGTGATCGACCGGCACGGCCGGCAGGCGGGCGCGGCCCTCTCCGCGGCGGACGGCGGCTACGCGGTCCCGGTGCCGGGCGCCGGGCCGTACGTGCTGGCCGCCCGCGCCGCCGGGCACGGCCCGCTGGCCCACTCGGCGACCCACGCCGGGGACGGCCGCCCGGTCGACCTGGACCTCTCCCTGCCGGGCGAGACCGTCCCCGCGTGACCACCCGGGAGCCGGCCCGCCCCGGTCGACCGGGCGCGGCCGGGCGGCAGGCCCGGGCGTTGGACGACGGCGGTGTCAGCCGGGGCTGAATCCGGGGTAGTAGGCCGCGGCGGCGGTCGCGGTCTCGAAGTTCCGTGGGAAGAGCGCGGCCTCGTAGGCGCGGATGGCCGCGTCGACGTCCTCGGGCTGTCCGGCGATGGCGTTGCCGAGCTGGGCTGCGTCGAAGAGCGCCCAGTTCGCCCCTTCGCCGTCCGGCGGTGCCAGGTGCGCGGCGTCTCCGATGAGCGTGACACCGGGTACGTGTTCCCAGCGGTGCCCGATCGGCAGCCCGTACAGGGGGCGGAAGACCGGCGGGATGTCGCTGTCCGCGACCAGGGCGACGAGCTCCGGCGCCCACCCTTCGAACATCGCCGCGACGGTACGGGCGGCGGCGGGGCCGTCGGTGAAGTCGATGCCGTCGAACCAGTCGAGCGGCTGGTCGAACATGGCGTAGGAGTGCAGGGTGTCCGCGCGCTCGCGCTGCACGCCGAGACCGATGCGGGTGGTTTCGTCGTAGGCGGTCATCGACCCCCCGCCGACCAGCGCCAGGGTGGCGGGGTGGCGGGTGTCGCTCTCGTACAGGTACGTCTCGACCATCGAGCGTCCGGCGTAGGCGGGTGTGGCACCGGAGAGCAGCGGCCGGACCTTCGACCAGGCACCGTCGGCACCGACGAGGATGTCGGTGGCTATCGTCGGTCCGTTGGCGAAGGTCACCGCGTGACGGCCGTCGGCGAGGGTCCGCACGCTCCGGGTCCTGTGGCCCCAGACGACCGTGCCGGAGGGCAGGGACTCCAGCAGCAGCTGACGCAGTTCGCCGCGCTGCACCTCGGGGCGGCCCCCGGCGGGGTCGTCCGGCCGGTCCGCCAGGATGCTGCCGTCGGGTGCCACGTCGCGGGACGCCTGGCGGCCTTCGAGGACGAGGGAGCGGAAGCCGTCCATCAGACCGGTGGCACGGATTCCGTGCTGTCCGTTGTAGTCATGGATGTCGAGCATGCCGCCTTGGCCCCGGGCCTGGGCGGACGCCTCCGCCTCGTACACCGTGGACGGGATTCCGTGCACCGCCAGGATTCGTGCCAGTGTCAGACCCGCGAGACCGGCACCGATGATCGTGATCTGGGTCATACCTGATTCCTTACTGCTGCTGGAGGAGCCGACGGTCCTGCCCGCAGGGCTCCCGGGCGGAGTGGCGGAGCCGGGTCAGGGGGAGCCGGGTGGCTCGATCCGGGCGGCGAGCCGTTCGAGGAGTTCATGGAGCCGGGCCTGCTCCGCGGCGCCCAGCGGCGCGAGGATCGACTCCTCGACACGGTCCATGGCCTCTTCGAACCCCTGGATCAGTTCGGAGCCCGCCGGAGTGACATGCACGCGACGGCTGCGCGTGTCGTCCTCCTGCGTCCGGCGCTCCACGAGTCCGCGCCGTTCCAGTCCGGCCAGGAGCCGCGAGACGCTCGGCGCACTGGTGCGCATGGTCCGCGCGACGTCACGCTGAATCGCGTCCGGGTTCTTCGACAGGTACGCCAGCACGGCGCTCTGCTCGTGCGTGAGGCCGCGTTCCCGTATCCAGTCGTCAGCGATGCGCCGCTGTCCCCATACGACCCACCGCATCAGCTCCAGCGTGCTCTCACGCTTCGCTCCACCCATAGTTAGCACGCTAACTGTTGTCGCGCTAACAATCAAGCCTCGGCGGGTTTCGCACGCACCCCCGCCCCCCGGTGCGGCAGCATGGTGCGCCGTCAGCCCCGTACGACCGGTACGGCCCGTACGACCGAGAGGACCGCCCCCATGCCCGCGGCACCCCCGCCCGAGATCCTGGCCGCGTTCGAGGCGGCGAAGGGGTTCATGCCCGCCGACGAGGGGCTGGCGCTGTACGCGGCGGCCGTGGACGCGGCCCGGCTGGGGCTGCCGCTGCTGGAGGTCGGCACCTACTGCGGGCGCTCCACGCTGCTGCTCGCCGACGCGGCCCGCGCGGCCGGGGTCACCGCCGTCACCGTCGACCACCACCGCGGCAGCGAGGAGCAGCAGCCGGGCTGGGAGTACCACGACCCGGCGACGGTCGACCCGGAGCTGGGCGTGATGGACACCCTGCCCGCCTTCCGCCGCACCCTGTACCGCGCCGGCCTGGAGGAGCACGTCGTCGCCCTGGTCGGGCGCTCCCCGCAGATCGCCGCGCTCTGGCGGGCGCCGCTCGGCCTGGTCTTCGTGGACGGCGGCCATACGGACGAACACGCGGGCGCCGACTACGAGGGCTGGGCGCCCCGGGTGGCCGAGGGCGGACTGCTCGTCCTGCACGACGTCTTCCCCGACCCGGTGGACGAGTTCACCGGCCAGGCCCCGTACCGGGTCTACCTCAGGGCACTGGAGTCCGGCGCGTTCACCGAGGTCTCGGCGACCGGCTCGCTGCGGGTGCTGCGGCGTGCGGAGGCGGGCGGCACGGGGCGCGGTTAGAGTCGCGGACGTGTCGTACACAGCACCGGAGTCCGAACCGCCCCAGCCCCGTCCGTCCCGTTCCCCGCTGCGCCGCCCGCTGACCGTGGCGCTGGCCGCGCTGGTGCCGGGCGCGCTGCTCGGCTGGGGGGTGTACGCGGCGGTCGGCGACGACGGGGGCGGCGGCCGGGCGGACCGGGCGTCCACCGCGAGCGCGTCCTCGGCGCCGGCGGCCGGACGCGGGGCCGCGGCGCCGGACGAGGACGCGAAGGACGCGGCGCCGCTGAAGGGCAAGGTCGTCGTCATCGACCCGGGCCACAACCCGGAGAACTTCCGGCACCCGGACGAGATCAACCGCCAGGTCGACATCGGGACCCACCACAAGGAGTGCGACACCACCGGCACCGCCACCGACGCCGGTTACCCGGAGGCCGACTTCACCCTGGACGTCGCCCACCGGCTGCGCGACCTGCTGGCCGAGCGGGGCGCCACGGTGAAGCTGACGCAGGACGGGGACCGGGCGTACGGACCCTGTGTGGACGAGCGGGCCCGGATCGGCAACCAGGCGCACGCGGACGCGGCGGTCTCGATCCACGCCGACGGCTCGGCGGCCGGGAACCGCGGCTTCCACGTGATCCTGCCGGGCGCCGTGCACCGGGGCGCCGCCGACACCCGCGCCATCGTCGCCCCCTCCGCCCGTCTCGGCGCGCGGATCGCGGACCGCTTCGCCGAGCGGACGGGCAGCGCGCCCGCCAACTACCTCGGGGACGGCACCGGCCTGGTGACCCGCACCGACCTCGGCGGCCTCAACCTGTCGACGGTGCCCAAGGTCTTCCTGGAGTGCGGCAACATGCGCGACGCCGCGGACGAGGCGCTGCTGACCAGTGGTGCCTGGCGGCAGAAGGCGGCCCAGGGGATCTCTGAGGGAATCGTGAGTTTCCTGCGCGGGTAGCGATCGGTGCCCCCATCCCGGCGGACAGCCCCGAGGTGCGGAGGATAGTGTCGTCCGATGACGACGAGACGACGACCTGCGAAGGACCTGAAGTGAATATCCGCTCCCTCACTCGAGGCGACGGCGTGGTGATCGTGGCAGCGGTGGTGCTGTTGATCGCGTCGTTCCTCGACATCTACTCGATCGAAGGCGCCTCGGACAGCGCCGACATCCCCAGCCTGTGGGGCAGCGGGCCGATCGTGCTCGGGGTCGTCCTGGCGGGGATCATCGGCGCCGCGCTCGTCGTCGTGGCCCACGCGCTGCCGCAGCCGCGCAAGGTCGCCGGTCTCGACCTCGGCCAGTTCGGCGCCGCCTTCACGGTCTTCGCCGCGTGGTGCGCGCTCGGCAACGTCTTCGATCCGGCCGGCGCCTTCGACAACAACGGCGGCGGGAGCGGCATCGGCGCGGGCACGGGTCTGATCCTCGCCCTGATCGCCACGGTCGTCATGGCCGCCGCGGCCGTCGCCACCCCGCTGGTGCCGGCGCTCAAGGGCGCCCTCCTCCCGGCTCCCCGCCCGGCCCAGCCGCAGCCGTACGGCGGTCAGCCGCAGGGCGGTTACGGCTACCCGGGCGCGCAGCAGCCGTCGTACGGCGGTCAGCCGCAGGGCGGCTACGGGTACCCGGGCCAGCCGCAGGCCCAGCAGCAGCCGCAGCAGCAGGCCCAGCCCCAGCAGGCGCACGCCGCGCAGGGCCAGGCGCAGCCGCCGGCCGGGGACTTCGCCCCGTTCTGGTTCGCGGTGCCGGTGCCGCGTCCGCTGTTCGCGGAGGACGGTTCGCCCACGCCGGTCGCGGAGCTGGCGCCGGGCACCTGGTACCTGGCGGTCGAGCAGCGCGGTGCGGCGCTGGTCGCCCAGACGCAGGACGGCCGCCGCGGCGTGCTCCAGGACACCTCGGGCATCCAGCGCGGCTGAGCGCCGCCCGGCCCGTCCCGACGGCCCCCCGCCTCCGGGTGGGGGGCCGTCGTCGTCCGCTCAACTGCCGTCCGCCGTAAGGGACTCGGGTTTCAAACAGGCGTACGGGGCCAGACGGAAGGCATGTCTCGCACTCGTGGTTCCAACTCCGCCGGGACGGCCGTCGCGGTGATCGCGGACATCATGGCCGTCATCCTCGGACTGTGGATTCTGATGTACCTGCTGGACGCGAACCGGGCCAACGACCTGGTGCAGTTCGTCCATGACGCGGCCGCCTGGCTGGCCGGCTGGTCGCGTGACCTGTTCACCTTCGACGAGGCGTGGGCGCGGGTGGTGGCCGGGTACGGCCTCGCCGCCGTCGTCTACCTCTTCGTCGGCCACGCCATCGCCAACCGCCTGCACCGGCACTAGAGGGCCTGTCGTTCGGATCACGCCGCAGACGCGGGGCTCACCGGCGCGGGGAAGGCACAGCCGATTCCCCGCGACCTGATCAAAACGACAGGCACTGGACCGCGCCGTTCCCCCGCCGCACACCGACCGGTCGCGTGACCAGGGGGCCCGGGGGCCGGGGCATCCCCGGCGGCTGTCATCACCCTCGGCCGCCGGCGCCGGTGGCCGCCGGTCAGGCGCAGCAGCCGGTGGCCGGCTCCAGGCCGCGGGGCAGGTGGTCGCCGCCGAAGACCCGGCAGGTGGCCTCGTGGCCGCCGAGGGCGGCGACGGCGAGGAGCAGGGAGCCGGCCGTCCAGGTGGTCAGCTCCCTGGGCCAGATCGCGTCGTCCTCGAAGACGTACCCGGTCCAGTAGAGGCCGCTGCCGGCGTCCCGCAGGTGCTGGATGGACTGCAGGACGGTCAGGGCGCGGTCGGACTCGCCGATCGCCCAGAGGGCGAGGGCGAGTTCGGCCGACTCGCCACCGGTGACCCACGGGTTCGGCACGACGCAGCGCACGCCGAGGCCGGGGACGACGAACCGGTCCCAGCCGGCCTCGATGCGGGCCTTGGCCTCCGGGCCGCTCAGCGCGGTGCCGAGGACGGGGTAGTACCAGTCCATGGAGTAGCGGTCCTTGTCGAGGAACCGCTCGGGGTGGCGGCGGATCGCGTGCCGGAGCGCACCGGCAGCCAGTTCCCAGTCGGGCTGCGGCTCCTCGCGCAGCTCGGCCACGGCGAGCGCGCAGCGCAGCGCGTGATGGACGGAGCAACTGCCGGTCAGCAGCGCGTCGGTGGCGTCCGTACCGTCGTCGTCGCGGCGCCAGCCGATCTGCCCGCCGGGCCGCTGGAGCCGCAGCACGAACTCGACGGCGGCGTGGACGACCGGCCACATGCGGTCCAGGAAGGCGTCGTCGCCGGTGGAGAGGTAGTGGTGCCAGACGCCGACGGCGACGTAGGCGACGAAGTTGGTCTCCCGGCCCCGGTCGGTGACGTCGGCGGCGTCGCCGTCGGCGTACGCGGCGTACCAGGAGCCGTCGCCGTTCTGGTGCCGGGCGAGCCAGGCGTAGGCGCGGGCGGCGGCTTCGTGTTCGCCGGCCGCGTCGAGGGCCATCGCCGCCTCGGTGTGGTCCCAGGGGTCGAGGTGGTGGCCGCGGAACCAGGGGATCGCGCCGTCCTCGCGCTGGACGGCGAGGATGCCGCGGACGGTCGCGGCGGCCTCGTCGGCGGTGAGGACCCCGGGCAGGATCAGGTGTTCCGTCCGGGGCGTGGTCACGCGGCGCCCACCGGCGGCAGGTGCGGCTTGGTCGCGTACGCCACGAAGCTCTTGCCGATCAGCGGGTTCAGCGCCTGCTCGGCGACCCGGGTCGCCAGGGGCTTCTTCATGATGTCCCAGACCAGCAGCTTGTGGTACGCCTTCACCGGCAGCGCCTCGTCGTTGTCGACGCCGAACGCGCACTTGAGCCACCAGTACGGCGAGTGCAGCGCGTGCGCGTGGTGGGTGCCGTACGGCCTGAGGCCGGCCTCGCGGATCCTGGCGAGGAGTTCGTCCGCCTTGTAGATGCGGATGTGGCCGCCCTCGACCTCGTGGTAGGCGTCGGAGAGGGTCCAGCAGACCTTCTCGGGTCCGTAGCGCGGCACGGTGATCGCTATCCGGCCGCCGGGCTTGAGTACCCGGACCATCTCGGCGAGCACGCCCTTGTCGTCGGGGATGTGCTCCATCACCTCGGAGATGATGACGACGTCGAAGGACTCGTCGGGGAAGGGCAGGGCCAGCGCGTCGCCCTCCATGGCGGTGGCGGTGGCGCCCTCGGGGGCCTCCCCGGCCTCCTTCATAGCGGCGAACCACTTGGCGACCTCGCGGATCTCGTCGCCGTTCTGGTCCAGGGCGACGACCCGCGCGCCGCGCCGGTAGCACTCGAAGGCGTGCCGGCCGGCGCCGCAGCCGAGGTCCAGGACGCGGTCGCCCGGGGCGAGCGGGAACCGGGAGAAGTCGACGGTCAGCACGTGGTCCTGCTTTCGTGTTCTTCCGGGGCCGCCGGGCGGCCGGGGGTGCCGGGGGTCGGGAGCGCCGGGCGGCGGACGGTACCGGCGGCGGGGGCCGCGGCGATGGCCTCGCGGTACCGGGCCACCGTGCCCTGGGCGGCGCGCGCCCAGGTGAAGCGGTCGAGGACGCGGCGGCGGCCGGCCGCGCCGAGCCGGGCGCGCAGGTCCGGGTCGCCCAGCAGCCGGCCGAGTCCGGCGGCCAGCGCGCCCGCGTCGCCGGGCCGTACCGCGAGGCAGGTCTCGCCGTCGGGGCCGGCGACCTCGGGGATGGCCCCGCCGGTCGTGGCGAGCAGCGGCGTGCCGGTGGCCATCGCCTCGGCGGCGGGCAGCGAGAACCCCTCGTAGAGCGAGGGCACGCAGGCGACCTCGGCCGAGCGGACCAGGTCGACGAGTTCGGCGTCGGAGATGCCCTTGACGAACTCGACGGCGCCGGCGAGGCCGTAGCGCTCCATGGCCTGGGCGACGGGGCCCTCGGCGGGGCGCTTGCCGACGACGACGAGGTGGGCGTCCGGGTGCTCGGTGCGGGTCTTGGCGAGCGCCTCGATGAGGAAGACCAGGCCCTTGAGCGGGACGTCCGCGCTGGAGGTGGTGACGATCCGGCCGGGCACCTTGGGGACCGAGGGATCGGGCGAGAACAGGTCGGTGTCGGCGCCGATGTGCACGACGTGCACGCGGTCGGGGCGGACGCCGAGGTGGTCGACGATCTCCTGCCGGGAGGTGCCGGAGACGGTGAGCACGGAGGGCAGGCGGCGGGCGACGCGCTTCTGCATGCGGGTGAAGGCGTACCAGCGGCGCACGGAGTACCGCCGCTGCCAGGTCTCGGCGGCGTCCAGCTCCAGCCGCCGGTCCACCGTGATGGGGTGGTGGACGGTGGTGACGAGCGGGGCGCCGAGGTCGCCCAGCAGGCCGTAGCCGAGGGTCTGGTTGTCGTGGACGACGTCGAAGTCGCCGCGGCGGGCGCGCAGATGGCGGCGGGCGCGCAGCGAGAACGTCAGCGGTTCGGGGAAACCGCCGGTCCACATGGTGGCGACCTCCAGGGCGTCCACCCAGTCCCGGTACTCGTCGCGCTTCGGGGTGCGGAAGGGGTCGGGCTGGCGGTAGAGGTCGAGGCTGGGCAGCTCGGTGAGGCGGAGGTCCGGCAGGCCCGGGTCGAGCACGGGGTACGGCTGGGCGCCGATGACCTCGACGCGGTGGCCGAGGCGGGCCAGTTCGCGGGAGAGGTGGCGGACGTAGACGCCCTGGCCGCCGCAGAACGGGTTGCCCTTGTAGGTGAGGAGTGCGATGCGCAGGGGGCGTTCGTCCGTGCCGGCGCCGGCGGGCCGATCCTGGCGGGGTTCCGTCCGACGGGCCTCAGCGGTCACTCCGGTCCCCTTCTGCCTGCCTGGTCCCGCGAGACTACGCCGGACGCTAATCTAGAACAAGTTTCAGTCTTGATCGTTCAGAGGCTTCGAATCTACCGGCAAGTAAGGACGCTGTGACCGGTGGATCAGGTGATTCACGCCACGGCGGCCGAGGTGGGCGGGGGTGGACGGGGTGAGCCGCATGACCGGGACCGGCACGACCGGGACCAGCCCGGCCGGGACCTGCGGGGCCGCCCCGGCCGCCCGGGTCCGTCCCGCCGCGCCCGCGCTGACCGAGCGTCAGGAGGAGCGCCGCCGCCGCATTCTGCGGGCCAGCGCCGAACTGGCCGGGCGGGGCGGCTTCGACGCCGTGCAGATGCGGGAGGTCGCCGAGGTCTCGCAGGTCGCGCTCGGCACCCTGTACCGCTACTTCCCGTCCAAGGTGCACCTGCTGGTGGCGACGATGCAGGACCAGCTGGCGGAGCTGCACGGCACCCTGGGCCGGCGCCCGCCGGGCGGCGCCACGGCCGGGGAGCGGGTGACGCGGACGCTGATGCGGGCCTTCGGCGCGCTGCGGCGCGAGCCGTTCCTGGCCGACGCGATGGTCCGGGCGCTGATCTTCGCCGACCGGGGTGCCGCGGCGGAGGTGGACCGGGTCTCGCGGACGACCACGGCGATCATCCTGGACGCGATGGGCGTCGACGACCCGGCGCCGGGGCAGCTCGCGGCGGTGCGGGTCATCGAGCACACCTGGCACTCGGCGCTGATCACCTGGCTGTCGGGGCGGGCCGGCATCGCCCAGGTCCGGGTCGACATCGAGACCGCGTGCCGCCTCATCGACCTGCCGGCCGCGCCCGCCGGCCGCCCTGGCCGCACCCCGGCGCCCGTTCCTGACGTCGGTCATACATACGGGTAAAGTGGCCGGGTCGTATCACGCCCGTACGGGGAAAGCCGGTGCAATTCCGGCGCTGACCCGCAACCGTACAACCCCGCCGCGTACCAGGGGTGCAGCCGGACCGCCCGGACGGGACCGTGACCGGCTCACGTGCCCGGCACCGGCCGGCGCACGGGCACCGTCGAGGCATACGGGGCCGAGCCGCCCGGGGTGTCCCGTGCCGCCCGGCCCCGCACAGGGAAAGGCACCCGCCGCTCATGAACGCCCTCCGCCGCAGCGCCGTGGCGCTCGCCGCCGCAGCCGTGGTCGGCGCCGCCGCCGTGCCCGCGGTCGCCGCCGACCCGTCACCGTCCCTCCCCCAGGGCCTGTACGGCAGCACCGACCCGACGTACGACGGCGTCTGGCGCCAGTCCCTCGCGCTGCTCGCGCAGGACACGACGGGTGTCGACCCGGCCCCGGCGGCCGTGGAGTGGCTCACCGGGCAGCAGTGCGACGACGGCGCGTTCGCGCCCTACCGCGCCTCCACCGCCCGGGACTGCGACGCGAAGACCCCCGTCGACACCAACAGCACGGCCGCCGCCGTCCAGGCCCTCACCGCGCTGGGCGGCCACGACGCCGCCGTGCGGTCGGCCCTGGCCTGGCTGAGGTCCGTACAGAACGAGGACGGCGGCTGGGGCTACTCCCCCGGCGGCGCCAGCGACGCCAACTCCACCTCCGTCGTCATCGGCGCGCTGGCCGCCGCGGGGACGGACCCCGTGAAGGCCGTCAAGGGCGGCAGGACGCCCTACGACGCCCTCCTCTCCTTCGCCCTGCCCTGCGCGCGGGGCGGCGCCTTCGCCTTCCAGCCGGACCAGGACGAGAAGCTCACCGCCAACGCGGACGCCACCGCCGCCGGGGTGCTCGGCGCGCTCGGCAAGGGCCTGGTCACCGGGCCCGGCGAGGCGGCGGACGGCGCCGCCGCGTGCGCCGGCGCGGACGGCGACCCGCGGCGGGCCGCGGCCAACGGGGCCGCCTACCTCGCCGGCGCCGTCGCGGAGGACGGGTACCTGAAGTCCGCGCTCGCCGGTGCCGAGGACCAGCCGGACCACGGCAACACCGCCGACGCCGTGGTGGCGCTGGCCGCGCAGGGCGGCGCGGAGCGGGCGGCGAAGCCGCTGGCCTGGCTGGAGAAGAACGCCGCGGGCTGGGCGAAGCGGAGCGGTCCCGCCGCCTGGGCCCAGCTGATCCTGGCCGCGCACGCGGCGGGCGCCGACCCGGCCGACTTCGGCGGCACCGACCTGGTGGCGGCCCTGAACGCGACCGGGCCGGCCCCGCGGGCCACCGCCTCGGACCAGAGGAAGGACGAGGACAAGGAGAAGAAGGAGGAGAAGGAGGAGAAGGAGGACGACAGCCCCTTCGGCACCTGGTGGTACGTCGGCGTCTTCGCGGTCGTCGGCGTCGGCATCGGCTTCCTGCTCAGCAACCGGAAGCGGCAGCCGTGATCCGCCGGGTCGCCCTCCTGGCGCTGGCCGCGCTGCTGCTGGCCGCCGGCGCGGGGCAGGCGCAGGCCGCCGGGTACCGGTACTGGTCGTTCTGGGACCGGGACGGCGACCGGTGGGCGTACGCCACGCAGGGGCCGTCCACCGCGCGTCCCGGCGACGGCGACGTCCAGGGGTTCCGGTTCTCCGTGAGCGAGGACTCCGGGGACGCGGCCCGGCCGCGCGGCACCGCGGAGTTCACGGACATCTGCGGGAGGACGCCCGCGCGGGACGGCCGTAAACGGGTGGCGCTCGTGCTGGACTTCGGCACCGCCGCCGACGCCCCGTCCGGCGAGACGCCCCCGGCGCGGCGGACGGCCTGCGCCCGCGTCGCCGAGGACGCGACCACGGCGGAGGCGCTCGCGGCCGTCGCCAAGCCGCTGCGGTACGACGCGAACGCCCTGCTGTGCGCCGTATCCGGCTACCCGGAGACGGGCTGCGGTGAGCAGGTCGCGGACGGCTCCGGCGACCGGGCGCCGGCCGCCGGCGACCGCGACGACCGGGGCGGCCCCTCGGTCGGGCTCGTCGCCGGGCTGGCCGCCGTGGCGGCGCTCGGCGCGGCGGCGGTGTGGCAGGGGAGGCGGCGCCGCGGTGGCGCGTGAGGGCGCGGCCGGACAGCTCCACCCCGGTGCCTGGTGGCTGTGGGCCATCGGGCTCGGGACCGCCGCCACCCGCACCACCAACCCGCTGCTGCTCGCCCTGCTGCTGGCCGTCTCCGCCTATGTGGTGACGGCCCGCCGCACGCACGCCCCCTGGGCCCGGTCCTACGGCGCCTTCGTCAAGCTGGCCCTCGCCGTGCTGGCCGTCCGGCTGTTCTTCACGGTCGCCCTCGGCTCCCCGATCCCCGGCACGCACGTCCTGGTCACCCTCCCCGAAGTCCCGCTCCCCGACTGGGCGCGGGGCATCCGGCTGGGCGGCCGGGTCACCGCCGAGGCGCTGGTCTTCGCCCTGTACGACGGGCTGAAGCTGGCCACCCTGCTCATCTGCGTCGGCGCCGCCAACGCCCTCGCCAACCCGTCCCGGCTGCTGAAGTCGCTGCCGGGCGCCCTGTACGAGGCGGGCGTCGCCGTCGTCGTCGCGCTCACCTTCGCCCCGCACCTCGTCGCGGACGTCCGGCGGCTGCGCGCCGCCCGCCGGCTGCGCGGCCGGCCCGACCGGGGCGTACGGGGTCTGCTGCACGTCGGCCTGCCGGTGCTGGAGGGCGCCCTGGAGCGGTCGGTGGGGCTGGCCGCCGCGATGGACTCCCGGGGGTACGGCCGGACCGCCGAGGTGCCCGCCGCCGTGCGCCGGACCACCGCCGCGCTCACCCTGGGCGGACTGCTCGGGGTCTGCGCCGGGACGTACGGGCTGCTGACCGCGGCCGGCGGCACCTACGGGCTGCCGCTGCTGGGCGCCGGGCTGGCCGCCGCGCTGGGCGGGCTGCGGCTCGGCGGGCGGCGGGCGGTGCGCACCCGGTACCGGGCCGACCGCTGGGACGGACGGGCGTGGCTGGTCGCCGGGTCGGGCGCGGCGGTGGCCGGACTGGTGGCGCTGGCCGCCGTACGGGACCCGGCGGCGCTGCACCCCGGGGTGGTGCCGCTGGCCCCGCCCGTCCTGCCGCTGTGGCCGGCGGCGGCCTGCCTGCTCGGCCTGCTGCCCGCCGTCGCCGCTCCCCCGCCCCCAGACCCCGCCGAGGAACCGTCGTGATCCGCTTCGAGAACGTGTCCGTGACCTACGACGGTGCCGACGGACCCACCGTGCGCGGTGTGGACTTCGAGGTCCCCGAGGGTGAGCTGGTCCTTCTCGCCGGGCCGTCCGGCGTCGGCAAGTCCACCGTCCTCGGCGCGGTCGGCGGCCTGGTCCCGCACTTCACCGGGGGCACCCTGAGCGGCCGGGTCACGGTCGCGGGGCGGGACACCCGCACCCACAAGCCGCGCGAACTGGCCGACGTGGTCGGCACGGTCGGCCAGGACCCGCTCTCCCACTTCGTCACGGACACCGTGGAGGACGAACTCGCCTACGGCATGGAGTCCCTCGGCCTGTCCCCGGCCGTGATGCGCCGCCGGGTGGAGGAGACCCTCGACCTGCTGGGCCTCGCGCCCTTGCGCGACCGGCCGATCGCCACCCTCTCCGGCGGCCAGCGGCAGCGCGTCGCGATCGGCTCGGTGCTCACCGCCCACCCGTCGGTGCTGGTGCTGGACGAGCCGACCTCCGCGCTCGACCCGGCCGCCGCCGAGGAGGTCCTGGCGGTGCTCCAGCGCCTCGTCCACGACCTCGGCACCACCGTCCTGCTGGCCGAGCACCGCCTGGAACGGGTCGTGCAGTACGCCGACCGGATCGTGCTGCTGCCCGCGCCGGGCGCGCCGCCGGTGCTCGGCACCCCGGCCGAGGTGATGGCCGTCTCCCCGGTGTTCCCGCCGGTGGTGGAGCTGGGCCGGCTGGCGGGCTGGTCCCCGCTGCCGCTGACGGTCCGCGACGCCCGGCGCCGGGCCGCCCCCCTGCGGGAGCGGCTGGCCGGGCTCCCGGTGCCGGGGGCGCCCGCGCCTCCGGCCGCCGTGCCTGCCCCGCGCCCGGCGCCCGGCTCCCGGTGGCACCGCCGGTCCGCGCCCGCGGCGGCCCCGGCGTACGCCGCCGAGGTGCGCGGCCTCGCCGTCCGCCGGGGCCGTGTCCCCGCCCTGCGCCACGTCGACCTCACCGTCTCCCCCGGGGAGACGGTCGCCCTGATGGGCCGCAACGGCGCCGGGAAGTCCACACTGCTGGAGGCGCTGGTCGGGCTGGTCGAACCGAGCACCGGCTCCGTCCGCGCCGGCGGCGCCGTGCCGCACCGCACGCCCCCGCGCGATCTGGTGCGCCGCGTCGGCCTGGTCCCGCAGGAGCCGCGCGACCTGCTGTACGCCGACACGGTCGCCGCCGAGTGCCGGGCCGCCGACCGGGACGCGGAGGCCGCTTCGGGTACCTGCCGGGCGCTGCTGTCCGGGCTGCTGCCCGGCATCGGCGACACGGCCCACCCCCGTGACCTGTCCGAGGGCCAGCGCCTCACCCTGGCCCTCGCGGTGGTCCTCACCGCCCGCCCGCCGCTGCTCCTCCTGGACGAGCCGACCCGGGGCCTGGACTACGGCGCCAAGTCCCGCCTGGTCGGGCTGTTGCGCGCGCTGGCCGCCGAGGGCCACGCCATCGTGCTGGCCACGCACGACGTGGAACTCGCCGCCGAACTCGCCCACCGGGTCGTGCTGCTGGCCGAGGGCGAGGTGATCGCGGACGGTCCCACCACCGAGGTCGCGGTCGCCTCCCCGTCGTTCGCCCCGCAGGTCGCCAAGGTGCTGGCGCCGCAGCGGTGGCTGACGCCCGCCCAGGTACGGGAGGCCCTCGCGTGAGCGGCGCCCGGCGGGTGCGCGCCGTACGGCTCGGCCCGCGGTCGGTGGCCGCGCTGGTGCTGGTCGGCGCGGTGGGGCTGGCGGCGGTCGGCTGGCCGTTCGTGGCGCTGCCCGGCACGGCGGTCACCGCGCACGCGCAGGACGCGCCCTGGCTGTTCGCGGGCGTCCTGGTGCTGCTGCTGGCGGTGGTGACGGCGACGATCGCGGAGTCCGGGCTCGGTCCGAAGGCGGTCGCCATGCTCGGGGTGCTGGCGGCGACCGGGGCGGCGCTGCGTCCGCTGGGCGCGGGCACCGCCGGGCTGGAGCCGATGTTCTTCCTCATGGTGCTCAGCGGCCGGGTGCTGGGGCCGGGGTTCGGGTTCGTGCTGGGCTCGCTGACGATGTTCGCGTCCGCGCTGCTCACCGGCGGGGTCGGGCCGTGGCTGCCGTTCCAGATGCTGTCGATGGGCTGGTTCACCATGGGCGCCGGTCTGCTGCCGTTCCCCGACCGGCTGCGCGGCCGGGCGGAACTGCTGGTGCTGGCGGTCTACGGCTTCCTGGCCGCCTTCGCCTACGGCACCCTGATGAACGCGGCCGGCTGGCCCTTCCTGGACCGCGACGGCTCGGCCATCGCCCCCGACCCGGACGCCGGTACGGCGGGCAACCTGACCCGCTTCCTCGCCTACTGCCTGGCCACGTCCCTCGGCTGGGACACCGGCCGGGCCGTGCTGACGGTCGTCCTCACGCTGGCCCTCGGCGCCCCGGTCCTCAAGGCCCTGCGCCGCGCCACCCGCCGGGCGGCGTTCGAGGCGCCGGTGGCCTTCGGTCCCGTACCCGGACCGGACCGCCGCTGACCGCCGTCGCCCGCAGTGCCCGCACGCACCAGACGTGCGCCGTGCCTTCCGTGGGCCGGCCGGCGCCCGTCACGGTGGCGTAGTGCCCCCAGTAGCGGCCGAAGAGGGGCACGGTCCAGCGCAGGGCGTCGGCCAGGGCGCCGCGGAAACCGGGGCCGTCCGGCTCGCCCCGGCCGCGCGCGCAGGCCCGCGCGAACGCGTCCAGTGCCGGGCCCGGCCCGGGGGCCAGTCCCTCGTCCAGTGCCGCCCGCGACAGCTCGCAGGCGTCGAGCAGGCCCGCGTACAGCGACGTCCGGTCCCGTGCGTGGGCGGCGGCGTAGTACTCCGGGAAGGCCGGGTGCGCGGCGAGCGCGTGCAGCTCCGCGTAGGCGAGTGCCGTCTCGGCGGTGGGGTCGCGCGGCGGGTCGGGAACCGCCTGCCCGACGACCGCGGCGGCCAGGCCGGCCGGGAGCGTCGCGGGCAGCATGCGCTCCCAGGTGCGGACCAGGTCGAGGTGGGCGTCCGGGAGTCGCTGCACCCGTGCCAGCACGGCGAGGCGGCGCAGCCGCTCCGTGTCGGAGCAGTCGTCCAGCGCCCGCAGGGTGGCCTGCTGCCACCGCAGCCGGGTCAGCCGCGCCTGCACGGCGTCCAGTTCCCCCGTCACCAGGTCGGCCAGGGGCAGCTCCCCGTTCACCACCCGGGCGATCGTGGCGACCGGGAGGTCCAGGGCGCGCAACCGCCGGATCAGCCGCAGCCGTTCGAGGGCGTCCGCGCCGTACCGGCGGTGACCGCCCGCGCTGCGTCCGGCCTCCGGCAGCAGCCCGCTGTCGGAGTAGTAGCGGACCGTCTTCACCGGCAGTCCCGTGGCCGCCGCCAGCTCCCCGATCGCCCATGTGTCGTGCGTCACAGTCACTTGATTCTCCAGCGCGCGGGAGTTCCTAACGTACGGGCCATGAACCGGTGGCGGGCGAGACCGCCACCCGACAAGGAGGTCCTCGCATGAGCAGCAGCACCGCGAAGAAGCGAATCCGACAGGCCCTCGCCGTGTCAACGGCCGTTCTCGGGCTGGCGGTCGCCACCTCCGCGCAGGCCCAGGCCGGCACCGCCCCCGTCCCCGCCGACGCCGGTGTCCTGACCACCCACGCGATGGAGACGGACGACGGCAACCCCGGCGGACGCCTGGAGTTCCGCACCCTCGGGGACATCGTCACGGTGAGCGACCAGCAGGCGAACGACGGGCACTCGGCCATCGGGTACGTGTACGAGTACGTCAACTCCACCACGCGGGGCGACCGGCTCTACTCGCTGCGCGACGACGGCTCGGACGGCGTCCCGGCCGTCGCGCGCGCCTCGGACGGCGGCAGCCACAACCTCGTCGAGGGCAGGTCGTACTGGTTCCGGATCTGCCTGATCGGCGACGACGGCCTCTCGTTCTGCGACTGGGCGGCGTGGTCCAACCAGGAACCGGCGTAGCGGGGGGCCCGCCGGCCCGGCCGGCGGGCCCGCCGTACCGTCTCCGCCGGGCTCCTCGGCCGGATCGCGGCGAACGGCCGTGATCGCCGCGTTTCGCCCGGAGCCCGGTGGATACAGTGCGTTGATGCAGAACCTACGCGAGCAGATCGTGACCGAACTCGGAGTCAAGCCGGCCATCGTCCCCGCCGACGAGATCCGCGGCCGCGTCGACTTCCTCAAGGACTACCTGCGGTCCACCCCGGCCAAGGGGTACGTGCTCGGCATCAGCGGTGGCCAGGACAGCACCCTGGCCGGCCGGCTGTGCCAGCTCGCCGCCGAGGAGCTGCGCGCCGAGGGGCACGACGCCACCTTCGTCGCCGTACGCCTGCCCTACGGCGTCCAGGCCGACGAGGACGACGCCCGGGTCGCCCTCGACTTCATCCGGCCCGACCGGTCGGTCACGGTCAACGTCAAGCCCGGCGCGGACGCCGTCGCCCACGAGGCGGCCACCGGTCTGCGCGACCTGACCGGCGACGACCGGCTGCGGGACTTCGTGCGCGGCAACCTCAAGGCCCGCGAGCGCATGGTGATCCAGTACGCGGTCGCCGGGCAGCTCAACCTCCTCGTCGTCGGCACCGACCACGCGGCCGAGGCGGTCACCGGCTTCTTCACCAAGTACGGCGACGGCGGTGTCGACCTCACCCCGCTCACCGGCCTCACCAAGAGGCAGGGCGCGGCCCTCCTCCAGGAGCTGGGCGCCCCCGCCAGCACCTGGCAGAAGGTGCCGACGGCGGATCTGGAGGACGACCGGCCCGCCCTCCCCGACGAGGAGGCGCTCGGCCTGAAGTACGCCGAGATCGACACCTACCTGGAGGGCGGCGAGGTCACCCCCGAGGTCGCCGCGAGGGTCGAGTCGGTCTACCGCGCCACCCGCCACAAGCGCACCGTCCCGGCCTCCCCGCTGGACGACTGGTGGCGGAGCTGACCGGCGACGGTACGGGCCCGTACGGCGAGGGGCGCCCGGGAGTCTCCCGGGCGCCCCTCGTGTGCGGGTGGTTCAGCGGGCCGCGTAACCGAAGCGGCTGCCCGCGGCCGGGAGGCCGCCGGTGCCCGGCTGGTACGTGGTGACCGCGCCGACCGCGCCGCCGGCCGTCACGTTGGACAGCGGCAGGACGTGCAGGGCCCCGTAGGGGGTGGGTCCGTACGGCATGCCGACGTAGAGGGCCGTGGCGGTGAAGTGCATGCGCGAGCCGAGGTACTGCTTGGCGCCCGGGGTGCCGGGGATGCCGTCGCCGTCGCCCGCCTCCAGCCAGCGGTCGTTCGCGCCGGGGGTGCCCAGCAGCGAGAAGGTCTGGATGGCGCCCGCGCTCGCGGTGGTGCCGACCGCCTCGTCGGGGATGCCGACCGCCAGCTTCAGGGTCGCGGTGGTGCTGACCGCCTTCGGGGCGGTGTTCACGGCCGTCAGCGCCTGGCCGAAGTGGTCGCCGGCCTCGGAGGTGCCGGAGACGTCGTCGGCGGCGGTGCCCGACTCGTAGGTGTCGAGCTGGCTGTAGGTGCCGGTGGCGGTGATCCGGAACGTCTGCACCATGCCCGTCTCGGCCTTGTCGACGCCGTCGACGGCGAGGGTCTCACCCGGCGAGCCGACGGCCAGGATCGACTCCGTGGCCGAGGCGGCGGTCGAGGGACGGTGGGGCACCAGCGCCAGGGCGTAGCCGAACTGGTCACCGGCCTCCGCGCCGCCGCCGACCGCGTCCAGGTCCTGGTCGAGGCCGAACAGCGCGGTCGGACGGTTCTCGGCGTCCAGGGTGTTCGGGTCGAACACGGCCAGGTTGCCCGCGTCGGCGTCGGCCCCGATGGCCTCGCCGGGCGCCGCGATCACGAGGTGGTTGGCGTCGGCCGCGACCGCGCCGCCGAAGCCGTCACCGGCCTCCACCGCGCCCGGCACGCCGAGCCGGTCCTGGTGGACGACGACGTTGGTGGAGCCGTGGACGTAGACGGCCATGCCCGCCCCGGCCGACGTGTCGACGCCCTCGCCGGGGGCGCCGATCAGCAGGAACGGCTCGCCCGCCTTGGTGACGGAGGCGGCCAGGGAGGCGCCCATGCGGTCGCCGGTCTCGCTCGCGGAGGCCGCCAGCGAGCCGTTGCCGGCGCCCTGCTCGTAGTGGGTGTCCTTCACGGTGCCGGTGCCGAGGCCGCCGGGGGCGCCGTGCAGGAGGTCGGCCATGCCCGCGTCGGTCGCGGTGTCCAGGTCCTCGCCGGGGGTGCCGACGGCGAGGTCGGTGCAGCCGTCCTCGTCGTAGTCGACCGTGGCCAGTGCCAGGCCGAACTGGTCGCTCGCCTCGGAGCCGCCGGACACCCAGTCCAGGTCCTGGGTGATCTCGGCGGTGCCCTTGCCGCCGCCGTAGACGACCCGCACCAGGCCCGCGCCCGCGTCGCCGCCGACGGACGCCGCCGGGTCGGCCACGGCGATGTCCTCGACGCCGTCGCAGTTGAAGTCGGTCACCGGCACCTTGGCCACGGTCTCGGCGACCCAGCCGGACAGGTCGTCCGCGCGGGCGGCGACCGCGCCCTTCCTGGTCTCCGTCTCGCCCAGGCAACCACCCTGCCAGGAACGGCTGTTGACGCCGACCAGCTGGGTGGTGCCGCCCGCGGCGCGCAAAAGCGGACCGCCGGTGTCGCCCTTGCACAGGGCGCCGTCCGCGCCGGTGACGGTGAGGTCGTCGGCGCCCACCGCGTTGACGACGAAACCGGCGGTGTGCGCGGCCGTGGGCACCCACTCGGTGGCGGTGCGGCCCCAGCCGGTCGCCACCAGCTGGTCGTCGACGGCCGGGGCGGTGGTGGCGACGGCGACCGGCGTGACCGTGGTGACCGGCCGGGACAGCCGGGCCAGTACCAGGTCGCGGCCGGCGCGCGGCACGAGCTGCACCACGGGGCTGGCCTTCCCGGCGACCGTGGCGGTGGTCTTCACCGGGGGCTTGCCCGCGGCGACCGCGGGAGACGTGGCGGGGGCGGCGGCGAAACAGCTCGCCGCGGTGAGGATCCAGTCCGGCGCCACGAGGGCGCCGCTGCACGCGCGGGCGTTCTCCCCCGCGCCGAGGGACACCTTGGCGGTGAAGGCGTAGGAACCGGACGGGACGGTGGCGCCCGCGACGGCGTGGGCGGGTACGGCGACGAGCGCCGCCGCGGTGGCGGTGGCGGCCACCAGAACCGCGCCCGCGGATCTACGGACAGGCATAAGCGAAAGGGTCACGTTCTTCCGTTCTCGGTGCTGGGTTCGGCCGGATCAGCCGGTGACGCGGATCTCGACGAGCACGGAGCGGGCGCCGCCCACGGTGCCCTCACCGACGGGCTCGAAGCCGCCCGCGGCGACCTTCACGGTGGTCGTGGTCGTCGTGCCCTCCGCCGTCAGGTCGGCGCTGATCGGGTGGTCACCGGTCTCCAGGGCGAAGACCCGCGGCAACTCCAGCGTCAGGTAGCCGGTCTTGGCCGTGGCGTTGAAGCAGTACTCGCCCTTGCGGTTGGCGGCGGACTCCGCGACCGTCAGGACCCGGATCTGGTCGGCCGAGCCGTCACAGGCGGCCAGCACGATGTGCCCGTCGCCCTTCTTCAGCTCGATGCCCTCCTTCTCCAGGATGGCCGCGGCACCGGGGTACTGGAAATCCTCCACCGCGTAGGGCGGGATGTCGGCCGCCGCTGCGGCCTCCGAGGAGTCATCGGCGACGGCCATCGGAATTCCGACGGCCGTCGCGGAAAGAGCGATGAAGCCGGATATTGCGAGAACGCGAGCGCGGGAAAACACCGCACCCTCCTTTCAGGTGCGGCAATTCACTGACGAAAGCCGCCCCCCGTTGGTCACCGAATCATGCAAAGAGATCCACAACTTAGCCACAGCCTCACCCTCCGTCAATGGATCACTTCGCTCGATGACGCCAAGTCTCCCGATTTGTCCTTGGACTTCACGTAAGCGCCGATTGATCGGCGGTGCACCTATCCGGCGCTTTATTTGCGGCTATCTCCCCGGTTCGTCAGCCGTCGGGAAATCGCTGGACCCCTGCGGCTCCTCCGATCACGATGGTTATGGTGTTCGCGGATCACCCGGGCGAAGGTGATCTATTTTTCTGCCGACAAAGACAGAAAGCTGAAAACACGTGAATCGAAGATGTTCCACGAGTGGGCCCCTCTGGTCCCGGGCCCTGATTCCCGCATTGCTTTCGCTGACCATGGTCAGCGGGGTCGTGGGCGCCGCTCCCGCCGTGGCCCGGGAGGCGCGGAGCGCGAGTACGGGCGCCCAGGCCGTCTCCGCCCTCGCCGAAGCCGCCGTGACGGACCGGGGCCGGGTCCTGGACTACTGGAACGCCGGCGGCCCCGGCGTCAAGGCGGCGGCCGAGGCGGCGCTGACCGGAAGCGACGCCGATGTACAGGAGTTCCTGGCCGTCGCCGAGGAGCTGCTGCTCCAGGACGAACGGGTGAGCGCGGCCCAGATCGCGAGCGTCGGCGGTTCGGAGCTGGTGGCCGCGGCCCGTACCGCGCTGTCCGGCACCCAGGAGGACCTGGAGATCTTCCTGAGCTGGGGCTGGGAGGCCCCCGCCCAGCAGGACAACCGGGTGCGGGTGGCCCAGATCGTCGACGCGGGCGACCCGGTCGTGCGGGACGCCGGCCGCGCCGCGCTGGACGCCGGGCCGGACGCGGTCGCGAAGTTCCTCGAAGAGGGCCAGTACACCGCCCAGGAGCAGGACGACCGGGTCCGGCTCACCCAGATCATCAGCGTGGGCGGCCCCAATGTGCGGGCCGCCGGGCGGATCGCGCTCGGCGGCGGCGCCGACGAGATACGCGAGTTCCTCGAAGTCGGCCAGTTCGTGGCGCGGAACAAGGACGAGGAACACGCCACCGTCGCCGAACTGGCGGCGCGGGCGAAGGAGGCCGGGCGGCAGGCCGCCGCCGAGACCAAGGCGGCCCAGGCGGAGTCCGCGAAGGCCGTGGAGGCGTCGAAGCTGGCCAAGGAGGCCGCGCAGCGGGCCGCCGCCGAGGCCGAGGCCGCCAAGGACGACACCCAGCGGGCGGCCGGCGCCGCCAAGCGGGCCGCGACGGCGGCGGCCCAGGCGGCCACGGCCGCGCAGCGGGCCATCGACGCCGCCCGCGCGGCGAACAACTCCGCGCGGATCGCGGCGAACGCGGCGGCCCAGGCGGCCTCCGCCGCGGCCGGTGCCGCGCAGGCGGCCTCCCGGGCCCGCAACGCCGCGGCGAACGCGGCGGTGGACGCCTCGAACGCGGACGCCGCCCGGCAGGCCGCGGAGAACGCCAACGCCGCCGCCGACGGGGCCGAGAAGGCCGCCGACGCGGCCGACCAGGCGGCGGTCGCGGCGGACGCGGCGGGTGCCGCGGCGGCCTCGGCGTCGAGCGCCGGCGCCAATGCCGACCTGGCCGCGGCCTCGGCCATCGAGGCCGGCAACTACGCGGGCCAGTCCAGTGCCGCCGCCGCCCAGGCACGCGCCGCCGCCGCGGCCACCAGGCGGCACGCGGCCGAGGCCAACCGTGCCGCCGCCGCGGCCGAATCGCTGGCCCGCAAGGCGGCGAGCGCGGCCCGGGAGGCGCGGGACGCCGCCAAGTCGGCGGCCACGCACGCCCGCAACGCGGCCACCGCGGCCAAGGAGGCGGCCGAGCACGCCGGGGAGGCCGCCACGGCCGCCGCGAAGTCCACGGCCCACGCCAACGCGGCGACCGATGCCGCGAACGCCGCTACGGACGCGGTGGTCAAGGCCCAGAAGGTCTACACGCTGGCCCGCGAGGTGGAGGCCGAGGAGCTCCTCGGCCGGACCAACGCCGGTGTCGAGCTGGCCCGCGACCAGAAGGCCGCGGCCGAGGCCCGGGAGGCCGGGCAGGAGGAACTGACCCGGGCGGACGAGGACCGGGACGCCGAGCGGGACGCGCTGGTCGCGGCGCTCGCCGAGCCGGGCGCCGACCGCGCCGCGCTCGCCGCGCGGGGCCGCGACCTGGCCGTGCGGGAGATGTCGCAGGGCACCGCGTGGGGCCGCGCGGCGGCCGAGGCGGCCCTGGCCGGCGACGACGACGTGGTCCTCGACTACCTCGTCAACGGCTGGGCCGAAGCCGAACGGCAGGACCAGCGCTCCTACGTGGAGCGCCTCGCCGAGGAGAGCGCCGACCCGGCCATGCGGGCGGCGGCGGAGACCGCCCTCGACGGGGACGCGGCCACCGTCGCCGCGTTCGTGGCCGACGGGCAGTACGCGGTCGCCGCGGAGCCGATGCGGGTCGAGATCGCGAAGATCATCGACACTGCGGGTCCGGTGCTCGCGGAGGCCGGCCGGGCCGCCCTCGCCACGAACGATCCCAAGAAGTACAGCGCGTTCATCACCAGGACGCAGAACGAGGCACGGACCGAGGACGAGCGGGTGCGGGCCGCCCAGCTGGTCGACTCCGGCACCCCGGAGGTCCGGTCGGCGGCGCGGATCGCCCTGGAGGGCGCGCCGGAGACCCTGCACAGCTTCATCGTGGCCGGCCAGTACACGGCGCAGCGCAAGGACGAGCTGACCGCCACGCACGTCGCCCAGGTGCAGAAGCTGATCGCGGACGCGGCGAAGATCGCGGCGACCGCCCAGGCGAACGCGGCGACCGCGCAGAAGACGGCGGCCCTCGCCCGCAAGGCCGCCGCCGAGGCGCAGCAGTGGGCGGACAAGGCGGCGGCCTCGGCGGCCGAGGCGCAGACCCAGGCGGACAAGGCGGCCGGGTACGCCAGGAGCGCCGAGGCGTCCGCCGCGGCGGCGGCCGAGTCCGCGGCGACCGCGCGGTCCGCCGCGAACCGGGCGAACATCGCCGCCGAGGACGCGGCCCGCTCGGCGTCGGACGCCACGCTCTCCTCGGAGCTGGCGCAGGCGTCGGCGTCCACCGCGTGGTACTACGCCGACCAGGCCCGGCAGTCGGAACTGGCGGCGGGCGCGTCGGCCGCGGCGGCGCTCAAGGCGGCCACCGAGGCGTTCGAGACGACGGTGCGCAAGTACCGCGAGGAGGCCGAGGCCAAGCGGAAGGCCGCCGTCGCGGAGAAGGAGCGCAACGAGGCGGGGCGGCGGGCCGCCGAGATCTACCGCTGCCAGCAGGCGTTCGTCCCCTGCGACCCGCAGGACTACATCCGCTGGTGCCAGCACAACCCGATCGACTGCCAGATCCTGGAGAACGGCAAGGAGATCGGCGCCGGCGTCGAGCGGATCGCCAAGATCACCGCCGAGCTGACCGGCCTCACCGAGCTGGAAGCCTGCATGCGCGACCGGGACCTCGAACACTGCGGCAGCCTCGCCGTGGACGCCCTGGTCGGCGCCAAGCTCAAGGCCCTGGAGAAGACGTACGACGGCCTGAAGCTGCTGCGCAAGGGCTGCCGGATCCTGAGCAAGGCGTCACTGACGACGATGTCGGCGTCGGCGGACGACGCCTGTGGGGTGCACAGCGTCCCGGGACTGCCGCGCAATCCGTCGTCCATCCCCGGAAGCTCGGGGTGCGAGGTGTGCGCCAAGCAGATCCGGGACAGCCTGGGCGGCGGCGACATCGTCACCATCACCCCCATGGGTGGCTTCAACTCCCTGCCCCAGTACCGGGGTCAGGACACGTTCTGGGGCTCGCACACCGTGGTCGTGCTGAACGGCCGGGTCTATGACGCGTGGACCGGCAAGGGGGGTGAGACGATCGCGGAGTACAAGGATCGCTGGCAGTACAACGACGTCATCGACTTCGGCTTCTGAAGGACACTGAGCGAGGGCGCATGAACGACAGGGAGTTCGTCGAACAGGTGCGGGCGAGGCCCGGCCTGTACGGCCTGAACGGGACGTACCACTCCACGGCCACGTTCCTGATCGGTTTCGACCAGGGCCGCTCGGGAGGGCTGTTCCGCGGCTTCGACGAGTGGCTGGCCGTGCGGAGGGGCGAGCGTACCAACATCACCTGGTACGCCCAGGTGTTCCTGGAGGCCCTGCCGGGCGTCGCCCTGCGGGGCCTGGGGCAGCCGCTGACCCGCGAACAGGACCAGGCGGCCGTGGACCTGCTGTTCACGCTCCTCCTCTCCTTCCTGGAAGTCCGTGACGACCGCCGGGCCCTGGCCCGCATGTACGCGGACCACGAGGCGTTGAAGTGAGCGGTGCCGCCGCGTCCGCCACCCATGGCGGGCGCGGCGGCCTGGCGTAACGGCCCCGTCAACCGGCCCCGCACTCGAACCACACCGTCTTGCCGTCGCCCGGCCCCGGCGCCACCCCCCACTTGTCGGCCACCGCCTCCAGCAGCACCAGGCCCCGGCCGCCCTCCGCGTCGTCCCCGACCCGCTCGGCCCGTACCGGCCACCGGGGGCAGCCGTCCGCGACCTCGACCCGCACGCCGCCGGGGCGCCGCAGCAACAGCAGTGTGCAGCGCCGGTCCGGGACATGGCGTACGACATTGGCCAGCAGCTCGGTCACGCCCAGTTCCACGGCGTCGCTCAGCCCGGCCAGTTCCCACTCGTCCAGGTACGAGCGGACGATCCGCCGGACGTGCCGGGCGGCGTGCGCGCCGACGGTGAGGCGCAACGTGTACTGCTCCGAGCGGTGCCCCAGGAGGCCAGGGGGAAAGTCATCGTTCACGGCACGAGGGTGCCGCGCGACGGCTACCGTGAGCTACGGAACGAATACAACCGGTCCCCACGTGGGCCGAGTCGCGCGAAGGGGGCTCTGCGTGACCCACATCAACGTCCTCGACCCGGGCGCGTCACCGCTCGACTACTACGGCTATGAGCTGCGCCGTTACCGGGAGGCCGCCGGTCTGACCCAGAAGCAGCTCGGGGCGATCGTCAACTACACCGGCTCACTGATCGGCCAGATCGAGACAGCCCGGAAACTCCCGACGGTGGACTTCAGCGAACGGGTGGACGCGGCGCTGGGCACGGGCGGATTGCTGTCCCGCCTGGTCGTGCTGGTGCTGCGCAGCCAGCTTCCGTCGTGGTTCCAGCAGGTGGCCGAGCTGGAGGCGCGGGCGGTGGAGATCTGCGCGTTCCAGACGCACATGGTCCACGGTCTGCTCCAGACCGACGCGTACGTACGGGCCGTGCTGGGTGCCTTCGACCCGACCGACCTCGACGACCGCACCGCCGTCCGGCTCACCCGCCAGCGCCTCTTCGAGAAGGAGACGCCGCCGGTCTTCTGGTCGGTGGTCAGCGAGGCCGCGCTGCACCTGGAGATCGGCGGTCCGGAGACGATGCGCGGCCAACTGGCCCACCTGTTGGCCTTCGAGCACGATCCCCGGATCAATGTGCAGGTCCTGCCGTTCTCAGCCGGCGCGCACGCGGGTCTGCAAGGCGCATTCACCCTCTTTCGCTTCGCGGATGACCCGACGATCCTCTACACGGAGGGATATGGCAGCGGGCATCCAACCGCCAACCCGGACACCGTCAAGGACGGTTCACTCCGTTACGATCATCTCCGGGCCGCCGCGCTCTCCCTGAAGGACTCGGCGGAACTGATCCGCCGGGTGATGGAGGAACGCTATGGAGAGCAACGCGATGCCGTCGAGGTTCCAGTGGCGTAAGTCCAGTTACAGCGGCGACCAGGGCGGCGAGTGCGTGGAATGCGCCCCGCTCGGCCCGCTCGCCTGGCGCAAGTCGTCGTACAGCGGCGACCAGGGCGGCGATTGCGTGGAGTGCACGCCGCTCGGCCCGCTCGCCTGGCGCAAGTCCTCGTACAGCAGCGACCAGGGCGGCGAGTGCGTAGAGGTCGCCGACGCGACCTCCGCCGTTGCCGTCCGGGACTCCAAGGCCCCCGAGAAGAGCCCCCTGCATCTCTCCCCCGCCGCGTTCACCGCGTTCCTGGGGTGGGCTGCAACGGGCGGCGGTCGTCGCTGAGGGCGACCGCCTGGGCCGTGCGGGCGCGGGGGCCCTGGAAGAGGTACGCCAGGCCGAAGCCGCCGGCGACGACCGCCGCGCCGCCCACCGCGTCCAGCACCCAGTGGTTGCCGGTCGCGACGATCGCGGAGACCGTGAACAGCGGGTGCAGCAGGCCCAGCGCCTTCATCCACGCCTTGGGCGCGATGATCGCGATGGCCAGCCCGCACCACAGCGACCAGCCGAAGTGCAGTGACGGCATCGCCGCGTACTGGTTGGTCAGCGAGGTCAGCGTGCCGTAGTCCGGCCGGGAGAAGTCCTGCACGCCGTGGACCGTGTCGATGATGCCGAGCGACGGCATCAGGCGCGGCGGGGCCAGCGGGTACAGCCAGAAGCCGACCAGGGCGAGCAGCGTGGTGAAGCCGAGCGAGGCGCGGGCCCAGCGGTAGTCGACCGGGCGGCGCCAGTACAGGACGCCGAGGACGGTCAGCGGGACCACGAAGTGGAACGACGTGTAGTAGAAGTCGAAGAAGTCCCGCAGCCAGCCGATCTTCACCACGGCGTGGTTGACCGCGTACTCGATGTCGATGTGCAGGAAGCGTTCGAGGTCGTGGATCTGGTGGCCGTGCTCCTCCGCGCGGGCCCGGCCGCCGGAGATGGTGCCGCCGGTCGCCGCGAGGCGGACCTTGGAGTAGGCGGCGTAGGTCACCCGGATCAGCAGCAGTTCCAGGAGCAGGTTCGGCCGCGTGAGCACCCGGCGCAGGAACGGCAGCAGGGGGATGTGCTTGAAGCGGGTGGGGACGGGTGCCGCGTACTCGGCGGGGACCGGGTCCCGGAAGTACGGGGAGGTGCGGGAGAGGAACGGCACGGCGGTCGCGGCGGCGACGGCCGCGAGCAGGACCAGGTTGTCGCGGAGCGGGTACAGGGCCGCCATGTTCGGCAGCATCATCTTCGCCGGGAGGGTCATCACCAGGACGACGGCGACCGGCCACACGTACCGGTCGGAGGCCCGCTTGCCGACCCGGCCGACGACCGCGAGCAGCACCCACAGGAGCTGGTGCTGCCAGGTGGTGGGCGAGATCGCGACGGCCGCGCAGCCGGTGACGGCGACGGCGAGCAGGAGCTGGCCGTCACGGGCGTAGCGCACGGCCCGGCGCAGGCCGAGGACGGCGACGGCGGCACCGAGGACGACGAAGAGGGCGATCTCCAGCGGCCCGGTCAGGCCGAACCGCAGCAGGGCGCCGTGCAGGGACTGGTTGGCGAGGTCGTCGGCGGCGCCGCCGAGCCCGACCCCGGCCATGTGGTGCACCCAGTACGTGTACGAGTCGTGGGCCATCGCCGCCCAGGCGAGCGCGGTGCAGACGGCGAAGGTGACGGCGGTGGTCGCGGCGGCGCGGCGGCGGCCGGTGAACCACAGCAGCGGCACGAACAGCAGCACCGTCGGCTGGAAGGCGGCGGCGACACCGATGAGCAGACCGCCGGCGCGTTCGCCGCGCACGGCGAGGCAGCCGAGCAGGACCAGCAGGACCGGGACGATGCTGGTCTGGCCGAGCCAGAGGGTGTTGCGCACCGGCAGGGAGAGCATCAGCAGGCTGACCGCGACCGGCGCGGCGAGCAGCGCGGTGCGGCGGCCGACCGGATGGGGCAGCGCGCGGGCCGCGACCACGCCGAGGGCGACGACCAGCAGCAGGGTGCCGAAGGTCCAGCCCCAGCCGAGGGCCTGCTCGGCGGCCCGGGTCAGCGGTTTGAGGACCAGCCCGGCGAACGGCGTGCCGGTGAACCTGGTCGAGTCGTACAGGGAACCCTCCACGTGCAGGACCCCGTCGGGCCCCACCCAGGTCTCCAGGTCGGTCAGCCGCTCGCCGCGCGGGGTGCCGAGCACCACCGCGAGCTGTCGTACGGCGAGGACGGCGGCGACCAGCCACAGTCCCGCCCTGGCCAGGTGCAGGCGTGCCCTGGTGGCCCCGAGGGCGGTCGCCCCGAAGGCCGCCTCCGCCGGTCTCCCGCCGTGTTCCGCATTCGCCACGCCTCGTCGGCCTCCCGCCCCGTCCGTCCCACGCGTCCCGTGTGCGTGGATCTCCTTTGCGAACCTTATGAGGTTCGCACCACCCCCGGAGAGAGACGCAGGCAACCCCGCCTTCACCTGACGGCCGCTCTCGTTTTGTCCGGATGACGATAGTGGGACCGCGGTTCGCCCGCCGCCCCGGGGAGCGAGAAGGATCACAGCGGGGCCCGTCCAGGAACCGTCCGTGGCCGGAAGACGTCCCTGCGTGGACGCGGTTTTGGTGCACTCTGCAATGAATTCGGCACGGCAGGTGACCGGAGGTTCTCCCCCTATGGTCGGTTTTCGGCCCGGCGTCAGCGCCGCCGCGCGGGCCGCGTCCCCGTCCCCGTCGAAAGGTAGGCGAGCGAAGTCTTGTCGGCCGCCACCGTCGCCCCTTTGCCCTCCCTCGCCCAGGCGCGCCCGCCCGGCGCCACCGTCACCGATCCCGCGCTCGTCCGGCGTGCCGTGAAGGCGGCGGCGCTGGGCAACGCGATGGAGTGGTTCGACTTCGGTGTCTACAGCTACATCGCGGTGACGCTGGGCAAGGTCTTCTTCCCGTCCGGCAACCCGACGGCCCAGTTGCTGTCGACGTTCGGCGCGTTCGCGGCGGCGTTCCTGGTCCGGCCGCTGGGCGGCATGGTCTTCGGCCCGCTGGGCGACCGCGTCGGGCGGCAGAAGGTCCTCGCGCTGACGATGATCCTGATGGCGGCGGGCACCTTCGCGATCGGCCTGATCCCGTCGTACGCGACGATCGGCGTGTGGGCGCCGGTCCTGCTGCTGGCGGCCCGGCTGGTGCAGGGCTTCTCCACCGGCGGCGAGTACGCGGGCGCCTCCACCTTCATCGCGGAGTACGCCCCCGACAAGCGGCGCGGGTTCCTCGGGAGCTGGCTGGAGTTCGGCACGCTGGCCGGGTACATCGGCGGCGCCGGGCTGGTCACCCTGATGACGGCGCTGCTCTCCGACGGTGACCTGACCTCCTGGGGCTGGCGCGTCCCGTTCCTGATCGCGGGCCCGATGGGCATCGTCGGCCTGTACCTGCGGATGCGCCTGGAGGAGACGCCGGCGTTCGCGGCGGAGGTGGAGAAGTCGGAGTCGGCGCGGGTGAAGGTGCCGCTGCGCGACATGATCACCGGCCAGTGGCAGGCGCTGCTGCTCTGCGTCGGCCTGGTCCTGGTCTTCAACGTCACCGATTACATGCTGCTGTCGTACATGCCGAGCTACCTGACGAGCGAGCTGGAGTACGACGAGACGCACGGGCTGCTGGTCGTGCTCGCGGTGATGGCCCTGATGATGGTCGTCCAGCCGTTCGCGGGCGCCCTGACCGACCGGGTCGGGCGGCGCCCGGTGATCGCGGCGGGCTGCGCGGGCTTCCTGCTGCTGTCCGTCCCGGCGCTGCTCCTCATCCGCCAGGGCAGCCTGCTCGCGGTCGGCCTGGGCATGGCCGCGCTGGGCCTCCTGCTGGTCTGCTTCACCGCCGCGATGCCGTCCGCCCTCCCGGCCCTCTTCCCGACCCGGGTGCGCTACGGCTCCCTCTCCATCGGCTTCAACGTGTCCGTGTCCCTGTTCGGCGGCACGACCCCGCTGGTGGTGACGGCCCTGATCGGCGCGACGGGCGACCTGATGATGCCGGCGTACTACATGATGGCCGCGGCCGTCGTGGGCGGCGTGGCGGTCTGGTTCATGACGGAGTCGGCGGGACGCCCGCTGCCGGGGTCGGCGCCGTCGGTCGAACGCTGACGTCTCGGACGTCGTGGGAGAAGCCCACGTCCACGCCGCGCGGCTCCGCGCGGTCCTGGACGACGATCTCGCCGCTGCCACCCCCGGGGAGGGGCGCCGTGCCGCCGTGGGCGACGGGCCGGGTGCGGCCGGCGGTCGTGAGGCGGACCTCGGCGGACGGGCCGGGCCGGGAGCCGCGCAGCCACGTCAGGGTCCAGGCGCCGTCGGGACCGCGGCGGAACTCCAGGTGGACGCGGGAGACGGACAGCCAGTCCGCCGGCGTCACCAGCCGGCCCACGGCGCGTCCCGGCCCGCCCGCAGCACCGTCCCGGGTTCGCTGGGCGCGTCCGCCGTCCGCATCCCGGCCGTGGCACCCGCGTCCGCCGCGGCGACGGCGGCCATGGTGAGTTCCGGCACGCGCGTTCCTCCTGGCGTCCGGGCGACCGGCCTTCGGGCCAGGGCGCCGGCGGCGGGCTGTCCGCCGTACCGGGAGCATCGGCGGTGGGGGCCGCCGGACGCCGGAGCCGGACACGCCGCCGCCCGGCCCCCGCCGGGCTTGCGGCCCTACGACGTCGGAGCGGTCGTGGGGCGGCGGTGGCGGGTGGGCCGGGCGGACGGGGAGCGCCGGGTCACAGGCGCATGAGGGTCTCCGACAGCTCCCGGTAGTCGCGCAGGGCCAGCCGGAGCTGCTCGGTGTCGGCGGCCGTGGCCTCGCGGTCGTCGCGGCCGCCGTCGGCGGTCCGCCAGGACTCCCGCAGCGTGCGGCGGCGGTGCGTCACCGCGTCGGTCAGGCGGGAGGTGATCTCCTCCAGGACGCGGTCGGCCTCCTCGACGGCGGCACGCGGACCGTCCACGAAACCGGCCACCGCGTGGTGCAGCCGCTCCTCCAGCTTGCCGTACTCCCCGTGCGGCAGCAGCGGGGTGCCGGCGCCGGACGCGTGCGGCGCCGCAGTGCCCGGCGTCCTCGACGCCCTCGGCGTCTCAGGGGCGCCGGTGGTGCCCAGGGCACCGGTGGTGCCGTCCCTGCCCTCGGTGCGCAGGTGCGGGGTGGCCTCGGCGCGGACGCCGGCGCCGTGGTCGGACCGGGCGCCCAGCGGGGCGTCGGGGTCGAGCGCCGGGCCGGTGCCCGCGGCCCGCCGGTCGGGGGACTCGGTCTCGTGCTGGCCTCGCGCGGCGGGGGTTCCACCGGTCGGCCGGGTCATGTCGGACATGTGGTTCAACTCTCCTTCGCGTGACGGCGGTTCAGTGCCCAGGGCTGGTGGTTCTCACGGGCGGCCGACGTGTGGCCGGCGCGGTCGGCGCGGTGGTCGCCGTGGTCGTGGCGGACCAGCTTCTCGAAGAGGGCGCGGGCCTCGACCATGGCCTCGCGCATCCGCTCGGTGCCGGCGGCGTCGTCCGCGTGGGTGGCGTCGGCCGCCGCGCGGTGCACGCGCCGGTAGCCGTCGACGTGGTGGGCGTGGTGCACGGACAGCGCCGCGACCTGCTCCTCGTACTGCCCGCCGTCCGGGTAGCCCCGGGCGCCGGCCAGCTCCGACAGCAGCCGGTCGGCCTCGGCGACCGCCTCGCGCGGGGAGTCGACGAACCGCTCCTGCGCGGCCGTCCAGCGGGCCTCGAACCGCTCCCGCTCGGCGGGCTCCAGGGGCCGGGTGCGCAGCGAACCGTGCCGCTCCACGCGCGCGGCCAGCTCCCGCTCGGCCGCCTTGGTGTCGCCGTCGTGCCGGGCCACCGTGCGCTCGTACTCCGGCCCGAAGCGACGCTTCAGATTTCCGCCGCGGCCCGCCCCCCGGCCGCGCAGGGTCAGGACGGCCGCGACGACCAGCACGGCCGCCACGATCACGATCAGAGCGATGATCACGCCTGTGGACATGAATGCCTTCCGGGTTGTCGGGCCAACCGGCTTTCCGTACGGGCCGGTTCGCGGACCGTGTACCCGCTGAGGCCCTGTCAAACGGTGCGCGGGGCGCCCGGCCCGGCCCGGTGTCACCCCGTACGCCGCACCCGCCCCGCCGGCAAAAGCCGTTGCGCGCGGCACGCGCCCCGCCGACCATGCCGTCCATGACGCGCTGGACCATCACCCCGGAGTCCCCCGGCTCCCCCGCCGCGACCGCGCTCTGGCGGGCGTACTACACCGAGGTCAGCGACCGCTGGTACCTGCGGCACGAGGGCCGGCGCACCGACCCGGCGGAGCTGGCGCGGGAGACCGCCCGCGTGACCGGCGCCGAACTCGCCCCGCCCGCCGGCCGGCTGCTGGTCGCCCGGTGGGCCGGGGAGCCGGCCGGCACGGCGGGCGTACGGCTGCTGGACGCCGCGCGGGCCGAGCTGACCCGGGTGTACGTGGCCCCGGCGCTGCGCGGGCGGGGCGGGGCCGCGCTGCTCGTCGGCGCGGCGGAGGCGGCGGCGCGGGAGCTGGGCGCGGCCCGGATCGTGCTGGACACCCGCGGCGACCTGGTCGAGGCCCGCGCCCTGTATGCCCGGCTCGGCTACCGGGAGATCCCGGCGTACAACGACGACCCGTACGCCGAGCACTGGTTCGGCAAGGAGCTGCTCACCCGGTGCGCGTGAGGTCGCCGGCCCGGCGCCCCTCGTGCGGGCGCTCCCGGCGCGCGCCGCACAGCTCGCCGTTCAGCTCCGCCACCAGGCGGGTCAGGTCCCGCGGCCGGTCCGGGCCCCACCAGTCGCCGAGGAGTTCGGCCAGCGAGTCCTCGCGGGCCCGCGCCAGCCGGTCGGCGACCTCGTGCCCCTGGCCGGTCAGGACCAGCCCGAGCCCCTGCCGGACGGCGAGCCGGCGCACCTCGGCCTCGCGGGCGGCCTCCAGGACGACGGTCAGCGGGACGGCGCTGTCCTCCGCGAGCAGGCCCGGCTCCACACAGCCGTACCGCCTGATCCGCAGCAGCAGCCAGCTCGTCGCGGGCAGCAGGTCGTACCCGGCGCGCGCGGTGATCCTCCGGTAGGCGGCGCGGCGGCCCGCGCGGGTGCCGAGGACGGACAGGGCGCGGCACGCCTCGTCGTGCGAGGACCGCTCGACGGGGTTGCTGGCGAAGGTCTGGGCGCCGTCGGGCGCGGTGACCGAGCCGCGCAGCCGGTCCTCCTTCAGGAACCAGGCCAGTACGAAGCCGAGGAGGGCGACGGGCGCGGCGTAGAGGAAGACGTCGGTGATGGAGGCGGCGTAGGCGTGCACGGCGTCCGGGCGCAGCGCCGGGGGCAGGGCGCCGATGCCGCGCGGGTCGGACTTGAGGGCGTCGGCGGTGACGCCGGGCGGCAGGGACGCGCCGCGGAAGGCGTCGGTGAGGCGCTCCCCGAGGCGGCTCGCGAAGACCGTGCCGAAGACGGCCACGCCGAAGGCCGCGCCGATCGAGCGGAAGAAGGTGGCGCCGGAGGTGGCGACGCCCAGGTCCGCGTACGGGACGGCGTTCTGCACGATGAGGACGAGGACCTGCATCACCAGGCCGAGGCCCAGTCCGAAGACGAAGAAGAAGGCGCTCATCTCGGCGGTGGGGCTGTTCTCGTCGAGCTGGTGCAGCAGGAGCAGGCCGAGGGCGGTGACGCCGGTACCGGCGACGGGGAAGACCTTCCAGCGGCCGGTGCGGCTGACGATCTGCCCGGAGACGGTGGACGCCAGCAGCAGACCGATCACCATCGGCAGCATGTGCACGCCGGACATGGTCGGGCTGACGCCCTGCACGACCTGGAGGAAGGTCGGCAGGTACGTCATCGCGCCGAACAGCGCGAAGCCGACGACCAGGCTGATCACGGCCGACAGCACGAAGGTGCGGACGCGGAACAGGCGCGGCGGCAGGACGGGCTCGGCGGCCCGGCGCTCGACGGCCACGAAGACGGCGGCGAGCAGCGCGCCGAGCACCGCCAGTCCGATGATCTGCGGGGACGCCCACGCCCAGGTGGTGCCGCCGAGGGAGGCGACCAGTACCAGGCAGGTGGCGACGGCGGCGATGAGGAAGGTGCCGAGGTAGTCGATGACGTGCCGTTCGGTGCGGCGCGGGATGTGCAGGACCGCGGCGATCACGGCGAGGGCGACCAGGCCCACGGGGAGGTTGATGTAGAAGACCCAGCGCCAGCTCAGGTGCTCGGTGAAGACGCCGCCGAGCAGCGGCCCCAGCACGCTGGTCGCGCCGAACACGGCACCGAACAGCCCCTGGTAGCGGCCCCGCTCCCGGGGGGACACCAGGTCGCCGACGATCGCCATCGACAGCACCATCAGCCCGCCGCCGCCGAGCCCCTGCACGGCCCGGAAGGCGATCAGTTCGCCCATGCCCCGCGCGATCCCGCACAGGGCCGATCCGGCCAGGAAGATGACGATCGCCGTCTGGAACAGCCGTTTGCGCCCGTACTGGTCGCCGAGCTTGCCCCACAGCGGGGTCGCGGCGGTCGCGGCCAGCAGATACGCCGTCACGACCCACGACAGGTGCTCCATGCCGCCGAGGTCGCTGACGATGGTGGGCAGCGCGGTCGAGACGATCGTCTGGTCGAGGGCGGCCAGCAGCATGCCCAGGAGCAGCGCCCCGATGGAGACGAGGACACGGCCCGGGACCTGCTCCTGCGACGTGTCCGCGCTCATGGAACCTCCCGGGGGTCGGGTCACACCGTCCGTCGCCTTCCCTCCTGTTCGGTGTGACCCGATACGACCTGTTCATTCACCTGGAACACCGGTACTCCGGGGGCGCGGGCGCACGGCTGTGAAGACGATCTGCATAATCTCTGGAGTTCGCGAGGGGACGCGAGCGGCCTGAGGGGAGGGGACGAACGGGTGGACGAGCTGGAGAAACCGCGGGAGGACGCCGGTCCGGCGTGCCCGGAGTGCGGCGCGCCCCGCGAGGCGGACCACACCCCGTCCTGCGCGTGCGGCCCGAAGGCGGCCGACGCGCTCCAGGAGGCCCGTACCGCCCAGGCCGCCGCCGCGGAGGACTTCGACCCCCTGCGGATACGGCCGTACGTCGCGCTGGAGGAGGCGGAGACCGGCACGGAGGCCGGCGCGGGGACCGAGGCCGGCACCGACGCCCGGCCCGCCGCAGACGCCCGCCCCGCCGCAGACGCAGACGCAGACGCCGACGCCGGCCCGCACAGCGATGCCGGCCCGCACAGCGATGCCGGCCCGCAGCGGGACGCCGTACGGGACGCGAAGGACCCGGCCCCGGACGGTCCGGACGCGCCGGACACCTCGGCCGCCGCCCCGCCCTCCCCCGAGACCACCATGGTGCTGCGGGCCGCCCCCGGCACCGCCGCGACCTCCGTCGTGCCCACTCCGCTGGCACCCCCGGCGTCCACACCGAACGCCACCGATCTGCGCATGTTCGAGCCGGCCCCGGCCGGACCGCCCCGGCCCCCGACGCCCGCCCCCGACGAGCCGGCCCCGCGCCGCCGGCGGGCCGCCGTGATCGGCGCCGCGGCGGCGGCCGTCGTGGTGCTGGGCACCGCCGGGTACGCGGCCGGGCTGTTCTCCTACGAGTCGCCCGCGCGCACCGGCACGGCCGCGGACGGGATACGCCCCGGGGTGCCGGACCCGTCGACCGCCACGGCCACCGCCAACACGGCCTCCGCCCAGGCCCCCGCGCCGTCCGCGTCCGCGTCGCCGTCCCCGTCCGCCTCCGGGCCGGCCGAGGCGAGCCCGTCGCCGTCCGCGTCGGCGTCCAGCGCCTCGGCCTCCGCGTCCGCCACCACCGGACCGTCCGCGTCGGCGGCCACGCCGGCCCCCGAGGCCACCGCGTCCCCGACGCAGCCGGCGCAGGAGGACCCGGAGGACGGCGACGTGCCGGTGCTGCGCCGGGGCGACCGCGGCCCCGAGGTCACCGAACTGCAGCAGCGGCTGCGCCAGCTCCACCTGTACATGGACGACATCGACGGCGACTACGGCCGCCGCGTCGAGGACGCCGTCCGCACCTTCCAGTGGGCGCGGGGCATCCACTCCGAGGAGCCGGGCACCTACGGTCCGCTGACCCGGGCGCAACTGGAGCGGGAGACGCGGGAGCCGTAGCGTCCCGTCAGCCGATGTGCAGCAGGACCGTCCCGTCCGCCGCCGCCTCCACGCGGACCTCGGTCAGGTCCCGGACCGCCGCGTCCGGCCCGTGCGGCGTGGCCCGGGGGCCGACGCCCACCACCCGCATCCCGGCGGCGCGCGCGGCGGCGATCCCGGCGCCGGAGTCCTCGAAGGCGACGCAGTCGGCGGGGGCGACACCCAGTTCGGCGGCGCCCTTGAGGAAGCCCTCCGGGTCGGGCTTGCTGGCGCCGACCGACTCGGCGGTGATCCGCACCTCGGGCAGGGCCAGTCCGGCCGCGCCCATCCGGGCGGTGGACAGGGCCACGTCGGCGGAGGTCACCAGGGCGTGCGGCAGGCCGCGCAGGGCGGCGAGGAACGCGGCGGCCCCGGGGATCGCGACGACGCCCTCGGTGTCGGCGGTCTCCTCGGCGAGCAGCCGCGCGTTGTCGGCGAGGTTGCGCTCCATGGGCCGGCCGGGCAGCAGGGCCGCCATCGTGGCGTAGCCCTGGCGGCCGTGCGCGATCTTCATGACCTCGTCGCCGTCGAGGCCGTTGCGGTCGGCCCAGCGCCGCCAGACGCGCTCGACCGAGGCGTCGGAATTGACGAGGGTGCCGTCCATGTCCAGCAGCAGGGCACGGGCGGTGAGCCGGGTGGTGGCCGTCATCGGGGACTCCAGGGCGTGGGGAGGGACACGAGCCGGCGCCGCCCGCGGACAGCGGACTCCAGGGCAGGGGGAGGGGTACAAGGCGGCCCCGCCCGCCGGTCAGGGAAAACGGGCGGGAGCCACTTTGTTCCCCCACGGTACAAAACGCGCCGGGGATCGCGCCAGCGGCCCCGGGCATCGTTCATCCGCCGTTCGGCGCGCCGGGCCGGGTCAGCCGGCCACCGCCTCCCACAGGCTCCACACGCCGAGGCCCAGCATCAGCAGCGCCGCGATCTGCGTGATCAGCTTCAGCGGGACCCGCTTCATCAGGGCCTTCCCGCCGACGATGCCGAGCCCGGCCACCGCCCACAGGGCGAGCACCGCACCGAGGCCGACGGAGAGCGGGTCGTCGTAGCGGGCGGCCAGGTTGGCCGTCATGATCTGCGTGAGGTCGCCGAACTCGGCGACCAGGATGAGCATGAAGCCGGCCCCGGAGACCTTCCAGAAGGACTGGTTCTCCGGCTTGCGGACCTCTTCCTCCTCCTCGTCCTTCTTGAGCAGCAGCACGGCCGCGCCGCCGAGGAAGAGCACGCCGGTGATCGCGTGCACGATCTGCTGCGGCAGCAGGGTCAGCACGCTGCCGGCCGCGACGGCGAGCACGACGTGCACCAGGAAGGCGGCGGCGACGCCCGCGAAGACGTAGGAGGCGCGGTAGCGGGTGCCGAGGACGAGACCGGCGAGCGCGGTCTTGTCCGGCAGTTCGGCGAGGAAGACGACGCCGAACACGAGCGCCGTCACGGTGATGCTGATCAAGGGTTCCTCTATCGGTCGGGGCCGCCCCGCCGAGAGTGCTGGTCCTCCTCGGACACCTCGGCACGGCAGCACACGGGCGTGCACTGCTTGCCGAAGGTCTCGCTGGCGGGACCCTTGCGGGAACCGCCTCCGGGCGCCGGCTCAGACGAGCTGAGCAGTATGTCGACGGTCCGGCGAAGAGCTACTCCCCTTCTGCGCCGTCCATGGTACGCGACGCGAAAGTCCCGTCCCGCGTCTTGTCGTGTCATGCACACGTCATTAGCTTCTTACCGGGCGCTCACCCCACCGCAACGCGGCGCCGCGAGCATTCCCTCGCTCGCACCCGACACCCCCACCACCCCAGGGAGTCCGCATGCCGAAGTTCTACGCGCGTCGACGGCTGAGCATACTCGCGGCGCTCACCGGAGTCATGGCCTCCGTCGCGCTGTTCAACGGCCCGGCCGCGTCCGCCGCCCTCCCCACCCCGGTCAGCGCCGCCACCGCCCGCACCTACCTCGCCTCGCTCACCGTGGCCACCGAGAACCGCACCGGCTACGACCGCGACCTCTTCCCGCACTGGATCACCCAGTCCGGCGCCTGCAACACCCGCGAGACCGTCCTCAAGCGCGACGGCTCGGGCGTCGTCACCGACTCAGCCTGCGCCGCCACCAGCGGCAGCTGGTACTCCGTGTACGACGGCGCCACCTGGACCGCCGCCTCCGACCTCGACATCGACCACCTGGTCCCGCTCGCCGAGGCCTGGGACTCCGGCGCGAGCGGCTGGACCACCGCCCGGCGCCAGTCGTTCGCCAACGACCTGACCCGCCCGCAGCTCATCGCCGTCACCGACAACGTCAACCAGGCCAAGGGCGACCAGGACCCGGCCACCTGGATGCCCTCCCGGACCGCGTACCACTGCACCTACCTGCGGGCCTGGGTGCAGGTGAAGTACTACTACGGCCTCTCCGTCGACTCCGCCGAGAAGTCGGCCCTGACCAGCGGCCTCGCGGGCTGCTGACCCGGAACCTCGCCGCCCGGCTCCGTCGTTCCGTACCGTACGGCCCGTACGGGGCCACGGAGAGGGGTTTGACCATGGGCGATCTGCGCCTGGGACCGCTGCTGAGGTACGCCGACGGCTCGTCCGCGACCGTGTGGGTCGAGACGGGCCGTCCGTGCGCCGCCGAGGTGCGCTGCGCCGACGGGGCCGGCGGCACCGCCCGCACCTTCCAGGTGTGCGGACACCACTACGCCCTGATCGAGGTGACCGGCCTCACCCCGGGCACCGCGACGCCGTACGAGGTGCTCCTCGACGGCACCCGGGTGTGGCCGCTGCCGGACTCGCCGTTCCCGCCGTCCGTGATCCGCGCGCCGGACGGAGCTGACGGCGAGGTGCGGGTCGCCTTCGGCTCCTGCCGCTGGGCCGCCCCGGCCGCCGGCGAGCAGGACCCGGTGGGCCCGGACGCGCTGGACACGCTCGCCGCCCGGATCGCCGCCGACCCCGACGGCGAGCGGCCCGACGTGCTGCTGCTCCTGGGCGACCAGGTCTACGCCGACGAGGTCTCCGACGCGACCCGCCGCTGGCTGGCCGGACGCCGCGACCTGGCCGAGCCGCCCGGCGCGGAGGTCGCGGACTACGAGGAGTACACCCACCTGTACTACGAGTCCTGGCTCGACCCGGAGGTGCGCTGGCTGCTCTCCACCGTGCCGAGCTGCATGATCTTCGACGACCACGACGTCATCGACGACTGGAACACCTCCGCCGCCTGGCTCGCCGACATGCGGGCCACCGGCTGGTGGCGCGAGCGGCTGCTGAGCGGCCTGATGTCCTACTGGGTCCACCAGCACCTCGGCAACCTCGCCCCGGCGGAGCTGGCCGCCGACCCGGTGTACGCCGCCGTGCGCGACGCGGCCGACGGCACGGACACGCTGCGCGCCTTCGCCGCCGAGGCCGACGTCCGCCCGGACTCCGTCCGCTGGAGCTACCGGCGCGACTTCGGCCGGGTCCGGCTGCTGATGGTGGACAGCCGCGCCGCCCGGGTCCTCCAGGAGGAGCGGCGCTCCATGCTCGACCCGGGGGAGGCCGCCTGGCTGCGCACCCAGACCCTGGAGGACCGCGGCTCCTACGACCACCTGCTGATCGGCACCTCGCTGCCCTGGCTGCTGCCCCACCTCATCCACGACGTGGAGGGCTGGAACGCCGCCCTGTGCCGGGGCGAGCGGGGCGCCCGCTGGGCGCGGCTCGGGGAGAAGGTGCGGCGGGCGGCCGACCTGGAGCACTGGGCCGCGTTCCCGTCCTCCTTCGAGGCGCTGGCGGACCTGATCGCCGAGGCCGGTACGGGGCCGGGGGCACCCGCGACGGTGTGCGTGCTGTCGGGGGACGTCCACCACGCGTACGTCGCCGAACCGTCCTGGCCGGGGGGCGCCCCGGACGCCCACGTGGTGCAGCTCACCTGCTCGCCCGTGCACAACTCCGTGCCGCTCTCCATCCGGCTCGGCTTCCGTTTCGGCTGGAGCGCGCCGGCCCGCGCGCTGGGCCGGGCGTTCGCGCGGCACGGGCGGCTGGCGCGGCCGTCGGTGCGCTGGCGCCGGGACGGCGGCCCGTGGTTCGGCAACCAGCTGATGACGCTGACCCTGCGGGGCCGGACGGCCCGGCTGCGGCTGGAGAAGGCGGGTGCGGCGGACGGGGGCGGCCGGCCGTCCCTGCGGACCGTCACGGAGGCGGAGCTGTCGTGATGCTGTCAATGTGGGCGGGACGGGAAGTTGAGATTGCAAGCACTAGTTAGGCATGCCTAACGTGGGACTCGCTTCCGTCCCCCGGAGTGACCGGCCCCTCACGGCCGGCCCCCTGTCGAAGGAGTGACCCCCCACATGACCGGACGCCTCGACAGCGCCCAGCCCTTCGCCCTCGGCCTGTTCCGCATGGTCGTCGGCCTGCTCTTCGCCTGCCACGGCGCCGCTTCCCTCTTCGGAGTCCTCGGGGGTGCCGTCGGTACCGACGGCGGCACCGTCGAGGCCGGCGCCTGGCCCAACTGGTACGCCGCCGTGATCCAGCTCGTCGGCGGCACCCTGGTCCTGTTCGGCCTCGGCACGCGCGTCGTCGCATTCATCGCCTCGGGCTCCATGGCCTACGCCTACTTCACGGTCCACCAGCCCGGCGCCCTGTGGCCGATGGAGAACGGCGGCGAGGCGCCCGCGATGTTCTGCTGGGCCTTCCTGCTGCTGGTCTTCACCGGCTCCGGCGCCTTCGGCCTGGACCGGCTGCTGACCCGGCGCGACGACGACGAGGAGCGGGAGCGCGCGGCCGGCGCCCGCACGCCGGTGTCGGTCTGACCCGGCCCGCCCCGAGGGTGCCCTCCGCCGCGCGCGGAGGGCACCCTCGCGTCAGCCCGCCGGGCGGAACGGCACGGTGAAGCAGGCGACGCGGGACCCGGAGTTGCCGGGCCGGTCGTGGATCACCACGGAGGACGCCTCGCCGGCCCGGAACCCCCAGTCGTGCCGGGCGACCGCCCGGCCCTCGCCGCCCGCGTCCGGGGTGAAGTCGAGCCACACCTCGTTCTCCGGCACGGCGTCGGCGGGGTCGGCGGAGGGCCGGTGCTGGTAGTGCCCGCCCGCGGCGGCCGGGTCGGCGCCGCAGGGCTTCCGGTGCACATGGGCGCCGTACGCGTGCCCCGGCGCCAGGCCGCGGACCCGCAGCCGGACGGTGGTCGCGCCCGCGCCGCCGGTGCGCTGGCGCACCTCGATCCACGAGCCGGGCGGGACCAGGTCCCGGTCGTACGTCAGCGCCGGGTGCGCGGCGTCCGCGCCGGGAAGCGCGAACCGCGCCTCCGCGCGCACCGCGGTCTCCTGGACGCCACCGGCGTCAGCGACACCGCCACCGGCTCCTCCGGCGAGCACGGCCGCCGCGACGGCGCCCGCGCATATTCCTGCCACCATGATGTGTTCCGTTCGTCAGGTGTCGGGGGATTCGTGGTGCTTCACATCGTTGCTACGGGACCCCGGCGCCGGCCGCCCCCCGGGAGGCGGCAGCCGGGTGAACCCGCCGTGACGGACGCGCGAGCCCCCTGTGAACCCCGTGTCCGACCCCGGGCGTACGCTGTATGGCTGTCATCGGCCTCCCCTGCCGCCCGTGCGGCGCGGCTGGTCAGGCCCACGGGGGAAGCCATGGGGAGTCACGGTGTTCGGAAGCATGGGGTCGCTGGTCAGCAGCCCTTGGATCTACGCCTTCGTGGCCCTCTCCGTCCTCCTGGACGTCTTCCTGCCCGTGCTGCCGAGCGGCGTCCTGGTGATCGCGGCGGCCACCGCGGCGGCGGCCGGTTCGGGCGCCGCCACCGGCCAGGTCCCGCACGACGTCCCCGACATCCTGGTGCTGATCCTCTGCGCCACCACCGCGTCCGTCCTCGGTGACCTGGTCGCCTACCGCCTCGCCTGGCGGGGCGGCCCGCGTCTGGACCGTGCGATCGCCCGCTCCCGCAAGCTCTCCAAGGCGCAGGAACGCCTCGGTGCCGCCCTGGCCCGCGGCGGCGGCGCGCTGGTGGTGCTGGCCCGGTTCGCCCCGGCCGGGCGGTCCGTCGTCTCCCTCGGCGCGGGCGCCGCGCACCGCAAGGCGCGGGAGTTCCTGCCCTGGTCCGCGCTGGCCGGCCTCTCCTGGGCCGCGTACAGCGTCGCCCTGGGCTACTTCGGCGGCCAGTGGCTGGGCGCGACCTGGCTGGCGACGGGGGTCTCCCTCGTCGCCCTGTTCGGGGCGGGCGCCGGGGCGGCCCTGCTGATGCGCCGCCCGCGCGCGGCGACGGAGACCCCGCCGGCCCCCTGAGCCGCCGGCGCGCGCGCCGGCCCCGGTCAGCCCGTACGGCGCTCCCCCGTGGCCGCGCCCGCGCCCCGCACCTCCAGTCCGTCCAGCAGTTCGGCGGTGGCCTCGGCGATCGCCGCCACGGCCCGGTCGAACACCTCCTGATTGTGCGCGGCCGGTGCCCGGAAGCCGGAGACCTTGCGCACGTACTGCAGGGCCGCGGCCCGGATCTCCTCCCCAGTGGCCTGCTCGGCCAGCGCGGGCGGTCGTAGCGTCTTGATACTTCGGCACATGTCCTCAGTGTCCTCCCGTCCCTCCCCGCCGGGCCCCCGCTCGTCCGTGTGAACCCCCGGGGAGAACGCGCGCCTCAAAATCGAACAGGAGTATCATTGGAGCGTGGCTACGACCTATGACTTTCCGAGTGACCTCCTCGCCGGTCAGGAGGAACTCCATCAGGTCCGGGCCGACCTCACGGCCCTGTTGAAGCGGCTGCCCTGGTCCGTGGAACCGGTGGACGGCTTCAGCGACGACGCAGGCTGGCGCAAGGTCGAGCGCCCGGCCTCCCCCGGCTGGTCGGAGGACGAACAGGCCGAGGTGGAGAAGCTCCGGCAGCGCGAGCGCGAACTGGCGGTGTTCGTCACCACACACCGCTACTGGTCCCAGTTCACCGGCCCCGACCGGGTCGCCGCCCGCTCCTGCCTGAAGCACGCCCGCGAGGGCGGCGCCGGGGACACGGGGGCATGAGAAGGGGCCCCCGGATGATCTCCGAGGGCCCCTGGCACCGGCGTACGCCGGTCGCGGTGGGCGCGGACGGTTTCGAACCGCCGACATCCTGCTTGTAAGGCAGGCGCTCTACCCCTGAGCTACGCACCCGCGACGAGTCGACAGCCTACATGGCCGTGGGCACCGCCCCGCAAACCCGTGGCCCGGGCCGCTCCCGGGGCACCCCGGGGGTTGACCCCACCCCCGGTCAGGGAGCGTCCCGGATCGAGCAGGGCCGCCTCCGGACCCTACGGTCGAGGAGTCCCGGCGCACGGTGCCCCCGCCTCCCGCGGGGCGCGCGGCGCCGGGCCTCACGCCCTGTTCCTCGCCGGAGGACGACAAGGAGCCCGAGACCCGGCCCTTCGCCCTGCCGGGCCGCACCCTCACCGTCCACTCCGACGACTCCGCCCTGGAGGTCGTCGCCGTGGACGGCGCCGCGTCCGGCCGGATCGAGGTCACCCGCTGGTTCCCGGGCCCGGTGACCGTCGGCAGGGAGCCGGAGGTGACGTGGGCGATGGACGGCGACCGCCTGGTGCTGCGGGTGAAGTGCACCGGCCTCGTCGCCGACTGCGCGGCCGGGCACCGCGTCGAGGTGCCGCACGGGGTGGCCGCGCGGGTCGAGAGCGACGACCGCGGCGTCCGGGCGCGCGGGTTCCGGGACGCGCTCGGCGTCCGCACCGCCGACGGGTCCGTCCGCGTCACCGACACCACCGGCCCGCTGGAGCTGCGCAGCGACGACGGCCCGGTCCGCGCGGAGGTCGCCTCGCGCCGGGTGACGGCCCGGACCGGGGACGGCTCGGTGCGCCTGACGCTCGGCGCCGTGCCCGACCTGGTCGACTCCCGCAGCGACGACGGCTCGGTCGCCGTCGGGCTGCCCCGGGCCGCGTACAAGGTGACGGCCCGGACCGGGGACGGCTCGGTGCGCGTCTCCGTGCCCCGGGACGACTCCAGCGCCCATGTGGTGAACGCCCGTACCGCCGACGGCGAAGTAACGGTCCGTACGGCGAACTGACCGGCCCGTGTGTTCGTCCTCAACGGGTGGGAGAATGAATCCGGGCAGGGCGGACGACACGGGAGAAGGATGTGACGGCGACACCATCGCAGCCGAAGACGCCGCCGATGGTGCCGTGCGCGCCGCGTCCGCGCCACCGGGCCCTCCCCCGCGCGCTGCGGGACCCCCTGACCCTGCTGGGCCTGCCGCTGGCCGCCGCGCCGCTGCTGCTCGCCGCGTTCGCCGGCGGCGGCACCCGGCGCTGGTTCGGCGGCCGGGCCGAGGGCCAGCGCGCCCAGGCCCAGGCCGCCAAGGACGACGCCGCCGCCGCGTTCTACGAACTGGACACCGCCCAGCGGGACCTGCGGATCTCCATAGAGACGATCACGGCCGTCGACGACTCCCCCGCCGCCCGGCGCGCGGTCGACGGCTTCGAGGGCCTGGGCCGGCGCGTCGACGAGGCCAGCCTGCGCTACATCGGCGCCGTCGACGCCCACGACCTCGACCGCGACGACCTGGAGGCGTCGGCCGCCGCCCGCGCCCGCGCCGAACTGACCGCCGCCACGGAGGAACTGGGCCGGGTCAAGCAGGAGCTGGACCGTTTCGCCGAGGGCCTCGGCCCGCTGCTCGGCAAGGCGGAGACCCAGCTCGCCCGGCTCGCCCCCGCCGTCGAGCGCGCCCGGCAGTCCCTCCAGGCCGCCTCCGACGCCCTGGACGCCGTACGCGCCTCGGGGCTCGCCGCCGACGACCTCGCGGCCCGGCTGGCCGCCCTCGCCCCGGAGCTGACCAAGCTCAACCAGGGCGCCGGCCGGCACGGCGTCCCCGGCACCCTGGAGCGCGCCGAGCGGGTCACCCGGGAGGCCGAGGCGGTCCGCGCGGAGGCCGAGCGGCTGCCCGAGCGGGCGGCCGAGACCGACAAGCGCCTGGTCTCCCTGCGCACCCGCGCCCAGGCCCTCACCACCCGCGCCGAGCAGGTCGAGCCCGTCCTCAGCGAGCTGCGGCGCCGCTTCACCGCCGCCTGCTGGCAGGACCTCCAGCACGTCCCCGAGCAGGCCCGCGAGACCGTCCGGCGGGCCGAGGCGAAGCTGGCCGAGGCGCGGGCCGCCCGCGACGCGCAGCGCTGGCCGGACGCCACCGCCCTGCTCTCGACGGCACGGGCGCTGCTCAACGAGACCGACGAGGCCGTCTCCGCCGCCGGCGACCGCCTCCGCCGGCTGAACGCCGTGCAGAAGGACCCGCGGGCCGAGATCGAGCGGACCCGGTTCGCGATCCGCGACGCCCAGCGCCTGGCGATGGCCGGCCGCACCACCCCCGACCCCCGCGACGCCCGCCCGCTGGACGACGCCGTGGCCCGCCTGGACCGCGCCGTCGACGGCCTGGCGGGCCGCCACCCCGACTACTGGCACTTCCTCACCGAGACCGACGCGGTCCGCCGCGCGGTGGCCGGCGTGGTGACCCGGATACGGGAGGAGCGCGGCGCCGGCCATTAGGGCCTGTCGTTCGGATCACGCCGCAGACGCGGGGCCTGGCACGCGCACCGGCGCGGGGAAGGCACAGCCGATTCCCCGCGACCTGATCCGAACGACAAGCCCTCTAGGCGCCCTGCCCGCCGCGCGCCGAGCCGGTCTAATCTGGGCCCATGCCTCGCTACGAGTACCGCTGCCGCTCCTGCGGCGACACGTTCGAACTGAGCCGTCCCATGGCCGAGTCCGCCGCCCCCGCCACCTGCCCGGCGGGCCACGAGGACACCGTGAAGCTGCTGTCGACGGTCGCGGTCGGCGGCTCCGCCGCGTCGTCGCCCGCCCCGGCCCCGTCCTCCGGCGGCGGGGGCGGCTGCTGCGGCGGGGGATGCTGCGGCTGACCCCGCGCGGGCCAGGGCCTTCAGGTTGCCTTCAGGGACGGTTCCCTAGCGTCGTCGCATGACGACCGGACCGCAGTGGATCAACGACCTCATGGACGCGCTCGGCGCGCCCGGCGCCGGGATCGCCATCGCGCTGGAGAACCTCTTCCCGCCCCTGCCCAGCGAGGTGATCCTGCCGTTCGCGGGGTTCGCGGCGGCGTCCGGGCGGATGGGCCTGATCGCGGTGCTGCTGTGGACCACGGCCGGTTCGGTGGTGGGCGCGCTCGCCCTGTACGGGGTGGGCGCGCTGCTCGGCCGGGACCGCACGGTGGCGCTGGCGGCCCGGCTGCCGCTGCTGAAGGTCTCCGACATCGAGAAGACCGAGGCGTGGTTCGAGCGGCACGGCACCAAGGCGGTCTTCTTCGGCCGGATGATCCCGGTCTTCCGCAGCCTGATCTCCGTACCGGCCGGCGTGGAGCGGATGCGGCTGCCGGTGTTCCTGTTGCTGACCACCCTCGGCAGCGCCCTGTGGAACACCCTGTTCGTCCTCGCGGGCTACGCCCTGGGCGACAACTGGTCGCGGGTCACGGACATCGTCTCCGCGTACAGCAAGGTCGTCCTGGCCGCCGCCGCGCTGGCGGTGCTGTGCTTCGTCGCCGTACGGCTGCTGCGGCCGGGCGGCGGCCGGCGCAGGCGGGACGGCGAGGAACGGGAGCCGGTCAGCTAGCCGCCCGCAGGAACTCCCGCGTGATCCGTTCCCCGGCCAGCACGCCCCGCTCGGGCAGCGCCTCGACCGCCGGGCCCGACCACCCCGCGTCGGCCAGTTCGCCGTGCCCCGGGCGCCAGCCCCGGTCGGCGGCGAGCAGCAGGTCGGTGTCGAGGAGCGAGTCGCCGGCGGCGAGGGTCGGAGCGGCGCCGGTGCGGCGGGCGACCTCGCGGACGGCGGCGCTCTTGGTGAGCGGCGCGGGGACGGCGTAGAGCTTGCGGCCCTGGAGGGAGACGGTCCAGCCGCGATCCCCGGCCCACCCGGCGAGTTCCTTCACCCACTGGCCGGGGAGCAGGTCGCGGTCGAGGACGAGGTAGGCGAAGAGGTCCTCCGCGGTGCGGTGCTTGCGCACCCAGACCGGGTCGGCGGTGCGCAGCAGGTGTTCTCGGACCTCGGCGAGCGGCGCGCACTCGTCGGCCAGCCGGGCCGTCACCCGGGTGTGCCAGTCGGTGTCGGTCTCGCCGTCGACCAGCAGGTGGCCGCCGTTGGCGCAGATCGCGTACCGCGGCGGGGGGCCGGGCAGGCTGATCCGCCGGTACTGGGCGCGGGTGCGGGTCGTGGTGGGGACGAAGAGGGTGGTCGCGGCGAGTTCGGCGAGCAGCCCGGCGGCGGTCTCCGTCATGTACGACAGGGGCTTGCCCTCGTAGACCTCCACGCAGAGCAGCCGGGGGGCGTCCTCGTCCGGGCCGGTCAGGTGCAGCGCGGCCGCGGAGTAGATGAGCGTGCGGTCGAGGTCGCTGGCGACCAGTACCGGCGCCGGGGGCGGGGTGGGCATCAGACGGTCACCGCCCGGCCGTCCGCGCCGGTCGCGCCGCGCGTGTAGCGGGGGTGGATCAGGCCGACGCAGGTGTACGGCAGGCCCTCGACCTCCTCCACGGGCACGCCGCGCTGCTCGGCCAGCAGGCGTACGTGGTCCAGGTCGGCGCCGGCACCGGCGCGGGCCAGCACCTTCCACGGCACCCGGCGCAGCATGACGCGGGTGGTCTCGCCGACGCCGGGCTTGACCAGGTTGACGTCGTGGATGCCGTACTCCTCGCTGATCCGCTCGACGGCCGCCCAGCCCGCCCAGGTGGGGGTGCGGTCGGCGGCGAGGAGTTCCTTGGCCTGGAGGTCGACGGCGTCCGTGACCTCGGGGAAGCGGGCGGCGACGGCGTCGAGGAAGGCCGGGGAGAGGTCGGCGCCGGCGAGTTCGCGGTAGAACTTCGCGCCGTGGAAGTCGTGCGGGCCGACCAGGTCGGCACGGAGGACGGTACGGGAGATCAGGCCGGAGACGGTGGAGTTGAGGCAGGCGGAGGGGATGAGGAAGTCGTCGCGGGTGCCGTAGGTGCGCACGCAGGAGCCGGGGTCGGCGAGGACGGCGATCTCCGGGTCGAAGCCGGTGACGCCGTCGGACGCCTCGAAGCCGGCTATGGCGGCGGCGAGTTCGCGGCTGATGGCGCCCTTGCCGGTCCAGCCGTCGACGAAGACGACGTCGGCGGGGTCGTGGTGGGCGGCCAGCCAGCGCAGCGCGTTGGCGTCGATGCCGCGGCCCCGGACGATCGACACGGCGTAGTGCGGGAGGTCGAGGCCGTGGCGGAACCTGGCCCAGCGGCGCATCAGGATGCCGACGGGGGTGCCCGCGCGGGCGAGGGAGACCAGCACCGGCCGGGGCGAGCGCTCCCGGAGCACGACCTCGGTGACGGCGCCGACGGCCTGCGCGAGGCGGGCCGCGGAGGCGTCGAGCGCCGCGTGGAACAGCTCCTGGTACTGCTCGCTGGGCTGGTACTCCACCGGCAGCGACTCCGCGTAGTGCGCGCCGCCCTGCTGGATCGCCTCCTCGCGCTCCTCGGTGGGCGCCTCCAGGGTCACGTCGGAGAGGTCCTGGAGCAGCCAGCCGACCTCGTCGGGGGCGTAGGAGGAGAAGGCGGGGCCGCGCAGCGGCTCGGGCAGCATGACGGGCCTTTCGGAACGGGCGCCGGGGACGTAGGAGGGGACGACGGCGAGGAGGACGTGCGGGACGTGCTCGGCGAGCCGGGCCAGCAGGCCGTCGGGGGCGTGCAGCGCCGGGGTGTCGGCGGGCGAGTCGACGACGGCGACGACGGCGTCGAAGCCGGCGCCGGCCACGTTGTAGGCGTAGCGCTCGCCGGGGCCGTCGGCCGGGTCGTCGTGGGCGGGGAAGACGAGGCGGCTGCGTATCGCGTAGCCGGGGTCGTCGACGGCGAGGACGGGTGAGCGGGTGGTGGTGGAGGAGCGGACCTCGGCGGGGACGATCTGCTCCAGTTCGCGGGCGAGGCGGAGCGGGGCGTACATCAGTTCCTCGCAGCCGAGGACGAGGACGCGGCGCGCGTCGGCGGGGAGGGCCTCCGCGAGGCGGGCGGCCATGCCCGGCAGGGCGGCCTCCAGGCGGGCGCGGTGGGCCGGGGTGAACCCGTGCCGGGCGCCGTCCGGCAGTCCCCGGGGCCAGCGGAGGTCCACCCGGGTGACGGGGGGTCGCGCCGGCCGGGTGCGGGGGTCCGCCGGGTGCGACCGATCACTTCCGCCGGCACCCCCGGACTCGTACCGCGCCACCAGTTCCCGCCCCTTCTCCAGGACGCCGTCGGGCAGCCGTACCGTCCCCGACGCGGCCGCGACCAGGTCGACCCGCGCGCCGATCGCGCGGGCGAACTCCTCCAGGCGGCCCGCGTCCGCCGGGGAGCGCATGTCGACCAGGGCGACCACCACGTACCGGCGGCGCGGATAGCGCTCGTGCAGGGCGCGGACGGTGTTGAGGACCGTGTTGCCGGTGGAGAACTCGTCGTCGACCAGGACCAGCGGCCCGTCCCCGGCGAGCAGCCCGGGGTCCTCGGGGAGCAGCAGGTGGGACGTGGCGTGCGAGTGGGACTCCTCGAAGCCGCCCGCCGGGGCGACGCCCGCGACCGGGCGGCGCGTGGAGTGCAGGTAGGCAAGGGGTCCGAGGCCGTCGGCGACCGAGTGGCCGAGGCCGGTGGCGGTCTCCGCGTACCCGAGGACGACCGCGGCGGCGGCCTCCTCGGCGCCGAGCAGCTCGCGCACCCGGCGGCCGAGGGCCAGGCCGTGGCCGTAGATCACGGACGGGGACTGCGGGACGTGCTTGCCGAGCACGTGGGAGACGAGCAGGTGCGCCCGCTTGGGGTTGCGGCGCAGGGCGAGGCCCAGCAGGCCGGTCAGGTCGTCGTCGCCGACGAGGCCGACACCGAGCCGCTCGGCGACCCAGGTGCCGGTCCAGATCCCGGCCCGGTCGTTCATGCGCGTACGCCTCCCGTTGTCCATGTCCCGCTCGTGTCCGTGTCTCTCGCGCTCTCGCGTGTTCAGTCCGTCAGGCAGGCCGCGAGCAGTTCGACGAAGCCGATGTCCTCGCCCGCCACACCGAAGGCCTCGGCCCGCAGCAGGGTGCGCTCGGCCCACGCCCGGTGCGGCTTCACCTCGTTCATCTTGTTCGTGTACGCCGACCGCAGCACGCCCCCGCCGCCGCGCTCGGGCCGCAGGATGTCCTGGGCGTCGCTGTACTCCTCGTGGCTCACCACGGAGAGCGCGTGCACGGGCAGGACGTGGGAGGGGTGGATGCAGGTCTTGCCCAGCAGGCCGTTGGCCTGGTCCAGGGAGATCTCCCGCAGCAGCCCGTCCATGGCGTTGTCGATCAGCCGGGCGCGCAGGTCGGCGGCCTGCACCTGGAGGAAGGGGCTCTGCCGCAGCTGCGGTTTGAACATCCGCTCCTGGACCCGGAAGTACTCCCACACCGGCCCGGTGACCGTGAAGCCGGTGCCGTCGGCCCGCCCCAGCATGTTCACCACGTCGGCGATGACGGAGGCGACGACCTGGACGTCGTAGGCGGTCATGTCGGGGCCGCGGCGCAGGCCGTAGGAGGAGCAGAAGTCGGTCACGCCGAGGCGCAGGGCGAGGACGCGGTCGCGGTACTTGTCGACCGCGCGGTAGATGCCCTCCAGGGTGTGCACCCGCGACTCGCGGTAGAGCAGCTCAGGGGATTCCAGGACCGGCATGGCGAACAGGCGGCGGCCGGTGGCGGCCTCCGCGTCGGAGAGCGCCTCCAGGAAGGGCATGCCGCGTTCCTCGGTGAACTTCGGCAGGACGAATCCGGACAGGGTCCGCGCGGCGGGGCCGAGGCGGCGCACCAGGTCCGGTATCTGCTCGGGGGCGCGGACCCGGACGAACAGCAGCGGAACGTTTCCGCCGCGGGTCTCGGGGCGTTCCGCGAGGTCGGTGAGCTGGCGGACCAGGTTCTCCTCGCCGGCCGGTACGTCGGCGTCGTCGATGGAGTCCTCCAGGCAGAGGACCATCGAGACCACGCCGCCCGCGGCCTGCTTGAGGATGTCGTCGGCGAGCCGGGGCCGGGTGGCGGGGCTGTACAGCGTGGCGCCGAGGGCGGCGGCGAGCAGCCGGGCCGGGGCGTCGGCGGTGAACGGCTCCGGCTCCCGGTGGAACAGACGCTTCCGCACCTCAGGGGCGATGTGCCCGAAATGACGCATAAGAACTCCCCCGTGGTGTCTGGGCGACCTGTGAAACATCGGAAGGTGGCCGGTAATAGTACGTAGGAACCCATGTCCGTAGTTCCCGCCGGGCATGAATTCCAGGTAACCCGGTCATGTCGGCGGCGCGCGGCCGGGTGCCGCGCCCCCTCCGGGTACCCTCCCCCGTACCCTCCCCCGCATTGTCGTGACCAGGACCGAGCAGGCAGGATGACGGCATGACGCACGCGATGCTGAAAGGGTCGAACATCCCGCTGGAGGCCACCACGGTGCGGGCCGTGCTGCGCTGGACGCCCGGGCAGGGCATTCCGGACGTCGACGTCTCCGCGCTGCTGCTGGGGCCCGACGACCGTGTGCGTTCCGACGAGGACTTCGTCTTCTACAACCAGCCCCGGCACCCGTCGGGGACGGTCTGGCGGCTCGGCAAGAAGCGGGACGCCGACGGGCTGGCCGACACGGTCCAGGCCGACCTGTCCGGTGTCGAGTCCCGCGTCGGCCGCGTCCTGCTGGTCGCCTCGGCCGACGGGGTCGCCTTCGACCGGGTGCGGGACCTGCGCGTCCTGCTGTACGACGCGGCGGGCGGCGACGGCGCCGAGCCGCTGGCCTCCTTCGACGTCACCCCGGAGACGGGTGAGGAGACCGCGCTGATCTGCGGGGAGCTGTACCGGCGCGGGGAGAGCTGGAAGTTCCGGGCGCTGGGCGAGGGTTACTCCAACGGCCTGGAGGGCCTGGCGGCCGACTTCGGCATCTCGGTGGACGACACGGACGACGAGGCGGACGACGGCGGCCAGGAGGCCGGTACGCCGCCGGTCACGCCGGCCCCGGGCGCCACGGCGCCGACCGTCACGGCACCGGCCCCGTCGCCGCCGTTCCCCCCGGCCGCTCCGCCCGCCCCGGTGCACTCACCCTCGGCGCCGACCGCGCCCGCCCAGCCGCTGCCCCCCGAGCAGCCGCCCGGCGTGCCCACCCAGCCCGCGTACGGCTATCCCCAGCCGGCCCAGGCCCAGCCCACCGCCGCGACCCAGCCGGCGTACGGCTATCCGCAGCCCGCCGTCCCCGCCCAGGCGGCCTACGGCTATCCGCAGGCCCCCGCCCCGGCGACCGCGGTCGGGTACGGGTATCCGCCGCCGCCCGCCGTGGTGCCGGACCCGGACTTCCGGCTGCCGCCGCAGGGCCCGCAGTTCATCGGGCGGTAGCGGTCGCGGCGGCCGGCGTCAGGTCTTCGCCTTGTAGCCCCGGCCCCATTGCAGGCCCCAGCCGTACAGCCGGTCCAGTTCGCCCTGGAAGCCGTAGACGAACTTGACCTCGCGGCGGACGAAGATCTCGCCCTTGACGTTCTCGATCATCACGACGGCACAGGACCGGGCCTGCGGGTGGCGTTCGTCGAGGGATATCTCGATCCGGGGACCGTTGCTCGGGTAGAGGGTGACGATGGCGTGCGTACGGTCGAAGGCGGGCGTCTGGTCGTAGATGTACGCGAACACCAGCAGCCGTTTGATGTTCTCCCGGTGGTCGAGGTTGACGTAGATCGTCTCCCCGGACCCCGAGCCGAACCGGTCGTCGCCGCTGAGCTTGACGTACGGCGCCGCGTTGACGTCCCCGAAGAAGCCGCCGAGGGGCTGGACGACGCCTCTGCTGCCGTCCTGGAGTTCGTAGAGGCAGCCCAGGTCGAGGTCGACGTTGACCATGCTCTGGCTGTGGCCCATCACCTCGGGCGGTTTCAGCGCCTTGAGGGGGTGCCGCAGCAGGCTCTCGCGCTGGGGGCCGCCGAAGTCGGAGGTCCGCATCCGCCAGGCCAGGTTGATGCGGAGATTGCCGGTGGCCGCGCCCTGTTTGGTCAGGGAGACCCGGCTGTGCCGTTTGGTCAGTTCGATGGCGTTGGTCGCCGCGTTGCCCGAGTCGAAGTCGGTCTCGCGCCCGCGCCACAGCCCGTCGAAGAAGCCCATTCCCGCCCCCACACCTGTCTTTCGTCCCACGCCGCCCGGCCCACGCCCGCGGGGCGGCACCGAGGAGTCGTCCTCGGTGGGCGCCCCGCTCAGAGCGTTCCTCGCCCGGACCTGGTTCACACCCCCGGCGCCGGTGCGCCGGGGGCGGACACGGCCCGCCGTCGGGGTCTCCTCACACGCCGGAGGAGACCTCCGCCTTCTCGCCCGCGCCCGGCCCCCCGGCCTGGGCGATCCGCTTGTTGCGGCGGACGGAGGACCAGAAGGACGCGCCGATCAGGATCACGCCGATGAGGCCGGTGATGATCTCGTTGATCTCGTACTGGATGGTGATGAGCAGAAGCGCGGCGAGGGCGCCGATGGCGTAGTGGGCGCCGTGCTCCAGGTAGACGTAGTCGTCGAGGGTGCCCTGGCGGACCAGGTAGACGGTCAGGGACCGGACGTACATGGCGCCGATGCCGAGGCCGAGGGCCATCAGGACGATGTCGTTGGTGATGGCGAACGCGCCGATCACGCCGTCGAAGGAGAAGGAGGCGTCCAGGACCTCCAGGTAGAGGAACATGAAGAACGCGGCCTGGCCGGCCAGCTTCACCGGCGACTTGCCCGCGCGGGCGGCCTTCTCCTCCTCCTCGTGCTCGCGTTCCTCCTCCTCTTCGAGTTTGTTCTCGAAGTAGCTGGAGAGTCCGCCGACGACGAGATAGGTGATCAGGCCCGCGATGCCGGCGAGCAGGACGGTCTCGGCCTTGTCGACGTGGGCGCCGCCGTGCTGGTGGGCGTGGGTGGCGACGGTCATGGAGGCGATGAGCAGCACGATGAGGGCGATGCAGACCGACAGCATGTCGACCTTGCCGAGCTTGGCCAGCGGGCGCTCGATCCAGGTGAGCCACTTGATGTCCCGGTCCTCGAAGATGAAGTCCAGGAAGATCATCAGCAGGAACATGCCGCCGAAGGCCGCGATCGACGGGTGGGCGTCGGTGACGAGCTGCTGGTAGCGGTCCTTGTCGGTGAGCGCGAGGTCGACGGCCTCGATCGGGCCGAGCTGGGCGCTGATGGCGACGATGACGACCGGGAAGACCAGCCGCATGCCGAAGACGGCGATCAGGATGCCGACGGTGAGGAAGATCTTCTGCCAGAAGGCATTCATCTTCTTCAGGATTCCGGCGTTGACCACCGCGTTGTCGAAGGACAGCGAGATTTCCAGGACGGTGAGGATCGCCACGACACCGAAAGCGGTCCACCCCCCGTAGAAGACCGCCGCGACCAGGCCGAGCGCGGTGACCGCGAACGACCAGCCGAAGGTTTTCAGAAGCACTGGCTACCCAATCCTCTTTGTACGGGGCTCCCCCGCGCCGTACCCGGCTTTACGAAACGTTGACTCCGAAGTCTAGAGCGATGCCGCGCAGGCCCGACGCGTACCCCTGTCCCACCGCACGGAACTTCCACTCGCCCTGGTGCCGGTAGACCTCGCCGAAGATCATCGCGGTTTCGGTGGAGGCGTCCTCGCTCAGGTCGTAACGGGCGAGTTCCTGGCCGTCGGCCTGGTTGACGACCCGGATGAAGGCGTTGCTCACCTGGCCGAAGGTCTGGCCGCGCTCGTCGGCCAGGTGGATCGAGACCGGGAAGACGATCTTGTCGCAGCGCGCGGGGACCTTGGTGAGGTCGACGAGCAGCGACTCGTCGTCGCCGTCGCCCTCGCCGGTGAGGTTGTCGCCGGTGTGCTCGACGGAGCCCTCGGGACTGCTGAGCTGGTTGTAGAAGACGAAGTACTCGTCACCGAGCACCCGGCCGCCGCCGCACAGCAGCGCGCTGGCGTCGAGGTCGAAGGGTGCGCCGGTGGTGGAACGCGCGTCCCAGCCGAGTCCGATCATCACCTGCGTGAGGTTCGGCGCGGCCTTGGACAGGGAGACGTTGCCTCCCTTGGCGAGCGTGACGCCCATGTGCTGGTCCCTCCCCGGGTGGTGGTTCTGCCCTGCCTGCGGGTGATGCGCGTCCGGCGCCGCACGCGGACCGTGCGGCGCCGGACGATCGGGCCTGCCGTCTCAGACGTTCACACCGAAGTCCTGCGCGATGCCGCGCAGGCCCGACGCGTACCCCTGGCCGATGGCGCGGAACTTCCACTCGGCGCCGTGCCGGTACAGCTCGCCGAAGACCATGGCGGTCTCGGTGGAGGCGTCCTCGCTCAGGTCGTAGCGGGCGATCTCGGCGCCGCCGGCCTGGTTGACGACGCGGATGAACGCGTTGCGCACCTGGCCGAAGGACTGCTGGCGGTTCTCCGCGTCGTAGATCGAGACCGGGAAGACGATCTTCTCGACGTCGGCGGGGACGGTGGCGAGGTCGACCTTGATCTGCTCGTCGTCGCCCTCGCCCTCACCGGTGAGGTTGTCGCCGGTGTGCTCGACGGAGCCGTCCGGGGTCTTGAGGTTGTTGAAGAAGATGAAGTGCTGGTCGTTGCCGACCTTGCCGGAGCTGTTCAGCAGCAGGGCGCTGGCGTCGAGGTCGAAGTCGGTACCGGTCGTGGTCCGCACGTCCCACCCCAGACCGACGATGACCGCGGTCAGGCCGGGGGCCTCCTTGGTCAGCGATACGTTGCCGCCCTTGCTGAGGCTGACTCCCACGAGTCCTCCATTGGTGTCCGGGGGCGGGAAGCCCCGAAGTGCGTCGGATGTCGGATCAACGATCCGATCCTAGTGACGGGTTCCCGCTCCCCGCAGTCCCTGGGGCCGTCCCGTCACAGGGTGTCGAGCGCCTTCACGTACTCGCCGAGGTCCCGGGCGTCGGGCAGGCCGTTGACGACCGTCCAGCGGACGACGCCCTCGCGGTCGATGACGAAGGTGCCGCGGACCGCGCAGCCCTTGTCCTCGTCGAAGACGCCGTAGGCGCGCGAGACCTCGCCGTGCGGCCAGAAGTCGGAGAGCAGCGGGTACTCCAGGCCCTCCTGCTCGGCGAAGACGCGCAGGGTGTGGATGGAGTCGTTGGAGACGGCGAGCACCTGGGTGTCGCGGTCGGCGAACTTCGGCAGGTTGTCGCGGATCTCGCACAGCTCGCCGGTGCACACGCCGGTGAAGGCGAAGGGGTAGAAGAGCAGCACCACGTTCCTGCCGCCCCGGAAGTCGGACAGCCGCACGGTCGCGCCGTGGTTGTCCTTCAGCTCGAAGTCGGGGGCCTTGTCGCCGACCTGGATCGCCATCGTGTGGTCCGTCCCTTCGGAGGGTCGCTCAGCGTCTTTGGGCACACCCTACGCAGGGACGGGTACGGCACACCGGACGGGCCGGTCGTGGCCGGTCCGTCCGGTGTCGCGGGGTCGTCGCCCTGCCTACGGGGCTACCGCTTGGCCTTCGCCGCCTTGGGCGTGGCCAGCCGGCTGCCGCTCCAGTCCTTGCCGACGCTGACGCTCTTGGCCGCCGTCAGCCCGGCCGTCGTAGCGGCTTCCGAGATGTCACTGGGCTCGACGTAACCGTCGCGGCCGGTCTTCGGCGTGAGGAGCAGGATCGCCCCGCCTTCCTCGATGTACGTGGTGGCATCCACCAGCGCATCCGTCAGGTCGCCGTCATCGTCGCGGAACCACAGCACGACGGCATCGGCCACGTCGTCGTAGTCCTCGTCCATCAGGTCGCCCTCGATGACACCTTCAATGGCCTCGCGGAGCTCCTGGTCGACGTCGTCGTCGTAGCCGATCTCCTGGACCACCTGTCCGGGCTGGAACCCCAGCCTGGCGGCAGGGTTCGTCCGCTCCTCCGCGTGGTCCGCGGTCGCGCTCACGGGTTGCCTCCTGATCATGTTTTGGGAATAACTCAGCCACGCGCGTGCGCGAAGCATTGGCCGTAGTCCACACGGGCGGGACCGATCGCGCAAGTACCCGGCCACGGGGACCGCCGAAACGGTGACGATCCCGACCGTGTCACCGCAACTTCGCGCCCGCCACCCGGGATCGAAGGTGACGTACACCACACCTTTCTGCCCCGTTTGCGTAATTGGGAACCATACAGGGGTACGAGATCCGGAAGAACGCGCCCCCAGCGTCGGCGGAGGAAGCGGTTACCTCGCGGTAGAGGTGACGTAAGCCGCTGGTAGGTACACGATGGGAGACGGTTCCGGCACTCTCCGAATACGCCCTGCGACAGCGAAGGAACAGCGTGGCTTCCGCATCCGATCGCAACCCGATCATCATTGGCGGCCTTCCGAGTCAGGTCCCCGACTTCGACCCCGAGGAGACCCAGGAGTGGCTCGACTCCCTGGACGCCGCCGTCGACCAGCGCGGCCGGGAGCGAGCCCGCTACCTGATGCTGCGGCTGATCGAGCGGGCCCGTGAGAAGCGCGTGGCCGTGCCCGAGATGCGCAGCACGGACTACGTCAACACGATCCCGACCAAGAGCGAGCCGTTCTTCCCCGGCAACGAGGAGATCGAGCGCAAGATCCTCAACGCGACGCGCTGGAACGCCGCGGTGATGGTCTCCCGGGCCCAGCGGCCCGGCATCGGCGTCGGCGGCCACATCGCCACGTTCGCCTCCTCGGCCTCCCTGTACGACGTCGGGTTCAACCACTTCTTCCGCGGCAAGGACGAGGGCGACGGCGGCGACCAGGTCTTCTTCCAGGGGCACGCCTCGCCGGGCATCTACGCCCGCGCCTACCTGCTGGACCGGCTGACCGAGCGGCACCTGGACGGCTTCCGCCAGGAGAAGTCGAAGGCGCCGCACGCGCTCTCCTCGTACCCCCACCCGAGGTCGATGCCGGACTTCTGGGAGTTCCCGACGGTCTCGATGGGCCTCGGCCCGATCGGCGCCATCTACCAGGCCCGGATGAACCGGTACATGCACGCGCGCGGCATCGCGGACACCTCGCGCAGCCACGTCTGGGCGTTCCTCGGCGACGGCGAGATGGACGAACCGGAGTCGCTGGGCCAGCTCTCGATCGCCGCGCGGGAGGGCCTGGACAACCTGACCTTCGTCGTCAACTGCAACCTCCAGCGGCTCGACGGTCCGGTGCGCGGCAACGGGAAGATCATCCAGGAGCTGGAGTCGGTCTTCCGGGGCGCCGGGTGGAACGTGATCAAGCTGGTCTGGGACCGCACCTGGGACCCGCTGCTCGCCCAGGACCGCGACGGCGTGCTGGTCAACAAGATGAACACGACGCCGGACGGCCAGTTCCAGACGTACGCCACCGAGTCCGGCGCGTACATCCGCGACCACTTCTTCGGTGACGACCACCGGCTGCGGGCGATGGTCGAGAACATGAGCGACGACCAGATCCTGCACCTGGGGCGCGGCGGCCACGACCACCGGAAGATCTACGCGGCGTACAAGGCGGCGCTGGAGCACAAGGGCCAGCCGACGGTCATCCTCGCCAAGACGGTCAAGGGCTGGACGCTCGGCCCGAACTTCGAGGGCCGCAACGCCACGCACCAGATGAAGAAGCTGACGGTCGACGACCTGAAGCGGTTCCGCGACCGGCTGCACCTGCCGATCTCCGACCAGGAGCTGGAGTCCGGCCCGCCGCCGTACTACCACCCCGGCCGGGACACCGAGGAGATGCAGTACATGCACGACCGCCGCAAGGCGCTCGGCGGGTACGTGCCGACCCGGGTGGTGCGGGCGAAGCCGCTGCCGCTGCCGGTGGACTCGACGTACGCGACCGTGAAGAAGGGGTCGGGGAACCAGTCCATCGCGACGACCATGGCCTTCGTGCGGCTGCTGAAGGACCTCATGCGGGACAAGGAGATCGGCAAGCGGTTCGTGCTGATCGCCCCGGACGAGTACCGCACGTTCGGCATGGACTCGTTCTTCCCGAGCGCGAAGATCTACAACCCGCTCGGCCAGCAGTACGAGTCGGTCGACCGGGACCTGCTGCTCGCCTACAAGGAGGCGCCGACCGGGCAGATGCTGCACGACGGCATCTCCGAGGCCGGCTGCACGGCCTCGCTGATCGCGGCCGGCTCGGCGTACGCGACGCACGGCGAACCGCTGATCCCGGTCTACGTCTTCTACTCGATGTTCGGTTTCCAGCGCACCGGCGACCAGTTCTGGCAGATGGGCGACCAGCTCGCGCGCGGTTTCGTGCTGGGCGCGACCGCCGGCCGTACGACCCTGACCGGTGAGGGGCTCCAGCACGCGGACGGCCATTCGCAGCTGCTCGCCTCGACCAACCCGGCGTGCGTGGCGTACGACCCGGCCTTCGGGTACGAGATCGCGTACATCGTGAAGGACGGGCTGCGCCGGATGTACGGCCCGGACAGCGAGGACGTCTTCTATTACCTGACCGTCTACAACGAGCCGATCCGGCACCCCGCCGAGCCGGCGGACGTGGACGTCGAGGGCATCCTCAAGGGGGTCTACCGGTTCAGCGAGGGCACGGGCGGCTCGGTCCCGGCGCAGATCCTGGCCTCCGGGGTCGCGCTGCCGTGGGCGGTCGAGGCGCAGCGCATCCTCGCCGAGGAGTGGGACGTCCGGGCGGACGTCTGGTCGGCGACCTCCTGGAACGAGCTGCGGCGCGAGGCGGTGGAGTGCGAGGAGCACAATCTGCTGCACCCGGAGGAGGAGCAGCGGGTGCCGTACGTGACGCGGAAGCTGTCGGGAGCGCAGGGGCCGTTCGTGGCGGTGTCCGACTGGATGCGGTCGGTGCCGGACCAGATCGCGCGGTGGGTGCCGGGGACCTGGCAGTCGCTGGGCGCGGACGGGTTCGGCTTCGCGGACACCCGGGGGGCAGCCCGGCGCTTCTTCCACATCGACGCGGAGTCGGTGGTGGTGGCGGTGCTGAGCGAGCTGGCCCGGGAGGGCAAGGTCGACCGGTCGGCGCTGAAGCAGGCGGTGGACCGCTACCGGCTCCTGGACGTGACGGCGGCGGACCCGGGCACGGCGGGCGGCGACGCGTAGCGCTGCCGCGCGGGTGACGCCGGTGACGCCGGTGACGCCGGTGACGCCGGTGACGCCGGTGACGCCGGTGACGTAAGGGTGGCGGGGCCTGGGGCCTCGCCACCCCGGCGCTTGCGCGGGGGTGCGCGTCCCGCCGGCCTACGCCCGGGCAGGACCGTGGTTCCTCGCCACCCCGACGCCGGCGCGGACCGTGCGTCCCACCGGCCCCGCGTCCCGCCGGCCCCGCCTGCGCCGGCGCGAACCCGTGCTCCCCTCCGCCCGGACGCCGGCGCGGGCCGTGCGTCCCGCCGACCCAGGCGCGTGCGGGCCCGGGCGTCCCGCCGGACCGCCGTCGGCGTGGGCGCGTTCCGCCGCCCCGACGCCCGAGCGGACCCGCGCGCCCGGTCACTCCGACGCCCGCGCGAGCGCCCGCACGAAAAACGGCCCCCGGTCGTCTTCGCGGCCGGGGTGCCCGTTTCTCGGATCGTGCCAGGTGGTGCTACATCGTGCCGTGGCCGATGAGGGCCAGCAGGGCGACGAGGGTGTCGATCGCGCCCAGGGCCACGGCCACGACGGCCGGGAGGGGGCGGTCGCCCGCCCAGGTCCGGCCCATGGACAGCCATCCGCAGACGATCGCCGCGGGACCGAGGACGATCCCCAGCGTGAAAAAACCGGCGACCGCGCAGACGACGCCGATGATCCCGAGCGTCGCGCGATCCGGCCCGGTCCGTGACCACGTCCGGCCACGTGAGCGGGGGTACCCGCGCGTTCCCTTGCCGTAGCTCGCCATCATCAACTCCCTGAACCCGCCTTCTTGTTGTCGGGTTCTTTCGGGTTCGACGGCCGGGTACCCCCGAGGAGCCGGTCAATCCCCCCTGCCCGTGCGACGGGGCGGTCTGACCCGGCGTCAGATGTGGCCGACGCCCGCGCCCGCCTCCGCGTTCTCGCCCTTCTTGGTCAGGAACGCGACGAACACGGCCACCACGGCCACCCCGGCCGCGGTGAGCGAGGCCAGGCTCATCCCGGAGATGAACGTGTCGTGGGCGACGTCCGCGATCTTCTCGGCGACCGGCGCCGGGGTGCCCGGCGGCACCGGCGCGATGCCCTGCTGCACCGCCTCCGCGGCGGCGTCGAGCTGGGCCGGGCTCGCCTGCGGCAGTCCCGCGTCGGCCCAGTTGCCCGCGAGGTCGTTGTCGACCTTGGAGGCCATCACCGCGCCCAGCACGGCCGTACCGAGGCTGCCGCCGATCTGCATGGCCGCCTGCTGGAGGCCGCCGGCCACACCGGACAGCTCCAACGGCGCGTTGCCGACGATGACTTCGGTGGCGCCGACCATGACGGGGGCGAGGCCGAGCCCCAGCAGGGCGAACCAGATGGACATGGCCAGGCTGCCGGTGTCCGTCTCCAGCGTCGACATGCCGTACATCGCGATCGCGGTGAGGGCCATGCCGCCGGCCAGCGGCAGGCGCGGCCCGAACCTGGTGATCATCGCGCCGGCCGCCGGGGAACCGACGATCATCATCGCGGTGAGCGGCAGCAGGTGCAGGCCGGCGTCGACCGGGCTCATCCCGTGCACGTTCTGGAGGTAGAAGGTGACGAAGAACAGGCCGCCCATGAAGGCGATGGCCATCAGGACCATCAGCACGACACCCGCCGACAGCGGCACCGAGCGGAACATCGCCAGCGGGATCAGCGGCTCCTTGACCTTCGTCTCCCAGAGGGCGAAGAGGGCGAAGCCCACCACCGACACCACGATGAACAGCCAGGTCTTGCCGTCGCCCCAGCCCCACTCGGGCGCCTTGATGAGCGCCCAGACCAGGCAGAACATCGAGGCCGACAGCAGCACGATGCCGACGATGTCGAAGGAGCGCGGCGCGTTCTCCGCGCGGTGGTCCAGCAGGATCAGCACGCCGAGCACCAGGGCCACGACCCCGACCGGCACGTTGATGAAGAACACCGACTGCCAGTTGACGTGCTCGACCAGCACGCCGCCGAGGATCGGGCCGCCGGCCGTGGAGGCGCCGATGACCATGCCCCAGATGCCGATCGCCATGTTGAGCTTCTCGGCCGGGAAGGTGGCGCGCAGCAGGCCCAGCGCGGCCGGCATCAGCAGCGCGCCGAACAGGCCCTGGAAGACCCGGAAGACGACGACCGCCCCGATGCTGCCGGAGAGCCCGATGGCGCCGGAGGACACGGCGAAGCCCGCCACGCCGATGAGGAAGGTCTGCCGGTGGCCGAAGCGGTCACCGAGCTTGCCCGCGGTGATCAGGGTGACCGCGAGGGCGAGGAAGTACGCGTTGGTGATCCATTGCAGCTCGGACCAGCTCGCGCCGAGGTCCTTGCCGATGGCCGGGTTGGCGATGGCCACGATGGTGCCGTCGAGGGCCACCATCATGACCCCGACGGCGACGGTTATGAGCGTGGCCCAGGGATGGCCGCGCAGCCCCTTGGCCGGCCCGGCGTCCGTCGGTCCCCGGTCCCCCGGTCCCGTCGTCTCGATGGTCTGACTAGTCATGCTTTCGAGCTTAGTGACAGCCACTGACAATTGACGAACCAATTCACAAGTCGGTAACTGACAGGGCACCTCCGTATAGCCTGAGCTGGGGGGAGTGCCGAAGGAGAGCCCATTTGAGAACGCTGCGCGAACGGAAGAAGCAGCGCACCCGGGACGCCCTGCTGCGGGCCGCCCTGGACCTGTTCACCGAGCGGGGCTACGAGGAGACGACCGTCGACGACATCGTCGCGGCCGTCGACGTCTCGCAGCGCACCTTCTTCCGTTACTTCGCCGGCAAGCAGGACGCGGCCTTCTTCGTGGCCCGGCTCGCCGAGTCGCGGTTCGTGGAGGCGGTGCGCGCCCGCCCGGCCGGCGAGGCGCCGCTGGACGCGCTGCGCGGGGCGCTGACGGACAGCTGGGACGGGATCGGCGAGGCCATCGAGCAGCTCGTCCCGCTCGATGTGCACCTGCGCTTCTACCAGGTGATCGAGTCGACGCCCGCGCTGCTCGCCGCCCATCTGCACCGGGCCACGCAGCTGGAGGAGCGGATCGCCCGGGTGATCGCCGAGCGGGAGGGCGTGGACGTGGACGCCGACCCCCGGCCGCGGGTGGTGGTGGCCGTCTTCGGCGCGGTGATCCGGGTGACCGAGCGGGTCTGGACGGCCGGCGGCGACGCCGGTCTCGCCGCCCTGCGCGAGCTGACGGACCTTCATCTGGGCCAGCTCGGACCGGCGCTGACGGGGAAGTGGCGGACGCCCTGATCCCCGTATGGCGGGATCGAAACGTGATCCGTGTCACTTGATGCGCCCGAGACCGTTCCGTTCTCCTAGTGTGTCCTCCCAGTGACTTCTCTCGACCCCTCCCCGCAGCTCAACGCCTGGCGGGCGCTGCTCGCGCTGGCCGTGGTGTTCGTGATGCTCGCGACCACCGGCTGGACCGCTCTGCGGGGCCAGCGGGAGGTGACGGCGCTCCAGGCGTCGGTCACCGCCTGGGAGCACGGCCGCGTCGACGGCCGCCGCCTCCCGGACCCCGGCGCCGGACCCGCCCGCCTCGCCCGCTTCTTCGCCTCGCTCACCGCGGCGCAGCGCGCCGCCCTGGCCCGGCGCTACCCGCTCGCCGTGGGCAACATGAACGGCGCCCCCGTCGCCCTCCGCTACCGCGCCAACCGGATCGCGCTCGGCGCCGCCCGCCGCCAGGAGCGGCGCCGGCTGCACGACAGCCGCCTCTCCCCCGCCGGGCAGCGCGAGGCGGCGGCGCGCATGCACCGCTACGACGCGCTGCTGCGCCCCGGGCGGCACGTCCTCGCCTTCGATCCCGCCGGTTCCGGCCGGGTCGCGGAGGTCTTCGGGGGCCTGGACCGCGCCGAGCGGGTCTCCGTGGTCGTCCCCGGCTCGGACACCGACCTGCTCACCTTCCAGCGCACCGAGCGGGTGTACTCCGCCCCGGTGGGCATGGCGAAGGCCCTGTACCGGGCCGAGCGCGCGGCGCTCCCCTCGACGCGCACGGCGGTGATCGCCTGGGCCGACTACACCGCGCCCAGCGGTCTCGGGGTGGACGCGGCCACGGCGACACTCGCCGAGGACGGCGCGGCCCGGCTGGACGCGCTGGTGCGGGCGCTGCCCGGGGACACCCCGGTCTCCCTGTTCTGCCACAGCTACGGCTCGGTGGTCTGCGGGCTGGCGGCCCGCGCGCTGCCCCGCCGGGTGACCGACGTGGCGGTGGCCGGCAGTCCCGGCATGCGGGTGGAGAGCGCCTCCCGGCTGCCCGGCTCGGCCCGGGTGTGGGCGATGCGGGACGCCGACGACTGGATCCAGGACGTGCCGAACCTGGAGTGGGGCGGGCTCGGGCACGGCGCCGACCCGGTCTCCGCCGCGTTCGGCGCGCGGGTGCTGTCGGCGCGCGGCGCGCGCGGGCACAGCGGTTACTTCGTGCCGGGCACCGAGAGCCTCGCGAACTTCGCGCGGATCGGCGTTGGCGCATACCGCTCGGTGGACTGCGCCGACCGAAACGGAAGCTGTCTGGCCGGTTTGTCCGCGGTCGGCACGGCGGGACGCGCGTAGAGACGACGGAAATCGCGGCCCGCGCGGGGATAGGACGGAACGACCCGTGCCGCATACGATGAGCCGCATGGGTGACGTACTGGCCGGATTTCATGCCGCCTGGGAGTTCGAGTCCGACTCCGTGCTCATCCGCTACGAACGGGGGATACGAACACCGAAGCTGTTCCAGGTGCTGGGGGAACGCCGCGTCCCCCTGGAGGCCGTCGCCGGCGTCGCCCTGACGCCCGGCAAGCGCGGCACGGTCGTGCTGCGCATGGAACCGCGGGCCGGTGCCGACCCGCTGATGGAGGTGGCGGCGGGCCAGCTCAAGGAGTCCGCCGACCCGTACCGGCTGGTGCTGCCCGCCGAGCGGGAGGTGCTCGCCGAGTACTACGCCGACGAGCTGCGCGCCCGGCTGCCGAAGGACGACCCCGGTCCCGCCGGCACCCACCTGGTCCCGGTGCCCGAGGCGCCGCTCCAGTTCAAGGCGTACGACGCGAAGGCGTCCTTCGACGGCGGCGCGGTGTCGTTCCGCTGGTTCTGGACGGGGGCGTCGACGGCGAAGTGGAAGGCGGGCGACCAGACCTTCCCGGTCGCCGGTCTCAGCGGGGTGGAGTGGCGCTCGCCCGAGGTCTTCGAGGGCCATCTGCGCCTGCACCGCCGCGACGGCGAGCCCGCGCCCGCCGAGGTCGACCAGGACCCGGCGTCCGTGGTCTTCGGGCTGGGGTACGGGGCGGTGCACGAGTCGCTGCCGTTCGCCGCGGCGGTGCTGGCGGCGGTGCGCCGGGCCGGACCGGCGGCGGTACCGGCGGTCACGGCGGCGGCCCACCGCGATCCCGCCGACATCGCCGAACGCATCCGGCACCTCGGGGAGCTGCACCAGGCGGGGCTGGTCACGGACGAGGAGTTCTCCGTGAAGAAGGCGGAACTGCTGGCCCAGCTCTAACTCTCGGTGCCCTCCGCGTACAGGCCGATCTTCACGTCGAGCACGGCGAGGGCGTCCTGGAGTTCCGCGATCCGGGTCAGGACGTCGCCGCGGGTCGACTCCAGCAGCGCGCGCCGGGCGGCGCGGGTTTCGTCGCCCGCGCGGACCAGCTCGGCGTAGCGGACCATGTCGGCGACCGGCATGCCGGTCAGGCGGAGCTTGCCGACGAAGTCCAGCCAGTCCAGGTCGCGGTTGCGGTAGCGGCGCTGCCCGGTGTGCGAGCGGTCGATGTGCGACATCAGGCCGATCCGCTCGTACCAGCGCAGGGTGTGCGCGCTCAGGCCGGTGAAGGCGACGACCTCGCTGATGGTGTAGTGGTCCTGGCCGTCGGGGCGGGGATGGCGCGGGGGTTCCGGGGCGCAGGTGCCGGTGCGGGTGGGGGTCGGCCGGGCGGTCGCGGCCGGGGTGTGCATCACCGTCATGCGCCCACGCTAAGACCTTGGAGTGCGCTCCAGGCAAGCCGCCCGGCCGAAAACCGACGGACACGGCACGGGATGGATCATTACCGTCCCGTCCATGAGTCTCGTACGCCGGGCCGTGCCCGGGGACGCCGGGGAAGTGCTGCGCCTGCGGCAGGTGATGATCGACGCGATGGCGGCGGCGCCGGGTGACACCGGCTGGCACGCCGGGTCGCTGCCGGAGCTGCGGGCGCGGCTGGCCGAACCGGACGGCGACTTCGCCGCGTTCGTCGTGGACCACCCGGACCGGCCGGGGGCGCTGGCCGCGCTGGTGGCGGGGACGCTGGAGTACCGCATCGGCCGGGCCGGCAACCCGCGCGGCCTGATCGGCTACGTCTTCAGCGTCGCCACCGACCAGGACGCCCGGCGCCGGGGCTACGCGCGGGCGTGCGTGGCGGAGCTGCTGGAGTGGTTCCGGGAGCGGGGCGCCGGGCACGTCATGCTGACCTCGACCGCCGAGGCCGAGCCGCTGTACGCCTCCCTCGGCTTCACCCGGGACACCGACCCCTCGATGCGGCTGTACCTGTAGCGGCGCCTGGGGCCTGTCGTTCGGATCACGCCGCGGACGCGTGGCCTGGCACGCGCACCTGCCGCGTTGTCGTCACTCGCCGACGCTCCGCGTCGACTCCCTCCTCCGCCTCGCATCCGCACGCACCAGGCCCCGCTCACCGGCGCGAGGAAGGCACAGCCGACTCCCCGCGACCTGATCCGAACGACAGGCCCTAGGCTCGGCGCATGTCCCTGAACAGCCTCGCGTCGATCGAGAAGTGGCCCGTCCCCACCGCCGCGGCGGGTGTCGTACGGGCGGACGGCACCGTCCTCGGCACCCACGGCCCGGCCGGGCGGCCCTTCCCGCTGGCCTCGGTCACCAAGCCGCTCGCCGCCTACGCGGCCCTCGTCGCGTACGAGGAGGGCGCGATCGACCTGGACGAGCCCGCGGGGCCGCCCGGGTCGACGGTGCGGCACCTGCTCGCCCACACCTCCGGGCTGGCCTTCGACGAGCACCGTGTCACCGCCGCGCCCGGTGAGCGGCGGCTGTACTCCAACGCCGGTTTCGAGCAGCTCGGCGACCACATCGCCGAGGCCACCGACATCCCCTTCGCGGAGTACGCCCGCCAGGCGGTCCTCGCCCCGCTCGGCATGGCGTCGACCACGCTGGCCGGCTCCCCCGCGAAGGACGGTGTCTCCACCGTCGACGACCTGCTGCGCTTCGCCGCCGAGGTGCAGGCGCCGCGCCTGCTCGACCCGCGCACGGTCGCGGAGGCGATGACCGTGCAGTACCCGGGCGTCAAGGGCGTCCTCCCCGGCTACGGCCACCAGAATCCCAACGACTGGGGCCTCGGCTTCGAGATCCGCGCCGCCAAGTCCCCGCACTGGACGGGCTCCTCGTCCTCGCCGCGCACCTTCGGGCACTTCGGGCAGTCCGGCACGTTCCTGTGGATCGACCCGGACGCGGGGCTGGCCTGCGCCGCCCTGGCCGACCGGGCGTTCGGGCCGTGGGCGGTCGAGGCGTGGCCGCCGTTCACCGACGCGGTGCTCGCCGAAACCGCCTGATTCTCCCGTTCCCCGGCGAAACCGCCCCCGGTTCCAGCACATTGTGTGCATGAGCGGTTACGAAGACAGAGTGCCCGGCTACCTGACCTTCCGCGTCGCCCCGCAGGACGGGCCGATCGCGGCGTTCGCCGAGCAGGAGGCGTGGGAGGCGCGGGAGCGCTATCCGGGTCTGATGGGGGTGGGCCTCGGGGAGTTCTTCCACGCGCGGGCACTCGACACCGGGGGGTGGGAGCTGTCCGAGTACGGCAACGACACCCCGCAGGCGTCCCGGGACTCCCTGGGCTCGCACTTCCGGATGCGGGCCAAGGAGGCCGGGGAGGCCGGCGACACGAAGGCCCAGAAGACGTGGATGGCGGCGGCCCACCGCATGGACCGCGAAGTGGTGAACGAACTGACGGTCCGCGGCGAGCGGTTCCGGATCGTCCGGGCCTCCAGGTTCATCCGGATGGGCAACGGGGGCCCGGAGCCGCCCCGGCCCTCCGACCCCGACCCGGCGGAGGTCGGCGAGGGCTACCGGGTGCCGCGCCGCACCAAGGGTTTCGTGGTCGACCCGTACACCACCGCCGGGCTCTCCGACAGCCTGCTGAAACTGGACCTCGTGCAGCTCGTCGGCCCCGGCCCCGGCGCGCCGGACGACGTACGGGCGGACGCGCGCAGGGCCGCCGAGGAGTACCCGGGCGGGGTGCTGCTGCCGGCGGTCTTCATGGTCGCCGAGCGCGAGGACGGCGAGTGGAAGTCGCACAACCCCGGCGCCTCGCACTCCACCCCGCAGGGCGCGCGCGACGCCCTCGCGGGCTGGCTGCGGGTGATGGCGCCGTTCACGCTGCGGCTGTCGGAGGAGAAGAAGGCGGAGTACGCGCGCGCGGCCGACCGGCTCGACGAGAAGCGGAGCAACAGCCTCACCGTCGACGGCATCAGGTACCGCGTGACCCGCGTCGAACGGCTGGTGCGGATCGGCCCGGACGGCCCGGAGGGGCCCCGCCCCAGCGACTACGACCCCGAGCCGCCGATCGAGGTCCACACCCGCCGGCTGAAGGAGCAGGGGCTCTGGCAGGAGGAGGACGAGCCCCTCGTCCTCGACGAACGCGATCTCGAACTGAAGGCCCTCTGGGAGGCGGAGGAGAAGCGCCGCCTGGAGGTCAAGGAGCGCCGGGAGCGGAAGAAGCAGGGCTGATCCTCCGAGCGGGTGGACGCGGCGCTCGGCTCGGACGGCCTGTTCTCCCGCCTGGTCGGCCTGGTCCTGCGCAGCCAGCTGCCGACCTGGTTCCAGCCGTACGCGGAGATGGAGTCCAAGGCGGCGTACATCTCCACGTACCAGGCGCAGCTGGTGTACGGGCTGTTGCAGACGGAGGAGTACGCGCGGGCGGTGCTGGCGACGGGCTCGCCGGACGACTTGGAGGGCCTGGTAGCCGCCCGGATGGAACGCCAGCGCATTCTGGAGCGGTTGCAGCCGCCGCTGGTCTGGATCGTCCTGGACGAGGCGGTGCTGCACCGTCCGATCGGCGGTGCGGGAGTGATGCGGCGGCAACTGGAGCGGTTGTTGGAATTCAACCGGAACCGCTGGATGCGCATCCAGGTGCTGCCGTACTCCGCCGGCGAACACCCCTGGCTCGCGGGGGCGTTCAACGTCCTGCGCTTCCCTGATCACCCGGACATCTTCTACACCGAGGACATGATGTCCGGTCACATGACGGCTGACCCGGAGACCATCAGGGAAGCCAGCCTCCACTACGCTCACTTGCAGGCAGCCGCCCTGTCCGTGAGCGATTCGGCGGCGCTGATCGCCCGTGTGATGGAGGAACGCTATGAAGACCGAAGCCAGCGCGACACAGTGGCGTAAGTCCAGCTACAGCGGACCGAATGGCGGCGACTGCGTCGAATGCACTGTGGGCGGCGGCGCCACGTGGCGTGCGTCTTCGTTCAGCGGCAGCACCGGCGGCGAATGCGTCGAGGTTTCCGACAACTGCCCCACCGGTTTCGTTCCCGTGCGCGACAGCAAGAACCCCTCCGGTCCCGTCGTCACCGTAGGGGCCGGGGCCTGGCGGGCGTTCATCGACGGTCTGCGGTAGTCATCTCCCACATCAAGATTTCCGCTTCCGTCACGCCCTCCGCCTCCAGACCCTCCGCCCCGGTGACGCGCGCCGCGTCGCCGGGGCGCAGTTCCGTCCCGGCGAGCCGTACCGTGCCGCGTACGACGTGGACGTACACGTACGCCCCGTCCGGCAGCGCCGTCCGCTCCCCCGCCGCCGGCCGCCGTACGTGCAGCAGCGCGCCGGCTTCGGGAAGGGCGTACGGCGTGGAGTCGGCGATGCCCCGGACGATCTCGTAGGACGGTTCGCCGCCGGGGTCGAGGGGGGCCAGCCACATCTGGACGAAGACCAGCGGCACGGGGCCGTCGTTGCGCTCGACGTGCCGCACGCCGGCCGCCGCGCTGAGCCGCTGCACGTCCCCCGCGCGCACCCGCGTCTCGCGCCCCGTGCTGTCACGGTGGGTCAGCTCGCCCTCGGCCACCCACGTCACGATCTCCGTGTGGCGGTGCGGGTGTTCACCGAAACCGGCGCCGGGCGCGAGCCGCTCCTCGTTGCAGGCGATCAGCGCGCCGAAGCGCAGGTTGTCCGGGTCGTAGTGCGGGCCGAAGGAGAAGGCGTGCCACGACTCGATCCCGGCCGCCGGGTCGCCTCCCGGGTAGCGCGCGTCGGCGCGGCGTACGTCCATCACGCCGTCCACCGTAGACCCAGCGGCACGGGCCTCCCTCCCGATAAGGCAGTCTTGTCCCGTGCCCGAACCCGAAGCCAGCAGGCCCCCCGCCTCCGCCGCACGTCCCGCCCACCCGCACGCCGCGACCCTGAAGCGGCTGGAGCAGTCGTCCGGATCGCTCGCCGCGCAGGCGATCACGCGGATGGACGAGACACTGCCGTGGTACCGGGCCATGCCGCCGGAGAACCGGTCCTGGATCGGCCTGGTGGCCCAGGCGGGCATCGCCGCGTTCACCGAGTGGTTCCGGCGGCCGGACACCCCGCAGGCGATCTCCACCGACGTCTTCGGGACCGCCCCGCGCGAACTGACCCGGGCGATCACACTGCGGCAGACCGTGGAGATGGTGCGGACCACGATCGAGGTCATGGAGTCCGCGATCGACGAGGTGGCCGCGCCCGGCGACGAGTCGGTGCTGCGGGAGGCGCTGCTGGTCTACGCCCGCGAGATCGCCTTCGCCACCGCCCAGGTCTACGCGCAGGCCGCCGAGGCGCGCGGCGCCTGGGACGCCCGCCTGGAGTCGCTGGTGGTGAACGCCGTCCTCAGCGGGGAGGCCGACGAGGGCGCCGTCTCGCGGGCCGCCGCGCTGGGCTGGAACTCCCCGGAGCACGTGTGCGTGGTGCTCGGGACCGCGCCGGACGGCGACTCGGAGCTGACCGTGGACGCGATCCGGCGGGCCGCCCGGCACGCCAAGCTCCAGGTGCTGACCGGGGTCCTCGGCGCCCGGCTCGTGGTGATCGCGGGCGGCAGCGACAACCCGCTGGCGGTCGCCCGGTCGCTGATCGGGCCGTTCGCGCAGGGACCCGTCGTCGCCGGTCCCGTCGTGCCCGACCTGCTCGCGGCGACCCGCTCCGCGCAGGCCGCCGCCGCCGGACTGAAAGCGGGCGCCGCCTGGCCGGACGCCCCCCGCCCGGTCCTCGCGGACGATCTGCTTCCGGAACGCGCGATGGCCGGTGACCCCTCTGCCCGGACCCAGTTGGTGGAGGAGATCTACAGACCGCTCGAAGAGGCCGGCGCGGCGCTCCTGGAGACACTCAGCGTCTATCTCGAACAGGCGAGCAGTCTCGAAGGAGCCGCCCGGATGCTCTTCGTCCACCCCAACACCGTGCGCTACCGGCTCCGACGTGTGACTGATGTCACCGGCTGGTCTCCCTCGGATGTACGATCCGCCTTCACGCTGCGCATCGCGCTGATCCTGGGACGTCTGGCCGATGGAGATCCACAAGCCTAGTCTTTTGTAGGAGCCCTACAAATCCCCCCTACGTTCTTCGTCCCTGTCCTCACGGGCGGCCACGCCCGTCCCCAAGAGAGAGTGTGAGAGTGCTCGTACTCGTCGCTCCCGGCCAGGGCGCTCAGACGCCCGGCTTCCTGACTGACTGGCTCCAGCTCCCCGGCGCCGCCGACCGCGTCGCCGCGTGGTCGGACACCATCGGCCTCGACCTCGCCCACTACGGCACCGAGGCCGACGCCGACGCGATCCGTGACACGGCCGTCGCCCAGCCGCTGCTGGTCGCCGCCGGACTGCTGTCCGCCGCGGCCCTCGGCACCGAGGTGACGCCGGGCGCGGTCGCCGGGCACAGCGTCGGCGAGATCACCGCCGCCGCCTTCGCGGGCGTCCTGGACGACACCGCCGCGCTGACCCTCGTACGGAAGCGGGGCCTGGCGATGGCCGAGGCCGCCGCCGTCACCGAGACCGGGATGTCGGCGCTGCTCGGCGGCGACCCCGAGGTGAGCGTCGCGCACCTGGAGAAGCTCGGCCTGACCCCGGCCAACGTCAACGGCGCCGGGCAGATCGTCGCCGCCGGCACCATGGCGCAGCTCGCCGCGCTCGCCGAGGACAAGCCGGAGGGCGTCCGCAAGGTCGTCCCGCTGAAGGTCGCCGGCGCCTTCCACACGCACCACATGGCCCCCGCCGTCGACACGCTCGCCGAGGCCGCCAAGAAGCTCTCCCCCGCCGACCCGAGGCTCACCTACGTCTCCAACAAGGACGGGCAGGCCGTCGTGTCGGGCGCCGAGGTGCTCGACCGGCTGGTCGGCCAGGTCGCCAACCCGGTCCGCTGGGACCTGTGCATGGAGACCTTCAAGGAGCTGGGCGTCACCGCCCTGATCGAGGTCTGCCCCGGCGGCACGCTCACCGGGCTGGCCAAGCGCGCGCTGCCCGGCGTGAAGACGCTGGCCCTCAAGTCCCCCGCCGACCTCGACGCCGCCCGCGAACTCATCGCGGAACACGGTGCGTGAGAAGGAGCCCGAGAGCATGTCGAAGATCAAGCCGAGCAAGGGAGCCCCGTACGCGCGCATCCTCGGTGTCGGCGGCTACCGCCCGACCCGGGTGGTGCCCAACGAGGTGATCCTGGAGAAGATCGACTCCTCCGACGAGTGGATCCGCTCCCGCTCCGGCATCGAGACCCGGCACTGGGCCTCGCCGGAGGAGACCGTCGCCGCGATGTCGGTGGAGGCGTCCGGCAAGGCCATCGCGGACGCGGGCATCGACGCCCAGCAGATCGGCGCCGTCGTGGTGTCGACCGTGTCGCACTTCGCCCAGACCCCGGCCATCGCCACCGCCATCGCCGACCAGCTCGGCACGGACAAGGCCGCCGCCTTCGACATCTCGGCGGGCTGCGCGGGCTTCGGCTACGGTCTGACCCTGGCCAAGGGCATGATCGTCGAGGGCTCGGCGGAGTACGTACTCGTGATCGGCGTGGAGCGGCTCAGCGACCTCACCGACCTGGAGGACCGGGCCACCGCGTTCCTCTTCGGCGACGGCGCGGGCGCGGTCGTCGTCGGTCCCTCCAAGGAGCCGGCGATCGGCCCGACCGTCTGGGGCTCGGAGGGCGACAAGTCCGAGACGATCAAGCAGACCGTGTCCTGGGACCGGTTCGCCGCCGAGGGCCACACGAAGTTTCCTGCGATCACGCAGGAGGGCCAGGCGGTGTTCCGCTGGGCCGTGTTCGAGATGGCGAAGGTCGCCCAGCAGGCGCTGGACGCGGCCGGGATCACCTCGGACGATCTCGACGTCTTCATCCCGCACCAGGCCAACGTGCGGATCATCGACTCGATGGTGAAGACGCTGAAGCTGCCGGAGCACGTCACGGTCGCCCGTGACATCCGCACCACCGGCAACACCTCGGCCGCCTCGATCCCGCTCGCGATGGAGCGGCTCCTGGCGACCGGCGAGGCGAAGAGCGGCGACACCGCGCTCGTCATCGGCTTCGGGGCGGGTCTCGTCTACGCCGCGACGGTCGTTACCCTCCCTTAGGCACTCCGTGCCGGATCATGCGGTCCGGGACGGGTCACCCGCCACACCCCATACGGAACACAACGAAGGAGCGCCATCATGGCCGCCACTCAGGAAGAGATCGTCGCCGGTCTCGCGGAGATCGTGAACGAGATCGCCGGCATTCCGGTTGAGGACGTCCAGACGGACAAGTCCTTCACCGACGACCTGGACGTCGACTCGCTGTCCATGGTCGAGGTCGTCGTCGCCGCCGAGGAGCGCTTCGACGTGAAGATCCCCGACGACGACGTCAAGAACCTCAAGACCGTCGGCGACGCGACCGAGTACATCCTCAAGCACCAGAGCTGATCCGCCGATCACCGCTCTGGGGTGACTGCCCCGCCACCCGGCGGTGGCGCCGTTCGATTCCTTCGTACTTGGAGAAAGAATTCCCGTGAGCTCGACCAATCGCACCGTGGTCGTCACCGGTATCGGCGCAACCACACCGCTGGGTGGCGACGCGGCCTCTACCTGGGAGGGCCTCGTCGCCGGCAAGTCCGGTGCCAAGCCCCTCACGCAGGAGTGGGCCGCCGACCAGGCGGTCCGCATCGCGGCCCCCGCGGCCGTGGAACCGACCGAGGTCATCCCCCGGCCCCAGGCCCGCCGTCTGGACCGCTCGGCGCAGTTCGCGCTGATCGCGGCCCAGGAAGCGTGGAAGGACGCCGGTTTCGAGGCCAAGGCCGGCGAGGGCGCGCCCGTCGACCCCGACCGGCTCGGCACGGTCATCGCCTCCGGCATCGGCGGCGTGACCACGCTCCTCGACCAGTACGACGTGCTGAAGGAGAAGGGCGTCCGCCGGGTCTCCCCGCACACCGTGCCCATGCTCATGCCGAACGGCCCGTCCGCCAACGTCGGCCTCGCCGTCGGCGCCCGCGCGGGCGTCCACACCCCGGTCTCCGCCTGCGCGTCCGGCGCGGAGGCGATCGGCTACGCCATCGAGATGATCCGCACCGGCCGGGCGGACGTCGTCGTCGCGGGCGGCACGGAGGCGGCGATCCACCCGCTGCCCATCGCCGCGTTCGGCAACATGATGGCGATGTCCAAGAACAACGACGACCCGCAGGGCGCGTCCCGCCCCTTCGACACGGGCCGCGACGGCTTCGTGCTCGGTGAGGGCGCGGGCGTCATCGTCCTGGAGTCCGCCGAGCACGCCGCCGCGCGCGGCGCCCGCGTCTACGCGGAGGCGGTCGGGCAGGGCATCTCCGCCGACAGCCACGACATCGTGCAGCCGGAGCCGGAGGGGCGGGGCATCTCCGCCGCCCTCCAGCACCTGCTGGAGCGCACCGACCTGGACCCGGCGGAGATCGTGCACGTCAACGCGCACGCGACGTCGACGCCGGCCGGGGACATCGCGGAGCTGAAGGCGCTGCGGAAGGTGTTCGGGGACGACGCGGACCACATGGCGGTGTCCGCGACGAAGTCGATGACGGGGCATCTGCTGGGTGGCGCCGGTGGTGTCGAGACCGTCGCGACCGTGCTGGCGCTGTACCACCGGGTGGCTCCGCCGACGATCAACGTGACCGAGCTGGACCCGGAGGCCGCGGCCAACGCGGACATCGTGACCGGGGAGGCGCGGAAGCTGCCCGTGGACGGGCGGATCGCCGCGCTGAACGACTCGTTCGGGTTCGGTGGGCACAACGTGGTGCTGGCGTTCCGGACCGTGTGACGCCGTTCGCTTCGACGGCCCGTCCCCCGGGTGGGGGCGGGCCGTTCGCCGTTCTCGGGTGCGGGTCCAGTGGGGCTGGCCGCGTCCGTGCGCGGCGGAGCCGCACAGCGGGACAGCCGCGCGCCCCCAGGGCACGCCCAGCGGGTCAGACGACCTGGTGGAGCCATCTCACGGGGGCGCCCTCGCCGGCGTAGCGGAAGGGTTCGAGTTCGTCGTCCCAGGGCTTGCCGAGGAGGTGGGCCAGATCGGATTCGAGGTCGGTCTCGCCGCGCTGGGAGCGGGTCAGGGCGGCGCGCAGGCGGTCCTCGGGGATGAGGATGTCGCCGTGGATGCCGGTGACCGCGTGGAAGATGCCGAGGTCGGGGGTGCAGCTGTAGCGCTCGCCCTCGTGGGAGGCGCCGGGCTCGGCCGTGACCTCGAAGCGCAGCAGCTGCCAGCCGCGCAGGGCGGAGGCGAGCTGGGAGGCGATGCCGGGCTGGCCCTGCCAGGAGAACTCCGAGCGCCAGGTGCCGGGCGCGGCGGGCTGGCGGATCCAGTCCAGGCTGACGCGCGTGCCGAGTACGCCCGCGACGGCCCACTCGACGTGGGGGCAGAGCGCGCGCGGAGCGGAGTGCACGTACAGAACTCCACGTGTCGTCACCGGAACCTCCGGGCAGAGCGGGACATCTCGGGCGGGGCGGAACGGCAGCGGCCCGGTGGGCCGTGTTGAGGGCGAGGCTACCGTGCGGGGGCGTGCGGAGTGTGACGTACCGTCGGTCCCGGCAGCGGGAAACCCTCACCATTCACCCGGCAGGACGCTTGTACGGGTCCGGGACGTTGCTTCGCGGCGCGCCGGGAACCCTGGCGCGGTGTCATGGGTTGGGAAGCGTAGGGACGGTCCGGGAGCAGCCGGGAGAAGGGGACGCGGGATGGGACAGCGGACGAGCCGGGGGCGGCGCCGGCCGTGGGCCGCGTCCGTCGCCCTGGCCGCCGTGACCGCCCTCGGGGCGGGCGCGTGCGGGGGCGGCGGTCCGGCGGAGTCCAAGGCGTCACCGTCCCCGACGCGGACGCCGCTGTGGGACACCAGTCCCGCGTCGGTGGCGGCGGTCGGCGACTCCATCACCCGCGGTTTCGACGCCTGTACGGTGCTGTCGGACTGCCCGGAGGTCTCGTGGGCGACCGGCGACAGCGCGGAGGTCGACAGCCTCGCCGTACGGCTGCTGGGGCGGAAGGCGGCGGCCGGGCGGAGCTGGAACCACGCGGTGACCGGGGCGCGGATGGCGGACCTGCCCGCGCAGATGGCCCGCGCGGCGGGGCACCGCCCCGAGCTGGTGACGGTGATGGTGGGCGCCAACGACGCCTGCCGGTCGAGCACGGCCGCGATGACGCCGGTGGCGGAGTTCCGGGAGCGGTTCGAGGCGGCGCTGCGCACGCTGCGGGCGACGGCGCCCCGGGCGCAGGTGTACGTGTCGAGCATCCCGGACCTGAAGCGGCTCTGGTCGCAGGGGCGGACCAGCGCGCTGGGCAAGCAGGTGTGGAAGCTGGGCATCTGCCCCACCATGCTGGGGGACGCGGACGCGCTGGACGAGGCGGCCACCGAGCGCCGCGCCACCGTCGAGCAGCGGGTGCGGGACTACAACGAGGTGCTGGCGGACGTCTGCGCCGAGGACCGCAGGTGCCGCACCGACGGCGGGGCGGTGTACGCGTACCGGTTCGGGACCGGGCAGCTGAGCCACTGGGACTGGTTCCACCCGAGCGTGGACGGGCAGGCGCGGCTCGCGGCGATCGCCTACCGGGCGGTGACCGAGAAGACACCCTGACCTGCGTACGTGTCCTAGAGTTCCGCACATGAACGAACTCTTCGGAACACTTTCCGACAGCACCCCGGTCCGCCGCTGGACCCTGGAGCGGGCCGGCACGCGGGTACGGGTCCTGTCGTACGGCGGGATCGTGCAGTCCGTCGAGGTCCCCGACCGGGACGGGCGGAGCGCCGACGTGGTGCTGGGGTTCGCGGACCTGGACGGGTACCTGACGCACCCCGGGCCGTACTTCGGCGCCCTGGTCGGGCGGTACGCCAACCGGATCGCGGGCGGGCGGTTCACGCTGGACGGCGAGACGTACACGCTGGCCCGCAACAACTGGCCGAACGCGCTGCACGGCGGTGAGCGCGGCTTCGACAAGTACGTGTGGGACGCGGCGCCGGTGGAGCACGGGGTGCGGCTGCGCCGGGTCAGCCCGCACGGCGAGGAGGGCTTCCCGGGCCGCCTGGAGGTGACGGCGACGTACACGCTGGACGCGTCCGGCGCGCTGCGGATCGCGTACGAGGCGGTCACCGACGCGCCGACGGTGGTGAACCTGACCAACCACAGCTACTTCCACCTCGGCGGGCGGGGCGCCGGGCACGCGGGCGGCCACGAGCTGCGGATCGCCGCGTCGCGGATCACCCCGGTGGACGACGACCTGATCCCGACGGGCGAGCCGGCGGACGTGACGGGGACCCGCTTCGACTTCCGCACGGCACGCAAGACCGGGTCCGGGTACGACCACAACTTCGTGCTGGACAAGGGGGTCACGGCGGCGGCCGAGGAGGTCGCGGAGCTGTACGACCCGGCGTCCGGGCGGGTGCTGACCGTGGCGACCACCGAGCCCGGACTCCAGCTCTACACCGCCGACCACCTGGAGGAGCCGTTCGCGCCCGGGGACGGGATCGCGCTGGAGACCCAGCACTTCCCCGACTCGCCGAACCGGCCCGCCTTCCCGAGCACCGTGCTCCAGCCGGGGCAGGTGTACCGCTCGGAGACGGTGTACGGGTTCTCCGTGCGGTGATCCGCGGGCCCCTTCGTGCGGTGCTCCGCGGGTTCTCTCGTGATCCGGTGGGCGCAGGTGAGCCCCGGCCCGGTCGTCAGGTCCGGGCCGGGGCTGGTCTCAGACGGTAATCGGCGCGGTGATGCGGCGGTCGGTGATCGAGCGGCCGGCCTGGAGTTCGTACGAACCCTTCACAAACGACCAGGCGCCCGCCGCCTCGTCCCAGACCTCGAAGGCGCGGCGCGGGAGGGTGACGGTGACCTCGGCGCGCTCGCCGGGGGCGGCCTCGACGCCGGCGAACCCGGCGAGCCAGCGGGCGGGGCGGGCCGGGTCGGGGGCGGCGGGGGCGAGGTAGAGCTGGACGACCTCGCGGCCGTGCCGGTCGCCGGTGTTGCGCAGGCGGACCTTGACGGTCGTACCGGTGACCTGGAGGGACTCGTAGGTCCAGTCGGTGTAGCCGAGGCCGTGCCCGAAGGGGTAGGCGGGGGTGCGGCCCGCGCGCTCCCAGGCGCGGTAGCCGATGAAGACGCCCTCGGTGTAGTGCAGTTCGCCGTCCTCGGGGACGACCTGGGTGACGGGGGCGTCGGCGAGGGCGCCCCAGGTGGTGGGGAGCCGGCCGCCGGGCTCGTGGGCGCCGGTCAGGACGTCGGCGAGGGCGGCGCCGCCCTCCTGGCCGGGGAACCAGGTCAGCAGCACGGCGGCGACCTCGTCGCGCCAGGGCAGTTCGACCGGGGAGCCGGCGTTGACGACCACGACGGTGTTCGGGTTGGCGGCGGCGACGGCGCGGACCAGGTCGTCCTGGCGGCCGGGCAGGCGCAGGTCGGTGCGGTCGAAGCCCTCGGACTCGACGCGTTCGGTGGTGGCGACGACGACCACGGCGGTGTCGGCGGCACCGGCGGCGCGGGCGGCCTCGGCGATCAGTTCGTCGGGGTCGCGGACGGGTTCGGCGTGGCAGAGGGCGAAGGTGACGACCTTCAGCGGCATGTCGTCGGGGAGGGCGACGGTGTGGCGCAGGCTCACCTCGACCGGCCGGCCGGCGGTCAGCTCGACCTCGGCGCGGGGTTCGGGGGCTCCGAAGAAGGACAGGAACGGGTCGTCCTTGACGGGGCGCTGCACGTCGTCGAAGTACGTGGTGCCGTCGACGGTGAGGGTGAAGGCGCCGAGGCCCTTGATGCCGAAGGTGTGGGTGCCGCTCTCGCGCGGGGTGAAGGTGCCGGTGAGGTCGACGGTGTGCAGGGTGTCGTGGGTGACGCCGTCGGGGAGGTCGTCGCCCATCCACTGGACGTGGCCGCTGGGGGCGTCGGCGGTGCCGAGGGTCCGCCCGTCCGCGTCGCGGCAGACGGCGCGCAGGGTGAAGCCCCGGCCGGCGACGGCGAGTTCGGTGTTCGGGTCGGCGCCGACGGTGTAGGTGAGGGTGCCCTCGGGGAGGGCGGCGGTGAGGCCGTCGAGCGGGGAGACGACGTGGTCGGGGAAGACGGTGGCGGAGCCGCCGCCGAGGACCCGGGCGTCGCGGGCGGCGGCGCCGGTGAGGGCGACGGTGCCGGCCTTGAGCGGGAGCGCCCCGTTCTCGTTGCGGACCAGGACGAAGGAGCGGCGGGCGATCTCGCGGGCCAGGGCGGCGCCGTCCACGGGGGCCGGGAGGCAGGGGACGGCCGGCGGGGCGCCCCGGAGGGCGCCGACCCGGGCGGCGAGCCGCAGGACGTTGCGTACGGCCGCGTCGACCGTGGCCTCCGCGACCCGGCCGTCGCGCACGGCGCGGGCCAGGGCCTCCCCGTACACGGAGCGCGGGCCGGGCATGGCCGCGTCGAGGCCGCCCTCGATGGCGCCGGTGGTGGAGCGGGCGGCGGTCCAGTCGGAGACGTTGAAGCCGTCGAAGCCCCACTCGCCGCGCGCGATCTCGTTGACCAGGTGGTGGTGCTCGGTCATCCGCACGCCGTTGACCGTGTTGTAGGCGGTCATGATGCCCCAGGGGCGGGCCTCGGCGACGATCGCCTCGAAGGGGGCGAGGTACAGCTCGCGCAGGACGCGGTCGGAGACGACGTTGTTCACGGTGAAGCGGTCGGTCTCGGCGTCGTTGGCGGCGAAGTGCTTCACCGTGGTGGCGACGCCGCCGGACTGGACGCCGGTCACATAGCCCGCGCCGATCCGCCCGGTGAGGTACGGGTCCTCGCTGTACGCCTCGAAGTGGCGTCCGCCGAGCGGGGAGCGGTGCAGGTTGACCGTGGGGGCGAGGAGGACGTGGACGCCCTTGCGGCGGGCCTCCTGGGCGAGCAGCACCCCGGCGCGGCGGGCCAGCTCCGGGTCCCAGGCGGCGGCCAGCGCGGTCGGCGAGGGCAGGGCGACGGAGGGGTCGGCGGCGGTCCAGCGGGTGCCGCGGACACCGATCGGGCCGTCGGACATCACCAGGGAGTCCAGGCCGATCTCCGGCAGCGCGGGCAGCGTCCACATGTCCCGGCCGCCCAGCAGCCGCGCCTTGGCGTCCAGGTCGAGCCCGCCGAGGGCCGCCTCGACGGCCGCCTCGGTCTCCGCCTCCGCCCGTGCCTCGCCGTGCGCCTCTGTACCGGTCGCCGCTGTCTCCGTCACCGCGTGCCTCCTCGCCGAGCCGTTCCGGATGCCTTTCATCCTGCCCCCGCTCCCTGGTGATCGGTAGGTTCCGTTATTCGTACGTTACTTTCAGATTGTCCGCATGTCGTACGGTGACGCCATGACCAGCAGGGCCAGGGGCCGGGGAACCGAACGGCGCGCGGAGATCGTGCGGGCCGCCCTGGAGGTGATCGCGGAACGGGGGTACCGGGGCGCGAGCCTGGCCGCCGTCGCCGAGCGGGTCGGGCTCACCCAGCAAGGGCTGATGCACCACTTCCCCACCAAGGAGGCGCTGCTGGTCGCGGTCCTGGAGGAACGGGACCGCTGGGACGCGCTGCCGGCCGGGCGGCTCCGCCTCGACCTGCTGGCCTCGCTCGTCGAGTACAACGCGATGCGGCCCGGCGTCATCCAGACCTTCTCCGCGCTGCTCGGCGAGAGCGTCACGGAGGGGCACCCGGCGCGCGGCTTCTTCACCGAACGGTACGGGCGGGTCCGGGAGTCGATGGCGGAGGTGCTGCGCGCCGAGTACGGCGAGCGGCTGCCGGGCGGACTGACACCGGAGCGGGCGGCGCCGCTGGTGGTGGCGATGCTGGACGGGTTGCAGTACCAGTGGCTGCTGGACCCGGGGTCGGTGGACATGGCGGAGGCGTTCCGGGACTTCCTGGCGCTGCTGGGCGGGGCACCGGACGGCTCCCCCGGCGGCTCCTGAGGCGGGCGCCGTAGCGCGGGCCACTTCCGTCACGTGATACTGCCGACCATGACCGGCATAGGCGTACGGATCAGTGGACTCGCCCTGGCTGCGGTGTCGGGGCTCTCGGTGACGGGGCTCTCGGTGACGGGGGTGGCGCAGGCGGCGCCGGGGGTGGCTCCGGGAGCCACGGCCCCTTCGGCTCCGGCCTCGGCGGCCACGGTGGAGGAACAGCGGCTGGACAGGGCGGTCCCGCAGGAGATCCTGCGGCGCTCCGGATTCGACGCGGTGGCCCCGGCGTTCGCCCGCGCGCTGGAGCGGGCCGGCTCCTACGAGGAGGCCCGGCGGGTGGCCGTACGGCAGGGGTCGGCGCTGTGGCGGCGGGCGGTGGACCGGGCCCAGGGGCGCGGCCCGGTCGCCGGGGACCTGCCGGTGGACGACGACCGGCCGCTGTACTGGGCGCGGTTGGGGATGACACGGGAGGTGCGGGGCCTGCAGCCCGGCTTCTCGCTGACGGAGCGTCAGCGCGACCGGCTGCTGGAGGCGCTGGAACGGACCACGCGAGGGCAGTCCGACATCCGGCTCCCGGGCGCCGAGGGTGGGCTGAAGCGGGTCCTGGTCACCGGCTTCGACCCGTTCACCCTGGACCGGGACATCCGCATCTCCAACCCCTCCGGGGCGTCCGCGCTGGCACTGGACGGCACGGTGATCGAGACGGCGGCCGGCCCGGCCCGGGTGGAGACGGCCGTCTTCCCGGTCCGCTGGGACGACTTCGCGGCCGGCGAGGTGGAGCGGACGCTGCGGCCGCACCTGCCGAAGGCCGACCTGTTCATGACGGTGAGCCAGGGCCGGGTGGGCCGGTTCGACGTGGAGCGGACCAACGGGGCGTGGCGGGGCGGCTTCGCGGACAACGCGAACGTCTCGCGCACCGGCCTCGCCCCGGTCTCCGACCCGGCCACCCAGCCCCAGTGGACGACGACCACACTGCCGTACCGGGAGATCGTGGCGGCGGACACGGGCCGGTTCCCGGTCTACGACAACACCAGCGTGACCGAGATCCCGGCGGGCGGCACCGGGCCGGTCGTACGCCCCGACGGGCCCACACCGGGTTCGGCGGCACGGGCCGGGGGCGGCGGGGACTACCTCTCCAACGAGATCGCCTACCGCGCGACGCTCCTCCGCGACCGCCTGGGCCTCCGCGACCGCCTCCCCGGCGGCCACGTCCACACCCCGGTACTCCAGTTCGCCCCGGACGACACCACGGAGGTCACGGACCCGGAGTTCGAGACGAACCGGCGGGACATCGTGGGGCAGGTGCGGGGGATCGTGGGGGTGGCGGTGGGGGCGGTGCGGTAGGGCCGGATCGAGTACTGGCCCACCACGCGCCCCTGACTTTCTGTAGGCTCACCGATCCGTTCGGTGATGTGGATGCCGGCCGTGGACGGGGCCGGGACGGGGGATCTCATGGGCGTCACGCTGCCGGGCTACCTGGACGAAGCCCTTGATCTGATCGGTGTCAGCTGGCCGAACGTCGACGAGGACGACTACCGCGAGATGGCGCAGGCCATGCGGGAGTTCGCGGACGACGTGGACGACGGGGCCGCCGACGCCCATGCCGCCATCGCGGACCTGACCGGCGCCAACGAGGGACTCGCGGTCCAGGCCCTGGAGAAGCACTGGAGCAAGGTCAAGGACACCCACCTCGCCAACCTCGCCGAGGCGGGCCGGCTCGCGGCGACCGCGCTGGACGGGGTGGCCGTACTGATCGAGGGCGCCAAACTGGCCGCCATCGCCCAGCTGGGCATCCTGGCCGCCGAGATCGCGGCGGCCGTCGCCGCGTCACCGGTCACCCTCGGACTGTCGGCCCTCGGTGGCCTGGCCGCGACCCAGGCCACCCGCATCGCGGTCAAGCGCATCTTCCAGGAGGTGTGCGAGGAGGTCGCCTCCCGGGTGATCGAGACCGCGATGGGCCCGGTGTACCAGGCTCTCGGTTCCATGGCCGGCGATCTCGTGGTCCAGGTGGGCGGCCATGCCCTCGGTGTGCGGAACGGGGTCGACCCCGGGCAGACCGCGCAGGCGGGCCGCCAGGGTCTGAGCGAGGGCGTCGACAGCGCGAAGGCCGGGGTCGACGGGGCGATGAAGCTGGCCGGCGCGAACGGGGGCGGAAGCTCGCCCGCAGGCGCGGGCGGAGGCCGGTTCAGCATGGACCCCGACGCCTACGACCGGGCCGGTACCCGACTGGCGGGCGCCGGCGGCAAGATCCGGGACCGGGCCGGCGGGAAACTGTCCCGCGCCAGGTCGACGCAGGGCCGGACCAAGGGCCGGGACGCGATCGCCGACGCGGCCAACGCGATGCTGGACCAGGTCATCGACGGCATCGAGACGGGCGTCAAGAGGTCCGCCAGGCACCTCGACGACAGCATGACCGGCGGCCTGAAGAGGATGGCCACCAACCACCGCGAGAACGACGACCGGATCGCGGACGGCCTGAAGGGCCTCAGCAGACGGGACGGCGGGAGCGACACGGGTCCGAGGGCGGGCGCGGGGAGCGGTGACGGACGGGGAACAGCCTCGGGTACGACGCCCGGCCGCGGCCGTGAGCAGGTCCGGAACCCGCGGGAGGCGGGCCGCCCACGGGAGTCGGTCTGTCCCGGCGGTGAGCCGGTGGACATGGCGACCGGGCGGATGTTCATCGAGCAGATGGACGTCTCGCTGCCGGGCTCACTGCCGCTGTTGTTCAAGCGCTCCTTCGAGTCCGGGTACCGGGCCGGACGCTGGATGGGGCCGCGCTGGGTGTGCGCCTTCGACGAACGGCTGGAGATCGACGCCGAGGGCGTGGTCTACCTCAGCGCGGACCGGTTCACCCAGGCGTACCCGCATCCGGCCCCCGGTGAGGCGACGCGGGCGTCGGCCGGGGTGCGGCAGGAACTGGCGATCGACGCTCCGTCGGGTGACTACCTCCTGACCGACCCGGCCACCGGCCTGGTCCGGGAGTTCACCCGCCGCCCGGACGGCGCGACGGCTCTGCTCACCCGTATCCGCGACCGGTCCGGACACCACGTCGACTTCGCCTACGACGCCGACGGCGCACCACGGAGCATGACCCACTCCGGCGGCTACCGGGTCCTGGTCACGGTCGAGGGGGACCGGATCACCGCGCTCCGCCTGGCCGAGGCGGGCGAGGACGGGCAGGACGTGCCCTTGGTGGAGTACGGCTACGCCGACGGCCACCTGCACACGGTGTACAACTCCTCCGGCCTGCCCTTGCGCTTCGACAACGACGCGTACGGCCGCGTCCTGTCCTGGACCGACCGCAACGGCACCCAGTACCGGTACGCCTACGACGAGTCGGACCGGGTCGTCGAGGAGGGCGGCGCGGACGGTTCGCTGCGCTTCCGGTTCACGTACGGGGCTCCCGACCCGGTCACCGGGGTCCGAGTGCACACGGAGACCAACGCACTGGGACACTCCACCCGGTACGAGGTCAACGAGCACGCCCAGATCGTCTCCGAGACCGACCCCCTGGGCAACACCACGCGCTTCGAGCGGGACGAGTACGACCGCCTCGTCTCCCAGACCGATCCGCTGGGCCGTACGACTCGCCTCGCCTACGACGACGCGGGCGAACTCGTCTCCGTGGTCCGGCCGGACGGCGAACAGTCCACGGCCCTCTACTTCGGCGACGCGCACCGGCCCACCCGGATCGTCCGGCCCGGCGACCGGACCTGGCACCAGACCTTCGACGAAGCCGGGCGCCGCACCTCCGTCACCGACCCGACCGGGGCCACGACCCGCTACGGCTATGACGCGTCCGGCCACCTCGCCTCGGTCACCGACGCCCTGGGCCACACCACGCTCGTGCGGTGCGACGCGGCCGGCATGCCGATCGAGGTCACCGACCCGGCCGGCGCCACGAGCCGCTACGACCGGGACGCCTTCGGCCGGGTCATCGCCGTCACCGACCAACTGGGCGGCGTCACCCGGCTGACCTGGATCGTCGAGGGACGACTGACGTCGTACACGTCCCCGGACGGTGCCGTCCGGACCTGGAGTCACGACGCCGAGGGCAACCTCCTCACGCACACCGACCGGGCGGGCCGGGTCACCGCGTTCGAGTACACGCCCTTCGAGACGGTCGCCGCCCGTACCGACCCCGACGGCACCCGTCTCACCTTCGGCTACGACGCGCACATGCAGCTCGTGTCCGTCACCAACGCCGTCGGCCAGTCCTGGCAGTACCGCTACGACGCCGCCGGACGCCTGGTGTCGGAGACCGACTTCCACGGCCGGACCGTCGGCTACGAACTCGACGCCGCCGGCGACGTGGTGACCCGGACCGCCCCGACCGGGCAGCGTGTCCGGTACGGCTACGACATCCTCGGCCGCCTGGTGGAGAAGGACTGCGACGGCGCGGTCACCACCTACGCCTACGACCCGGCGGGACACCTGATCCGGGCCACCGGTCCGGACGCCGACCTGCGCCGTACCGTCGATCCCCTCGGCCGCCTGCTCACCGAGACCGTGAACGGCCGCACCCTCACCCACACCCTGGACGCCGTGGGCCGCCGCGCCGGCCGCCTCACCCCCGGCGGTCACCACAGCGCCTGGACCTACGACCGGGCGGGCCGCCGCGCCTCCCTCATCACCACGGGCGGCCGGCTCGACTTCGCCCACGACGCCGCCGGGCACGAGTGCGAACGCGTTTTGGACGGCCGCCTCACCCTGCACAGCACCTGGGACACCGAGCACCGCCTGACCGGGCAGATCCTCCGCTCCGACCGGACGGTGCTGCAGAGCCGCGCCTTCACCTACCGCGTCGACGGAGCCCTGACCGGCGTCGACGACCAGCTCAACGGGGCGCGCACCTTCCAACTCGACACCGCGGGGCGTGTCACCGGCGTGCGGGCCGCCACCTGGAGCGAGAGGTACGCCTACGACCCGGCCGGCAATCTCACCGAGGCGCACTGGCCCGCCACCGGCCCCGGCGAAGCGGCGGTCGGCGCTCGCACCTACACCGGTACCGAGCTGGAGAGCGCCGGCCGCGTCCCCTACGCGTACGACGCCGCCGGCCGCACGACGCTCCGCCGGCTCACCCGGCTCTCGCGGAAGCCCGCGACGTGGCACTACACCTGGGACGCCGAGAACCGTCTCACCCACGTCACCACGCCCGACGGCATCCGCTGGGTCTACCGCTACGACCCCTTCGGCCGCCGCATCGCCAAGCACCGCCTGGCCGACGACGGCGTCACGGTCGTGGAGCGGACCGAGTTCACCTGGGACGGGTCGACCCTCGCCGAGCAGACCACGCACGCACCCGGGCTGCCCGGCCCGTACACCATGAGCTGGGACCACAAGGGCCGGCATCCGCTGGCCCAGACCGAGACGATCACCACCCCGGCAACCGCCGACACCCCGCAGGACCGGATCGACCGCCGGTTCTTCGCGATCGTCACCGACCTCATCGGTTCACCGACCGAACTCGTCGACACCGCCACCGGAGCCATCGCCTGGCGGACCGTACCCACGCTGTGGGGCGACACCACCTGGCCGTCCGACAGCACCACGACGACGCCGCTGCGCTTCCCCGGCCAGTACTTCGACCCCGAGACCGGCCTGCACTACAACCTGAACCGCTACTACGATCCCGCCACCGCCCGCTACACGACTCCGGACCCGCTCGGCCTGAGCCCGTCACCCAATCCGGACGCCTACGTCCACAATCCGCTGACGTGGTGCGACCCGTTGGGGTTGATGCCGGACGACGGCGCGGATCTGAGAAAAGAGTTGATGGACCTGGGCAAGGCCCGCGTCCAGCATGTCATCGCGGGCCTGGGAGAGGACGAGGGGGCCCCGGGGGCCTATTCCGTGGGCAAGGATCGAACCACCGGTAAGGTCTACTACGGCGAGAGCGGCCCGGAGACTGGCCACCACCAGGCAGTGATCGACGCGTTGCCGGAAGAGTCGCTGCAGAAGTTCGGTCGTCCGCCAGGGGTGTGCTGAACCGCGTATGTTCACCGAGGCTCTCCATGACGGCGCGGATCCCAAGAACATCGATCTGGTGACCGTCAATCCCAAGGGCAAGAAATTCAAGATGTGCGACAACTGCGCGGCATGGGTCCCCGGTTTCGGAGGAGAGGTACTGACAGGATGAACGACACCCCTGATTCACGGGCGATCCGGCAAGTCCGCGACGCAGTGGCGGAACTGGGCGAACTCGAAGTGCACCCTCTGGATCTGGAGGACGCCTGTCGGCGGTATGCCGAGGACGGGTACGAGGTCACGGACCGGCTGCGGGAGTTCCTCACCGCGTACGGTGAGCTCACGGTGAGTTGGATGTGGCGCGGGCGGAAGGACGATCTCACGACCTCGGTCGAGAGGACGCTGGAGTCCGCGCACGCCACACCGAGGGCGTTGGGCATCCATGCCAAGCGCCTCGGCTTCCCCGTCACCTTGGTGGGCACGGTGTCTCACACCGAGGAGTCGGTGCTCCTCGCCGGCGACGGTGACATCTTCTTCTTCGGGGACGCCGGGTTCCAGCGGGTGGCCAACGGGTTCGAGAACGCCGTGCGGGCCGTGCTCACCGGTGACTGGGACAAGACGTTCTTCTGGGAGCTGTGACCGGCCGGGTCCGTCAGGACGTGGCGTTCGTGTCGGCCGGGGCCGGGGCCTCGTCGCCGTCCTTCGTCTCCTCGCCCAGGAGTTCGCGGGCGAGGAGCGTCGCGCCGGCGACCGCGCCCGGCATCAGGAAGACCGCGACGACCGGGACCAGGAAGGCGAGGCCCAGCGGGGTGCCGAAGCCCCAGACCAGGGTCTTGCGGGAGCGGAGCAGGGCGAGGCGCTCGCGCATCTGCACGCCGCGCCGCTGGAGGGCGACGGAGGTCAGCTCCTCGGTGAGGAAGAAGCCGGTGACGAAGAAGCCGACCACGGGGACGACGGTCTGTCCGACGACCGGGATGAAGCCCAGCGCGAAGAGGAGGACGCCCCAGACCGCGGCGCGGACCAGGAGGCGGAGGCTGTCGCGGGCGGAGATCCACAGCTCGCGCAGGAGCGGCAGGCCGGATTCGGGGGCGCTGCCGTCCGGGGAGACGTCGCGGTCGACGCGCTCGGAGAGGCTCTCGTAGAAGGGCTGGCCGACCAGCAGGGTCACCGCGGTGAAGGTGAGGACGGCCAGCAGCAGGGCGAGGGCGAAGAGGACGGCGGTGAGGAAGCCGCGGAAGAGGCCCGCCCACGGGCTGGACCAGTCGTCGGCGAACGGGGTGGCCCAGCCGACGAAGTCCGCCCCCCACAGGGCGAGGGCGACCAGGGCCCCGACGTACAGGACCAGGGTGATCAGGCCCGGCAGCAGGCCGAAGCCGTAGCTCTTGCCGTGCCGGGCCACCCAGCGCTGGCCCTTCAGGAGATGACCGAATCCCGCCCCAAGATCACGCATGGGGGAACTGTAGCGGGCGGTCCGGCGGCCGGGGAGCGGTGCTACGCGAGCGTGACCGTGATGTTGCCGCGGGTCGCCTTGGAGTACGGGCAGACTTGGTGGGCCTTCTCCAGGAGGTCGCGGGCGGTGGCGTCGTCCACGGCCGGGAGGGCGGCGGAGATCTCGACGATCAGGCCGAAGCCCTCGTCGTTCTTGCCTATGCCGACCTTGGCGGTGACGGTGGAGCCGGAGATGTCGACGCCCTCCTGACGGGCGACGACACCGAGGGCGCCCTGGAAGCAGGCGCTGTAACCGGCGGCGAAGAGCTGCTCCGGGTTGGTGCCGGCGCCGCTGCCGCCCATCTCCTTGGGCGGGTTGACGACCACGTCGAGCTTGCCGTCGTCGGTGCGGACGCGGCCGTCGCGGCCGTTCTCCGCGGTGGCGACGGCGGTGTACTGGACGTCGGACTGCTGGATCGGCATGCGGGTGCCTTTCTCCGGGCCGTGAGGGGCTTCCCTCGGCTTGACTTTCATCGGCCGGAAGAAAGTTACCGCATGCCGAAACTGCTGGGAAGGTGTGCCCGCTGTCAGAGCGTGACGATCATCTTCCCGGTGTTGTCGCCGCGCAGGACGCCGAGGAATGCCTCCAGGTTGTTCTCGATGCCCTCGACGAAGGTCTCGCGGTACTTGAGGCGGCCCTCGCGGACCCAGGGGCCGACCTCCTCGACGAACTGGGGCTGGAGGTCGTAGTGGTCGCCGACGAGGAAGCCCTCGATGCGGCCGCGGGTCTGGATGAGGCGGGCGAGGTTCTTCGGACCGGGGGCGGGCTCGGTGTTGTTGTAGACGGAGATCATGCCGCAGACGGCGATCCGGCCGTCCCGGTTGAGGGAGCCGATCGCGGCCTCCAGGTGGTCGCCGCCGACGTTGTCGAAGTAGACGTCGACGCCGTCCGGGGCGGCGGCGCGGAGCTGGCGGCTGACGTCGCCGTCCTTGTAGTTGAAGGCGGCGTCGAAGCCGTACTCCTCCGTGAGCAGCTTGACCTTCTCGTCCGAGCCCGCGGAGCCGATGACCCGGGAGGCGCCCTTCAGCTTGGCGATCTGGCCGACCTGGCCGCCGACGGCGCCCGCGGCACCGGAGACGAAGACGGCGTCGCCCTCCTTGAAGGAGGCGGTGCGCAGCAGACCGGCGTAGGCGGTGAGGCCGGGCATGCCGAGCACGCCGAGGTACGTCGACAGGGGGGCGACCCCGGGGTCGACCTTGACGGCCTGCTTCGCGTCCACGACGGCGTACTCGCGCCAGCCGAGCCAGTGCAGGACGTGGTCGCCGACGGCGATGCCCTCGGCGTTCGAGGCGACGACCTCGCCGACGGCGCCGCCCTGCATGGGCTGGTTCAGCTCGTAGGGGGCGACGTAGGACTTGGCGGCGCTCATGCGGCCGCGCATGTACGGGTCGACGGAGAGGTACTGGTTGCGGACCAGCACCTGGCCCTCGCCGGGCGTCGGGAGGTCCGTCTCGACCAGCGCGAAGTCCTCCTCCTTCGGCCAGCCGACGGGGCGGCTCAGCAGGTGCCACTCGCGGTTGACGGAGGGGAGGGCGGGGGACTCGGTCATGGAGGTGCCTTTCGAGGGGTCGGTCGGCTCGGGCGGCCGAAATGTTTCAGTACCTGAAACAACTGTGCTACTGAGAATTTCAGGTTGTCAAACACTGGGTACCCTGGACGTATGGCCGCCTCACACCCCGCCCACCGACCGGACGCGTTGACCGTGGAAGTCGTCGAGCTGATCGGCGAGGCGGTGGCCCGCTACCACGCGGAGTACGAGGAGGCGGCGGCCGAGCACGCGCTGACCGGGGCCCAGGCCCGCCTGCTGCGGCTGCTCTCCCTTGAGCCGCTGCCGATGCGCCGGCTGGCCCGCAAGCTGCGCTGCGAGCCGTCGAACGTCACGGGGATCGTGGACCGCCTGGAGGCGCGGGGCCTGGTCGAGCGCCGCCCCGACCCCGGCGACCGGCGCGTGAAGGTCGCCGCGGCGACGGAGGAGGGCCTGCGGGTGGCCCGCAGCCTGCGCGAGTCCCTGCACTTCGCGCGGGCGCCGCTGGCGGGCTTGTCGGTGGAGGAGCGGCGGGTGCTGCGGGATTCCTTGCGGAGGATGCTGGGGGCGGGCGGGGACGAGGACTGATCGCCGTTCGGGTCCGGCCGGCGGGCGGACCGGTCACGTCGTCGCGCAGCGCCCCGCCTCGCCGAGGGCCTCGGGGGTGACGGTCGCCAGTTCGGCCAGGAAGTCCTCGTGCGAACGCAGGGACAGGGTCCAGCGGAGCACGGAGCGGCCCTCGGGGGAGGCACCGTGGGCCTTGGCCGCCGCGGCCAGGGCGGATGCTCGCGGGGCCGGTTCGGTGAGGGTGCGAGCCACCTCGGTGGTCTGGCGGACAGCTGCCGGCGCAGCTCGGCCAGGAAGGGCCGGGAGACGTCGCCCACGATGATGTTGTGGTCGCCGGTGATGACCGTGGTGGGGTCGCCGGTGATGACCATGGTGGGGTCGCCGTCGACGTCGACCACGCGTCTGCCGAGGGCCGACTCGCGCTTGGGCGCGGGCCGTTCGGCCGGTTCGCGCGGGCCCCACGGCCACTTCACGCGTCCTCGTTCTCGTCTCCGGTGACGGCCTGGCCGATGCCGCCCGCCGCGGAGACGCCCCGCTCCCCCGGTACGGCGGCGGGGCCGGCCGGCGGGGCCGCCGCCGGGGCGGCGGGAGCGGGGCCGAGGCGGTTGCGGTCGCCGGTGACGGCACGGCCGACGGCGCCGCCGGACTGGACCGACCGGGCTCCGGCGGCCGGGGCGCCGGAGCGGGACAGGGCGATCACGGACACCAGCAGGGCGAGCAGCCCGACCACCGCGCCGGCCACGCTCGCCGCCTGTCCGGCGGTGTCCAGGCCGACGAGGACCGCGACCGGCACCAGGGCGGCCGTATCCCTTCGCGCGTTCCGTCAACCAGCCACCGGCTGCTCGTGGTCGCGGCGCGGCAGCAGCAGGGGGGTGCCCAGCAGGAGGACGCCGGCGAGGGTGATCGCCGTCAGGGGGGTGGTGGCGGTGGCGAGGAGGCCCCAGAGGGCGGTGAGCGCGGCCTGGGTGAGCCGGCCGGCGACGGTCCAGGTGGTGAGCACCTGCGCGGTGCGGTCGGCGGGGGTGCGGCGGAGGCGCTCGGTGGCGTACAGGGGGTTGTACACGCCCATGCAGGTGATCAGGAGGGCCTCGACCACGATCACCGTGAGCAGGCCCGAGGTGCCGGGGCCGAGGAAGGCGAGGCCGAGGGGGAAGAGGGAGCGGAGCCGGCCGGAGACGGTGCGGACGCGGTGGTGGCCGTAGTGGCGGACCAGGGGCGCGGAGAGGCGGGCGCCCGCGAGGCCGCCGAGGGCCGGGACGCCGAAGGCGAGGCCGTACTGCCAGGGCGGGAAGTGGTACGTGCCGAGGAGGAGGACGGCCAGAAGGGGGACCGTCGCCGTGATCAGGCCGCTGACCAGGACGGAGTTGAGGAACAGGCGGCGCAGGAAGCGGTCGTGACGGAGGGTGCGCCAGCCGGTGAGGAGGTGGACGCGGGAGCGTGCGGGGGCCGGGGGGTCGGCCGCGCGGATGCCCGCGAGGCCCAGCGCGGACAGCAGGTAGCTGACGGCGTCGGCCAGGACGGTGACGACCGGGCCGAACAGGGCGGTGAGGGCGCCGCCGAGGGGCGGGCCGACGGCGGTCGCCACCCAGCTCGTGCCCTCGAACCGGCCGTGCGCGGCAAGGAGGCGGTCACCGGGGACCAGGGTCCTGAGGTACGCGCCGGACGCGGCGGTGAAGGCGATGTTCGCGGTGCCGGAGACGGTCGCGGCGAGGAGGAGCTGGGGGTAGGTGAGCAGGCCGAGGGCGTAGGTGAGGGGGATGCTCGCCGTCGCGAGGAAGCGGACCAGGTCCGCCGCGATCAGCACCGGGCGTTTGGGGCGGCGCTCCACCCAGGGGCCGAGCGGGAGGGCGGCCACCGCCGCGACCGCGAGCCCGGCCGCCTCCAGGAGCGACACCGCGAAGGGTGACGCGTGCAGCACGCGGACCGCGATCAGCGGGAACGCGCCGAAGGCGATCCACGTGCCGTACGTGCTGACGGCGTAGGCCGCCCAGAGGCGGCGGAACCCGGGGACGGGGAGTGCGGACACGGGCGTACGGGTCTTCCGTGAGGTGGGGTGGAGGTGGGGGCGACAACGGGGTGTTGGGGCGGGGTCATCAGACCGGTTGGCGGGGGTGCGGGGCAAACAACCGGAGGGGCGTGGAGCACAACCGTCGGTTGTGGCTGTGTAGGGTCGGGGCATGGACACCGAGGCGGTGCGGTCCTTCGTGCGGGCCGCCGAGCTGGGACAGCTGGGGCAGGCGGCCGACGAGCTGGGGGTGACGCAGCAGGCGGTGTCGAAGCGGATCGCGGCGCTGGAGCGGGAGGTGGGGGTCCGGCTGTTCGCCCGTACCGCCCGGGGGGTCGAGCCGACCCTGGACGGGCAGGCGTTCCTGCCGCACGCGCGGAGCATCGTGGCCGGCGCCGACCGGGCCGTCGCCTCGGTACGGCCCGGCAGCCGGGCCCTGCGGATCGACGTCCTCGGCTTCCGCAGCGCGCAGGCCGTCCTGCTGCGCGCGTACTGGCGGACGCGGCCGCCCGGGACCGACCTCGACGTCGTCACCCTCCGGGCCGCCGACCCCCGGGTGGCGGCGGCCGCCGTCCGGGCCGGGGAGGTGGACGCCGCCTTCCGCACCGTCACCGACCCGGCCGCGCTGCCGCCCGACGTGCGGATGGCACACGCCTTCAGCTCCCCGCTCCAGCTCCTCGTCGGCCCCCGGCACCCGCTCGCCGGGGCGCGCGCGGTGACGCCGGAGCGGCTGCGCCCGCACCGGATCTGGGTGCCGGGCATCGCGGCGGGGAGCGAGTGGTCGGAGTTCTACGACCAGCTCGCCGACGCCTTCGGGCTGCGCGTCGACGCGGCGGGGCCGCACTTCGGCGACGAGGCGCTCCTCGACACCCTCGCGGACTCCGCGGACGTGGCCACCCTCGTCGGCGCCCGCGACCGGTACGTCTGGCCGGCCGCGCACGACCTGCGGCGCATCCCGGTGGTGGACCCGGTGCTCGCCTACCCGATCTCCCTCCTGCTGCCGCGGACCGCGCCGCATCCCGAACTCCGGGGTCTGCTGGACCACTTCGCCGGTGTCGACCCGCTGCCGGACGACGTCTGGCTGCCGTCCTGGCCCACGGTCACGCCGCGCCGGCCAGGAAGGGGAGGAGCAGGGTGAGCAGGGCCCGCGGCCGGTGCAGGGGGATGATGTGGCCACAGTCGTCGATGACGTGGCCGGTGAGGTCGTCGGTCACCGGGCGGAGCTGGCGTTCGAGCGCGGTGCCGACGGGCCGGGCGCCCAGTGCCATCGTCGGGACGGTCAGCCGGGCCGTGGCGACCGCCCGCTCGATCCGCGCGGCGCTCTCGGGCAGCGCCCGGTAGGACGCGAACGCCCGCCCGAGGGCCTCGCGGCCGGTGTAGGCGCGGACGAAGGCGTCGCGGAGCGGCGGGCGGACCCCCTCCCCCAGCGTGCCGGCGTTCAGGAACCAGTCGATGTACGCGGCCTCGTGGCCCTCCAGGACGGTCTCGGCGAGGCCGGGCGCGGCGGCGTGGAAGCCGAACCACCACGGCGGGCCGCCGGCGAGGAAGTCCTCGGCGCCGGGCAGCCGGCCCAGCAGGGACTCCATGACGACCAGGCGCCGGACGAGACCGGGGCGGCGCAGGGCGAGGAGGAAGGCCGGCGGGGTGCCCGCGTCGATGCCGACCACGGCGGCCGAGGAGACGCCGAGCGCGGCGAGCAGCGCGGCGGCGTCGTCGGCGAGGGTGCCGGCGTCGTAACCGGTGCCGTACCCGGCGTCGTGCCCGGCGTCGGCGCGGCCGGTGCCGTGCCCGGCCGCGGGCCCACTGCTCGCGCCGAAGCCCCGCAGGTCCGGGGCGATGACCAGGTGGCGGTCGGTGAGGCCGGCCATGACGTCCGTCCACACCTCCCAGGTGTGCGGGAAGCCGTGCAGCAGCAGGACGGCCGGGCCCGATCCGGCGAGGGCGACGTTCAGTTCGACGCCGTTGACGGGGACGCGGCGCAGTTCGGGCATGGCGGGCTCCGGGAGCAGTGGTGAGAAAGGGTGACCTGGTCACCGTAGGGAACTAGGGTGAGGGGTCCAAGACGGCACTTCTCCCTCAGGTGGTGAGTCCCGGGTGACCACGTCACGCTCCGGAGACCTGCTCGACCCGCGCTGCCCGACCCGGCAGTTGCTCGACCGCGTCGGCACCAAGTGGACGTCGATGGTGGTCAAGGTGCTGGCCGAGGAGGCGCCGGGCGAGATCCGGTTCGCGGAGCTGCGGCGCCGCGCCCCGGGCATCTCGCAGAAGATGCTCTCCACCACCCTGCGCGGCCTGGCCCGCGACGGACTGGTCGCGCGCCGGGTGGAACCCACCGTGCCGCCCGCCGTCCACTACCGGCTCACCGAGCTGGGCCGGTCCCTCGAAGGGCCGCTGTCCGTGCTGCGGGACTGGGCCGAGACGCACATGGCGGAGATCGACCGGAACAACCGGGAGTTCGAGCGGGCGGCCTCCGCGGGGAGCGGACCGGACGCCCCCTCGCGGGACCGCTGACCGCCCGCCCGCGGAGGCGGTGGCGTCAGGACTCCTCGCCCCGGTTCTCCAGGAGGTCCCTGAGCCGGGTCAGGTCGGCGGTCACCATGGCGGTGTCGCGGCCGAAGTCGGCGTCGCTCATGCCGGGCTGCCTGCGGAGGGTGAACACGATCTCGCTGCCGGGGCCGTCGGCGATCACCCGGACCGGGTTGTGGACGGTCTCCCCGGAGGGGAGCGTGACGTCGTGGTCGAGCACGCCCAGGTCGTTGCGCGGCACGAAGGCGACCGTGACCCGGCCCATGGGGGACTCCGCGACCCACTGCCCGTCGATCCGCTCGACGGACCTGCCCAGCCCGTGCGCCCAGGCGGGGAGGTGGAGCGGGTCCGACGCGTAGGCGTAGACCTCGTCGGCGGCCCGGTCGATACGGACGCCGATGTGCCGTGATTCCTTGCGGGTGAGGTTCATGGCCGCGACGCTAGCGGGCCGAAGTCCCCAGATTCGTGAAGGAAACGGACATGGCGGAGGGGGGACGGACGCGCACACTCAGGTGCACCACCACAGCCACCGGTCGCACGTCTCGGACGGTGACGGTTCCGGGGCCGAGGTGGTGGGGGCCGGGTCGGAGGCCGGGCCGGACGGGGAGGCGTCCGGCGGGGTCGTCGCGGGCGGGGTCGCCGAGGGGGCCACCGGGGCCGTGTCCCGCGGGGTGGTCGCCGACCCGTCCGGGTCCCGGTCGTCCGGAGAGCCGGACGCCGCCGTCTCCGCGCCGGACCCCGACGCGTCCGGGCCGGGCGACGCCGAGTCCGAGGCGTCCGCCCCGGGGGACGCCGAGCCGGTGGCGGAGGCGGCGGCGGAGGCGGTGCCGTCCGTGGCGCCCTCCGCCGTCGCCGGCGAGGAGGCGTCCGCGCGCTCCGCGTCGGTCCCGGGAGCGTTGCCCTCGGTGGTGTCCGGCCTGGAGGACGGGGCTCCCGGTGTGTCCATGCCGAGTTCGGCCAGGCTCAGGCCGCCCGCGGCGAGGGCGAACCCGGCGGCGACGAGCAGCGTCCGGCGGCGGCGCCTGCGGTGGGCGGCCGCCTTGCGGTCCCGCCGGCCGCCCCGGCCGGGGCGGTCGGCGCGGCCGGCCGTACGGTCGTCCCGGCCGGCGCCGCGATCGTCCCACCCGACCGCCGAGTGATCGTCGAACCCGACCGCCGAGCGATCGTCCCACCCGACCGCCGAGTGATCGTCGAACCCGGCCATCGCGCGATCGCCATGCCCCGCCGCGGAGTGATCGTCGAACCCGGCCGTCGTACGGTCGTCCCGGCCCGCGCCGCTCCCGGAGAGCCGCCGCTCCCGCCGGGCGCCGTGCCCGTCACCCCGGCCGTCGAGCCCACCGTCACCCCGGCCGTCGAGCCCGTCACCACGGCCGTCATGCCCCACGGCACCGACGCCGGGACCCGCGTCACTCCCGAGGGAGCCCCCTGTCCCGCTCCCTTCGAAGAGACCCCCCTGTCCCCCCGTAGCCGATATGTCCGCCCGTTCGGCCGGTGTGCCGCACCCCGGGCAGATCAGGGCGCCGTTCAGGTGCCGTCGGCACGGGTCGCAGTAGTCCATGACGCGTGAAGGTTAAGTTCCGCGCCGACCCGCTTCCTAGAGCCACCTGTGAAGGTTGTGTGGGAACCGGCCGCCCCCGGCCGTCGAAAGGTTTGGGCGGGGTTTCGAAAACTGCCGAAACCGTTATCTGCGCGACCCATTGACACCCCCGCCGCCCCGTCCTTACTGTCACGCCAGCATTTCGAACGAGTGACGAAATATCGAACACAGCGGAGGACAACTGCCGTGCGCATCACCGGAATCAGCACGCACGTGGTCGGCACGCCGTGGCGCAACCTGACCTATGTCCAGGTGCACACCGACGAGGGCCTCACGGGAGTCGGCGAGACCCGGATGCTGGGCCACACCGACGCGCTCCTCGGCTATCTGAAGGAAGCCGAGGTCAACCACATTCTCGGCTCCGACCCGTTCGCTGTCGAGGACCTCGTCAAGCGCATGAAGTACGGCGACTACGGGCGCGCGGGCGAGATCGTGATGTCCGGCATCGCCGTGATCGAGATGGCCTGCTGGGACATCAAGGGCAAGGCCCTCGGCGTCCCGGTGTGGCAGCTCCTCGGCGGCAAGGTCACCGACAAGGTGAAGGCGTACGCCAACGGCTGGTACACCACCGAGCGGACCCCGGAGGCGTACCACAAGGCCGCGCAGGGGGTCATGGAGCGCGGGTACCGCGCGCTGAAGATCGACCCGTTCGGGACCGGGCACTTCGAGCTGGACCACCAGCAGACGCTGTACGCCGTCTCCCTGATCGAGGCCGTGCGGGACGCCATCGGGCCCGACGCCGAGCTGATGCTGGAGATGCACGGCCGGTTCTCCCCCAGCACGGCGGTCCGGCTCGCGCACGAGCTGGCGCCGTTCAAGCCGGCCTGGCTGGAGGAGCCGGTGCCGCCGGAGAACCTGCGGGCGCTGAAGAAGGTGGCCGAGAAGGTGGACCTGCCGGTCGCCACCGGTGAGCGCATCCACGACCGGATCGAGTTCCGCGAGCTGTTCGAGGACCAGTCCGTCGACATCATCCAGCCGGACGTCGGCCACATCGGCGGCATCTGGGAGACCCGCAAGCTCGCCGCCACCGCCGAGACCCACTACACGCTGGTCGCGCCGCACAACGTCGGCGGGTCCGTGCTCACCGCCGCCTCGCTCCAGGTCGGCTTCACCTCGCCCAACTTCAAGATCCTGGAGCACTTCAACGACTTCGCGGACGCGGAGATCAAGAAGGTGGTCAAGGGCGCCCCGCAGGTGGACCCGGAGGACGGGTGCTTCCACCTCTCCGACGCGCCCGGCCTCGGCGTCGAGCTGGACACCGACGCCGCCGCCGAGTTCCCGCAGCAGCAGGCCCGGTTCGACCTGTGGGCCGAGGGCTGGGAGCAGCGCAAGCCCAAGGGCACCCGGTGAGCACCGCCGTCGTCATCGAGGCGCCGGGCGCGCACCGGCTCGTCCCGCACGAGCCGCGCGACCCGGCCGCCGGTGAGGCGCTGGTGCGGGTGCACGCGGCCGGGATCTGCGGCAGCGACCGGGAGGTCCACCAGGGCAACCGGCCCGAAGGGTACGTCCGTTACCCGCTCGTCCCCGGCCACGAGTGGTCCGGGACGGTCGAGGCGGTCGGTGCCGGGGTGCCGGTCTCGCTGGTCGGGCGGAAGGTCGTCGGCGAGGGGTTCCGCAACTGCCAGGTCTGCGACCGCTGCCACGCCGGTGAGACGACGTTGTGCACCGCCGGGTACGAGGAGACCGGGTTCACCCAGCCGGGCGCGATGGCGGCGACCCTGACCCTCCCGGCCCGGCTGCTGCACGTCCTCCCGGACGACGCCGACCTCACCGCCGCCGCCCTGCTGGAACCGGCCGCCTGCGTCGCCGCCGCCGCGCTGAAGGCGAACGCGCGGCCGGGCGAGCGGGTCGCCGTGGTCGGCACGGGGACGCTCGGGATGTTCGCCGTGCAGTTCCTGGCGGCCGGCTCCCCCGCCGAGCTGCTGGTCGTCGGCACGCGCGACGACCGGGAGGCGCTCTCCCGGCAGTTCGGCGCGACCGGCTTCCGCACCAAGGACCGCCCGCTGCCGGACGACTTCGACGTCGTCATCGAGACCGCCGGGTCCGCCGACGCCGCCCGGACCGCGGCGGGCCTGCTCCGGCGGGGCGGACGCCTCGTGCTCACCGGCATCCCGGCCGCCGGCGCCGACGGTCTCGACCCCACCGACCTGGTGGTGCGGCAACTGGAGGTGCACACCGTCTTCGGGGCGCCGCCGGACGCCTGGGCGCACACGGTCCGGGTGTTCGGCGCCGGCCTGCTCGACCCGCTGCCACTGGTGACGCACGAGCTGCCGCTCGCCGAGTTCGACCACGCCATCGAGCTGGTCGGCTCCGGCGACCCCAAGGTCGGCAAGGTCCTCCTGCGCCCCTAGGGCGCCCCGACCGTACGCCGGTACGGGGGCGCCCTGACGGTCCCCGTACCGGCGTACACCCATTCGTCACCCCTGACACCTGCCGCGAACCTCGTCCGGCATGTCGGACCGGCCCCCGGGCCGGTCCGCCGAACCAGTCTCCCGAACACGAAGGACAGCTTGTGACCGACGCTTCCGCCACGGCGCCCCGCCGGCCCGGTGAGCAGGCCCTCACCGCCCTCGGCCTGGGCGCGCCCGCCCTCGACCCCGCCGACGCCTCGCCGCACGCCTTCCCCGACGGCGGTCGCTGGCGCACCGAGATCCCCTCCTGCGAGGGCCCCGAGGCGCTGGCGGTGGTCCTGAAGGAGTCCTCACGCCTCGACGTGCCGATCCACCGGATCAGCCAGGGCAGCGGCGTGTGGATGCTCACGGACGCCGAGATCACCGAGATGGTCGAGGCCACCGCCGCCCGCGACATCGAGCTGTGCCTGTTCACCGGCCCGCGCGGCACCTGGGACATCGGCGGCTCCACCCGGACCGACTCCGGCGGCGGGGGCCTGCGGGCCCGCGGCCACGACGCCGTGGCCGGGTGCGTCGAGGACGCCGTGCGCGCCACCGAGCTGGGCGTGAAGTGCCTGCTCGTCGCCGACGAGGGCGTGCTGTGGACGCTGCACCGGGCGCGGGCCGCCGGGATCATCCCCGCCGACACCACGCTCAAGGTCTCGGCGCTGGTCGGGCCGGTCAACCCGGCCTCGTTCGCCGTCTACGAACGGCTGGGCGCCGACTCCGTCAACGTGCCCAGCGATCTGACACTGGACCATCTCACCGAGATCCGGCGGGTGTCGGCGGCGCCGATGGACATGTACATCGAGGCGCCCGACGACCTCGGGGGCTATGTCCGGATGTACGAGGTGGCCGAGCTGATCCGGCGCGGCGCCCCGCTGTACCTGAAGTTCGGCCTGTCCAAGTCCCCGGGGCTCTACCCGTACGGGAACCACCTGCGGGAACTCACCCTGGCCACCGCCAAGGAGCGGGTGCGGCGCGGACGGCTCGCGCTGGATCTGCTCCAACGGCACGGCGCGGACAACGAGATGGCGCCGCTCGGCTCCCGGCTGCCCGGCACGCTCAACCGGTTCGAGATCTCGTCATAACGTTCTGGAAACTCCCTTCTCAAAAGAAGACACGACCGCGCACAATCCGACACACCTTCGTCTCGGTCTCGTACGCACACATCAAGGATGATGATCATGCGCAACCGCAGAGCCGCTCTCGCCGCCCTCGCCACGGCCGCCTCCCTCGCCCTCACCCTGACCGCCTGCGGCCAGAGCGGCGAAGGCGGCAGCGAGGAGGACAAGGGAGGGTCGGACGGCGCCACCATCGGCATCGCGATGCCGACCAAGTCCTCCGAGCGCTGGATCGCCGACGGCGCCAACGTCGTCAAGGAGCTGGAGGCCAAGGGCTACAAGACCAAGCTGGTCTACGGGGAGGACGACCCCGACCAGCAGGTCTCCCAGATCGAGAACCTGATCACGCAGGGTGTGAAGGCGCTGATCATCGCGGCCATCGACAACAAGTCGATGAACAACGTGGTGCAGCAGGCCAAGGACGCCGACATCCCGGTGATCTCCTACGACCGCCTGATCCTGGGCACCGAGAACGTCGACTACTACGCCTCCTTCGACAACGAGAAGGTCGGTGAGCTCCAGGGCACCTACATCCTGGAGAAGCTCGGCCTGAAGGACGGCGGTGAGAAGGGCCCGTTCAACATCGAGCTGTTCGCCGGCTCCAACGACGACAACAACACCCGCTACTTCTTCAACGGCGCGATGAAGGTGCTCCAGCCCTACATCGACAAGAAGCAGCTCGTCGTCCGCTCCGGGCAGACCGCCCTCAACCAGGTCACCACCCTGCGCTGGGACGGCGGCACCGCCCAGAAGCGCATGGACGACATCCTGACGTCGGCGTACAAGCGCGAGCGGGTCGACGCGGTGCTGTCGCCGTACGACGGCATCTCCATCGGCATCCTCTCCGCCCTGAAGTCGGACGACTACGGGTCCAAGAGCAAGCCGCTGCCGGTCGTCACCGGCCAGGACGCCGAGCTGGCCTCGGTGAAGTCGATCATCGCCGGCGAGCAGTCGATGTCCGTCTTCAAGGACCTCCGCGAGCTGGCGAAGGTCTCCGCGAACATGGTCGACGGCCTCCTCAACGACAAGAAGCCCGAGGTCAACGACACCAAGACCTACGACAACGGCGCCAAGGTCGTCCCGGCCTACCTGCTGGAGCCGGTCGCCGTCGACAAGGAGAACTACCAGAAGGAACTCGTCGACTCCGGCTACATCAAGGCGAGCGACCTCAAGTAACCGCCGCCACCGAGTGATTGGAAGGCACGACCATGGCGGGACCCGTCCTGGAAATGCGCTCGATCGTCAAGACCTTTCCCGGCGTCAAGGCGCTGTCGGACGTCACGCTGACCGTACGGCAGGGCGAGGTCCACGCCATCTGCGGGGAGAACGGCGCCGGCAAGTCGACGCTGATGAAGGTCCTCTCCGGGGTCCATCCGCACGGCACCTACGAGGGCGAGATCCTCTTCGAGGGCCGGCCCTGCGCCTTCAAGGACATCCGGGCCAGCGAGCAGCACGGCATCGTGATCATCCACCAGGAACTGGCCCTGGTGCCCTACCTCCCCATCGCGGAGAACATCTTCCTCGGCAACGAGCACGCCGCCCGGGGCTTCATCAACTGGAACGACACCCTCAGGCACGCCACCGAGCTGCTGCGCCGAGTCGGCCTGGACGAGCACCCCGAGACCCGGGTCGCGGACATCGGCGTCGGCAAGCAGCAGCTCGTGGAGATCGCCAAGGCGCTGTCGAAGAAGGTGAAGCTGCTCATCCTCGACGAGCCGACGGCGGCCCTGAACGACGAGGACAGCGGCAAACTGCTCGACCTGATCCTCCAGTTGAAGGAACAGGGCATCACCTCGATCATCATCTCCCACAAGCTGAACGAGATCCGCCGGGTCGCCGACTCGGTGACCATCCTGCGGGACGGACGGACCATCGAGACGCTGGACGTGAAGGCCCCGGAGACCACCGAGGACCGGATCATCTCCGGGATGGTCGGCCGGGACCTGGAGCACCGCTTCCCCGAGCGCTCCCCGCACGAGCCGGAGGCCGGGCAGGCACCGGCCCTGGAGATCCGCGGCTGGACCGTGCACCACCCCATCGACCAGCAGCGCAAGGTGGTCGACGACGTCTCGCTGAACGTACGGCGCGGCGAGATCGTCGGCATCGCGGGCCTGATGGGCGCGGGCCGCACCGAACTGGCGATGAGCGTCTTCGGCCGCGCCTACGGCCGGTACGCGGGCGGCACGGTCCTGAAGGACGGCACGGAGATCCGTACCAAGTCCGTCCCCGAGGCGGTCAAGCACGGCATCGCGTACGTCACCGAGGACCGCAAGCACTACGGGCTCAACCTCATCGACACCATCGGCCGCAACATCTCGCTGAGCGCCCTGCAGAAGGTCGCCAGGCGCGGGGTCGTCGACGAGCACGGCGAGCGCCAGGTCGCCGAGGGCTTCCGGAAGTCCATGAACATCAAGGCGCCGACGGTCTTCGAGCCGGTGGGCAAGCTCTCCGGCGGCAACCAGCAGAAGGTCGTCCTCAGCAAGTGGATCTTCGCGGGTCCGGACGTGCTGATCCTGGACGAGCCGACGCGCGGCATCGACGTCGGCGCGAAGTACGAGATCTACACGGTCATCGACCAACTGGCCGCCCAGGGCAAGGCGGTCGTCTTCATCTCCTCCGAGCTGCCGGAGCTGCTCGGCATGTGCGACCGCATCTACACGATGGCCGCGGGGCGGCTGACCGGTGAGTTCTCGCGGGCCGAGGCCTCGCAGGAAGTGCTGATGCGTCAGATGACGAAGGACAAAGAGGTAACCCGATGAGCACGGATGTGACCGCCAAGTCGCCGGCCCCGGCGCCGGCCGGGAAGGGCGGGCCGGCCGGCGGCGACGGCCTGCTCCAGCTGATGCTGGACGGCATGCGCCGCAACATGCGGCAGTACGGCATGCTGTTCGCCCTCGGGCTGATCGTGGTGCTGTTCGCCGTCTGGACCGGCGGTGACCTGCTGCTGCCGCGCAACGTCTCCAACCTGGTCCTGCAGAACAGCTACATCCTGATCCTCGCGATCGGCATGATGCTGGTGATCATCGCGGGTCACATCGACCTGTCGGTGGGCTCGCTGACGGCGTTCGTCGGGTCGATGGCCGCCGTGTTCATGGTGAAACACGATCTGCCCTGGCCGGTCGCGGTGATCCTCTGCCTGGCCATGGGCGCCCTCGCCGGCGCGGTGCAGGGATTCTTCATCGCGTACGGCGGCATACCGTCGTTCATCGTGACCCTCGCCGGCATGCTGATCTTCCGCGGGCTGACGGAGATCTTCCTGGAGGGGCAGACCCTCGGCCCGTTCCCGGAGGGCCTGCAGAAGGTCGCCAACGGCTTCCTGCCCGAGGTCGGCCCGGAGACGAACTACCACAACCTGACCCTGTTGCTGGGCTTCGCGCTGATCGCGTTCGTGCTGTATCAGGAGTGGCGCGACCGCAAGCGGCAGCAGGAGTTCGCGCTCGACGTGCTCCCCGTCAAGCTGTGGGCGCTGAAGCTGGTGGCGCTGGTCGCCGCGGTCCTCGTCGTCACGCTGCTGCTCGCCAGCTACAAGGGCGCCCCGATCGTGCTGCTGGTCCTCAGCGTGCTGCTGGTCGGCTTCGGCTATGTCATGCGCAACGCGATCATCGGCCGGCACATCTACGCCATCGGCGGCAACCTGCCCGCGGCCAAGCTGTCGGGCGTGAAGGACAAGAAGGTCACCTTCCTGGTCTTCCTGAACATGGGCATGCTCGCGGCCCTGGCGGGTCTGGTCTTCGCCGCCCGCTTCAACGCGGCCTCGCCCAAGGCGGGCCTCAACTTCGAGCTGGAGGCCATCGCCGCCTCGTTCATCGGCGGGGCGTCGATGAGCGGCGGCGTCGGCACGGTCCTCGGCGCGATCATCGGCGGTCTGGTCCTGGGCGTGCTGAACAACGGCATGAACCTCGTCGGCATCGGCACCGACTGGCAGCAGGTCATCAAGGGCCTGGTGCTGCTGGCGGCGGTCGGCTTCGACGTGTGGAACAAACGCAAGGTCGGTTCGTAGGGCAGTTCGGGCCCCCGTCCGGTACCGGGCGGGGGCCGTTTCCTTATGACAGGAGAGCCGCATGGAACTGAGCAGACGTACGGTCATCGCGGGCGCCGCCGCGGCGGGCGTCGCCGCCACCGCGATCGGCGGCACGGCACAGGCAGCAGGGGGAGGCAGGAAGCCGGTGAAGGACCTCTTCGGCACGCTCGCCGACGGCACGAAGGTGTACCGCTGGTCGCTGGAGAACGGCGGCACGCGGATGAGGGTGCTGTCGTACGGCGGTGTCGTGCAGTCCCTGGAGATACCCGACCGCCGGGGCCGGTACGAGAACGTCTCCCTCGGCTTCGACAACCTCGACGACTACGTGGCCCGCAGCCCCCACTTCGGCGCGCTGATCGGCCGCTACGGCAACCGCATCGCCAAGGGCCGCTTCACCCTCGACGGCACCGCGTACCAGCTCTCCGTCAACGACGGCGAGAACTCCCTGCACGGCGGCGCGCTCGGCTTCGACTACCGGGTCTGGGACGTGGAGCCGTTCACCAGGGGCTCCGACGTCGGCCTGGTGCTCCGCTACACCAGCGCCGACGGCGAGATGGGCTACCCCGGCACCCTGAGGGCGAAGGTGACGTACACCCTCACCCGCTCCGGCGACTGGCGCGTCGACTACGCGGCCACCACCGACAAGGCCACCGTCGTCAACCTCACCAGCCACGTCTACTGGAACCTGGCCGGCGAGGGCAGCGGCACCGTCGAGGACCACGAACTCTCCATCGCCGCCTCGCGGTTCACCCCCACCGACGCGGGCCTGATCCCCACCGGCGAGCTGGCGAAGGTCGCGGGCACCCCCTTCGACTTCCGGCGGGCCAAGCCGATCGGCCGGGACATCCGCGCGGGCCACCCGCAGCTCGTCCTCGCCAAGGGCTTCGACCACAACTGGGTGCTGGACAAGGGCATCACCGCCCGCCCCGAGCACATCGCCACCCTGCGCGACGGCTCCTCCGGCCGCACCCTGCGCATCGCCACCGACCAGCCCGGCCTGCAGTTCTACTCGGGCAACTTCCTGGACGGCACCCTCACCGGCACCGGCGGTTCCGTCTACCGGCAGGGCGACGCGCTCTGCCTGGAGACGCAGCACTTCCCGGACTCCCCGAACCAGCCGTCCTTCCCGTCGACCGTGCTGCGCCCCGGCGAGACCTACCGGACGACGACCATCCACACGTTCGACTCCTGAGTTCCGTGAGACTCCTGGAGCCCTGTCGTCACACTTCCCTCACCTGAGGTGAACGGCGGCGCACTCCGCCGTGTACTCGAGGACGGCCCGCGCTCCCCCGCGCGGGCCGTCCTCGCCGCTACGGAGGTTCCCTCGACCGGCAACGTCACCTCGCTGGTCCGCGGCACCGCGGCGCACAGCCCGTCGATGGCGGCGCCGGCCCGGGGAAGCGGCGACGGCGCGGGGTCCGTGGACTTCTGCAGCGCGGGAACCGGAGCCGGGGCCGAGGCCGGGGCCGGGGCCGAGGCCGGCTACAGCTCGGGCACGGCGGCGGTGGACCGGCTGGTGGGCGAGACCGACAGGGCGGGGACGCGGATGCCGGCGCCGCTGCCGCTGCCGCAGGCGGTACCGCAAGCCGCTGCCGGCACCGATGGCGCCCCAGCCGCTCCCGGCCGCCGCCGCGCCCGCCCCGGCCGCCGCCGTCCTGCCCGCCGCCACCCCGCCCGGGGTCCCCGCGCCGGGCGGTCTCACCGCGGCGCAGGTCCGGGGCGCCACCGGTCCTGAAGCGGCCTCGGCCACGGACCGGCCGTGGGCGCGGAGCTGGCCGCAGGCGGCGGGGACGTGGCTCAGACGCTGGACACGGGCGGTGTCCAGCGGTGGGTGCGGGGAACCTGGCCGGTCACGCCGTACTCCTTCTTCAGCTGCTCGGGGATGGCGTAGTGCATGACCCGGCCGCGGGTGAGCGAGGACAGCTCCAGGACGGTGGTGAGGTGCCCGAGCCGGTCCAGCGCCCAGGCGCCCAGCGGGGAGCGGTCCTCGATGGTCTCCAGGACGCCGAGCAGGTGAGGGACGGCCCTGACGACGGTGTCCCAGGGGGTGCGGGGCACCTGGAGCCAGTCGGCGCAGGTGTCGCCGATCAGATGCCGGATCAGCGCGGAGACGATCGGGTCGAAGAAGGTGCCGGGGACGACCTCCTCGTACAGGTCGATCAGCTGCCGCGTCAGGTGCGCGCCCTCCTCGGAGGGGCCCATGTGCCGGATCATGTACCGGTCGAGGAAGTCCCGGGCGTCGTCCAGGGTCTTCGGTACGGCGTCCTGGTCGACGCCGAGCATCGCGCCCACGACCCGCCACGCGTAGTAGTACGCCTCGGCGCCCTCGGCCGACATGTGGATGCCGAGCCGGTGCAGGGAGTCCAGCACGAGCAGCGAGAAGAACAGCTGCCCGCCGATCATGTCCTCCTGGCAGATCGGCACGCCCAGCGCCGCGGCGTCCCAGCGGTCCTCCCGCACCAGGTGGTGGCGGATGGCGGCGTGCAGCAGGCGGACCTTCTGCGCGGCCGGGATGAACCGGCTGCCGGCCTCGAACGCGTCGGGCCGCATCAGGTAGACGGTGAACTGCCCGGTCTCCGCCATCCGCTTCGAGGGGTACTCCAGCCCGTGCGTGGCCGACAGCAGCCTGGCCACGTTCGGGACGACGTAACAGGCGGGCATCGAGGCGAACGACAGTGCCGTGGAGATGTGGACGTTGTTGTCGACGAAGAACAACCGGGCCTTCTCCATCTCCTCCCAGTCCACCCAGGACGGCGGGGCGCTCGTCGCCGCCAGGTACTCCCGGGCCACGTCGGGCAGCCCCTCGGGCAGCGGGGCGCCGGCGGTGGACACGTACCGCATCAGGGTGTTGAACGTGCCGGCCTCCCCGCGTGCGAACAGGGTGGCCACGGTCGCGTCGGCCAGTTCGTCGCCGGCTCGGCGCAGGGCGTCCATCGACGCCTCGGTACGGGTCATCACGGGTCTCCTCGGCGGGCTGTCAGTGTTGGCGGGCCGTCGCCGACCGCGCCAGGGCGGTCAGGGCCGCGGCGGCGGACGCGGGCAGGTCGAGGTCGTGCAGGCAGCGGGTGGCCTCCTCGACCCGCGCGGTGATCATGTCTTCGACGCGGTCCGGCGCCTTCAGGCGGAGCATCAACGCGCGTACGGCCTCCAGCGCGCCGGGGCCCGGGTCGCGCCGGCCCAGCAGGGCTCCCAGCTCGGCGCGTTCCCCGTCACCGGCGATCCGCCAGGTCTCGGCCAGCAGGGCGGTGGGCCGCCGGCCGCGTAGGTCGTCGAGGTTGGCCTTGCCGGTGCGCTCGGGTTCCCCGAACAGGCCCAGCAGATCGTCCCTGAGCTGGAACGCCTCGCCCAGCGGCAGCCCGTACCCGCTGTACCCCTCGGTCAGCCGCGGTCCGGCGCCGGCCAGCGCCCCGCCGATCAGCAGGGGGTGCTCGACGGTGTACTTGGCGGTCTTGTACCGGATGACCTTCAGCGACGTGGCCAGGTCCGGGTCGGCCCCGGTGTGCAGGATCTCCAGGCACTCGCCGGCGATCAGTTCGCGGGCGAGCACCGCCCAGAGGGGGCGGGCCCGGCCGAGGTAGGCGGCGGGCAGGCCGCTGGTGGCGAACAGCTGTCCGGCCAGCGACATCAGCAGGTCCCCCACCAGCATGGCCAGCGACCGGGCGGCCGTCACCGCGCGGGGCCGGCGCCGCAGCGCGGACCGCAGTGCCACGTGCGCGGTGGGCCGGCCGTGGCGCAGCGCGCTGTCGTCGACGAGGTCGTCGTGCACGACGGCGGCGGCGTGCACCAGTTCCATGGCCGCCGCGGCCCGCAGCAGCGCGTCGCTGTCGGGCTGCCCGGCGGCGCGCCAGCCCCAGTAGCAGAAGGCCGCGCGGAGCCGTTTGCCGTCGGCGACCGCCTGCTCCAGCTCGCGGGCGACGGGCGCGAGCGCCGCATCGATCTCCGCGAGCCGGTCGGCCTCCTCGGCGACGAACGGGCCCAGCACCGCGTCGACGCGGGCCTTGAACGCGCCCGCCTCCCAGCGCTCAGCCACCGTCGCCGGACCGCCGGGCCGTGACGTGCCGGGCGAGTACCTCCAGCTGGGGCGGTGGCGCGGTCGTGACCCGGTCCACGACCAGGCGTCCGCGCGCGATCAGGTCCTGCTCGGCCTCGGCCACCAGCTCCGCGGTGTCCGCCCGGCGCAGCAGTCCGCGGACCGTGCCGAGGACCGAACCGGCGGCGCTCACCGCCAGGCCGGCCACTCCGGCCGCCAGCAGCAGGGCGTGCTGTTCCACGCCGCCGGGGCGTTCCGTTTCCCGTGCCATGCCCTGTGTCATGCCTCCCCCACCCGCAGAAGTCGTCGTTCCGCTCAGCGTCGCGTTCCACCGGGCGGGGGGAGGCCGGGACTCACCAACGAGCGATCACACCGTATGCATGTACGACACGCGCGCGGTCAGTAGGCGACGGGCCAGCCGCTGCTCCAGTTCAGGAGGTTGAGGCCGAGCTTGGGGGTGCCGTTGTCGTTGCCGTCGTAGTAGTGGTAGACGATCAGGTCGCCGTCGGCGTCCTTCATGATCGACTGGCCGCCGGGGCCGATGACGCCGCCGTGCGACTCCAGGACCGGGGTGCCGCCGTTGCTGGTCATCGCCACGCCGTTCTTGTCGCGGTACGGCCCGGTGACGGAGGTGGCCCGGCCGACCTTGACCTTGTACGTGGAGCTGGTGCCGGCGCAGCAGGTGTCGTACGAGGCGAAGAGGTAGTAGTACCCGTTCCGCTTGACGATGTACGGGGCTTCGACGGCCTTGGTCCCGGTGGGGCGGGAGGCGAGGGAGTAGCGGGTGGTGTTGGAGGAGAGCTGCTTCCCGGTGGACGGGTTGATCTGGATCATCTTGATGCCGGTCCACCAACTGCCGAAGGACAGCCACCACTTGGCGTCGTCGTCGACGAAGAGGTTGGGGTCGATGGCGTTGTAGTCGCTGGAACCGTTCGACGTGTAGACGACGCCGTAGTCGGTCCAGCTGCCCGGCTGCCCGGTGGTGGAGCCGGCGAGGCCGATGGCGGAGGTGTTCACGCCGAACGAGGAGACGGAGTAGTACATCAGGTACTTGCCGCCGTGGTACGAGATGTCCGGCGCCCAGGCCTCCGGGACGGAGCTGTACGTCGACCACCAGCCCGGCTTGGCGGAGAACGCGTCGGCGCCCGCGGTGAAGGCGGTGCGGTCGGCGGAGGACTTGTTCGCGATGCCGCCGCCGGTGGCGTAGAGCAGGTACTGCCCGGACGAGGTGCGGATCATCGTCGGGTCGTGGGTGACGACGGAACCGGTGACGTGTCCCGGGTTCGGGTACGCCGACGCGGTACCCGGCACGAGGGCGAGCAGGGCGGCGAAGGGGAGGGCGAGGAGAGCGGTGCGCTTGCGGCTCATACGGGTCTCCTTGCGGATGGGGGGAGTTCACGACGCGCCGTCCGGGAGGCGCTCCGGCCGGTTCGAAATACCGGACGATGGTCGCAAGTTCGAACGGGACCGTAGAATCGAACTCCTTGCGCGTCAATGGTTCGCGCAGCCCTGTCCGCTCCGGAGCCTCAGCCCGGACGGGTCGCGTCCGCCGTCAGCTCCCCCCGCCCGGGGCCGACGCCGCCTCGATCACCGCGTCCAGCAGGGCGCGTGAGCGCCGCAGGTCCTCGATCATGCCGTCGATACGGGCCCGTTCCGCCGTCAGTTCCTCGACGAGGCGCGCGTCCGCGGTCCGGGAGGGGCCGCCGTCGCTGTCGCGCATGCACGGCAGCAGCTCGGCGATCTTCGAGCTGCACAGCCCGGCCGCGTACAGCTCCTGGACGCGCCGCACCCGTTCCACCGCGGCCTCTGTGAACTCGCGGTGTCCGCCGGGGGTGCGCGAGGCCCACAGCAGGCCCTCCTGCTCGTAGTAGCGCAGGGACCGCTCACTGACGCCCGTGCGGCGGGCCAGCTCACCGATACGCATGACGCACGTCACACCTCTCCGCCTTGAATCTGACACCTGTGTCAAGTTCTAGCGTAAGCGCATGACCTACGACACGACCGTCTCCCCGCTCCTCGAACCGGCCCGTCTCGGCCCCCACGAGCTGGCGAACCGCCTGGTCATCGCCCCCATGACCCGCAACCGCGCGGAACCTGACGGCACGCCGACCCCGCTGATGGCCGAGTACTACGCCCAGCGGGCCACCGCCGGGATGATCATCGCGGAGGCGTCCACGCCGAACGCGGAAGGGCAGACGTACCCGAACATCACCGCCCTGTACACCGACCGGCACCAGGAGGGCTGGCGGCGGGTCGTCGAGGCCGTGCGGGCCGCCGGCGGCGGGCCGGTGTTCGTCCAGCTCCAGCACGGCGGCCGGGTGGGCCACCCCGACACCAACGGGCTGACCCCGGTCGCCCCCTCCCCCGTCGCGCTGCCCGAGCCGATCCACACGCCGGGCGGGCTCCGGCCGGCCGTCGTGCCACGGGAGATGACCGCCGAGGACATCGCGCGGACGGTCCGCGACTTCGCCTCCGCCGCCCGCCGCGCGGTCGACGCCGGGTTCGCCGGGGTGGAGGTGCACAGCGCCAACGGCCATCTGCTCCACCAGTTCCTCGCCTCCGGCACCAACCGGCGGACGGACGGTTACGGCGGCGGCGTCGCGGGCCGCGTCCGGTTCGCGGCGGAGGTCGTCGCCGCCGTGGTCGAGGTGATCGGGCCCGAACGGACCGGTCTGCGCGTCTCCCCCGGCAACACGGTCAACGGCATCACCGAGACCGACACCGACGCCCTCTACCCGGCCCTGCTGGCGGCCGTCGCCGGGCGGGAACCGGCGTATCTGCACCTCGCCTACGCCGATCCGGACCGGCCGCTCTTCCACCGGCTGCGGGAGCTGTGGCCGGGAACGCTGATCGCCAACCCGGTGCTGCCCGCCGACCACGTCCCCGCCGACGGCGGCCGGGCGGCCGGGGAGCGCCTCCTCGCCGCCGGGGCCGACCTCGTCGCGCTCGGCCGGCCCTTCCTCGCCAACCCCGACCTGGTCGCCCGTATCCGCGCCGGGGCTCCCGTCAACGACATCCGGGCGCGGTACGCCATGTACACCGGCGGACCCGTCGGGTACACGGACTATCCCACCTACCGGCCGGCCTCCGTCAGCGCCGCGGCCGGGCGTTGAGCCGGGCGGCCCGGCGGGTCAGGTGGTCGCGTTCGGCGAGGTCGGACGCCTTGTGGGCCGCCTCGGCGTACAGCCGGGCCGCCTTCGCCAGGTCGCCGTCGCGTTCGTGGAGGTAGGCCGCCGCCGCGGTGTGGCGGGGCAGCGCGGGGTCCAGTTCCGCGAGGGCGGCCAGCCCGGCGCGCGGCCCGTCGGCCTCGCCCACGGCGACCGCGCGGTTGAGGCGGACGACCGGACTGCCGGTCAGGCGGACGAGTTCGTCGTACCACTCCACGATCTGCGGCCAGTCGGTCTCCCCGGCGGTGGGCGCGTCGGCGTGCAGGGCGGCGACGGCGGCCTGGGCCTGGAACTCGCCCAGCCGATCGCGGGCGAGGGCGGCCTGGAGGACGGCGACGCCCTCGGCGATGGCGCCGGTGTCCCACCGGCTCCGGTCCTGCTCGGCGAGCGGCACCAGGCTGCCGTCGGGCGCGGTCCTGGCGGGGCGCCGGGCGTGGTGGAGCAGCATCAGGGCGAGCAGGCCCGCCACCTCGGGGTGGTCGACGGCCGCCGCGAGGTGGCGGGTGAGCCGGATGGCCTCGGCGGCGAGGTCGACGTCACCGGAGTAACCCTCGTTGAAGACCAGGTAGAGGACGCGCAGCACGGTGGCGACGTCGCCGGGCCGGTCGAGGCGGACGCCGGAGACGGTGCGTTTGGCGCGGCTGATGCGCTGGGCCATCGTCGCCTCGGGGACCAGGTAGGCGGCGGCGATCTGGCGGGTGGTGAGGCCGCCGACGGCGCGCAGGGTGAGGGCGACAGCGGACGACGGGGACAGGGACGGATGGGCGCACAGGAAGTAGAGCTGGAGGGTGTCGTCCGCGGCGGGGGCGGGGCCGGGCGCGGGTTCCTCCTCGACGAGGTGCTCGCGCCGGCGGCGGGCGGTGTCCGAGCGGGCCCGGTCGAGGAACTTGCGCCAGGCCACGGTGACCAGCCAGCCCCTGGGGTCCCGGGGCGGGTCGTCCGGCCAGCTCCGGACCGCCTCGACCAGGGCGTCCTGCACGGCGTCCTCGGCCGCCGCGAAGTCGGCTCCGCGGCGGACGAGGACGGCGAGGACGCCCGGGGTGAGGCGGCGGAGCAGGGCCTCGTCCATCGGCGGGGTCACTCCGTGACGGTGGGGTGCGCGGTGAGGAAGGGGCGCACCTCCAGCCACTCGTGGATCGGCCTGCCGCCGGCGCCGGGGGCCGCCGAGAGTTCCCCGGCCAGTTCGACGGCGCGGTCGTAGCCGTCGACGTCGATCACCATCCAGCCGGCGATGAGGTCCTTGGTCTCGGCGAACGGGCCGTCGGTGACCGGCGGCCGGCCCTCGCCGTCGTACCGGACCCAGGCCCCCTCGGGGGCGAGGGCCTGGCCGTCGACGAACTCCCCGGTCTCCTCCAGCCGGGCGGCGAACTCGTTCATGTACCGGATGTGCGCGGAGATCTCTTCCGGCGTCCACCGGTCCATGGGGATGTCGTTCACCGCCGCCGGGGCGCCGCGGTAGTGCTTCAGGAGCAGGTACTTGGCCATCGTGGCTCTCCTCGGTGCGGGTGCGGCCCATTGTGGCCGCGTTCACCCCGGGGACGGAGCCGGCGCCGCGTTCTCGACATCCTCGGCGGATTTTTCTCCCGGATCTCCGTGAGGGCGTCGTACGGGCGGGTCAGGCGGCCGGTTCGACCGGCAGCCACAGTTCGCACGTGGCCGTGGTGAAGTCCGCCGCGCGGTCGAGGACGGCGACGATCGACGGGCCGGGGCGCAGGCGCCACGGGTTGGCGGGGAACCACTCGGCCGCGGTCGCGGCCCAGGTGCCCTGGAGGGCCGCCGGGTACGGTCCGGCACTGCGGAAGACCGCCCACCGGCCGGCCGGCACCTCGATGGCGTCGAGGTCGTCGGGGGCGGGGGTGTCCCGGGTGACGGCGACGCCGTGCAGGTAGGTCAGTTCGGTGCCCTCGGGGGCGTCGGGGGCGAGGTCGTCGCAGACCTGGAGGAGGCCGGCGGGGTCGGTGTCGCCGAGGGATTTCAGCCGGGTGTGCTCCCGCTGCGGCAGGGCGGCGATGTGCCGCTGGATGTGCGGGTTGACGCCCTGGTGGACGAGCGGGACCCGGGCCGCGTGGCCGATCAGGCGGAACGCGGGGCGGTCGGTGATACGGGTGTCCATGGGGGTGCTCCCTTCGACGGTCAGGCGGAACCTGAGCCGGGGTTGTGTGCGCAGTGGTCCTCCGGCGCGGCGGACCTCGCGGGGCGTGGCCCCGTGGACCGCCCGGAACGCGCGTCCGAACGCCTCGGTGGAGCCGTAGCCGTGCCGGACGGCGATGGTCAGCAGGTCGTCCTCGCCCCGGACGACATCGGCGGCGGCGACGGTCATACGGCGCCGGCGCACGTACTCCGACAGGGGCAGGCCGGCCAGGGAGGAGAACATCCGGCGCAGGTGGTACTCGGTGGTGCCGAGCGCCGTGGCCAGGGCGGGGAGGTCGGGGTCCGCGGCGAGGTCCTCCTCCACGCGGCCGACCAGTTCGTTGAGCGCTGAGATCACCGCGCCTCCTTTCGGTGTCCACCGTCGCAGAGGGCGCGGTGCCCCGGCCCGATCGCCGCGGACCGGTCCGGTCGGGGCGGAGGGGACGGCGGGCGGAGGGGGCAGCGGGCGGAGGGGGCAGCGGGCGGAGGGAGTGGTTCCGCGCATGACCGGTACCCGACTTGACGGTGCGTCACCTGGCCGGGCTCGCACGTCCTGCCAGGTGGTCTCCCTACGGTGCCGTGTTCATGACAGACAACACCGACCCCCGCGTCCGGCGCCGTACCGTCCCGCTCGGTACCGGCGCGACGGCCGCCGCGCTCACCGTCGGCGCCGTGTCCGCCAAGGAAGCCGTCACCGCCGAGGCCGCGACCGCCGAAGGTGCGACCGCCGAAGGTGCGCGGACCCGCGCACCGCGCCCGTCTGCGCGCCGCCAGCCGGGGCGCTGGTGGAGCTGGGGCACTGCGACGCGCTCGGCGGGTACTCCGGCTTCGCCGGCAACAACGGCCACACCGAACCCGACAACGGCACCTTCCTCCGCGGCGGCGTCCTGACCGGCGCCGACGGCGTCGCTCGCGTCGGCACGGTCCACCCCGGCCGGTACCCCGGCCGGTACCGCGGCCGGTGCGTGCACCTGCACGTCAAGGTGCACACGGACGTCACCCTCACCCCGGACGGTTCGTTCACCGGAGGCGAGGAACTGCACACCGGCCAGCTCTTCGTCGCCGAGTCGGTCCCCCAGGCCGTCGCCGCCGTATCGCCGTACTCGGCCAACACCGTGCCGCGCACCACGCTCGCGCAGGACGGCATCCACGGAGACGGCGGCGCCGCGGCCGGCCCGATGACCGTCACCGGCTCCGTCACCGCCGGGTACACCGGCACCCTGACCCTGGGCGTCGACCAGGGCTGGGCACCCGGGCGCACCGGGGCGGCGCCGGTGCTCACGCCACCGGCGCCGCCCTCCCGGCGAGGGCGAGCAGCTCGCCGTGGACCTCGGTCACGACCTCCGCGAACCCCCGCTCCTCGCCGTCGCGGACCCAGCGCCCGAAGGCGACCCCGAAGACCGCGGTCCCGGTCTGCGCCGCCACGGTGGCCGCGAGGTCGCCGACGCCCCGGGCCCGGAGCGTGTCGGCGAGCAGCACGGCGAGGTCGGCCAGCTTGCGCAGTTCACGCTCCTGGAGGGCGGGGTTGTCGTCGACCACGGCCTTCCGCGTCCGGGAGGAGGCGCGGCGCTCCGGCGAGAAGAACGGCGCGAGGGCGCACAGGGCGCGGGCGACCGTGTCCAGCGGCGAGGCGTCGTCCGGCGTGCCGCGCACCCCGTCGAGGATCGCCTCGCTCAGCCGGTCCTGCCCGTGGAAGAGGACCTCGCGCTTGTCCTGGAAGTGCCGGAAGAAGGTCCGCTCGGTCAGCCCGACGGACTGGGCGATCTCCGTGGCCGTCGTGCGCTCGTAGCCGCGGGTCGCGAACAGTTCCAGTGCGGCCGCCTGGAGTCGTTCCGCGGTCCCGGGTTCCCATCTCGCCATGGGCACGAGTCTAGTGATGACAGCAACTGACGTGGAGGCGTACAGTGATGTCTGTGGCTGACGTCAGTCACAGACATCACTGATTCCTCTTCCAGGAGCACGTCATGCGCGTTTTCGTCACCGGGGCCTCCGGCTGGATCGGCTCCGCCGTCGTCGACGAACTGCTCACCGCGGGGCACGAGGTCACCGGGCTGGCCCGGTCCGACGCCTCCGCCGCGGCCCTGGCGGCCAAGGGCGTGCGGGTCCACCGCGGTGACCTCGACGACCCGCGGGGCATCGCCTCGGCGGCCGACGCCGCCGAGGCCGTCGTCCACCTGGCCAACAAGCACGACTTCACCGACCAGGCCGCATCGAACGCGGCCGAGCGGGCCGCCGTCCAGACCATCGGGGACGCGCTCACCGGGAGCGGGCGGCCGTTCCTGCTGGCGTCGGGGGTGGCCGGGCTGGCCCTGGGGCGGCCCGCCACCGAGAGCGACCCGAATCCGTCCCACGGCCCCGACTCGCCGCGCGGCGGCACGGAGAACCTGGCCCTGGAGTTCGTGGAGCGCGGCGTGCACAGCGTGAGCCTGCGCTTCTCGCCCACCGTGCACGGCACCGGTGACCACGGCTTCGTCTCGGTCCTCGCCGGGGTGGCCCGGGAGAAGGGCGTCTCCGCCCACCCCGGCGACGGCACCAACCGGTGGGCGGCGGTGCACGTCCGCGACGCCGCCCGGATGGTCCGCCTCGGCCTGGAGAAGGCGCCGGCCGGCTCCCGGCTGCACGCCGTCGCGGAGGAGGGCGTCAGCACCCGCGCCATCGCGGAGGCCCTCGGCCGCGCCCTCGGCCTGCCGGTCGCCCCGGTCCCCGCCGAGGACGCCGCGGACCACTTCGGCTGGATCGGCGCCTTCTTCCGCATGGACCTCGCCGCGACCAGCACCGCCACCCGGGAGCTGCTCGGCTGGACCCCGACCGGGCCGACGCTGCTGGAGGACATCGCCGCGGGGGCGTACGGGCGCCGCTGACGCCTCCGCGCCGAGGGCGGCCCCGGGCCGGGAGAAGGGCCAGGGAAAGGCTGAGGAGAGAGGCGAGGGAGACGGCATGGAAAAGGCAAGGAGAAACGACTCTCCCTGCCACTCTCAAGCTATAGCCCACCAGGGGGCTTGCGGCAAGACCCGGGGTACGGCGCAGAATCGTCGGCCGTGGCCACGACCGGCCACCGCAAGGCGACGGCGGGCCCGGCCCGCCATGGAGGTTCACGGTGAGCGAGCAGTACGTGGTCGGCCTCCGGGAGATCGCGGGGCACGGCGGTGAGGACCGGACCGCGCGCTTCGGCGGCAAGGCCGCGCACCTCGGCGAACTGGTGGGGATCGACGGCATCCGCGTACCGGACGGCTTCTGTGTGACGACGGACGCCTTCCGGGCGGCCCTGGCGGGGGCGCCGGCGGTGGACGGGCTGCTGGACCGGTCGGCGCGCACGGACCCGGACGACGCGGAGACGGTCCGCGCGCTCGGCGCGCGGCTCCGCCGGGCCGTCGAGGAGGCCCCCGTCCCGGAGGGCCTCGCGGCGGAGGTCACGGGCGCCCTGGCCCGGCTCGGCGAGCGGGACGCCTACGCCGTCCGGTCCAGCGCGACGGCGGAGGACCTGCCGACGGCCTCCTTCGCCGGGCAGCACGACTCGTACCTGAACGTGGTGGGCGCCGAGGAGGTCGTCCGGCACATCCGCCGGTGCTGGGCCTCGCTGTTCAGCGAGCGGGCCGTGCGCTACCGCCGGCGGGGCGGCGTCGACGACCGTACGGTCCGGATGGCCGTGGTCGTGCAGCGGATGGCCGACCCGCGGGCGGCGGGCGTCCTGTTCACCGCCGACCCCGTCACGGGCGACCGGCGGACCGCCACCGTGGACGCCGGTCACGGGCTGGGCGAGGCCCTGGTGTCCGGCGTGGTGAACCCGGACGTCCTCAGGGTGCGCGGCGGCGAGGTCGTGGCCCGGACGACCGCCGTCAAGGAACGGGCCGTGCGGGCGCTGCCGGGCGGCGGCACCCGGGAGGTGCCGGTCGACGCGGCGCTGCGGGAGCGGCCGGTGCTGACGGACGCGGAGGCGGTGCGGCTCGTGGAGCTGGGGCGGCGGATCGAACGGCACTTCGGCCGCCCGCAGGACATCGAGTGGTGCCTGACCGACGACGGGTTCTGGTTCGTGCAGAGCCGGCCGGTCACGACGCTCTTCCCGGTCCCCGAGGCCGGCGACGGGGAGAACCACGTCTACGTCTCCGTCGGGCACCAGCAGATGATGACCGACGCCATGAAGCCGCTGGGGCTCTCCGTGTGGCGGCTGACGGCCATGGCACCGATGCACGAGGCCGGCGGGCGGCTGTTCGTCGACGTCACCCGGCGCCTGGCCACGCCCGCGGGCCGCACCGCCCTGCTGGACCTCATGGGGCGCGGCGACCCGCTGGTCAGGGACGCGCTGGAGAGCGTGCTCGACCGGGGCGACTTCATCCCCACGCTCCCGGACGCGGCGGACGCCGGCGGACCCCCGCCCGGCGGGCCGCCCGCCCCGGTCGAGACCGACCCGGCCCTCGTCACCGAGCTGGTCGACCGCAGCCGGGCCTCCCTCGCCGCCCTGGAACGCGACATCCGCGCGCACAGCGGACCCGAGCTGTTCGACTTCCTGCTGGAGGCGTTCGCGGAACACCGGCGCGTGCTCGGCGATCCGCTGAGCTTCCGGGTCCTCATGGCGGGCATGGACGCCACCTGGTGGCTCAACGACAGGCTGGCTCGGTGGCTGGGCGAGAAGAACGCGGCCGACACCCTCACGCTGTCCGCCCCCGGCAACATCACCTCGGAGATGGGCCTGGCGCTGCTCGACGTGGCCGACGTGATCCGGCCGCATCCGGAGGTGGTGGCGTTCCTGCGGGGCGTCGGGAACGACGACGGCTTCCTGGACGAGCTGCCGAAGCACGAAGGCGGGGCCGAGGCGCGCGCCGCCCTGGAGTCCTACCTCGACCGGTACGGGATGCGCTGCACCGGCGAGATCGACATCACCCGGCCCCGGTGGCGCGAACGGCCCGCCACCCTGGTGCCCGCCCTCCTCGACAACGTCCGCAACTTCACGGCGGGGGCCGCCGCGCGGCGCTTCGAGGAGGGGCTGCGCAGGGCACGGCGGAAGGAGCAGGAGGTCCTGGAGCGGCTGCGGGCGCTGCCGGACGGCGACCGCAAGGCCGCCGAGACCAAGCGGATGATCGACCGGGTCCGGACCTTCATCGGCTACCGGGAGTACCCGAAGTACGGCATCGTCAGCCGCCTCTTCGTCTACAAGCGGGCGCTGCTCGCGGAGGCCGACCGCCTGGTGCGGGCCGGGGTGATCGGCGACCGCGAGGACGTCTCCTACCTGACCTTCGAGGAGTTCCGCGAGGCCGTGCGGACACGGCGGGTGGACGACGGGCTCGTACGGCGGCGCAGGGCGGAGTTCCGCGCCCACCAGACGCTCACCCCGCCCCGCGTCCTCACCTCGGACGGCGAGGCGGTCGACGGGGCGTACCGGCGCGACGACGTGCCGGCCGGCGCCCTCGCGGGGCTCGCGGTCTCCGCCGGGACCGTCGAGGGCCGGGCCCGGGTCGTCCTCGACCTGGCCGACGCCGACCTGGAGGCGGGCGACATCCTGGTCACGACGTACACGGACCCGAGCTGGTCACCGCTGTTCACCGGGATCGCCGGCCTGGTGACGGAGGTGGGCGGGCTGATGACCCACGGCGCGGTGATCGCCCGTGAGTACGGCCTGCCCGCCGTGGTGGGCGTGGCCGGCGCCACCCGGCTCATCGAGGACGGCCGGCGCGTCCGCGTGCACGGCGGCGACGGGTACGTGGAGATCCTGCCGCAGCCGTGACCCGCCGCCCCGGGCCCGGTGCGAGAGCGGGCCTCACCCCCTGCGGCCGGCGACGGCCGCCGCGACCGTCACCGCGGTCCCGGCGAGGAGCGGCAGCAGCGTCGCCGGGACCGCGGTGACGCCGGCACCTCGCGGTCCGGCGCGGCCCGCCGGAGGGCACCGCAGCCCGCCAGGAAGGAGACGCCGGCACAGGCGTCGAACAGCAGCAGGCCCGTGCCGTGCGGCGGGCCGGGGCACGGGTGGCGGGCCGGGGCACGGGTGGCGGGCCGGGGCACGGGTGGCGGGCCGGTCGAGCAGGGACGGCGCGGCCCGGCCGGCGTCCGCCGGCTCGTCGCGTGGCGTGACCCGGAGGGTCAGTTCCGCGCCTCCGGCCGGCAGCGGGGTCAGCCCCGCGTACGGGAGGACGAGGACGAAGGCGCTGCCGACCGACTTGCCGTCCAGGCGTCCACCCCCTCCGCCCCGATGTGCCGCGGCAGCCGCTCCGGCAGCCGCGGGTAGCGCAGCACACCCCACACGGTCAGCGCGACGGTCGGGACGGCGCCGGGCAGCGGCCACGCCCGGGACGGGGAGGAGAACACCAGAGGCGACGTCATGCCCCCGCTCGTCCGGCGGGGAGGGCGAGTGGGGAAGGGCACACCCCCGGGGCCCCGAGCACCCCGTGCCCCGGGAACCGTGTCAGCCCCCGGCCGGCTCCCGTGTCTCCTCCTGTGCCGCGACCGGGCGGTCCGGCGTGCCGGCCCGGTCGCGCAGGTGGGCGCGGACCGAGTGGGTGAGGGCCGCTGCCCACAGGGCGTACAGGGCCGCGTAGAGGAGGACGGCGGGGGTGCCGGAGAGGCGGGCCCAGTCGCTGTTGACCAGGGTGCGGACGTTGGTGACGACGATGACACCGCCGACCGCCGAGCCGAGGACGCGGGGCGGGAGGACGCGGACCAGCCAGGCGGCGATCGGCGCGGCGATGAGGCCGCCGAGGAGGAAGGCGAGCACCCAGGACCACTCGATGCCCCGGGAGCCGAGGGAGAGGAGGAAGCCGAGGCTCGCGGCGACGGCCACCAGGAACTCGCCGGTGTCGACGGAGCCGATCACCTTGCGGGGCTCCAGCCGCCCGCCGGCGAGCAGGGCGGGGGTGCCGACCGGGCCCCAGCCGCCCCCGCCGGTGGCGTCGAGGAACCCGGCGACCAGGCCGAGGGGGGTCAGGAAGCGCCGGCGCAGCGGTGTGCCGAGGCGCTGCTCGGGCAGGCCGCGCAGGGTGAACCGGGACATGACGTACACACCGAGGCCGAGCAGGACCACCGACATCGCCGGTTCGGCGACCTCGGTGGAGAGCCGGGTCAGGACCGTCGCGCCGAGGAAGGAGCCGGCGGCGCCGGGGACGCCGATCCGGACGACCACCTTCCAGTCGACGTTGCCGAAGCGCCAGTGCGAGACACCGGACATCAGGGTGGTGCCGATCTCGGCGAGGTGGACCGTGGCGGAGGCGGCGGCCGGGTTGGTGCCCATGGCCAGCAGCAGGGTGGTGGAGGTGACGCCGTAGGCCATGCCGAGGCTGCCGTCGACGAGCTGGGCGCCCAGGCCGGCGAGGGCGAGCAGTACCAGCGTGCGCATGAGGGGCCCGCCGTCCTTTCCCGGTGTCGGTGTCGTTTCCCTGGCTTTCCCACCGGAGAGGTGGGGAACAGCAGGGACGAGGGTAGGGCACCGACCTGAGCGGGGCCTGAGAGCCGGACACACCCCCTGCCACCTGGTCATATGACCATTCGGGGGTCCGCTGTACACAATGGGGCGGCACATGAACAGCGCATGAACCCGCGCCGACCGGAGGCGCGCGAGGGGAGGAGCTCCGCCTTGGAGCCGACCAGACGTACCTTCAGCGCCCTCGCGGGCACCACCCTTCTCGGCCTGGTGCTCGGCGGCGGCAGCAGCGGGGCGGCGCCCGACTCCGCGGGCGGCACCGTCCCGACCGGTCCGCCGCCGCCCCGGCCCCGCGCGGACGGGGTCCGCCACCAGGTCGGCCGCGACCGGTACTCGCTGCTGGTGGACGGGCGCCGGCTGGTGCTGTGGCCGGGCGAGCTGCACCCCTTCCGGCTGCCGGGCCCCACGCTGTGGCGGGACGCCCTGGAGAAGATGCGGGCGCACGGCTACAACGCGGTCGAGGTCCCGGTCGCCTGGAACGTCCACTCCCCCGCCCCCGGCCGCTACGACTTCACCGGCGTCCGCGACCTCGACCTGTTCCTGCGCACCGCCGCCGGGGCCGGGCTGTACGTGGTGCTGCGGCCGGGGCCGTACATCGGCGCCGACGTCGACGGCGGCGGGCTGCCCGGCTGGCTGGCGGCGACCGGGGCCCGGCCCCGGACCACCGACCCGGAGTACCTGCGGCACGCCGACGCCTGGCTGGCCCGGGTCGACGCGACGGCCCGGCGCCACCTGTACACGCGGGGCGAGGGCACCGTCCTGCTCTACCGGCTGGAGGAACCCGGCGACTCCGCCGACGCGCGGGCGCTGGCCGCGCACGTCCGCCGGAGGGTGCGGGCGGACGGCATCGACGTGCCGCTGGTGTCCGGGCCGGCGCGGGCGCGGCGGACCTCGGGGCCGGCGGAGGAACGGCGGCTGCGGCTCGCGGACCTCGCGGCCGGCACGGTCGTGCCGGCCGGATCACTGGCCTTCGGCGGGATCAACGCGGGGTGGCTGGGCGCGCCGGCGCTGCCCACCCGGTACGACGAGGGGGCCGTCTTCGACGGGGGACGCAAGCCGACGCCGCGCCTGGAGCCGGTGCACCAGCTCGGGCACCTGGTGCGGCACGTGCCGGACCTCGCCCGGCTGGAGCCGGCCGCGCGGGTGCGGGCGGGCGACCGCCGGATCGCGGTGGACCACCTCGCCAACCCGGACACCGGCACCCAGGTGTTCGTGCTGCGCAACGACTCCGGCGAGGAGGTCACCACCACCTTGCCGGGCACCCCCGTGGCGGCGCCGGTGACCGTCGCCGCGCGGGACGCCAAGCTGCTCGCCGCCGGGCTGCGGATGGGCGGTGAGCGCAGGCTGGCGTACTGCACCGCGCAGCCGGTGCTGTTCCTGAGCGACGTGGGCGGCCGGGACATCGCGGTGTTCGCCGGGCGGCACGGCGAGATCGCGCAGGTGGTCCTGGACGTCCCGAGCGAACCGGAGACCACCCGCCTGGACACGGAGGCCGCCTGGGCGTACGACCACGGCCGGCTCAATGTGTCGGTGCCGCTCGGCGCCGGCGGGCTCGCCCGGGTGTCGGTGGTGGGCGGCGGTTCCGGCCGGCCGCTGCTCCTGCTGTTCACCGACGACGCGGGCGCGCTGCGGATGTGGCCGTACGAGACGGAGGCCGGCCCGTTCCTCGTGTACGGCCCGGCGCTGCTGCGCGGCGTGGAACCGGCCGGCGCCACCGCGCACCTCACCGGTGACGTCCGGGCCGCGACGGGGCTGGAGGTCTGGGGGCCGCGCGGGCTGACCGGCGTCACCTGGAACGGCGCCGCGCGGCGGACGCGGACGAGCCGGGCCGGCAGCCTCACCGTCGAGGGACTGCTGCCGGGCGCGCCCCCGGTGCAGCCGCCGGCGCTGGGCGGCTGGCGGCGGCGGACCGGCAACCCGGAGGCCGGCCCGGACTTCGACGACGGCGACTGGACGCGCGCGGACCGCACGGAGTCGCACAGCGCCACGCCCGTGCCGGAGGGCGGGCCCGTCCTCTTCGCCGACGACCACGGCTGCCACTACGGCGACGTCTGGTACCGGGCTCGGCTGACGGGTACCGCCGGTCTCACCTCGGTGACGCTGGCCCACCGCACCGGCCCGGACGGGCTGGTCCTGGCCTGGCTGGACGGGGAGCCGCTGGGCTGCGGGCACGGCGGCGCCGGGGAGACCGAGACCCGGCTGCGGCTGCCCGGGAAGCTCCGGGAACGCTTCGAGGACGAGGACGGGACCGGTGCCCCCGACGCGGTGCTGTCCGTGCTGGTCCGGCCGGGGCCGCACGACGGGCTCGGGACGGCGCGCGGGCTGGTGTCCGCCCGGTTCGGCGGGGCCACGCCCCGGGCCGCGTGGCGGATACGCGGGGCGGCCGGCACGGACGCCGTGCGCGGGCCGCTCAACACCGGCGGGCTGTACGGGGAACGGCGGGGCTGGCACCTGCCGGGCCTGGACGAGCGCGGCTGGACGGCCGTGCGGTCGACACGGACCGGGCGGCGCCAGGGTGAGACCTGGCTGCGGACCGCGTTCCGTCCGGATCTCCCCGCGGGCGTCGACGCCACCTTCGGGCTGGTCCTGGAGGACGACGCCCCGGACCGCGCCTACCGCGTGCAGATCTTCCTCAACGGCTGGAACATCGGCCAGTACGCGGGCGACCGGACCGGCGCCCAGCACACCTTCGTCCTGCCGAACGGCATCCTGCGCCCCCGGGAGACCAACACCCTCGCCCTCGCGGTGCTCGCGGAGGGCACGACCGGGGCCGGGCCGCGTGCCGTGCGGCTGACCGTGCTGGGCGGCGCGGCCGGCGGGGTGCCGGTGGAACCGGTCGCCGCCCCCGGCCGCGCCTGACCTCAGGCCAGCCGGATCACGTTCCAGGACAGCGGCTCCAGTACGGCGGTGAGCCGGCCGTCCGCGAGGGCGGTGCCGTCGACGGGGTGCGGGACGACCCGCTCCGGCTCGGCGGCGGTATTGCGGGCGTCCGGGTCGGCGTCCGCGAGGGCGCTGTGCTCGACGACCTCGGTGAGGTCCAGCCCGTTGAGGGCGACGTCGAGGGGGAGCGCGTCGGTGCGGGACCGGTTGACGGCGAAGACGGTGACCGTGCCGTCACCGGCGCGCACGGCGGTGGCGTGCAGCAGGTCGGTCTCGCCGTACTTCGCCGTCTGGTACGTCGGTGAGTCCACGCGGACGTCGAGGACCTCGCCGCGGCCGTGCTTCGACGCCTGCGCGAAGGGGAAGAAGGTGGTCTGCCGCCAGGCCGCGCCGCCGGGCTCGGTCATGATCGGGGCGATGACGTTGACGAGCTGGGCGAGGCAGGCGACGGTGACGCGGTCGGCGTGCCGCAGCAGGGCGATGAGCAGCGAGCCGAAGACCACGGCGTCCAGGACGCTGTAGTTGTCCTCCAGCAGGCGCGGTGCCTCCGGCCAGTCCAGGGCGGCGACCTCGGCCTGCGACCGGGACATGTACCAGACGTTCCACTCGTCGAAGGAGAGGTTGATCTTCTTCTTCGACTTCAGGCGGGCGCCGATGTGGTCGCAGGTGGCGACGACGTTCTCGATGAACGACTCCATGTCCACGGCCGAGGCGAGGAAGGAGTCGACGTCGCCGTCGAGGGGCTCGTAGTAGGCGTGCAGGGAGATGAAGTCGACGAGGTCGTACGTCTCCTTCAGGACCGTCGCCTCCCACTCGGCGAAGGTCTCCATGGACTGGCCGGAGGAACCGCAGGCGACCAGTTCGACACCGGGGTCCGCCTGGCGCATGGCGCGGGCGGTCTCGGCGGCGACCCGGCCGTACTCCTCGGCGGTCTTGTGGCCGGTCTGCCAGGGGCCGTCCATCTCGTTGCCCAGGCACCACAGCCGGATGCCGAAGGGGTCCTTGTCGCCGTGCCCGGCGCGGAGGTCGGACAGGGCGGTGCCGGCCGGGTGGTTGGCGTACTCCTGGAGTTCCAGGGCCTCGGCGACGCCGCGGGTGCCGAGGTTGACGGCCATCATCGGCTCGGCCTGGGGGCCGATCTTCCGCAGGAAGGCGATGTACTCGGAGAGGCCGAAGCGGTTGGTCTCCGTCGAGCGCCAGGCGAGGTCGAGGCGGCGGGGGCGGTCCTCGACGGGGCCTACGGAGTCCTCCCACTTGTACCCGGAGACGAAGTTGCCGCCGGGGTAGCGGATGGCGGTGACGCCGAGTTCCCTGACCAGGTCCAGGACATCGGTGCGCAGGCCCGCCTCGTCGGCGGTGGGGTGGCCGGGTTCGTAGATGCCGGTGTAGACGCAGCGGCCGAGGTGTTCGACGAAGCTGCCGAAGAGGCGGGGGTTCACTTCGGCGACGGTGAAGGCGGGGTCGAGGGTGAAGCGGGCGGTGCGCATCTTTTCCTTCCGGAAGAGGGAGAGGGGAGGGGGAGGGGGAACGCGGCCTACTGGCCGGCGAGTCCGGTGTGGGCCACGCCTGCCACGATCTGGCGCTGGAAGAAGACGAAGACGACGATCAGCGGCAGGCCCGCCAGCAGACCGCCGGCCATGAGCTGGGACCACTGGATGCCGTAGGAGTTCATGACGGTCGCGATGCCGTTCGGCATGGTCATCAGGTCGGGGTTGTTGGTGACCATGTACGGCCACAGGAAGTTGTTCCAGGAGCTGATGAAGGTGAAGATGCCGACCGCCGCGAGGGAGGGGCGGGAGAGCGGCAGGATGATGGTGAAGAAGACCCGCCAGCGGCCCGCGCCGTCGATGAACGCGGCCTCCTCCAGTTCGCGCGGGACGCCCTGGAAGAACTTGTAGAGGATGTACACCATCGCGGCGGGCGCGCACTGCGGCAGGATCATGCCCCAGTAGGTGTCGACCATCCCCATCTGCTGGACCGTGGTGAACAGCGGGACGCCGAGCACGGCCGGGGAGATCATCAGTCCCGCCATCACGATGCCCATCAGCAGGCCCTTGCCGCGGAACTCGGTGCGGGCGAAGCCGTAGCCGGCGAGGGAGGAGACCAGCAGCACGACGGCGGTCACGCAGACCGACACCACCAGGGAGTTGACGAACCAGTCGGTGATGTTGCCGGTCTCGAAGATGCCCGACCAGGCCTGGCCGGTCCACTTCTCCGGCAGCCAGTGCGTGGGCACCTCGACGGACTCGGTCTCCGACTTCAGCGAGGTGAACAGCGCCCACAGCAGGGGTGCCAGCAGTACGGCGGAGACGGCGGCGCCGAGCGCGGTGAGGACGATCTGGCCGGCGCTCCAGGACCGCCGGCGGGTCCCTGTGACGGTGGTGGTGGTCATCGGCCGCCCTCCTCACGGTTGCGCAGCAGCCACATCCGCCCGAGGGCGACGGCCGCGATGAGCACGAAGAAGATGATGGAGATCGCGGAGGCGTAGCCCACGCGGTAGCTGGTGAAGCCCTGTTCGAGGGTGTACTGCACGAAGGTGCGGGTGGAGTCCTCGGGGCCGGTGGTGAAGTCCATCATCACCACGGCCTGGTCGAAGACCTGGAGCGAGGCGAGGATCTGCAGCGCGATGACCAGGCCGGTGATGTTGCGCAGCATCGGCAGGGTGATGTGGACCATCCGGTGCCAGGCGTTCGCGCCGTCCAGGCGGGCCGCCTCGTAGAGGTGGGCGGGGATGCCCTGGAGGGCGGCGAGGTAGAGCAGGAAGCTGAAGCCGACCGTCCACCACAGGGTGCAGATGACGACGGCGAGCATGGCGTACGACTTGTCGGTCAGCCACGGGGTGTCGAGTCCGAAGACGTGGTTGACCATGCCGTTGCCCGGGTTGAACAGCCACTGCCACAGGTTGCCCGCGACCGTGGAGGGCAGCAGGAACGGCAGGAAGAAGCAGAGCCGCCACAGCCACGTGCCGCGCTCGATGTGGTGGGCGAGCATCGCGAGGAGGAAGGCGAGGACCGCGATGCAGGGCACGACCAGCAGCGTGAAGAAGGCGCTGTGGCCGAGCGCGTCCCACATCAGCGGGTCGTCGAGGGCCTCGCGGTAGTTGGCGAGGCCGACGAAGCGCGCGCCGTCGCCGGAGATGTTGGCGTCGGTGAAGCTGAGCCAGACGCCGCGCAGCAGCGGCCAGATCACGAAGAGCGCGAACAGCAGCAGGAACGGCGCGACGAACCAGCCGCCGTGCTGGAGGCCCTGCTTGCGGCGGACGGCCGCGCCGGCCGCGGCGGCCCGCGCGCGGGCCGGGCGGCGGACGACGGTCTCGGCGCTGGTGGTCGTCACGCGAGCGCACCTCCCTCGGCGGCGGTCCTGCCGTCCATCGGGTTCTTCATGGCGAGCAGCGTGGCCAGGGTGCTCTTCATCCGGCGGGCGACGGCGTCCGGCCTCGCCGAGCCGGTGGTCGAGGAGACGACGACCGGGCCGACGCGCTGGGCGAGGATGCCGGTCGAGCCGGCGAACCACACCTTGGGCTCGGTGGCCTGGTGGTCCATCGCCGTGGCGTACTCGTTCTGCGGCTGGAGCTTTCGGTACGCGGCGGTGGTGAGGGTCGGTGTGTAGGCGGGGATGTGCCCGCCGGCCGCCCACTGCCGGGCGTGCTGGACGACGTAGGCGGCGAGGCGGTGGGCGCCCTCGTCGGTGGCGCCGCCGCGGCCCGCCTGGTGCGGCAGCACGAAGGAGTGCGACTCGGCGTGGGTGGCGGGCCGGCCGAAGACCGGGGGCAGCGGTACGGCCCCGTAGTCGACCTTCGCGCTGTCGAAGACCGGCACCGACCAGTTGCCCTCCCAGCAGAAGGGGGAGCCGTTGACGAACTGCTCGGCGCCCGCGTTGCCGCCGAAGCCCGGGTCGGCGTAGCCGTCGGTGAGGTGCCGGCGCAGGAACTCCAGGACCTGGGTGGCCTTGTCGGTGTCGAAGGTGACCTCGGTGTTGTCGGCGCTGAACCAGGTGCCGCCGAGCTGGGTGTAGAAGGCGACGAAGAACCACCACTGGAAGTTCATGTCGTTGTGCCAGAGGCCGATGGTCTGCAGGCCCTTCTCGGTGGCCGCCCTGGCCTCCTTCAGCATCGCGAACCACTCGTCGACGGAGGTGGGCGCCACCATGCGGCCGTCGGCGCCGAGCAGGCCCGCCTTTCCCAGCACGTCCTTGCGGTAGAAGCAGAGCTGGACATGGATGTCGAGGGGCAGGGCGTAGAGCTTGCCGTCGATGACGGCGCGCTTCCACAGCGCGGGGTTGAAGTCCTGCTCGCGCACGCCGTACTTGGCGAGGAGGTCCAGGTCCCAGGGGTCCAGGAGACGGCCGGGCGCGAAGCCGGTCACGCGGCCCAGGTGCATCACGCCCAGTTCCGGCGCACGGTTGCCGGCGGCGGCCATGGCGAGCTTGGTGTAGAAGGGGCTGCCCCACTGGAGGGTGGAGTCCTTCACCTCGATGCCCGGGTTGTCCGCGCGGAAGGAGTCCAGCATCGCGATCATGTTGTAGCCGTCGCCGCCGCTGAAGAGATTCCAGTAGCGCACACGGGTGTCCGCCCCGGAGGCGAGCGCGTCGGCCCCGGTACCGAGCGCCGCGAAGCCGAAGCTTCCGGCGACCGTCAGCCCGCCGAGCCCGGCGAGCAGTTGCCTGCGATTCAGGCCAGGTCGTCCCATGCCCTGCCCCATCTGTTCGGTGTCCACTGTTCCGCACACGTTCGATATGTCGAATGGCGCTCGTAACTTCGAACGGACCGTAAAGTCGAACACCGTGCGCGTCAATGGGTTGGACACGATGACGCGAACATCCACAGGCGCGTACGCTCGGAACGCCGCGAAGGGGCGGGCCGGAAGGGCGGGGCGAAGGAGGACGCGATGGACGTCGCGGCCCTCAGCGGGTTCCGCACGGACTTCCGGTGGGTCCCGTCCGCCGTTCCCGGGCGCCGGCCACGCGATGAACCCGCTCTTCGGCGCCGCCGGGCCCACCGCCGTACCGACCGCGGTCGGCTTCCTCCTGCCGCACGCCGGGAAGTGGCCCGCGGGGGCGACGACTTGGCATATTGCACGGGTGACCGTACGGCGTCCGGGCGGTCCGGGAGCGGGAGGAGCGCGGTGCGCAGGAACAGACAGATGCGTCGTCTCGCCGACGTGCTCATCGACCCGATCCGGGTGCCGGTGCCCGCCGACCCCGAGGAGCTGTTCGAGGCGCTGGTGGCGTCCGTCGCCGCCTGGCGGGGCCGGGAGATCGTGGTGCGCCGCGAGACGTTCCCGCCGCACACCGCCAGCGGCCTCTGGCTGGAGGCGGCCGGGCAGGACGTGGTGGTGGTCGACCGGCGGGCCGCCGTCTGGCACCAGATCGTCATCCTCTGCCACGAGGTCTGGCACATGAGCCGCCGGGACGAGGAGGCCCCGCCCGGCCCCGGCGGGGCGCCCCGGCCGGTCGCCGCGCGCACCGACTTCAGCCTCGCCGAGGAGCAGGAGGCCGACCGCTTCGGCATGCTGATGGGCCGCCGGCTGCGGACCTGGCTGCAGACCCCGGAGGAGACCGGGTACGCCGTCGGCGACGACGACGGCGACGGACTCGCCGGGCGGATCGGCGCCGCCCTCGGCTACCGGGGGCAGCGCGGATGAGCACCGCCGTCAACTACGCGAGCTGCGCCGCGCTCTGGCTCGGCCTCGCCGTCAAGGCACCGGACCTGGTACGCCACCGGCACGACCCCTATCTGCGGACGATCTGCGCGGTGCTGGGCCTGGCCGGGCTCTGCTTCTTCCTGGGCGCCCCGCCGACCGTCGGCGCGGTCAACCGGCTCGGCGGGGTGCCCAACCTCGCCGCGCCGCTGACGTACGCCTCCATCACCGCCTACAGCGCCGCCTCCCAGGTGCTGATCGTGCACTGGCGCGGCGGCCCGGCGGTGCGCCGGGTGGTGCGGCGCTGGGTGCTCGCCTACACCGGGGTCGTCGTCGGCATCGCGGCGGGCTTCGCGCTGGGCGAGGCCCCGGTGGAGCGCCGTACCGACTTCGACCTGCACTACGCGACCACGCCCTACGTCGCCGAGATGATCCTGCTGTACCTGGCGGGGCACCTCACCGCCGCCGCCGTCACCGCCGGTTCGGCGCTGCGCTGGGCCCGGCAGGTGCGCGGCCCGCTGCGCACCGGGCTGGCCGTGCTGGGCGCCGGCAGCCTGTGCAGCGCCGGGTACAGCGTCGCCAAGCTGGTCGCCGTCGCCGCCCGCTGGACCGGCCGGGACTGGTCGGCGCTGGTCACCGGCGTCGCCCCGGCCGCCGCCGGGCTCGGCGCCGTGCTCACCGTCACCGGGGTGCTGATCCCGCTGCTCGGGCCGCGGCTGACGCAGTGGCGACGGGCCCGGCGCGCCTACGTCCGGCTGGCCCCGCTGGAACGCGCCCTGGAGGAGGTCCTCACCCGTCGCGCCCTGCGGCTGCCCCCGCCCCGCTTCGCCTCCCCCGCCACCCGGCTGATGTGGCGGCAGACCAGCATCCACAACGCGCTCGGCGACCTCGCCGCCCACCTCGACGGCGCCCTGTACGACCGCACCCGCCGGGCCGCGCTGCACGAGACCGGCGACCCGGACCGGGCCGAGGCGCTGGCCTGGGCGACGGTGGTCGCGCAGGCCGCGGCGCGGGACGGGTCCGAACCGGCCCCGGCGTGGGACGGCACGGCCCTGCGGGTGCCAGGACCGGACGCCCTGGTGCGGGTCGCCGACGTGCTGGCCGGGCCGCTGCCGCGCGCCGCCGTCCGGGCCCACGAGGCCGCCGCCCCGACGGGCACCGCGTGAGCGCCGTCGTCTACGCCGCGGCCCTGGTCTTCGGGCTGTCCTGCGTGGTCCTGCTGCGCCGCCCCGGCACCGCCGTGCGCACGCCCCCGGTGCTGTCCGCCTGCGCCGCCATCCTCCTCGGCAGCCTGGTCCTGGTCTGCGCGGCCCCGCTGACGCTGGCCACCGTCAACGACCTCACCGGCGTCCCCAACTTCGGGGCGCCGCTGACGTACGGCATGCTCTCGGCGTACAGCTGCTCCCTGGTCGTCCTGCTGGTCGTCTGGCGGGGCGGTCCCCGGGCGCGGGTGCGGCGGCTGGTGCGGGCCACGATCGTGGCGTACGCGCTGCTGGTCGCGGCCCTCGTCGTGCTGTTCGTGCTGGCCGACGCGCGCACCGAGCGCCTCACCGACCTGGACACCTACTACGCGAGGACGCCGTATCTGCGGGAGATGATCCTGCTCTACCTCGCCGGGCACACCGCGGCGACGGTCTCGATGTGCGTGATGTGCCTCAAGTGGGGCCGCGAGGTCACCGGGGTGCTCCGGACCGGGCTGCGGCTGATCCTGGTGGGCTGCCTGCTGGACACGATCGGCTTCCAGGCGGCCAAGTACACGGCGGTCGCCGCCCGGATCGCCGGCCACGACCTGGACTTCCTCTCCACCTACGTCGCCCCGCCGATGGCCTCGCTGGGCGCCCTGACCTGCTCCGCCGGGTTCGTGCTGCCGCGGCTGCTGCCGACGGCCGTGGCGCACTGGCGGGGCCTCGGCGACTACCGGCGCCTCGCCCCGCTGTGGGCGCTGCTGCGGTTCGTGCCGACCGCGCCGAAGCCGGCGGCGTCCTGGTGGCGTTCGCCGCGCGAGCGCCTGCAGTGGCGGGAGGTGTCCATCCACGACGCGCTGCTGGCCCTCGCCCCGTACTTCGACGACCGGGTGCGCGTCGCCGCCCTGGACGCCGCGCTGCGCGCGGGCCACGGCGCGCACCAGGCACGGCTGGCGGCGGAGGCGGCGATGCTCACCGACGCGGCGCGCCGGGCCGCGAACCGCGAGGCGCCGCTGGACCGGCCGAGCGGCTACCGGCTGCGGGCCACGGAGGTCTCCGGGACCGGTGGGCTGGTCGAGCTGGCCCAGGCCATGTCCCGGCCGCCGCCGGCCCCGGCCGGCACGACGGTACGGTGAGGGCCGCCCACGGCCGCAACACGGGCCGACCCGCGGGCCGTTGACCCGGCCGTCCCTGAGGAGACCCATGTCGCGCAGAACTGTCGTCATCGGTGCCGGCCTGGCCGGACTGCTGGCAGCGGCGGCCCTGTCCACCGCCGTCGACGAGGTGATCGTCCTGGAGCGCGACGACCTGCCCGACGGGCCGGCGCACCGCCGGGGCCTGCCGCAGGGGCGGCACGCGCACCTGCTGATGACCGGCGGCCTGGCCGCGATGGAGGAGCTGCTGCCCGGCGCCGGTCCGCGCGGGCGGCTGCTGGCCGCCGGGGCCCACGAGATACCCCTGGCCTCGGGGATGCTGGCGTACAGCCCCGAGGGCTGGCTGCGCCGCTGGCGCCGCGGGGGACCGCACATGATCACCTGCACCCGGGCGCTGCTGGACTGGGTGGTGCGCCGGGCCGTGCTCGACCTGCCCGGTGTCACCCTGCGCCGCGCCGAGGCGCGCGGGCTCGCCGGGGACGCGGGGCGGGTGACCGGGGTGCGGATCGCGGCCGGGGAGGGGGAGACCCATCTCGACGCCGACCTGGTGGTGGACGCGAGCGGGCGCGGCTCGCGGCTGCCGCACTGGCTGGCCGCGCTCGGCGTCCCCGCGGTCCGGGAGCGGACGGTGGACGCCGGGCTGGTCAACGCCACCCGGCTGTACCGGGTGCCCGAGGGCGCCGAACGGTTCCCGCTGACCGTCGTACAGGCCGATCCGTACGCCGGACGGCCCGGCCGCAGCGGCATGGTGCTGCCCGTGGAGGACGGCCGCTGGATGGTCAGCCTGGCCGGCACCCGGGGCGGTGAGCCGCCGGCCGACCCGGAGGGCTTCCTCCGCTACACCCTGGACCTGCCCGACCCGATCGTCGGCCGGCTGATCGCGGGTGCCGAGCCCCTCACCGACGTCCACGTCAGCCGCTCCACCAGCAACGTGCGGCGGTACGTGGAGCGGGCCCGGTGGTGGCCGGAGCGGTTCGTGGTCCTCGGGGACGCGCTGGCCAGGTTCAACCCGGCCTACGGGCAGGGCATGTCGGTCGCCGCGCTCGGCGCGCGGGTGCTCGGCCGGGAGGCGCGGCGCGGCGGCGTGGACGTGCCCGGCCTGGCCCGGCGGGTGCAGCGCGGGGTGGCCCGGCCGGTCGACGCGGCCTGGGCGATGGCGGTCAGCCAGGACGTCCGCTACCCCGGGGTGCGCGGCGGGCGGCCCCGTCCCGCCGATCATCTGGTCGCCGCGTACACCCGGCGCCTGACGCGGACGGCGACCGGTTCCTACCCGGCCGCCGCCGCCCTGTGGGACGTGACGAGCCTGCGCACCGGTCCGGGGCGGCTGCTGCGCCCGGACACCCTGCTGGCCACGCTGGGCGGGCCCGCGCTGCCGCCCGCCGCCGAGCCGCCGCTGACACCGGGTGAGCGGGCGACGCTGCGCGCGCTGGAGCGGGCGGCCCGGGTGGACGCCTGATACCTCGTCAGCTGGCGTAGGCGGGCTGGGGCAGGCCCTTGCCCGCGTCCGGCAGCACCAGCAGCGCCCCGGCGAGCGGGTGCGGGGCGGTGAGGCCGGTACGGGCGGTGGTGACGTACAGGTCGGTGAGGCCCGCGCCGCCGAAGGCGCATGCCGTCACGCGCGGCACCGGCAGTTCCACCACCCGGTCGAGCCGGCCGTCCGGGGTGTAGCGGCGGACCGCGCCGCCGTCCCACAGGGCGACCCAGACGCAGCCGTCCGCGTCGACGGCGAGCCCGTCGGGGAGGCCCGCGCCGTCCTCGACCGCGGCCAGCGTCCGGCGCCCGGAGATCCGGCCGTCGCCGGGGTCGTGGTCGAAGACGTCGATCCGGCGGGTCGGGGAGTCGATGTAGTACATCAGCCGCCCGTCGGGGCTCCAGCCGGTGCCGTTGCTGACGGTCACGTCGTCCAGGACGGTGGTGTGCGTGCCGTCGGGGGCGAGGCGGGCGAGGGTGCCGCCGCCCGGTGCCTCGTCGTAGCGCATGGTGCCGGCCCACAGGCTGCCGTCCGGGGCGACGGCGGCGTCGTTGGCGCGGCGGCCCGGGACGGCCTCGTGGTGCGCGGTGCGCAGGGTGCCGTCGGGGTCGAGCAGGGCGATGCCGTCGCGGAGGTTGAGGACGAGGCCGCCGCCGGCGCGCGGTCTGGCGGCGCCCACGTGCTGCTCGGTGGTGCGCACGGTACGGCGTCCGGTGGCCGGGTCGTAGGTGTGCACCCGGCAGTTGAGGATGTCCACCCAGATCAGGCGGCCGGCCGCCGCGTCCCAGGTGGGACCCTCGCCCAGCTCCGCCTGTGCCCGTACCGCCACGTCGATGGTCGTCATGCCGCACTCCGGTGTCCGAGGTGTTCCGACAGGTCCGCCGCGCCCTTGGCGGCGAGTTGTTCCAGCTCCGCCCGGCGCTCGTCGCTCCAGCGGATCATAGGGACGGAGATCGACAGGGCGGCCACGACGCGGCCGGTGCGGTCGCGGACCGGGGCGGCGACGCAGCTGACGTCCGGGTTGGACTCGCGGCTCTCCACCGCGATGCCCCGCTCCCGGATCTCGGCCAGGGCCTCGCGCAGGGCGGCCGGGTCGGTGATGCTGTTGGGTGTCATCGCGGCCAGCTCCACGCCGTCCAGACGGGCCGCCAGCTCGTGCTCGGGGAGGGAGGCGAGCAGCATCTTGCCGACCGAGGTGCAGTGGGCGGGCAGCCGCCGCCCGGCCGCCGACACCATGCGCACCGCGTGCGTGGAGTCCACCTTGGCGATGTAGATGACGTCGGTGTCCTCCAGGATCGCCACGTGCACCGTCTCGTCGCAGGTCTCGGCGACGGTCCGGGCGACCTGCTGCCCCTCGGCGGCCAGGTCGAGGTGCTCGGCGTAGCGGGCCCCGAGCTGGTAGGGACGCACCCCGAGCCGGTAGCGTCCGGGCTGGCCGGAGACGGGGACGATGTACTTCCGGGCGGCGAGCGTGGTGACCAGCTCGTGCACGGTGGTGCGCGGCAGCTGGAGCCTGCGCACGATGTCGGGGGCGGAGAGCGTGCCGTCCCCGTCGAGGAACAGCTCCAGGATGTCGAGAGCCCTGGTCACGGCTGGTACGAGACGTCCCATGTACGGCTCCCCCCTCTCTCGTATGCGATGCGCGTATGCGCTACGCGCATGTTCGATATATCAACGCGTGATCGGCATGACGAACAAAGGCTAACCACACGCGTTCCGCGCGGGCAACGGCCCCCGGCGGTCCGGTGCGGGGTCCGGTGCGGGGTCCGGTGGCGGACCGTACGCAGGCCGGTGCGCGACGATGGCCGCATGCCGTCCGCTCCCGCACCGCGCCCGTTCACGTCCGCCGACTTCCAGCTGGTCCTGCTGCGCCGCATGGCCGACCACAACCCGCAGCTGGTGGACGGCGCCCGCCGCGCCCTGGGCGCCTCCCTGTCCGAGATGCGGGAGGCCAACAAGCGCTGGCAGGCGATGCTCCGCTCGCCCCGCGCCCGCTCGGCCGCCGCCCGCTACCGCTCCGTGCTCGGCGCACCGGAGTCCGTGACCCCGCGCCGCGTCGGCGACCTCGACTGCGAGGCCCGCCGGTGGTCCCTCCCCCTCTGGCCGGACCTCCGCTTCGAGGTGCTGGTCGGCGCGGACGGCGCCGTCTGGAACGAGTGGCTGGTCCGCGCCCCCGGCGCCGCGCCACCGGTCCTGCGCACCCTCGCCGACCTCGCCCCCTGGTCCTGCACGGTCGACGAGGCGGCCCGCGCCTTCGCCCCCGCCCGGCCCCTCCAGGGCTCGGCACCGACCCGGTGGGGCCTGGCCTTCACCGCCCCGGACCGGGACGGCACCCCGCGCGAGGTCACCGCCGAGTTCACCTGGGGCCTGCTCCAGCGCACCGCCGTCAGCGGGTCGCTGCACTGAGCACCGCGCCGACGACCCGGGGGAGCGAGTCCGGGTGCAGCCACAGGAAGAGGTTGGGCTCGATCAGCTCCAGTTCCATCACCCGGGACGTCCCGTCGTCCCCGGTGACGAGGTCCACCCGCGCGTACAGCGGCTGGTCCCCGCCCGGCACGGCGGCCAGCGCCCGGCGGGCGACGGCGGCCTCCTCCAGGGTGGTCCGCCACGGTTCGAGTCCCGGATGCGCCACCTTCTTCTCGTCGTACGGCGTCCCGGGCGCGAGCACGGCCCCTTTCCGGCTGGCGTGCATCAGCTCACCCCCGAAGTACAGCAGCGCCCGCTCCCCGGCGGAGTCGACGCCCCGCACGTACGGCTGCACCATCGCCGTCAGCCCCTCGGCGTGCATCCGCGCCAGCTGCCGTACGGCGGTGGCGTGTTCGTCCGGGGTGTAGCGGGCCGCGTACCGGGCGCCGGCCCCGGAGGCCGGCTTGATCACGTACTCGTGGTCCCGGGGAAGGCCGGCGGTGTCGCCGGGGGCGAGGTAACGGGTGGGGACGACGGGCACGCCGGCCGCCGCGAGGTCACCGAGGTAGCGCTTGTCGGCGTTCCACCGCACAACACCGGCCGGGTTGGCCAGCCGCGGCACCCGCTCCGCCCAGGCCAGGAACTCCGCGGGCCGCCGGCTGTAGTCCCAGGTCGACCGGATCAGCACCAGGTCGAACGCGTCCCAGCCGACCCGGTCGTCGTCCCACACCTCCACCCGGACATCGGCCCCGGCGTCCGCCAGCGCCCGCGCGAGCACCGGCAGATCACGGTCGGCCCCGATGTCCGGGGCGGGGCGGCAGGTGACCAGGGCTATGCGCGGCACGACGACTCCTTCTCCCACGGGCCTCGGCCCGGCGCCAGGGCCTGTCGTTCGGATCAGGTCGCGGGGAATCGGCTTGCGCCTTCCTCGCGCCGGTGAGCGGGGCCTGGTGCGTGCGGATGCGAGGCGGAGGAGGGAGCCGACGCGGAGCGTCGGCGAGTGACGACAACGCGGCAGCTGCGCGTGCCAGGCCCCGCTCACCGGCGTGATCCGAACGGCAGACCCTAGTCCTCCGGCTCCCAGTCCAGCAACCGCACCTTCGCCACCGTGCGGACGTGGCGGCGCATGGCGGTGGCGGCGCGGCGGGGGTCGGCGGCGGTGATCGCCTCCAGGATGGCACGGTGCTGGGCGAGGGAGCGGGCGGGGCGGGCGGGCTGCCGCAGGGACTCCGTACGGCTCTCGGCGATCTGCGGGGCGATGGAGCGCATGAACTCCGCGAGCAGACTGCTGTGGGCCGCCGCCGTCACCGCCGCGTGGAACAGGCGGTCGCCCTCGACACCGTGGCCGCCCTGCCCGATCTCCCGGGCCATCACGTCGAGCGCGGAGCGCAGCGCCGCGAGGTCGTCGTCGGTGCGGCGCTCGGCGGCCAGTTCGGCGAGTTTCGTCTCCAGCGCCTCGCGGGCCTCCAGGACGTCCGGCAGCCGCCGGCGGCGCTCGACCATCTCCTCGACCGGTTCGACGTCGAGGCTGTCGCGGACCAGGTACGTGCCGCCGCCGTGCCGCGCCTCCACCAGGCCCTGGACCTCCAGGACCACGATGGCCTGCTTCACCGAGGCCCGGCTGACCCCGAGCCGCCGGGCCAGGTCCCGTTCGGGCGGGAGGCGGTCGCCGGCCCGCAGGCCGCCCTCGGTGACGTACTGGCGCAGCCGGTCGAGGACCTGCTCGTACAGGCGCTGTCTGGGCATCGGGCGCAGGGCGTCGGTCACGGTCCCCCCCTCTCCGCTGGAGGTTAGCACCGGGCCCCAACTGGACGAGTGGCCGAGCCAGTTGTCGCGCGACCCCTTGACTGCGGCCGGTGGCGGCCCCAGGCTGACCGGGCCGGTCCACGCCCCGAGTGGCTCAGCCACTCAGCCACTTCTCCCCCACTTCTCCCCTACTTCTCCCCGCCTTCTCCAGGTCCGCCGTCGGGAGCCCGGATGTCCCCCGAACTCGTCTCGATCCTCGTCCTCGTGGTGGTGTTCGTCCTCGCCACCACCCGTTCCGTCAACATGGGCGCCCTCGCCTTCGCCGCCGCCTTCGGGGTGGGCACGCTGGTCGCGGACCTCGACGCGGACGGCATCTTCGCCGGGTTCCCCGGTGATCTGTTCGTCGTCCTGGTCGGGGTGACGTACCTGTTCGCCCTCGCGCGGGCCAACGGCACCACCGACTGGCTGGTGCACGCGGCCGTGCGGCTGGTGCGCGGGCGGGTGGCGCTGATCCCCTGGGTGATGTTCGCCCTGACCGGGGCGCTCACCGCGATCGGGGCCGTCAGTCCGGCCGCCGTCGCCATCGTCGCGCCGGTCGCGCTCAGTTTCGCCACCCGGTACGGGATCAGCCCGCTGCTGATGGGCGCGATGGTGGTGCACGGCGCCCAGGCGGGCGGGTTCTCGCCGATCAGCATCTACGGGTCCATCGTCAACGGCATCGTGGCGCGGGAGAAGCTGCCGGGGAGCGAGATCGGGCTGTTCCTCGCCTCGCTGGTCGCCAACCTGGTCATCGCCGCGGTGGTGTTCGCGGTGTTCCGGCGGCGTGGGCGTGCGGTGGCGGTGGACGGCGACGTTCCCGGGGCGGGCGACGACGGACCGGTCCGGCTCTCCCCCGCCCGGACCGCCACCCTCGTCGCGCTGGTCGCCCTCGTCGTCGCCGTCCTCGGCTTCGACCTGGACGCGGGACTGACCGCGGTGACGCTGGCCGTGCTGCTCAGCACCGTCTGGCCGGACGACAGCCGCCGCGCGGTGAACGAGATCGCCTGGTCCACCGTCCTGCTGATCTGCGGTGTCCTCACCTATGTCGGCGTCCTCCAGGAGATGGGCACCATCACCTGGGCCGGCGAGGGCGTCGGCGGCATCGGCGTGCCGCTGCTCGCGGCGGTGCTGCTCTGCTACATCGGCGCGCTGGTCTCGGCGTTCGCCTCCTCGGTCGGGATCATGGGGGCGCTGATCCCGCTGGCCGTGCCGTTCCTCGCGCAGGGCGAGATCGGGGCGGCCGGCATGGTCGCGGCGCTCGCGGTGTCGGCGACGGTGGTGGACGTCAGCCCGTTCTCCACCAACGGCGCGCTGGTGCTGGCCGCCGCGCCGGACGTCGACCGCGACCGCTTCTTCCGGCAGTTGATGGTGTACGGAGGGGTGGTGGTGGCGGTCGTACCGGCCCTGGCCTGGCTGGTGCTGGTCGTGCCCGACTCGTGAGCGGAACAAAGGAGCACTACGGATGTCCTCACTCTTCCCGGCCCTCACCGGCGTCCCCGCCGACCGTCCCGCCCTGCGGTTCGGCACCCGTTCCCTGACCTACGCCGAGCTGGCCGGCGCGGCCGGTGCCACCGCCGGTCGCCTCGCCGGGGCCGGCCGGGTGGCCGTCTGGGCGACCCCGGCGCTGGAGACGGCGGTCGCGGTGGTCGCGGCGCTGCTCGCCGGAGTGCCCGCCGTACCGCTCAACCCGAAGTCGGGCGAGAAGGAGCTGCGGCACATCCTGTCCGACAGCGCCCCGGCCCTGGTCCTGGCCGCCCCCGGCGACGAACTCCCGGCCCCGCCGGCCGGCCTGGCCCGCGCCGACGTGGACGTGGCCGCCCGCGGTCCGGTGCCGGACGACCGGGCGGCCGGGGACGGTGACCCGGCGCTGGTCGTCTACACCTCCGGCACCACCGGGCCGCCCAAGGGCGCGGTCCTCCCGCGCCGGGCCGTCGCCGCCACCCTGGACGCGCTCGCCGACGCCTGGGGGTGGACCGGCGACGACGTCCTGGTGCACGGGCTGCCGCTGTTCCACGTGCACGGGCTCGTGCTGGGCACCCTCGGCCCGCTCCGGCGCGGCGGCTCGGTGCGGCACCTGGGGCGGTTCTCCACCGAGGGCGTGGCGCGGGAGCTGAAGGCCGGCGCCACCATGCTGTTCGGCGTACCGACCATGTACCACCGGATCGCCGAGGCGCTCCCCGCCGAACCCGCGCTGGCCGAGGCGCTCACCGGGGCGCGGCTGCTGGTCTCCGGGTCCGCCGCGCTGCCGGTCCACGACCACGAGCGGATCGCCGCCGCCACCGGACGCCGGGTGATCGAGCGGTACGGGATGACGGAGACGCTGATGAACACCAGCGTCCGCGCGGACGGCGAGGCCCGCGCCGGGACGGTGGGCGTGCCGCTGCCCGGCGTGGAGCTGCGGCTGGCGGAGGAGGACGGCTCCGGGGTCACCGCGTACGACGGGGAGACGGTCGGCGAGATCCAGGTGCGCGGCCCGAACCTGTTCACCGAGTACCTGAACCGGCCCGACGCCACCGCCGCCGCCTTCACCGCCGACGGCTTCTTCCGCACCGGTGACATGGCGGTGCGCGACCCGGACGGCTACGTCCGCATCGTCGGCCGCAAGGCCACCGACCTGATCAAGAGCGGCGGGTACAAGATCGGCGCCGGGGAGATCGAGAACGCGCTCCTGGAGCACCCGGCGGTCCGTGAGGCCGCCGTCACCGGGGAGCCGGACGCCGACCTCGGGGAGCGGATCGTCGCCTGGGTGGTGCCCGCCGACCCCGGCGCCCCGCCCGGCCTCGCGGAGCTGGCCGACCACGTCGCCGCCCGGCTCGCCCCGCACAAGCGGCCCCGCGCGCTGCGCCTGCTCGACGTGCTGCCCCGCAACGACATGGGGAAGATCATGAAGCGGGCGCTGAGCCATGACTGAGCGGCTCTCCGCCCGCCGCCTCCTCTCCCTGCTCACCGACGACTTCGCCGAACTGCCGCCGCCCGGCCGGCAGACGGCCCCGGACGGGCCGCTCGCCTGGCCCGGTTACGGTGCCTCCCGGGCCCGCGCGGCCGGGCGGACCGGCGAGTCGGAGTCCGTCGTCTGCGGCACCGGCCGGATCGAGGGCACCCCGGCGGTGCTGATCGCCTTCGAGTTCGGCTTCCTCGGCGGCTCGCTGGGGCAGGCCACCGGGGACCGGCTGGAGGCGGCGTACGCGCACGCCCGCGCGCACCGGCTGCCGGTCGTCCCGCTGGTCGCCACCGGGGGCTCCCGGATGCAGGAGGGCATGCTCGCGCTGACCCAGCTCCAGCGGGTGGCCCGGCAGTCGGCGCTGACCCGGGCGGCCGGCCTGGCGCAGCTCGCCGTCGCCCGGGACCCGACCACCGGCGGCGGCTGGGCGACCCTCGGCGCGGGCGCCGACGTGACGCTGGCGCTGCCCGGCGCCCAGATCGGTTTCGCCGGGTCGCGGGTCCGGCCGCCGGACGCCGACCCGGCGGCGTACACGGCCGAGGCGCAGCTCGCGGCCGGGTCGGTGGACGCCGTCGTGGCGCCGGAGGAGCTGCGCGCGACGCTGGGGCACTGGCTGCGGCTGCTCACCCGGCCGTCCGGGGCGCCTGCGCCGGTCCCCGCGCCGCTCGGCGCGACGGACGCTCCGGGCAGCGGGCGGGAGGCGGTGCGCCGGGCGCGCGCTCCGGAGCGTCCGCGTGCCCGCGCCTACCTCGACGCCTACTTCACCGACCGGCGGGAGATCAGCGGCGACCGCTGCGGCGGCGCCGACCCGGACGGCATGCTGTGCGGCTTCGGCACCCGCGAGGACGCGCACGGGACCCGGACGGTCGCGTACGCCGCGCAGACCGGGACCGCGACCCGGCCCGCCGGTTTCCGCACCGCCGCCCGGCTGATCCGGCTCGCGGACCGGCTCGGCATCCCGGTGCTGACGCTGGTGGACACCCCGGGCGCGGCCAATGACGCGGCGGCCGAGCGGCAGGGCGTGGGGCCGGCCGTCGCGGAGCTGTTCGGCGCGGTGGCCGCCGCCGGGACGCCGGTCACCACGCTGCTCATCGGGGAGGGCGGTTCGGGCGGGGCGCTGGCGCTGGCGGCGCCGGGGCGGACCTGGGCGACCCCGGACAGCTACTTCTCCGTCATCGGGCCGGAGGCGGCCACCGCGATCCTGAAGCGCCCGCCGGAGCGGGCCGACGAGACCGCCGGCCTGCTGCGGCTGCGACCGCAGGACCTCGCCGAACTGGGCGTGATCCGAACAAGCGAGCAGGTGTTCCCTGGAACAGGTGATCGTCGCTCATGAGCGCGGCTGCGCCCGGCGGGATCAACGAGACTGACGGTACGCAAGCAACGGGCTGCAGACCGTAGTCGGCGTGAGGTCCCACATCGCACGTATCACGCAAGGAGCAGTACTCACATGAACGTTCTCACCGACATCCTCGCCGGCCTCGTCCACTTCGTCGGCTGGCTGGTCTGAGGTTCGTCCGGCAGAACAACGGCGGCGCCGTCCCCCCGTCCCAGGGAGGCGGCGCCGTCCGCGTGTCCGTGCCCTACCGGACGCTCACCGCCCGGAGGAGTTCCTGCGTCACCGAGCCGCCCCGGTCGTCCTCGGCCGAGGCCCGCAGGGAGAGGTGGGCGGCGTCGCGGGGCACGGTCAGGGTGCCCCGCCAGGAGGCGCCGCCGTCGCCGCTCAGCCGGACCGGCCGCCAGGTCTCGCCGCCGTCGTAGGAGACGTCGAGCCTCCCGCCGCCGAGGCGGCCGGTGTCCGCCGCGCCGGCCACGTACGCCGCGTCCAGGCCGATGCCGAGCCGGTGCCCGGCCCGCACCTCGCCCGCGAGGTCGGTGCCGAGGTCGTAGGAGAGGTTGATCAGGGGCAGGCGGGTGCTCCGGTCCTCGGGGGTGCGCGCCGAGCGGAAGGTCCACGCGGAGTGGCCCGTCGCGCCGGTCCCCCAGCGCTCCGCGTCCAGCGCGGTGTCGGTGACGAGCCGGTAGGTGTGCTCGTCGGCGGGCGCGTCCCAGAGGTAGGCGGTGGAGCCGTCCATCCGGTCGACGAGCGCGCCGTCCTGGTAGAGCGCCGTGGTCTGGGTCATGCCGCTGTCGCTCCAGATGTCCCCGAAGCCGGTGTGGTCCGGGCCGGAGTCGCCCCAGCCGGGCGCGTTGAACCGCATCTGGTCACCGGTGCGCTGCTGCCCCCAGCCGAGCCCGGTGCCGAGGTAGGGGTGCCAGACCGGCTTGAACCAGTCCAGCTCCTGGCTCGTGCCGCCCTCGTAGCGGACCTCTCCGCTGCGCTGCTCCAGCCCGCCGGCCGAGTCGATCGACTCGGTCCACAGCTGGCCGGGCCCGGTCGAGACGTACTCGGTGCGCTCGGCGGGGAAGGCGATCCGCTCCTTGAAGCCGATGCCGATGGCGAAGGTGCCGGTGAGCGAGTAGCGGAACCCGCCGCCGGCGGACGCCCGGGCACCGTGGTACTTGGTGTGGAGGGTGGCCAGTTCGCGCGTGCCGGGGCGGTAGGTCAGGTCCCGGTCGGGGATCGCGCCGGGGTGCCCCTGGGACAGGTCGTAGGTGTACGGCGTGTCCGGCGTGCCGGTCATGTCGACCCGGCCCGCCCTGCGCAGCGCCGCCGCGTCGGCCTGGTTCAGGGTCGCGACGGCCAGCGGCCGGTCGGCGTTGTCGTCGGTGCCCCACCACTCCATCAGCCGGCCGGGCGCGTCGTCGGTCACGAACAGCGCCTTAGCGCCCGCGTCCTGGGCGGCCCGCGCGAGCGCGGCCGGGTCGGTTCCCTCGGTGAGCCGGGCGAGGACCGCCTTGCCCTTCGCGCCGGTCACCGGGCCGGTCCCGGCGTCCACCAGCGGCAGCCGGACCCGGCCCGCGGGCAGCGTGCCGCCGGACTGGACGGTGGCGTCACCGACGCCCCTGACCTCCAGCAGCGGCTTGCCGAGCCGCCACACGGTCCGGTACTCGAAGGTGCCCACGGTGACCTTCCGGCCGGTGGGCGCGGCGAAGACGCTGTCGTACGTCAGCGGCACCTGCACCGCGCCGAACAGGTCGGCGCCGCCGCCGTCGCGGTCGTACTCCATGAGCAGCTGCCGGGTCTCGGTGCGCCGGCCGACGTCCGCGTCGATCTCGCGGAGCGTGCGGCCGTCGAGGGTGATCTCGCGGTCGCGGTCGACGACGACCTCGGGCGCGGCGAGGAAGCCGAGGCCGAGCGAGTCGGCGCCGTGGCCGCCGCGCACGTCGAGGAAGGCGGACAGGCTGTACGTGCCGGGCTTGACGCGCAGTGCGAGGGTGCCGGAGTCACCGACGTACGCCGGTTCCGGGTCGACGCCCGGGGCGAGCCGCTGCACCGTCAGGTCGGCGGCGGTGCCCGCGCCGGAGCGGTCCTTGACGTGGACGGTGAGCGTGTAGCGCTCCTCCTCCTTCACCAGTCCGAAGGCCGTGCGGGCGACCGGCGTCCCGGCGGCGGAGGCGACGATCCGGCCACTGGTCTGCCCCACGGGGGCGCCGGTGCCGTCCCCGGTGACGGTGGTGGCGGCGGTGCCGTGCGCCGGCACGGTCAGGGCGGTGTCGGCGAGGGTGACGACGCCCTCGGGGGCGCCCTCGACGGAGAGCGCCAGCTCGACCGGCGCGGCGGAGGAGTTGGTGTAGGTCACGGTCCTGGTGACCGGCTCGTTCTCCTCGTACGGCCAGGAGTGGAAGCCGAGGCCGGCGCTGCCGGTGGCGGTGATGTCCGCGCCGATCGCGTCCGGGACGCTGACCCGGCCGGCGCCCAGCCGGTAGGCGGAGGCGTCGAGCGGCTTCGAGGTGGACATCAGCGCGTCCTTGAGCTGCGCGCCGGTCCAGTCGGGGTGTTCCTCGGCGAGCAGCGCGGCCACCCCGGCGACGTGCGGGGTCGCCATCGACGTGCCGTCCATGGAGGTGTACGCGCCCTCGCCCGCGGTGAGCGTGGAGCGGGCGGCGAGGATGCCGACCCCGGGGGCGGACAGGTCGGGCTTGAGGGCGTTGTCGCCGTGGCGGGGTCCGGCGCTGGTGAACCAGGCGGCCTCGTCGGCGGCGTCCACGGCGCCGACGGTCAGCGCGGCGTCGGCGGCGCCGGGCGAGCCGATGGACGAGGGGGAGCCGGTGTTCCCGGCGGCGATCACGAACAGCGCGCCGGTCTCGGCGGACAGGGCGTTCACCGCCCGCGCCATCGGGTCGGTGCCGTCGCTGGCCTCCGTCGAGCCCAGGGACATCGAGACGACGTCGGCCTTCACCTCCCGGGCTGCCCACTCCATGCCCGCGATGATCTGCGACTCGCTGCCCGAGCCCTGGTCGCTGAGGACCTTGCCGACCGCGAGGGTCGCGCCGGGCGCCACGCCCTTCTCGGCGCCGTCCGAGACGGCGCCGCTGCCGCCGACGGTGGAGGTGACGTGGGTGCCGTGGCCGTGCCGGTCGGCGACCTCCTCGCCCTCGACGAAGCTGCGGGCGGCGGATATCCGCCCGGCCAGGTCGGGATGGCCGGCGTCCACCCCGCTGTCCAGGACGGCGACGGTGACTCCCTTGCCGGTCAGGCCCGCGTCCCAGGCCCGCGGGGTGCCGATCTGGGCATTGCTTTCGGCCATCTCCGCGCTGACCCGTCCGTCGAGCCAGACGCCCTCGACGGTGCCGGCGCGCCGGGTGAAGTCCTCCCAGAAGGCCCGGCCCCTGGCCGCCTCCACGGCCGCCCCGCGCACGCTGGTCAGGGTCCGGGTGCGCTGGGTGCTGCGCGGGGTGACGACGGACGCGCCCTTCTCGTAGGTCACGATCAGCGGCAGCTCGCCGGAGTCGCCGTCCCCGAGCCCCTGACGGAGCAACTCCGTGACGTCGAAGAGGCGTTCGTCGAGCGTCCCGGCCCGCAGATAGGGCAGGGCCTCGTCCGGTACGACGGTCAGCGAGCCACCGGCGTCCTGCGTGCGTACGGCGCCGGTGGCGCCCCGCGGGCGCTCGACGGTGACGGTCCGCCCGCCGCCGCCGGTGCCGGTGACGGTCACCCGGTCGCCGGTGACCAGCGTGACCGTACGGGCCGGATCCGCCCGGGTCTGCCGGATGTCCGACGGGGCCGCGTCCGCCGCCCCGGCCGCCGCCGGGCCGGCCGGCAGCAGCGCGACCGCCACCGCGGCGGCCAGCAGGACCGGTCCGGTACCTCTGGGTCTCGTGCTCATGCACGCCCCTCTCCTCGTAGCGTTGCCGCGCACGAGTCTCATGGCCCGGGTGTCACGGGTGAGTTGACCAGGGGTGGCGGATGCGCGCACTGGCGGGTTTCCGCCACGTCGGCGGGGCGCGGCCGGTCCTTCACGGGACACCGCCGAGCACCGTCCGTCACAATGAGGTCCGTCCGCGTGAGGGAGAGGCGCGGGCGCACGGCGAACGGGGAGAACGGCGCATGGACGGACTGCTGGAGTTCACGACGGAGGACGGCGCCCGGGTCGTGGTCGAGGCCGTCGACGACGAGACCGGCGCCCGCCTGGTCTCGCGCGGCGACGGCCCGGCCCAGGCGGCGCGGACCTTCGAGAACGCGCTGGAGGGGGTGCGCGCCGCCGCCGCGTCCGCGCTGCGGGTCTTCCGCGACGGCACCCTCAGACCCGACTCGGTGGAGCTGGAGTTCGGAGTGCGGCTGAGCGCGGAGGCCGGCGCGGTCATCGCCAAGGGCACCGCCGAGGGCCATCTGGTGGTGCGGCTGCACTGGTCGCCGGGGACGCCGGCCCCCTCGCCGGTGGCGGACGGCCGGGCCGCCGTACGGTCATGACCGGCCGTGCCTCCTTCCACGTCCGGATCGAGTGCGGCAGAAGGGTCGGCGCGGGCTTCCTCGTGACCCGGCGGCTGGTGCTGACCTGCGCGCACGTCGTCCAGGACGCGGACACGGCCACCGTGGTCTTCCCCGGCCACCGGGACCTGGGCGACGTGACCGCCCGGGTCTTCTTCCGGGGTGGCTGGCAGGGGCACCGGGACGACCCCGGCGACCTGGCCGTCCTGGAGCTGGAGCGGGAGGTGCCGGTGCGGCCCGCCGTGTTCGCGCCGCCCGGCGCGGAGCGCCGCGACCCCGCCCCCGAGCTGATCGCCTACGGCTTCCCGGGGGCCCTCCCGAAGGGCGTCCTCGCCTCCTACCGGGCCGTACCGGGCCCGCTGATCGCCGGCGAGTGGGTGCAGCTGGAGGCCCTCACCGCGCACGGGCAGACCCTGGTCGGCGGGTTCAGCGGCGCGGCGGCCACCCTCAGCGACGGCACGGTCGTCGGCATGGTCACCTCCACCACCTCGACGCACGTCGGCCGGATGCTGCCCGTCGAGGTGCTGGCCCGGCACTGGGAGGGGCTGGGCGGGCTGGTTCCCGCGCCGGCCCCGCCCCCGGACGCGGGACGGCTGGAACTGCTGCTGGGCCGGGCCGAGCGGCTCGGCCTGGACTGCGACCCCAACCGGCTCTACGCCTCCTCCGTGGACCCCTTCGCCCCGGAGCCCGAGGAGCTGTTCCACACGCTGCGGCAGGCCGCGGACTACGTACGCCGGGAGGTGCCCGGCGTCGGCGCCGAGGACCGGTTCGCCGACCAGCTCGAACGGGCGCTGGAGGAGCGGCTGACACCGCTGCCCGGACGGGTGCCCGGCCCCCGGCCGGCCGCCGCCTCCGCCTGGACGCCCATCGTCGTCGAACTGGCCCGCAGCGGCGCCGGACCGGACCAGGTCACCGTGGAGGTGTCCGCCTACCGCGACGGGCACCGCCGCCCGGTGGGCACCCGCCGCGTCCCCCAGGACGCGGTGCCCGCCTACGTCCAGGAACGGGTGGACGCGGCGTTCAACCAGCTCGACCGGGACGCCGAGGCGCTGCTCGCCTTCGTCCTGCCGTACGAGTGGCTGGACAAGCCGGTGGCGCAGTGGGAGTGCAGCGCGTACGACCCGACCCCGCTGGGCTGCGCCCACCCGGTGGTCGTGGCGGAGCGCTCCCGGCACCGCAGCAGCCGCGCCCGGCACGAGCTGAGCAAGAAGTGGCAGGAGCTGGACGCCCGGTCCGACGCCCGGCTGCACCGGGTGGCGTGCGGCACCCGGGAGAACCCGCGCAGCCTGCGGATGCGGCTGCGCGACGAGGCGGCGGCGCTGGCCGGGTTCACCTCGGTCGGCGAGCACTTCAGGGCCGGGCTCAGCGCCCCCGTGCCCGTGCTGCTGTGGCGGCGCACCGGCTGTCCGGGCGACGACCACGCCGGCGCGTGCGCCGGTACGGCCTTCCTGGAGCGGCTCGCGGAGTCGGTCGAGGGCGTCTCCCCCGCCGAACTGCCGCGCCGCGTAATGGACTTGCGTGAGGAGGCGTACGCGGCCGACGATCCCGAGGGGCACTGGGCGCGGGAGGTGCAGGTGCTGTGGGACGATCCGCGCTGCTTCCCCGAGCCCGCCGCCTGCCTGCACTCGCCCGTCGGCTGACCCGCCCGGCCGGCCGGCGCGTCCGGCCCGCGGCCGGCCACCGCACGACCGCACCCGACCCCGAAAGAGAAACCCCATGGCCCTGTGGCCCGTCTACACCGGAGCGTCGCAGCCGCACGACGGCATCACCCGGCTGCCCCCGCCACCGCCCTGGCGGGCCTTCGACGGCCGTCCCGTCCTGGACCCGCCCGCCGAGGACGACGACGCCGCGGCGGCCTCGCCCGACCGCACCCACCGCGCCCGGACCTACCGGGCCACCGAGGAGACCGTCCAGCTCGTCAACGCCGCGCTGTACCTGCGCCGTCCGCTGCTGGTCACCGGGCCGCCCGGCACCGGCAAGTCCTCGCTGGTCTACGCGGTCGCCCGGGAGCTGCGCCTCGGCCCGGTCCTCAGATGGAACATCACCAGCCGCTCCACCCTGCACGACGGCCTCTACCAGTACGACCCGCTGTCCCGGCTGTACGCGGCCCGGCAGGCGGCGGCCGGTCCGGACGGCAGGGGCACGGACGGCAGGGGCACGGACGGGGACGGCACGGGCGCCGGTGTGGAGGACCATCTGCGGCTCGGCCCGCTGGGCACCGCCCTGCTGCCCTACGCCCACCCCCGGGCCCTGCTCATCGACGAGATCGACAAGAGCGACCTGGACCTGCCCAACGACCTGCTGAACGTGCTGGAGGAGGGCCAGTACGAGATCCCCGAACTGGTGCGGGCCGCCCGTGACGCCCCGGGCGGCCGGGCCGAGGTGATGGCCGACGGCACCGGCCGGCGGGTGCCGGTGGAGCACGGCCGGGTCCGCTGCCGCGCCTTCCCCTTCGTCGTGCTGACCAGCAACGGGGAGCGGGAGTTCCCGCCCGCCTTCCTGCGCCGCTGCGTCACCCTGCGTCTGCGCCAGCCCGACGACCAGCACCTCGCCGACATCGTCCGCGCCCACCTGGGCGAGCCGGACGCCTACGCCCGGCAGCTCATCGACCGGTTCCTGTCCCGGGTGGGCAGCGGCGACCTCGCCACCGACCAGCTCCTCAACGCCATCTACCTGGCCCGTGCCTCCGGGCTGACCGCCGACTCCCTCGACGAGCTGGCCGAGCGGCTGATGCCGTACCTGGGCCAGTCCCCGCAGCCGCATGCCTTCTGACCCCGCCGGCCCGCCGGAACCCGTCGCCCGCCTGGCCGAGCTGCTCGGCCGGGCCGCCCCGGGCACCCGCCCGACCCCGCGCGAGCTGGCCGAACTGCTGTGGCTGGCCCGGCACATGGAGCCCGCCCCGGACGGCGCCGGTCCGCCCCGCCCCGCCTCCGGCCGGCCCCCGGGCACCCCCGTACCGCCCGCCGCGCCGCCGCCCCGCGCACCGGAGGAGGACGTCGGCGGGGCACGCGGCGAGCCGGCCGCGCCGCCCCCGGACCGGACCGGCCGTCCGGCCGCGCCCCGCGCCCCGCTGCGGCTGCCGCCGTCCCTGCCGACGGCGGCGGGGACGGCCGGGGCGGCGCCCGAGCCGCACACCGCCGTGCTGGCCCCGGCCCCGCCGATGCTGCCGCACCCGCTGGCCCTGCAACGCGCGCTGCGCCCGCTGCGCCGCCGGACCGACGCGCCCGCCGTCCGCGAGGTCGACGAGGCGGCCACCGCCGACCGCATCGCCCGGCTCGGCGCCGACCCCCGCTGGTGGCTGCCGGTGCTGCGCCCCGCGCGGGAGCGCTGGCTGCGGCTGCACCTGGTGCACGACGCCGGGCCGACGATGCCGGTCTGGCGCCCGCTGGTGCGCGAACTGCACACCGCGCTCGCCCAGTCCGGCGTCTTCCGCACCGTCACGCTGCACCGCGCCCTGCCCGACGGCACGGTGGCCGGCGACGGTGTGCACGCCCCCGCCGACGGCCGGACCGTCACCCTCCTGATCAGCGACTGCATGGGCCCGCAGTGGCGGGCCGGACCGGCCGGCACCCGCTGGTTCGCCACGCTGCGCCGCTGGGCGCGCCGGATGCCGCTGGCGGTGGTCCAGCCGCTCCCCGAGCACCTGTGGCGGGACACCGCGCTGCCCCCGGTCCCCGGCCTGCTCACCGCCCCCCACCGCGCCGCGCCCAGCGCCGTGCTCTCCTTCACCCCGTACGACAGCACCGAGGAGGAGCCACCCGCGGACACCGCGTACGTGCCGGTCCTGGAGCCGGGGCCGCAGTGGCTGGCCAACTGGGCGGCGCTGGTGGCCGGTCCGGGCGGCACCGGCCACCCCGGCGCGGCGGCGGCGGTGCTCGGCCCGCTGCCCGCCGACACCGACGACCGCACCGACGTGGCCCGGCTGCCCGCCGAGGAACTGGTCCTGCGGTTCCGGTCGGCGGCGTCCCCCGCGGCGTACCGGCTGGCCGGGCACCTCGCGCTGGGCCGGCCTGACCTGCCGGTGATGCGGCTGGTGCAGGCCGCCGTGGAACCCGAGCCGCGCCCCGCGCACCTGGCCGAGGTGATCCTCAGCGGCCTGCTCGCCTCCGTGCCGGGGCCGCCGGGCTCGTACGTGTGGCGGCCCGGGGTGCGCGAGCTGCTGCTGCGCGGGCTGCCGCGCTCCGCCCGCGCCCGCACCCACGACCTGCTGCTGCGCACCGGTGACCTGATCGAGGACCGGGCGGGCCGCTCCCCCGGCGAGTTCCACGCCCTGACACCCGCCCCGGACGGCACCGAGACCGGGCCGCGCGGCGAGGCCATCGCCGAGATCAGCGAGCGCGGCGCCCGGCGGCTGAGCGCCGCCCGTGTCGCGCCCCCGGCGCCCTCGGCGCGACGGCTCGGCGACCGGTACCGGCTGGTGCGGCGCCTCAACCCGGACGGCAAGGTGTGGCTCGCCGAGGACACCCGCACCCGCCGCACGGTGGCGGTCCGGCTGCACGAGCCCACCGCCGACCCGGCACGGCAGCGGGCGTTCCTGCGGGACGCGCGGCCCCTGCGGGAGATCGACCACCCCAACGTGGTGACCGTCCTCGACGCCGGCGTGGACGACGACACGCCCTACGTCGTCATGGAGCACCTCGACGGCATCGCCCTGAACACCCTCGCCCGCCCCTACGGCAACCGGCTGCCGGCCCCGTTGACCGTGGCCGTCGCGGCGCAGCTGGCCCGCGCGCTGACCGCCGTGCACGCGGCGGGCGCGGTGCACGGCGCGCTGGAGCCGTCCCGGGTGGTGCTGATGCCGGACGGGACGGTCCGGCTCAGCCTGTTCGCACCGGGCCGGGGCAGCTGGCCGGGCGCCAGGGACGCCCGCGCGGCGGACCTGCGCGCGCTGTGCGAGCTGGTGCTGCTGCTGGCGTCGGGCACCTCGCGGCTGACGATGCCCGTCGACCCCGGGCGGCTCGAACATCTCCCGCCGGTGCTGCGCGGGCCGTTCGCGCACGCCCTGGACCTGCTGATGTCCCCGTCGCCGCCCGCCCAGCTCCAGGGCCGGGACCTGCTCACCGACCCGGAGCTGGCCCGGCTGGCCCGGCAGGAGTACGACCAGCGGTTCTACTACGTCCTGGGGCCGCTGCGCGTGGAGGGGCCCCAGGGCTCCTCCGAGCCGGCGCCGGACGAGGCCGCGCTGCTCGCCATGCTGCTCCTCAAGCACGGCCGGACGCTCACCCACGAGGAGCTGCGGTACGGCCTGTGGGACCCGGCCGACGAGCCCCGGGACGCGCGTACGCGGCTGCGCCGGGCGGCCGAGCGGCTGGCGGCGGCGCTCGGCCCCGGGGTGCTGGCGACACCCTCGCACGGGTACGCGCTGCACACCGGCGCCGACGTCGTGGACGTGGTGCGCTGCGAGGAACTGGTCCGGCGGGCCGACGCGGCCGGGGCGGCGGGCGCGGAGGCCGAGGCGCGCGACCTGGTCGCCGAGGCGCTGGGGCTCTGGCGCGGCGGCCCCCCGCTGGCCGGGGTGCCCGGCCCCGCCGCCCGCACCGCGCGCCGGAACCTCCAGCAGCTCCGGCTCACCCTGCACGCCCGGCTCGCCGGACTGCACCTCGCCCTCGGCGACGCCGACCGGGCGGCCGGGGAGCTGGCCGGTCTGCTGGACGCCCACCCCTTCCACGACACCTTCCTGCGCCTGTACCTGATCGCGCTGCGCCGCCTGGGCCGCTTCGAGGAGGCCCTGGAGCGGTACGCCGAGTACGAGCTGTCCGGCGGCGACAACCCGGAGCTGCTGGCCCTCGGCCGGGAACTGCGCCAGGACCACGCCCCGCCGGCGGACGACCCGGGTCGGCCCTCCCCGCAGCACCCGGTGGACGGCTCGCCGGGGGCCGTCGTGGCCGCGCCGGACGAGTTCCCGGAGGGCTCGTTCCCGACCGAGGACGAGTGGTGGGCGGCCGGTGCCGGGCAGGGCAGGCGGCCCCCGCCGGAGGTGCCGGCCGGCTTCCCGCCGTTCGACCGGGAACGCCGGGAGGACCCGGATTCGGAGGAGGACGAGCCGGAGGAGCCCGAGGAGCCGGAGCCGGTCGCGTGGTCCCCCAGGGGAGGGGCGGCAGAAGGGCTGAAGGACGAGGACGAGGCGTACGGCACCGATCACCGCGCCTGGGTCCGCCTCGCCCTCGCCGACGGCCCGCGCGGCACCCGGGCGGACGCGGCGCTGACCGCGCTCGCCCGTGACCTGCTCGCGGACAGCGGTCTGGCCGGTGACGCGTACCGGCTGAGCGCCCCCGGCCCCGGCGAGGTGCTGGTGGCGCTGTCGCCCCGTGTTCCGGTCGCCGGACTGCTGCGGGCGGCCGTCGACCGGCTGCCCGGACGGCTGGCGCGGCTGGGCGGGCTGCGGCTGCGGGCCGAGTTCTGGCTGGTGGGGTTCCGGCCGGACGGCGGCGGGGAGCACGTCTTCCGGGCCGCCCCCGGGGCGGTGACCGCGGCCCTGGACGCCGCCCCGGCCCAGGCCGTCGTCGCCGTGTCCGACGCGCTGTACCACGGCGAGGTGGCCGACGAGGACTTCTTCTTCCCGCCGGGGACGTTCGGGCGGCTGGACGACGAGTCGGGCTGGTACCACCTGGTACCGGGCACCGCCCGCCCGGCCCCCGAGGGGCATCCGGCGCGCGGCCCGTTCCCGGTGCCGTCCGGCGGCTGGGTCCCGCCGGCCCGCGACGCCGCCGAGGCCGTCGTCCTGCTGCTGCCCGGCACGGCGGGCGGCGGCACCTTCCTCCCGGCGGACTCCGCCCGGGTCCGCACCGCCCCCGCCGCCGAACGGGCCGCCTGGCAGTACTACGAGGTCGACCTGCGCCCCCGGCACCTCGCCGTCGACGCGGTGGCCGGGGTCGCGGCGACCTGGCGGGTCGAGGACCCCGCGCGGGCCGCGGCGGGACCCGCCCCGGCGGCGCTGCTCACCGACGCCCTGCGGCACGCCCGCCGCACCGCGGCCGGTGACGGTCTCGGTGCCGCCCTGGCCCGCACCGGCGTCCCCGGCTACCACGTCGACTGGACCGTCCCGCCGCCCCTCGCCGCCGCCCGCCGCGCCCGCCCCGGCCCGGAGCCGCTGATCACCGGCGCCCGCTGTGTGCTGCTGGGCTTCGACGACGTGGTGGCCCGGCTGTACCGGCCGGGCGCGGAGCGCGAGGTGCTGCTGGACATCGCGCAGCTCGTCGCCGACGACCGGGCCCCCGAGGACGCGCCGGCCGGGGTCCCGCCGCCGCCGGGGACCGGTCTCCCGTCGGACGGCTACGCCGGGACACTGGACTTCGTCCGGGCGCTGGCCGGGCACCGGGTCGGCGCCGAGGTGCAGCGGCGGCTGGCCCGGCACGAGGAGCGGGCGGCCCGCACCGCGCGGGGCACCCCGTTCGCCGGCCCGCTGATCCGCGCCCTGCACCGGCGGGAGGTGCCGGTCGCCGTGGTGACCGACCGGGCGCCCGGCCCGGTCACCGGGTACCTGCGGCGGCACGGCCTGCTGGACCGGGTGACCGGCGGGGTGCACGGCCGGCAGGACGACCTCACCCGGCTCATGCCCGACCCGGACGTACTGCGCCGGGCGCTGGAGGCGGTCGACGCCGCGCCGGAAGAGTGCGTGCTGGTGGGAGCGTCGGCCGCCGAGCAGCGCGCCGCCCGCGCCGCCGGGCTGCCGTTCATCGGCTACTGGCGGTCCGAGCGGGTCCGGCGGGACCTGCGCGCCGCCGACCCCGACGTCCCCCTGGTGACCGACCTGCGTCCCCTGCTGACCGCCGCGGAGCAGCGGTGAGGGGATGCCGCCGCCGACGGGGCCCCGGCGCTCCGGACAGCCCGCGGGCCGTTCCCGGGAGGCCGGCCACCCGTTCGGCGGCGCCCCGCCCGGCCCCCTCCAGGAGGCGGCGGTCCGGGGGCCGCCCGCACGATGCGAGGGAGGCCGGCCGCCCGTCGGCCACGGTCCGTGCTCTCGGGAGGATCCGCCATGACCGCCACTCTGGAGCAGCTGCGCCGCTGCCATTTCGCCGTCGACCTGGGGGCCGCGCGGACCCGCGTCTACGTCAAGGGGGCGGGGCTGGTCGTCGACCAGCCGTCCGCCGCCGCCGTCAACACCCGCACCGGCGCGCTCATCGCGGTCGGTGAGTTCGCGGAGAAGATGACCGGCCGCACCCCCGGCTACATCCGCGTCGTACGGCCCGTCTCGGGCGGCACGGTCGTCGACATCGAGATGGCCCAGCGCATGCTGCGGCACCTGATCGGCGACAAGGTCCGCCGCACGCTGCGCCGCAAGCCCCGGCTGCGGGCCGCGGTCTGCACCCCGCACGACGCCGACCCGCTGGCCCAGCGCGCCGCGATCGAGACGATGGTCGGGCTCGGCGCCCGGCGGGTGGAGCTGGTCGACACGCTCATCGCCGCGGCGGTCGGCTGCGGACTGCCCGTGGAGCAGCCCGAGGCCACCATGATCATGGTGTGCGGGGCGCACGCCACGCAGGTCGCGGTGCTCTCCCTGGGCTCGATCGTGACCGCGGCCCGTATCCCGGTGGGCGGCGAGGCGGTCGACGCCGCGATCGTCCAGCACCTGCGTCACCAGCACGAACTGGTCCTGCCCAGCCAGTCCGTACGGCCCCTCCAGCTCGCCCTGTCCGGCAACGGGCTCACCGCCCACGGCCCGGCCTCCACCGAGATCCACGGCCGCGACGTGGCGACCGGTCTCGCCCGCAGCGTCCAGGTCGACACCGCCGCCGTGCGGAACGCCATCCAGACGCCGCTGACGGGTGTCCTCGACGGCATCGGCAGGGTGCTGCGGGACTGCCCGCCCGACCTGGTGGCCGACCTCGCCGACCGGGGCATCATGATGGTCGGCGGCAGCGCGCTGCTGCCCGGTTTCGACCAGATGCTGCGGCAGGCGACCGGCATGCCGGTGCACATCGCCGAACGCCCCGACATCTGCGCCGTCCAGGGCCTCGGCACCATGCTGGAGGGCAAGGTGGAGCCGGTGTCGCTGCAGCCCGCCGCCGACTGACCCCGGCGTGACCGGTCCCCCCTCCGGCTCCCGGCTCACCGCCCTCCTCGACGCCGTCCTGGCCCTCGGCACCGACCTCGACCCGTGCGGCACCCTGCGCCGCCTGGTGGCCGGCGCGGTGTCCCTGACCGGGGCGGCGTCGGCCGTGGTGCGCACGGTCCGGCCCGCGCCGGACGGCGCCACCGAGGTCCGGGCCGGCGCGGACCCCGCCGGCGCCGGGGACCGGCTGCGGGTGCCGGTGCGGGCCGGCGACGAGGAGTTCGGCGAACTGGTGCTGACCGGGCGGCCCGGCGGGCGGCCGTTCACCGTGGAGGACGAGCAGCTCGCGCGGGTCCTCGCCGAGCAGGCCGGGATCGCGCTGGGCAACGCCCGGCTGCACGAGGCGGCCCGGCAGCGGGAGCGCTGGATCGAGGGCACCGCGGCCGTCACCACCGCGCTGCTCGCCGGGGAGGACGCCGGTGCCGACGCCCTGACGACGGTCGCCGAACGGGCCCGGCGGCTCGCGGACGCCGCGGCCGGGGTCGTCCTCCGGCCGACCGGGGAGGGCGGCATGGAGATCGTGACCGTCTCCACGCCGGACGACCCGGCCGGGATCGTCGGCACGGCCATCGCACCGGACGCGCCGGTGCTGGCGCAGTTGCTGGGCGGGGAGCCGGTGTTCCTCGAGGACTCGGCGACCGACCCGCGGATGACGACCGGGGTACGGCACCGGTACGGGCCCAGCATGATGCTGCCGCTGGAGGCGGACGGCCGGCTGATCGGCACCCTCGCGCTGCCCCGCCGGCGCGGGGAGCGTCCGTACACCGACGTCGAACGGCAGCTCGCCGTCCCGTTCGCCGCGCAGGCCGCGCTGGCCCTCGTCCTGGCCGACGCGCACCGGGGCCGGGCCCGGCTCGCGGTCTATGAGGACCGGGACCGCATCGCCCGTGACCTGCACGATCTGGTGGTGCAGCGGCTCTTCGCCACCGGCATGATGCTGGAGTCCACCCGGCGCCGCACCGACGCAGAGGACGTCGGCGCGCTGCTGGACCGGGCGGTGGACGACCTGCGCTCGACCGTGCGGGAGGTGCGTACGGCGATCATCGCGCTGCGGCAGCCGCCCGCCGGCCCGCCGGCCGGCCTGCGGGCCCGGGTGCTCAGGGAGGCGGCGGGCGCCGCCGCGCACCTCGGCTCCCCGCCGTCCACGCACTTCGCGGGCCCGGTCGAGCACCGGGTGCCGGACGAGGTGGCTGACCGGCTGGTCGCCGCGGTGCGCGAGGCGCTGGCGGCGGCCCTGCGGCAGCCGGGCACCGACCGCGTCCGGATCGTCGTGGACGCGACGGCGACCGGCCCGGACGGCCGGGCGGCGGTCCGGCTGACGGTGGCCGACGACGGCACGGGGACGGCGTACACCTGGCAGGAGCCGCTGTGAGACCGGGGACGCCTCACATGCTCCGCGCGGCCGAGGAGTCGCGGCGCCTCAGACGGCGAACCAGGTACGCACCGTCGTGCCGTCCGGCCCGGTGTGCGTGCGGACCAGGTCGCAGACGAGGTTGACCAGGAGCAGGCCGCGACCGCCGCGCTGGTCGCGGGAGGCGGGCCGGCGGCCCGCCAGCGGGTCGGTGAGCCGGCCCCGGTCCCGGACCTCGCAGACCACGTACCCGTCCTCGGCCCACAGCCGCAGCACGCCCGCGCCGCCGCCGTGCACCACGGAGTTGGTGGTCAGCTCGGCCGTCACCAGGGCCAGGTCGTCGAGCCGGACCCCGCCGAGGCCGAGCCGGCCGGCCGCGCCGGTGGCGGCGTGCCGGGCGTCCGGCAGGGAGCCGGCCGCGAACGGGAAGGACAGCACGGGCGCGTCCGGCCCCGGCGGCAGCGGCGCGTTGTACCGGGCGACGACCCCGGCCGGGTCGTAGGCGGTGCTGGGCAGTTCCCCGGCGGAGCCGGCGGGGATGACGACGGGGTGGGTGGCGTGGGCGTCGGCGAGGACGCCGGCGTCCAGCCGCACGGCGTCGTAGGGGCAGAGGATGGTGACCGCCCGGCCCTCGAAGGCGTCGTTGATCAGCGCCTCGTGCTGGGCGCAGGCGGGGTACTCGGTGCCGCTGCGGCCGGCCCAGATGGGCTCGCCGATGATCCGTACCCGGCGGCCGGCGGGCTGGGCGTCGGCGAAGGCGCGCAGCACCCCGGGGATGATCCGGCCGGGGTTGCGTCCTGCCTCCCGCATGTCCAGCAGCCGCACCCGCTCGGCGTCGGCGCCGAGGGCGTCGCGGATCAGGGCGAGCCGCTCACCGGGGACGGCGACGGCGACGGGCTCGCCGCCGGCCAGTCCCTCGCGGACGAAGGGGACGGTGCCGGCCAGGTACTCGTCGTCGTCGCGGTAGAAGAGCGCGGGGTGCACGAAGGCGCCGGGCTCCGGACGGGAGCCCGTGAACGGTTCGGTCACGGTACTCATGACTTCGACACCTCGATCGCCGGCTGGTCGGGCCAGAACATCTCCAGCACCCGTCGCAGTGTCGCAGGCGGCCGGTGCAGCACCAACCGCCGCCCCTCGGGGAGGCGGCCCGCGGTGTCCGCCAGCACCCGCGCCCCGTCGACGTCGACGAAGCTCACGCCCGACATGTCCACATGCACGTCGCCGTCCACCCGCACCGCCTGTTCCAGCGCCCGCTGCCAGGTGCCCCGCGTCGCCAGTCCGATCTCGCCCGCCGCTCGTACGCCGTCGAGACCGGGCAGCGGGGACACCGTCAGTCCCGGCGCCGTACCGACGGCTGCGGACGATGCCTCGCCCTGAGTGCCCACCGTTGTCTCCCCTACTCCCGGACCAGGCACCCTACCCGTCCTTCCCCGGCCCCTTCACCTCGCCGGGTGTACTCACGCGGACGGGGGGCAGGCGCATCTGCGACACCGACGGGACGACGACACCGACAGGGAAGAGTGACCGAACAAGGCGGTGACATGACCTCAGCGGCACCACCGGGTCCGACGGACCGGCCGCCCGGCCTGGTCATCGAGTGCCGGGTGGAGGAGGAGCGGGCACTGCTCGTCCCGCGCGGCGACCTGGTCCAGGGCTGTGCGGAACTCCTGGCCGAGGCGCTCGCCGGGCTGCCACCCGGGATCGCCCGGATCGACGCGGACATGCGGCACGTGGTGTTCATGGACACGGCCGGGATGCGTTTCCTGGACCTGCTCAGCGGCTACGGCCAGCGGCAGTCGCTGGCGGTGGCCGCACGGCACTGGCGCGGCCAGCCCCGCCGGACGCTGGAGCTGACCGGCCTGGACCCCGACGATCCGCTGCGCGCCCCGGGGACGGAGCCGGAGCGGCTGCACGTCCTCCAGGAGGAAGTGGAGCAACTGCGGCAGGCGATCGCCTCGCGCCCGGTGATAGACCAGGCGCGGGGGGTGCTGATGGCGGTGCACGCGTGTACGCCGGACGCGGCGTGGGAGATCCTGCGGGAGGCGTCCCAGCTGTCCAACACCAAGCTGCGCGCGGTCGCCGAGGCGGTCACCGCCGGCGCCTCGGGCGACGGCCCGGCCCCGCCGCCCGAGGTGCGCGCGGCGCTGCGCGCGGCCCTGGTCCGGCACGGCCGCTGAGCCGCGGATGCCCCGGCCCGGGGCGGGTACCCGGCCTCACGTTCCTCCCCTCCCCCACAGTTCTTCTCTCCCCCCACAGGAGCCACCATGACGTCACCGGACCAGCCGACCCCGTCCCAGGCCGAGGGCGAACGCGACGACGAGCCGGACACCTCCGGCCGTCCGTCCCCGCCGCGGCCGCCCCCCTCCCAGGCGGAGGGCGAACGCGACGACGACCGCGACGTGGAGGAGCCCGGCTCGCTCTGAGTCCCGTCGGGGGCGGTGGTCAGCCCCTGGCGCCGCCGAGCAGGCCGGCGGGGAGCAGCGACTGCGGAGAGGTGGCCGGGTTGCCGATCTCCAGCGAGCCGAGCAGCCCGTCCAGCAGCGGCGCGACGGGCACCGGACCGGCCGGGCCCGGGGCGGGCGCGGCCTGGGCGGCGGGAGCGGCCGTCACGAGGGCGGTGGCGGCCAGCAGGGATGCGCAGAGCAGTTTCTTCGTCATGCCCGGCCCAACGACCGTCCGGGCCCGGCAGCCGTCCGGCAAGCGGGTGACCCGCGTCAGGAGTGGCCGTGCCGACGCCCGAGGGTGTCCACCGGTCCGGCGCCGGGCCGGGTCCACTGCGGTACGGGACGGCTGGTCGGCCCCCAGGTGGCGGCGCCGTCCGCGTCCGTCCGCCAGCTCCAGCACGCCTCGCGCCCGGCGGGCCGGCCCGCCGGGTGGTCCTCCCATGCCTCGCCGCGCCCGTGGGGCGTCATGTCGAGCAGGCCTAGGGACCCGTTGACCCGCTCGTTGCCGCGTCCGGTGGTGGCGTAGGTGAGGAACGTACGGTCGCCGTCCCGCAGGTAACAGGTCAGGTACCCCATGTCTCCCCCCACGGGCTCCGGCGCGTCACGCACCGAGTACCAGGGCTGCCGGTAGCCCATGAACGCGACGTACGCCGCGACCTCCGGCCACTCCCCCGTGGTCAGGACGGCGAACGACACCCCTCGGGCGTGGAGGTGGACGGCGTCCCTCAGGTGCCAGGCCGTGGTGGTGCACCCCTCGCACTGTCCCTGGTGCGGGGCGCCGTCGTACCACATGTGCTTGTACACGACGAGTGCCTCGCGCCCCTGGAACAGCTCCAGGAACGGCACGGGTCCGTCGGGGCCGACGACCCGCGCCGTCCCGTCGAACTCCACCCTCGGCAGCCGGCGCCGTGCCGCGGCGATGGCGTCGCCCTCCCGGGTGTGCGCCTTCTCCCGGACCAGCAGGGCCTCCCGGGCGGTCCGCCACTCGGCGATCCCGACGACGGGCGGCCGTCCGCCCGGCGGGGTGGCGGGGGCTGCCGCGGCTCGCTGGTCATGGTGTCCTCCGTGATGTTCGCGTACCGGCGGTCACCACGGCGGACTCCCGCCGCGGGCGGAACTCGTCGCGAGGCCCGGGCAGCGGCGCGGCCGGGTGGTCACGGCGGCGGTCCGCCGGGCCGGGTGGCCCGGCGGACCGGCCGCTGCCCGTGCCGGTTCAGGACCCCTTCGTGACGCGCACCTCACCGGATTCGGTGCGGTAGGCGAAGGCCCAGGCCGAGGTGGTGCCGGCCGTGTAGGAGTAGGCGGTCGGATCGGACGCCGGGACGTCCGTGCCGATCCGCGTCGACGCCTGCCAGGTGCCGAAGTCGCCCTGGACGGCCTCGCGGGACCCGCGGATCGTGCCGTCCTCGGCCCGCGCGAGCACCTGCGTGTATCCGCTGGCCGGGTCCACCACGGCGGACGGGGCGCCGGCCGCGGTCAGGTCGGCGACCTTCGTCCAGGTGGCCGGGAAGACGGCGTTCTCCTCCGTCTGGACCGCCGACAGCACCGCGCCGTCGGCGCCGCGGGCGTAGACGCCCAGCCGGTGGCCGGGGTACACGACGACCGACGGGGCACCGGTCACCCCGCTGTCGCCCACGGTCGTCCAGGTGCCGAGGGTGCCGTCGGCGAAGGCGGCGGTGCGCAGCCGGCCGTCGGTGCCGGTGCCGAAGAGCTGGATGCCGTCGCGGACGGTGACCGCGGTCAGCGGCCCGGCGAAGCCGTCACCGGTGAGCCGTACCCAGCCCATGAAGTCGACGTTGGCCCGCTGCTGCTGCCGGTACCAGGGGTGTCCCTCGGCGTCGACGCCGAACTCGGCCAGGACGCCGGCCGGGGTCCGGCCGAGGACGGGGTGGCCGGCCATGGAACCGGCCAGGCCGATCCAGGACCCCCAGGTGTCGTCGGCGGCGGCGCGGCGGCGCCACCGGGTCTGGCTGTCCGGGGTCTGCGCGCTCAGCGCGATCCGGCCGTCGGGCTGCTCGGCGAGCTGGGGCTGCCCGGTGAGGACCTCGTTCGCGGCGCCGGTGGTCCAGCGCAGGGTGCCGGGGTCGGCCGGGTCGGTCTGGCGGCCGGTCAGCAGGCGGCCGTCGGCGTCGGTGGCGGCGTAGACGAGTTCACCGGCCGAGGTCTGCAGGACGTCCGGTCCGGTGGTGCGGTCGGCGTCGACGGCCGGGGCGTCCGGGGTCCAGTCGGACCGCAGGCGGCAGACGTCGGGGCCGCCGCTGACGCTGGTGTAGCCGGACCAGTGGGTGCCGGAGCCGATCAGCTTGTTCCAGGTGGTGCCGAAGACGCCGGTGGACTCGTTGTAGCGGTAGTGCCGGACGTCGCCGCCCGTGTTGACCCGGACGATGGTGTCGCCGCCGAAGGAGGTGATCTCCTTGGTGGCCCGCCAGTCGGAGGTGCTCACGGTCTTCTGCCGCTCGATCCACCGCTGGCTGTCGAAGTCGTAGCGGGAGCGCACCAGGTGGCCGGTGGCCGAGTCGATGCCGAAGACGACGCCGTCGTCGGCGGCGAACACATGGGTGTACGCGGCCCAGCCGGAGTCGATCTTCTTGTTGCCCTGCGGGTCCCAGGCCGCCGCGGTCCGGTCGTACTTCTGGAACCGCAGGTCGCCACCGCCGTCGACGTACCAGATGTGCCCGGTCCGGTCGACGCTGATCTTGTTGTGGTTGGCGGCCGACGCGTAGGTGCCCAGGTCGGTGCTGATCTTCTGGTGGTGGACGTCCCAGGTGCCGGTGGAGGAGACCCGGTGGCTGAGGTAGACGCCGTCGCTCTTGATGCCGTAGAAGGTGGCGCCGGGTCCGGCCAGCATCCGGCCGTACTGGTCCCAGCCGGTGTCGATGGTGCTGGACTCCGGCACGGCCGCGGTGCCGCCGTCGGGGTCGTCGACGTTGCGGCGCAGCAGGCTGCCGGTCGTGGTCGTCGAGTACAGGGCGCCCTGCGTGGAGCAGGTCGGGCCGGCGTTGACCCCGATCCAGTTGCGCAGCTTGTCGGTACGGGTGGCGAGGGCGCCGGTTCGGGTCTCGGCGGGGTCGGCGCCGAAGCAGCCGCCCTGCCAGGAACGGCTGGTGACGGCGACGAGCTGCGGGGTGCCGTTCACCTCGCGGAAGAGCGGGCCGCCGGCGTCACCGGCGCAGACCGCGGCGCCGTCCTTGCCGCTCACCGACACCTGGGAGGCGGACGCCGAGTCCACGGTGAAGGTCCCCGAGTGCAGCCGCAGCGGCGCCCACTCGTCCTTCGTACGGCCGTAGCCCGCGCCGCGCAGGGCCTCCCCGGCGGCGGGGGCGGTGGTGCCGAGGGCGACCGGGGTGACGCCGGTGACGGGGGTCGCCAGCTCGGCCAGGACCAGGTCCTGGTCCGGGTGCGGCACCAGGCGGACGACCTGGCGGACCTGGCCGGTGGTGCCGGTCAGGTCGGTGCGGCCGACGGTGGCGGTGGTGGGGAGCGCGGGGGCGCCGGCCGGTACGGACGCGGGGTCGGCGGCGAAGCAACTGGCCGCCGTCAGCAGCCAGTCGGTGTACACGAGCGTCGCCGAGCAGGCCCGCTTGGCGTCACCGGTGCCGATGTCGAGCTTCGCGGTGAAGGCGTAGGCGTTGTCGGCGGCCGGGGAGCCGGCGAGGGCGACGGCGGGCGGCGCGGTCAGCGCGCCGGCCGCGACACCGGTGGTCAGCAGGAGGGCGGTGAGGCCCACGTGGGCACGTCTGAGGGGCATCTGTCATTTCCTTGGTGGGAGCCGGACGGCAGGCGGAACGGGGCGGGGTGGGCGCCTACCGCGCGTGGTCGAACGTCTCCACGGTGTGCCCCGGAGCCTCCTGGGCCGCCGGCGCGGCCCCCACCGACCTCGCCGGCGGCACGGCACGTTCCTTCATCGCGTTCCCCTTCGCCTTCATATGGATACGGGCATGAAGGCGAACCGGATACCACGCGCCCCCCACACCCGGCAGCCGAATAGTAACCACAGGGGCGGATAAGCACAGCGGAAAAATACCGTCCCTGATCGCCCCGGAATTCCCTGCCGGGAATCACCCAGAAAACCCCATAGGGTTCACACAGACACCTCGAACCCGCACGTCAAACGGGGCGTAACGCCTCACATCGCGTCTCACACCATGATGATCGTCACGCCCCTGGGGAGCACATTCGCAGCACTCCGTGAACCCATTCCTCCGGACGGCGAAACCCCACCTCCGCCACCCGCTCAATTCAAACCACCCCCCTGGTGAATTCCCGTTGAACTCCGATCGACCGGAAGGCGTCCCCCCGCTTTTCCCGGTGCGGGACGGGGGCCCGGCATCCCCCGGTCCGGATCCTGGCCCCCCTGTGCCGGCTCCGGCCGCGGAGGAGGGTTGACCGCGTCACCACGGACCCGGCCCGGCCGCCGGGCCGGTCCCGACGACGGAGCGAGGAACCATGCCGGCCGGTCACACGCGGCGGGGACCGCTCAGGGGCGCCGCGGTCGCGGCAGCGGGGCGGGGCGGCCGGCCTCGGCATCGGGCCCGGCTCCGGCACGGCCGCGGTACGGACGTGTCCCGCGGGCCCGGCCGGCGGCGGGACCGGCACGACCCCGTTCCTGGAGGAGCCTTCGCGCCGGTCGCCCAGGAGCCGACCGTCTTCGACCTCGACGCCACCGGTCGCGTCCGGCGCGACCTGGACGGCGGCTACCCGCGCGACGGCCCGAACGCGCTGGGCCCGGAGACCGTCGGCGCCGACCACTGGCTGCTCGGCGACGGCGTGACGCACGGGGTCCGGCTGCGCGGCGGACGCGCCGGGTGGTACCGCGACCGCTGGGTGCGGTCCTCACGGGTGACGGCGGGAACTGGGGGCGAACTGGGGAGCGTGCCCGGGGCAGGCGCACCGCCCGACGGCTTCGCCCGCGACACGCGCGTGATCCCGTACAAGGGCCGCGTCCTGGCGGCGCGGGAGAGCGGACCGCTGCCGTACGAGCTGGACGGCGGCCTCGGCACCTTGGGCCCGTACGGCTTCCGGTCCACACGGGAGGGCGCCTCGGTCGCCGACGAGTTGCACCGCGATCACGTACCACCCCGCCTGGGACCACGTCCCTCGCCTCATGATCGACCGGACCGGCCGGGTGGCGCGGACCACGCGGGTGCCCGTCGCGGACGCGGCGATGATGCGCGACTTCGCGCTCACCTGGACGTACGTGTGATCGTGGACGTACGTGTGATCGTGGACGTACGTGTGATCGTGGACGTGCCGGTCACCTTCGGCGGTGCCGCCGCGGCGGCGGGCGCGCCCGTGCCGTACGCGTGGCACGACGGGCACCCCCCGCGCATCGGGCTGCCGCCGCGCGCCGGTGGCGGCACACGCCGGTTCGACGTCGACCCGGTGTGCCACTCGCGCACCCTCGACGCCCGCGACCAGGGCGACACGGCCGCCGTGGAGTACACCGGGATGCCCGCACCGTTCCACCCCGCCGGACGCGGCACGGGCGGCCCCTCGGCGACCGGGTCCCCGACGCCCGGCCGGTGGACGATCGAGCTGCGCGCGGGCCGGGTGCGGGGCACCCGGCTGGGACGACCGCCCCCAGGAGTTCCCCCCCCCGTCAGCGAGTCCCCGGCCGCACGCCGGCAGCGCTGCGCCCACACCGCGAGCACGGCGGGATGTGGGGCGCCCACGAGACCGTCGACGGGGTGCCGCCGGACGAGAAGTCCACGGACCGCTTGGTCAAGCACGACATGGCGCGGGGCAGCGCCACCGCTTCCCCGCGGGTTCGGCGGTCAGCGAGCCGGTGTTCGTCCCCGGGCGCGGCGCGCGGGACGAGGACGGCGGCTGCGTCCTGGCCCATGTGAACGATCCCGCCCGCGGCGCGAGCGACCTGGTGATCCTCGCGGCCCAAAATCTCGGCGGCCACCCCCGGCCCGCGTCCACCTGCCCGGCCGCGTGCCGCCGGGCTTCCGCGGAAGCTGGATCGCGGACGTTCGAGCCGGGGCGGGCTCGGTGGCCGGCGGGGCCGGACGGGAGGCGACGTCGCCGGGAGCGCGGTGCCGTCCGCCGGGGGAGCGGCCCCGGAGGGCCACGCCGGGTCCGCTCCGCCCTCAGGCGTCTCCCGCCTCAGGCGTCTCCCGCCTCAGGCGTCTCCCAGCCGGTGCGCACGAGGGAGTCGAGCGCGTCGAGCGACGACGCGTCGGCGAGGACGGCGCCGCTGGCCCAGGCCGTGGCCAGCGTGCTGAGGAAGAGGTCACGGCCCCGCACCCAGGGTTTGGCACCCCCGTCGCGCTGGGCCGCCTGAAGGAACTCCTCGGTGGTCGTGATCAAGCTCTGGCAGGTGAGCGCCAGCGGGGACGTGTCCCCGGTCAGCGCGGCCCGCAGCGGCTCGGGCAGCCCGTCGAAGGCGGTCACCCACTCCCCCAGCGCCCGCAGCCACTGCGCGAGCGCGGCGCGGGAGTCGGTCACCTCGCCGCGGATGGCCTCGCGGCGGGCCTCCAGCTCCTCGTCGCGGGCCTGGAGCAGAGCGGCCAGCAGCGCCTCCCGGTTGGGGAAGTGCCGGTAGAGGGTGCCCGGCCCGATCCCGGCCCGCTTGGCGATGGCGTCCATGGAGCCGGTGATGCCCTGCTCGGCGAAGAACCGCTCCGCGACCTCCAGGATGTGCGTGCGGTTGCGCTGCTTGTCCGCCCGCTGCCGGCGCTCGCCGGTGGCTGCCTCGCTCATGTCCGCGCACCTCTCGTTGACAATGCGGAGACCATCTCCGTATCGTCTCCCTCGAAAACGGAGACTAACTCCCTTTCGGTTCCGACGCCACCGCCGGCCGCTTCGGCGCGCCCGCTCAGCACCGCCGGGCGCCTCGTCCACGCGGCGTACTCGCGCGGCCCCGTGGCACGGTACCGCTCCCTCCCACCGCTGACACGCCCGCCCCGAGCCGCATCCGGCCCCGTGGAAAGGATCTCCTTGTCCAGCACCGCCGCCCTCTTCGCCGACCTCGTCCGCGCCCGGCACTCGCCGCGCCAGTTCCTGCCGACCCCGCTGTCCCCCGCGGACATCCGCGCCGTGCTGGAGGACGCGCAGACCTCCCCCTCGAACAGCAACACCCAGCCCTGGACGGTGCACATCGTCTCGGGTGCCGCCCGGGACGCCCTGAGCGAGGAACTGCTCACGGCGTACGAGGAGGGCCGGACCTCGGCGGACTTCACCGCCGACTACGGCGACGGCGTCCACCAGGAGCGGTCGCGTCAGCACGGCGCCCTCCTCTACGGGGCGCGCGGCATAGCCCGCTCGGACGTGGAGGGCAGGAAGGAGGTGATCCGCGAGAACCTGCGCTTCTACGACGCGCCCCACGCGGCCTTCCTCTTCATGCCGCGCCTCGGCGACGGGGTCCGGACGGCGGGCGACATCGGCATGTACGCCCAGACCTTCCTGCTCTCGCTGGCCGCGCGCGGCTTCCACGGCATCCCGCAGACCATCCTCGGCATGTACGCGGACACGGTCCGCACGTCACTGGGCGTCCCCGACGACCTCGCGCTGCTCTTCGGCATCGCCTTCGGCATCGGCGACGAGACCTCCCCGATGTACGACATCGGCATGGGCCGCGTCCCCCTGCGGCAGAGCGTGGTCCCGCACGACACCCCGGGAGTCCTCGACGAGCGGAATCCGCCCCGGGTACGGGGCCGCGGCACCACCTCGCCGGTGACTGCGCGGTGAGAGTGAGGGTGCCCCGCCCCGTCCACCCGCCGCGCGCGGGCGCGGGGCCCCTGTCATCCCCCGGACATCCCGCGCCGCCACATCACGGAGTCGATCGGACCGCCCGGCACGGCCCCGTCGGGAGCAGTGGCCCCTCGTGCGCGCAGCAGTGATGTACGGGGCCGGCGACGTCCACGTCGAGGTCCGGACCTTCCCCCTTGACGAAACCCCCGACGCCTGCCGGGAGATGACGGACCGCCAGGTCCTCGAGGCCCCCGCCCGTCCTTGCCCCCGAAGCAGCGGCCGGACCGCGCTGCTACATCGTTTCCGCAGGTCACGACGTTTCTGCAGAGGTGGGGCGGGTGGGACTCGAACCCACGGCCGGCGGATTATGAGTCCGCTGCTCTAACCGGCTGAGCTACCGCCCCATAGCGGCGTGTCGCGTACATGTGTGCGCGCCGTCTGCCGCAGCATAGCCGCTCATACGATCTCCTGCTTCGGGTGGTCGGCTTGCCGCGACGCCTTCACGACCATGAGGACTCCGGGGCGGCCCGCGCGGTTCCAGGGCGGGGCGCCGGACCGTGCGCGGACATGAAAAAGGACCCCTGAGGGTCCTCGTTCACCATGCTCCCCCGACTGGACTCGAACCAGTAACCTGCCGGTTAACAGCCGGCTGCTCTGCCAATTGAGCTACGGAGGACCGAGCTCCCCGGACTGGACTCGAACCAGTAACCTGCCGGTTAACAGCCGGCTGCTCTGCCAATTGAGCTACCGAGGATTGCCTCGTCGCATCGAACGTGACTCCCTGGGTAGTCGCCAGGGGGCGTGCGCTCGCTGCGACACATACATTAGCGCAAGCAGGGGGGTGCTCCGCCAATCGGTCCTCCCCGGCACCGCAGACAGAAGGCAAAGGAAGGGTGGCCGCCATGCGTTACCGGCTCACGTTCGTCGTCGGACTCGCCGTGGGGTACGTACTGGGCACGAAGGCGGGGCGGGAGCGTTACGAGCAGTTGCGCAAGACCGCCCGGCAGCTCGCGCGGAACCCGGCGGTGCGCAACACCGCGGAGTCGGCCGCGCAGCAGGGCCGGCACTTCGCGGACAAGGCGTACCACGCGGTCAGCGACAAGGTCGGGGACCGGATGCCCGACTCCGTGGCCCAGCGCGTGAAGTCCCTGCGGGAGCGCAGCGCGAGCGGCGCGGGCGGGGACGACTGGGGTACGAGCAACACCTGAGGACGGTTCCGGGCGCCGCCGACCCGGCGCCCCCCGGCCCGGCCGAGCGCAGCGATACGGCAGAATTTCGGGCATGGGGATAGTCGCCGGGTTGGACAGTTCGCCCGATTTCACTCGTATCGTCGTCTGTGACTCGGACACGGGGGCCGTGCTCCGGCAGGGGTACGCGCCGCATCCGGTGGAGAACCCCGAGGGCGGGGGCCGGCCCTCCGACGTCGATCCGCAGGCGTGGCTGCTGTCCCTCGGGGAGGCGGCCGGCGGCGGGCTCCTGGAGGGCGTCCAGGCCATCGGCGTGTCGGCGCAGGCCAACGCGGTCGTGCCGCTGGACGCCCAGGGGAACACCGTGCGGCCCGCCCTGGTGGGCGGGGACAAGCGGGCGCAGGTCGCCGGGGCGGACCTGGTCGACGCGCTCGGCGGGCGGGAGGCCTGGGCGCGGGCCGTGGGATGTGTGCCGCAGGCCCCGCATCCGGTGACCAAGCTGCGCTGGCTGGCCCGTACCGAACCGGAGAACGCCGCGCGGACCGCCGTACTGCTCCAGGCGCACGACTGGCTGGTGTGGCAGTTGCTCGGGCGGCCGGCGCGGCGGACCACCGACCGGGGCGGGGCCTCCGGGACCGGGTACTGGTCGGCGGCGACCGGCGGGTACCGGCCGGACCTGGTGGAGCTGGCGCTGGGGCACCACGCGATGCTGCCGGAGGTGATCGGTCCGGCCGACGCGGCCGGGACGACGCCGGAGGGGCTGCTGATCTCCGCGGGGACGGGCGAGACGCAGGCCGCCGCCTTCGGGCTCGGGATCGGGCTGGGGGACGCCGTGGTGTCGCTGGGCGCGTCGGGGTCGGTCATGGCGGTGCACTCCGAGCCGCTCGTCGACCCGTCCGGGATGATCACCGCGCTGGCCGACGCGACCGGCATGCACCTGCCCGTCGTCACCACCCTGAACGCCGTGCGGACCCTGCGCGGGGCCGCCGAGCTGCTCGGGGTGCCGGATCTGGAGAGCCTGTCCGAACTGGCGATGAAGTCGACGCCGGGGGCGCACGGGCTGGTGCTGCTGCCCTATCTGGAAGGTGAGCGGACGCCGCACCTGCCGCACACGGCGGGGACGCTGGCCGGGCTCAGGCGGGAGTCGATGCGGCCCGAGCACCTGGCGCGGGCCGCGTTCGAGGGGATGCTGTGCGGGCTCGCCGACGCGCTGGACGTGCTGCGCGGCCGGGGGGTCGACGTACGGCGGGTGTTCCTGCTGGGCGCGGCGGCGGAGCTGCCGGCCGTGCAGGCGGCGGCGCCGGCGCTGTTCGGGGCGCAGGTCGTCGTGCCGCAGCCCGCGGACTACGGGGCGATCGGCGCGGCGCGGCAGGCGGCGTGGGCGCTGGGGGCCTCGCGGGGGACGCTCGACGCGCGGACTCCCCCGCCCTGGCAGGGGGCGGTGGCGCAGGTGCTGGAGCCCGGGGAGGAACTGGCGGTGGGTCAGGCGGTGCGGCAGCAGTTCGTGTCCGTGCGGGAGCAGACGCATCCGGGCGCGTTCCACGCGTGAGGAGCGGCGGACGGGCACGGGTCCTGTTGGGTTAATCGGTTGAGGTAACGCGGGGGCGGTGCCCGACGATAGGGGCCAAGGGCAACCATCCGCCCTTTCGCCGACCCGAGAGACCCAGCGTGCTCATACGACTCCTGCGGACCTATCTCAGGCCCTACAAGAAACCCATCGCCCTGCTGGTGGCCCTGCAGTTCCTGCAGACCTGCGCCACCCTCTACCTGCCGACCCTGAACGCCGACATCATCGACCAGGGCGTCGTCAACGGCGACACCGGTTACATCCTGGGCTACGGCGCCCTGATGATCGGCATCTCGCTGGTGCAGGTCGTCTGCAACATCGGGGCCGTCTACTACGGTGCCCGGACCGCGTCCGCGCTCGGCCGGGACGTGCGCGGTGCCGTCTTCGACCGGGTGCAGTCCTTCTCCGCCCGGGAGGTCGCCCGCTTCGGCGCGCCGTCGCTCATCACGCGTACGACCAATGACGTGCAGCAGGTCCAGATGCTGGCCCTCATGACGTTCACGCTGATGGTGTCGGCGCCCATCATGTGCGTGGGCGGGGTGGTGCTCGCCCTCGGGCTGGACGTGCCGCTGTCCGGGGTGCTCGTCGCCGTGGTGCCGGTACTGGGCGTCTGCGTGACGCTGATCGTGCGGCGGCTGCGCCCGCTGTTCCGGTCCATGCAGGGACGGCTGGACACCGTGAACCGGGTGCTGCGGGAGCAGATCACCGGCAACCGGGTCATCCGCGCGTTCGTGCGGGACGCGTACGAGGAGAAGCGGTTCCGGAAGGCCAACGCCGAGCTGACCGACGTGGCGCTGGGCACCGGCAATCTGCTCGCGCTGATGTTCCCGGTGGTGATGACCACCGTGAACCTGTCGTCGATCGCGGTGGTGTGGTTCGGCGCCCACCGGATCGACAGCGGCGAGATGCAGATCGGCGATCTGACGGCGTTCCTCGCCTATCTGATGCAGATCGTGATGTCCGTGATGATGGCCACCTTCATGTTCATGATGGTGCCGCGCGCGGAGGTGTGCGCCGAGCGCATCGAGGAGGTGCTCGGCACCGAGAGCAGCGTGGTGCCGCCCGTCGCGCCGGTCACCGAGCTGCGGCGGCACGGGCACCTGGAGATCCGGGGCGCGGGCTTCCGCTACCCGGGCGCGGAGGAGCCGGTGCTCAGGAGCGTCGACCTGGTGGCCCGGCCGGGCGAGACGACCGCCGTCATCGGCTCGACCGGCAGCGGCAAGTCCACGCTCCTCGGGCTGGTACCGCGGCTGTTCGACGCCACCGACGGGGAGGTGCTGGTCGACGGGACGGACGTACGGACCCTGGACCAGAAGGTGCTGGCGAAGACCGTCGGGCTGGTGCCGCAGAAGCCGTACCTCTTCGCGGGGACGGTCGCGACCAATCTGCGCTACGGCAATCCCGACGCCACCGACGACGAGCTGTGGCACGCGCTGGAGGTGGCGCAGGCCAAGGAGTTCGTCCAGGGACTGGAGGGCGGGCTCGACGCGCCCGTCGCGCAGGGCGGGACCAATGTCTCCGGCGGGCAGCGGCAGCGGCTCGCGATCGCGCGGACGCTGGTGCAGCGGCCGGAGATCTACCTCTTCGACGACTCCTTCTCCGCCCTCGACTACGCCACCGACGCCGCCCTGCGCGCGGCGCTCGCCGAGGAGACGGCGGAGGCGACCGTCGTCATCGTCGCCCAGCGGGTGTCGACGATCCGGGACGCGGACCGGATCGTCGTCCTCGACGAGGGCCGGGTGGTCGGCACCGGTCGGCACGCCGAGCTGATGGCGGAGAACGACACCTACCGGGAGATCGTGCTCTCCCAGCTCACGGAAGCGGAGGCCGCCTGATGGCAGGGCCGGCGGGGCGGATGATGGCCGGGACGGGACCCGACCAGCGGTCGATGGACTTCAAGGGGTCGGGCAGACGGCTGGTCGGGCAGTTCCGGCCGGAGCGGGCGACGATCGGGCTGCTGTTGCTGTGCCTGGTGGTCAGCGTCGGGCTGAACGTGGTGGGGCCGAAGATCCTCGGCCGGGCCACCGACCTGGTCTTCGCGGGGATCATCGGGCGGGACATGCCGTCCGGGGCCAGCAAGGAGCAGGTGCTGGAGTCGATGCGGGAGCGCGGTGACGGGAACGTCGCCGACATGCTGCGCGGCACCGACTTCACACCCGGCGAGGGCATCGACTTCACGGCCGTGGGGCATGTGCTGCTGCTCGCGCTGGGCACGTTCCTGGTCGCCGGGCTGCTGATGGCGGTGGCCACCCGGCTGGTGAACCGGGCGGTCAACCGGACCATGTTCCGGCTGCGCGAGGACGTGCAGACCAAGCTGTCGCGGCTGCCGCTGTCCTACTTCGACCGGCGGCAGCGCGGCGAGGTGCTGTCCCGGGCGACCAACGACATCGACAACATCGGGCAGACCCTCCAGCAGTCGATGGGCCAGCTCATCAACTCGCTGCTGACCATCATCGGCGTGCTGGCGATGATGTTCTACGTCTCCTGGATCCTCGCGCTGGTCGCGCTGGTGACCGTGCCGCTGTCGTTCGTGGTGGCCACCCGGGTCGGCAAGCGGTCGCAACCGCACTTCGTGCAGCAGTGGCGCTCCACGGGCAAGCTGAACGCGCACATCGAGGAGATGTACACCGGGCACGCCCTGGTGAAGGTGTTCGGGCGGCAGGAGGAGTCGGCCGCGCAGTTCGCCGAGCAGAACGAGGCGCTGTACGAGGCCGGGTTCAAGGCGCAGTTCAACAGCGGGATCATGCAGCCGCTGATGATGTTCGTGTCCAACCTGAACTACGTGCTGGTCGCCGTGGTCGGCGGGCTGCGGGTGGCGTCCGGGGCGCTGTCCATCGGGGACGTGCAGGCGTTCATCCAGTACTCCCGGCAGTTCTCGATGCCGCTGACGCAGGTCGCGTCGATGGCCAACCTGGTGCAGTCCGGGGTCGCCTCCGCCGAGCGGATCTTCGAGGTGCTGGACGCGGAGGAGCAGTCGGCCGACCCGGCCGCCGCCGAGAGGCCGGCCGAGCCGCGGGGGCGGGTGGCGCTGGAGCACGTGTCCTTCCGGTACGACCCGGAGAAGCCGCTGATCGAGGACCTGTCGCTCACCGTCGAGCCGGGGCACACGGTCGCCATCGTCGGGCCGACGGGGGCGGGGAAGACGACCCTCGTCAATCTGCTGATGCGGTTCTACGAGGTGTCCGGCGGGCGGATCACGCTCGACGGGGTCGACATCGCGCGGATGTCGCGGGACGAGCTGCGGGCCGGGATCGGCATGGTGCTCCAGGACACCTGGCTGTTCGGCGGCACCATCGCGGAGAACATCGCGTACGGGGCGTCCCGCGAGGTGACGCGCGGGGAGATCGAGGAGGCCGCGCGGGCCGCGCACGCCGACCGGTTCGTACGGACGCTGCCCGACGGCTACGACACGGTGATCGACGACGAGGGCAGCGGGGTCAGCGCCGGCGAGAAGCAGCTCATCACCATCGCGCGGGCGTTCCTGTCCGACCCGGTGATCCTGGTCCTGGACGAGGCGACGTCCTCCGTGGACACCCGTACCGAGGTGCTGATCCAGAAGGCGATGGCCAAGCTGGCGCACGGGCGGACCTCGTTCGTCATCGCGCACCGGCTCTCCACCATCCGGGACGCGGACACCATCCTCGTCATGGAGAACGGCTCGATCGGCGAGCAGGGCGCGCACGACGAGCTGCTCGCGGCGGGCGGGGCGTACGCGCGGCTGTACCGGGCGCAGTTCGCGCAGGCGGTGGCGGAGGTGGACTAGGGCCTGGGCTGGGGCTGGTTGCCGGGGGCGGGCGGGTCCGCGCCCCGGCCGGTCCCGTCCCGGTCAGTCCAGGTAGCCCCGGAGCTGGTCCGCGAAGGCGTGGTCGCGGAGTTTGCCGAGGGTCTTGGACTCGATCTGCCGTATCCGCTCCCGGGTGACGCCGAAGATGCGGCCGATCTCCTCCAGGGTGCGGGGGCGGCCGTCGACCAGGCCGTAGCGGAGCTGGACGACCTTGCGTTCGCGTTCGCCGAGGGTGGAGAGCACGGCCTCCAGGTGCTCGCGCAGCAGCAGGAACGCGGCCGACTCCACGGGGCTGGCGGCGTCGCCGTCCTCGATCAGGTCGCCGAGGGCGACGTCGTCCTCCTCGCCGACCGGGGCGTGCAGCGAGACCGGCTCCTGGGCGAGCCGCAGGACCTCGCTGACCCGCTCGGGGAGCAGGTCGAGGTGGGCGGCGACCTCGGCCGGGGTCGGCTCGTAGCCGCGTTCCTGGAGCATGCGGCGCTGGACGCGGACGACCCGGTTGATGAGTTCGACCACGTGGACGGGGACCCGGATGGTGCGGGCCTGGTCGGCCAGGGCGCGGGACATGGCCTGCCTGATCCACCAGGTGGCGTACGTGGAGAACTTGTAGCCGCGGGCGTAGTCGAACTTCTCCACGGCCCGGATCAGGCCCAGGTTGCCCTCCTGTACCAGGTCGAGCATGGTCAGGCCGCGGCCCACGTACCGCTTGGCGACGGAGACGACCAGGCGCAGGTTGGCCTCGATGAGGCGGCGCTTGGCCAGGCGGCCCATGACGACGAGCCGGTCCAGGTCGTGGGCGAGGCGGCTGTCCAGGTCCGGGGCGGTGCCCAGCTTCTCCTCGGCGAACAGGCCGGCCTCCACGCGGCGGGCGAGTTCGACCTCCTCGGCCGCGGTGAGCAGCGGGATGCGGCCGATCTCCCGCAGGTACTGGCGGAACAGGTCCGCGGAGGGGCCGCTGCCGGTGTCGACGCGGGCGGGGGGAGGATCGACGGGCTCGGGGTCCGGGTCGGGGGCGGCCTCGGGGTCGGACTCCGAGTCGGGCTCGGGGGTGGTCTCCGGTGCGGCCGGCGGGTTCTCCGGGCGGGCGCGGTGCTGGGCGGGCACCGCGCCGAGGACGTCCGCGGCGGCCTCGGGCTCCGCGGGACCGCCGGTACCGCCGCCGGCGCCGGTGTCGCCGCCGGTGTCGCCGCCGGTGTCGGTCTGTGCGAGGGTCTGGGTCTGCACGGGTGCGACCTCCAGGGTGATCGCTGCCCGGCCGTGCGGCAGCGCTGCTTCGCGGGCGGAGTCGGCGGCCCCGCCGCTGTCCGTCCCGTACGCGGGGGCCGGAACCGCGGGGTCGGGGGACCCGTGGGGGACGGGGACGGCCGCGCTCCGAGGACTCAGGCACCGGCACCAGTGTGGGGTACGACACATCACCGCCACGAGGGGCGTGCGGTGACTTTTTGCGTCCGGTCCGTGACGGCGCGGTGCTCAGAGGGCGGCGGCGCCCTGGTCGCGCAGGGCGCGGTCGTACTTCTCCAGCACCCACAGCTCGTTCTGCACGGTGGCGAGATGGGCGGGGTCGCCGCCGTTGCCCAGCCGGGTGAAGGTGGCGTGGATGTCGCGGATGCGGCGCTCGACGGCGCGGCGGCGGACCCGGACCAGCACCTCACCCGCGTACACCTCGTCGACCGCGCGGCGCATGATCGCCTCCACGGCCAGCTCGGTGACCATCGCGCGGACGGTGTCGTCGGGGGCCGCCTCGCGGACCCGGACCAGGTACTCCTGCGGGTCCTCGACGCCGTGCTCGGCGCCGCCCGCGTCCATGATCGCCTGGCGGACGGCGGCGTAGGGCGGGGCGGTGAACTCGTCCACGCCGTACGCGTCGAAGGCCGGGGAGACCAGCTCGGGGCGCTGGAGGGCGAGCTTGAGCAGCTCGCGTTCGGTGGCGTAGACGGGGTTGCGCAGGGTCAGGGACGGGCCGCGGGGGGCGGCGGCCTGGGCCGGGGCCGCGGCGTACTGCTGCCGGGGGCCGCCGGGGGCGGGCCCCCGGTCGCCGCCGCCGCCGCGCTCGCGGGCCCAGCGGGCGAGCTGGGCGACGCGCTTGACGACGAACTGGGTGTCGAGGATGCCGAGCATGCCGGCGAGCTGGACGGCGACCTCGTGCTGGGCGCCGCTGTTCTTGATGCGGGCGACGACGGGCGCGGCCTCGTCCAGGGCGGCGGCGCGGCCCGCCGGGGTGTCCAGGTCGTACCGGGAGACGATCTGGCGCAGGGCGAACTCGAACAGCGGGGTGCGGGGCCGGGTCAGGTCGGCGACCGCCTCGTCGCCCTTGGCCAGGCGCAGGTCGCAGGGGTCCATGCCGTCGGGGGCGATGGCGATGTACGTCTCGGCGGCGAACTTCTGGTCGTCCTCGAAGGCGCGCAGGGCCGCCTTCTGGCCGGCCGCGTCGCCGTCGAAGGTGAAGATCACGCGGGCCGAGCCGTTGTCCATCAGCAGCCGGCGCAGGATCTTGATGTGGTCGGTGCCGAAGGCGGTGCCGCAGGTGGCGATGGCCGTGGTCACGCCGGCGAGGTGGCAGGCCATGACGTCGGTGTAGCCCTCGACGACGACCGCGCGGGACGCCTTGGCGATGTCCTTCTTGGCGAGGTCGATGCCGTAGAGGACCTGGGACTTGCGGTAGATGGGGGTCTCGGGGGTGTTGAGGTACTTCGGGCCGTTGTCCGCCTCGTAGAGCTTGCGGGCGCCGAAGCCGACGACCTCGCCGCCGATGTCGCGGATCGGCCACATCAGCCGGCCGCGGAAGCGGTCGATGGGGCCGCGGCGGCCCTCCTGGGCGAGCCCGGACAGGAGCAGTTCCTTGTCGGTGAAGCCCTTGCCGCGCAGGAAGCGGGTGAGGTGGTCCCAGCCCTGCGGGCTGTAGCCGACGCCGAAGTGCTGGGCGGCGGCCTGGTCGAAGCCGCGGTCGGCGAGGAAGACCCGGCCGGTGTCGGCCTCGGGGCTGGTCGCGAGCTGCTCCGCGTACCACTCGGCGGCGAGTTTGTGGGCCTCGACCAGGCGGATGCGCTCGCCGCGCTGGTGGGAGGGGTTGTACCCGCCCTCCTCGTAGCGCAGCGTGATGCCGGCCTGGCCGGCCAGCCGCTCGACCGCCTCGGAGAAGGTGAGGTGGTCGATCTTCATCACGAACGTGATGGTGTCGCCGCCCTCCTGGCAGCCGAAGCAGTGGAACAGGCCCTTGCTGGGGCTGACCTGGAAGGAGGGCGACTTCTCGTCGTGGAACGGGCACAGTCCCTTGAGGTTGCCGCCGCCCGCGTTCCGGAGCTGGAGGTACTCGGACACCACGGCGTCGATCGGGACCGCGTCCCGTACCGCCTTCACGTCCTCGTCGTTGATCCGTCCAGCCACGGGTGAATTCTACGGGGGCGCCGGGACACTCAGGGGACGAGGCTTTCCAGCGGGACCCGTGGGTCGGACAGCGCCTCGGCGTCCACCCGGGTTCCGGCCCGGATCAGCCGCTGGACCGGCTCTGTGACGTCCCACACGTTGACGTTCATCCCGGCCAGCACCCGGCCGTCCTTCCGCCAGAACGCGATGAACTCCCGCTTGCCCGCGTCGCCCCTGATCACCACCTCGTCGTACGTCCCCGGCGGCGCCCATCCGCTGTACTCAAGGCCCAGGTCGTACTGGTCGGAGAAGAAGTAGGGGACGCGGTCGTACGCGACCTCCTTGCCCAGCATGGCGCGGGCGGCGGCCGGGCCGCCGTTCAGGGCGTTGGCCCAGTGCTCCACGCGCAGCCGGTCCCCCTGGCGGGCGCGGGGGAACGAGGCCACGTCACCGGCGGCGAAGATGTCCGGGTCGGAGGTGCGCAGCCGCGCGTCGACGGCGACTCCCCCGCCGTCGGCCGGGGCGGCGATCTCCAGTCCGGCGGCCTGGGCGAGGGAGACGCGCGGCGCGGCGCCGATCGCGGCGAGCACGTCGTGCGCGGGGTGCTCCTCGCCGTCGTCGGTCCGGGCGGCCAGCACCACGCCGTCCTGGCCGACGATCTCGGTGAGGGAGACCCCGAAGCGGAAGCGGACGCCGTGCGCCCGGTGCAGCTCGGTGAAGACGGCGCCCAGCTCGGGGCCGAGGACGCCGTGCAGCGGGGTCGGCGCGGACTCCACGACGGTGACCTCGGCGCCGTACTCGCGGGCCGCCGCCGCGACCTCCAGGCCGATCCAGCCGGCCCCGGCGATCACCAGGTGGCCGTTGTCCCGGCCGAGGGCGGCGAGGACGCCTTTGAGGCGTTCGGCGTGGGCGAGGCGGCGCAGGTGGTGGACGCCGGCGAGGCCGGTGCCGGGGATGTCCAGGCGGCGGGGTTCGGCGCCGGTCGCGAGGAGCAGCTTGTCGTAGCGGACGCGGGTGCCGTCGTCGCCGTAGTGGACGGTGCGGGTGGCGCGGTCGACGGCGACGACGGTCTGGCCGAGGTGCAGCTCGATGTCGTGGCGGGCGTACCAGGCGGGCTCGTGCACGAAGACGCTGTCGCGTTCCTCCTTGCCGGAGAGGTAGCCCTTGGACAGGGGTGGGCGTTCGTAGGGGTGGTCGCGTTCGTCACAGATGAGGATCACCCGGCCGGTGAAGCCCTCCGCGCGGAGTGTCTCGGCCGCCTTGGCACCGGCCAGGCCCCCTCCGACGATGACGAATGTCTGATCAGCGTCGACCACTTGTTTGCCTCCTCGTCAGCGTTCCGCCACATGTGAGCGTCCCGCACCGGGCGGGCCGCGGGAAGGGGGATGGGTCCGATCAGGTCAGCCGGGCGTGCAGGGAGCGGGCGGAGGCGTCGGTGAGGGACGCGATCTGGTCGACGATCACGCGTTTGCGGGCGCGGTCGTCGGGGGCCTTGTCGAACAGGGCGCGGAACTGGGGGTCCAGTCCGTCCGGTGCGCGGCGGGTGAGCGCCTCGGCGAGTTCCGCCACGACGATCCGCTGGTCGGCGCGGAGCCGTTCCTGTTCGTCGCGCTGTATGACGTAGCGGTCGGCGACGGCCTTGAGGACGGCGCACTCCAGGCGGGCCCCGGCGGGGACGACGAGTTCGGCGGCGTAGCGGGTGAGGCGGCCGGTGCCGTACCGGGAGCGGGTGGCGCCCTCGGCGGCCAGGCAGAACCGGCCGATGAGCTGGCTGGTGGCGTCCTTGAGGCGGGCCTGGGCGAGGGCGGTGCCGTCGTAGCCGTGCGGCCACCACTCCTGGGCGAGGAGGCGGTCGAGGGCGGCGGCGAGTTCCGCGGGGTCGGCGCCGGGGGCGTACCGGGTGCGGGCCGTGTCGAAGACGGCGCGGCGTTCGGGCTCGGCGAGCAGGCAGTTCGGGTCGATGTGACCGGCGTGCAGACCGTCCTCGACGTCGTGGACGGAGTACGCCACGTCGTCCGCCCAGTCCATGACCTGGGCTTCGAAGCAGGCGCGGTAGCGGGGCGCGCCCTCGCGGACCCAGTCGAAGACGGGCCGGTCGTCGTCGTAGACGCCGAACTTGGGGGAGGCCGGGTCGGTGGGGTGGGCGCCGCGCGGCCAGGGGTACTTGGTGGCGGCGTCGAGGGTGGCGCGGGTGAGGTTGAGGCCGACGGGGCCCTCCGGGGTGAAGCGCTTGGGTTCGATGCGGGTGAGGAGGCGCAGGGACTGGGCGTTGCCCTCGAAGCCGCCGCAGTCCTCGGCGAACTCGTTCAGGGCGGATTCGCCGTTGTGGCCGAAGGGCGGGTGGCCGAGGTCGTGGGAGAGGCAGGCGGCCTCGACGAGGTCGGGGTCGCAGCCGAGGGCTGCGCCGAGTTCGCGGCCGACCTGGGCGCATTCCAGGGAGTGGGTGAGGCGGGTGCGGGGGCTGGCGTCCCAGGCGGGGGTGGGGTCGCCGGGGGTGACGACCTGGGTCTTGCCGGCGAGGCGGCGCAGGGCGGCGGAGTGCAGGACGCGGGCGCGGTCGCGTTGGAAGGCGGTGCGGCCGGGGCGTTTGTCTGGTTCCGGCGCCCACCGTTCCACTGACGTGGGGGGGTAAGGGGCCTGGGGTGCGGTGCCTTCCATGGCTTTGACAGTACGGGGTGTGGGGGTTTGGGGGGCGCGGGGTGCGGGGGTGCGTCTGCCGGGTGCGGTGGGGGGCCGGGCGCGGATGCGTCGTGGCTCGTCGCGCAGTTCCCCGCGCCCCTCAGGCACGCCGGAGGAGCCGACGTCCACGGGGGGGCGCACCTGCCCGATCCGATCAAGAGCCGCGTACGGATGCGTCGTCGCTCGTCGCACAGTTCCCCGCGCCCCTTGGGCTTGCGCGGTGTCCGGCGCCCCGAAGGGGCGCGGGGAACTGCGCGAAGGGCCACGACGTGCCCGCGGACGACGAACACCCAAGGGGCGCGGCGGGACCGGGCTGGGTGGGGTTTTACGCCGGCTGGAGCCGGGCCCTGGTCCGGAGGGGCGTCGGGGTATCGGACAGGGCCTCCTCGTAGCGGCGCAGCAGCAGCTCGGCCATGGCCGGGTGGGTGCCCAGGGGCGCCGACGTGGTCCAGGGCGCCGCCGCCGCGCACTCCGTGGCGAAGCGTCCCGGCGCCGTGAAGCAGGAGGCGACGGCGATACGCCGATGCCCGGCGGAGCCCAGCGCGGCGAGCGCGGCCGGGACGGTCGGCGCGGCGGTGGTGGCGTAGGCGGGGACGACCGGGACGCCGAGACGCGCGGCGAGGAGCCGGGCGGTGCGGCCGGTGTCGGTCGCGGAGTCCGGGTCGCGGGAGCCGGCGGCGGCGAGGACGACCGCGTCGCCGGGCCGGCGGTCCCAGCCGGCCTCGGCGAGGCGGCCGTGCAGGGCGTCCACGAGGAGGGGGTGCGGGCCGAGCGGGCGGGCCACCCGGGCGCGGACCGGGAAGGCGGCGGCCGTCTCGGGGATGTCCCGTTTGACGTGGTAGCCACGGCTGAGGAGGAGCGGGACGAGGACGGCCCGCCGGTCGCCGAGGGCGGCGAGCGTGTCGGAGAGCAGGGGGGCGTTCAGCTCGATGTGGCCGAGGTGGACGGGGAGGCCGGGACGCCGGGCGCGGACCCGGTCCAGGAGGGCGCGCACGGTGCGCAGGGCGCGCGGGTCGCGGCTGCCGTGGGCGACGACGACCAGCGCGGGCGGCCCGTCGTCCCCGCCCGGGAAGCACCGTGTGCCGGTCGTCCGCGTCGCTGTCGTCACCGTCGTCACCGTCGTCACCGTCATGCGGCGATCGTGACGCCCGGAGGTTGCCGCCCCGTTGCCTGGGCGTCACGGGTGTTTTCCGGCGGATCACCGCCCGGGGGCGGCCCGTGTGAGGCGTCCTGACCTGCGCTTCCCGGCAGGGGTGAACCGCGCGGGCCGGGTGGGCGTCCCTGAAAAGCGGGGGCGGACCGCCGGGAGGGGAAACGTACATGCGGGGACCGAGGCGGCTCCGGCTGCCGCGCACCAGGGCCGGGTGGCGGCGGCTGACACAGGCCGTGGCGGCGGGGTGCGTGCTGGCGCTGCTGCCGCCGACCTGGCTGTACGTGACGACGGGCGGCCGGGCGGGCACGGTGGCCGGCGCGCCGCGCACCGACGTCGCGGTGGTGTTCGGCGCGGGGCTGTGGGACGGCGAGCCGTCGCCGTACCTGGCGCACCGGCTGGACGCGGCGGCCGCGCTGTACCGGGCGGGCCGGATCGAGGTCGTCCTGGTCACCGGGGACAACAGCCGCGAGGACTACGACGAGCCGGACGCGATGCGGACGTACCTGGTCCGGCACGGGGTGCCCGACGCGCGGATCGTCAGCGACTACGCGGGGTTCGACACCTGGGACTCCTGCGTGCGCGCGAAGGAGGTCTTCGGGGTGGACCGGGCCGTCCTGATCAGCCAGGGCTTCCACATCCGGCGGGCGGTGGCGCTGTGCCGGGCGGCGGGGGTGGCGTCGTACGGCGTCGGGGTCGCCGACCGGCACGACGTGACCTGGTACTACGGGGCGGTGCGGGAGCTCTTCGCGGCGGGCAAGGCGGCGCTGGACGTGACGTTCGAACCGGACCCGCGCTTCCTCGGGCCGAAGGAGCCGGGAGTACGGCGGGCCCTGGCGGACGCCGGCCGCCGGCCCGCGGCGCCTCTCCCCCGGGACGCCGGCCGCTGACCTCACGGCGGGCCGGACGCGGCGGGGAGGCCGCCGTGCCGCCCGTGTAACAGGGAGCCGCCGGGCCGCGTAACACGGGCGACGCACGCTGGGCGGTATGCAGAACTCCGCGACGCCCACGCACTGCCCGTACTGCGCCCTGCAGTGCGGGATGAATCTGACGCCGGCCGCCGACGGGACCGTGGAGGTGTCCGAGCGCGCGGACTTCCCGGTGAACCGGGGCGCGCTGTGCGGCAAGGGGCGGACGGCGCCGGCCGTGCTGTCGTCCCGGGTGCGGCTGACCTCGCCGCTGGTGCGGGAGGGCGGCGTGCTGGTGCCGGCCACGTGGGACGAGGCGCTGGACCGGATCGCGGCGCATCTGACGCGGGTGCGCGCGGAGCACGGCCCGGACGCGCTCGGCGTGTTCGGCGGGGGCGGGCTGACCAACGAGAAGGCGTACGCGCTGGGGAAGTTCGCCCGGGTGGTGCTGGGGACCTCCCAGATCGACTACAACGGGCGGTTCTGCATGTCGTCGGCGGCGGCGGCCGGCACCAAGGCGTTCGGGCTGGACCGGGGGCTGCCGTTCCCGCTGGAGGACATCCCGCGCACCGGCTGCGTGATCCTGGTCGGCTCCAACCTCGCCGAGACCATGCCGCCCGCGCTGCGCTTCCTCACCGAGCTGAAGGAGAACGGCGGCACGCTGGTCGTCATCGACCCGCGCCGCACGAGGACCGCCGAACAGGCCGACCTGCACCTCGCGCCCCGCCCGGGGACGGACCTGGCGCTGGCGCTGGGCCTGCTGCACCTGGTCGTCGCCGAGGGCCGGGTCGACGAGGAGTACGTGGCCGAGCGGACCTCCGGCTGGACGGAGGCACGGGCGGCGGCGATGGCGCACTGGCCGGAGTACGTGGAGCGGATCACGGGCGTGCCGGTGCCGCGACTGCGGGAGGCGGTGCGGATGTTCTGCGAGCCCGAGGCGGCGATGGTGCTGACCGCGCGCGGCCCCGAGCAGCAGTCCAAGGGCACGGACACGGTCGGCGCGTGGATCAACCTGTGCCTGGCGACCGGACGGGCCGGGCGCCCGCTGTCCGGATATGGCTGTCTGACCGGGCAGGGAAACGGGCAGGGCGGGCGCGAACACGGGCAGAAGGCCGACCAGTTGCCCGGCTACCGCAAGCTGACCGACCCCGAGGCGCGGCGGCACGTCGCCGAGGTGTGGGGCGTGGACCCCGACTCCCTGCCGGGACCGGGACGCAGCGCCTACGAACTGCTGGACGCGCTCGGCACGGACATCCGCACCCTGCTGCTGATGGGCTCCAACCCGGTGGTGTCGGCGCCCCGCGCGGCCCATGTGGAGGAGCGGCTGCGGTCGCTGGAGTTCCTCGCCGTGTGCGACGTGGTGCTGTCGGAGACGGCCGAACTCGCCGACGTCGTGCTGCCGGTGACGCAGTGGGCGGAGGAGTCGGGGACGACGACCAGCCTGGAGGGCCGGGTGCTGCTGCGGCGCCGGGCGATCACCCCGCCGGACGGGGTCCGCAGCGACCTGGAGGTGCTGCGCGAACTGGCCGACCGGCTCGGCGTGGAGAAGGGGTTCCCGGCCGACCCGGAGGAGGTCTTCGAGGAACTGCGCCGGGCGAGCGCGGGCGGCCTCGCGGACTACTCCGGGATCAGCTACGGGCGGCTGGCCGAGGAGGGCGGCGTCTTCTGGCCGTGCCCCGCCGGTGACACGGGGGACCATCCCGGCACGCCCCGCCTCTTCCTCGACCGGTTCGCCACGGAGGACGGGCGGGCCCGGTTCGTGCCCGTCTCGCACCGGCCGGCCGCCGAGGAACCCGACGACGAGTACCCCGTCCTGCTCACCACCGGGCGGGTCGTGGCGCAGTACCAGTCCGGTGCGCAGACCCGGCGGGTGGACGAGCTGAACGCCGCCGCGCCGGGCCCGTTCGTGGAGCTGCACCCCCGGCTGGCGGCGCGGCTCGGCGCGGCCGAGGGCGATCCGGTGGCGGTCGTCTCGCGCCGGGGGCGGGCGGTCGCCCCGGCCCGCATCACGACCGGCATCCGCCCCGACACGGTGTTCATGCCGTTCCACTGGCCGGGCGAGGGCCGCGCGAACACCCTGACCAACCCGGCGCTCGACCCGACCTCGCGGATGCCGGAGTTCAAGGTGTGCGCGGTGCGGGTGGAGACGGTGAGCGCGGCGGACACGGCGAACGCGGCGGAAGCCGGAGAAGCGGCGGAGGCGGGAGACGCGGTGGAGGCGGGGAACGCGGTGGGGGCGGCTTCCTGAGGTCCGGGCGCCTCAGCGGCCCCCGGGGCGCACCAGCGGGAGGAAGACCGTGTCGACGATCTCCTCGACCGCCTCCCGCCCGACCGGCCGCAGCGTCATCATCGCCTCCGCGCGCAGCAGGTCGAAGGGGAGCGCGGCGATCCGCGGTGTGAGCCGGTCCGGGTCGATCTCGCCGCGCTCGACGGCGCGCCGCATGATCACGTCGGCCCCGGAGCGGCGGCCGGCGAGGAACAGCTCGCGCAGCTCGGTGAAGCCGGTCTCGGTCTCGGTGAAGTAGCCGGCCAGCAGCAGGCTGAGCTGCGTGAGGAACGGCCCCCGGGTCTCCCCCAGTTCGATGAGGGTGGCGATCAGGTCACCGCGCAGGGACCCGGTGTCGGCCGGGGCGACCGACTGGGCGGCGTGCCGGCGGACGACCGCCGCCTCGACCAGCTCGCGCTTGTCCGCCCAGCGCCGGTAGAGCACCGGCTTGCTGGTGCCGGCCCGGCGGGCGACGGACTCCACGGTGAGGTTCGCGTACCCCCGCTCGCTCAGCTCGTCCCAGGCCGCGTCGAGGATCGCCGCCTCCAGCGTTTCGCCGCGCCGTCTGCCCACAACTCTCCCAAGAACCTTTGACGTTTCTTGTCGGCGTACTCTACTGTGCCGAATAAGAAACCAAAACGTATCTTAAGGAGTCCGTGTGAGCGGGACCCAAGGAACCCGTGTGAGCGGGGGGCGGCTCGTCGGCCTGGTGGCCGTGCTGGCCCTGGTGAACTTCGTCGTCGACTCGGCCATCGCCGCGCCGCTGGTCGTCCTGCCGGAGATGCTCGACCACTTCGGCACCGACCAGACGGCGTGGCTCAACGCCACCGCGATGCTGGCCGGGGTGATGTGGGCGCCCCTGTTAGGCAAGAGCGCCGACCTCCACGGCAAACGCCGGGTGCTCGTCCTGACGCTGCTGCTGAGCTGTGCGGGGGCCCTGCTGTGCGCCGTGGCCCCGGGGCTCTGGCTGTTCGTGCCGGGACGCATGCTGCAAGGGGCGGCGCTGGCCGCCATGTTCCTCTCCGTCACGATCGTCCGCGACGCCTGCGCGCCCCGCGTCGCCATGGTCGTCGTCGGGATCGTGACCTCCGGTTCGGCGGTGCTCAACATCGCCTCCCGGTTCCTGATCGAGAAGCTGGCCACGGAGTTCGGCTTCCAGGTCCTGTTCGTGCTGTCGGCCTCCGTCGCGGCCCTGATGGCGCTCTGCGTGCGCTTCCTCCTGCCCGAGTCCTCGGTCAGGACCCCCGGCTCGGTCGACTTCGGCGGCGCCCTCCTGCTCGGCGGCGGCCTCGGCGGGACCCTCGGGTACGTCAGCCTGGGCCCGGACCTCGGCTGGCTCGCCCCCGGCCCGCTGGCCCTGCTCGCCGGCGGTGCCGCCGCGTCGGTCCGGTGGTTCCTGGTGTCGAGGCGGAAACCCGATCCCCTGATCGACGTCAGGGACCTGCGCGGGCCGCTCCTGCTCATGCTCCTCGTCGTCTTCCTCGCCACCGGCGCGTACCAGAGCACGCTCCAGCTGATCCCGCTCGTCAGCGACGTCTCGCCGGACCAGCACCTCGGGTACGGGCTGGCCGGCCAGGGGTCGGTGGCGCTGCTGCTCGCCGGGCCCGGACTCGGCGTCACGCTCGGCGGCCCGGCCGCCGGCTGGCTCGCCGTCCGCGTCGGGCCCGCCCGGACCCTCGCGGGGGCGGTCCTGCTCGGCACGGTGGTGACCGCCGGGATGTTCCTCGGGGTCTCCCGGCTGCCCGTCGCCCTCTGCTGCGGATTCCTGCTGGGCGTCACGGTCGGGGCGCTCGGGACCTCCGGCTTCAACATGGCGGGCAGCCTCGCCGCCGCGGAACGGCAGGGCATCGTGTCCAGCCTGGTCATGGTGATGGTCTCGACCGGGTCGGTGGTGCTGGACTTCACCGGCGCGGCCGTCCTGAAGTCGACCGCCGTGGGCCCGGCCGGCGACCCGGTGAACTCGGCGGCCGGCGTGTTCGGCTGCGTCGCCCTCGCCTGTGCCGCGTTCGCGCTCGCCTCGGCCCTGGCCGTCCGGCTCGCACGCGCCACCCGCCCCGGCGGCGGCCCACCGCCGCCGCGCCCCGCCCTGACCGCGCGCACCACCCCGGGAGTCGACGCATGAGCATCCGTACGAACCGGAGCACGGGCGGCGCGGCGAGGCGCACGGTCCTCGTCTCCGGCGCGAGCATCGCCGGTCCCGCCGTGGCGTTCTGGCTGCGCCGGTACGGCTTCGAGGTGACGGTGGTGGAGAAGGCCGCCGGCCTGCGGGGCGGCGGCTACCCGATCGACGTGCGGGGCGACGCGGTCGAGGTGGTGCGCCGGATGGGCATCCTGCCGCGGCTGCGGGACGCGCACCTCGCGTCGCGCCGGCTGACCTTCCTCGACGCCGACGGCACCGCGGTGGCCGCGGTCGCCCCCCGGGCGGTCGGCGGCGGCACGGACGAGGACGTCGAGGTGCCGCGCGGGGAACTGGTCCGGGCGCTGTACGAAGCCGTCCGGGACGACGTGGAGTTCGTGTTCGGCGACTGCGCGGAGACGCTCACGGACCACGCGCACGGCGTCGACGTCACCTTCCGCAGCGGCGTCCGGCGCGGCTTCGACCTGGTCCTGGGCGCCGACGGCATGCACTCGGGCACCCGGGAACTCGTCTTCGGCCCCGAACCGCCCTTCCGCCGCCACCTGGGGTACTGCTTCGCCCTGTTCGCCCTGCCCAACACCCTCGCGCTCTCCCACGAGGTGCTGGTCTGGAACACCCCCGGGCGGGCCGCGGCGCTCTACGCGGCCGGGGACAGCGCCGCACTGCACGCGCTGCTCGCCTTCGCCCACCCCGAACCGCCCGCCGAGGCCCTGCGCGACCCAGCGGCAGGCCGCGACCTCGTCACCGCCGCCTTCGCCGGCGCCGGCTGGGAGATCCCGGCCATGGTCGACGCGCTGCGCCGCGCGGACGACCCGTTCTTCGACACCGTGAGCCAGATCCGCATGCCGGGCTGGTCACGGGGCCGGGTCGCGCTCCTCGGCGACGCCGCCCACGCCCCGTCGTTCCTGACCGGGCAGGGGACCAGCCTCGCCCTGATCGGCGCGCAGGCGCTCGCCGCCTCGCTGGCCGCCCGGACCGGCCACCGCGCGGCCTTCGCCGCCTACGAAGGCGGTCTGCGCGGGCTCGTCGAACGGACCCAGGCACGGGTCGACGCGGGCGGTTCGGCGCTCTTCCCCGCCACCGCCGAGGCGCTGGCGCGACGCAACGAACGGCTGCGGAGGACGGCCACGGCGCCCTGACCGCCGTACGGACACCGGACGGGCCTCGCGGGTGACGGGCACCCGGCGGCGGCCGGTCACCCGTTCACCCCCAGCCCCGCCCCTCACCGTCGTACGGCCGTGACCTGCCGGAACGGGCTCCCCCGGCACCCGTTCTCCGTAATCCTGACGTCGCGTCAGGAAGCGGGGCGCGCGGGCTGCCCCTTTCCTCGGAGGGGCAGGGATCACCGAACAGCTCGAAGGAGCACCGATGCGCCGTACCGCCCGCCTGCTGACCGGCACCGCGCTCGCCGCGGCCACCGCCGGTCTCGTCGTCGCGGCACCCGCGTACGCCGGGGAGCCCGGCGACCCGTCCGGCGGGCTGCTGGTGCGGCCCGCCTCCGTCGTGCCGGGCGACCGGGCGGCCGTGGACACCGAGGCGTGCGGCCCGGAGGGGACGGCGGCCGGGGACGCCGGCGCGGTGGGCGCCGGGGCGTTCACACTGGGGCCGGAGTCCGGTACGGGCACGGCGACCGGCGGGTTCCGGGTGCCGCCGGGTGCCCAGCCGGGGACGTACGAGATCGTGGCGACCTGCGCGGGCAGCGGGAAGCGGGTGACGGGGGACCTGGAGGTGACCCTGTCGTCGACCGCGTCCCGGATGTATCCGCGCGGCAGTGTGAAGACGGGGGTCGGCGGCGCCCTGGGCCCCGACCCCGTGCAGACCGCGGCCGGTGTGGCGGCCCTGGCCGTCGCCGCCGCGGGCGGTACCTGGCTCCTGCATCGCCGGGCGAGAGGCGACGGGATCTGACGGGCGCCCTCCGCCGCCCGTCCGCCGGTACCGCACTTCCCCACCCCCTCCGGGTCCGATGCCCCTCGCGGCCCGGAGGGGGCACGGGCCGAAGGGAGAAGGGTCGTCATGCGCAGGGTCGGCAACACCGTCATAGCGGGCGTCACCGCCCTCGCCCTCTGCTCGGGCGCCTGGCTGCTGTGGGGCGGCGCCGGCGCCGGCCGCCCGCCGCAGCCCGCCGCCGCCGAGGCCCGCGCCGGGCACGGCCGGCAGGCCCCCGCCGCCCCTGCGCTGCCGCCCTCCCCGCCCGACCGCGTCCGCATCCCGGCGATCGGCGTCAACGCCCCGCTGACCGGCCTCGGGCTGACCGGCTCCGGCAGCCTGGACGTGCCGCCCGCCGGGGACGACAACCTGGCCGGCTGGTACGAGGCCGGCACCACCCCCGGCGAGACGGGCACCGCGATCCTCGCCGGGCACGTCGACAACGCCGAGGGACCGGCCGTGTTCTACCGGCTCGGCGCGCTGAAGCGGGGCGGCCGGATCGAGGTGGACCGGCGGGACGGCTCGGTCGCGGTGTTCACCGTGGACCGGGTGGAGGTGTACGACGCGGCGGACTTCCCCGACGGGGAGGTGTACGGCGCGGCCGGGCGGCCCGAACTGCGGGTGATCACCTGTGGCGGCGGCTGGTCGCGGAGCACCGGCTACCGCGGGAACGTGGTCGTCTTCGCCCACCTGACCGGCAGCCGCGGCTGAGCCCCGCCGGACGGCGGGCCGCCCCCGCGGCGGGCCGGCCCGGTTTCCCCTCTCACGCCAGCCACTGCTCGTACGCCAGGTTCGCCACCAGCGCGAAGACCACCGTCAGCAGGACGATCCGGACGAAGCCGCTGCCCTGTTTCAGGGCGGTGCGGGCGCCGAGCATGCCGCCGGCGAGGTTGAAGACGGCCATCAGCGCGGCGAGCTGCCACAGCACCGCGCCCTGCCAGGCGAAGGTGGCGAGCGCGCCCGCGTTGGTGCAGCAGTTGACGATCTTGGCGGTGGCGGAGGCGGTCACCAGGTCGAGGTGGAGCACCGCGGTGAGGGCGAGGACGAGGAAGGTGCCGGTGCCGGGGCCGATCAGACCGTCGTAGAAGCCGATGCCGAGGCCCGCGAGGCCGATCGCGGCGAGGATCTGGCGGCGGGTGGCCGGGCCGGCGGCCGGGGCGGTGCCGAAGGCCGGGCGGAGGATGACGAAGGCGGCCACCGCGAGCAGGACGACCATGATGACCGGCTTGAGGACCTCGGTGCTCATCCCGGCCGCGAAGAAGGCCCCTCCCGACGAGCCGGCGAGCGCCGCCAGGCCGATGCGCACGGCGGTGCGGACGTCGACCGGCGCCTTGCGGGCGTAGGTCACCGCCGCGCCCGTGGTGCCGACGACGGCGACCGCCTTGTTGGTGCCGAGCGCGTGCGCGGCCGGGGTGCCGGCGGGCAGGCCGAGCAGGAGGACGGGCAGCAGCAGAAGCCCGCCGCCGCCGACCACGGCGTCGATCCAGCCGGCCGCGAGGGCCGCGAGACAGAGCAGGGCGATCGTCAGCAGTGATATGTCGGGCATGATCATGACGATATCCCGGCCCCTCACAGCTCGGCCTCCCACGGCCCCGGCCCCTCACGGCCCGGCCCCTCACAGCTCCGTCCCGCCGCCGCTGAGGGCAGCGTTCCGCGCGGGAAACAGACGTGATGCCACCGGGTAACACCGGCACCGCACGCTCGGTGGCATGACCTCGAATACGCGTGTGGTGGTGATCGGCGCCGGGCTCGCGGGTGTCACCCTCACCCGGCGCCTCGGTGAGCTGGGCACGCCCGCCGTGCTGATCGGCGAGGAGGAGCACCGCCCGTACAACCGGGTCCTGCTCGCCGAGGTCCTCGCCGGCCGCTACGGCGCCGAGGTGATCGCCCTGCCCGAGCCCGCCGGCCTGGTGCGCGGCCGGGTCACCGGCATCGACCGCGCCGCCCGGACCGTCACCCGCGCCGACGGCACGGTGATCGCATACGACACGCTGGTCCTGGCCACCGGGTCCAACGCCGTGCTGCCGCCGCTGCGCGGCCTGTTCACCGCCGACCGCGAACTGCCCCGGGGCGTGCACGCCTTCCGCACCCTGGACGACTGCCTGGCGCTGTCCGGGGCGGTCCGGCCGGGCGCGCGGGCGGTCGTCATCGGCGGCGGGCTCCTCGGGGTCTCCGCCGCCCGCGCGCTGGCCCTGCGCGGCGCGCAGGTCGTCCTCGCCCAGCAGTCCGAGCGTCTGATGGAGCGTCAGCTCGACGCCGCCGCGTCCGCGCTGGTCCGGCGGCACCTGACCGACCTGGGCGTCGAGGTGCACACCGAGTGCCGGGTGCGCGACGTGCGCACGGTCGGCGGGGCGGTGCGGTCGGTGGAACTGGCCGACGGGTACGCGCTCGACGCCGACCTGGTGGTGCTGGCCTGCGGGGTGCGGCCGCGCACGGGGCTCGCGGCGGACGCGGGACTGGAGGTGCGCAAGGGCGTCGTCGTCGACGACGAGCTGCGCACCTCCGACCCGCGCATCCGCGCCGTCGGGGACTGCGCGCAGCACGACGGCACGCTGTACGGGCTGGCCGCGCCCGCGCTGGAGCAGGCCGAGGCCCTCGCCCGGTCGCTGGCCGGCGACCCGGCCGCCCGCTACACCGGCACCCGCTCGCTGACCCGGCTCACCCTGACCGGGCCGGACAGCCCCTTCGACCTCGCCGCGTTCGGTGAGACCGACCCCCGTCCCGGCGACGACGTGGTGCGGCTCGCCGACGCCACCCGGGGCACGTACCGCAAGGTCGTCGTCCGCGACGACCGCCTGGTCGGCGGGGTCCTCGTCGGCGAACTCGGCACCGTCGGCGCGCTCGCCCGCGCCTGGGAGGGAGCAGAGCCGCTCCCCGACGACGGCCCCCTGCTCCACCTGCTCACCAACGACGGAGGCTCCTGATGTCCACGGACCAGACGACCATCGTGCTCATCGGCCACGGCATGGTCGGCCAGCGCTTCCTCGAAGCGCTCGCCGAGCGCGGCCTGACCGCCACGCACCGCGTGGTCGTGCTGTGCGAGGAGCCGCGCCCCGCCTACGACCGGGTCCAGCTCACCTCGTACTTCTCGGGGAAGACCCCGGACGACCTGTCGATGACCGACCTCGCGTTCATCGAGGAGCACGGCATCGAGCTGTACGTCGGTGACGCCGCCGAGACGGTCGACCGGGACGCCCGGAAGGTCACCGCGCGGTCGGGGCGGGTCTTCGACTACGACGTCCTGGTCCTCGCGACCGGCTCGTACCCGTTCGTGCCGCCGGTCCCCGGCAAGGACGCGGCCGGCTGTTTCGTGTACCGCACGATCGAGGACCTGCTCGCCATCGAGGAGTACGCCAAGACGGCGACGACGGGCGCGGTGGTCGGCGGCGGACTGCTCGGCCTGGAGGCGGCGGGCGCGCTGAAGGGGCTCGGGCTCACCTCGCACATCGTGGAGTTCGCGCCCCGGCTGATGCCCGTCCAGGTGGACGAGGGCGGCGGCGCGGCCCTGCTGCGGACCATCGAGGACATGGGTCTGTCCGTGCACACGGGCGTCGGCACCCAGGAGATCGTCGTGGGCCCCGACGGGTCCGTCACCGGCATGAAGCTGTCCGACGGCTCCGAACTCGCCACCGACCTGGTGGTGTTCAGCGCCGGTGTCCGCCCCCGCGACCAGCTCGCCCGGGACTGCGGACTGGCGGTCGGCGAACGCGGCGGCATCGCGGTGGACGAGCAGTGCCGGACCGTCACCGACCCGCACGTCTTCGCCATCGGGGAGTGCGCCCTCGCGGCGGACGGCCGGGTGTACGGCCTGGTCGCGCCGGGCTACGAGCAGGCCGTGACCGTCGCCGCCACCCTCGCCCGCGACGAGGCGGCGTTCACCGGCGCCGACCTGTCCACCAAGCTGAAGCTGCTCGGCGTGGACGTGGCGTCCTTCGGCGACGCGCACGGCACCGCCGAGGACTGCCTGGACGTCGTCTACTCCGACTCCCGCGCCGGCCTGTACAAGAAGCTGGTCATCGGCCGCGACGGCACGCTGCTCGGCGGCATCCTGGTCGGGGACGCGGAGGCGTACGGCACGCTGAAGGCGTTCACCGGCTCGGTGCCGCCGGTGCCGCCGGAGTCGCTGGTGCTGCCCGCCGGGGCCGGGGCGCCCGTCCAGCTCGGCCCGTCCGCCCTCCCCGACGACGCGGTCATCTGCTCCTGCCACAACGTGTCCAAGGGCACGATCCGCGGCGCGGTCACCGACCACCGGTGCGTCACCGTGCCCGAGGTGAAGAAGTGCACCAAGGCCGGCACCGGCTGCGGCTCCTGCGTGAAGGTGATCGGCCAGCTCGTCACCGCCGAGCTGGAGGCGAGCGGTGTCGAGGTCGACAAGGGCCTGTGCGGTTGCTTCGGGCAGACCCGCGAGGAGCTGTACGAGATCGTCCTCGCCCTGCGGATCACCTCGTACCAGGACCTGCTGGACCGGTACGGCCGCGAGGAGGCCCGGGGCGGCGACGGCTGCGAGGTCTGCAAGCCGACCGTCGGCTCGATCATCGCCTCCCTCGCCCCGACGATCGGCGCCAGCGGCTATGTCCTCGACGGCGAGCAGGCCGCCCTCCAGGACACCAACGACCACTTCCTGGCCAACCTCCAGAAGAACGGCTCGTACTCCGTCGTGCCGCGCATCCCCGGTGGCGAGATCGCCCCGGAGAAGCTCATCGTCATCGGCGAGATCGCCCGCGACTTCCGGCTCTACACGAAGATCACCGGCGGTCAGCGCATCGACATGTTCGGCGCGCGGGTGGAGCAGCTGCCGTCGATCTGGGCGCGGCTGGTCGACGCCGGTTTCGAGTCGGGGCACGCGTACGGCAAGTCCCTGCGGACGGTGAAGTCCTGCGTCGGGCAGACCTGGTGCCGCTACGGCGTCCAGGACTCGGTGCGCATGGCCATCGACCTGGAGCTGCGCTACCGGGGCCTGCGCAGCCCGCACAAGCTGAAGTCGGCCGTCTCGGGCTGCGCCCGCGAGTGCGCCGAGGCGCAGTCCAAGGACTTCGGCGTCATCGCCACCGCGGCCGGCTGGAACCTGTACGTCGGCGGCAACGGCGGTGCCACCCCGCGCCACGCCGACCTCCTCGCGCAGGACCTCTCCGACGCCGAACTGGTCCGGCTGATCGACCGGTTCCTGATGTTCTACATCCGCACCGCCGACCGGCTGGAGCGCACCTCCACCTGGCTGGAGCGCGTCCCCGGCGGCCTGGACCACGTACGGGACGTGGTGGTGCACGACTCGCTCGGCATCTGCGACGAGCTGGAGGCGCTGATGTCCGCGCACGTGGCCGGCTACCGCGACGAGTGGGCCGAGACCATCGACGACCCCGAGAAGCTGGCCCGGTTCGTGTCCTTCGTCAACGCCCCGGACACCCCGGACCCGCTGGTCTCCTTCGTCCCCGAGCGGGACCAGATCAAGCCCGACCTGCCGCTGCTCTCCATCGGCCACCGCCCTCTGGAAACCCTGGAAACCCTGGAAGGAAGCGCCCAGCGATGACCCTGGCTCCCGAGACGACCGACCTGCGGGTCCGGCTCCGCCTGACCGACGGCTGGTTCACGGCCTGTGACCTCGGCACCCTCTTCCCGGGCCGCGGCGTGGCCGTGCTCCTGCCCGACGGCGCCCAGGCCGCCCTGTTCCGCGACCGCCGGGGCGAGCTGTACGCGATCGACAACCGCGACCCGTTCACGGGCGCGGCGGTCCTCTCCCGCGGTCTGACCGGCACCCACCAGGGCCGCCCCTTCGTCGCCTCCCCCCTCCTCAAGCAGCGCTTCGACCTCGCCACCGGGCAGTGCCTGGACGACGAGTCGGTCCGGGTGACGGCGTACGAGGTGCGGGCGACCGCCGACGTGGCCGGGTAGCGCCCCTTCGCCGCCGGCCGGCTCCCGGGTCCGCCTGCGCTGTCGAGACGTCCCGGGGCCCACCGGGTCCCGTCCCGCCGTTCCCGTCGCACGCGGGGACCGCCGACGGGACCCGGGGCGGCCGGCCGGCGGCCGCTCCACCAGCCCGCGGCCACCGGAGACGACGTTCACCGCGGTGGCGGTGCCGCGCTGACCGGCGCTTCGGCGCCGCACCAGGTGCCCAGGGCGATCTCGGCGGTGATGCCCGGGCCGAAGCCCGCGATCACGCCCCGGTCCGCGGGACCGGCGCCGCCGTCGGCGAAGAGGCGTTCCAGGGCGTCGAAGACGACCGCGCTGGCGATGTTGCCGCGCTCGGTGAGGGTGGCCCGGCTGTAGCGGAACATCGCCGGCGGCAGGTCGAGGTGGGTGGACAGGTCGTCCAGGATTCTGGGGCCGCCCGCGTGGACGATGTAGAAGCCGAGCCGGGTGATGTCCCAGTCCCGCAGCTCGGCCAGGGCACGCAGGGCGGGCGCGAGGTCGGCCATGGTGCCGGGCACCCGTTTGTCGAGCATGAAGTGGAAGCCGGTGTCGCGGACGTCGTAGGCGATCCACCGCTCGGTGCCGGGCACCAGGTGGGAGCCGTTGTGGTCCAGCCGTACGCCCGTGCCGCCCCGGCCACGGACGACCGCGGCGGCGATCGCGTCGCCGAACAGGCCGTTGGACAGCAGGTTGCCCACGGCCAGGTCGGCCGGCTGGTAGCACAGCGAGCAGAACTCGCAGCACAGGATCAGCACGTTCGCCCCGGGATAGGCGGTGCAGAAGTCGTGGGCGCGGTTGATGGCCGCGCCCCCGGCGGCGCAGCCGAGCTGGGCGATCGGCAGTTGCCGGGTCTCGGGCCGGAAGCCCATCGTGTTGATGAGCCAGGCGGTCATCGACGGCATCATGAAGCCCGTGCACGACACGTAGACGATCATGTCGATGTCACGGGGCGTGAGTTCGGCGTGGGCCAGCGCGCGGAGCGCGGCCTCGGGGACCCGCGCCTTGGCCTCCCTCTCGTACCGGGCGTTGCGCGCGGTGAAGCCGGGGTGGCGCAGGGTCTCCTCGATGGGCTGCACCAGGTGCCGGGTGCGCACCCCGGTGTTGGCGATCAGGCGCAGGGCCAGCTTGAGCTGCGGGTGGCCGGCGTGCAGCTCCCTGGCCAGGTCGAGGGTCTGCTCGCGGGTGATGACGTGCTCGGGCACGGCGATGGCCGGCCTGCACAACGTGGCCATGTCCGGGCCCTACCAGGTCACCGGGAGGGCGAGCGGATAGCGCCAGATCGACACGGTGTTCCACCGCACCTCCTCCGGGGGCACGGCCAGCCGCAGCCCGGGGAACCGGGTGAGGAGCGTGCCGACGGAGACCTGGAGGACCATGCGGGCCAGGTGGGAGCCGAGGCAGTGGTGGCTGCCGTAGCCGAAGGCCATGTGCGGGGCCGGTGCCTCCCGTTCGAAGTCCAGCTCGTCGGGCCGCTCGTACACCAGGCCGTCGCGGTTGGCGGTCAGGTACGACACGTGCACAGTGTCGCCCGCGCGGATGAGCCGGCCGCCCAGCTCCACGTCCTCCAGGGCCACCCTGGGGATGCCGACGCCCTGGCGGAACGGGATGAAGCGGAGCAGTTCCTCCAGGGCCTGGTGGAGGAGTCCGGGGCGGGCGCGGAGCTGGGCGAGGTGGTCGGGGTGGGTGAGGAGGGTGTAGACGCTGTTGCAGATGTCGTAGGTGGTGGTGTCGTGGCCGGTGACCAGCAGGAGCATGGCCAGGACGGCCAGTTCGTCCTGGTCCAGCGTCTCCTCGCCGATGCGGGCGGTGGCCATCGAGCTGATCAGGTCGTCGCCCGGGGCGCGGCGCCGGGCGGCGGTCAGCTCGGTGAAGTAGGCGCGCAGCGCGGCCTTCGCCTCGACGGCCGAGGCCCGGTCGGCGGCGCTCATCGACATCATCGCCATCGCCCAGCGGCGCAGCCGCGGCCGGTCCGCCTCGGGGATGTCCATGAGCTGGCTGATGGTCATGAGCGGCAGCCGGTCGGCGAGGTGGGCGACGAGGTCGGCCGGCGAGCCGTGCTCGGCCATGGTGTCCAGCAGCGCGTCCGTGGTCCGCTGGGTCCACGGGCGCAGCGCCTCGACCCGGGGCGTGGTGAACGCCTTGACGACCAGGCGGCGCACCCGGTTGAGCGCGGGCGGGTCCATCAGGTTGATCGCCTCGGACTGGGCGATGGGCTCGGGGGTGATCCTCGGGAAGTCCCGGCCGGCCAGCGCGGCCCGGCTGAACCGCCGGTCCGAGGTGACGGTCCGCACGTCCGCGTAGCGGGTCACCAGCCAGCAGGTGCCCGTCCCGTAGGGCATGCGGACGCGGGCCACGGGTGCCTCGGTCCGCATCCGGGTCAGGTACGGGTCGGGTTCCAGGGCGTCGTCGTGCCGGAACGGGCACGTCCTTGCCGATTCGATCTCCGCGGCAGTCATCGCGGTGATTCCCCCCTTCAGCGCGAGGCCCGGCGCATCCGGAGCGCGGGCCTGCCGGGCCGATACCCGCCACCGGCGGCGAACACCTCATCAAGCGATAAACCGCTCTTATGGGTGGACTTCACTCCTCGGACGCGGTCGATGCGGGCACCGCGGATTCGACGGGCGGTCATGGCATGGCCATGGCTTGTCCATCCTGTCCCCCTAGGGTCCCTGACCGTACGACCCCGCCGTCACCCGGCGGCGGGGCGGCCACGGCACCCCTGGAGTGAACGTGGAACGTCGTACCCTCCTGCGCGCGGTCGCCCTCGGCGGCACCTCCGCCGCCCTGGGCGGCACCCTGTGGCGCGGCGCCGCGTACGCCGCGCCCGCCCAGCCCGGCAGCGGACCCTACGGGGCGCTGGGCGCGGCGGACGCCAACGGCATCCGGCTTCCGGCCGGCTTCACCAGCCGGGTCGTCGCCCGGTCCCGGCAGACGGTCCCCGGCACCTCGTACACCTGGCACGACGCACCGGACGGCGGCGCCTGCTACGCCGACGGCACGGGCTGGATCTACGTCTCCAACTCGGAGGTCATCCCGGGCGGCGGCGCGAGCGCGGTGCGGTTCTCCGCGACCGGCGCGGTCACCGCCGCGTACCGCGTCCTGTCCGGCACCCGCACCAACTGCGCGGGCGGCAGGACCCCGTGGAACACGTGGCTGTCCTGTGAGGAGGTGGACCGCGGCTACGTCTACGAGACCGACCCCTGGGGGGTGCAGGCGGCCGTCCGCCGGGACGCCATGGGCCGCTTCAAGCACGAGGCGGCGGCGGCCGACCCGGTCCGCCGGGTCGTCTACCTGACGGAGGACGTCACCGACGGCTGCTTCTACCGCTTCCGCCCGACGGCCTGGGGCGACCTGTCCGCCGGCACCCTGGAGGTGCTGGTCGCGGGGACCGCCACCAGCGGCCCGGTCACCTGGGCGAGGGTCCCCGACCCGACCGGCGCCACCGCCACCCGCGACCAGGTGTCCGGCGCCAAGCGCTTCAACGGCGGCGAGGGCTGCTACTACGCCGACGGCGTCTGCTGGTTCACCACCAAGGGCGACAACCGGGTCTGGCAGTACGACGCCGCCGCGCAGACCCTCGAACTCGCCTACGACGACTCCCTGGTGACCGGCGGCACGGCCCCGCTCACCGGTGTCGACAACGTCACCGGTACGGGTTCCGGCGACCTGTTCGTGGCGGAGGACGGCGGGAACATGGAGATCTGCGTCATCACGCCGGACGACGTGATCGCGCCGTTCCTGCGGATCGACGGCCAGTCCGGCTCGGAGATCACCGGCCCGGCCTTCTCCCCCGACGGCACCCGGCTCTACTTCTCCAGCCAGCGCGGCACGAGCGGCAGTTCGTCCGGCGGGATCACCTACGAGGTGCGGGGACCGTTCCGCACCTGACCACCAGTGGCACGGACGCATCACAAAAGCGTCACCGGGCCTCCACGATCCGGCGGCCCGCCGTACGGTCGTCCCCTCACGCACCACCGCAGTCGCAGGGGGACCTCATGAGCAGTCCGTACGACCCGCGCACCCCGCGTGCCCCGTACAACCAGCCGTACCCGCCGCCTCCGCAGCCCCCGTACGGCCCGTACGGCCCGCACCCGGTCCCGCCCGGCGCCGCCTCCGGTCCCGCCCCCAAGTGGGCCCGGAAGCGGTACGTCCTGCCCGCGCTGGCGTTCGCGCTGCTCCTCGGCGCCGGCATCGGCGCCGGCGGCGACGGCGGTACGGACGGCACGGAGGCCGGCGCGAAGGCGGTGGCCGCCACCGCCCGCCCGACGGTCACCGTGACCGAGACGGCGACCGAGACGCTGGAACCCGAACCGGCCGAGACGGTGACCGCGAAGGAGACGGTCAAGGTCACCGTGACCGAGACGGTCGGGGAAACGGTCACGGAGGAAGCCGCCGAGGACGACACCTTCTCCGGCTCCGGCTCCGATTCCGGGGGCGGCTCCGTCTACTACCGGAACTGCGACGCCGCCCGCGCCGCCGGAGCCGCCCCCGTCCACGCGGGCGACCCCGGCTACGGCCGTCACCTGGACCGGGACGGGGACGGGACCGGCTGCGAATAGCGGGCCGGCGGCCCTACAGGCTGAACCGCTCGACCTTCAGGAACCAGTTCTGCACGCCGCCACCGGCCCCGCTCACCTTCAGCTTCACCCGCGCGCTGACGTCACGGCTGCCGGGTCGCGGCTCGAACCGCGCCGTCCGGATCAGCGTGTGACTCGACCACTCCGGGTTGCCGCGGGCGGTCGCGAACCGGTGGTTCTCACTCACCGGCGCACCCTGCTCGTCACCGAAGAACACGGTGGCGTGCAGGACGCCCTGCCCGTCCCTGTTGTTGTCCTCGCACAGGGCCTCGGCACTGAACGTGGCCACGAACCGCGCCCCCAACGAAGGATGCCCCTCACCGAACTTCAGCTCGACCTCGGCACCGGGCACCTGCACCCAGTCGGCCGACGCGGTCTCGAACCGCTTGTCACCCCAGACCCCGTACACGACATCGGGAGCACTGGTGACACGGAACGAGGACGACGCGGGAGTACTCAAAACGGTTCCCTCCGGCAGGAGTTGATCGGACCCGCGAAGCCTTCCCCCACCCGCCCCCGGCACCCGGGGGGCGGTGGGGGGCCATCCCTGTGGGGGACGGCTCACCCGTGCGCGCACGGCGCACGCGGAGCCGTTCCGCGCCGGGAACGCCCGAGAGGGCGGCGCCCCCGCACGGGTGCCGCCCTCTCTTCGTGAACCGGAGTCGCCGTCGGCCGGTGAGGGTGGTCGGGTGACCGGTGGCGGTCCGGAGGTTCAGCGGTGGTCGCTGCCGGTGGACCGGACCGCCGCGCGGCCCGCCTCCAGGCGGGCGACCGGGATGCGGAACGGGGAGCAGGAGACGTAGTCCAGGCCCACCTCGTGGAAGAAGTGGACGGACTCCGGGTCGCCGCCGTGCTCGCCGCAGACGCCGAGCTTCAGGTCGGGGCGGGTGGCGCGGCCGGCCTTCGCGGCGGCGGCGACCAGGGAGCCGACGCCGTCCTTGTCGATCGTCTCGAAGGGGGAGACGCCGAAGATGCCCTTCTCCAGGTAGGCCGTGAAGAAGGACGCCTCGACGTCGTCGCGGCTGAAGCCCCACACCGTCTGGGTCAGGTCGTTGGTGCCGAAGGAGAAGAACTCCGCGCACTCCGCGATCTGCCCGGCGGTCAGCGCGGCGCGGGGCAGCTCGATCATCGTGCCGATGGCGAGCTTGAGGTGCGCGCCGGAGGCCGCCTCGACCTCGGCGACGACCTTGTCGGCCTCCTCACGGACGATCTCCAGCTCCTGGACCGTGCCGACCAGCGGGATCATGATCTCGGCGCGCGGGTCGCCCTTGGCGGCCTTGCGCTCGGCCGCCGCTTCCGCGATGGCCCGGACCTGCATGGTGAACAGGCCGGGGATGACCAGGCCCAGACGGACGCCGCGCAGGCCCAGCATCGGGTTCTGCTCGTGCAGGCGGTGGACGGCCTGCAGGAGGCGGAGTTCGTTCTCGTGGGGCTCCTGCCGGGACTCGGCGAGCGCGACGCGGACGGAGAGTTCCGTGATGTCGGGGAGGAACTCGTGCAGCGGCGGGTCGAGGAGCCGGATGGTGACCGGGAGGCCGTCCATCGCCTCGAAGAGTTCGACGAAGTCCCGCTTCTGGAGGGGGAGGAGTTCCTTGAGGGACTCCTCGCGCTCGGCCTCGGTGTCGGCCAGGATGAGGCGTTCGACCAGTTCGCGGCGGTCGCCGAGGAACATGTGCTCGGTGCGGCACAGGCCGATGCCCTGGGCGCCGAAGCGCCGGGCGCGCAGCGCGTCCTCGGCGTTGTCGGCGTTGGCCCGCACCCGCAGGCGGCGCTTGCGGTCGGCGAAGGCCATGATGCGGTGGACGGCCTCGACCAGCTCGCCGGCGTCCTCCGCGCCCGCGTGCATGCGGCCCTCGAAGTACTCCACGACCGGGGACGGCACGACCGGGACCTCGCCCAGGTAGACCTTGCCGGAGGAGCCGTCGATCGAGACGACGTCACCCTCCTCGACCACGTGCCCGCCGGGCACGGTCATCCGGCGCCGCTTGGTGTCGACCTCCAGCTCCTCCGCGCCGCAGACACAGGTCTTGCCCATGCCGCGCGCGACCACGGCCGCGTGGGAGGTCTTGCCGCCCCGCGAGGTGAGGATGCCCTCCGCCGCGATCATGCCGTCGAGGTCGTCGGGATTGGTCTCCCGGCGGATCAGGATGACCTTCTCGCCCGAACGCGACCACTTCACGGCCGTGTACGAGTCGAATACCGCCTTGCCGACCGCGGCGCCCGGCGAGGCCGCGATGCCCCGCCCGACCTGCTCCACCTTCGCGGACTCGTCGAAGCGGGGGAACATCAGCTGGGCGAGCTGGGCGCCGTTGACCCGGGTGAGCGCCTCGGCCTCGTCGATCAGGCCCTGGTCCACGAGCTGGGTGGCGATCCGGAAGGCGGCACCGGCGGTCCGCTTGCCGACCCGGGTCTGGAGCATCCACAGCCGGCCGCGCTCGATGGTGAACTCGATGTCGCAGAGATCCTTGTAGTGGTTCTCCAGGGTCTCCATGATCCGCATGAGCTGGTCGTACGACTTCTTGTCGATCCGCTCCAGCTCCGCCAGCGGGACGGTGTTGCGGATGCCCGCGACGACGTCCTCGCCCTGGGCGTTCTGGAGGTAGTCGCCGTAGACGCCCTGGTGGCCGGAGGCCGGGTCGCGGGTGAAGGCGACGCCCGTGCCGGAGTCGGGGCCGAGGTTGCCGAAGACCATCGAGCAGACGTTGACGGCGGTGCCGAGGTCGTGCGGGATGCGCTCCTGGCGGCGGTAGAGCTTGGCGCGGTCGCCGTTCCAGGAGTCGAAGACCGCCTTGATGGCGAGGTCCATCTGCTCGCGCGGGTCCTGCGGGAAGTCCCGGCCGGCCTCCTTCTTCACGATCTTCTTGAAGGTGGTGACCAGCTTCTTCAGGTCGGCCGCCTCCAGTTCGGTGTCGACCGTGACCTTCTTGGCCGTCTTCGCCTTCTCCAGCGCCTCCTCGAAGAGGTCGCCGTCGACGCCGAGGACGGTCTTGCCGAACATCTGGATGAGGCGGCGGTACGAGTCCCAGGCGAAGCGCTCGTCACCGGCCTGGGCGGCCAGGCCCTGTACCGACGTGTCGGAGAGGCCGATGTTCAGGACCGTGTCCATCATGCCGGGCATGGAGAACTTGGCGCCGGAGCGGACGGAGACCAGGAGGGGGTTGTCGGGCTGGCCGAGCTTTTTGCCCATCCGCGCTTCGAGGGCGTCGAGGTGCGCACTCACCTCGTCACGCAGTGCCGCCGGCTCCTCGCCGCTGTCGAGGTAGGTCTTGCAGGCTTCGGTGGTGATGGTGAAGCCGGGCGGGACCGGGAGGCCGAGGTTGGTCATCTCGGCCAGGTTGGCGCCCTTGCCCCCGAGCAGGTCCTTGAGGTCCTTGTTGCCCTCGGTGAAGTCGTAAACGAACTTCGCTGCCTGAGGATCCTGGGGATCTTTGTTTTCCGACACGGGTCTCGACTCCTCGAGGACGCGGTGGCTGCCCTGACGGCGAGGAATGTACCCAGATCGAAGGCGTCTGGGTACGTCTGCTTGCGCGTCATACGCCCGTAACCACTCGTCCGCCAGCGGATCGAAAGTCAAGGAAAGGCAAGCCGCTTCGCCTCCCCGCGTTCATTCCTTGAAGGGAAAGGGGCCACCCACCCGTTCCGCACTGCTCACATGAGCGGCATTTGACACGTCTGAGTTCGATCGATGAACGATCAAGGGGTGGCACCGAGTGCCACCCCTTCCAGAAGTACAGCCGCTCATGATCCGCTCATCTGAGCGGAACCCTTATCAAGGGTGGCGAGAATCACGCTGCCGCAGCCGCCGGAATTCCACCATGCGGACGCCGCACCGGGACGGAAACACCCCCGTCACACCCCCGCTCACACGCCGAGCGCGGAGAGCCGCTCCTCGGCCCGCTGGGGCGCGTACAGGTGCTCCACCACCAGCGCCCCCGCGCCGACGAGCCCGGCCCGCTCGCCGAGCCGGGAGGTGACGACCTCCAGATGGGCGGTGGAGCGCGGCAGCGCCCGCTGGTAGAGCAGTTCGCGCACGCCGGTGAGGAAGGGGGTTCCGGCCAGATCCCCGGCGATCATCAGCACCCCGGGGTTGAGCAGGGTCACGACGGTCGCCAGGACGTCCCCGACCAGCCGCCCGGCCTCCCGGGCCAGCGCGACCGCCTCCGGGTGCCCGGCCGCCAGCAGCTGCCGTACGTCCGAGCCCGACTCCGCGGGCACCCCGGCCGCCGTCAGCCGCCGCGCCACCGCGCCCCCGCTGGCGACGGCCGCCAGACAGCCGTAGGAGCCGCACCGGCACAGCGCCTGGGCGCCCTCGGGGACGCGGATGTGGCCGATGTCCCCGGCCCCGCCGTCCGTGCCCCGGTAGATGGAGCCGTCCACCACGACCCCCGCGCCGATCCCCGTCGACACCTTGACCAGCACGAACGCGGAGGCGTCCGGGTGGGCGGCGCGCTGTTCGGCGTAGGCCATGGCATTGGCGTCGTTGTCGACCAGCACGGGCAGGGACGCGGCCGCCGCACCGGCGTGTTCGGCGACGGCGCGGGAGAGCCGGCCCCGGATGTCGTAGCCGTCCCAGCCCGGCATGATCGGCGGCTGCACCACCCGGCCGGTGTCGCACTCGACCGGGCCGGGGACGGCGAGCCCGATGCCGCACACCGCGTCGACGCCGCGGCCGGCCTTCTCCAGCAACTCGGCGAACCAGCGTCCCAGTTCACCGAGGACCACCTCGGGGCCGTCCTCGACGACCAGGGTGCCGGCCCGTTCGGCGACCGTCTCGCCGGTCAGGGTGAGCAGGGCCGCGCGGGCGTGCCGGGTGTCCAGGTCGGCGGCGAGGACGACGGCGTGCTCGTCGTCGAACTCCAGGGTGATGGAGGGGCGTCCGCCCAGCGGGGAGTCGACGGGTCCGCCCGCGCCCTCGCGCAGCCAGCCCGCGCGGAAGAGACGGTCGAGGCGCTGGCCGACCGTGGCCCGGGAGAGGCCGGTGGCCTGCTGGAGCGCGCCGCGTGTGGTGGCCCGGCCGCTGCGGACCAGGGCGAGCAGGTCACCCGCGCCGGCCTGGCCGCTCCTCCTGGTGGCGCCGTCCTTTCCGTCCCGTCCGGATGTCCGGCTCGTACCGGGCTGTTCGGTCATGCGCACCCCCTTGTGTTTCCCAACCCTGCATTACATAGTGGGTTTTGCGTGTTAAATAGACGTAACTCTACGGTGGCCGCCGCCGAATCGGCCGGCCGGACGTCTTCGGGGAGCCCCGAGTGGACCGCATGACCCGAGTCACCAGTCCCAGTACCACCCGCTCCAGCACCGCCCGCCCCACCGCGCACCTGGACCCCCTCACGGCCTCGGACTCCTTCGCGCACCCCGGACACCAGTATGGCGGCGACCAGGGAGGGGACCGAGCATGACCGACCGTCACCATCTGCTCGTGTACGGCGGCACCTTCGCCGCCGTGGGCGACCACGGGGACATCAGCGGGGTGCGGGGCGGGGGCGCGCCGGACGGCCTGTTCGTCCGGGACGCGCGCCATCTGAGCCGGTGGCAGCTGACCGTGGACGGCGCGGTGCCGGAGGCCCTCACCCCGGTCACGGCCGGGGACAGCGCCCGCTGCGTGCTGGTGCCGCGCGGCGGACGCGACGAGCCGCCGGCGTACACGCTGTTCCGGGAACAGGCCGTCGGGGACGGGTCGTTCGTCGAGTCGCTGCGGGTGACCAGCAATCGCCCGGTGGACGCGACGGTCCGCCTCGCGGTCACCGCCGACGCCGACTTCGCCGACCAGTTCGAGCTGCGCGCCGACCACCGTACGTACGCCAAGACCGGCGCCACCCGCTCCCGGCAGGTCATGGCGCACGGCGTGGAGTTCGCCTACCGGCGCGGCGAGTGGCGCTCGGTCACCACGGTCACCTCCGAACCCGCGCCGGACGCGGTGGAGGAGACCGGGACCGGGGCCCGGCGGCTGGTGTGGGCGCTCGACCTGCCGCCGCACGGCACCGCCGAGCTGGTGCTGCGGGTGCTGGCCCGGCCGCACGGCCACCGGCGGGCGGTGCGGGTGCCGCGCTCCCCTGGCGCCGCCGTGCGCCGGCTGCTCGCCGAGGAGGACGCCTTCGCCCGGGACGTGGCCTTCCCGGCCGGGTGGCCGGAACTGGCGGCGGCCTGCGCGCGCGGGCTCGCGGACCTGGCCGCGCTCCAGGTGCCGGCGACCGGCCCGGACGGCGAGGAACTGCGCGTCCCGGCCGGCGGGGCGCCCTGGTTCCTGACGCTGCTCGGCCGTGACGCCCTGCTGACCTCGCTGTTCACGCTGCCGTACCGGCCGGAGCCGGCCGCCGCCACGCTGGCCGCGCTCGCCGCGACGCAGGCGACCGCGCGGACGGCGGCCCGGGACCCGGTGGCCACCCCCGGCAAGATCGTGCACGAGGTACGGCACGGTGAGCTGGCGCACTTCGGGCAGGTGCCGTACGGGCGGTACTACGGCTCGGTGGACGCCACCCCGCTCTTCCTGGTGCTGCTCGGGGCGTACGTGGAACGGACCGGGGACACGGCGACGGCCCGGCGCCTGGAGCCGCACGCGCGGGCGGCGGTCGGCTGGATGCTGGACCACGGCGGGCTGACCTCGCGCGGCTACCTCGTCTACCGCGCCGACCGGGGCGGCCTCGCCAACCAGAACTGGAAGGACTCCCCCGGCGCGGTCTGCCACGCCGACGGCACCCGGCCTTCCGGCGCGGTCGCGGCGGCGGGCGCGCAGGGATACGCGTACGACGCGTTGCGCCGCACGGCGTGGCTGGCCCGCGCGGTGTGGGCGGACGAGACGTACGCCCTGCTCCTGGAACAGGCGGCCGGTGATCTGCGCGACCGCTTCCAGCGGGACTTCTGGATGCCGGAGCGCTCCTTCCCCGCCCTCGCCCTGGACGGCGCGGGACGCCAGGTGGACGCGCTGGCCTCGGACGCCGGGCATCTGCTCTGGTCGGGGCTGCTGGACAAGGAGTACGGGGAGCTGGTCGGGCGGCGACTGCTGGAGCCGGACTTCTTCTCCGGGTGGGGGGTGCGGACGCTGGCGGCCGGCCAGCCGGCGTACCACCCGCTGTCGTACCACCGGGGGTCGGTGTGGCCGCACGACAACGCGCTGATCGCGCTGGGGCTGGCCCGCTACGGGCTGCACGACGAGGCGCGGACGGTGGCGCACGGCATGATCGACGCGGCCACGGCGGCGGGGCACCGGCTGCCGGAGGTGCTGGCCGGGTACGGGCGGGAGAGCCATCCGGAGCCGGTGCCGTACCCGCACGCGTGCGACCGGGAGTCGCGGGCGGCGGCGGCGCCGTTGGCTTTGCTGACGGCGGTCGGCGGAGCGTGAGGTCTCCGACGGCCGGGAGGGGCGCCGGGGGTTCGTCGGGGGTGCGGGGCGCCGAGGAGTGCGTGCGTCGCGCCCCTGAGGGGGGTGCGGGGGTGGTCTCCTGCAAGGGTGCGGGGCGTGGAGGGGTGGGCGCGCGGTTCCTCGCGCCCCTGAAGGCGTTGCGGCGGCCGGGGCCGTCGAAGGTGCGGGTCGTTCGAGGATGGCGTGCGCGGTTCCTCGCGCCCCTGAGGGGAGTGCGGGGATGGTCTCCCGCAAAGGTGCGGGGCGTGGAAGGGTGGGCGCGCGGTTCCTCGCGCCCCTGAAGGCGTTGCGGCGGCCGGTGCCTTGGAAGGTGCGGGGCGTGGAAGGGTGGGCGCGCGGTTCCTCGCGCCCCTGAAGGCGTTGCGGCGGCCGGTGCCTTGGAAGGTGCGGGTCGTTCGAGGATGGCGTGCGCGGTTCCTCGCGCCCCTGAGGAGGGTGCGGGGATGGTCTCCTGCAAGGGTGCGGGGCGTGGAGGGGTGGGCGCGCGGTTCCTCGCGCCCCTGAAGGCGTTGCGGCGGCCGGTGCCGTCGAAGGTGCGGGTCGTTCGAGGATGGCGTGCGCGGTTCCTCGCGCCCCTGAAGGATTCAGGAGCCGCCGAGTGTCGTCGCCTCCACCTGGGTGCGGGCCGCGCGCACGTTCCCCCTGGTGGTGACCCAGCCCGCCGGCACCGCCGTGCCACCGGTGAGCGCGGCCACCCACCACGCCCGCCCGTCACCCGGCCGGTGTCGGCGGGCATCGGGCGCGCTGTCGGGAGCGGAGGCCGGGTCAGCCGCCGGAGGTGTCCAGTTCCGCGTCCTCGCCGACGCCCGCGCAGTCGTACGGGTCCTTCAGCCAGCCATCGGGAAGGACCACCCGGTTGTTGCCGGAGGTGCGGCCGCGGGGGCCGTCGGCGCCGGCCGGCCAGGGCTGGTCGAGGTCGAGTTCGTCCAGGCCGGACCGGAGTTCGGCCAGGGAGGAGGTGACCGCGAGCCGCCCCCGCATCTGGGAGCCGACCGCGAAGCCCTTGAGGTACCAGGCGACGTGCTTGCGGAAGTCGATGACGCCGCGGGCCTCGTCGCCGATCCACTCCCCGAGCAGGGTCGCGTGGCGGATCATCGCGTCGGCGACCAGCCCGAGGGTGGGCCGGGCGCGGTCCTCGCGGCCCTCGAAGGCGGCGACCAGATCGGCGAAGAGCCACGGCCGGCCCAGGCAGCCGCGGCCCACGACCACGCCGTCGCAGCCGGTCTCGCGGACCATGCGCAGCGCGTCCTCCGCCGACCAGATGTCGCCGTTGCCGAGCACCGGGATCTCCGGGACGTGTTCCTTGAGGCGGGCGATGGCCTCCCAGTCGGCGGTGCCGCCGTAGTGCTGGGCGGCCGTACGGCCGTGCAGGGCGACGGCCGTGACGCCCTCCTCGACGGCGATCCGGCCGGCGTCGAGGTAGGTGAGGTGGTCGTCGTCGATGCCCTTGCGCATCTTGATGGTGACCGGGAGGTCGCCGGCGGCGGTGACGGCCTCGCGGAGGATCGCGCGGAGCAGGGGCCGCTTGAAGGGGAGGGCGGAGCCGCCGCCCTTGCGGGTCACCTTCGGGACCGGGCAGCCGAAGTTGAGGTCGATGTGGTCGGCGAGGTCCTCGTCCACGATCATGCGGACCGCCTTGCCGACGGTGGCCGGGTCGACGCCGTACAGCTGGATCGAGCGCGGCGTCTCGCTCGCGTCGAAGTGGATCAGCTGCATGGTCTTCTCGTTGCGCTCGACCAGCGCCCGCGTCGTGATCATCTCGCTGACGAACAGGCCCTTGCCGCCGCTGAACTCCCGGCACAGCGTGCGGAAGGGCGCGTTGGTGATCCCGGCCATCGGGGCGAGGACGACGGGCGGCTGGACGGTGTGCGGGCCGATCTTCAGGGGCGCGGGGCCGGTCGTGGACATTCCTCCATTGTGCCGTGCAATGGAATGGCAAACTTCATTAGTTAGGCACACTATTGACATCGGCGTACGATGAGCCCATGCCCGAGCTGACCCGTCGCCGCCGCATGCTCGTGCTCGCGATCTGCTGCATGAGCCTGCTCATCGTGAGCATCGACAACACGGTCCTGAACGTCGCCCTGCCCGCCCTGCAACGAGACCTGGACGCGAGCACCTCCGGTCTCCAGTGGGCGGTCGACGCCTACACCCTCGTCCTCGCCGCGCTGCTGATGCTCGCGGGCTCGACGGCCGACCGGATCGGCCGCAAGAAGGTCTTCATGGCGGGCCTGGTGGTCTTCACGCTGGGCTCGCTCCTCTGCTCGCTCGCGCCGGACCTGTCGTCGCTGGTGGCGTTCCGGATGGTGCAGGCGGTGGGCGGCTCGATGCTCAACCCGGTCGCCATGTCGATCATCACCAACACCTTCACCGACCCGCGCGAACGCGCCCGCGCCATCGGTGTGTGGGGCGCGGTCGTCGGCATCTCCATGGCCGCCGGGCCGCTGGTCGGCGGGGTGCTGGTGGAGTCGGTCGGCTGGCGCTCGATCTTCTGGGTCAACCTCCCGGTGGGCCTCGCCGCCCTGCTGCTCACCCTGCGGTACGTCCCCGAGTCCCGCGCCCCGCGGGCCCGCCGCGCCGACCCGCTGGGCCAGGTGCTGGTGATCGCCCTGTTCGCCGGCCTGACGTACGCGATCATCGAGGCGCCGAACGCGGGACTCACCGCCGTGCTGCCGTACGCCGCCGTCGCCGTGGCGGCGCTGGCCGGGCTGCTGGTCCACGAGCCGCGCCGCGCCCAGCCCCTGATCGACCTGCGGTTCTTCCGCTCAGCGCCGTTCAGCGGGGCCACCCTCATCGCGGTCGCCGCGTTCGCCTCGCTGGGCGGGTTCCTGTTCCTGTCCACGCTCTACCTCCAGAACGTGCGCGGGCTGAGCGCCCTGCACGCCGGTCTGTGGATGCTGCCGATGGCGGTCCCGACCTTCCTGTGCGCCCCGCTGTCCGGACGGCTGGTGGGCAGCCGGGGGCCGCGGCTGCCGCTGCTGATCGCGGGCGGCGCCATGACGGCGAGCGGGGTGCTGTTCGCCGCGTTCGAGGCGGAGACCACGGACATCACCCTCTTCCTCGGGTACCTCCTGTTCGGCGTCGGCTTCGGCTTCGTCAACGCGCCCATCACCAATACCACCGTCTCCGGCATGCCCCGCGCCCAGGCGGGCGTGGCCGCCGCCGTCGCCTCCACCAGCCGCCAGCTCGGCCAGACCCTCGGCGTGGCGGTGCTCGGCGCGGTGCTGGCCGCGGGCGTCAGCGGATCGTCGTACGCGGCGGCGTTCGTCTCCGCCGCGCGGCCCGGCTGGTGGATTCTCGCCGGGTGCGGTCTCGCGGTACTGGTGCTGGGGGCGGTGACGACCGGCGGCTGGGCCCGCCGTACGGCCCTGCGGGCGGCGCGGCGGCTGGAACCGGCCGACGCGGAGGTGCCGGGCGCGGCCCGCGCGAGGACCTGAGCCGCTCGGGAGGGACCGGGTCGTGCGACGACGGCCGGCCCTCCCCCCGTGCGGCCGGCCGTCGTGCCGTGATCGATCCTGGCGGGCCGGGACGCCGTCCGGCAACGGTTTCCCTGTCCGGGACAGGATCGCGGCTGTCCGGGCAGGTCAGCGGCGTGGCCGGACAGTGCCGTCAGGGCGCCGGATGTGGCCGGGGCGAGGGTTGTCCGGCGTTGTGCGCGCGATCACAATGACCGCATGGCGTCGACGGGGGACAAGGGAGCCACGCTGGAGCCGGGTGCCGCGCGCACCCCGGCCGAGTACGTCGCCCTGCTGCGGCGGCTCAAGGAGCGCAGCGGACTGACGTACCGGCAACTGGAGGTGCGGGCCGCCGAGCGGGGTGACGTCCTGGCCCGCAGCACGCTCGCGGACGTACTGCGCCGGGACGCCCTGCCGCGCGCCGAGGTCGTCTCCGCGCTGGTGCGGGCGTGCGGGGTGGACGGGGAGGAACGGGCGGGGTGGCTGGCGGCGCGGGAGCGGCTGGTGGCGGTGTCCGTGTCGACGGCGGCGGGGGCGGGGGCCGGCCTCGGGTCCGATGTCGGTGTCGGTTCCGGTTCCGGTTCCGATGGCGGTTTCGGTTCCGATGGCGGTTCTGGTTCCGGTTCCGGGGCCGACGCCGGGTCTGGTTCCGGCTCGGAGGCCAGGCCCGGTCCCGCCGGCTCCGGTCCCGGTTCCTCGCCGGGGTCCGGCTCCGCACCCGCTGCCGGTCACCCGCACGAGGACCGGTCCGCGCCCCGTGCTCGGAAGCTGGGCGCTCTCCCGCGGACCGCGCCCCTCGTCGCCGTGGCCTCGCTGGCGGCGGTCGCGCTGCTCGCCGTCGGCGCGGTCGTGCTGCTGCCCACGGACGGGGACGGGCCGGACGCCTCCCTCGGGCCGGGGCCCGCGCCGGGGGTGACCCGCATCCGGCCGGCGTCGGCGCCCGAGCTGTGCCTGACCGAGGGGAACGTACGGTCGGAGCGCGGCGAGTACAAGACGGTGGCGGTGCAGCGCCCGTGCGCGCAGGCCGTACCGCCGACGACGTCCCTGGTGCGGTCGGAGGGCGGGCGGTACCGCGTCCAGTGGGACCACCCGAGCAACGGCAAGGGCTGCCTGACCCTCCTCGGCGAGGGCGAGTTCCGCAACCTGCTGGAGCCCTGGAACGACTGCGCCGTCCCGGGCACCGCGCAGCTCTTCCGCATCGAACGGGCCGAGGGCGCCCCGGGCTGGCGGCTGCGGCCCGAGGGGGACCCCACCCTGTGCGTCGGCATCCGCGGCGGCGCGGACATGGCCGGCGCGGCGGCGGTGGAGCCCTGCGCGACGGCGCCGGACGGCGGCGGTACGGCGGCCCGGCAGCGGTTCCTGATCGGCCGGTAGCCGGACCCGCGTCGGCATCCGCGGCGGCGCGGACATGGCCGGCGCGGCGGCGGTGGAGCCCTGCGCGACGGCGCCGGACGGCGGCGGTACGGCGGCCCGGCAGCGGTTCCTGATCGGCCGGTAGCCGGACCGCCCGGTCACAGGCCCAGCTCGCCGGCCCGCAGCCCCGCCTGGAAACGGGACTCCGCGTCGAGGGCGGCGAGGAGCCCGGCGACCCGGCGGCGGTAGGTCCGCAGGGACAGGCCCAGGTCGCGGGCGGCGCTCTCGTCGGTGGCGCCCGAGCCCAGGGCGCGCAGGACGGCCCGGCTGCCGCCGTCCAGAAGGGGCCGCTCGGCGCGCAGGAACGCGCCGAGGTCGGCCGCCGCCTCCCAGACCGCCTCGACGAGGGAGTGGACCCCGCCGACCAGGGCCGGCTCGGTGGTCACCGTGTACACGCGCTCCCCGGAGCCGGCCGGTCCGGCGAGGATCGCGTACCGGTGGTCGATGACGATCGCCTCGTACGGGAGGGCGCCGGCGGCGATCCGCACCCGGGCGCCCTCGCCGGCCAGCTCGCGCAGGTGCGCGCGGGAGGTCTCGTCGGCCAGCGCGAACGGGCTCATCAGCTTGCGTACGTGCCGGACGCCGCTGCCGCTCACCCGCGCGCGGGTGGCCCGGCCGGCGTCGGGGCGCGGCCAGGTGGTGAGGTCGCGGGCGGCGCAGACGAACTCCTCGCGCATCGAGGAGAACAGGTGCCCGGTACGGGCGAGGAACTCCGCGTCACCACGGATCGTCAAGGTTTCGGCCACGCCTCCATCCTGCCGGACGGGGCTTGCTCGACGGGGCGTGCCCGGTCGCGCCTGCCCGACGGCACCTGTCGTACGGGACCTGCCCCACGGGGCCCGCCGTCAGGGGGCCTGCCCACGGGCCTGCCCGACGGCACCTGCCGGATGGCAGCAAGCTGCCAGCGCCTCGCGGCCGGAGCGTCCGCCGCCGACGCTGGACCCATGAGCAACGACTTCCGCCTCGGCGGCGACCTCGTGATCAACCGGATGGGCTTCGGCGCGATGCGGCTGCCCACCAACTCCTTCCTGGGCCCGGCCCGCGACCCGGAGACCGGCCGCGCCGTCCTGCGCCGCGCCGTGGAACTCGGCGTCGACCACATCGACACCGCCGCCTTCTACGCCAGCGACGACCACGGCGTCCGCGCCAACGACCTGATCCGCCAGGCCCTCCACCCCTACCCGGACGGCCTGGTGATCGCCACCAAGGTGGGCCCGGTGCGCACCCCGGACGGCGGTCTGGAGGCCATCACCGACCCGGCCGGCCTGCGGGCCCTGGTCGAGGAGAACCTGGAGACCCTCGGCGTGGACCGCCTCGACCTGGTCTACCTGCGGATCGGCGGCATGGCCCCGCCGCCGCGCGGCGAGTCGGTCGCCGCCCGCTTCGAGGCGCTGGCCGCGCTGCGCGAGGAGGGCCTGATCCGGCACCTCGGGCTGAGCCACATCGACGCCGGGCACCTCGCGGAGGCCCGTGCCGTCGCGCCCGTCGCCGCCGTGCAGAACCACTTCCACGCCGCGCGGCGCGACGACGTGGAGCTGCTGCGCGCCTGCGAGGAGGCCGGCATCGCCTTCGTGCCGTACTTCCCGCTGGGCGGCGGCCTCGACGCGCTCACCGGCGACCGCCTCGCCGAGGTCGCCGCCCGGCACGGCGCGACGGTCCCGCAGATCGCCCTGGCCTGGCTGCTCGCCGCCTCGCCCGTCACCCTGGCCATCCCCGGCACCGGTTCCGTCGCCCACCTGGAGGAGAACGTCGCGGCCGGCCGGATCACCCTCACCGAGAAGGACCTCGCCGACCTCACCGACCTCGGCTGAAGGGCCTTCAGCGGGCGAACTCCGGCAGCCGCTCCGCGACCTGCGGCCACGCCCGCGTCACCGCCGCCTCCACCCGGGGCAGGGCCCGCTGCCCGGCCAGCGCGCCGGTGATCGCCAGGGCCACGCCCGCCCAGGCGAGCGGGCCGAGCGGGGTGCAGCCGAAGAGGTTGCTGGCGACCGGGGTCTGGACGAGGGCGACCAGCGCGGCGGCGGAGCCCAGCGAGGTCAGCTGGACGAGGCGGCTGCCGCGCCGGTCGGCGAGGGTCTGGGCGAGCTGGGTGCCGACCACCGCGCACAGCGCCATCGTCGTCGACCGGCGCCGGGTGCCCGGCGTGAACCGGCCGAACAGCCAGGCGGCGGTCGCGCCCAGGGCGGTGGTCAGGGCCCGGTGCCGGATCTGCCGGATGAGGGGCTCGCCCAGGACGGCCGTACCGAGGGGCGCGCCCGCGTCGGCGTCCTGCTGTTCCGGGTCGCCGGTCTCCGTCACCGCGACGGCCATCGCCGGGAACAGGTCCGTGAAGAGGTTGACCAGCAGCATCTGCCGGGTCGACAGGGGAGCCGCGCCGCCGAGGACCGTACCGAGGATGCCGAAGCCGACCTCGCCGGCGTTGCCGCCGATGAGGATGGCGATGGCGTCGGCGACGCTGTGCCACAGGGCACGGCCCTCGCGCACCGCCTCCACCAGGACCAGCAGGTCGTCGCCGGTGACGACGAGGTCGGCGGCGTTGCGGGCGGCGGCCGAGCCGCGGGCGTTGATGCCGACGCCGATGTCGGCGGCGCGGATCGCGGCGGCGTCGTTGGCGCCGTCCCCGACCATGCCGACGACCCGTCCGGCGTCCCGCAGCGACTCCACGACCTGGAGTTTCTGCTCGGGCGCGACCCGGGCCACCACATCGGCGTCGCGCAGCATCCGGGAACGGCCCCGGCGGTCGGCGGCGGCGAGTTCGTCGCCGGTGACGACGACGGCGTCCTCGGGCCAGCCCAGCTCGGCGGCGATCGCGCGGGCGGTCTGCGGATGGTCGCCGGTCAGCACGACCGGCCGAACGCCCGCCTCGCGCAGGCCCCGCACCAGCGCCGGGGACGTCTCACGGGCCACGTCGGACAGGCCGAGCAGCCCGGTGAAGCGCAGGTCCAGTTCGTCCAGGGGCCGGTCGAGCACGGCGGCCGGGTCCTCGTCACCGGCCAGCGGACGGTGGGCGACGGCGAGGACGCGCAGTCCGGCGCCGGCCAGGTCGTGGGCGCCGTCGTGCGCATGGTCCGGCAGGCGGTGGCAGGCCGGGAGCACGCTCTCCGGGGCGCCCTTGACCACCAGGACGGGCGTGCCGTCGCCGGCGCGGCCCACGGCGGCGGCGTACCCGCGCGAGGTCTCGAAGGGCAGGCCCTCGGTCTGCTCCCACCGCGGGTCGTCCCCGGCGGCGGCCAGCACCGCCTCGTCGGTGGCGTGGGTGGGCCGGGTGCCGTCGCCGTCGAGGCGGGGGCAGGCGCGGGCGGCGACCCGGACCGCCTCGGCGGCCTGGGGCGCGGACGCCCGGTGCACGGTGCCGTCCACGTCGGCGACCTTCACCAGCCGCAGCCGGTTCTCGGTGAGCGTGCCGGTCTTGTCGAAGCAGACGGTGTCCATCCGGCCCAGCGCCTCCAGGGTGCGCGGGGTGCGGACCAGCACGCCGCGCCGCCCGAGCCGGCGGGCCGCCGCGAGCTGGGCGACCGTCGCCACCAGCGGCAGCCCCTCGGGCACGGCGGCCACCGCCACCGACACGCCGCCGCTCACGGCCTGCCGGATCGGCGCCCCGCGCAGCAGCGACAGGCCGGTCACCGCGGCGCCGCCCGCCAGGGTGAGCGGCAGCGCCTTGCCGGTCAGCTCCTGGAGCCGGGCCTGGACGCCCGCCGCGGCGGGCGTCCGCGAGGCCAGTGAGACGGCGCGGGCCGCCTCCGTACGGTCCCCGGTGTCCACCACGACGGCGCGGGCCCGCCCGGCGACCACGGTGGTGCCCTCGAAGACCATGCAGTGCCGCTCGGCGACCGGCGCGCGCGGCGTCGGGTCCAAGGCCTTGTCCACCGGCAGCGACTCGCCGGTCAGCGCCGATTCGTCGACCTCCAGGCCGTCCTCCCACAGCAGCCGGGCGTCGGCGGGCACCACGTCGTCGGTGTTCAGGGCGATGACGTCCCCGGGGCGGAGCCTGGCGGCGTCCACGACCCGGTCCGCGCGCTCCGGGTCTCCGTCCTCGTCCGTGAGCCGCGCCTTCTGCTTCTGCTGGGCGAGGAGTCCGGCCAGCGCCCGTTCGGCGCGCAGCCGCTGCAACCCGCCGACCAGGGCGTTCAGATCGAGGGCGCCGACGACCAGCGCGGCGTCCAGCACGGACCCGAGGATCGCCTCGGCGGCCGACCCGACCGCGAGGACCGGGGTCAGCGGGTCGTCCAGCTCCCCGCGGACCGCGCCGGCCAGCTGCACGGCCCAGGCGACCGGCGCGAGCACCGGCGTCCGGGCCGCCCTGCGGTACGTCTCCCGGGCGCGGGCCGCCAGCCGCTCGCCCGCCGACGGCTCCGGCTCCCGCTGCCCGGCCAGCCGCTCCCGTACGTCGCCGGGGTCCAGTTCGTGCCAGGCCACCCGGGGCCGGGGGCGGGGCGCGCGGGCCGCCGCCACGGTGAGCGCGGCCCGCGCCCCGGAGACCAGGGCAGCCAGCGCGCCCGCGTCGACGGGTGCGTGCCGCAGTCCCGGCAGCAGCGGTGAGCCACGCCCCTTACGGGACTCCCCCACCGCCACCAGCAGTCCCGACAGCGCGGCCCCGGACCGGGCCAGCACCTGCGCCCGGCGCCCGACGCCACGCGCCGCCGGCACCGCCCGCAGCAGCCGCCACACATCGGCCAGCCCGTGCGGCGCCAGCACGTCCGCGCCCCAGGCGACCGGCCCGTCCCCGTCCGCGAGGGCCACGGCGACGTCCCCGCCGAGCAGACCGGCGAGCAGGTCCTCGTCGTCGGAGGAGACGGGCCGTACGACGGTGAGGACACCGCCGTCCTCGGCGCGCAGCTCGTCGACCACCTCGCGCAGCGGGCGGTCCCCGCCGACGACCTGGTCGGCGAGGCCGGTGAAGTCGGCCAGCGCCGGGTCCTCCACCATCACCACCCGCAGCCCCGCGCGGCGTGCCGCGTCCAGGACCTCCTCGGTCCACGGGTCCGCGCTCTCGCCCGGCCGCCGCAGCGCGCTCGGGTGCAGCACGACCGTGCCGGCCGTCTCCAGCTGCCGCAGCCGCTCCGGGTCGCGGACCAGGACGCCGGTGCGGGACAGGGCGCCGCCGAGGACGGCGTGGAAGGCGGCGGGCCCGTACCGGGCGGCCTTCGGCGACCCCGCGAGCACCGCCTCCGCGGCCTCGCCGAGGTCGTGCTTGACGAGGAGCGTGGCCAGCGCGCCCGCCACGCTGCCGGTGGAGGCGTGGGCGGCGTACTCCTGGGCGGGCGAGGAGCGCAGCGGCGGGCGGAGCGCCGGGGCGCCCGGCAGACCACCGCGCTCCGGCGCGCACACCTGGTCGTGCACGGCCTCGAACGCCGCCGACCGGGCCACCGCCTCCGCGAGCTGGCAGGCGCGCAGCGCCCCGTCGAGGACGAGCGAGGCCGGACTCTGCCCGGCGCCGTGCACGGCGGCGTTGCCGGCGGCCAGCACCACGTCCATCCGGGCGCCGCCGAGCCGGCCGCGCAGCCAGGCCCGGAAGGCGGGGTTCTCGCGCAGCAGCGTGGCCACGGCCGTCACCAGCCGGGGCGTGGGCGGCAGCCGCAGCGCGGCGGCGGTCACGCCGGCGGCGATCCCGAGCACGTCGGCGCCGAGCGCCGCCGCGGCGACCCGTACGGAGACGGGGTCGCCGGGGTGGGACAGCTCCTCGGCGTCTCCCCCGGCGTCTTCGGCGCGGGCCAGTCCGTGCCGCTCGGCCAGGGCGGTCGCCCGGTCCACCACCCGGTCGGTCAGCGCGTCCTCGGTGGCGGTCACCACCAGGCGGGCCAGCCCGGTGTCCCAGTAGGCGAGCGCCACGTCGGGGTGCGCGGCCAGCGCCGCGGCCACCCGCCGGGCCGCCTGCTCGACACCGCCCGCCCGGCGTGCCGTCCCCGTCCCGTCCGGCCGCAGCGCGAGGTGGGCGCGGGTCCCGGCCCGCCACTCGGGGGCGCCGCCCGGCAGCGCGGCACGGGCGACCCGCGCCGCGCGCGCCGTGAAGTCCGCGGTGCGTACGCCGGCCCGTGCGCCGCCCGCGACGGCACCGGCCGCGGCACCGACGGCGGGCGCGGCACCCCGCGCGAGCAGCCGGGGCCCCGCGAGGACGACCCCGGCGACGGCCCCGGACGAACGACTCAAGAGTCCAGCCCTCATCACCAACGCCCCTTCAGTCCGCCTTCCGCCCCGGCTTGCCCACCGGCTTCGCCGCCGGCCTGCCGACCGGCTTCGCCGCCGACTTCTTGGCCGCCTTGCGTGCGGTGGCCTTGCCTCCGGGGGAGGCGTGCGCGGTGGTGGCCACACTCCGCGACCGGGCGGCCTTCCCCGCGACGGACCCCTTGTCACCCACGGCACCGGTCGCGGCGCCGCCCTTCTCGGCGGACGCCCCGGCCCGCCGCGCCGCCGTGCCCGTCTCCTTCGCGGCGGTACCCGTCCGCCGGGCGGAGGCCCCGGCCCGCGTCGCCGCCGTACCTGTCCTCTTCGCGGCGGTGCCGGACCGCCGCGCCGTGGTCCCGGTCGGCCGGGCGGCCGTACCCGTCCTCTTCTCCGGGGTACCGGTCGGCCGGGCGGCCGTACCCGTCTGCCGGGCGGCGGTTTCGGCCCGCTTCGCGGCGGTCGTGCTCCGGGTGGCCGCGCCGCTGCGGGCCACGGCCCCCGCGCTCCTGGCCGCGGCCGTGTTCCCGGCCCGCGTCCCGCTCGTCATCCCGGACGCGGCGGCCCCGCGGCCCGCTGCGGCTCCCTTGCCGGCCTGGGCGGCCTTACGTCCCTTCCCGTCCGCCGACCCGCTCCCGGCCACCGCGTTCCCGGTGGCGGCCCTGCCCTCCGGCTTGGCCGGCTCAGCCGTCCTGGCCGCCTCGACCGCCTTCGCCGACCGGGCCGTCCTGGCCGGCTGGGCCGACCTGGCCGCCCCGGCCGAGGCCACCGTCCTGGCGGTCCTGGCCGTGGTCCCGGTTCCGGCCCCGGTCGCCCGTTCGGCGGCCCGCGCCGCTGTCCGCCGTACCTCCGCCGCCGTCCTACGGACCTCAGCCGCCGACTCCTGGCCGGCGGTCCCGGTCCCCCCACCGGCCGCCGCACCCGAGTCCGCATCCGCATCCGCACCAGCGACCCGGCCGGTCTCCGGCGTCTCACCCGTCTTCGGCGCCTCACCTGTCTCCGGTGTCTCCCGCTCACGCGGCCGGGTCAGCCAGGCGACCGCCGCTCCGGCGACCGCCACGGGCCACTCCACGAGTCCGGCGATCCCCGCCACCCCGGCCCCGGTGTACACGGCCAGCCGCCGTCCGCGGGGCGACACCGCGCCGATCCGGTCCAGTACCCCGCCGGCCACCTTGCCGACCGTCCCGGCGCCCGGCACCCGTCCCAGCGCCGTGACAGCGGCACCGACCGGCCCCGGAAGCCCTCGCGCCGCCTTGTCCTCAGCCATGACCGTCCTCCACGCGTGCTCGCCCCTGGCACCCTCACCTTCCGGTATGCGCCGGGTTCCCGCACTTCGGAGCGCCACCCCTGTCACACAGGACGACGGCTACCCCTCAGCCCCCGCACCAGCAGCTCCACGACGGCCTCGAACTCCTCGTCGATCCCCGGCCGCCGCCACCGCGCCGCGTGGCAGGGGTCGTGGAAGCAGGCGGTGGCCTGGAAGAACGCGCCGGCGGCCGTCGCCGGGTCACCGGCGGCGAAGACGCCCGCCGCCATCCCGTCCCGCACGATCCGGGTCAACTGGCCGGTCAGGTCGTCGAGATGGTCCCCGACCACCGTGCCGTTCTCCCCGACCAGCACCGAGTACGTGGCGAACAGCTCGGGGTCGTCACCCGCCTTGCGGCGCTTGGCCTCGAACAGGCCCCTGGCCCAGTCCCGCAGCCGGTCCTCCGGGTCCCGGTCGGCGGCGGCGATCCCGGCCAGCGCCTCGGAGCTGCGGTCCAGCCACCGCTTGGTGACCGCCTCGCGCAGCGCCGCCTTGGTGCGGAAGTGCCGGTAGACGCTGCCGTGGCTGACGCCGAGCGCGCGGGCCACGTCCACCACGGTCGCCTTGGCGGGGCCGTGGCGGCGCAGCACCTCCTCGGTGGCTTCGAGGATGCGCTCGGCGGTCAGGGTCTCGGAGGTCGGTGCCATGTCCTAGACCGTACCGGGCACGGGTCAGCGCTCCACGTGGGCCATCTGGGGCGCCGGGTAGCGCTCACCGGCGGCGGCGCCGGGCGGCACGGCCTCCTCGATCGCGGCCAGGTCGGCGGCGTCCAGGGTGACGTCCAGCGCGCCCAGCGCCTCCGCCAGCCGCTCCCGGGTACGCGCGCCGACCAGCGGCACGATGTCGGTCCCCCGGCCGAGCACCCAGGCGATGGCGATCTGCGCGACGGTCACGCCCCTGTCCTCGGCGATCTTCCGCAGGGCCTCCACGAGGTCCAGGTTGTGCCGCAGGTTGTCGCCCTGGAAGCGCGGGGAGTGGGCGCGGAAGTCGGTGGGGGCGAGCTGCCGGTCGGCGGTGAAGTGCCCGGAGATCAGCCCGCGCGAGAGCACGCCGTACGCGGTGACGCCGATGCCCAGCTCGCGGACGGCCGGCAGGATCTCGTCCTCGATGCCGCGCGAGATGAGGGAGTACTCGATCTGGAGGTCGCTGATCGGCGCGGTGGCGGCGGCCCGCCGGATGGTGCCGGCCCCGACCTCGCTGAGGCCGATGTGGCGGACGTACCCCTTCTCCACCAGTTCGGCGATGGCGCCGACCGTCTCCTCGATCGGCACGTCGGGGTCGAGGCGGGCGATCCGGTAGACGTCGATGTGGTCGACGCCGAGCCGCTGGAGCGAGTACGCGGCGAAGTTCTTCACGGCGGCGGGCCGCCCGTCGTACCCCGCCCAGCCGCCGTCCGGGTCGCGCAGCGCGCCGAACTTCACGCTGACCAGCGCCCGCTCCCGCGCGGCGGCGGGCGCGGCGCGCAGGGCCTCGCCGATCAGCATCTCGTTGTGCCCCATGGCGTAGAAGTCGCCGGTGTCCAGGAGCGTCACCCCGGCGTCGAGCGCGGCGTGCAGGGTGGCGACCGACTCCGCCCGGTCCGCGTCACCGTAGAGCGCGGACATCCCCATGCAGCCGAGCCCGAGGGCGGAGACCCGGGGGCTGGTGGTTCCGAGAGAGCGCGTTGTCATCGTCATGCCCTCACGATGACATGACAGATGACAGATTTCAATATCTGTCATCTGTCATGTCGGGCGACGGCACCACCGGACCGACCCTCACCACTCCCCCAAAGAGGCACACCTTTCGCACAGTTGACCGCGCATCCCCCCGTAAGGATGATTTCCGCGAGCAGGCCGACCATCACGGGGGTGCACATGGGTGTCGTGCTGCCGAGCTATCTCGACGAGGCGCTCGATCTGATCGGCGTCTCCTGGCCCAATGTCGACGAGGACGACTACCGGGCCATGGCGGATTCCATGCGGGAGTTCGCGACCAGCCTGGACAACGGCACCGCCGACCTGCACACCGTGGTCCAGGACATGCTGGGCGCCAACGAGGGCCCGGCCGTCGACGCGCTGGCCGCCCACTGGGACAAGGTCAAGGGCAAGCACCTGACCGGCCTCGCGGACATCGGGCGGGCGGCCGGTGACGGCCTGGACGCGGTCGCGGTACTGATCGAGGGCGCGAAACTCGCGGCGATCGCCCAGCTCGGCATCCTGGCCGCCGAGATCGCCGCCGCGGTCGCCGCCGCCCCGGTCACCCTCGGGATGTCGTCGCTGATGGGGCTGGCCGGCACCCAGGCGTGCCGCATCGCGGTGAAACGCATCTTCAAAGAGGTCCAGGAACAGGTCGTCGACGAGATCATGTCCCGGGTCACCGCACCGATCGAGGAAGCGATCGGTGCGATGGTCGGAGACCTGGTGGTCCAGACGGGCTCGAAGGCACTGGGGCTCCAGGACGACGTGGACCTGGGCAAGACGCTCCAGGCGGGCAAGGACTCCGCGTCGGACGCCGGGAGGACGTCCCTGCAGATCGCCTCCGCGGGGCCGGGCGGCGGGGGCGGGACAGGCGGCGGCGCGGGGAAGATCGGCGTCGACCTGGAGTCGTACACCGCACTGGAGAACGCCCTCAAGGGAGCCGGCGACCACTTCGACGGCAAGAGCCTGTCGCACCTGCGCACGGCGAGGACGCGACAGGGGAACACCCGGGGCAAGGACTCCATAGCCAACGCCGTGAACAGTGCCCTGGACACGGCGATGGACGGGATCGAGCAGGGCGTCAAGAAAGCCGTGCAGCATGTCGGTAAAGACATGAAGAACGGCGTCGGGACGATGCGCGACAACTATCGGGACAACGATGAGAGCATCGCCCAGAACCTGCACAAGATTCATAAGCGGGAGCCGACCCGCGACGAACTGCGCGCACAATTGAGCGAAAAGCCGGTCTATCTGCTGGGTGACAAGGGAAAGATACAGCGACTGACTGGAAACGGTCCGGCGGATCTCACGGACAAGGACCGGGAGCTGCTGGGTATTCCGTTGAAGCTGACGGGTAAGACCCAGGACACACTACCCAGGCGTCCCACGGGCAAGAACAATCCTTACTCATGGGGGGAAAGTACAAAGGAGGAACGGGACTCGCGTCCTCGCAAGTCCTCCACCAGGGTCCCCTTCTACGAAGACGAACTGTCACGCGCGACCGCGCTGGCCCGACACGAGCAGGGCAGCTACGGGAACTACAGCGAACAGAGCGGGAGCAACGAGCTGAAGTTCACCAGCAACAACTACGCGGCGGCACGCGTGGAGTACGACCACGACGGCGACCGTCGGGAGTTCATACTCGTTGGTCGCAGCAACAACCCCGTTCATTCGGAGAAGGTACTGGGAGTACCATTCCTGCAGAATGACACGGGTCACCACGTGAAAGATCTCTACACGGAACGAGAACCATGCAGCGCGAGCAGTGACTGTGCGGCATGGATCGAGAAGTACATGCCTCACGTGAACGTGACTCACAGCGTGGATTTCGGACCGGGCACGATGGAGAGCGGGAACCGGGAAATGGAGGACCGACTCAACCGGATGATGCCGGGGGGACGCCCGGACAAGAGAAGCCCATGGACCAACTTCACCGGTCTGCATCCTCAGCACTGACAGCACGGCGATAAGCCGTAGGCTTACCCTCAGGAGCCCCGAGCAAGAGTCTGGATTGTGTGATGCGTCCCCTGATTGACCGATCTGGCATGGAATCCGCGTTCGACGCCGATGACCTGATCACCGTGGACGAGACGGCACTCGGCGCCGTGACCCACGAACCGACTCGTGTCTTCTTGCGGGAGGTCGGTCTGCCGGACCGGGTGGGCTGGTTCGAAGCCGATCAGCAGCTCGTCGACGGTGAGATCGAGGTGGGCGGTGATGACTGGCAGGCCGTGGCCGCCAAATACCCGAGCTGTTCCTTCGATATGTCCGCCTGGCTGACGCTGGGCGGCATCGGCATGGACGACATCGTCATCGACTCGGCCACCGGCGTCGTGTACTGCATCCCCGAGGAAGGGCGTATCCACGTACTGAACAGTTCCATCGACGCGTTCGCCTACTTCCTCCGTGAACTCGAGATGGAGCGGTCCGCCTACGATCACGAGGTCGCGGGCGATGCGATGACGGACCCGGTAGGTGCCGAGAACCGGCTGCGCGCCACGATGCGCCGGGCCGACCCCACAGCCCTTGAGGACCCCGAGTCGCTCTGGCAGGCCGTCCTGCGCTCCGTGGGCAACAGCCTGATGTCCTACTGACTGCAGCGAGGAACCCGACATGCCCCCCACCGGCAACCCCTTCACCGACCGCTTCGGCCCCGCCGGGACCCGCCGCTTCGAGGGCGTGCCCGGCGGGGGGCTGCTCCTCCCCCTCCGCGTCATGCCGTACTTCCACGTGCTCCCCGACGAGCCGGAGTCCCTGCCCGCCTACGCCGACTCCCTCGGCAAGCGCGTGCGCGAGGAGGCGCAGCTCACCTGGGTCCGGCTGGGTTCGGACCGGGCATTCGAGCTGTGCGTGACGCACGAGGGGGACGTCCGGGCCGTGCTCCTCGGGTACGACGAACCCGACCGTTTCGTGAGTTCGGCCCCGGCGTTGTTCGCCGACGCCCTGCTGGAGCTGGACATCCTCCTGGAAGTCCTCGGCGCGGCCGAGAGCCCCGAGGACGCCTCCGAGGCGTTCCGCACCACGCACGACACCCTGAGGTCCGCCGACCCCCGCGCCTTCGGGAACCCGGAGAACTGGTGGCCCCTCGTCCTGGAGGACATCCGCACCACCGCCAGTGTCGAGGCGTACGCGACGTTCGAGTTCACCGCCCCGGGCGGGGAGAAGCACCTGGTCACCGAGGCGGGCGGGCTCTGCGTCCACCCGGAGCAGCGCACCTGGTCGAAGATGTACGAGGCCGGGATCGAGCCGGAACAGGTCACCCGTATCCACACCGAGCTGGAAGCCTGCTTCATGCCAGGCCACTACTGCTCGATGTGGCTGGAGCTGATGTTCCCCGACGCCACGCTCAGCCACAACGTCTCCTACGGTGAGACCGCCGCCGAACGGGCCGAGGGCATCCGGCGGTTGCGTGAGGCCACCCGGCCGCAGGCTCCCGGGGCGCGTTGAGCGATGGCCACGGTGACAGGGGCCGACGGCACGGCCGCCCACGCCGCGCGGTCGCTGCTGGCCTGGGCCGCGGCGTCCGGCGATCCGGCGGGCACCGCACCGCGCACCGCCGTGGTCACCGGCCCGTCCGGGGCGGGCAAGAGCCGTCTGCTGGCCCGGTTCGTCGCCGGGACCGCGGGAGAGGCGGACCCCGCGGCCGGCGGAACCGGGGCGTCCGCGTCCCGCACCGCCGCGCGCCCCACCGTGCACGCCGTGGGTCTCGCCGAGGGACAGATCGCCCGCACCCTGTCCTGGCAGCTCGGCCGGCACCTCGGCTACGGCCCGGTCGGACCGGACGAACTGCTGCGCCGCCTGGCGGCCGACCCACGGCCCGTCCTGATGGTCGTCACCGACCTGCACCGGTCCGGGCGCGGTCCGTCCGATCTGCCCGCCGCCCGCCCCGCCGCGCTCGTGGACGGTCTCATCGCCCCCTTGCGGAGCCTGCCGAACGTACGCCTGATCGTCGAATGCGACACTCCGCGTCTGCTCGGCACCGAGGACGGCCTCCTCGTCGTACCCCTGGAGCCGGCGGCGGACGGCCCACCCACACCGGAGACACACCCGGCCGGGGCCACGGCGCCCCCGGCACCCGGTCACGACTGGCGCTCCGCCACCCCCGACGAGCGTGAGCGCGCCCTCGACCACGCCCTGGCCACCGGCTCGGCCCACGAACTGCTCCGGGACCCGGGCTACCTGGTGTACGGCTCGGTACCGGCCGTCACCGCCGTCCTCGGCGACCAGCGGGTTCCGGTACCACCGGGCCTGCGCGAGATCTGGGCCACGGCCGCGCCCGCCCTGTCGGCACCGGACCTCCCCGACACCCAGCGGGCCGCCGTGCTCCACGCCGCCGCCCTCGCCGCCCACCCGCGGCTGGCCGAGTTCCTGCGGCCACTGGCCGAGTCCGGCCCCTGGGTCACCCGCTGGTCGCACGCGTCCCGGCCCACCGCCGTCCTGGCGCTCACCGGCCCCGCCACCGGCGCTTTCGTCGCGGCCGACGCGCTGGGCCGCCTCACCCGGTACGCCCTCGCCGACGGGCAGGCCCTCACCAGCCTGCCCTCCGGCACCGCCTGGCAGCCCGCGGCGCTCGCCCCGGTCACCTCCGACGGCCTGCTGGCCCTCGACCGTTCGGGCGTGCTGCGGCCCCTCCTCCTCGGCCCCGACGCCCTGCTGCCCATCGGCTCCGGTTCGCTGCTCCTGCACCACAACGCCGCCGTACTGGCCCCGGAACCGGACCCGGCGGACCTGCCCACCGCCCTCGCGGCGACCACCCGGCACGCCGCCGTCGGCGACGGTCTGGGCCGTGTCCACCTCTGGCCGCTGGACTCCCCCGCCCCCGAGCCGCGTACGACGCTGCGGCCGCACCGCGCCGCCGTGACCGCGGTCGCCTGCCTCGACCTGGGCGACACCCTCCTGGTGGCCTCCGGGGGCCTCGACGGGACGGTCACCCTGGGGGACTCCGCCACCGCCCGGCCGCTCACCGAGCCCGTGGAACGACGGGACGCGCTGCCCACCGCCCTCGCGCTCGCCGACACGGACGCCGCCGGCCCCGTCCTCGCCGTCGCCTGGTCCGACCAGCGACTTCACCTGTGGCACCTGCTCAGCGGGCGGAGAGCCGCGCTGCCGGCGCCGTACGGCCTCCGCTCGCTCGCGCTCACCGGGGACGGCCGCCTGCTGTCGGCCGGGACCAGGGGCACGCGCCTCACCCGCCTCGACCTCGCCGCGCTCTGGGCCGGAACGGCCGGACGCCGGGCGGGCTGATCGACTCAGCCCGCCCGGCGTCCGTACGGAAGGCGACTCCTAGCAGCCGCCCAGCCGCCCCGCCAGATACCCCTCGATCTGGTCCAGCGACACCCGCTCCTGCTTCATCGAGTCCCGCTCGCGGACCGTCACCGCGTTGTCCTCGAGGGTGTCGAAGTCGACCGTGACGCAGTACGGCGTGCCGATCTCGTCCTGGCGGCGGTAGCGGCGGCCGATGGCGCCGGCGTCGTCGAACTCGATGTTCCAGTTCTGCCGGAGGGTCTGGGCGAGGCCCTTGGCCTTCGGGGACAGCTCGGGGTTGCGGGAGAGGGGGAGCACCGCGACCTTGACCGGGGCGAGGCGGTGGTCCAGGCGGAGCACGGTCCGCTTCTCCATCTTGCCCTTGGCGTTGGGCGCCTCGTCCTCGACGTACGCGTCCAGCAGGAACGCCAGCATCGCGCGCCCGACACCGGCCGCCGGCTCGATGACGTACGGCGTCCAGCGCTCCTGGGCCTCCTGGTCGTAGTAGACCAGGTCGGTGCCGGAGGCCTTGGAGTGCGCGGTGAGGTCGTAGTCGGTGCGGTTGGCGACGCCCTCCAGCTCACCCCACTCGCTGCCGCCGAACTGGAAGCGGTACTCGATGTCCGCGGTGCGCTTGGAGTAGTGGGAGAGCTTCTCCGCCGGGTGCTCGTACCACCGCATGTTCTCCTCGCGCATGCCGAGGCCGGTGTACCAGTTCCAGCGCTGCTCCATCCAGTACTCCTGCCACTTCTCGTCCTCGCCCGGCTTGACGAAGAACTCCATCTCCATCTGCTCGAACTCGCGGGTGCGGAAGATGAAGTTGCCGGGCGTGATCTCGTTGCGGAAGGACTTGCCCATCTGGGCGATGCCGAACGGCGGCTTGCGGCGCGAGGTGGTCTGCACCTGGCCGAAGTTGGTGAAGATGCCCTGCGCGGTCTCGGGCCGCAGGTAGGCGACGGAGCCGCTGTCCTGGGTGGGGCCGAGGTGGGTGGAGAGCAGGCCGGAGAACTGCTTGGGCTCGGTGAAGGTGCCCTTGTTGCCGCAGTTGGGGCAGTTGATGTCGGCCAGGCCGTTCTCGGGGGCGCGGCCCTTCTTCTCCTCGTACGCCTCCTCCAGGTGGTCCGCGCGGAACCGCTTGTGGCAGGAGGTGCACTCGGTCAGCGGGTCCGTGAAGGTGGCGACGTGACCGGAGGCGACCCAGACCTCGGGGGCGAGGATCACGGAGGAGTCGATGCCGACGACGTCCTCGCGCGACGTCACCATGTAGCGCCACCACTGGCGCTTGAGGTTCTCCTTCAGCTCGACACCGAGCGGACCGTAGTCCCAGGCGGCACGCTGGCCGCCGTAGATCTCACTACAGGGGAAAACGAAGCCACGGCGCTTGCTCAGGCTGACGATGGTGTCGATCTTGTCGGCGGCCACGGTGCTCTCTTCATTACGACGACGGGCGACGAAGCGAGATGCTTCCAGCGAATGCTTCAGGTTACCGGCGGGGCCTGCCCCTCGGCCAAATCGGGGGTTCCCCAGGTCACATACCGGGATTGTTGACAACGGTTTCCAGAATCATTGAAAATGAGTGTCATGAACGTACGACGACGCCCTATATCCGGCATAGCGGTCGCAGCCGTCACCGCGCTCGGCCTCGGCACCCTCTCCGCCTGCTCCAGCGACAGCGCGGAGGCGAGCGGGGACGGCGGCGGGAAGCTCGACGTCGTCGCGTCGTTCTATCCGATGCAGTACCTCGCCGAGCAGATCGGCGGGGACCACGTGAGCGTCACGAGCCTCACCGAGCCCGGCACGGAGCCGCACGACCTGGAGCTGAGCACCAAGCAGACCGCCGAGCTGGGCGAGGCGGACGCGGTGCTCTACCTGAAGACGCTGCAGCCCGCCGTGGACGAGGCGGTCGCCCAGTCCGAGGTGAAGACGAAGATCGACGCGGCCTCGCTGACCGAGCTGGAGGACCACGGCGACGTCGAGCACGACCACGGTGACGAGGGCGGGGAGGCCCACTCCGAGGAGGCCCACTCCGAGGAGGAGTCCGGTCTCGACCCGCACGTCTGGCTGGACCCGGTGAAGTACGTCGAGGTCGCCGAGGGCGTCGCCGAGGCCCTGGAGAAGGCCGACCCGGACCACGCGGCCGACTACAAGAAGAACGCCGAGGCGCTGGCCGTGAAGCTCGACGGCCTGAACACCGCGTTCGAGAACGGCCTGAAGGACACCGCCACCAAGGTCTTCTTCACCAACCACGCCGCCTTCGGCTACCTCGCCGAGCGCTACGGCCTCACCCAGGAGGCCATCACCGGCCTCGACCCGGACAGCGAGCCCAGCCCCGCCCGGATCAAGGAGCTCCAGGAGGAGGCCAAGGCCGACGGCGTGACCACCGTGTTCTACGAGACACTGGTGTCGGACAAGACCGCGAAGACCCTCGCCAAGGACGCCGGCCTGAAGACCGACGTCCTCGACCCGCTGGAAGGCATCACCGACCGGTCGAAGGGCGAGGACTACATCGAGGTCATGCAGTCCAACCTGGAGGCGCTGAAGACCGCTCTCGGCGCCAAGTGAGCCGACCCGGACACATGAGCCGTCCGGGGCGCCCGAGCCGCCCCGGACAGGTGAACCGTCCCGACCGTACGGAGGACCTCGTGAGCGACGAGCCCGTCATATCCCTGCGCGGCGTCCGCGCCGAGCTCGGCGCCCGCCTGGTCCTGCGCGGCATCGACCTCACCGTGCGCCGCGGCGAGGTCGTCGCGCTGCTCGGCGCGAACGGCTCCGGCAAGTCGACCGCCGTGCGCACCGTCATCGGCCAGGTGCCGGTGACCGCCGGCGAGGTGGAGCTGTTCGGCACCCCGCGGCGCCGGTTCCGCGACTGGTCGCGGGTGGGGTACGTCCCGCAGCGCACCACGGCCGCGGGCGGCGTCCCCGCCACGGTGACCGAGGTGGTGTCCGCCGGGCGGCTCTCCCGGGCCCGCTTCGGCGTGCTCCGCAAGGCCGATCACGAGGCCGTCCGCCGCGCCCTGGACCTGGTCGGCATGGCCGACCGCGCCAAGGACTCGGTGAACGCCCTCTCCGGCGGCCAGCACCAGCGCGTCCTCATCGCCCGCGCGCTCGCCGCCGAACCCGAGCTGCTGATCATGGACGAGCCGATGGCCGGCGTCGACCTGGCCAGCCAGGAAGTCCTCGCCGAGACACTGGAACGGCAGGTGGCGTCCGGTACGACGGTCCTGCTCGTCCTGCACGAACTGGGCCCCCTGGAGCCCCTGATCGACCGGGCGGTCGTCCTGCGCGACGGCTGCGTGCTGCACGACGGCCCGCCCCCGAAGGCCGTCGGCCAGCACGCGCTGCCCGGCCACGACCACGTGCACCCGCACGACACGTCGGGCGCCGAACCGATCCGCACGGGACTGCTGAGCTGATGGACATCCTGAACTACGCCTTCATGCAGCGGGCCCTGCTGGCCGCCGTCCTGGTCGGCGTCACCGCCCCCGCGATCGGCATCTACCTGGTCCAGCGCCGCCAGGCCCTGATGGGCGACGGCATCGGCCACGTCGCGATGACCGGCGTCGGCCTCGGCTTCCTGCTCTCCTGGTCCCCGGTGTGGATGGCGACCCTGGTCTCGGTGCTCGGCGCCGTCCTGATGGAACTGATCCGCTGGTACGGCCGCACCCGCGGCGACATCGCCCTCGCGATGCTGTTCTACGGCGGCATGGCCGGCGGCGTGATGTTCATCAACCTCGCGCCGGGCGGTTCCAACGCCAACCTCACCTCGTACCTCTTCGGCTCGCTGTCGACGGTGAGCGAGTCCGACGTCACCGCGATCTGCCTGCTGGCCGCCTTCGTGGTGCTGGTCACCCTGGGCCTGCGCCGCCAGCTCTTCGCGGTCAGCCAGGACGAGGAGTTCGCCCGGGTCACCGGGCTGCCGGTGCGGGCGCTGAACCTGCTGACCGCCGTCACCGCCGCGGTGACCGTGACCGTCGCCATGCGCGTGGTCGGGCTGCTGCTCGTCTCCGCGCTGATGGTGGTCCCGGTGGCCGCGGCCCAGCAGCTCAGCCGCAGCTTCGCCGCCACCTTCGCCGTCGCCGTGGCGATCGGCGTCGCCGTGACCCTCGGCGGCACGGTCACCTCGTACTACCAGGACGTACCGCCCGGCGCGACGATCGTGCTGCTCACCATCGGCGCGTTCATCGTGCTGACCGCGCTGGCCGCCCCGCTCGCCCGGCGGCGCGCGCGGGCGGCGGCCGACGCGGACCCGGCGGAGTGCCGGGTGCCCGCGGGGCGCGCCGCGGGCGACGAGGTCGGCGTCTGACCGGCCACCCGCCGGGCTGGCACAATGACCCCGGCAGCGCAGACGTGAGGAGGCAACCGGTGACCACCGCTGGACCGCCCGTGAAGGGCCGCGCCACCCGGCAGCGCGCCGCCGTGTCGGCGGCTCTGCAGGAGGTCGAGGAGTTCCGCAGCGCGCAGGAGCTCCACGACATGCTCAAGCACAAGGGCGACTCGGTCGGGCTGACCACTGTCTACCGCACCCTGCAGTCCCTCGCCGACGCCGGCGAGGTCGACGTCCTGCGCACCGACGAGGGCGAGTCGGTCTACCGCCGCTGCTCCACCGGCGACCACCATCACCACCTGGTCTGCCGCTCCTGCGGCAAGGCGGTCGAGGTCGAGGGCCCGGCCGTGGAGAAGTGGGCGGAGGCCATCGCCGCGGAGCACGGCTTCGTGAACGTGGCGCACACGGTGGAGATCTTCGGCACCTGCGCGGAGTGCGCCGCGGGCTGAGCGGGTTCGGCCGCGGCTGGGTGGCGGGCCGGTCGCGCGGTTCGGGCGCCGGGACCTCCCGGGGATGCGCGGCGCAGCCGCGGGCCTCGGGGGCGCGGGAAACCGCGCGACCAGCCCCCTCCCGCCCGCGGCCGGCCACCGGCCGGCCCCAGCCGCGCCCGGCTAGCCCTGCGGCGCCGCGGGCACCTCGTTGGGGATGGCTCCCCCGAAGCGGCGGTCCCGGGAGGCGAACTCCAGGCAGGCCCGCCACAGGTCCCGGCGGTCGAAGTCCGGCCACAGCACGTCCTGGAAGACCAGCTCGGCGTACGCGCTCTGCCACAGCAGGTAGTTGGAGGTGCGCTGTTCCCCGCTGGGCCGCAGGAACAGGTCCACGTCCGGCATGTCGGGGTAGTAGAGGTACTTCGCGACCGTCTTCTCGGTCACCTTGGACGGGTCGAGCCGCCCGGCCCGCACCTCCTCGGCGATGGCCTGCGCGGCGTCCGCGATCTCGGCCCGGCCGCCGTAGTTCATGCAGAAGTAGAGCGTGAGCCGGTCGTTGTCCTTGGTCTGCTCCTGCGCGACCTGCAGCTCCTTGGCGACCGACTTCCACAGCTTGGGCATCCGGCCCACCCAGCGGACCCGGACGCCCAGTTCGTCGAGGGTGTCGCGGGACTTGCGGATGAAGTCCCGGTTGAAGTTCATCAAGAAGCGCACCTCCTCGGGCGAGCGCTTCCAGTTCTCGGTGGAGAAGGCGTACAGGGAGATGCTGCCGACGCCGATCTCGATGGCCCCCTGGAGCACGTCCATGACCTGCTCGGCACCGACCTTGTGGCCCTCGGTGCGGGGCAGCCCGCGCTGCTTGGCCCAGCGGCCGTTGCCGTCCATGACGATGGCCACGTGCTCCGGCACCAGTTCGCCGAGCTTCGGCGGCCGGGCACCGGACGGGTGCGGCTCGGGTGTCCGGTACTCCCGGCGCTGGCGCCCCAGAAAACCGCGTACGGCCATGTCAGTGTTCTCCCGGTTCTACTTCTCGACGTACCGCAGGGAGCGCAGTCCCCGCTCCAGATGCCAGTGCAGGTAGGCGGAGACGAGTCCGCTGCCCTCGCGGACGTGCCGCGGTTCGGCCGCGTCCGCCGTGGCCCAGTCTCCCGCAAGGAGCGCGCCGAGCAGATCCAGGGCCTGCGGCGAGGGTACGACGCTGCCGGGGACCCGGCAGTCGACGCAGACCGAACCGCCCGATCCGACCGAGAAGAAACGGTTCGGGCCCGGCATCCCGCACTTCGCGCAGTCCCCGAAGGTCGGGGCGTACCCGTTGACGGCGAGGGAGCGCAGCAGGAACGCGTCCAGGACCAGGCCGGGGGTGTGCTCACCGCGGGCGAGGGTGCGCAGCGCGCCGACCAGCAGCAGGTACTGCTGCACGGCCGGCTCCCCCTCGTGGTCGGTGAACCGCTCGGCGGTCTCCAGCATGGCCGTCCCGGCGGTGTACCGGGCGTAGTCGGTGACGATGCCGCCGCCGTACGGGGCGATAGTCTCGCTCTGCGTGCACAGCGGCAGCCCGCGGCCGACCAGCTCGCTCCCCTTGGCGAAGAACTGCACGTCGACGTGGGAGAAGGGCTCCAGTCGCGCGCCGAACTTGGACTTGGTGCGCCGCACGCCGCGCGCCACGGCGCGGACCCGGCCGTGACCGCGGGTGAGCAGGGTGATGATCCGGTCCGCCTCACCCAGCTTCTGGGTGCGCAGCACGATGCCGTCGTCGCGGAACAGACTCATGGCATCCATTGTCCCTTACGTTCGCGGCGCCCCGGTCGCCCGTGGTCACCCGTGGTCAAGGGACCTCGCCGCGGCTGCGGGCGTTGACGTAGGCCGTCGTCGCGCCGATCCGCTCGGCGGGCGTGGCGCGGCGCACGGCGCGCGGTTCGGCGTCCCACTCCCGGCCGCCGCCGCACGGGCGGAGCTGCACGTACGGCCCCTCGTGCCCCATGACGATCCCCACCCGCCCGTTCCGGGTGTCCACGACGTACGACCCCACGGGTTCCTGCACCGCGTCCTCCGCTCCTCCGGCCCTTGGCCACGGGCCGATCACCGTTCACCGTTCTTCCACGCATCCCCCTCTGTTTTTCGGTTTCGCACGGCCGCTCCCCAAGGTGACGTTTCTCCATCTGTCCCACGGGCCGCCCACGCCCCGCAAATACGGGGAAGGAGGGGGGAGTTCGGGTCGTCGGCCGGGTACGGGAGGAAGGCGGCGTTCGAGCGTGTGATTGCCTTGACCCGACGGTGTTCGAGTGCCGGCGTCCGGGGCTCGGGGGCGTCACCGTTCCAGGGGCCGGGGGCGTCACCGTTCTGGGGGTGGCCCCGAGGGCGCTACGGGGGCGAACCCCCGGAAAAAGCCGGGGACGGCGGCGGCACCGAGCAAGGCGGCGGACCGCCGTAACCACGGGGCTGGTGGGGCGGCCGTGCCTTCTGGTGTCCGGTCCGCCGCGGATGCGTGTGTGGTCTGCGTCATACGGAGAGCGTCGCCGAGACGGGTGGTTCGCTGACCACGCCCGTGACCGCCGGCGCGGCCCCCGCCCGTGCCGCCCTCCGCCGCCCCGCTCGCCTGGGCCCCGTGCGCGCCGGCGGCCGGCGTGGACCCGAGACAGGAGTGCGCCACGCTCCGGGTGCCGCTGGACCACGCCGACCCGGACGGGCCCCGTATCGGCCTCGCCGTCTCGCGGATACGAAGCGAGAATCCCGCCGCGCGGCGCGGCGTCCTGGTACTGGTCCCGGGCGGTCCTGGCGGCTCCAGCCTGAACAACCCCTCGGGCAAGGGCCAGAGACTCCCCCGGGAAGTGCGGGACGCCTACGACCTGATCGGCTTCGCCCCGCGCGGTGTCGCGCCCTCGACGGCGGTCACCTGCGGCCTGGCCCCGGCCGACCTCTCCCCCACCGTCACCCGGCCCTGGCCCGCCCCGGACGGGTCGGTCGACGGGAACCTGGCCGCCGCCCGGCGGCTCGCGACGGCCTGCGCGACCGACGGCGGCGCGTTGATCCGGTCTCTGTCCACCGCCACCGAGGCCCGCGACCTCGACCTGCTGCGGGCCGCGCTCGGCGAACGCCGGATCTCCGCGTGGGGTGTGTCCTACGGGACGTACGTCGGCGCGGTCTACGGCGAGCTGTTCCCGCACCGCACCGACCGCGTCGTCCTGGACAGCAACGACGATCCCGACCCCGCCCGGGTCTCCCGCGCCTGGCTCGCCCGGTACGAGCAGGGCGTGGAGGACGTCTTCCCCGACTTCGCCGCCTGGGCGTCCCGGCCGGGGCCGTACCGGGTCGCGGGGAGCGCCGCCGAGGTCCGGCCGCTGTTCCTGCGGCTCGCCGCCCGCCTCGACCGCGAGCCGGTCCCCTGGCCCGGCGCCGAACCCGCCGAGCTGAACGGCACGGTGCTCCGGCAGACGATGCTGGACGGCCTCAGCTCACCCGACACCTACCCGGTGCTGGCGGAGCTGATGAACGCGGCCCGCCGGGGCACGGTGCCGCCGGTGCCGGCCGGTCCGGGCGCGGAGGCCCTGCGCAACGTCGTGGCGGTCACCCTCGGGACGGTCTGCAACGACGTCGCCTGGCCCCGTACGGCCGCCGCCTACCAGGACGCGGTCACCGAGAGCCGGCGGAGGCACCCGCTGACGGCGGGCATGCCGCGCAACGCGCTGGCCTGTGCCGCCTGGCCCTACGTCCCGAAGGAACCGCCGGTGCGCATCACCGCCCGGGGACCGTCGAACGTCCTGCTCATACAGAACGCGCGGGACGTCGCCACCCCGCTCGCCGGCGCCCACCGGCTCCGTGACGCCCTCGGCCGGCGCGCGGTCCTGGTCACCGTGGACTCCACCGGCCACGGCGCCTATCTGGCCCACGGCAACGCCTGCGGCGACGCCACGGTCTCCCGCTTCCTGGCGACCGGCGAGCGCCCGGCCGGCGACACGTACTGCCGCTGACCACCGCGGACGGCGACCGTGCTCAGCCCCGGTCCACCATCCAGGTGCTGTCCTCCTCGTCGTCGACCCGGACCTCCAGCTCACGGACGCTCATCCCGACGTCCCACAGCTCCCGGAACCGCTTCATCCGGTCCTGGACGTGGTCCTGGCGGGCGTCGAGCCGGGTGCGGACGTTGACCTCGCGCAGGTCCTGCTCGATCTCGAAGGTGACCTCCTCGTCGTAGACGATGAAGTCGTCGGTGGTGCCCCGCTGGAGGTGCGGCGGCAGCTCGGGCAGGACGGCGACGCGGACCTCTATGCGCAGCAGTTCCTGCTCGTCGCAGAGGCGCAGCAGCCGGTCGTTGAGTTCGCGGGCGCTCTGCAGCAGGAAGAGCCGGCGCACCGGCAGGCCCCGCTCCTCGATCACCTCCCGCTGGGCCTGGAGGTAGCGGCTGGCGGGCTCGCTGTTCCAGAACTCACGGTCGACGGAGGTGCTGATGGCGCAGATGGAGTGCTGGGCGGCGCGGGTCAGGGTGAGCATCCAGTCGTGGTTCTCACCGGGGCACTCCGCGGTCAGGTTGGTCAGGTCCGACAGATGGCCGACCACCCGTTTCATCTCCATGCGGACGAAGGTGCCGAGGATGGCCGGGCCGGGCGCGAGGACCTCGGCGAAGCTGTGCGCCAGGTCGGGGACGCCGTCGGCGTCGGTGCGCTCCGGCAGGCGGAGGGCGTCCGCGCGGACCTCGGGCAGGCGGTCGTCGACCAGTTCGCGCAGGTCGTCGGTGGCGCGGGCGAGGCCGGTGCGCAGTTCGTCCTGCTGGTTCCGGAGGAGGTCCTGGACGGTGCTGGCGGTCTCGGCCAGTGCCTGCCGGGTGCGGCGGTCCTGCTCCCGTACCCGGCGGTCCAGGGCGAGGACGTGCTGGACGGCGACCGCGGCGGCGGCGCACAGCAGCGCCGCCGTGAACTGCCGCAGTACCGCCTCCCCGGGGCCGAGGAGGGCCGCGACGCCCCAGGCGAGGACGCCGACGACGAGGCCGGCCGCCAGCCGGCGCGCCCAGAGGTCCGCGCCGGGACGGTTCCGCCAACGGGCCCGGGACGCGGCCCCCGGGCGGCGGCCCGGCGGTGGTGCCGGGTCCTGGGGCTGGGGTGTCTGTGCCGTGCTCATCTCGCTGCTCCCCCCGTCGGGATGCGCTCGGATCGATCGTGGATCGAGATGCGGTGAGGTGCGTGGGGACGGCTGAGCGGGTGCGATGGGTGGACGGGTGTGCTGGGTGGACGGGTGTGCTGGGTGGACGGGTGTGCTGGGTGTGCTGGTGCCGATGGGTGCTGCGGGGTGGGGTGCGGGGGTGTGCCGTACGGAGCGGCGGTTGCGGCCGGGGGCCGGCCCCGGCGTCCCGGCGCGGCGCGGTGGGTGGGGTCAGGGTGTCAACTCGGCCTCCCGGTACAGCGCGGGGATCGCGTGCAGGGTGAGCTGGTCCCGGATGCGCTGGACCAGGGCCTGCCACTGCCGGGTGAAGCCGGGCTGTCGCTCCAGCGTGTCCCAGAGCGGGGCGAGTTCGCTCGCCACCCGGGCCCGCGGCATCCACAGGTGCAGCAGATGGTCGACGGCGGGGCGCAGCGCCAGGACGGCGGCCGGCCGGTCGTCGCCGGGGCGCGGCCGGGCGGACGGCTCCGGCGCCCCGAACCGTACGCCGTCGAGGAGGTGTACGACGGTGGTCAGCAGCCAGTCGTGCAGGGCGAGATCGTCGCAGAGCCCGGCGATCCGGTCGGGCGGGATGGCGGGGGGTACGCGGAGGCGGACGGTGCGCAGGTCGTCCTCGGCCAGGGTGAACCGCTCAAGGGAGGGACCGGCGCCCGGGGCGGCGGGCAGCGCCGCCCAGCGCAGCCGGGTGGGCCGGGACCGCAGGGGCGGGCGCTGGTCGAGGAGGGGGTGGCGCAGCAGCCGGGTGAGCAGGCCGTCGGCGATGAGGCCGACGTCGAGGTCGCCGGGCCGGCCGCCGCCGAGCACGCCCTCGGCGATGGCCTCGGGCAGCAGCTTGCCGAACGGCTCGACGACACCGGGCCGCACCAGGTAGTGCCCCCAGGGCCGGCGCTGGTCGGGTCCGGTGGACGGCAGTCGGAAGTACGCGGAGGTCTGCAGGACCCGGCCCTCGGTGAGCGCGGCCCGCGCGGCGACCGTGCCGACGGCGCGGACCCGGGAGCCGTTGGCGCTGGGCAGGGGGCAGTCGACGCCGGTCAGGGTCTCGGGGGAACGCGCGTAGAGAGCCGGCCGTTCGGAGAGGAGGACGCGTTCGTCGGCGCGCAGGGCGAGGAACTGTGCGGCGGAGCGGATGTCGAGCGCCTGCCGGGTGGGCAGCAGACGGGTGCGGACCTCGCCGCAGGCGAGCACGGCGTCCGGTGCGCTTGCCTCGGGCCGCGCCATGTCAGGGCCCCGCGTAGAAGACGTAGGAGACGCGGTCGGCGACCGAGTCGGGGACGGCGGCGTGCTCGCGGGCGGAGCGCTCGGCGACCTGGCGCAGCGCGCCGTGGTCCACGTCGAGCTGGTCGAGGACGACCCGGACGGCGTGCTCGACGGGCAGGAACCGGCTGGGCAGCACGGAGGCGGTCCGGTAGGCGGCGAAGGGGTCGGCGCGCGGGTTGAGCCGGACCAGGGAGGGCAGTTCGTCCCAGTCCTCGGGGAAGGCGCCGGGGTCGGGCTGTTCCGCGACGAAGACGGCCTCGCCCTCGTTGCGGAGGAGTCCGAGGCGGGCGAGCTGCCAGACGGCGGCGAGGAAGGGGCAGGACCAGAGGCGGTGGCCGTCGGCGTCGTCGCTCCACAGTTCGACGTCGAGGAAGACGGAGTGGCGGCGGGCCGCGGTCTCCTTGGGCGGCTCCCAGGGGACGGCGCGTTTCATCGCCTGCGGGGCGCGGGCGACCGGGCTGCGCTCGCCGTTGGCCAGCCAGCCGGTCTGCCGGGCGGGCGGACGCAGTCCGTAGCTGCCGGGCGGCGGGGACTCCACGATGCGGCCGGCCACCGCCTCGGCGACCGGCACCTTGCCGGTGACGGCACAGCCGGACTCGCGGGCCAGGTAGTCGACGGTGAGCCCGGCCCGGCCGGCCTCCTCGACGATCAGCGGGACGAGTTCGGCGGGGCTGGAGAACCGGGCGAAGTAGTCGTCGATGAGGAAGCAGGTGCTGACGCGGGGCCGCCGGCCGCCGGGCACGGTGGCGGCGGCGCGGGCGGCGTCCGCCCAGGGCCGTACCCGGGCGAAGTGCTCCCGCAGCCGCTGGGGCCCGGCCTCGAAGTCCTCCATGTACAGGTGGCCCAGTTCCAGGGAGAGGTGGGACAGGGGCACGGCCTGGGTCCGGGGGTCGGCGGTGGTCTCCCGGAACACGGCCCCGGACCCGGTCCCCGAGCCGGACAGGGCCCCCGCCGTCCCCGGCTCGGCTCCGGCTCCCGTCACAGACTCGGCCCCGGTCACGGCTGCCCCCAGTACGTGTCGTCGGTCAGCCGCCGGGCGATCTCCTCCAGCGCCTCCAGCGTCTCCTTGTTGGCTATCTGCGTGGCGAGGACGTCCTCCTCGGTGATGAGCTGCTCCCGCCATTGCAGGATGGGCTCCAGGGGGACGATGCCGAGGACGACGCTGTCGCCGATGGCGTGCTCGGCGGCGAGCCGGCGCAGTGCCTCGTCGCAGGACTGCATCCAGGCGGCCTGGGCGGGCGAGCCCTGCGACCACACCGCCGACTCCGGGTCGGGCACGGCGGCCCGGACGAACCGGATGGCGGACCGCAGCGCCAGCTCGTCATGGCCGCGTTCGACGCCGCTCCTGATGATGCCGTGCTCGCGGTGGACGAGGCCGGAGGCGGCGATGACGTGCTGCCGGGTCCAGCGGTGGAAGACCAGCCAGCGGAACGGGACGTTGCGCATCCGGGGGTGGGCGGTGGCCGCCAGCGCCATGTCGACGGCGTAGCTGCGTCCGGCGCTGAGGTCGACCATGATCACGTCGAACTCGCCGTTGAGCCGCAGCAGCAGGTCGACGCAGCGCTCCAGGGCGTCCTCGTCGGTGGCGAACTCGCCGCCGCCGATGTCGCCGGGGAACAGCACCAGGCGGCCGGACTGGTTGGGCCAGGCGTGCAGGTGCGGGTGCTCGGTCTGCCGCCAGACGTCGATCATGGCGGGCTCGGGGGTGCCGCCCTCCAGGTAGGAGTGCAGGCCCCGTTCCCGGGTGCCGCGCACGGCGCTGGGCACGTCGAAGACGGCCGCGGCGGTCGGGGAGCCGAAGTCGAAGTCGACGTAGGCGACGTGGTCCCCGTTCAGGGCGCGCTGGTAGGCGAGGTTGGCGCTGGTCACCGAGCGGCCGGTGCCTCCCTTGTCGGAGGCGGCGAAGACGATCACGTGGGCTTCACCCCTCCTTGACGCCGGCGTCCCTGGCCTGGGCCAGGGTGTCGAGTTCCTGGAGCACCGGCAGGGTCAGCGCGAAGGCGGTGGCGGGCTGTTTGTCGACCAGGACCCGGGCCCGGTCGAGGCGGTTCTCGATGCTGCGCATGGCCCGTCCCCGGTTCCCGGTGGTGCCGCCGGAGGCGAGGAGCTGTTCCTTGCCGAACAGGTGGGTGGCCTCGCTGAGCAGTTCCCGGGCGAGCTGGGCGATGTCCTCGCTGGGGATGGGCTGCTGTTCGTAGAGGTTGCGGGCGGCGACCAGGCACTCGGTGACGCGCTCGGTGACGCTCCAGGACAGCCGCCGGTCGACGTCGTGGGCGTCCGGGTAGACGGCCCGTACGTCGTCCCACAGGTCGAGGCCCTCGCCCGAGCGTATCCGCCGGTGCCAGAGGTGGTCGAAGGTCTGCTCGGCCAGCCGCAGCAGGCGGCCCTGGGAGTTGATGTTCTGGGAGAGGACGGCGAGCTGGATGATGCGCTTGAGCAACTGGGCGGAGAAGTCGGTCATCCGCCAGTGGAGGAGTCCGCCGGAGCGGTCGGACCCGGCGAGCGGCATGGTGACGCCCGGGTGGTGCATCCGGATCACGGGGTCGTCCTTGGTCATCCGGCTGTTGACCCGGCCGCGGTCGGCGAGGCGTTCCATGACGGCGACGGTGCGGGTGAGGTCGTCGTCGGTGGCGTTCCGGCGGACCAGGTCGTGGACGAGGATGGCGGCGACGGTGAGGGAGAAGTACTCGGACTCCAGCCGCAGTCCGGTGGTCTGCCAGGGCAGGTCCTCCAGTGGCCAGCGGTCGGCGCCGAAGCGGGCGATCGCCGACCAGTACTGCTGGCTCAGTTCCCAGCGCAGGCGGAGCATCTCGGCGAGTTTCTGCTGGTCCTCGTCGAGCAGGCCCAGGGTGAGGGTGCGGTGGGAGAAGAGGTCCTGGATGCCGTCGAGGGCGACGACGGTGAAGTAGACGTAGGGCAGCCGGTCGGCGATGCCGTCGGGCTGGCCGGGGACCGGCGCCTCCAGGTCGGTGATCTTCGGCGCGTCGCGCACCACGCCCCAGGCCCAGCCGCATTCGAAGAGCTGGCTCTCGTCGCGGATGGACTCGTCGACCTGGATGCCGCGGCTGAGGCTCTCGATGATGGTGGCGCGCAGCGGGCGGAAGCGGCGGGCGAACTGCTGGAGCACGACCCGGTCGGACTGCCTGCCCTGCCCGATGACCTCGATCAGCCGTCTGCCCTGCTCGGACTCGGCGTCGAAGACGTTCACCGTGAAGGAGCGCAGCAGGCTGACCATGGCGGCGGTGAGCCGGGTGTTGGTGGCTTCCCTCAGCTCGGCGACGGCCGTGAGGACCTCGGGCCGGGTGGTGGTGGCCTCGTAGACCTTGAGGAAGCCGAGGGTGGCCAGGCACAGGGTGACGGACATGGAGTAGGAGTCCACCACTCCCAACTGGGCCTGCTGGTGGGTGAGTTCCAGGGAGGGGTCGGCCGGTTTGAAGTAGTAGCCGCCGGAGAAGGTGGGGCTCTCGTCCGGGCCGGTGTGGGTGCGCATGTACTGGGTCAGGGCGGTGATCAGGTTGGAGGGGATCTCCAGCCGGCCGCCGACGCCCTCCAGGACGCGCAGGACGTCCCGGTCGGTGGTGTCCGGCTGGTCCAGCCGGAAGGCGGGCACCTCGGTGGCCGGGTAGAGCAGGCAGAGCAGCCGTTCGGCGTCCGCGACGCTGCTCAGTCCGCCGGTCTCCCCCGTCAGGTACTTCCCGTTGTCGAACGAGTAACGGGCCACCGCCCGCCAGACGTCCAGCAAATGCTGGCGTGGCTTGATCTGCATCCCCGCACCCCTCGCACAGATCTCAATGCCTTGTGTGCCGACATGGTCCCCGTTCTCAGGGAACGGCAACCGTGGAATTGCGTCGTCCGAGGACGAGCAGCATTCCCTCGTGTCCCTTGCGCACCACTTGGTGGAGATCGCGGATCTCCAGTTCGCCGGTGAACTCGGCGAGGCTCTCCCTGGCCCGCTCCTCGTTCACCCGGTAGGCCGGGTAGTGCTGGTCCCCGACCCAGTATCCGACCGATTCCTTCATGAACGCGGCGGCGAACGGGGCGCCCGGTGACAAAGTGTTCATGAAACACCGCACACCCCGCCGGAACTCGTCCGGGCATTCGGACATCGAATCGGCGACGAAGAACATCGTGCCCAGGTCGTAGCGCCGGGGCTGGGCGTCCAGGTCGAAGAGGTTGCCCCGCTCGACGCGGACGATCTCGGCGATCCGCTCGGCCGGTTCGACGTCCCGGTAGGCCGGGTCCTCCAGCAGGACGTCCCAGAACGCGCCCCAGGTGGCGTCGACGCCGCCCTCGGCGGTCTGCCGGTCCAGATAGGCGACGTTCGGCTGCGCGTATTCGAGCAGCACGATCTTCTCGCACCACGGAAGCATGGCCAGCGCCGGATACATGTTCGCACCCGCGCCGACGTCGATACCGAGGACCGATTGCGGGACGACTCCCCCGAAACAGCGGCTGAAATGGTCGCGCATCGCCCGCAGGATCAACAGGTCGACATCGAGCGGAGTTCGGTAATTGACGTCGACATATGCCTCCGGATCGAACTTCGACCAAGGCGCGTCGGCGTTGCGATCCATAGTCACCCTGCCGCTTTCCATTCGTCTTCCGACAGAACCGGAGTACCGTGCGCGCGCTCTCCTCGGACGGCGACGGAGGAAAACGGCACACCGTATTCCGCACGGTAGGCCACGTAATACGGGGCGGCCAGCGCGGAATACGCCAGTCCTCTTCTGCGGGGGCACGTCGGGCGCACTGTCGCACATCCGAACTCGCCCTTGTGCGGCGGGAGTTGGCAGCACACTCTAGCCAGAAGCCGTCTTCTGCCGCCGCCGGAGACCGAGTTCTTCTTTGGGGTGAATCGCAGAGGCGTCGTGTTGACTTTCGCCGTCGTAAGTCCGACTGGGGGGTGGCATGACCGCCGAACCGCTGGAACGTTTCCTCAATAGCCCCGAGCAGCTCAGAACCCCCTTCCCCCTGCCGGCCCCACCGGCCTCGCCGGGCACCGGGGACCTGGTGCTGCGGACGGCGCGGGAGACCGATCTGCCCGAGTTGCGGCGGCTGGACCAGGAGGTGTTCCACGAGGTCGCGTACCCCGGTTTCCTGCTGCGGCAGCTGTACGACATGTACGCCGGGCACTTCCTGGTCCTGGACGACGGCCGCGGGCGGCTGCGCGGCTATGTGCTGGCCGGCACCACGGCGCTGGACCGGGACAGCTGGATCCTGGGCCTGTGCGTGACCCGGGACCGGCGGCGGCACGGGCTGGGGCGGGAGCTGATGACGGAGATCCTCGGCCTGCTGCGGCGGGCCGGGACCGAGCGGGTGCGGCTCACCGTGGAACCCGCCAACCACGCCGCGATCCTGCTCTACCGGTCCCTGGGATTCCGCTTCGAGGAGCCGGAGGGCGGGCTGCGCCGCGACTACTTCGGCCCCGGCATGCACCGGCACATCATGCGGCTGGAACTGGCCGGGGGTGCGTGAGCCGGGCGGAGTGGACCGGGGCGGGTGGGCCGGGGCGGGTGGGCCGGGGCGCCTCAGGAGGACGTGCGGGCCGCCGCCAGCAGCCGCGTCACCTCGTCCGGGCCGAGCGTCAGTGCCGCGCCCACCGTGGCGAGGACCTCGCGCTCGGCCGGGGTGTAGGGCCCGTCCGCGAGGGCGATCCGGGCGCCCTGGAGCAGGATCGACGCGCGGCCGGCGGCGGCGAGGTGCGGGGCCAGCGGGTCCAGCGCCTCGTGCAGCTCTATGGCGAGGCCGGGCCCGCACGGCTCCCCGGTGAGCCGCCCGGCGTCCGCGGCCACCGCCCGCACCAGCGTGTCCAGCCGCTCCTCGGTGCAGTCGTCGAAGCCCGCGGCGCGCACCGCGCCGGCCGCCGCGGTCAGCGACGTACGGGAGCAGGCGCCGCCGGCCGCGAGGACCGCGAGGGCGACGGTCTGCACCGCGTCGCGGAGCATCGCGGCGAACCGGGTGGTGGTGGGGTGGCCGAGGACGTCGGTGCCGTAGTGACGGCGGCAGGCCGCGCACTCCACCACCGGCCCCGCCGCGCCGCGCGGCAGCACCGGCACGCCGCACAGGGCGAGACGGCGACGGCCGGTGAGCCGCTGGTAGTTGCGGTCGCCCCCACAGCCGGGGCAGAAGAACTCGCCGTCACCGACGGCCGTCCACGCGGTGCGGGTTCCCAGGATGCGCGGCGGCCGGGCAGCTCGGCCGTTCCGTCCCCGTCCAGGCAGCACGTCGCACCTCCGTAACCGCACGGCAACATCGCCGTGCTGGCGTGATGTTAGCCACATCACCGACGCGCAGTCAGTACCCCGGACGAGACCTTTCCGTGACCTGCACGGGTACATGGCCGGTATGCGCCGCTGCCCCGGCCTCCCCCATAGCGGGGCGAACGGGGCAGCGGATCACCGGTCCGGCTGGTCAGCGGGCCGCGCGGTTGACGGCGGAGACGACCGCCTTCAGCGAGGCGCGCGTCGTGTTCGCGTCGATCCCGATCCCCCACAGGACCTTGCCGTCGATCGCGCACTCGATGTACGAGGCGGCCTGCGCGGAGGCGCCCTCGCTCATCGTGTGCTCCTGGTAGTCCAGCAGGCGCACGTCGATGCCGACGGCCTGGAGGGCGTCGAAGAAGGCCGAGATGGGGCCGTTGCCGGAGCCGGTCAGCACGGTGTCGGCGCCGTCGACGGTGGCCTCGACGGTGAGGGTGTCCACGCCGTCCCGGTCGGTGATCGTCTGGCCGGTCCTGACCTGGATGCGCCCCCAGGGGTTTTCGGGGTTGGGCAGGTACTCGTCCTGGAAGACCTCCCAGATCGCCTTCGGGGTGATCTCGCCGCCCTCGGCGTCGGTCTTCGCCTGGATGATCTTCGAGAACTCGATCTGCATCCGGCGGGGCAGGTCCAGCTTGTGGTCGTTCTTCAGGACGTAGGCGATACCGCCCTTGCCGGACTGCGAGTTGACCCGGATGACCGCCTCGTAGGAGCGGCCGACGTCCTTGGGGTCGATCGGCAGGTACGGAACGGCCCATTCCAGGTCGTCCACGGTGACGCCCTTGGCCCGCGCGTCGGCCTCCATGGCGTCGAAGCCCTTCTTGATGGCGTCCTGGTGGGAGCCGGAGAAGGACGTGTAGACCAGGTCGCCCACGTAGGGGTGGCGCGGGTGGACCTCCATCTGGTTGCAGTACTCCCACGTACGGCGGATCTCGTCGATGTCGGAGAAGTCGATCTGCGGGTCGACGCCCTGGGAGAAGAGGTTCATGCCCAGGGTGACCAGGTCGACGTTGCCGGTGCGCTCGCCCTGTCCGAACAGGCAGCCCTCGACGCGGTCGGCGCCGGCCATCAGGGCCAGTTCGGCCGCCGCCACCGCCGTACCGCGGTCGTTGTGCGGGTGGACGGAGAGGACCACGTGCTCGCGGCGGGACAGGTTGCGGTGCATCCACTCGAAGCGGTCCGCGTGCGTGGACGGCGTGGAACGCTCCACGGTGGCGGGCAGATTGAGGATGATCTCGCGGTCCGGGCCGGGCTGGTAGACGTCCATCACCGCCTCGCAGACCTCCAGCGCGAAGTCCAGCTCGGTGTCGGTGAAGATCTCCGGGCTGTACTGGTAGCCGAAGACGGTCTCCGGGCCCAGCAGCTTCTCGGCGTACTCCATCACCAGGCGGGTGCCGTCGACGGCGATCTGCTTGATGTCGTCCCGGGAGCCGCGGAAGACGACCCGGCGGAAGACCGGCGCGGTGGCGTTGTACAGGTGGACGGTGGCCCGCCGGGCGCCCTTCAGGGACTCCACGGTCCGCTCGATCAGGTCCTCGCGGGCCTGGGTCAGTACGGAGATGGTGACGTCGTCCGGGATGGCGTCCGGGTCCTCGATGATGGACCGGACGAAGTCGTAGTCGGTCTGGCCGGAGGCCGGGAAGCCGACCTCGATCTCCTTGTAGCCCATCTTGACCAGCAGGTCGAACATCGCGCGCTTGCGGGCGGGCGACATGGGGTCGATCAGGGCCTGGTTGCCGTCGCGCAGGTCGGTGGAGAGCCAGCGGGGGGCCTGGGCGACGCGCCGGCCCGGCCAGGTGCGGTCGGGGATGTCGACCTGCTCATAGCCGCGGTACTTCTTGACCGGCATGGAACTGGGCTGCTGGCGATTGGCCATGGTGGCGTGGGCTCCTCGATGTGTCCGCGGTGTCCGCGGGTCCGGAAGGACGGCCGACGGCAACGCAGAAGCTCCGCGGGGAGGGAGTCGGCCTTGTCTACAGGCCCTCGCCGCGGCAGCTAAGGAGAAGCAGCCCGAAACGCATGGTGCTGTGCAGCCTAGCCCAGCCCTGCCGGATACGCGGGTCCGTATCAGTATGCGGGACCAGTGGGAATACCGGGGCAAAAAGTGCTCCGTACCACTCCGGGGACGCCCGCGTCACTCACTGGTGCCTCACGTTCACCAATCCCGGTTGCAGGTAGTGACAGTCATGCTACGCAGTGCGATGGTTTCGGGCATGAACACCAACGGGGGCTTCCGGCCCGTCTTCTGCACCATCGTCCCACCGCACGTCCTGGACAAGCTCGCCCGGTCGGAGAACGCCACGGTCGCCGACCGCGCCCGCCGCACCCTCCAGCGCGACGCCTCCGAGCGCACCCGGCGCCGCCTGACCACGGTGGTCGGCGCGCGGGCCGTGGCCGCGCCCGCGGGCGCCGAGGCCGGCAAGCCGCACCGCACCGTCTACGACCTCCGGCACGGCACCGCCCTCCCGGGCACCAAGGTGCGCGGCGAGGGCGACGGCCCCACCAAGGACGCCGCCGTCAACCGCGCCTACGCGGGCCTCGGCACCACCTTCGAGATGCTGCTCAAGTCCTACGGCCGGAACTCGATCGACGGCGACGGACTGCCGCTGGACGCGTCCGTGCACTACGACCACGACTACGGCAACGCCTTCTGGAACGGCGAGCAGATGGTGTTCGGCGACGGCGACGGCGAGATCTTCCTCGACTTCACCACCTCCCTCGACGTCATCGGCCACGAACTCGTCCACGGCGTCACCCAGTACACGGCGAACCTGGAGTACTTCGGCCAGAGCGGCGCCCTCAACGAGTCGGTCTCGGACGTCTTCGGTTCCCTCATCAAGCAGTACTCCAAGAACCAGACCGCCGAGCAGGCCGACTGGCTGATCGGCGAGGGCCTGCTCGGCCCGGACGTCACCGGCACGGCGCTGCGCTCCCTGAGGGAACCGGGCACCGCCTACGACGACGACGTCCTCGGCAAGGACCCGCAGCCCGCGACGATGGACGACTACGTCCGCACCGGCCAGGACAACGGCGGCGTGCACATCAACTCCGGCATCCCCAACCACGCCTTCTACCTCTTCGCCGAGGCACTGGGCGGCAAGGCATGGGAGCGCGCCGGGCAGGTCTGGTACGACACGCTGACCGGCGGCGAGCTGACCCAGAGCGCGGACTTCGCGGAGTTCGCCCGGCTGACCCTGAAGGCGGCACGCGAGCGCTACGGCGACGGCGACGAGCTGGACGCGGTCGGCAAGGCCTGGGAACAGGTGGGGGTGGAGGCCGCGTAGGTCCGGGGCGGGGGACGGTTCCCTACCGGGCGCGGACGTACTAGACACGGACCATGCGTATTCGAGTCAGGCGCACAGGAGGCTTCGCGGGCATCGAGCGCCACGCGGAGGTCGACACGGCGGGCCGCCCCGACGCCGCCGAGTGGCACGCCCTCGCGGAGCGGGCGGTCGCCGGCGGGCGGAGCGCCCCGCCGGCCGGGGTCCCGGACGGGTTTGCCTACCGGATCACCGTGGACGGGAGGACGGTGTACGCCGCCGACCCCCGGCTGACCGAGGAGCAGCGGCGGCTGGTCTCCCGGGTACTGAAAGAGGGGTCGTAGCGGTTGACGTGAGCCGGGGCCGGTGCGGATGATCCGCGCATGGCGACCGAGGCGAACCCGTTACCCCCGTTCCCGGCCGGCTTCCTGTGGGGCGTGTCGACCTCGGCGCACCAGATCGAGGGCGCCGTCGAGACGCGCGGGCGGTCCGTGTGGGACGCGTTCACGGACCGGCCGGGCCGGATCAGGGACGGCTCGACGGCGGCGGTGGCCTGCGACCACGTGCGCCGCTACCGGGAGGACGTCGCGCTGCTGGCCGGACTCGGCGTGGACGCCTACCGCTTCTCGGTGTCCTGGCCGCGGGCGGACTCCCCCGGCGGCCTCGGCTTCTACGACCGCCTGGTCGACGAGCTGTGCGCGGCGGGCGTCCGCCCGGTGCCGACGCTCTTCCACTGGGACCTGCCGGTGGAACTGGACTGGCGGGAGCGGGACACGGCGTCCCGGTTCGCGGCGCACGCCGAGCGGGTCGCGGCGCGGCTCGGGGACCGGGTGCCGACCTGGATCACGCTCAACGAACCGGCCGAGCACACCCTGCTCGGCCACGCGCTGGGCGTGCACGCGCCGGGCGAGCGGCTGCTGTTCGACGCGCTGCCGGTGGCCCACCACCAACTGCTCGCGCACGGCCTGGCGGTACGGGCGCTGCGCGCGGCCGGCGCGACGGAGATCGGCATCGCCAACTCCCACGGCCCGGTCCGGCCGGCCTCCGACGCCCTCGCCGACCGGGAGGCGGCGGACTTCTACGACGTGCTGCTGAACCGGACGTTCGCCGACCCGCCGCTGCTGGGCCGGTACCCGGAGGGCATCGGCGAACTGATGCCGGGGAACGTGGCGGCCGACCTGGACGTGATCGCGGAGCCCCTGGACTTCTACGGCGTGAACTTCTACGCGCCGGCGCGGGTGGGCGCCCCCTCGGACGCCCCGGGCGACTTCGGCGGGGTGCCGCTGCCCGCCGGGCTCCCCTTCTCCGTGCGGGAGACCGAGGGCCGGCCGGTGACGGACTCCGGCTGGCCCGTCGACCCCGAGGCGCTGACGGAGCTGCTCACCGGTTTCCGGGCCCGCTACGGCGACCGGCTCCCGCCGATCGTGATCACCGAGAACGGCTGCGCCTACGACGGCCTCGACGACCAGGACCGCATCACCTACCTGGACGGCCATCTCCGCGCCCTGCACGAGGCGTTGACGGCGGGGGTGGACGTACGCGGCTACTTCGTGTGGTCGCTGCTGGACAACTTCGAGTGGGCGGAGGGGTACGCCCACCGCTTCGGCCTGGTCCACGTCGACTTCACGACGCAGCGGCGCACCCCGAAGGCGTCGTACGCGTGGTTCCGGGAGATGCTCGCCGCGCAGCGCTGAGGGTCAGAACCCGAGCCGCCGGAGCTGCTTCGGGTCCCGCTGCCAGTCCTTCGCCACCTTCACGTGCAGGTCGAGGAAGACCGGCGTGCCCAGCAGCGCCTCGATCTGCTGCCGGGACTTGATGCCGACGTCCTTCAGGCGCTTGCCCTTGGGGCCGATGATGATGCCCTTCTGGCTGGGGCGCTCGATGAACACATTGGCGTGGATGTCGAGGAGCGGCCGGTCGGCGGGGCGGTCCTCGCGGGGCAGCATCTCCTCCACGACGACGGCGATGGAGTGCGGCAGCTCGTCGCGCACGCCCTCCAGCGCGGCCTCCCGGATCAGCTCGGCGACCATGACCTGCTCGGGCTCGTCGGTGAGGTCGCCCTCCGGGTAGAGGGCGGGGCCCTCGGGGAGCAGCGGGACGAGGAGGTCGGCCAGGAGGCCGACCTGCTGGCCGGCGGTGGCCGAGACCGGGACGATCTCGGCCCAGGTGATGCCCAGCTCCTGCCCGAGCTGGTCGACGGCGATGAGCTGTTCGGCGAGGGTCTTCGCGTCGACCAGGTCGGTCTTGGTGACGACGGCGACCTTCGGGGTCTTCTTGATCCCGGCGAGTTCCTTGGCGATGAACCGGTCGCCGGGGCCGAGCTTCTCGTTGGCCGGCAGGCAGAAGCCGATCACGTCGACCTCGGCCCAGGTGGTGCGCACCACGTCGTTGAGCCGCTCGCCCAGCAGGGTGCGCGGCTTGTGCAGGCCCGGGGTGTCGACCAGGATCAGCTGGGCGTCCGGGCGGTGCACGATGCCCCGTACGGTGTGCCGGGTCGTCTGCGGGCGGTTGGAGGTGATCGCCACCTTCTGCCCGACCAGAGCGTTCGTGAGGGTGGACTTGCCCGCGTTGGGGCGGCCCACGAAGCAGGCGAAGCCCGCCCGGTGGGCGGCTTCTGATGTTTCCGACGGCTCGGACGACTGACTGCGAACGCTCATGGCGCCCATTGTCCCTGATCCGGAAGGCACCGCCGTACCAGCACTCTGGCGTGTCCCCGACAGGCGCATCCGCGTCCCGCCAGCCGCTGGGCCGCGGACCCCGCACACGGACCGGGAAGCCCCCCGCCTCACCCGGCGGTGACGGTCTCCCGGACCTCGCCGTCGGGACCGGCCAGCAGCACCGGCGTCCCGGGGCCGCCCAGGTCCCGTACGGCCGCCCGGTCCTCGTCGGAGACGGAGTCCGCGCCGGTCACCACGGCCGCCGCCTCCAGCGAGGTCGCGCCGGAGGCCACCGCCATCGCCACCGCCGTGCGCAGCGCGCTGAGCCGCAGGGACTCCAGGGCGACGGTCCCGGCGACATACGTGCGGCCGGTCTCGTCCCGCACGGCGGCGCCCTCGGGCACCTGGTTGCGGGCCCGCGCGGAACGGGCCAGGGTGACGATCTTCTTGTCCTCGGGGGCGAGGGCGCCGGTGTCGGTCATGAGCCGAGCATACGAAAGCCCGCCCGGCCGCCGTTCAGGGGCGGTCCAGGCGGAGCCGCTCGGCGCGCGGCAGACCGGCGACGACCAGGTCGTAGGAGTCCTCGACCAACTCGCGGACCAGGCGGTCGGGAAGGCCGCCGTCGGCCGTCACCGTGTTCCAGTGCCGCTTGTTCATGTGCCAGCCGGGGACGATCAGGTCCGGGTGCCCGGCGCGCAGGCGGACCGCGTCGTCGGGGTCGCACTTGAGGTTGACGGTGAGCGGACGCGCGTCCAGGGCCGTCAGCGCGAACATCTTGCCCAGCACCTTGAAGACGGAGAACTCCGGGCCGAACGGGAAGTCCTCCACGGCCTCGTCGAAGGCAAGGCAGAACGCCCGCAGTTCCCGCGGGTTCACTCCGGCTCCTTCTCCCCGGGGTCCTCGGTGGGCTCCGCGAGCACCGTCACGATCTTGTTGCGACGCCCGGCGGCGGCCTCCGCGGTCAGCCGCAGCGCACGGCCGTCGGGCAGGTCGACCACGGCGGAGGCACCGGCGATCGGGACCCGGCCGAGGGCCTTGGCCAGCAGGCCGCCGACGGTTTCCACGTCCTCGTCGTCGAATGCCTCCAGGCCGTACAGCTCGCCCAGGTCGCCGATGTCGAGTCGGGCGGTGACCCGGTAGCGGTCCGCGCCGAGTTCCTGGACCGGCGGGAGTTCGCGGTCGTACTCGTCGGTGATCTCGCCGACGATCTCCTCCAGGATGTCCTCGATGGTGACGATGCCGGCGGTACCGCCGTACTCGTCGATGACGACGGCGACGTGGTTGCGGTCCTTCTGCATGTCCCGCAGCAGGTCACCGGCGTTCTTGGTGTCGGGCACGAAGTACGCCGGGCGCATCGCCGACGACACCAGCTCGCTCTCCGCGTCCCGGCTGATGTGCGTCTTGCGGGCCAGGTCCTTCAGGTACACGATGCCGACGATGTCGTCCTCGCTGTCGCCGGTCACCGGTATGCGGGAGAAACCGGAGCGCAGGGCGAGGGTGAGCGCCTGGCGGATGGTCTTGTACCGCTCGATGACGACGAGGTCGGTGCGCGGGACCATGACCTCCCGGACGAGGGTGTCGCCCAGCTCGAAGACCGAGTGCACCATGCGGCGCTCCTCGGCCTCGATCAGCGACTCCTTCTCCGCGAGGTCGACCAGCGCGCGCAGCTCGGCCTCGGAGGCGAACGGGCCGCGCCGGAAGCCCTTGCCGGGGGTGAGCGCGTTGCCGATGAGGATCAGCAGCGACGGGATCGGGCCCATGATCCGGGCCAGCGGCACCAGGACGTACGCCGCCGCCGTCGCCATGTTCAGCGGGTGCTGGCGGCCGATGGTGCGCGGGGAGACCCCGACGGCGACGTACGAGACCAGCACCATGACGGCGATGGCGATGAGCAGCGCCTCGGTGGTGTTGCTGAACTCGTTGAGGCAGCCGTAGGTGATCAGCGCGGCGGCGGCCATCTCGCAGGCGACGCGCACCAGCAGCGCCACGTTGAGGTAGCGCGTCGGGTCGGCGGCGACCTGGGCGAGCCCCGCGCTGCCGCGCCGCCCGGAGCGTACGGCCTCCTCGGCACGGAAGCTGGAGACGCGGGCCAGTCCGGCCTCCGCGCTGGCGGCGAGCCAGGCGACGACGACCAGGGCGACCGCGCCGGCGACGAGGGGGAAGCTCATGAGACGGTCGGGGCCGGGGACGGGCCGGTCAGGCCCTTCTCCGCGCGCCAGCCGTCCACGATGGCCGCCTGGAGGCCGAACATCTCGGCCTTCTCGTCCGGTTCCTCGTGGTCGTAGCCGAGCAGGTGCAGCACACCGTGGACGGTGAGCAGTTGCAGCTCCTCGTCCATGGTGTGCCCGGTCTCGGCCTCCTTGCCCTGCTTCTCGGCGACCTCGGGGCAGAGCACGATGTCACCGAGGAGGCCCTGCGGCGGCTCGTCGTCGTCCTTGGACGGCGGACGCAGCTCGTCCATGGGGAACGACATGACATCGGTGGGGCCGGGAAGGTCCATCCACTGGATGTGCAGCTGCTCCATGGCGTCGGCGTCCACGACGATCACCGAGAGCTCGGAGAGCGGGTGGATGCGCATCCGCGCGAGCGCGTAGCGGGCGATGTCGAGGATCGCCTGCTCGTCGACCTCGGTTCCGGACTCGTTGTTGACGTCGATCGACATGGTCGTGCTGGTCTACTTCCCCTTGGTGCCCTTGGCGCCGGCGCGCGGCTTGTGCGTGCCGTTCTCGGTGCCGTGGTCGCTGTCGTACTTCTCGTAGGCGTCGACGATACGGCCCACCAGCCGGTGCCGTACGACGTCCTGGGAGGAGAGCCGGGAGAAGTGCACGTCGTCCACGCCGTCCAGGATGTCCTGCACCTGCCGCAGCCCGGACTTGGTGCCGCCGGGCAGGTCGACCTGGGTGACGTCACCCGTGATCACGATCTTGGAGTCGAAGCCGAGCCGGGTGAGGAACATCTTCATCTGCTCGGGGCTGGTGTTCTGCGCCTCGTCCAGGATGATGAAGGCGTCATTGAGCGTACGGCCGCGCATGTACGCCAGCGGCGCCACCTCGATCGTGCCGGCCGCCATGAGCCGGGGGATCGAGTCCGGGTCGATCATGTCGTGCAGGGCGTCGTAGAGCGGGCGCAGGTAGGGGTCGATCTTCTCGTAGAGGGTGCCGGGCAGGAAGCCCAGGCGCTCGCCGGCCTCGACCGCGGGGCGGGTCAGGATGATGCGGTTGACCTGCTTGGACTGGAGGGCCTGGACGGCCTTGGCCATGGCCAGGTAGGTCTTGCCGGTGCCGGCGGGGCCGATGCCGAAGACGATGGTGTGCCGGTCGATGGCGTCGACGTACCGCTTCTGGTTGAGCGTCTTGGGACGGATGGTGCGGCCACGCGAGGACAGGATGTTCTGCGTGAGCACCTCGGCCGGGGTCTCCTGGCCGTCGCTCTCCCCGTTCTCGCTCGCCTTGAGCATGGCGATCGAGCGTTCCACTGCGTCCTCCGTCATCGGCTGTCCGGTGCGGAGCACCAGCATCATCTCGTCGAACACGCGCTGGATGAGCCCGACGTCCGCCGGGTCGCCCGTCGCGCTGATCTCATTGCCCCGGACGTGGATGTCGGCCGCCGGGAAGGCCCTCTCGATCACGCGCAGCAGGGAGTCGCCCGACCCCAGGACGGTCACCATGGGGTGCTGGGCGGGGACGGTGAACCGTGCCCGTGCCTGTCCCTGCGCGGGGGTGTGAGCTGTGGGTGTCTGAGTCATGGGCCGGCGCTGAAGGCCTGCGGTTCCTCCTCGTCACGGCCGCCCTGTCGGGAGCGGCCTCGCGTGTTCCAGGGTACGACGGCGCGCCGACAACGCCGTAAGAGTTTTCGCATCGCCGCCGTGGCCGATCACCTCGCCGCCGTGGCCGATCACCGCCGTCGCGGATCGCCGTCCTGCGCGGACCGCCGTCCTGCGCGGACCGCCGTCCTGCGCGGACCGCCGTCCTGCGCGGACCGCCGTCGTCGGGCGCGGCAGCCGTGGCGCGCCGGTCACTGCGGTGTGCGGAAGCCGATCGTCGGGACCGCGCGGCGCAGCGGCCAGGGGCGGGCCGCGTCGCCGGGCACCAGGCCGGCCAGGAAGGCGTACCTGGTGAGGGCGGCCGGGTCCTGGTCGTCGAGGGACTGGACCTCGCGCCACCAGGCCGCCACCTCGGACCAGCCGGGCGCGGAGAGCGAGCCGCCGAACTCCTGCACGGAGAGCGCGGCGGTCAGCCCGGCGAAGGCCAGCCGGTCGGCCAGCGGCCAGCCGGCCAGGGTGCCGGTGACGAACCCGGCGACGAAGACGTCCCCGGCGCCGGTCGGGTCCAGGGCCTCCACGGCGATGGCGGGGACCTCGGCGGTCTCCCCGGTGCGCCGGTCCACGGCGTAGGCGCCGTCCGCGCCGAGGGTGACCACGGCGAGCGGCACGTGCTCGGTCAGGGCGTGGGCGGCGGCGCGCGGGCAGTCGGTGCGGGTGTAGCGCATCGCCTCCTGCGCGTTGGGCAGGAACGCCTCGCAGTGCGCGAGGTCGGGCAGGGCGGCCAGGTCCCAGGCGCCGGTGTCGTCCCAGCCGACGTCGGCGAAGACCCGGGTGCCGTGCGCGGCGGCGCGGGCGATCCAGGGGGCGCTCACGCCGGGGGTGAGGGAGGCGACGGCGGCGCGGGCGTGCGGCGGGCAGCCGGGGGCGGGCCGCTGCCCGGCGGGGGCCTCGTGGCCGTGCGAGACCATGGTGCGTTCGCCCTCGTAGGCCATGGAGACGGTGACCGGCGAGTGCCAGCCGGGCACGGTGCGGGAGGGGGTCAGGTCGATGCCCTCGCCCTGTTCGAGGGCGTCCCAGCAGTAGTCGCCGTAGTGGTCGTCGCCGAAGGCGGCGGCGAGTGAGGTGCGCAGACCGAGGCGGGCGAGGGCGGTGGCCATGTTGGCGACGCCGCCGGGGCTCGATCCCATGCCGCGCGCCCAGGACTCGGTGCCGCGCACCGGGGCGGAGTCGAGGCCGGTGAAGACGATGTCGAGGAAGACGGTGCCGGTGAGGTAGACGTCCACGGGCGGGTCGCCGGGGGCGCGCAGGGCGGCCAGGGGGTCGGCCCCGGGGTGGCGGTGGTGTCCCTTTCCCAAAGGCTCCTCGGAAGGGTCCGTCCCGGAAGACGCGAAGGACGCGGTCACGGTGGTGCTCCCTGACGTGGTGCGGATCACGACATTCTGCGAATGCTGGCCAGTGTGCACCACCGCACCGACAGCCCGTCCACCGCGCGCGGGCGGCGGGCCTGGCGGGCGGGGAGCGGGGGCGTTCACGGTGCCGGGGCGGCGGGCCGGGGTCGGCCGAACGGCCGGTGGAACTCCCCTTCCCGGCCTGCGCGAACGCACGCTCCTCGCATGCGCGGGCGCACACTTTTACCCGGTAACCGAGCAGCCAAACCGGATAGTGATCCACAACACATCCCCCGCCTTGGCTGGAGGCTCCTCACGCTTGATACAAATTGGCCGCACGTCACCGTCCGTCGACGGCCGCTGCCCCCCTTTCTTGTCGTTCTGACGCCTTCTTGTCGTCTTCTTGACGCCTTTCTGCCCGCTTCCTTTCGCACGCCCTGGGAACGCCCGTGTTCGCCCGCACCACCCCCTGGCCCCTCGTCGCCCTGTTCACGGCCGGGTACCTCGCCCCGTACCTGCTGCCCACCACCGTCGGCCGGCTCGACTCCGGACTGCCGCTGACCGCCACGCAGGCGGGCGCGGTCGGCAGCGCGCTGCTGCTCAGCTCCGCGACCGCCGGCTTCCTGCTCGCCTCCCGCGTCGAACGCGTCGGCGCCCGGGGCCTGGCCCGGCTGGGCCTCGCGCTCGCGGTCCTCGGCTACGGCACCGCCGCCCTCACCGGTTCCGTCCCCGCCGTGGTGGCCGGCGCGGTCGTCGGCGGCTTCGGCTCGGGTACGGCGACGACGGTCGCCGCCACCCGGATCGCCGCCGAACGTGACCCTCACCGGGCCTCGACGCTCGGGCTGTTGTCCGTGTCGGCGCTGGCCGCCGCCGTCTATCTGACCGTGCCGCACCTGGGGTCCGGGCACGGGCTGCCGCTGGCCGCGATCGCACTGACCGCGCTCGCCGTGTGGCCGCTGACCGGCCGGCTGCCCGGCCCGACCAGGGACGTGACGGCCGGTCATGACCGGGCGCCGGCCCCGCACCGTCGCTCCGGGCTGGTGCTGGCCGCCGCGATGGTCTGCTGGTCGCTCGCGCAGAACTCCCTGTGGGGCGTCAGCGGCCGGATCGGCCTGGAGCAGGCGGGGCTCGGCGAGACCGCGCTCGGCGCGGTGCTCGCGGCCGCGCTCGGCGCCGGCCTGGTCGGGGTGCTCGCCGCCGGGGCGCTCGGGGCCCGGCTGGGACGGGCGGTGCCGGTCGGCGCCGGGACCGTGCTGATCGCCGGGTGCATCGCGCTGACCGCGTCCGCGACCGGCCCCGCCTCCTTCACCGCCGGGGAGATCGCCTGGAACGCGCTGTACCCGGTGGTCCTGTCGTACCTGATCGGTCTCGCCGCCTCGCTCGACCCGCGCGGCCGGTGGGCGGTGCTGGTCGGCTCGGCGTCCTCGCTGGGGACGGCGGCCGGGCCACTGACCGGCAGCGTGCTCTCCGCACAGGCCGGGTTCGGCGGCATGGGCCTGGTGCTCGGCGCGGGGCTGCTGCTGGTGGCGGCGCCGATGACGGCCGTCGCCGTGCACACCGGCGGGCGTCCGCTGCTGCCGGGCGCGGTCCGCCGCCGGGGCGGGCACGCGGCGGCCGTGGTCGCCGCGCAGACGGGCACGCCCAGTGGCGCGGTCCCGGAGGTCGGCGCCCACGAGCAGCCGGTCGTGGAGATCGCCGTGGAGGCCCCCGCCGTACCCGACCAGGACGCCTACGGCACGGCGCCCGGGGCGCTCTGAGCGGGCGCCTCTGGGGCCTGTCGTTCGGATCAGGTCGCGGGGAATCGGCTGCGTCTTCCTCTCCCTGGTGAGCGGGGCCTGGTGCGTGCAACGCGGCAGGTGCGCGCACCAGGCCCCGCGTCCGCGGCGTGATCCGAACGACAGGCCTAGGGGAAGACGTACGCCTCCACCTCGGCGAGGTACGCGGCCCGCAGCTCCTCGTCGTCCTCCAGGAAGGAGGCGAGGAAGGAGTTGCGGGCCAGCTCCCGCAGCCGGTCCTCGCCGAGGCCGAGGGTGTCCCGTACGGCGTCGAAATTGTCGCCCGCGTAGCCGCCGAAGTAGGCCGGGTCGTCGGAGTTGACCGTGCACATGAGGCCCGCGTCGAGCAGGGCGGGCAGCGGGTGGTCGGCGAGAGAGTCCACGGCGCGCAGCCGGACGTTGGAGAGCGGGCAGAGGGTGAGCGGTACGCGGTCCCGCACCAGGCGCTCCACCAGGGCCGGGTCCTCCGCGCAGCGCAGGCCGTGATCGATCCGCTCGACGCCGAGGACGTCCAGGGCCTCGGTGATGTACGCGGGCGGGCCCTCCTCACCGGCGTGCGCGACCCGGTGCAGGCCGAGGTCGGCGGCGGCGCGGTACACCTCGCGGAACTTGGCCGGCGGGTGCCCGGCCTCGGCGGAGTCCAGGCCGATCCCGGTGATCCGGTCCAGGTGGGGCCGGGCCGCCTCCAGCGTGGTCAGCGCCGAGTCGGCGGACTCGTCGCGCAGGAAGCAGAGGATCAGCCGGGTGGAGACGCCGTGGTTCTGCCGGCTCTTCTCCAGCGCCCGCCACAGCCCCTCGACGACCGTGCCCATGCTGACGCCCCGGGCGATGTGCGCCTGCGGGTCGAAGAAGATCTCCGCGTGCCGGACGCCCTGCGCGGCGGCGCGGGCGAGGTAGGCGTTGGCGAGGTCCTCGAAGTCGCGCTCGGTGCGCAGGACCGCCATCAGCTCGTAGTACAGGTTCAGGAAGGACTGGAGGTCGGCGAAGCGGTACGCCTGGCGCAGGGCCTCGGTGTCCGGGTAGCGCAGCGCGACCCCGTTGCGGGCGGCCAGCTCGAAGGCCAGCTCCGGCTCCAGGGTGCCTTCGATGTGCAGGTGGAGTTCAGCTTTGGGCAGGGGCATCAGTGCATGGTACGGGGACATCACCGACGTTTCGGAACCGGTACCCGGAGCAGGTCGCGGGCCACGGTCAGCTCGCCCTCGTAACCGGCGGCCCGCGCCTGCCGTTCGAATTCCTCGGGTTCGGAGTAGCGCTGGCTGAAGTGGGTGAGGACGAGGTGGCGGACGCCGGCGTCGCGGGCCGCGCGGGCCGCCTGGCCGGCGGTGAGGTGGCCGTGCTCGACGGCGAGGGCCTCGTCCTCGTCCAGGAAGGTCGACTCGATGACGAGCAGGTCGCAGCCCTCGGCGAGCGCGTGCACCCCGTCACAGAGCCGGGTGTCCATGACGAACGCGAACCGCTGGCCGCGGCGGACCTCGCTGACCTCGTCCAGCGGGACGCCGTTCAGCACGCCCTCGCGCTGGATGCGGCCGACGTCGGGGCCCTTGATGCCGTGCGCGGCGAGCCGGTCGGGCAGCATGCGGCGGCCGTCGGGTTCGGTGAGGCGGTAGCCGTAGGACTCGACGGGGTGGGAGAGGCGGCGGGCGTCGAGGGTGTAGCCGGGGGTGCGGGCGAGGGCGCCGTCGGTGTCGACCGGGGCCTCGGTGAGGGTGACCGTCTCGCGGTAGGCGGTGGCGTACCGGAGGCGGTCGAAGAAGCGCTGCCCGGAGCGAGGGTAGTGGGCGGTGACCTCGTGCGGGACGCGGTCGAGGTTGATCCGCTGGATGACGCCGGCCAGGCCCAGGCTGTGGTCCCCGTGGAAATGGGTGACGCAGATCCGGTTCAGGTCGTGCGCGGCGACCCCGGCGCGGAGCATCTGGCGCTGCGTGCCCTCGCCGGGGTCGAACAGGATGCCCTCGCCGTCCCAGCGGAGCAGGTAGCCGTTGTGGTTGCGGTGGCGGGTGGGGACCTGGCTGGCGGTGCCGAGGATCACCAGTTCACGTACGGACATCGGCCGCGGGTTATCCGGGGGGCCACTGGAGGCCGCGGCCACCGAGGACGTGGGCGTGGGTGTGCCAGACGGTCTGGCCGGCGCCGGGGCCGGTGTTGAAGACGATGCGGTAGCTGTCGAGCTTCTCCTCGTCGGCGACGGCCTGGGTCTCGCGGAGTACGTCCGCGGCCAGCTCCGGGGCGCCGGCGGCGAGGGCGGCGGCGTCCTTGTAGTGGGCCTTGGGGATGACCAGGACGTGGGTCGGGGCCTGGGGGTTGATGTCGCGGAAGGCGACGGTGGTCTCCGTCTCGCGGACGACCGTGGCCGGGATCCGGCCGGCGACGATCTTGCAGAAGAGGCAGTCTTCCTGGGGGTCCCCTGGCATGTGCGGGTCTCCTTCCGGCGCGTCAGGTGGTGGTCGTAAGCGTATCGTCGCCGAGCGCGAGTCCGTTGTGGCCGGTCGCGCCCACCCGGCGGAGCCGCACATGGACACGGCCTCGCGCCCCTGGTCCTCTGCGCCAGGAACTCCGTTCAGCAGCCGGTGCCGCCGACGGTGTCCGGCGTCCCGCAGCGGATCACCCATGACCACGTGCGTGCCGGGACCACCACGCTGGAAATGGCCACCGGCAAGGTGACCGGGCTCCCGGCACCGCGCCGAGGAGTCCAAGAGGTCCCTGGGCGAACTCGACCGGGAGAGACTAGGTGGGCGATCCCGGCGGCGTTTTCGCGGGTACGGCCTCCAGCGCCTCAAGGGCGACGCGTACCGCCTCCTCCAGCTGGGGGTCGCGGCCCGCCGCGTGGTCCTGGGGGCGCTGCTCGACCTCCACGTCCGGGTCGACGCCGTGGTTCTCCACGCCCCACTCGTAGCCCTCCAGCCAGAAGGCGTACTTCGGCTGCGTGACCAGGGTGCCGTCGACCAGGCGGTAGCGGCTGTCGATGCCGATGACGCCGCCCCAGGTGCGGGTGCCGACGACGGGGCCGAGGCCGAGGGCCCTGAACGCGGCGTTGACGATGTCGCCGTCGGAGCCGGAGAACTCGTTGGCGACGGCGACGACCGGGCCGCGCGGGGCGTCCTGCGGGTAGCTGTACGGCCGCATGCCGCGCGGCACGCCCCAGCCGACGATCCGGCGGGCCAGTTTCTCCACGACGAGTTGGGAGGTGTGCCCGCCGCGGTTCTCGCGGACGTCGACGACCAGGCCCTCCCGAGCGACCTCGACGGCGAGGTCCCGGTGGATCTGCGCCCAGCCGGGGGCCTGCATGTCGGGGACGTGGAGGTAGCCGAGCCGGCCGCCGGACAGCTCGTGGACGCGGGCCCGGCGGTCGGCGACCCAGGCGTGGTAGCGCAGCGGCTCCTCGTCGGCGACGGGGACGACGACCACGTGCCGGGCCTCGCCGCCGCCGGCGGGCAGGACGGTCAGCTCGACCGGTTTGCCGGCGGTGCCGACGAGGAGCGGGCCGGGTCCGGCCACCGGGTCGACGGGGCGGCCGGCGACCGCGACGACCGCGTCCCCGGCGCGGACGGCGACGCCGGGGGCGGCGAGCGGGGAGCGGGCGAGCGGGTCGGAGGTCTCCGAGGGCAGCACCCGGTCGACGCGCCAGGAGCCGTCCTCGTGCCGGGACAGGTCGGCGCCGAGCAGGCCCTGCCGGGCGCCGTGGCCGTGGCCGCCGGGCGGGACGACGTAGGCGTGCGAGGTGCCCAGTTCGCCCTGCACCTCCCAGAGGAGGTCGACCAGGTCGTCGTGGGTGGCGACGCGGTCAAGGACGGGCCGGTAGCGGTCGAGCACGCCGTCCCAGTCGACACCGTTCATGTCGGGCCGCCAGAAGTGGTCCCGCATGACCCGGCCGGTCTCCTCGTACATCTGCCGCCACTCGGCCGCCGGGTCGACGGTCTGCAGGACGCGGGAGAGGTCGACGGTGATGTTGGTGTCGCTGTCGTCGTCGTTCGAGGCGCGGCGGTCGCTGGGGACGACCTTGAGGCGGCCGTCGGTCCACAGCAGGACGCGTTTGCCGTCGCCGCTGACGGTGAACCGGTCGGCGTCCGGAGCGAGGTGCTCGACGCGCTGCTGGGCGAGGTCGTAGCGCTCCAGCCGGGGGCCCGGGTCGGAGTCGTCGGGGGTGGCCCGGGAGGCGCCGAGGACGCCGGTGACGGGGTGGCGCAGCCACAGCACGCCGTCCTTGGCGGCGCGCAGCCCGGAGTAGCGGGCGGCCTCGACCGGGAAGGGCACGATCCGGTCGGCGAGTCCTTCGAGGTCGACGCGGGTGGTGGGGGCGCCCTCGCTGTCCGGGGTGCCCTCCTTGTCGGAGGAGTCGAAGGGGCGGCCGTGGCGCTGCGGACCGAACGGCGAGGGGGTGGTCGCGGCCAGCGTGATCAGGTGCGGCCGGGTGCCCTCGACGAAGCCCAGGTCGAAGACGTGCTCGTCGTAGACGGGGTCGAAGGAGCGGGTGGAGAGGAACGCCAGGTGCTTGCCGTCGAGGGTGAAGGCGGGGGCGTAGTCCTGGAAGCGCAGCGGGGTCGCCTCGGTGACGGTGAGGTCGGTGGTGTTGGCGAGTCTGAGCTGGGACAGCGGGCGGGGGCCGGGGTGGGACCAGGCCAGCCAGCCGGAGTCGGGGGAGAAGACCAGGCCGGAGGCGTCGCCGTCCTCGCTGCGGTCGACCTCGCGGACCTCGCCGGTGGCGCGCTCCACGAGCAGGACGCGGCCGTCGTGGGAGGCGACGGCGGCCTTGCTGCCGTCGGGGGCCATCGCGAGGCCCAGGACCCGGCCGAGCCGCCCGGCGGCGAGGCGGCGCGGGGTGGCGCCGGGGAGCAGGCCGGTGGCGGGCGCGAACTCCAGGGCGTCCTCGCCCTCGGCGTCGGTCACCCACACCACCCACTGCTCGCCGTCGGCGCGGAAGGCGCGCGGCAGCCGGGCGCGGACGCCGGGGGTGGCGGCCAGCGCGCGGGCGGGTCCGGAGCGGTGGGTGACCCAGTGCACGCCGCCGCGCACGGCGACGGCGCTGCCCCGGCCGGTGTGGTCGGGGGAGGCGGAGCCGAACCAGCGGGCGGCGTTGACCGGGTAGGGCTGGAGGTCGGCGCGGGAGCCGCCGAGCCGGATGTCGAGGCGGCGGGGTTCGGCGCCGTCCAGGTCGTCCAGCGCCCACAGCTCACCGGCGCTGGAGTAGACGACGCGGGTGCCGTCGGTGGCGGCGTGCCGGGCGTAGAAGCCCCCGAGGGGCGTGTGGCGGCGCAGGTCGGTGCCGTCGGCGAGGGAGGAGTACACCGCGCCGGTGCCCTCGTGGTCGGAGAGGAACGCGATCCGGTCGCCGACCCAGAACGGGTACTCGATGTTGCCGTCGAGGTCCTGGTGCAGCCGGACGAACTCGCCGTCGCCGTCCCGGTCGGTCCACAGCTTGCCGGCCGTGCCGCCGCGGTACCGCTTCCACCAGGCGGCCTCGCGGCCCATCGGGGCGGAGAGCAGCACGGTGTGCGGGCCGAGCGCGACGTCGCCGACCGGGCCGTAGGGCAGGGTCTCGGCCGGGCCGCCGTCCAGCGGGATCGCGCGGGCCCAGGTGCGGCGGAGGCTGGCCTGGCCGTAGGCGCTGATGGCCAGCACCCGGCCGTCCGGGAGCCAGCCGCGGACCTGTGTCCTGAGGCTCCCCCAGTACGTCAGGCGCCGGGACGGGCCGCCGTCGACGGGCGCGACGTGCACCTCGGGGGCGCCGTCCCGGGTGGAGGTCCAGGCGACGGTGGTGCCGTCGGGCGAGATACGCGGCTGGGTGACGGGGGTGTTGTCGGCGCTGACCCGCCAGGCCCGTCCCCCGTCGAGGGGCGCGAGCCACACGTCGTCCTCGGCGGTGAAGGCGGTCAACTCGCCGTGCGGGTGCGGGAACCGGAGGTAGGCAGGGGCTGCGGACTGAGTCACCCCCTCACCCTAAGCAGCGGCGGCGGCACCGGACAGGGGTTTGGATCACTTGCCCTCGGGCCAGCAGTCGGGGCGGCCCTGGCAGTAGACGGTCCTGGTGACGGTCACGGTGACGGTGGGCCGGGGTCCGGTCCGGCTCGGGTCGCTCACGGGCGGGGTGGGGGTGGCGTCGCAGTTCCCCAGCCCGCTGACCCGGAACCGCTGCCTGCCGTCCACCTTCGCGGTGAGCTCCCCGCGGACGCAGGCGCCCTCGACGACGCGGGTGACGTGGCCGTCGACGGTGATGTCCTCGCCGTCGTCGGTCTGCCCCTCGCAGTCGACCCGCGCGACGGTCCGCTCCCCCGCCGAGGGGCTGGCGCCCTCGTCGTAGGACGCGTTGCAGGTCATCCACCGCACTCCGGTGTCCCGCCGCTCCAGTTCGCGGGTGACCACCTGGTCGGTGGTGTACGCCACCGTCGCGGAGTTGAGCCCCGCGGTGGGATCGCAGGCCACGACGGAGCCGGCGGCCACCACGACCAGTCCGGCGGCCAGCACTCCGCGCCGCCCCTGCCGGATACGCCTCGTTGCCCCCATGCCGGTCAGCGTGCCACCGAACCGGGGCGGGGCGGTAGGGCGCATACGGCCACTCCGCACCACCCCGGCGGGGTCAGCCCCAGCGCCCCGTGCGGCCCAGCAGCAGGGCGGCGGCGGCCGTGCCGGCGGTCGAGGTGCGCAGCACGGTCGGGCCGAGGACGTACGGCCGGGCGCCCGCCCGGGTGAAGAGGGCCAGCTCCTCCGGGGAGACGCCGCCCTCGGGGCCGACGACCAGGACGATCTCGCCCTCGGCGGGGAGGTCGGCGGTGGCCAGCGGGAGGTCGCCGCTCTCGTGGAGCACGGCGGCGAAGCCCGCGCCGGCCAGCAGCGCGGCGACCCGCTGGGTCGTGGCCGCGTCCGCGACCTCGGGGAACCGGACCCGGCGGGACTGCTTGCCGGCCTCCCGGGCGGTGGCCCGCCACTTGGCGAGGGCCTTCAGGCCGCGGTCGCCCTTCCACTGGGTGATGCAGCGGGACGCGGCCCACGGCACGATCGCGTCGACGCCGACCTCGGTCATCGTCTCCACGGCGAGTTCGCCGCGGTCGCCCTTGGGGAGGGCCTGGACGACGGTGATCCGGGGCGCGGGCGCGGGCTCCTCGTGGACGCTCTCCAGGCCCGTGACGACCAGCCGGTCCTTGCCCTCGGCGGCCTTGACGACGCCGTCCGCCCAGTGTCCGCGCCCGTCGGTGAGGACGACGTCCTCGCCGGGGCGCAGCCGCTTGACGGAGACGGCGTGCCGTCCCTCGGGGCCGTCCACGACACACTCCCCGCCGGGCAGGACGTCGAGGGAGTCGACCACGAACACCGGCGCGGTCATCGGCCCGCACCTCCCGTCGCGTACCGCGACAACGCGGCGCCGGCGGCGGCGAGTTCGGCCACCAGCACCTCCACCAGCCGTCCGGCGGGCAGGTCGCGGGCGAGCCGGTGGCCCTGCCCCGCCCACAGGGCCAGGCCCTGCGCGTCACCCGCCTGGGCCGCGGCCTTGCGCAGCGGCGCGGTGAGGTGGTGGACGTCCGGGTAGGCGGCGGGGGCGTACGGGCCGTGCTCGCGCAGGAAGCGGTTGACCAGGCCGCGGGCGGGCCGCCCGGAGAAGGCCCGGGTCAGCGCCGTACGGACGAAGAGCGGGTTGGTCAGCGCCGCCTTGTGCAGGGCGTGCGCGCCGGACTCGGGGGTGGCGAGGAAGGCGGTGCCGAGCTGGGCCGCGCCCGCGCCGGCCGCGAGGACCGCGGCGACCTGGCCGCCGTTCATCAGGCCGCCGGCGGCGATCACCGGCAGGCCCACCGCCTCGCGGACCTGGGCGAGCAGGGACAGCAGTCCCGTCCCGGCGCCGTCCGCCTCCGGCAGGTCCCGGTGGGTGCCCTGGTGGCCGCCGGCCTCCACGCCCTGCGCGATCACCGCGTCGGCGCCGCACTCCTCGACGGCCCGCGCCTCCTCGGCGGTGGTGGCGGTGACCAGGACGAAGGTGCCGACGCGGTGCAGGGCGTCGACCACCTCGCGGGCGGGGACGCCGAAGTGGAACGACACCACAGGTACGGGGTTGTCGAGGAGGACGGCGAGCTTGGTCTCGTAGCCGTCGTCCCGGCCGCTGTCCGGATCGCCCAGTTCCGTCTCGTACCAGGCGGCCTCGCCGGCCAGCTGGTGGGCGTAGACACCGACGGCGGCGGGGTCGGCGGTCTCCGGCTGCGGCAGGAAGAGGTTCACCCCGAACGGGCGGCCGGTCAGGCTCCGCAGCTGCTTGATCTCCTGGTACATCCCGTCGGGCGTCTTGTACCCGGCGGCCAGGAACCCGAGCCCGCCCGCCTCGCAGACGGCGGCGGCGAGGCGGGGCACGGAGACGCCGCCCGCCATGGGGGCCTGCACGATCGGGTACGGGAAGAGATCGGTCAGCGCGGAGGACATGACCGCATCGTGCCACGTCCCCCGGACAGCGCCGAATCCGCCCGCCCGGCGGCTCCGCACCCGCGCGCGCCCGGGCCCGGCGCCCGCCGGCCGCCTCGTCCGACCTGCGGCGACGGGCCCGTCGGCCGGGGCGTGCCCCCGGCCGCGGCGGAGCGCCCGCCCCGGCCGGACGCCGGTGGCCTCAGCGGCCGTTGAAGGCGTCCTTCAGCCGGGAGAACAGGCCCTGCTGCCCCGGCTGGAACTGGCCCTGGGGCCGCTCCTCGCCGCGCAGCTTGGCCAGTTCGCGCAGCACGCGCTCCTGGTCGGGGTCGAGCTTGGACGGGGTCTGCACCTCGACGTGGACGATGAGGTCGCCCCGGCCGCCGCCGCGCAGGTGGGTGACGCCCCGGCCGTGCAGCGGGATCGACTGGCCGGACTGGGTGCCCGGCCGGATGTCGACCTCCTCCAGGCCGTCCAGCGTCTCCAGCGGCACCTTGGTGCCGAGGGCCGCCGCCGTCATCGGCAGGGTGACCGTGCAGTGCAGGTCGTCGCCCCGGCGCTGGAACTGGGAGTGCGGCAGCTCGTGGATCTCGACGTACAGGTCGCCGGCCGGGCCGCCGCCGGGGCCGACCTCGCCCTCGCCGGCGAGCTGGATGCGGGTGCCGTTGTCGACGCCGGCCGGGATCTTCACCGTCAGGGTGCGCCGCGAGCGGATGCGGCCGTCACCGGCGCACTCCGGGCACGGCGTCGGCACCACCGTGCCGAAGCCCTGGCACTGGGGGCAGGGCCGGGAGGTCATGACCTGGCCCAGGAAGGACCGGGTGACCTGCGACACCTCACCGCGGCCGCGGCACATGTCGCAGGTCTGCGCCGACGTGCCGGGCGCGGCCCCCTCGCCGTTGCAGGTGTTGCAGACGACGGCCGTGTCGACCTGGATGTCCTTGGTCGTGCCGAAGGCCGCCTCGTCCAGCTCGACCTCGATGCGGATCATGGCGTCCTGGCCGCGGCGGGTGCGCGAGCGCGGTCCGCGCTGCGACGCCGTGCCGAAGAAGGCGTCCATGATGTCCGAGAAGTTCCCGAAGCCGCCCGCGCCGAAGCCGCCGGCGCCCGCGCCGCCGCTCTGCGACAAGGGATCGCCGCCGAGGTCGTAGACCTGCTTCTTCTGCGGGTCCGACAGCACCTCGTAGGCGGCGTTGATCTCCTTGAACCGCTCCTGGGTCTTCGGATCGGGGTTGACGTCCGGATGCAGCTCGCGGGCGAGCCTCCGGAACGCCTTCTTGATCTCGTCCTGAGAAGCGTCGCGGCGCACGCCGAGCACGGCGTAGTAGTCCGTGGCCACCTATGACTCCGCCAGGATCTGTCCGACGTACCGTGCCACTGCGCGTACCGCTCCCATCGTTCCCGGGTAGTCCATGCGGGTCGGTCCGACCACGCCGAGCTTGGCAACCGCCTCGCCGCCCGAACCGTAGCCCACCGACACGACGGACGTGGAGTTGAGTCCTTCATGGGCGTTCTCATGACCGATTCGCACGGTCACGCCCGCATCCTTCGCCTCGCCGAGCAGCTTCAGGAGCACCACCTGCTCCTCCAGCGCCTCCAGCACCGGCCGGATCGTGAGGGGGAAGTCATGGCCGAAGCGGGTCAGATTGGCGGTGCCGCCGATCATCAGCCGCTCCTCGTTCTCCTCGACCAGGGTCTCCAGCAGGGTGGAGAGCACCGTCGAGACCGTACCGCGGTCCTCCGCCTCGAAGGCGTCCGGGAGGTCCTCCACGAGCGTGGGCACGTCCGTGAACCGGCGGCCCGCGACCCGGCTGTTGAGCCGCGCCCGCAGATCCGCCACCGCGGTCTCGCCGAACGGCGCCGGGCAGTCCACCATCCGCTGCTCCACCCGCCCGGTGTCCGTGATCAGCACGAGCATCAGGCGGGCCGGCGCCAGGGAGAGCAGCTCCACGTGGCGCACGGTCGAGCGGGTCAGCGACGGGTACTGCACCACGGCGACCTGCCGGGTGAGCTGCGCCAGCAGCCGCACCGTGCGGGCCACGACGTCGTCGAGGTCGACGGCGCCCTCCAGGAAGTTCTGGATCGCGCGCCGCTCGGGGCCGGTCATCGGCTTGACCCCGGCGAGCTTGTCGACGAACAGCCGGTAGCCCTTGTCGGTCGGGATGCGCCCGGCGCTGGTGTGCGGCTGGGCGATGAACCCCTCCTCCTCCAGCGCCGCCATGTCGTTGCGCACGGTCGCCGGGGAGACGCCCAGGGCGTGCCGCTCGGTCAGGGCCTTGGAGCCGACCGGCTCCTCGGTGCCGACGTAGTCCTGGACGATGGCGCGCAGCACCTGGAGCCTGCGTTCACTGAGCATTCGCGCACACCTCCAGAAGCCGTCTGCCCGGATTCCCTCCTGGCACTCAACCACTGCGAGTGCCAGACTTCCCCGGCCCAGTGTACGGCCGTGGGGTACGCCCCCGGCAAGGCCGGGCCCGCGCTGCCGTCCCCGAGGGGTCCGCACCGCTAGCGTCGCCGCCATGACCGTGACTTGGGAAGAGCTGGGATGGGAGCGGGTGGCGGCCGGGGTGGGGCGGCACCGGCTGCCGGTGTGGGACTGCACGGCCGGCCTGGTGGTCGGCGCGGGGGCCGCGCTGCTGATCGACGCGGGGTCGAGCCTCGGCGAGGGCGCGCGGCTGCGGGCGGAGGCGCAGGCGCTCGCGGGTCACCGTGTGACGCATCTCGCGCTGACCCATCCGCACTTCGACCACGTCTTCGGGGCGGCGGCGTTCGCGGACGCGGAGGTGTTCGGCGCGGCCGGCGCGGAGACGGCGCTGGGCGCCGGGCGGGAGGCGCTGCGCGCGGACGCGGTGGCCAACGGGCTGGACCGGCGGCGCGCGGAGGAGGCGGTGGACGCGCTCACCGCCGTCCGCCACCCGGTGTCCGGGGAGCGGACCCTCGACCTGGGCGGCGGCCGGCAGGTGCTGCTGGCCGACGTGGGGCCGGGGCACACCGCGCACGACCTGGCGGTGCTGGTGCCGGGCAGCCCGGAGGTCGTCTTCTGCGGGGATCTGGTGGAGGAGTCCGGCGAGCCGCAGGCGGGCCCCGACGCGCTGCCGGGGCAGTGGCCCGCGGCACTGGACCGGCTGCTCCGCCTGGGCGGCGAGGACGCGCTGTACGTGCCGGGGCACGGGGCGGTGGTGGACGCGGCGTTCGTGCGGGCCCAACGGGACGCCCTGGCCGCGCGGTTCGGCGTGTCGCGCTGATCGCGTCCGGGACGTTCCTCGTATCGTCGGCAGAATGCGCCAGTACTCCGCCGATCTCACTCCCCCGTGGAAGAAACCGCAGCCCGCGCCGGAGGTGCCGGCCGATCCCGGCCTCGTGGTCGAGGAGCCCGGCACCGGGTTCTGCGGCGCGGTGACCGGGTGCGAGGCGGGCACCGTGACGCTGGAGGACCGCTTCGGCAAGCGCCGCGTCTTCCCGCTGGAGCCGCGCGGGTTCCTGCTGGAGGGCCGGGTGGTGACCCTGGTCAAGCCCTCACCGGGTCCGGTACGGCCGTCCCGTACGGCGTCCGGTTCGGTGGCCGTGCCCGGGGCGCGGGCCCGGGTGGCCCGCGCCGGGAGGATCTACGTCGAGGGGCGGCACGACGCCGAGCTGGTCGAGAAGGTGTGGGGCGACGACCTGCGGATCGAGGGGGTGGTCGTCGAGTACCTGGAGGGCGTGGACGACCTGCCGTCGATCGTGTCCGCCTTCGCGCCCGGTCCCGACGCCCGGCTCGGCGTCCTGGTGGACCACCTGGTGCCGGGGTCGAAGGAGTGGCGGATCGCCCAGGCGGTGACGAGCGAGCACGCGCTGGTCGTCGGCCACCCGTACATCGACGTCTGGGAGGCGGTGAAACCGGCCTCCGTGGGCATCGCCGCCTGGCCCCGGGTGCCGCGCGGCCAGGACTGGAAGACGGGGGTCTGCCGGGCCCTGGGCTGGCCCGAGAACACGGGCGCGGCCTGGCAGCACATCCTGGGGCGGGTGCGGTCGTACAAGGACCTGGAGCCGGAGCTGCTGGGCCGGGTCGAGGAGCTGATCGACTTCGTGACGGCACCCGCGGACGACGGCTAGGGCCGGTCGTTCGGATCACGCCGCGGACGCGGGGCCTGGCACGCGCACCTGCCGCGTTGTCGTCACTCGCCGGCGCGAGGAAGGCCCAGCCGATTCCCCGCGACCTGATCCGAACGACAGGCCCCAGAGCGGGGTCAGTCCACCAGGTCCCGCACCACCGCGTCCGCCAGCAGCCGGCCCCGCAGGGTCAGCACGGCCCGGCCCTCCTCGTACGGCCCCGGCTGGAGGAGTCCGTCCGACAGGGCCCGGCGGGAGGCCGCGAGGCCGGCCTCGTGGAGGAGGGACAGGGGCACGCCCTCGCGCAGGCGCAGCTCCAGCAGGACGCGCTCGACCCGCCGGTCCTCGTCGGTGAGGACCTCGCGCCCGGCGCCCGGGGAGCGCCCCTGCGCCAGCGCCGCCGCGTACGCGCCGGGGTGCTTGACGTTCCACCAGCGCACGCCGCCCACGTGGGAGTGGGCGCCCGGCCCGGCGCCCCACCAGTCGGCGCCGCGCCAGTACAGCTCGTTGTGCAGGCAGCGCCCGGCGTCGGAGGTGGCCCAGTTGGACACCTCGTACCAGTCGAAGCCCGCCGCGGCGAGGGTCTCGTCGGCGATCAGGTACCGGTCGGCGTGCACGTCGTCGTCGGTCATGGGGATCTCGCCGCGGCGGACCCGGCGGGCCAGCCGGGTGCCCTCCTCGACGATCAGGGCGTAGGCGCTGACGTGGTCGGGTCCGGCGCCGAGCGCGGCGTCCAGGGAGGCCCGCCAGTCGTCGTCGGACTCGCCGGGGGTGCCGTAGATCAGGTCGAGGTTGACGTGGTCGAAGCCGGCGGCGCGGGCCTCGGCGACGCAGGCCTCGGGGCGGCCCGGGGTGTGGGCGCGGTCGAGGACCCGGAGCACGTGCTGCCGCGCGCTCTGCATGCCGAAGGAGATCCGGTTGAAGCCGCCCTCGCGGAGGGTGGCGAGGTAGGCCGGGTCGACGGACTCCGGGTTGGCCTCGGTGGTGATCTCCGCGTCCGGCGCGAGACCGAACTCGTCACGGATCGCGGACAGCATCCGCACGAGGTCGCCGGCGGCCAGCAGGGTGGGGGTGCCGCCGCCGACGAAGACCGTGCGGACCTCGCGGGGGTCGTCGCCGAGGACCTTCCGGGCGAGGCGGACCTCGTCGGTGAGGGTGCCGGCGTAGTTGTCGCGGGAGGCGAGGACGCCGCCGGTGCCGCGCAGCTCGGTGGCGGTGTAGGTGTTGAAGTCGCAGTAGCCGCAGCGGGTCGCGCAGTACGGGACGTGGAGGTAGAAGCCGAGGGGGCGGCTCGCGGCCCCGGCGAGCGCGGAGGCGGGCAGCGCGCCGTCGGCGGGGACGGGTTCGCCGTCGGGGAGTGCGGAGGGCATGGGCTCCATTGTCCCGCACCGGGCGCGCTACTCGGCCTGGAGGACCAGCAGCGCCAGGTCGTCCTCCGGCGGGCCGTCGCCGAACGCGTGCACCAGCCGTCGGACGCGCTCGGCGATCCGCCGCGCGTCCAGGCCCGCGCAGCCCGCGAGCGCGGCGGCGAGACCGTCGTCGTCGTCGAACTGGCGGGAGCCGTCGCGCCGCTCGGTGACGCCGTCCGTGACGCACAGCAGGCTGTCCCCGGGCCGCAGGTCGAACTCCTCGCTGGTGTACGTCTCGTCCTCCACGACCCCCAGCAGGGTCTGCGGGCGGGCGACCGCGCGGACCGTTCCGCCGGGGGTGAGCAGCAGCGGCAGCGGGTGGCCGGCGGAGGCGAGGGTGCAGCGCACCCCGCCGTCGAACGGGGCCAGCTCGCCGTAGAGCAGGGAGAGGAAGCGGGTCTGCGGCCCCTCGCCGGGGGCCAGGGGCCGGCCGCCGCCGCCGACCAGGGCGCGGGCGGCGGCGTCCGCGACCTCGGTGGCGTCGTCGAGGAGGAGCTGGTTGAGGCGGTCCAGGACGTCGGCGACGCCGTAGCCCTCGCGGGCCAGCAGCCGCAGCCAGGGCCGGGCCAGGCCGATGACGACGGCGGCCTCCGGGCCCTTGCCCTGGACGTCGCCGACGGCGAAGCACCAGCGGCCGTCGCCGGCCGGGAAGAGGTCGTAGAAGTCGCCGCTGGGTCCGCCCCGGTCCCGGGGTTCGTGGACGAGGGCGCTGCGCATGCCGGGGATCTCGGCGACCGCGCCGGGCAGCAGGCCGCGCTGGAGGACGGCACTGATGGTGGCCTGCCGGGCGTACTGACGGGCGGTGCCGACGGCGAGGGCGACACGGCGGCCGAGGTCCTCGACCAGGCCGGTGATCCCGTCGGGGACGCGGGGAGCGCCGGCCCGGCCGATGACCAGGGTGCCCAGCGGCCGGCCGGCCGCGACGAGCCGGTAGGCCAGGGCCGCGCCCCACGCGCCGCGCGGGCCGAGGGCGTCGCCCGGCCAGGGGTGGGCGGCCGGTCCGGAGTGCGAGGGGTCGGGCGGGCGCGGCGGGTCCTTCTCCAGGGCCCGGCGGAGGTCCTCGACGCGGGTCTCGTCGCCGTGCCAGACGCGGGCCAGGCGGACGCCGACCGTGGTGGCGCCGTCGCCCCGGTCGGCGCGGCCCAGGGACTCGTCCTCCAGCCAGACCGCGCACCAGTCGGCGAGGCGGGGGACGACGAGCTGCGCGGTGAGGGCGGCGATCATGTCCTCGTCGAGCTGCCCGGCGAGCAGGTCGGACGCCTCGGCGAGGAAGGACAGGGCGCCGCGGCCCAGCCACGGACGGTCCCGGGCGTCCCGGGGACCGTCCGCATCCGCGGCACCGGCGGGCGGGTCCGCGGCACCGGCCGGTGTCACCGCCGTACCCGGGCGGGCCCACTGCGCGGCGCAGTCCCAGGGGCCCCGTGGCGCGTCGGGGCCGGCCGTCCGGGCCGGGCCGGCCGTCGCCGCGCCCAGCGAGCCCAGGATCCCGGTGACCCGCAGGTCCCCTTCCCGGGCGCGCTCCTCGGCGTGGGCCTCGATCCGCCCGGCGACGACGGCCGCGTCCCCCTCGGCGGGCAGGCCGGCCCAGACCGTCTTGGTGCCGGTGCGGTACGTGATCCCCCAGGCGTCGCAGAGCGTGGCGACGAGCCGCAGGCCGCGGCCGTACTCGGGGGCGTCGCCGGCGGGCTCGGTGTCGCCCCTGCGGGGAGCGCGCGCGGGATGGCGGTCGGCGACCTCGACGACGAGCGTGCCCCAGGGCTCCAGCCGGAAGACCACCTCGACGTCCGTGCCGGCGTGCACGACGGCGTTGGTGACCAGCTCGCTGACGACCAGCAGGGCGTCGTCGGCGTGCCGGGCGGTGAGGCGCTCGGTGCCGGGCAGTCCCGCCCCGGTCCACTCGGTGAGCGCCGCCCGGACCAGTTGCCGGGCGGCTCCCGGCGCGGCGGAGGTGCCGGGCAGGGCCGCGCGGACCTGGGCGGGCGCATCGGACGGGCGGGCGTACGCCCCGGTGGCGCGGGAGGCGGTCTCCCGCTGCGTCGGAATGGCCCCCATGCACAGCTCCCCGGGCAGTTCGTACGGATACGCCGCAGTCGATGGCGACAGAGTGACAGACTGACCCCGCCCATACGCGCCGAGTCACCGAAGTGGGCCGCGATGAGTGAGAACCGTGCTACAGGTGTGCGTCCCGACGGGCCGGGACGGGTTACGGGCGGGAGCGCCGGGGCGAGGACGGACGAGCGCGCCGGCATCCTCCTCGTCGACGACATGGAGGACAACCTGATCGCGCTGGAGGCCGTGCTGGGCTCCCTGGACGAGCCGCTGGTGCGGGCGCGGTCCGGCGAGGAGGCGCTGCGGGCGCTGCAGTGCCGCCGGTTCGCCCTGGTCCTGCTGGACGTGCGGATGCCGGGCATGGACGGCTTCGAGACGGCCGCGGAGATCCGCCGGCTCGACCGGGCCAAAGACGTCCCGATCATCTTCCTGACCGGCGCGGACGACGATCCCGGGTACGCGTTCCGCGGCTACGCCACCGGTGCCGCCGACTATCTGGCCAAGCCGTTCGACCCCTGGGTGCTGCGCGCGAAGGTCGGTGTCTTCCTCGACCTGCACCGCAAGAACCGGCAGCTGGAGCTGGTGCTGGCCCGGGAGCGGGCCGTCCGGGAGGCGTTCGAGGCGTGGCTGGCCGGGCTGGAGGCCCAGCTGGACGGCACCGCGCCGCCGGACGTCCCGGCGCTGCGCCGGCAGGTGCGGGAGCTGCGGGACCTGGTGGCGCGCGGCGGGCGCGCGCGGTGACGGAGGGGCGGTACCGTCACGGCGCGCGCCCCCGGACTACGCCTCGCGGGTCCCCTCGTACATCTCGTCGATCAGGTTCTTGTACTCCCGCTCCACCACCGGCCGCTTCAGCTTCAGGCTCGGCGTGATCTCGCCGTGCTCGATGTCGAGGTCGCGCGGCAGCAGCCGGAACTTCTTGATGGTCTGCCAGCGCTGGAGCCCGGTGTTGAGCTGCTGGACGTAACCGTCGACCATCTCCACCGTGGCCGGCGCGGCGACGACCTCGGCGTAGGTGCGGCCCGCCAGGCCGTTCTCCTTCGCCCACTCCATGAGCGCGGCCTCGTCGAGGGCGATCAGGGCGGTGCAGTAGTTCCGGTCGGCGCCGTGCACGAGGATGTTGGAGACGTACGGGCAGACCGCCTTGAACTGGCCCTCGACCTCGGCGGGCGCGATGTACTTGCCGCCGGAGGTCTTGATCAGGTCCTTCTTGCGGTCGGTGATCCGCAGATAGCCGTCGGGCGACAGCTCGCCGATGTCCCCGGTGTGCAACCAGCCGTCCGCCTCCAGCACCTCGGCGGTCTTCTCGGGCAGCTTGTGGTAGCCCTGCATGACACCGGGGCCGCGCAGCAGGATCTCCCCGTCGTCGGCGATGCGGACCTCGGTGCCGGGCAGCGGCTTGCCGACCGTGCCGGTGCGGTACGCCTCACCGGGGTTGACGAAGGAGGCGGCGGAGGTCTCGGTGAGGCCGTAGCCCTCCAGGATGTGCACGCCGGCGCCGGAGAAGAAGTAGCCGATGTCGGGGGCGAGGGCGGCCGAGCCGGAGACGCAGGCGCGCAGGTTGCCGCCGAACGCCTCGCGGATCTTGGCGTAGACCAGGGCGTCGGCGGCCTTGTGCTTGGCGGACAGGCCGAAGGGGGCGCTCGCGGTGCCGGTGCGGCGGAAGTTGTCCTGGGTGACCCTGGCGTACTCCCGGGCGACCCCGGCGGCCCACTGGAAGATCTTGTACTTGGCGGCCCCGCCCGCCTTCGCCTTGGCGGCGACGCCGTTGTAGACCTTCTCGAAGATGCGCGGCACGGCCGCCATGTACGTCGGCCGGACCACCGGCAGATTCTCGATGATCTTGTCGACGCGGCCGTCGACGGCGGTGACGTGCCCGACCTCGATCTGCCCGGAGGTCAGCACCTTGCCGAAGACGTGCGCCAGCGGCAGCCACAGGTACTGCACGTCGTCCCGGGTCACCAGCCCGGTCGCGGCGATCGCCTTCGCCATGTACGACCAGCAGTCGTGCGGCAGCCGCACGCCCTTGGGGCGGCCGGTGGTGCCGGAGGTGTAGATGAGGGTGGCGAGCTGGTCCTTGGTGAGCGCGCCGACCCGCTTCGTGATCAGGTCCGGGTCCTGCTCCAGGCGGGCCGCGCCCCGGCGCTCCAGCTCGTCCAGGGTGAGGATCCAGTCCTCGTCGGCGTCGGCACCGGCCGGGTCGACGACGACCACATGGGTGAGGTCGGGCAGCTCGGCGCGCTTCGTCCGCGCCTTGGCGAGCTGCTCGGCGTTCTCCGCGATCAGCACCCGGGACTCGGAGTCGGAGAGGATGTACGCCGACTCGTCGGCGTTGGTCTGCGGATAGACGGTGGTGGTGGCCGCGCCCGCGCACATGATGCCGAGGTCGGCGAGGATCCACTCCAGCCGGGTCGAGGAGGCCAGCGCCACCCGCTGCTCCGGCTCGACACCCAGCTCGATCAGGCCGGCCGCGATGGCGTGCACCCGCTCGGCGGCCGCCGCCCAGGTCAGCGACTTCCAGTCGTCCGGCCCCACACCGGAGGCGGGCGGTACGGGGTAGCGGTACGCCTCGGCGTCCGGCGTGGCCGCCACGCGCTCCAGGAAGAGGCCCGCCACGGAGGGCGGACGGTTCTCGATCAGTGTCTGTGTGTCGCTCACGACATCCTCCGGGCCCGCGACGGTGCGGCTGGCTCTGTGCGGCTGACTCTGGTGACTCTCTTGTTTAACTCGCGAGTAACTATCGGGCAGGGGATCAGAGTAAGGCCCGACCGCCCGGTACGTAAGAGCCCGCGCCCCGTCACTTCGCACGGCCGGCGGCCCCCCGGACGCGGAAGGGGCCCGCCGTGCTCTCGCACGGCGGGCCCCTTCCGTCCGTTCCCGCGGCTACTTCTTGCCCTTGCCCGACGCCGCGCTGTCGTCACTGGAGAGGACGGCGATGAAGGCCTCCTGGGGAACCTCCACGGAACCCACCATCTTCATCCGCTTCTTGCCTTCCTTCTGCTTCTCCAGCAGCTTGCGCTTGCGGGAGATGTCACCGCCGTAGCACTTGGCGAGGACGTCCTTGCGGATGGCGCGGATGGTCTCGCGGGCGATCACCCGGGAACCGATGGCCGCCTGCACCGGCACCTCGAACGCCTGCCGCGGGATCAGCTCCTTGAGCTTGGCGACCAGCCGTACGCCGTACGCGTACGCCTGGTCCTTGTGGGTGATCGCCGAGAAGGCGTCCACCTTGTCGCCGTGCAGCAGGATGTCGACCTTGACCAGGCTGGAGGTCTGCTCGCCGGTGGGCTCGTAGTCCAGCGAGGCGTAGCCGCGGGTCTTCGACTTCAGCTGGTCGAAGAAGTCGAAGACGATCTCCGCGAGGGGCAGTGTGTAGCGGATCTCGACCCGGTCCTCGGAGAGGTAGTCCATGCCGAGCAGGGTGCCGCGCCGGTTCTGGCACAGCTCCATGATCGAGCCGATGAACTCGGTCGGCGCCAGGATCGTGGCGCGCACGACCGGCTCGTACACCTCCTGGATCTTGCCCTCGGGGAATTCGCTCGGGTTGGTGACGGTGTGCTCGCTGCCGTCCTCCATGACCACCCGGTAGACGACGTTGGGCGCCGTCGCGATCAGGTCGAGCCCGAACTCGCGCTCCAGCCGCTCCCGGATCACGTCCAGGTGGAGGAGACCGAGGAAGCCGACGCGGAAACCGAAGCCGAGGGCGGCCGAGGTCTCCGGCTCGTAGACCAGGGCCGCGTCGTTGAGCTGGAGCTTGTCCAGCGCCTCGCGCAGCTCCGGGTAGTCCGAGCCGTCCAGCGGGTACAGCCCGGAGAACACCATCGGCTTGGGGTCCTTGTACCCGCCGAGGGCCTCCGTGGCCCCCTTGTGTTGGCTGGTGACGGTGTCACCGACCTTCGACTGGCGGACGTCCTTCACCCCGGTGATCAGATAGCCCACCTCGCCGACCCCGAGGCCGTCGGCGCCGAGCATCTCCGGCGAGTTCGTCCCGATCTCCAGCAGCTCGTGGGTCGCGCCGGTCGACATCATCTTGATGCGCTCACGCTTGTTGAGCTGGCCGTCGATGACACGTACGTACGTCACGACGCCGCGGTACGAGTCATAGACCGAGTCGAAGATCATCGCGCGGGCGGGGGCGTCGGCCACCCCGACCGGAGCCGGGACGTCGGCGACCACCCGGTCCAGCAGCGCCTCGACGCCGAGACCGGTCTTGGCGGAGACCTTGAGCACGTCGGACGGGTCGCAGCCGATGAGGTTGGCCAGCTCCTCGGCGAACTTCTCGGGCTGCGCGGCCGGCAGGTCGATCTTGTTCAGCACGGGGACGATGGTGAGGTCGTTCTCCATCGCCAGGTACAGGTTGGCGAGGGTCTGCGCCTCGATGCCCTGGGCGGCGTCGACGAGGAGGATGGTCCCCTCGCACGCGGCGAGCGACCTCGACACCTCGTAGGTGAAGTCGACGTGCCCCGGGGTGTCGATCATGTTGAGGATGTGCGTGCTGCCCCGGTCGGGACCCGTGGTCGGGGCCCACGGCAGTCGCACCGCCTGGGACTTGATCGTGATGCCGCGCTCGCGCTCGATGTCCATGCGGTCGAGGTACTGGGCGCGCATCTGCCGCTGCTCGACCACACCGGTCAGCTGGAGCATCCGGTCGGCGAGCGTGGACTTGCCGTGGTCGATGTGCGCGATGATGCAGAAGTTGCGGATCAGCGCCGGGTCGGTACGGCTCGGCTCGGGCACATGGCTGGGGATCGCGGGCACGCAGGGTCCTGATTCTTGAGGCGTCCGCAGTGTCTGCGGTCTCGGGTCGGATCGATACGTAGCCTCCATCGTCCCACGCGCGGCGACCGCGGCGGGGTCTGGGCGGCTCCGGCAGGGGGGCGCCGGACGCGGTTTGGGACCCGCACCGGGCCGCTGCTAGTGTGGGGGGCTGTGTCTCTTGCCCTCTCAGCGCGAGACACACCCTCTGGAAATCACCGGCGCGGGACCCTCCGGGGCTCCGTGCCTGAACCTGTAAAGGCTCATTCGTGGCGAACATCAAGTCCCAGATCAAGCGGATCAAGACCAACGAGAAGGCCCGGCTGCGCAACAAGGCCGTCAAGTCCTCCCTGAAGACCGCGATCCGCAAGGCCCGCGAGGCCGCTGCCGCGGGTGACGTCGAGAAGGCCACCGAGTACCAGCGCGCCGCGGCGCGCCAGCTCGACAAGGCCGTCTCCAAGGGCGTCATCCACAAGAACCAGGCCGCCAACAAGAAGTCGGCGCTGGCGCAGAAGGTCGCCGGCATCAAGGCCTGACCTCTTCTCTTGATCTGACCGCCGGAAGGACCCAGAGCGGGCCCTCTCTCTCCGCTCCCGACCGGCACCCCGAGCCCGCACGCGGCCTGCGTTCGCCACGCGGGTGTGGGCTCAACCGAAGCGTGACCCGGAACCCCGCCCCAGTGTCCTGGGCGGGGTTTTGGCGTGTGCGGGAGGGCCAGGGGGGCGGCCCGTCCGGCGTTCGACGACGGGGCCGTCCAGGCCGAAGGGGGACCTGGGGTCAAGGCCCGAAGAGGGGTCTGGGGGCGCGGCTCCCAGGGACGGGAGAGGGCGGAACCGTCCAGCGAAGGGGGGTCCTGGGGGCGGCGCGGCCGCCAGGAACGGGAAGGGAAGGGGCGGAGAGAGAGGGGGCGGAGGGGACGGGACCGACCGCGTCCACGCACGGACCCGGATCGTCCACGCACAGACCCGGATCGTCGACGCACGGACCCGGATCGTCCACACACAGACCCAGATCGTCCACGCACGGACCGGGATGGAGACTCCCGTCCCGGCCCGCGCCCGTGACTACCGCCCCCGCGACCGTGCCGCCCGCGCCACCGTGACGACCGCCTTCTCCAACGCGTACCCGGGGTCCTCACCCCCGCCCTTCACCCCCGCGTCCGCCTCGGCCACGGCCCGCAGCGCGACCGCCACCCCGTCCGGCGTCCACCCCCGCATCTGCTGCCGCACCCGGTCGATCTTCCACGGCGGCATCCCCAGCTCCCGGGCGAGATCCGCCGGCCGCCCCCCGCGCGCCGACGACAGCTTCCCGATCGCCCGCACCCCCTGCGCCAGCGCGCTGGTGATCAGCACCGGCGCCACCCCCGTCGACAAAGACCACCGCAGCGCCTCCAGCGCCTCCGCGGCCCGCCCCTCCACCGCCCGGTCGGCGACCGTGAAGCTGGACGCCTCGGCCCGCCCGGTGTAGTACCGCCCGACCACGGCCTCGTCGATCGTCCCCTCGACGTCCGCGACGAGCTGCGACACCGCCGACGCCAGCTCCCGCAGATCACTGCCGATCGCGTCCACCAGCGCCTGGCACGCCTCGGGCGTCGCCGACCGCCCCGCGCCACGGAACTCCGCGCGGGTGAAGGCGAGCCGGTCCGCCGGCTTGGTCATCTTCGGGCACGCCACCTCCCGCGCCCCCGCCTTGCGCGCGGCGTCCAACAGCCCCTTGCCCTTGGCGCCGCCCGCGTGCAGCAGGACGAGGGTGATCTCCTCGGCGGGGGCGCCCAGGTAGACCTTGACGTCCTTGACCGTGTCGGCGGACAGGTCCTGGGCGTTGCGTACGACCACGACCTTGCGCTCGGCGAAGAGGGAGGGACTGGTCAGCTCGGCGAGCGTGCCGGGCTGCAACTGGTCCGGCGTGAGGTCGCGCACGTCGGTGTCGGCGTCGGCGGCCTTCGCGGCGGCCACCACCTCCCGCACCGCGCGGTCGAGCAGCAGGTCCTCCTGGCCCACGGCGAGCGTCACCGGGGCGAGAGGGTCGTCATTCGCAGTCTTCCTGGCCATCGCGCCAAGCATCGCACGGGGCACCGACACCACGTCCCGAGCCCGGAGGGGCGACGGCCCCCGAAGGCGGGGAACGGGCTGGTTCCCGCCTTCGGATTCCGGCGCGTGCCGGACGCCGACCGGGAGCCGGCGCTCCGTGGCCCGCCCCGGTGCGCCGGGGCTGACTACAGTGGCCGCCATGAGCGACCGGCCCGCGCCCCGCACCGTATCGCCGATGCTGCTCGGCGTGGACGACGACGGCTGGTCGCCCGTCACCGCCGGCGAGTCGGGAGCGGCCGTCTTCCGCAGCGCGGACGCCACCCGGTACGCCAAGTGCGTCCCCGCCGCGGACGCGGCCGGCCTCGCGGCCGAGCGCGACCGGGTCGTGTGGCTCGGCGATCAGGGCGTACCTGGTCCCCGGGTGCTCGACTGGCGGTCCGGTGACGCCGGCGCCTGCCTGGTGACCCGCGCCGTCTCCGGCACACCCGCCGACCAGGTGTCCGCCGAGGACCTGCGGACCGCCTGGGGTCCCCTCGCGGACGCGGTCCGCCGACTGCACGAGGTACCGGTGTCCCGGTGCCCCTTCCGCCGGGGCCTGGACGCCATGGTCGCCATGGCGCGCGACGTCGTGGCCCGGGACGCCGTCGACCCCGACTTCCTCCCCGTCGACCAGCGGCGGACGCCCCCTGCGAAACTGCTGGACCGCCTCACCCGGCAGGTCTCGCGGCGACGGGAGCAGGAAGCCGCCGACACGGTCGTGTGCCACGGCGACCTGTGCCTGCCCAACATCGTTCTCGACCCGCGGACCCTGGACGTGGCGGGCTTCATCGACCTGGGCCGCCTCGGACCGGCCGACCGCCACGCCGACCTGGCCCTGCTGCTCGCCAACGCGCGCGAGACATGGCCCGACGAGGAACGGGCCCGCGCCGCGGACACGGCCTTCGCCATGAGGTACGGCACCGCCCTCGACCCCGACCGCCTGCGCTTCTACCTCCACCTCGACCCGCTCACCTGGGGCTGACCGGTTCCCGCGGGGGAACGGGCGGGCCGACGGGCCGACGGGCCGACGGGCCGACGGGCCGACGGGCCGACGGGCCGACGGGAGAAGCCTGCGCGCCGTGCAGCCCGGCCAGGCGAACGGTCACGGCCCCCTCGTCACGAAGGGCGGTGCCCCCACCCTGCTCGGCGGCGCCCCCGCCCTCGCTCCGGGCAGCCGACGCACCGTCCGGCCCGTCCGGGCCCGCACGGCCCGCACGGCGCGAGGCTAGGGCTCCTCCCGCCAGCCGTCCCACTCCGCGGCGAACTCGTCCAGCTCGGCGGCGTCCAGTTCCCCGTCCTCGTCCCGCAGGACGACGAGCCACTGGGCGTCCTCCGCGTCGTCCTCCCCGGCCAGCGCGTCCCGGACGAGCTGCGGCTCCTCGGCGACGCCGAACCGCTCCCCGAGCGCCTCCGCCGCCTCTTCCGCGGCATCGCGGTCGGGCAGCACCAGCACATGTCTCACGTCACTCACGCCGGCCATTCTCCGTCACCCCCGCCGGCGGACGTCCGCCCGGGTCCACGCCGCGCGACCGGCCCCGCGGGGCCGCGCCCGACGCCGACCGCACGGCTCCGGGCCCGAAGTCAGCCCTTGGGCACGATCTGCACATCGAGGTCGATCTTGATGCTGGGGCCGACCACCGCGATGCCGCGCGCCAGCATCGTCTGCCAGCTCACCGTGAAGTCGTCGCGGCGCAGTTCCGTGGTGGCCCGGCAGGCCGCCCGCGTCTCGCCCTCCATGCCGTTGCCCAGCCCGAGGTACTCCGCGTCCAGGGTGACCGTCCGCGTCACGCCGTGCAGCGACAGCCCGCCGGTGATCGACCACCGGTTGCCGCCCCGGTGCGCGAACCGGTCACTGTAGAACTCCAGCGTCGGATACCGCTGCACGTCCAGGAAGTCCGCCGACCGCAGATGGTCGTCGCGCATCCGCACATTGGTGTCGATGGACGCCGCGTCGATCACCACGTGCATCGCCGACTGCTCCATCTCGTCGGCGATCCGCACCGCCCCGGCGAAGGAGTTGAACCGCCCGTGGATACGGGCCAGCCCGATGTGCCGCGCGGTGAACCCGATCGAGGAGTGCGCCGGCTCGATCTCCCACTCCCCCGCCGACGGCACCTCCGGCGGCGCCGCGACCTGCAAGGTCACATCCCCGAGCGAGGCGAGCGAATCCTCGATCACCGTCACCGACGCCCGGTACGGAGTGAAACCCTCGGCGGACACCGCGAGCCGGTACTCCCCCGCCGGCACGGCCGTGACGAACGACCCGTAAGGATCCGTCCCCCCGCTGACGACCTTGCGCCCCATGATGTCGCTCACCGTCAACTCGGCGTGCGCCACCGGCTCATTGACCCCGTCGAGCACCCTGCAGCTCAACACCCCGGCACTCGGCGGTATCTGCACCGCCGCCAGAGGCCCCGTCCGACGTACCCGCTTGGCGCGGCTTCCCAACAAGCGGCCGATCATCTACGACACCCTCTGCACGACGTGAATCTGCTCCTACCGAAGAAGCATTCGATCACCGTTGAGGCTTTCCAGGCAACACGGGACCACATCACAGCAAAGCGGCGCATGTGACGGGAGTGTGGACGAGTGGCCCCGATGTGATGCGGATTGATGGCACGGGTACGGGTTTTGCCCAGCTGCCCCATAGGCGGTATGGGAAGCCTGGGGGGGCTCCCCCTCCCCCCCACCCCCCCACCCGCCCCGCCTCCCCCACCCTCCCTCCTCAGCCCCTCACCACCCGCAACCCCTCCCCTCGGGCACCACCACCGTCCCCGTCTCCCGCCCCGCTCGCCACGCCGGCCTCCGAAGCCATCGCCGGCCTCGGTCCCGGTCCCGATCCCGCGACCGCCAACGTGCCGTCCCGGTCCGTCCGGAGGACCGCCGTGCCCTGGGCGCGCAGTGCGGCGAGTGTGCCAGGCGCGGGGTGGCCGTAGGCGTTGTCCGCACCGCAGGAGATCAACGCCATCCGTGGTGCCACCCTGCGCAGGAGGCCGGGATCCTGGTACGCCGAGCCGTGGTGGGCCACCTTGAGCACGTCCACGCGTTCCAGTGCGGAGTCCGCCGGTGACGCGGCCAGCGCCCGCTGGGCGGGCGGTTCGAGGTCGCCGAGCAGGAGCAGCCGCAGCCCTGCTGTGCGCACCAGCAGCGTGACGCTGGCGTCGTTCGCCCCCTCCAGGCCCGGTACCGGACCGCGCACCGGACCACCGGGCCCCACGCCATCCGGGTTCGGCGGAGGCCACAGGACCCGCCAGGACAGGGGGCCCGCCCTCCGTTCCTCCCCGGCGACGGCATGCCGCAGGGGGACCTTCCGTGCCGTCGCCTGGTGACGGACGAAGTCGGCCTGGTCCGCCGGTTCCTCCCAGCCGGTCGTCTCGATCGCGCCGACCGCACGGCCCCGGAGCACCCCTGGCAGACCCGCGACATGGTCGGCGTGGAAGTGGGTCAGCACGACGAGTGGGACCCGGGTGATCCCCAGCGACTGCAGACAGTGGTCGACGAGCGCGGGGTCGGGTCCGGCGTCCACCACCACTCCCGCGCCCTCACCCGCGGCGAGCACCATCGCGTCCCCCTGCCCGACGTCGCACATCACCATCCGCCAGTCCGGTGGCGGCCAGCCCGTGATGACCTGGGCCAGCGGAGCCGGCCGGACCACCGCGACGGCCAGTGCCACCACGCAGACCCCGCACCACCAGGGATGCCGCAGCAGCCGCCGCCCCACGAGCAGGACGATGCCCGTGAGCAGGGCGAGCAGGGCCGCCCCGGCCCAGCTCCCCGGCCAGTCCACGCCCGCGCCGGGCAGTTCCGCCCCGGTCCGGGCGACGGCCGCGAGCCACCCCGCCGGCCAGCTCGCGCACCACGCCAGTGCCTTGGCCACGGGCATCACCACCGGTGCGCTCACCAGCGCGCCGAAGCCCAGGACGGTGGCCGGGGCGACGGCGAACTCGGCCAGCAGGTTGCACGGCACCGCCACCAGGCTCACCCGCGCCGACAGCACGGTGACGACCGGCGCGCACACCGCCTGGGCGGCGGCAGCGGCGGCCAGCGCCTCGGCGAGCCGGGGCGGCACACCCCGCCCGCGCAGGGTGGCGCTCCAGCGCGGTGCCAGGGTGAGCAGGGCGCCGGTGGCCAGCACCGAGAGCAGGAAGCCGTAACTCCGGGCGAGCCACGGGTCGTACAGCACCAGCAGCAGTACCGCCGTCGCGAGTGCCGGGATCAGGGATCTGCGGCGTCCGGTGGCGAGGGCGAGCAGGGCCACGCCTCCGCAGGCCGCGGCCCGCAGCACGCTCGGGTCGGGGCCGCACACCACGGTGAACCCGAGGGCCAGCGCCGCCCCGAGCAGTGCCGTCGTCCGCAGCGGGACCCCGAGCCGGGGTGCCAGTCCCCGGCGTTCGCTGCGCTGCGCCAGACCGGGGGGCCCCAGCAGCAGGGCGAGCAGGATGGTGAAGTTGGCTCCGCTCACGGCCAGCGTGTGGGTGAGGTCGGTCTCCTTGAACGCCTCGTCCAGTTCCGGAGTGACCCGTGAGGTGTCGCCGACGACCAGCCCCGGAAGCAGTGCCCGCGCGTCCGCCGGCAGGTCGTCGGTGGCCTCCCGCAGTCCGGCGCGCAGCCGTCCCGCGATCCGCTGGGCCCGCGACGGCCCGCTCACGACGTCCGGCTCCGCCTCGTCCCGTACCCGCAGCACGGCGGCGATGCGGTCCCCGCCCGCCGTCGGGGGTGCCGTCCGCGCGGTGACCCGTACCCGTGTCGTCGGCAGCAGTTCGAGCCAGGGCGAGGCGCGGGCCCGGTCCGCGGTGGTGTCGAGGTCGACGATCAGGCGTACCGGTGTCCGTGTGGTCGTCGTCGTCCCGTCCCGCTGTTCCACCCGGCGGACGTCGGCGTCCACCAGTGCGGCGGGCGGGGCCGCGCGGTTGCCCTGGACGCGGGGGCGGGCGAGGCGGGGGGCGGAGGTGAGCTGCGCCTCGGCGGTCACGGTGGCGTACCGCCGGGCCAGTTCCGGTACCGGTCCGCGGCGCGCGTCGGCGCCGTGCAGTCCGGCGGAGGTGACGGACGCGGCGACGCAGAGCAGCAGGGCGGCGACGGCGGGCCGGTACCGCCCGCGGGTCCTCCGGCGGCACGTCAGGAGCAGGGCGCCGGCGGTCACGGTGCAGGCCACCGCCGTACACACGATCCACGCGGAGGGCAGGTCCGGTGCCAGGGCCGCTGCCGCCCAGGCGCCGAGGGCGGGGGGCACCAGGCGCAGATCAGCCGGGCCCTCCTGGCGGGGACGGGAGGCGCCGAGGCGTCTGCCGGATGCGGCGTGGACGGCGGACCGGGGTGCCGGCGGGGCGCCCCGGCCCGCCGCGGAGCGCGGTCGGCCGGCCCCTGCCGCCCGCGGGGCGTCCTTCGCGTCGTCCGGTGCGCGGGCCGGCCCGGTCGGGCGGGTCATGGGCGTACGAGGTCGCGCAGGTCGGCGAAGCGGCGTTCACCGATGCCGTTGACCTCGCGCAGTTCGTCCACGGAGCGGAAGCCGCCGTGGCTGGTCCGGTACTCGATGATGTGCCCGGCGAGGACGGGGCCGACTCCCGGAAGGGTGTCGAGCTGGTCGACGGTGGCCGTGTTGAGGGAGACGGGGGCGGCGGGCGGCGCGCCGGGGGCGGCGCCGGTCGCCGCGCCCGCCCCGGCACCCGTGCCGACCGGTGCGCCCTCCGGTGGCGGGCCGACGACGACCTGCTCGCCGTCGACCAGGAACCGTGCCCGGTTGAGCGCGTCGGTGTTCGTGCCGGGCCGCACGCCACCGGCCGCGCGCAGGGCGTCCGCCACACGTGAACCGGCCGGCAGCCGGTGGACGCCGGGTTCGCGGACCTTGCCGCTGACGTCGACGACGATCTCCGCGCCGGCGGTACCGCTGGCACCCGGGGCTCGTGAGGCGGCTCCCGCCACTTCGCTCCCCGTCCCGTCCGCACCGGCCGGCGTGTCGGTGCCCGTGGCCTGCTCGTCCGTCGCGGGGGTCGCCGCCGCCCGTACGACTTCCGGTGCGGCGACGGAATGCGTCCGGCCGGTCCAGAAGTGCTGGGCCGCGAGCCCTGCGGCGGCGACCAGCACCACCGTCAGCGCCACCGCCCCGCGCCGTTCCAGCCCACACCGGGTCTGCAGCCACAGCGGCATCCGCTCCCGCAGTGCCAGCCGGGCCCGCCCCCACCGGGAGCCCACGCCGGGAACGTCACCGCTCGCCGCGCCGCCCCCGGAACCCGCGCCCGCCTCCCGCGCCGCGCCCGCCTCCGCCGCCGTACCCGAAGGCGCTCCCGTACCCGAAGGCGCTCCCGTGCCCGGCGGCGCCTTCCCCGAGTGCCGCCGATCGGCGGCCACCGGGTCGGCGCGGTCCGCGTGCTCCCCGTGTTCGGCCCAGGAGGGCCGTTCCTCGAAGAGCGCCTCCGCCCGCCTGCGGAGTTCCTCCGCCGAGGCCCGGCGGCGCTGGTGCCGTGCGCCCGGCCGGTCGCGGGCGTACGGCGGGCGACGGTGCCGGAAGCGGCCGTCGGAAACGGGGTGGCGGCCCGGACCGCTGGTCGGGGCCGTTGCGCGAGAGCGTGATCGAAGTGCCATGCGAAGAGGATGGGACGGGCCGGCACTCTCTCGATGATCTTGCTGGATTTCCGTGGACGAACGCCCGATTGTGGATAACTCCGCCACCCGCACGAGTGACGGACATCTTCGCGTCACCGCCGGACGACCGCCGCCACGGGCCACCGCCCACCGCCCACCGGCCGCCATCACTCGCTGCCGGCCACCGCCCGCCGCCACTCGCCGTCGGCCACCGGTCCCCCTCACGTCCCTCGGCCGCCGGCCCTCACCACTCCCCGCCGACCGCCGACCGCCGACCGCCAACCCCCACCCGCCGACCGCCGACCGCCGACCATCAGTCGCCGACCGCCGGCCGCCAGCCTCGGACCGCCCCCCGGCGGGGCCGCCCTCAGCGGGACGAGACCACGACCCCCAGCAACCCGGGTCCCGTGTGCGCCCCGATCACCGCTCCGACCTCGCTGACGTGCAGGTCGGCCAGGCCCGGCAGCCGGGTGCGCAGCCGGTCCGCCAGGGCCGTGGCCCGGTCGGGGGCGGCGAGGTGGTGGACGGCGATGTCGACCTCCGCGGTGCCCGCCCGTTCGGCGGCGATCTCCTCCAGGCGGGCGATGGCCCGGGACGCCGTACGCACCTTCTCCAGCGGCTCGATCCGGCCGCCGTCCAGCCGCAGCAGGGGTTTCACCGCGAGCGCGGACCCGAACAGGGCCTGCGCGGCGCCGATCCGGCCGCCCCGGCGCAGGTAGTCGAGGGTGTCGACGTAGAAGTAGGCGGAGGTGTCCGCGGCTCGTTTCTCCGCCGCGGTGACGGCATCGTCGACCGTGCCGCCGCTCTGCGCGGCCTCGGCCGCGGCGACCGCGCAGAAGCCCAGGGCCATCGCGATCATGCCGGTGTCCACGACGCGCACCGGGACGGGTGCCTGGCGGGCCGCGACGACCGCGGCGTCGTAGGTACCCGACAGTTCGGCGGAGAGGTGGAGGGAGACGATGCCGGTGGCGCCGGAGGCGGCGGCCTTGCGGTAGGTCTCGGCGAACACCTCCGGGCCGGGCCGGGAGGTCGTGACGGGTCGTCGCTTCTGCAACGCCTGGGCCAGTGAGCGGGTCGAGATCTCGGTGCCCTCCTCCAGGGCCCGGTCGCCCAGGACCACGGTCAGAGGCACCGCCGTGATGCCGTGGCGCTCCATCGTCCGGGGCGGCAGGTAGGCCGTTGAATCGGTGATGATCGCGACATGGCGGGACATGAGCTGGAGGTTACCTGCCGTAGCGCCCGTACGGCAGCCCGGCCCGGCCACCGGCTCCCCTCGGTCCGGCCGGCGGCTCCGCCCGCCCGCTGACCGGCCCCGTCCGGCCCGACCGGCGTCCCGGCCCGGCCGGGTCACCGGCCTACGGCACCTGCGTCAGGTCGTGCTCTCCGGCCGGGCCTTGCGCTGCCAGGGGTAGGCCGGGCGGGGTGCGGCGGGGTCGATGGCCGGCCGGGACCGCTCCCCGGCGGACCCGGAACGACGCCCCTCGGAGGCGTCCGGCGTCTTCTTCAGGTCCGCCTTCTTCTTCACGCCCGGTGTCCTCTCCCCGTCCGGTGCCCTCTCCCCGTCCGATGTCCTCTTGTCGTCCGGGGTGACGGTCCACGGCTCCCGGGTCGGTTCCGTCCGGGTCCAGTGCCGCAGGGCGCCCGCCTCGACGTCGATCTGCGCGCTCAGCGAGTCCAGGTCGTCGTCGGCGAAGCGCCGGGCCCGGTCGCGGGCCGCCCAGCGCAGCGAATCCGCGGCGCCGGTGATGCGCTCGGTGCGTTCCCGCAGCGCGGGGAGGGTGTCGGCGAGCGCGGCGCGGTCCGGTTCGGACTCCAGGCGGCGCAGCTCGGCGTCGAGTTCCTGACCGTGGGCGCTGAGCCGCTCGAAGAGGCCCAGGGACTCCTTGAGGGACGCGTCCTCGGCCGCGCCCGCGTGCAGCGCGTCCCGCGTGGCACGCATGGACGTGCGCAGCGCCAGCCGCAGCCGCGCGACCTCGCCCGCGGTGCCCGGCTGGGCGAAGGACCTGGCGCGCAGGGTCTGGTCCTCGACCGTGCGGCGGGCCTGGGTGAGGGTGCGGTCCACGCCGCGCCGGGCGGCGCCGACGGCCTTCACCGTGGCGTAGGCGCCGAGGGCGACCATGAGCACGAAGAGCAGGGCGATGACGGTGATCACTGCTTCCACGGTGCTCCTCCTTGGGCCCTGCGGGCGGTGTGGCCCGGCGAGCGCTCGCGGCGCCCACCGCGCCACCTCTTCCACCGTAAACGCCACGGGCAGGCAAGGAGTTCCGGCGGAACCCCGAACCTGCCCGTAGGAAATCACCCGAGAGCCCCCTAGGGAGTCACCCCGGGGACCGGTCCCGGCCGGATCAGGCCGTCACGATGTTGACCAGCTTCGGCGCGCGCACGATCACCTTGCGGATGCCGGCGCCGCCCAGCGCGGCCACGACCTTCTCGTCGGCCAGCGCCGCCTTCTCCAGGTCTTCGCCGGAGATGGAGGGGGCGACCTCCAGCCGCGCCTTGACCTTGCCCTTGATCTGCACGACGCAGGTGACGGTCTCGTCGACGACGTACGCCGGGTCGGCGACCGGGAAGTCCTGGTGGACGACCGAGTCGGTGTGGCCGAGCTTGCGCCACAGCTCCTCGGCGATGTGCGGGGCCAGCGGCGCGATCATCAGCACCAGGGCCTCGGCGACCGGCCGCGCGACCGGGCCGCCGGCCTTGGTCAGGTGGTTGTTCAGCTCGGTGACCTTGGCGATGGCGGTGTTGAACCGCATGCCCTCCAGGTCGCCGCGGACCCCGTCGATCGCCTTGTGCAGCGCGCGCAGGGTGTCCACGTCGGGTTCGGCGTCCACGACCGTGACCTCACCGGTCGCCTCGTCGACGACGTTGCGCCACAGGCGCTGGAGCAGCCGGAACTGGCCGACCACCGCGCGGGTGTCCCACGGCCGGGAGACGTCCAGGGGGCCCATGGCCATCTCGTACAGGCGGAGCGTGTCCGCGCCGTACTCGGCGCAGATCTCGTCCGGGGTGACCGCGTTCTTCAGGGACTTGCCCATCTTGCCGAGCAGGCGGGACACCTTCTCGCCCTGGTAGAAGTACGCGCCGTCGCGTTCCTCCACCTCGGCGGCCGGTACGGCGATGCCGCGCGCGTCGCGGTAGACGTAGGCCTGGATCATGCCCTGGTTGAACAGCTTGTGGAACGGCTCGGCCGAGGAGATGTGCCCCAGGTCGAACAGGACCTTGGACCAGAAGCGGGCGTACAGCAGGTGCAGTACGGCGTGCTCGGCGCCGCCGACGTACAGGTCGACGCCGCCGTGCGGCCGGCCCTCGCGCGGGCCCATCCAGTACTGCTCGATCTGGGGGTCGACCAGCTCCTCGCTGTTGTGCGGGTCGAGGTAGCGCAGCTCGTACCAGCAGGAACCGGCCCAGTTGGGCATGGTGTTGGTCTCGCGCCGGTACTTCTTGGGGCCGTCCCCCAGGTCCAGGGTGACGTTGACCCAGTCCTCGTTGCGGGACAGGGGCGTCTCCGGCTGGGTGTCGGCGTCGTCGGGGTCGAAGGTGCGCGGGGAGTAGTCCTCGACCTCGGGCAGTTCCAGCGGCAGCATCGACTCGGGCAGCGGGTGGGCGATGCCGTCCTCGTCGTAGACGATGGGGAAGGGCTCGCCCCAGTAGCGCTGGCGGCTGAACAGCCAGTCGCGCAGGCGGAAGTTGACGGTGCCCTCGCCGATGCCGCGCTGGGCCAGCCACTCGGTGATGCGGGCCTTGGCGTCCACCACGCCCAGGCCGTCCAGGGAGATGTCCGCACCGGAGGAGTTCACGAGTTTCGCGTCGTACGAGGCGAAGGCGTCGTCCCAGGTCGACGGGTCGGTGGAGCGGCCGTCGGAGGGCTCCACGACGCAGCGCATCGGCAGGTCGAAGGCACGGGCGAAGGCGAAGTCGCGGCTGTCGTGGGCGGGGACGGCCATGATGGCGCCGGTGCCGTAGCCCATCAGGACGTAGTCGGCGATGAAGACGGGGATCTGCTCGCCGGTGACGGGGTTGGTGGCGTACACGCCGGTGAAGACGCCGGTCTTGTCCTTGGCCTCGGCCTGCCGCTCGACGTCGGACTTGGCGGCGGCCTGCGCGCGGTAGGCGGCGACGGCCCCGGCGGGGGTGGCGTGGCCGCCGGTCCACGCCTCGCGGGTGCCCTCGGGCCAGGCGGCGGGCGTGAACTTCTCCACCAGGGGGTGTTCGGGGGCCAGCACCATGTAGGTGGCGCCGAACAGGGTGTCCTGGCGGGTGGTGAAGACCGTGATGTGGTCGCCGTCGACGGGGAAGTCGACGCGGGCGCCCTCGCTGCGGCCGATCCAGTTGCGCTGCTGGAGTTTGATGGCCTCGGGCCAGTCCAGCTCCTCCAGGTCCTCCAGCAGCCGGTCGGCGTAGGCGGTGATGCGCATGTTCCACTGGCGCAGCTTGGCCTTGAAGACGGGGAAGTTGCCGCGCTCGGAGCGGCCGTCGGCGGTGACCTCCTCGTTGGCCAGGACGGTGCCCAGGCCGGGGCACCAGTTGACGGGGGCGTCCGAGGCGTAGGCCAGGCGGTACTCGCCGAGGACGTCGGCGCGTTCGGCGGCGGTCAGCTCGCTCCAGGGGCGTCCGCCGGGGACGGGGCGCTCACCGGTCTCGAAGGCGGCGACCAGCTCGGCGATCGGGCGGGCCTTCCCGGCCTCCTGGTCGTACCAGGAGTTGAAGATCTGCAGGAAGATCCACTGCGTCCACTTGTAGTACTCCGGGTCGATCGTGGCGAACGACCGGCGCTTGTCGTGGCCCAGGCCCAGCCGGCGCAACTGGGCCTTCATGTTCTCCATGTTGGCCTCGGTGGACACGCGCGGGTGCGTGCCGGTCTGCACGGCGTACTGCTCGGCGGGCAGGCCGAAGGCGTCGAAGCCCAGGGTGTGCAGGACGTTGTGGCCGGTCATCCGCTGGAAGCGGGCGAAGACGTCGGTGGCGATGTAACCCAGGGGGTGGCCGACGTGCAGGCCCGCACCGGACGGGTACGGGAACATGTCCATGATGAATTTCTTGGGCCGGGCGACCGTCTCCGGGTCGCCCGCCAGGTCACCGGTGGGGTTCGGCGCGGCGTAGGTGCCCTCGGCGTCCCAGAAGTCCTGCCAGCGTGCCTCGATGTCGGCCGCCAGGGCGGCCGTGTAGCGGTGCGGCGCGGCCACCTCGGCGGCGGCAGCGGGGTTCGTCTCGCTCATGGTCCTCAAAGCTCCATCGATCGTCTTCGCCTGCGGCTGCGACTTTCAGCCCGGGGCGGTCGTCCCTGCCGGACGGCCGCCCGTGCCGGAAATGAAAAATCCCCTCGCACAGGAGGGGACGCCGCGCCGATTCCGACCCGTCCGGAGCACCGGAGGTCGGTACTGATCAGCGCGGCTCGCTAAGCAGAAGGCGTACGGCACGCATGGGGTCAGGGTACCGCAGTCGCCCCAGGGGCCGCGACGGGCTGCCCGGCCCCTCCCGGCCGGGAGGAGGGCCGAGGATCACTCGCGTAACAGCCACTGAAGGGCATCACAACAACCGCATAGTCATTTGATAACAACGCAATAACCGAAACCTCCTACCCGCGGGTACGGCGCCACCTGGAGTGCGGCACCGGGACCGCTTCCCCGAACCGCTCGGAGTGCCCCCACGAACCCACCCCCCGTGAACCCTTTCCTCGCCATGACGGCGGACGACTCCTGGGTCGCCACGCATCCGGTCCGCATGGTCACCGGCGCCGCCGCCTCGCTGATCCGCTCCATCGACGGCGGCCCGGCGATCCCTCCCGGCCGCAAGGTCAGCGCCTCCGGAAGCGGCGTCGGCGGCGCCCCGACACTGCTCTCCGACGCCGGGGCCTTCGCCCAGCTCGCCATCGCCGCCCGCATCGGCCCGGCGCGCTACGGCAACACCGGCCTGTACGACGAGCCGGGCACCGTCATGCTCACCGTCTCCGGCGCGGTGGCCCGCCCCATGGTGATCGAGGTCCCCACAGGGGTGCCGCTGCGCTACGTCCTCCAGCTCGCTGGCGCCCCGCCGGTCCCGCAGGGGGGTGCTGACGGGCGGCTACCACGGCAAGTGGACCGACGCGGCCACCGTGGACGAGGTGATCGTCTCCCGGAGCTCCCTGGACGCGACGGGCGGTTCACTCGGCGCGGGCGCGATCCTGCCGATCGGTCAGGAGACGTGCCCGCTGGGCGAGTCACTGCGGGTGGCGCAGTGGCTGGCGGAGGAGAGCGCCGGCCAGTGCGGACCCCCCTACCTGGGGCTGCCGGCCGCGGCGCGCGGCCCCGCGGACGTCCTGGACGGCGGCGGGCCGGCCGCCCTGGAGGCGCTCGAGCAGGTCACGCGGAACGTCAAGCGGCGCGGCGCGTACGCGCACCCCGACGGTTCGGCGATGTTCCTGGAGTCGGCCGTGCGGGCGTGCACCGACGACCTCGCCGCCCATGTCCTCGGCACCGGCTGCGGACGGCCCGTGGCGGGGGTGCTGCCGCTCCTCGGGGGAGGCGGGGCACCGACGGGCGTACCGGGCGGCGGCGCGTCCGCCGGGACCGGTCCCAGCCGCCAGAAGATCCACGTCGACTGGACGCTGTGCCGGGGCCACGGGCTGTGCGCGGACATCCTGCCTGAGGTGTTCCAGCTCGGCTCGGACGGTTTCCCCACCGTGGTGCGGGCGCAGGTGCCGCGGTACGCGGAGGCGAAGGCGCTGCGCGCGGTGCGCCGCTGCCCGGCGCCGGCCCTGCGGACCGAGGAGGACACCCGCGCGCAGACACCGTCCCGGTCCGCGCTGCCGGTGCTCGCGCCGGGCCGCGGACGCCGGGCGCTGGGCGCTGGGACGCTGAGCAAGAGACGCCGAACAGGAAAGAACCCCCGGGTCGATGATCCTTCGACCCGGGGGTTTCTCTGTGGAGCTAAGGAGAATTGAACTCCTGACCTCCTGCATGCCATGCAGGCGCTCTACCAACTGAGCTATAGCCCCGCGCTTTACCGCTTCGCTCCGCCCGGTTTCCCTGGCGGCGACGCCAACATTACACGGTCCCCCGGGCCCAACACCAAATCGTTTCCGGTCTGCCCGTTTCGTACCGTTGCGCCCCGTCGATGTCCCGCCGGCGCGCTGCCGGGCCCGTCCTGCCGCGCCCGTCCGTCAGGCGGTCACGAAGGAGTAGAACCGCTTGAGCGTGCAGTGCTCCTCCAGGAGCCGGCCGTAGATCGGCTCCCCCTCCAGTTCGCGGTACGTCTCGATGGGGTCGCCTTTTATGATCAGCGCCCGCGCGCACTCCTCGCACCAGTACTGGTACTCGGGGTTGACCGGCTCCATGTCGCGGACGATGGGCGTGCCGCTGCCGCACCAGTCGCACTTCCGCCTGTGTGCACCCATCGATCAGCTCCGGCTGCGAGCGCCGGCCGTGCACACGTCCGAGACGCCGCCGCCGTCCCCGAGGATGCTCGCAGGCATCGGTACTCCCTCCCGTCGGGCCGCGCCCCCTTCCGGCCGTTTGATTCTGCCACGACCCGGCCGACACGGTCAGCGACGCCTCAGTACCAGTCCGGACACGGTGACCGGCGCGGATCTCACCGAGCCGTACGAGCCGGGGGCTCTTGATGCTCAAGCGAGGGAACGAAAAATCCCGCCCCCTGTGGGGACGGGATTCATCGGTGCAACCAAGTGGAGCTAAGGAGAATTGAACTCCTGACCTCCTGCATGCCATGCAGGCGCTCTACCAACTGAGCTATAGCCCCTGGCCGGTGTTCTTCCCGCTCGGCGGGGCGAACAAGAAGAACTTTAGCCTGCGACCTGCCGGAAAGTGAAATCCGGGTCCGGCCCGGCTCAGTCGTCGTCGCCGAGCACCGGCTCCGGCAGACTGCCGGCGTTGTGCTCCAGGAGCCGCCAGCCGCGGGCACCCTCGCCGAGGACGGACCAGCAGCAGTTGGTCAGGCCCCCCAGCGCCTCCCAGCTGCGCGCCTCCAGGCCGAGGAGACGGCCGATGGTGGTGCGGATGGTGCCGCCGTGGCTGACCACGACGAGCGTGCCGCCGTCGGCCAGCTTGTCCGCGTGCCGCAGCACCACGGGGGCGGCGCGGTCGGCGACCTCGGTCTCCAGTTCGCCACCGCCCCGGCGGACCGGCTCGCCGCGCTTCCACGCCGCGTACTCCTCACCGTGCCGGGCGATGATCTCCTCGTGGGTCAGGCCCTGCCAGACACCCGCGTACGTCTCCCGCAGGCCCTCGTCGTGGGCGACCTCCAGGCCGGTCAGCGCGGCCAGCTCGGCGGCCGTGTCCGCGGCCCGCCGCAGGTCCGAGGCGACGATCGCGTCGGGCTTGAGGCCGGCCAGCAGCCGGGCCGCGCGACGGGCCTGGGCGACGCCCGTCGCGGTCAGCTCGACGTCGGTGGTGCCCTGGAAGCGACGCTCCACGTTCCAGGAGGTCTGGCCGTGGCGCCACAGGATGATGCGGCGTCCCCGGCCGGAGGGGCCGGACGTCACCTCACCGGTGGCGCTCATCACCACTCCCCGTCCGGCTCGGCGCCCTCCTCGGCGGCCCGGGTCCTCGCGTGCTCCTCGCCCTTGCCGCGGGTGGCCTTGGCGTCGGCGGGCAGCTCCAGCTCGGGGCAGTCCTTCCACAGCCGCTCCAGGGCGTAGAAGACACGCTCCTCGCTGTGCTGGACGTGGACGACGATGTCGACGTAGTCGAGGAGGACCCAGCGGGCCTCGCGGTCGCCCTCGCGGCGGACCGGCTTGGCGCCCAGTTCCTTGCTGAGGCGTTCCTCGATCTCGTCGACGATCGACTTGACCTGGCGGTCGTTGGGCGCGGAGGCCAGCAGGAAGGCGTCCGTGATCGACAGGACGTCACTGACGTCGTAGGCGATGACGTCGTGCGCCAGCTTGTCGGCGGCCGCCTGGGCGGCGGTGTTGATGAGCTCCAGGGAGCGGTCGGTCGCGGTCACTACCAGGCTTTCGGTCGGCGGTCGTTTGACACCAAGGGTCTCACGACCGCCGGCCTCGGCCCGAGCGGTCACCGTCCGGTCAGGACGCGGGCTCGTAGTCCTGCCCGAGAATCACCGACACGCGCGCGTTGCCGGTCACCTCGCCCTTGGCGACCGAGCCGGTCGGCAGGCCCAGGGTCTTGGCGACCTCGGTGGCGTTCTCCTTGTCGGCGTCGTCCGCGTACAGCACCTCGGAGGCGGCCTCGGTGGCGGCGGTGGTGCCGCCCTCGAGGAAGGTGAAGCCGCCGTTGACCAGGGCGACGCGGACCTTGGCGGTGTTCTCCTTGGTGCCGCTCGCGTTCTGCACGGAGACGCTGACCGCCGCGCCCTCGTCGGGGCTCTTGGCGGTGCCGCCGAGGACGTCCTTGACGACGCCCGAGCTGTCCTCGGCGCTGAGCGTGCCGTCGTTCTGCACGGGCAGCAGCGTGGTCTTGTGCGCGCCGCCCTTGGCGAGGTCGGCGAGGGAGGCGAGGAAGGAACCGAGGTCCTCGTCGGTCAGCGGCGGGTCGAGGATCATGCCCAGCGTCTGGACGGTGGTCGTGGCCGCCTGCGCGTCGGAGGACAGCTTGCGCAGCACCCCGTGCACGACCTGCCCGAACCGCTCCAGCTGGGCGTTCTGCGCCTCGCCGGAGGCGTGGTAGGTGGCATAGGCGACGGCCATCTTGCCGCTGAGGTTCTGCTTCTCGCCCTTGTGGACGAGGACGGCGGCGTCCTTGCCGTCCTTCGCCTCCGGGTCGGGGACGTCGGTGTCGGTGGTGACCTCGACGGTGCCGACCAGGTCGACGAGGTTCTGGAGGTAGGGGGTGTCCAGGCGCCAGGTGCCCTCGATGTCGGTGCCGAGCACGGAGTCGAGCGCGTCCTGGGTGGCGTCGGGCCCGTCGTCGTCGACCGACTCGGCCAGGGTGGTGACGCTGCCGTCGTCGCCGCTGAGCGCCAGGGAGTTGGGCAGCAGCACGGTGGTGGCCTGCTTGGTGGTGGTGTTGTCCACCAGGAGGGCCGTGGAGGTGCCGCCGCCGTCGGTGTCGTGCAGGTGCAGGGCGATGACGTCGCGCTTCTGGGCGGTCGCCGCCGCGGTGCCGCCGGTGCCCGAGTCCGTGCCGGAGAGGCCGGGGAGCTTTCCGGCGTACCAGAGGTAGCCGATGCCGCCGACGGCGACCAGGGCGAGGACGACGACGAGGGCGACGGCACGCGCGCGTGCCCGGCGGCGGGCCTCCTCGCGGCGCTCGGTGCGGTTCTCCGTGAACTTCATCCAGTCGATGACGTCCTCGGAGTCGCCGTCCGGCTCCTCGACGAAGGCGAACTGCTCGGTGCGGTAGTCCGGCCCGTCCGCCGGGCCGCCGCCCGCCGGGCCGCCGGACGGCGGTTCGTCGGGCGGGCCGGGCTGCTGCGGGACGCGGGCCGTCTGCTCGGCGACGCGGTGCTGCCCGCCGCCGGCCGCGGCACCGCCGTGGGACTGCTCCTGGTACGCCGTCGCGCCCGGACCGCCGGTGTACGGGTCGTAGCCGCCCTGCGGGGGGACGGGCGGCTGGGTCCCGGTGCCGTAGGGGCCCTGCGGGGGGACGGGTGGCTGTGCGGCGGTGTCGTAGCCGCCGTAGGGGTCGTACGGGCCAGCGGGCTGCTGACCGCCGGTGCCGTAGGGGTCGTAGCCGTAGCCCTGCTGCGGTGCCGCCTGCGTGTACGGGTCGTACGGCTGCTGCGGCGCGCTCTGTGCCGGGGCCTGGCGGTAGACGGGCCGCCCGTAGTCGTCGTAACCGACGAGTTCGTACGGGCCGTCCTGGCCGCCGCCCTGTGCCGCGTCGTATCGGTCGTTCACCGGTGCCCCTCTCGGCTCACTCGCCGCGGTACAGCTGACGCTTGTCGATGTAGCGCACGACGCCGTCGGGCACCAGGTACCAGACGGGGTCGCCCTTGGCGACTCTCGCCCGGCAGTCCGTGGAGGAGATGGCGAGGGCGGGGACCTCGATGAGGGAGACGCCTCCCTCGGGAAGTCCCGCGTCCGTCAGGTGGTGGCCGGGGCGGGTGACGCCGATGAAGTGTGCCAGGGAGAAGAGTTCCTCGCTGTCGCGCCAGGTGAGGATCTGGGCGAGGGCGTCGGCGCCGGTGATGAAGAAGAGGTCCGTGTCCGGGTTGAGCGCGGCCAGGTCGCGCAGGGTGTCCACGGTGTACGTGGGGCCGCCGCGGTCGATGTCGATGCGGCTCACGGAGAACTGCGGGTTCTCGACGGTGGCGACGACCGTCATCAGATAGCGGTCCTCGGCGGCGGAGACCGCGCGGTGGCTCTTCTGCCAGGGCTGCCCGGTGGGTACGAACACCACCTCGTCCAGGTGGAACCGCGAGGCGACCTCACTGGCCGCGACGAGGTGTCCGTGGTGGATCGGGTCGAAGGTGCCGCCCATGACGCCGAGGCGGCGCCTGCCCGGCCGTGACGAGGCGTTGCCGGGGCCGGGGCGGTGCCGTGTGCCGCTGACCGGGCCGTTCACCGGACCGGTGGGCATGTCCTGCTCTCCCATGCGTGCAGACCCTACCGGCCCGGCCGGGGCGTCCCGTCCGCCCGTTCCCCCGAGGGCGCCGCGGCGCCCCGGAGCGCGCCGCTCAGCGGTCGCGGTTGAAGCGCGTGGTGATCCACAGCAGCAGGAGCAGGATGACGAAGGCGGCGCCGCCGGTGAGGAGGGGGCTGAGGCTCTCGTGGTTGCCGCCGTGCTCCTCGCCCTCGGCGGCAAGGGTGACCAACTGGGCAGCGGTGCTGTGGAAGCTCATCTTCGGCAGGACCTATCGCGTGTGGGCGGGATAAGGACGTGGGCTCATCGTATGCGGGCACCCCTCGTCCGATCACGCCGACTCCGCCGTTGGGGACGGCCGGCGCCGCGGGGGAACCTTCCGGACGGCTCAGTCGTCCTTCGACTTGTAGCCCCGCAACAGCAACCACGCGGTCAGCGCGCAGCCCAGCACCATCACGATCAGGATGATCCGGAGCAGGTTGCCCGACCCCTGCTGCTCGGCGGCGTTCGTGGCCCCGGCGAGCCAGAGGGGATGGGGGACGTACTCCATGACACGGACTCCTTCGCTGTACTGCCGGTCCACGGTATCTCCGCCCGGGCCGGGTGTTGCTTCGGGGGGCACAAAGGACCGCACAAGGGTTCGCAAAGGGTCACTAGGACGCACCTGGGGGAAGACATGGCCGACGACCGGCGGGGCAACGGGCACGAGCGGGTGCCGGGCAGGTCCCGCAGGCGCTTCCCGGGGATCTCCTCGCGCGCCTACGAGCATCCGGCGGACCGCAGTGCCCTGGTGGCACTGCGCAGGCTGAGCGGTTTCGACACGGTGTTCAAGGCGCTCAGCGGGCTGCTGCCGGAGCGGAGCCTGAGGCTGCTGTTCCTGTCCGACTCGGTGCGCGTCTCGGACCGGCAGTTCGGCCACCTGAACGACATGCTGCGCGACGCCTGCTACATCCTGGACCTGGAGAAGGTCCCCCCGATGTACGTCAACCAGGACCCGAACCCGAACGCGATGTGCATCGGCCTGGACGAGCCGATCATCGTCGTCACCACGGGCCTGGTGGAGCTGCTCGACGAGGAGGAGATGCGGGCGGTGATCGGCCACGAGGCCGGGCACGCGCTCTCCGGTCACTCGGTGTACCGGACCGTGCTGCTGTTCCTGACCTCGCTCGCCGTGCGGGTGGCCTGGATTCCGCTGGGCAATCTCGCGGTCATGGCGATCGTGACCGGCCTGCGCGAGTGGTTCCGCAAGTCGGAGCTGTCCGCCGACCGTGCGGGGCTGCTGGTCGGGCAGGACCTCCAGGCGTCCATGCGGGGCCTGATGAAGATCGCGGGCGGCAACCACCTGCACGAGATGAACGTGGACGCGTTCCTGGAGCAGGCCGACGAGTACGAGGCCGGCGGCGACCTGCGCGACTCCGTGCTGAAGATCCTCAACGTGCTGCCGCGCTCGCACCCCTTCACCACGGTGCGGGCGGCGGAGCTGAAGAAGTGGGCGGGGTCCCGCGACTTCCAGCGGATCATGGACGGGCACTATCCGCGGCGCGAGGAGGACAAGGACACCTCGGTCCGCGACTCCTGGCGGGAGTCGGCGTCCAGCTACGCCACGCACGTCCGCACCTCCAAGGACCCGCTGATGAAGCTGGTCAACGACATCGCGGGCGGCGCCGGGGACCTCGGCGGGCGGGTGCGGCGGGGCTTCGGCGGCTTCACCTCCGCGCAGCCGGGCCCGAAGGACGGGGGGAACGGCCCGGAGGGGCCCGAGGACGCCCCGGGCGGCCCCGGGGACGACGGCCCCCGGGAACCGCGCGTCTGACGGGCGCGGCGCACCGCGCGGGAGCGTCCCGGCGGGGTGCTCGGAGCCGCGGTGTGCTCAGAGGTCGGGCTGCGCGTTCTCGGCCAGCGTCCCGCACAGGGCGCCCATGGCGTCCCCGGTGGCGTACGGGTCGGTGCCGGCCGGGCCGCCCTCCTTGGCGGTCTGGCCGGCGAGCAGCGGGCGCAGCCGGTCGGCGGTGTCCTCGGCGCAGGAGAGCGGGCCGGCCTGGAGCGTGGCGAGGGTGAGGCGGGCCTGGTGCAGCCGCAGGTCGTCCCGGTCGAAGCGGAAGCGCAGCTCACGCCGGACGGTGAACAGGGAGACCCGGGCGTCGGGGTCACCGGCGGGCCGCAGCGGGTAGACGAGGGTGTGGGCGGCGACGACCTCCAGGGCGGAGGAGTCGCTCTCGGCGAAGCGCAGGGAGCCCTGGACGCGGATCTCGGTGCCGGCCAGCCGGGCGCGGGCCGGGTCGAGGCGGACCAGCCATCCGGTGGCCGCGTGCCGGCCGTCGGCGGCGGGCCGGTCGACGCTCTCGTCGAACTGGGCGAACTGGTCGGGGTCGAGGAGCAGCCGCACCGAGCGGGTCTCCCCGCCGGTCAGCACCTCGGGGTCGAGGGCCGAGCGGACCACGTACTCCTTGGCGATGAGCAGCGCGTTCCTGACCTGTTCGGCCGCGAAGTGGGCGGTGTCGTGGAAGGCCGGCAGCGGGAGGCCCGCGGCCCCGGCCCGGAACTGGGCGGCGGGGCTGTGCTCGAAGAGCAGCCCGGCGTCGGCGGCGCCGGGCACCTTGCCGCGCGGGGCGAGCGGGACGACGGTGGTGCGGGTCTGTTCGGCGGGCGGGCGGGCCGAGGGGCTCTGGTAGGGGTGGCGGACGCCCATGTAGACGGCGGTGCCGAAGGCGACGGCGATCAGGACGACCAGGATCAGGGCCCGCCGGGAGAGTCCGCGGCGCAGCGGGGGCCGGCGGCGGACGGCGGGTGTGTGGTCGGCGATGCGCTCCTGGGCGGAGAACTCCTGGAGGTGGGCAGCGCGGACGAACGATTCGTCGAAGACGACGGACCGGTACTCGTCGTCGCCGCCTCCGGGGGTGCCCTCGGGTGTCCCCTCAGGCGGGTCTGAAGGCCCTCCCATATCTTCAGGGTAGGTCTCCGGGACCTTCGGTAAACGCCCTGGTACACGACAACTTCGGACAGGTTCGGGCGCGGGTCGCGGGGGCCGCTCAGGGGGTGCGCGGGATGACCGGGACGGCCGGCTGGGAGTAGTCGGCGGAGACCGAGGGGGCGGCGGTGCCGCCGCTCTGCTCGGGGCCGGTGGAGGCGGTCGGCGGCTGCTGCTCCCGGTCGGCGTCGGAGGAGGCGCCCCGGTACACGGCCGAGAAGGCGAGCGCCACCATGCCGATGCCCATCACGAGGGCGAGCATCCAGGCGACGGGGCGGTGCCAGCGGACCGGCTTGCCGTAGCTCGCGGGGGCGCCGTACGGGCGGTCGAGGGGGTCGGTGTCCTCGTCCGGGTCGTCGTAGTCGGCGGGGTCGTGGCCGTAGTCGCCGTACCCGTCGTCGTAGCGGTCGCCGCGGGCGGGGGCGCGGCGGGCCTCGGCCTCGGTGGCCTCCGCTCTGGCCTGGGCGGCGGCCAGCAGCCGCTCGACGGCGGTCGGCTCGTGGACCGGGGCCGCCCGCACGAAGTCCTCGTCGAAGACCACGGAGGCGAACTCTTCGTCCGACACCCCGCGGTCGTGGTCGTCGTCGGGCTCCCAGCCGTCAGGGAACGGCGTGCCCCCCACGTCCTCCGGCACGGTTCCAGAGTAGACCTGGGGGGGCATTTTGGGCAGACGGTGTGGAAATCCGTCCGGTGGCCGAGACGGGCGTACGGCGTCCCGCGGGGGCGTGCGGCGCCACTGCCGCACGCATATGCCCTGACCGCGCGCCCGGTGCGGCCCGCGGGGGTTCAGCGGCGTACGTGCCCGTCGCCGGTGACGATGTACTTGGTGCTGGTGAGTTCGGGCAGGCCCATGGGGCCGCGGGCGTGCAGCTTCTGGGTGGAGATGCCGATCTCGGCGCCGAACCCGAACTGGCCGCCGTCGGTGAAGCGGGTGGAGGCGTTCACGGCGACGGTGGTGGAGTCGACCAGCTGGGTGAAGCGGCGGGCGGCCTGCTGCGAGGTGGTGACGATCGCCTCGGTGTGGCCGGAGGTCCACAGCCGGATATGTTCGACGGCCTTGTCGAGGGAGTCGACGACGGCGGCGGCGATGTCGTAGGAGAGGTACTCGGTCTCCCAGTCCTCCGGGGTCGCCTCGACGACGGTCGCCCTGGAGTCCTTGGCGTACGCCATGACCCGCTCGTCGGCGTGGACGGTGACGCCGGCGTCGGCGAGGGCGTCGAGGGCGCGGGGCAGGAAGTCGGCGGCGATGTCCTGGTGGACGAGGAGGGTCTCGGCGGCGTTGCAGACGCCGACCCGCTGGGCCTTGCTGTTGACCAGGATGTCGACGGCCATGCCGAGGTCGGCGGCGGCGTCGACGTAGACGTGGCAGTTGCCGGTGCCGGTCTCGATGACGGGGACGGTGGACTCCTGGACGACCGTGTTGATCAGGGATGCGCCGCCGCGCGGGATGAGGACGTCGACCAGGCCGCGGGCGCGCATCAGCTCGCGGACGCTGTCGCGGGACTCGCCGGGGACGAGCTGGACGGCGTCGGCGGGCAGCCCGGCGCCGCCGACCGCGTCGCGGACGACCCGGACCAGGGCGGCGTTCGACCGGTACGCGGAGGAGGAGCCGCGCAGCAGGACCGCGTTGCCGGACTTCAGGCAGAGGGCGGCGGCGTCGACGGTGACGTTGGGCCGGCCCTCGTAGATGATGCCGACCACGCCGAGCGGGACGCGGACCTGGCGCAGATCGATGCCGTTGGGGAGGGTGTTGCCGCGGACGACCTCGCCGACCGGGTCGGGCAGGGCGGCGACGTCGCGGACGTCGGAGGCGACGGCCCGGACCCGCTCGGGGGTGAGGGTGAGCCGGTCGACGATGGCCTCGGGGGTGCCGGCCTCGCGGGCCTTGGCCACGTCCTCCGCGTTGGCCTCGACGATCTCGCTGGTACGGACCTCCAGGGCGTCGGCGACGGCGAGCAGCGCGTCGTCCTTGACGGCCCGCGGCAGCGGCGCGAGGTCGGCGGCGGCGGCCTTGGCCCGGTAGGCGGCGCGGGTGACCGGGGACATCGAGTCGTACGGCGAGAGCGTGGTCATGGGGGCAGGGTAATGCGCGGGGCGAGGGCGTCCGCCGGGTGTTTCACACCCCGAGACACCTCGCGCCATTCCTGACACCTCCAGGTATGTGCGGAACAGCACACCTAGGGTCTGTCGTTCGGATCACGCCGCGGACGCGGGGAAGGCGCAGCCGATTCCCCGCGACCCGCTCCGAACGACAGGTCCTAGAACGGGTGGACGCCCACCGGGGTCGCCGGGGCCGGGCCGTAGCCGGCGGCGATGCGCTGGTGGTAGGTGGCGCGGTCGATGACCTCCAGGCCGACGATCTCCCAGGGCGGCAGCCCGGCGGTCTGGCGGTGCTCGCCCCACAGGCGCAGCGCGACGGCGGCGGCGTCGTGCAGATCGCGGGCCTCCTCCCAGTACCGGATCTCGGCGTGGTCGTCGGCGTAGCGGCTGGTCAGCAGGAAGGGGTGGTCGTGGGCGAGCTGTTCCAGGGCACGGCGGACCTCGGTGAGCGGGGTGCGTTCCCCGGAGACGCTGAGGGTGACGTGCCACAGCCGGGGGATCTCCTCGGGCGGCCGGTCGGGGAAGCTGTCGCCGGCCGCGACGCTGGTGAGGGCGCGTTCCTCGCCGGCCGCGCGGGACCCGGGACCGCCGCGGGACGCCCCCGTCCCCGGGCGCACTCGTCTCACGACGGCCTCCTCCTCGCTCACGCGTCGCCCCGGCGCGGTCGGCCCGGACGGTCGTCCCCGGGACGGGGCTTGCCCCTGTGGCAAGGTCCGTCCCTGCGACAAAGTTGAGCAGGCCGCGCGGGATCGCGGGGGCGGTTTCGCGGAACGTCCACCACCGGTGCGGGGACGTTTCGACCCATTACGGGTGCAGGATCACCAGATCGTCCCTGTGTACGACCTCGCGTTCGTACGCGGGTCCGAGTTCGCGGGCGAGTTCCCGGGTGGAGCGGCCGATCAGCTGCGGGATCTCCTTGGCGTCGAAGGAGACCAGTCCGCGGGCGACCGCGCGGCCGTCCGCGTCCCGCAGTTCGACGGGGTCGCCCGCGCCGAACTCGCCCTCGACGGCGGCGATCCCGGCGGGCAGCAGTGACTTGCGGCCCTCGACCACGGCCCGTACCGCCCCGTCGTCGAGGGTGAGCGCGCCCCGCGGCGTGGAGGCGTGCTGGAGCCAGAGCAGCCGGTCGGCGGAGCGCTTGCCGGTGGGGTGGAAGTAGGTGCCGGTGTCCTGGCCGGTCAGCGCGTCGGCGGCGTGGACGGCGCTGGTGAGGACCACGGGGATGCCGGCGGCGGCGGCGATCCGGGCCGCCTCGACCTTGGTGACCATGCCGCCGGTGCCGACCCCGGCCTTGCCGGCGCTGCCGATCTCGACGTCGGCGAGGTCGGCGGGGCCGCGCACCTCGGCGATCCGGGCGGTGCCGGGACGGCTCGGGTCGCCGTCGTAGACGCCGTCGACGTCGGAGAGGAGGACGAGCAGGTCGGCGTGGACGAGGTGGGCGACGAGGGCGGCGAGGCGGTCGTTGTCGCCGAAGCGGATCTCGTCGGTGGCGACGGTGTCGTTCTCGTTGACGACCGGCAGGGCGCCCATCGCGAGGAGTTCGTCCAGGGTGCGGGAGGCGTTGCGGTGGTGGGAGCGGCGGCTCATGTCGTAGGAGGTGAGCAGCACCTGGCCGACGCGGACGCCGTAGCGGGCGAGGGAGGCGGTGTAGCGGGCGACGAGCAGGCCCTGGCCGACGCTGGCGGCGGCCTGCTGGCGGGCCAGGTCACGGGGGCGTCTGCGCAGGCCGAGCGGGGCGAGTCCGGCGGCGATGGCGCCGGAGGAGACGAGGACGATCTCCCGCTCCCCCGCCGGGCCGCGCACCTTGGCCAGTACGTCGACGAGCGCGTCGACCCGGTCCGCGTCCAGCCCGCCGGCGGCGGTGGTCAGCGACGAGGAGCCGACCTTGACCACGATCCTGCGGGCCGCGCCGACGGCCTGCCTTGCGCCTGTCACCTGTGCTCTTTCCCTCGGGGACGGAACTGCTTGGCAACCTAACGGAAGGGGGGCCGGTGCCGCGCGCCGTTTCACTGCGCGGACAACCGGGGGGACGGGCGCGGCGGGCGGGGCGGACGGGGCCCGGCCGGTCGAACACCCTCAGTGCACCCGCGTGTCGTCGGGTGGCCGCCGGGCGTTAATCACGGTGCCCGTGCCCGCGACGACCATGGAGTGACCGCTGTGCCCGTTCCCCTGTTCCTCCGGCCCTCCCAGGCGAGAGACCCGCGTCGGCCCGCCGTCCGCTCGGGCCCGGCCGTCAAGGCGCTGGCCGGCGGCCTGCTGGTGGCCGCGTTCACCGCGCAGGCGCTGGGCGCGCTGCTGCCGGACGTGCCGCTGCTGCTGGCCGCGACGGCCGGCTCGCTGGCCGCGGAGGGCGCGCTGTACCGGTGGCAGCGCGGGATGCTGTCGCTGTTCGCGAAGTCCCACGCGGACGTCACCGTCCGGCACGTCCTGCGGGACCTGCTCCTCGTGGTGGGGCTGCTGCGGCTCGGCGAGCAGCACCGCGAGACGGTGTACGCGCCGCTGGTCGCCGGGCTGCTCGCCTGCTATGCCCTGCACTGCGCGATCCAGGCCGTCTCCGTGCTGGTGCGCCGCGCCCGGACGCTGCCGGTGGTGACGCGGAACATCGACGTCTCCGCGCTGCGGCTGTCCCCGGCGCCGCCCGCGCTGCTGCGCCGCCCCGGCCACCGGCTGCTGGTGTTCGGGCTGCCGGCGACGGGCGGTCTGCTGGCCACCGTGGCGACCGATCTGCCGGTGTGCGGGGCGGCGGGCCTGGCCGTGTCGCTGCTGCTGTCGCTGGCGGGGCTCGGCGTGCTGCTCGTCCGGCTGCTGCCGGGCCGCCGGCCCGCCGGTGAGCAGGAGGTCCTGGACTGGTTCGACGCGTGGCTGGCCGCGTACCGGCCGACGGTCGGGCTGTACTTCTCCGGCGGCGCCTCCTCGGCGTACCAGGCGAACATGTGGCTGGAGCCGCTGGCGAAGCTGGGCGGCCGGCCGGTGGTGGTGCTGCGCGAGCGGTTCATGGTGCAGAAGCTCGCGGCGACCGACGTGCCGGTCGTGTGCCTGCCGAAGGTGTCCACGCTGATGCGCCTGGAGCACTCCACCCTGGAGGTCCTGATCCACCCGTCGAACTCGGGGAAGACCTCCCAGGTCCTGCGCATCCCCACCATCCGGCACGCCTTCGTCAACCACGGCGAGAGCGACAAGCTGTCCTCCTGCAACCCCTACGCCAAGGCGTACGACGAGGTGTGGGTGGCCGGCCCGGCGGCGCGGGAGCGGTACGCGCTGGCCGAGGTGGGCATCGAGGACAAGGACGTGGTGGAGATCGGCCGCCCGCAGCTGGACGCGGTGCTGCCGTACGCCGGTCCGCCCGCGGGCGCGTTCACGACCGTGCTGTACGCCCCGACCTGGGAGGGCTGGGACGGCAACCCCGGCAACACCTCGGTGGTCGCGGCCGGGGAGAACCTGGTCCGGGCGCTGCTCGCCGACCCCGGGGTCCGGCTGCTGTACAAGCCGCACCCGCTGACCGGGTCGGTCGATCCCCGGGCCCGCGCCGCCGACCTGCGCATCCGGCAGCTGATCCGGGCGGCGAACCGGGAGCGGTCGGGACCGCGGCCCCCGGCGCCGGCGGAGCTGGCCTCGTGGTCGGCGCAGCTGGAACGGCTGACCGCGACGGCCGGGCGGGCCGGGGCCGACCAGGTGGAGCGGATGCTCGCGCAGCCGGCGCCGGAGCCGGGGCGGGCCGCGGCGGTGGCGCGGGCGGCGGCGGGCTGGGACGAGGCGTACTGGGCGTCGCTGCCCGCCTGGGAGCACCGGATCGTCACCGAGGCCCGGCCCGCGCTGTACTCCTGCTTCAACCGGGCCGACCTGCTGATCAGCGATGTGTCCAGTGTCATCAGCGACTTCCTGGCCAGCGGCAAGCCGTACGCGGTGGCCAACACCAGCGGGCTGTCCGAGGAGGCGTTCCGGGTGGCGTTCCCGACCGTGGCGGCGGCGACCGTGCTGACGCCGGACGCGGCCGGGGTGCCGGGGCTGCTGGAGGCGGTGCGGCAGCCGGAGAAGGACGCGTTCGCCGCGGCGCGGGCCGAGCTGGCGCTGCGGCTGCTGGGGCCGGCCGAGCCGCCCGCGCAGGAGCGGTTCGGCGCGGCGGTGGAGCGGCTGCGGGCGGCGGCCCGGGAGCACCGGGCGCGGATGGCGGGGCGGCTCGGGGCGGAGTCGCGGGGCCGGGCGGCGGGGCTGCCCGGTCAGCGGCGGGAGCAGGCGCCGGCGGGGCCGGCCGGGCGCGGCTGACCGGGACACCGCGGCGGCCCGGTTCCCCTGGCGGTGAGGGGGACCGGGCCGCTGTCGTACGGGGCGGGCGGGCGGGTCAGCCGGCGCCCAGGCCGTCCGGTTCGCCGGACGTGGTGGTCCGCTGGCCGGGCAGGGCGTCCGCCAGCTCCACGTCGGGACCGCCGGCCACGGTCCGGGACGCCTGGCCGACGTTGCGGGCCTCTGCCTTGACGGCGAGGTCGGCGACGGCGGTGTTGAACTGCTCGATGGAGGTCGGCTCGTCGGGGCCGAGCAGGTACCGCTTGAGTTCCTTGCGGTCGGCGGCCAGCGGGTCGGCGGCCGGGTCGCGGACGGCGGCGAGCAGCCGGCCCAGCTCGGTGGCCTTGTTGGTGAGGATGACGGCGGCCCGTACGGCCGTGTTCTGCCGCTTGAACTCCTCCGCGCCCAGCCCGGCGGAGTCCGTGACCGCGTACGGTTTGCCGCTGGCGATGAAGTCGGAGACGACGCTGGAGATGTCGGAGACCATCGCGTCGGAGACGTTGAAGCAGTCGTAGAGGCGGGGCTCGGCGCCGGTGATGACCCGGTGCTCCCAGGCGGGGACCGACCGCCAGTAGGCGTCGTTCCACTCGGCGCGCAGCCGGGCGATCTCCGCGTGCCGGCCGGCGTCGACCAGGCCGTCGCGGCTGGCCTCGGCCTCGTCGCCGTTCTCGGCGCCGCCGGACAGTTCGGCGAGCCGCGCCTCGATGCGGGCCAGGTCCGCCCCGGCCGCCGTCCGCGCGGCGGTGTCGGTGGGGAAGCGGGCGTCGGCGGCGCGGGCGGCGGCGGCCCTCTCGATCAGCGCGGATATCTTGCGGTGGGCGGCGGCGGCCTCCCTGCTGACGGTGCCGGTGAAGGGGTGCGGCTTGTACAGCACGCGCACCGGCGGGTCGGCCTTGACCAGCTTCTTCACGATGTTCACACCGGCCAGCACGAGGGAGGTGTTGCCGGGGTTGCCGTCCCAGCCCTCCCAGGTCGGGGCGTACAGCACGGTCGGCATGCGGTCCTCGGGGACGCCCCGCCGGCCCTGGATGGGGGCGAGCTGGGGGCGGCCGACCTCGACGATGTCCTCGTCGCGGACGCCGACGTCGGCGATGGCGTAGCGGTCGCGGCCCGCGCGCCCGGCGGTCCACACCTCGTCGTAGACCTTGCTGAAGGGGTTGACGCTGGCCAGCTTGTCGCTGTCGCCGTGGCCGATGAAGACGTGCTTCATGGTGGGGACGCGCAGCAGGTGGATGTTCTTGCCGACGTTGGCGGCGTACAGGGCGACGCGGACCGTGGAAAGGTCCATGTTCATCAGGTGGACGCCGCCGGGGACGCAGATCACGGGGACCGTGGTGGGCGCCAGGTTCTGCAGGATGGCCCGCTCGCGCAGGATGATCAGCGGCCGGGTGTCGAGCTGCTCCATCGTCTCCAGCCACATGTTGACCTGGTAGGCGGAGTCCTTGGAGCCGGAGAAGTACAGCGCCGTCTCGGGCCGGTACTCGCGCAGCCAGTCGTCGACCGCGGCGAGCACCTCCTCGGCCTTCGGCGGGATGCGCCGGCCGCGTATGTAGGGCACCAGGGCGGCGACGTACAGGGCGCCCAGGACCAGGGTGAGGGCGATACCGAGGAAGCCGGGGGCGTTGGTGTCGGACGCGGCGGAGACCAGGATGCCGGCGACGGCGAACAGGTCGAGGTGGAGGATCTTCTCGGCGGAGCGGTGCAGCAGTCCCTGCGGTGGGGCGTCGGGGATGCGGATGCGGGCGGCGAGATCGACGTTGCGGGTGGCGACCGGCAGCCGGCGGCGGTTGCGGATCAGCGTGACCAGGGCGCCGTGCGGGGCCTGGAGGCCGTAGAAGGCGATGAAGCAGGCTATGGCGCCGTAGTAGATGAGGTTGTCCGCGAGGGACAGCCGGGCCAGCAGCAGCACGAGCAGCAGTTGCCGGATCAGGAACCGGATCGACAGGCCGGCCCGGACCTTGCTGAGCCGGTTGATCAGGTAGCTGTTGCGGCGGTGCAGATAGTGGTCCGCCAGGTACGTCACGAGGGCCGCGGCGGCGAAGCCGGGGACGCTCGGGACGAGCGCGGCCAGCATGAGGCAGGGGAAGCCCGCCACCATGAGGAGAGCCGCGGCCAGCTCGGCCGCGCTGCCCACCCTGGCGACGCGAATAGCGGTGGTTATCACGGAGAACCTGCTCGTTGAGGGGGGAATTTCCGGATCGGTGCCGCGGCACGGCCGCTTACGGATTCAGGCCCCCGCGAGCACTCCATTACGAGTGACACAGAGGCCTGAATTGCCCAAGGCGGATTCCGGGGATTATTACACGCCGTCCTGTCGGTCAAGCACCGCGGCCAGTGCCTGCTCGAATCCGGACGCCTTCGCGGCACCGGCGGTCGGGTCCTGCTGCCGTACGTCGATGACGTGACCGGTCAGTTCCGACAGCAGCACGTCGAGGGAGGCGCGGGCCACGGCGTCGGAGGAGAGCAGGCTGCCCGCGGGCTCCTGGCCGAACGCCTTGGTGCGCATCGGCGTCGCGGTCCGCTCGGGGTTGACGCAGTTGACGCGGACACCGTCACCGGCCCACTCGTCGGAGAGCGCCTGGGTGAGATTGACCATGGCGGCCTTGGTGGAGGAGTACAGGCTGTACTCGGCGCGACCGCGGGTGTAGCTGCTGGAGGTGTACAGCAGCAGCTGGCCCTTGGTCTCGGCCAGGTACTTGTACGAGGAGCGGGCGATCTGCACCGGGGCCAGGTAGTTGACCTTCAGCGCCTCCTCGATGGTGGCGTTGTCGGTCTCGGCGAGCTTGCCGATGCGGAGCACCCCGGCGGTGTTGACGACGTAGTCGATCCGGCCGGTCTCGGCGTACGCCTTGGACAGGGCGTCGTCGACCTCCTCCGGGTTCTCCACGTGGGTGCCTGTGGTGGAGCGGCCCAGCGCGTAGACGGTGGCGCCGTAGGACTCGGCGAGTTCGGCGATGTCCTTGCCGATGCCGTAGGAGCCGCCGAAGACGACCATGGTCTTCCCGGTGAGCAGCTCGCGGTAGGACTCCTCGCCGACCTGCTCGGGGGCGGCGCTGGAGGCGAGCTGGAAGAGCTTGTCGGCGATGAAGACGTCGACGGGCTGGGTGACCTTCATGTTGTACTCGTCACCCGCGACGACGTGGATCGGCACGTCCGGCAGGTACTTGAGCACGACCGAGCAGTCGTCCGTGGCCTGGAAGTTCGGGTCGCCGGCGGCGACCTCGTAGGCGCGGCGGATGGTGGACAGCTTGAAGGCCTGCGGGGTCTGCCCGCGGCGCAGCCGGGAGCGGTCCGGGACGTCGGTGATGAACTCGCCGTCGGAGCCGTGGGTGCGGGTGACGATGATGGTGTCGGCGGACGGGATCGCCACGTCGACGGCGTCGTAACGGTCCAGCGCGGCCACGCAGTCGTCGATGACGCGCTGCGACAGCAGGGGGCGGACGGCGTCGTGGAAGAGGACGTGGCGGTCCTCGCCCTCGGCCAGGCCCTCGCCGAGGGCGGCGATGGCGCGCTCGGTGGTCTCGTTGCGGGTGGCGCCGCCCTCGATGATCTTCTTGACCTTGGTGAAGCCGGCCTTGGCGACGATCTTCTCGATGTCGGGGACGTAGCCCGGCGCCATCAGCACGATGATGTCGTCGATGGAGTCGGCGTTCTCGAAGGTGGTCAGTGTGTGCTCGATGACTGCCTTGCCGGCGATCTTCAGCAACTGCTTGGGGATCGACAGACCCACCCGCTGACCGGTGCCACCGGCCAGGATCACTGCGGTGGTACGGGGCTTGGCTATGTGCTGGGACACAGGTGACCTACCTTGGGGCGACAGGGAACCTGGAAATGGTCCCACTTGTGGTTACCGCAGTGCAAGGTGAGCGACCTCTGACGCATATGTGCGCGCAACCTGCCATTCACCTTGCGCTCCCGGCGAGGGGCACGACGTGTCCGGACCCCGCCCGACTCCCGTTGTGGAATTGCTGTGAGTAAGTCCACAGGAGCGGTGATCGCGCCGGGTGACGCCTCGTCGGTTCACTGCCGCCGCAGCTTTTTCAGGGCGCGGTGGCCGAGCACCTCGACGAGGTCCTCGGAGGACGTCTGGTGCACGGTACGCGACTTCGGCGGGGCGGTGCCGCGCCGGGCGCGGCCAGGGCGGCGCACAGGGCCCGGGCGGCCACCTCGGGGGCGATGCGCGGCTCGGTGCCGGCCGGGCCCGCGGCGGCGGGCCCGGTGGGCGGCGGCGCCGGGTCGCCCAGGACGCGCACGCCCGCCGCCGAGATCCGCCCGGCCATCTCCGCGCCGATCGCCGCCGCGGCCTCGTCCGCCCAGCGCGGGGTGTGGACGCGCGCGTCGTCCGGGCCGGGGGCGCACACGTTCCTCACGTGCGTGACGGCACCGTCGCGGACGACGGAGGAGTACGGCTCGTCGGGGAGTCCGCGGGCGCGGAACGCGACGTTCAGCCGGCGCAGCGTCTCGGTCTCGGCGAGCGTCAGAGGTCCGTTCCGCACGTACCGCCGCCGCTGCGAGGGCATGATCCTCGCCGGCGGGCGCAGGGTGACCAGGATCTCCACCCGGTCGCCGCCCAGTTCGCGCACGATCCGCCCGATGGTCGGGGCGTCGGGGCATCGGGGCGTCGGGGCGTCGGGGCGTCGGGGCGTCGGGGCGTCGGGGCGTCGGGGCGTCGGGGCGTCGGCGGAGAACTCGCCGCTGGCCACCGGGGTGCGGTCGCCGGTGGCGGCGACCGGGGCGACCGGGGTCTCCCCGTGCCGTTCGCCGGGCGGGCGGTCGCCGGGCGTCCCGGGGCGGGCGCGGACCGCGAGGGCGGCGGAGACGGGGGCCGGGTTGCCGGGTGTCCGCCGGGAATTCCACGCCGTGCGCCCGCGGGGCGTCCTTCGCGGCGGACAGCGCGCCCTGGACCGAGGTGGTCCCGGTCGTGTGCGGGCCTACGCACACCAGCCCGTGTCCCGGCCGGGCAGGGGGTCACCGGTCCCCCGGCCCCGGCCGGGGCGTCGCCTCTCGTACGGTCCGTCTCCATGGTCGAAGGAGGGTGAGAGGGCTTTCTGAGGGGCGGTCAGGAGACGTGACCGCCGGTGCGGTGCCTCACGCCAGGGAGACGCCGGGGCGGCCCGCCTCCACCCGGAGCCGGGCCAGGGTGGCGGCCTCGGCCGTGGGCCTGACCACCGTGCTCACGGTCCGCACCTGGGCGTCGATGCCGCCGGGACGGATGTCGAAGAGGTGGTAGCCGCGGTGGGCGTCGACCAGCTTCCAGTGCGGGTTGTCGCCCCTCAGCGGGTCGAACTGGGCGTGGAAGGCGGCCTGGTCCTGGTCGCCGTTGCTGGAGATGGAGGTGCCGACGAACTCGGCGCCGACGACCGGGGAGCCGGGGTCGGCGTAGTCGGTCCTCAGGTCGCTGACCATGGTGAGGTGGCGGTCGCCGGTGAGCACGACCGGGTTGCGGACCTGCCGGAACTCCTGGAGCAGCGCGTTGCGTTCGGCCTGGTAGCCGTCCCAGGCGTCGTAGTACCAGAGCTTGCCGTCGCCGACCTTCAGGTCGGTCTCGGCCATCATGATCTGGGAGGCGATCAGGTTCCACCGGGCCCCCGAGCCGTGCAGCCCGTCCAGCAGCCACTTCTTCTGCCGGGCGCCCAGCATGGTCATCGACGGGTCCTGGGCGCCGGCCTGGGTGGTGGCCTGGTCGCTGCGGTACTGCCGGGTGTCGAGCACGTTGAGCCGGGCCAGCCGGCCGAACTCCAGGCGGCGGAACATCTTGATGTGCGGGCCGTTGGGGACGGCGGTGGCGCGCACCGGCATGTGCTCGTAGTACGCCTGGTAGGCGGCGGTGAGGCGGTCGGCGAAGGCGTCGGGCGCCTGCTTGCCGGGGTCCTGCGGGACCTGTCCGGCGTAGTCGTTGTCGACCTCGTGGTCGTCGAAGGTGACGACGAACGGCGCGTGGGCGTGCATCGCGGCGAGGTCGGGGTCGCTGCGGTACTGGGCGTAGCGGTTGCGGTACTGGGTGAGCGAGTACGGCTCACCGCTGCCCTCGTGGCGGCGTACGGCGGTGGCGGACGGGGCGGACTCGTAGATGTAGTCGCCGACGAAGAGCACGACGTCCGGGTCCTGCGCCAGCATGTCGGCGTACGGGGTGAAGTACCCCTGCTGCCAGTTCTGGCAGGAGGCCAGCGCGACACGGAGGCCGCCGGTGCCCGCGGCGGTCGGGGCGGGGGCGGTGCGGGTGCGCCCGGTGGGCGAGATCCGGCCGCCGGCCCGGAAGCGGAACCAGTACGTGCGTCCCGGGCGCAGGCCCCGGACGTCGACGTGGACGCTGTGCCCGAGGGCGGGCCGGGCGACGGTGTGGCCCCGGCGGACCACGTCCCCGAACCGGGCGTCCGAGGCGACCTCCCACTCCACCGGGACCGTCCGGGCGGGCATGCCGCCGCCGGCCGGCGGGTCGGGGGCGAGCCGGGTCCACAGCACGACGCCGTCCGGGAGCGGGTCACCGGAGGCGACGCCCAGGCTGAACACGTCCTCGGGCAGCGGGACCTCGGCGGCCTGGGCGCTGGCGGGCAGCCAGAGCTGGGCGGTGGCGACGGCCCCGAGCACGGCGGCGCCGCCGGTCAGGAAGCGGCGCCTGCCGGGGGCGGGCACCGCGGTCGGGTCGGCGGTCATGTCGGCACTCATGTAGGCGGGACTCCCTTGCCACGGTGGCCTCTTCGACCACCGGAACGTCCCATGCGGCACGGGACCGCCCGCTGAACCGAGTAAGGCGAGTGCATGACAAGGAGGCGGACAGCGCGAAACCCGCCGCGGTGCGGGAACGCCCGCTGACCACGACGGGTCCCTCGGATGAGCGCCGGGCGAACACCTCACCCGGCGCCGTTCACGTCCTGCGGCGGCCAGGGCCTGCCGTTCGGATCACGCGGCGGACGCGGGGAAGACGCAGCCGATTCCCCGCGACCTGATCCGAACGACCGGCCCTAGAAGGGCTCGAAGCCCTCGAACGCCTGGTCCGCCTCGTCCCGTTCGGCCTGCCGGTCCCGGCGGCGCTGGGCCGCGGGCCGGGGCGCCTCGAAGCGGTGGTCCTCGCCGCGCCGGCCGAGCATCTCGGCGCCGGCCATCATCGACGGCTCCCAGTCGAAGACGACCGCGTTGTCCTCGGGGCCGATGGCGACGCCGTCGCCGGCCCGCGCGCCGGCCTTGACCAGCTGTTCCTCCACGCCGAGCCGGCCCAGCCGGTCGGCGAGGTAGCCCACGGCCTCGTCGTTGTTGAAGTCGGTCTGCCGCACCCAGCGCTCGGGCTTCTCGCCGCGCACCCGGAACAGGCCGTCCTCCTCACGGGAGACCGTGAAGCCGGTGTCGTCGACCGCCTTGGGCCGGATCACGATCCGGGTGGCCTCCTCCTTCGGCCGGGCGGCCCGCGCCCGGCCCACCAGCTCCGCCAGGGCGAACGACAGCTCGCGCAGGCCGAGGTGGGCGACGGCCGACACCTCGAAGACGCGGTAGCCGCGCGCCTCCAGGTCGGGCCGGACCATCTCGGCCAGCTCCCGGCCGTCGGGGACGTCGGTCTTGTTCAGCACGACCACGCGGGGCCGGTCGCCGAGGCCGCCGTACTGCCGCAGCTCCTCCTCGATGATGTCGAGGTCGGAGACGGGGTCGCGGTCGGACTCCAGGGTGGCGGTGTCCAGGACGTGCACCAGCACGCTGCACCGCTCGACGTGCCGCAGGAACTCCAGACCGAGGCCGCGGCCCTGGCTGGCGCCCGGGATGAGGCCCGGCACGTCCGCGATCGTGTAGACGGTGGAGCCGGCGGTGACCACGCCCAGGTTCGGGACCAGCGTGGTGAACGGGTAGTCCGCGATCTTCGGCTTGGCCGCGGAGAGCACCGAGATCAGCGAGGACTTGCCCGCGCTCGGGTAACCGACCAGCGCGACGTCGGCGACGGTCTTCAGCTCCAGGACGACGTCCTGGAGGTCACCGGGCTCGCCGAGCAGCGCGAAGCCGGGCGCCTTGCGGCGGGCGCTGGCCAGCGCCGCGTTGCCGAGGCCGCCGCGGCCGCCCTGGGCGGCGACGAAGGACGTGCCGTGGCCGACCAGGTCGGCCAGGACGTTGCCCGCCTTGTCGAGGACGACGGTGCCGTCCGGCACCGGCAGCACCAGGTCCTGCCCGTCCTTGCCGGAGCGGTTGCCGCCCTCGCCGGGCTTGCCGTTGGTGGCCTTGCGGTGCGGGGAGTGGTGGTAGTCCAGGAGGGTGGTCACGGACTGGTCGACGGTGAGGATCACATCGCCGCCCCGGCCGCCGTTGCCGCCGTCCGGGCCGCCGAGCGGCTTGAACTTCTCCCGGTGTACGGAGGCACAGCCGTGGCCTCCGTTACCCGCGGCGACGTGCAGCTCGACGCGGTCCACGAAGGTGGTCATGGTGGGGTGCCTCCAGATACTGACGGGATGATGTCTACGTAACACGCGAAAGGCGGACCCGCTTCCCGTGAGGGAAGTGAGGTCCGCCTCGCGACAGGGTCCGGTCAGGCGACCGGGACGATGTTCACGACCTTGCGGCCGCGGTGGGTGCCGAACTGCACCGCACCGGCCTGCAGCGCGAACAGCGTGTCGTCGCCGCCACGGCCGACGCCCGCACCCGGGTGGAAGTGCGTGCCGCGCTGGCGGACCAGGATCTCACCCGCGTTGACGGCCTGACCGCCGAAGCGCTTCACGCCGAGCCGCTGGGCATTGGAGTCGCGACCGTTCCGGGTGGACGATGCGCCCTTCTTGTGTGCCATGTCTCCTCAGTCCCTTACTTCGCAGCCGCGGGGATCTCAGTGACCTTGATCGCCGTGTACTGCTGGCGGTGGCCCTGACGACGGCGGTAGCCGGTCTTGTTCTTGTAGCGCAGAATGTCGATCTTCTGGCCCTTGTGGTGGTCCACGACCTCGGCCTGGACCTTGATGCCGGCCAGCACCCACGGGTCGCTGGTCACAGCGTCGCCGTCGACAACGAGCAGGGTCGAGAGCTCGACCGTGTCGCCAACCTTGGCAGTGGAAATCTTGTCAACCTCAACGATGTCGCCGACAGCAACCTTGTGCTGGCGACCACCGCTGCGCACGATGGCGTACACGCGGATCTCACTCTCTCGCTCGGGAACGGCACCCCCGCAGTCCAGCCGCCCGCGCCGGGCGCGAGCGGCCTCTCCGGAACACCGTGTGCTCCGGAGGAAGAGGTTTACGGGGGTTGGCACGTCAGCGGACATGCCGATGGTCCAGATTACGGGGCCCCGGCCGAACGGGTCAAACCGGGGCGGGCCCGCGGCTCAGCGGCCGAGGCTCTCCCGGTACGCCAGGCACTCCTCGTAGGAGGGCAGCAGCCCCTGCTCCCGGGCCTCGGCCAGGGTGGGCGCCTGCTCGTCCTTGGCGGAGAGCAGCGGCGCCAGGTCCGCGGGCCAGTCGATGCCGAGGGCCGGGTCGAGCGGGTGGATGCCGTGCTCCCGCTCGGGCGCGTACCCCTCGGAGCAGAGGTAGACCACGGTGGCGTCGTCGTCGAGCGCCATGAAGCCGTGTCCGAGCCCCTCGGAGAGGTAGACGGCGTGGTGGTCCCGGTCGTCGAGGCGGACCGCCTCCCACTTCCCGAAGGTCGGCGAGCCGGTCCGGATGTCCACGATCACGTCGAGGACCGCGCCGCGCACGCACTTGACGTACTTGGCCTGGCCGGGCGGCACGTCCGCGAAGTGGATGCCGCGCAGGGTGCCCCGGCTGGAGACCGACATGTTGGCCTGGGCCAGGGTGAGCGGGTGGCCGGCCGCCTCGGCGAAGAGGGGCGCCTTGAACCACTCGTGGAAGCTGCCCCGGCCGTCGGGGAAGACCTTCGGTTCGTACACCCAGGCACCGGATATCGAAAGGGGTCGCATCGCCACGTCCTCAGTTCTTCTTCTGCTGCTTGATCAGCGCGCGCTTGACGCGCCCGGCCACCCGTCGCCACAGCGGGCGGCGCGACGGTGCCTGCGGCTTCTTCTTCGGGGCGGGCCGGGCCGGCGCGGTGTGCCGGTCGATGACCCGCGGGACGCCCTTGGCGTCCACCACGACGTCCACCGGCAGCCGGGTCCAGCGCACCTCGCCGCGGGCCGCCGAGGGCAGGCCGATCCGGACCGCCCAGCGCTTGCCGGTGAGCTGCTCCAGCGGCAGCTCGGCGGTCACCGTACGGCCGTCCACCACCGCGTCGGCGGGGTACTTGCCCACGTTCTTGCGCTCGAAGCGGAGCAGCACCCCGCGTTCGGGCCCGGCCGGCAGGTGCAGCGGCAGCGGGAGGCGGACCGCGGTGCCGCCGGTCACGGCCGACGCGCCGGGGTCCGTCCACGCCACCGCCTCGCGCTCCAGCTTGCCGGTGTGCTGGTCGACGTCGAGCGAGAGGTTGCCGGGCCCGTCGGTCCAGTACGGCAGGACCAGCCGTCGCGGCTCGCCGGTGAGCGCGGCCAGCCGCCCGGCCTCCACGTCCTCGCCGCGTACGGCGCCCAGCCGGGTCTCCTTGCTCCAGCCGCAGGACTTGATCCGCAGGTGCAGGTCCCACAGGCCCTTGGCCAGGGGCTCGCCGGCGGCGGCGGTCTCCGGGTCGAGCACGGCGGTCGCGGTGATCTCCTGGCGGAAGGAGCCGTCGCCGGCGGGCAGGCGGTGCCGCTCGCTGGTCAGCGGCAGGTAGTACTGGGTGGCGTCGTCGCGGTGGCGGACCACCAGGTCGACGTCGCTCTTGCCGACCGGGGCGTCCAGGGTGACGTCCTGCTCGGCCAGCGCGGCGAGCGCCGCCTCGGACAGCGGCAGGCCGAGCAGGTCGCGCTCACCGTCCCGGCGGAAGGTCATGGGGGCGTCCCCGGCCCGGTACTCGGCGCTGAAGCCGATGTTCAGCCTGCCCTCCGCCCAGGCCAGGGAGGTGAGGCGGCCAGTGGGTCTGATCCCGGCCTCCCAGCGGGCCAGCTCCCTGATGTCCTGGTACAGGCCGGCGACGATCAGCGCGGCCACCACCCGCTGGGTGGGCGCGACGCGGGCGATGACGCCCGGTCCGAAGCGCTCGGTGACGACGCCGCGGATCTCGCGGTACAGCTCCTCGGCGTAGTCCTCCGGGAGCTTGAGCAGCCTGCTGCCGCGCAGCCGCTCGACCATCTCGTTGCGCAGCCAGCGGCTGAACAGCTTGTCGCGCAGCGGGCCGGGCTCGGTCAGCTCCTCGACCACGTCGAGGGCCTCGCGGAGGTTCTTGAAGTAGCCGACCGGGTCGAAGCGCTGGAAGCCGGCGTTGGAGCCGTCGTCGCGGGTGATGTGGTAGTAGCACAGGTAGTCGCTGAGGACGGCGACGCTCCTGGCCCGCAGGTAGGTCTCGACCACGAAGACGTGGTCCTCAAGGCGGCGGCGGCCCTCCTTGAAGCGGATGCCGTGCTCGTTGAGGAACTCCCGGCGGAACATCTTGTGCGGGGTGAGGCTGTCGATCAGCGGCGCGTTCTCCACCGTGGCGCGCGGCCGGTTGACCCGGAACAGCTCCTGCGGCACGGGGCGGCCGATGCCGGCCATCTTGCCGATGACGACGTCGGCGTCGTTGGCCTTGCCGTACGCGTACATCCGCTCCAGGGCCTCGCCGCCGAGCCAGTCGTCGTGGTCGACGAACATGACGTACTCGCCCCGGGCGGCCTTGATGCCGGTGTTGCGGGGGCGGCCGGACCAGCCGGAGGACTCCTGGTGGATCACGTGCATGTGGGGGTGCTCGGCGGCCAACCGGTCCAGCCGGGCGGGGGTCTCGTCGGTGGAGCCGTCGTCGACGAACCAGACCTCGAACTCCTCGGGGCTCAGGCTCTGCCGCAGCAGGGACGAGACGCAGTCCTCGACGTACTTGCCGGGGTTGTAGACCGCGATGACGACACTGACTTTGACCGTCACGCCGGGTTCTCCTTCGTCTGGACCCGGTGGATCTCCGGGAATGCCTGGGTGAGCGCGGCGCGCCAGTCACGCAGCGGCGCCAGGCCGGCCGCGCGGAAGCGGTCGTGGCCGAGGACGCTGTAGGCCGGCCGGGGCGCGGGGCGGGTGAAGGCCGCGCTGGTGGTGGGGCGGACCCGGTCGGGGTCGGTGCCGAGGAGGCGGAAGATCTCCCGGGTGAGGCCGTACCAGGTGGTCTCGCCGGAGCTGGTGCCGTGGTAGATCCCGGCGGGGGCGGTGCCGGCCAGGGCGCCGCGGCCCAGGGCGAGCAGCAGTCCGGCCAGGTCGGCGCTCCAGGTGGGCTGGCCGCGCTGGTCGTCGACGACGTCCACGGTGTCGCGCTCGCCGGCCAGGCGGATCATGGTGCGGACGAAGTTGGGTCCGCCGGTGCCGTACAGCCAGGCGGTGCGCACCACGTAGCCGTGGTCCGGGAGGGCCTTCAGGACGGCCTGCTCGCCGGCCAGCTTGGTACGGCCGTAGGCGCTGCGCGGGGCGGTGGGGGCGTCCTCGGCGTACGGGGCGGCGGCGTCGCCGGCGAAGACGTAGTCGGTGGAGACATGGAGCAGGACGGCGCCGGTGCGGGCGCAGGCGTCGGCGAGGTGGGCCGGGCCGTCGCCGTTGACGCGCAGCGCCTCGGCCTCGCGGGTCTCGGCGTCGTCCACGGCCGTCCAGGCCGCGCAGTTGACGACCACGGCGGGGCGGTGGTGCTCCAGCGTCCGGCGGACGGCCTCGGGGTCGGTGAGGTCCAGGGCCGCGCGGTCCAGCGCCACGGCCCGTTCCCCTTCGGCGTCCAGTGCGGCGAGTACGTCCTGGCCGAGCATGCCGCCGGCTCCGGTGACGAGCCAGCGTGCCTGTTCCTGTGTCGGGTTCATGTCTCTCTTGACGTGTGTGGGGGCGGAACACGGGAACGGGCCCGGTTCTCCGGGCCCGTTCGGCCGGGCGGGACGGGTCAGAGCGCGGCGCGCTCCTTCAGCGGCTCCCACCAGGCGCGGTTGTCGCGGTACCACTGGACCGTCTCGGCCAGGCCCTGCTCGAAGCTCTTGCGGGGCGCGTAGCCCAGTTCCTCGCGGATCTTGGTGCAGTCCACGGAGTAGCGGCGGTCGTGGCCCTTGCGGTCCTCGACGTACTCGACGCTGGTCTCCCAGTCGGCGCCGCAGGCTTCGAGGAGCAGGCCGGTCAGCTCCTTGTTGGACAGCTCGGTGCCGCCGCCGATGTTGTAGACCTCGCCGGCGCGGCCCTTGGTGCGGACCAGCTCGATGCCCTGGACGTGGTCGTCGATGTGCAGCCAGTCGCGGACGTTGCCGCCGTCGCCGTAGAGCGGGACCTTCTTGCCGTCGAGGAGGTTGGTCACGAAGAGCGGGATGACCTTCTCGGGGAAGTGGTGGTGCCCGTAGTTGTTGGAGCAGCGGGTGACGCGGACGTCCAGGCCGTGGGTGCGGTGGTAGGACAGCGCGATCAGGTCGCTGGACGCCTTGGCCGAGGAGTACGGCGAGTTCGGCTGGAGCGGGTGGGTCTCGGGCCAGGAGCCCTCGTCGATGGAGCCGTAGACCTCGTCGGTGGAGATGTGCACGAAGGTCTTGATCCCGGCCCGGTGGGCGGCGTCGATGAGGGTGTGGGTGCCGACGACGTTGGTGCGGACGAACTCCGCGCCGCCGTCGATGGACCGGTCGACGTGCGACTCGGCGGCGAAGTGCACGACCTGGTCGTGCTCGGCCATCAGCTTGCCGACCAGGCCGGGGTCGCAGATGTCGCCCTGCACGAAGGAGAAGGCGGGGTGTGCGCGGACCTCGTCGAGGTTGGCCGGGTTGCCCGCGTAGGTCAGCTTGTCCAGGACGGTGATCGCGACGTCGCCGGGGCCCTCGGGGCCGAGCAGCGTACGGACGTAGTGCGAGCCGATGAAACCGGCACCGCCGGTCACCAGGATGCGGGTGGTCATGAGGAGATCTGCACCTTGCTGTGATCACCGAGCACGAGCCGGTGGGCCGAAGGGTTACGGGGAGCGGGCGTGACCTCGACGTCGCGCCCGATGAGCGAGGCCTCCACCCGGCGCACGCCGGTGACGGAGGAGCCGCGCAGCACGATGGAGTACTCGATCTCGCTGTCCTCGATCCGGCACTCCTCGGATATCGAGGTGAACGGGCCGACATAGGCGTCGTTGATCACCGACCCGGCGCCGACGATCGCGGGGCCGACGATCCGGCTGCCGCTGACCCGGGCGCCGGCCTCGATCCGCACCCGCCCGATGATCTCGCTGGTGTCGTCCACCGTGCCCTCGACCAGCGGCTCGACGGTCTCCAGGACGGACCGGTTGACCTCCAGCATGTCGGTGACGTTGCCGGTGTCCTTCCAGTAGCCGGAGATGGTGGTGGAGCGGACGTCGTGCTTCTGGTCGATCAGCCACTGGATGGCGTGGGTGATCTCCAGCTCGCCGCGCCAGGAGGGCTCGATGGACCGTACGGCCTCGTGTATGGCGGGGGTGAAGAGGTAGACGCCGACCAGCGCCAGGTCGCTCTTGGGCTGCTTCGGCTTCTCCTCCAGGGCCACCACCCGGCCGGCGGCGTCGAGTTCGGCGACGCCGAAGGCGGTGGGGTTGGGGACCTGGGTCAGCAGGATCTGCGCGTCGGGACGGTCGGCGCGGAACTCCTCGACCAGGCCGGTGATGCCCCCGACGATGAAGTTGTCACCGAGGTACATGACGAAGTCGTCGTCGCCGAGGAATTCCCGCGCGATGAGGACGGCGTGGGCGAGGCCCAGCGGGGCCTCCTGCGGGAGGTAGGTGACCTCGATCCCGAACCGGGAACCGTCGCCCACCGCCTCGCGGATCTCGTCGGCGGTGTCCCCGACGACGATGCCGACCTCCCGGATGCCCGCGTCGGCGATCGCCTCCAGGCCGTAGAACAGCACGGGCTTGTTGGCGACCGGCACGAGCTGCTTGGCCGAGGTGTGGGTGATCGGGCGAAGGCGGGTGCCCGCCCCCCCGGAGAGCACGAGAGCCTTCACGTAATGCGCCCCTAATACCGTTCCGAAACGGGGATAAATATCCCGATTTGTCCATTTTGGCTATTAATCGCAGTCCACATCATATCCGTTTGCGTTTCTCGGATTCATCTCGCATTCACGCTTGTGTGTTTCCCATGACAACTCGTGATCGCTTACGGATTCCTTATGGACGCGATCCGCCCCCGGCCGGGAGGCCGGGGGCGGATCGGGTACCGCTCGGGCGGGACGTCGGGCCGGTCAGACCTCGTCGGTGACGCTGGAGACCGACGGAGCCGACTGCTGTTCGGCCGCGGCGGTCTTCTTCGACGCCGTCTTCTTGGCGGCCGACTTGGTGGTCTTCGCCGCCTTCTTGGCCGTCGTCTTCTTCGCCGCCGTCGTCTTCTTCGCGGCCGTCTTGGTCGCCGTCGTCTTCTTGGCGGCGGCCTTCTTCGCCGGGGCCTTCTTGACCGCCTTGCGGGCGGTCTTCCTGGCCGGGGCGGCCTCCTCGGCGACCGGCTCCTCGGCGGGCGCCTCCGGAGCGGCGGCCGGGGTCTCCGCCGCGGGGACGACCACGACGGCCGCCTCCGCGTCGGCGGTGGGCGCGGCGGCCTTGCGCACGGCGCGGCGCCGCGGGCGGGCCGGCGGCGCGGGCTCGGCCACCGGCTCGGGCTGCTCCTCCGGGGCCGGCTGCTCCACCGGCTCCTCGGCGGCGGGCCGCTCCGCCGGGGCGGACTCGGGGACCGTCACCACGGCGGCCTCCGCACCGGCCGGCGAACCGGCGGGCGCGGACACCTTGCGTGTCGCCCGACGGCGCGTACGGCCCTTGGGCGCGGCCTCCTCGACGGGCGCCTCGGCGGCCGGGGCGGCCTCCTGCGGCGGGGCGACGACCGCGTCCTCCACGGCCGCGGGCTCGGCCAGCGCCTCGGCGGCCGGTTCCGGCCGCACCGGACGCTCGGCCTCGTCCCGCGCCGGCACGTCCTGCGCCGTCGGCACCTCGGGCGCCTCGGGCTGCTCGGGCTGCTCGGGCCGGGTGGTCTCCGCCCTCGGCGCGCCGGCCGGGGCCGACGCGCGCCGGCTCGCCCGGCGCCGCGAACGGCCGCGCTTGGCCGCGGCCTCCGCCTCGGCGACGCTGCTGTACAGCTCCTCGTCCGGCGCGAAGTCGGCCGACGGAAGGGCGACGGGCTCGGCGTCCCGCTGCTCGTCCGCCCGCTCCGCGGCCCGCTCGATCTCGGCGTCCGCCTCCTGCTCGGCGGTGGCGGTCTCGACGGCGGCCTCGTGCTCGTGCTCGTGCTGCTCACCGGCACCGGCGCGGGCCCGCTTGCGGCGCTTGCCGCCGCCGTTCCCGCCGGCGGACGGCTGGTCGAGGTGGACGATGACACCGCGCCCGTTGCAGTGCACACAGGTCTCGGAGAACGACTCCAGCAGCCCCTGGCCGACCCGCTTGCGGGTCATCTGCACCAGGCCCAGCGAGGTCACCTCGGCGACCTGGTGCTTCGTACGGTCCCGGCCCAGGCACTCCAGGAGGCGCCGCAGCACCAGGTCCCGGTTGGACTCCAGCACCATGTCGATGAAGTCGATCACGATGATGCCGCCGAGGTCGCGCAGCCGCAGCTGGCGCACGATCTCCTCGGCCGCCTCCAGGTTGTTCCTGGTGACCGTCTCCTCCAGGTTGCCGCCCTGGCCGGTGAACTTGCCGGTGTTGACGTCGATGACGACCATCGCCTCGGTCCGGTCGATCACCAGCGAACCGCCGCTGGGCAGCCAGACCTTGCGGTCCAGCGCCTTGGCGAGCTGCTCGTCGATCCGGTACGTGGCGAAGACGTCGACCTCGCTGGTCCACTTGGACAGCCGGTCGGCGAGGTCCGGCGCGACGTGGGAGACGTACCCGTGCACGGTCTCCCAGGCGTCCTCGCCGCTGACGACGACCTTGGTGAAGTCCTCGTTGAAGATGTCGCGCACGACGCGGACCGTCATGTCCGGCTCGCCGTACAGCAGGGTCGGCGCGTTGCCGCCGTTCTTGGCCTTCTTCTGGATCTCCGCCCACTGCTGCTGGAGCCGCTCGACGTCGCGGCGCAGCTCGTCCTCGCTGGCGCCCTCGGCGGCGGTGCGCACGATGACGCCCGCGTCCTCGGGGACGATCTTCTTGAGGATGGTCTTCAGCCGGGCCCGCTCGGTGTCGGGCAGCTTGCGGCTGATGCCGGTCATCGAGCCCTCGGGCACGTACACGAGGTAGCGGCCCGGCAGGGAGACCTGGCTGGTGAGCCGGGCGCCCTTGTGGCCGATCGGGTCCTTCGTCACCTGGACTAGGACCGACTGGCCGGACTTCAGGGCCGATTCGATGCGGCGCGGCCCATTGGCCATGCCGAGCGCCTCGAAGTTGACCTCACCGGCGTAGAGCACGGCGTTGCGGCCCTTGCCGATGTCGATGAAGGCGGCCTCCATCGACGGCAGCACGTTCTGCACCTTGCCGAGGTAGACGTTGCCGACGTACGAGGTGGCCTGCTCCTTGTTGACGTAGTGCTCGACGAGCACGCCGTCCTCCAGGACGCCGATCTGCGTGCGTTCGCCGTGCTGGCGGACGACCATCACGCGCTCGACGGCCTCGCGGCGGGCGAGGAACTCGGCCTCGGTGATGATCGGGACGCGCCGGCGGCCCTGCTCGCGGCCCTCGCGGCGGCGCTGCTTCTTCGCTTCCAGCCGGGTCGAGCCCTTGATGGACTGCACCGCGTCCTGGAAGTCCGACGCCTCGGACACCTTGCGCGGCTCGCGGACCTTGACGACGGTCCGCTCCGGGTCGTCGGCGGACGGCTCGCCCTCGGCGGAGCTGTCCCCGGCGCGGCGGCGGCGGCGCCTGCGGCGACGGCTGCTGCTGGACCCGCCGGACTCCTCGCGGGCGCCGGTGTCGTCGTCGTCCTCCTCGGCGTCCTCGTCGGCCTGCTCGGCGGTGTCCTCGGCGTCCTGCTCGGCCTGCTCGGCGGCGTACTGCTCGGCGTCGGTCTCCGCGCCGTCGGACTCGCCGTCCGGCAGGTCGCCCCGGCGACGGCGACGGCCGCCCCGGCGACGGCGGCGGCGCGAACCGCCCTCCTCGGCGTCGGCGTCGCCGTCCTCGTCGGGCTCCTCGGCGTCGGCGTCCGCCTCGGCCTCCGGCTCCTCGGCGACGGGGGCGGTGGTCTCGGCGGGCCGCTCCTCGGCGGCCTCGTCGGCGGCGCCCCGGCGGCGACGGCGGCGGCGCGACCCTGCGGGCTGCTCCTCGACGGCCTCGGCGGGCTCCACCGCGGGGGTGCGCTCCGGCTCCTCCTGCGGCTCCCGCGCCCCGGAAGCCACCGCGGCGGCCTCGGCCGCGGCCCGCTCGGGCGTCTGGAACTGGGGCTCGGCGAACACCGGCGGCTGGAACAGCGCGACGGCCGGCCGCGCCGGACGGGCGGCGGTCTCCGCGTCGGCGGAGCCGGTCCCGGCCTTCCGCGCGGGCTCGGCGAAGCCGGTGGCGGCCTTGCGGACGGCCCGGCGCCGGGTACGGCGCGGAGCGGCGTCGTCGGCGGACGGCTCGGACGCGGCAGGCGTGCCGGCGGCGGGCGTCCCGGCGACGGGGGTGGCGGCGGGCTCGGCCTTCTCGGCCGCCTTCTCGTCACCCGCGTCCGCCTCCGCGGCCTCGGTGCTCACGGGCTCCTCGGCCGGGGCGGCGCCGCGCCGGGTCGCGCGACGCCGGGTGCGGCCCTTGGGCGCGGCGTCGTCGGCGGGCACCTCGGCGGGCGTCCCGGCAGCCGGGGCCGCGGCGGGCTCGACGGGCTCGGAAGCCACGGCGGGCTCGGGCGCCTCGGACGCGCCGGAGGCGACCGGCGCCGCCGCGGTACGCGTCGCACGCCGACGGGTCCGGCCCTTGGGCGCGGCCTCCTCGGCAGGCGCCTCGGCGACCGGTGCGACCGGCGCCTCCACGGTCTCGGGAGCCTCCGCGGTCTCGGCGGCGACCGGCGCCGAGACGTTCCGCGTCGCACGCCGGCGGGTCCGCTTGGGCGCGGCGCTCTCGTCGGACGCTACGGCGGACTCCGGCTCGGGCCGGCCGGCTGCGGCGGGCGCCGCGGGGACCACGGTCTCGGCGTCCGCCTCGGCGGCGGGCGCCCCGGCGGGCGCGGAGGCACGGCGTACGGCGCGGCGGCGCGGACGGGCGGGAGCGGGCTCCTCGGCCTCGGTCCCGGCCTCGCTCCTGGCCTCGCTCTCGGCCTTGGCCGCGGCCTCGGCCTGGAGTGCCTCCTCCGTAGTCTCCTCCGTCTCGTCGACGACGTCCGCGACGGTCTCGCTGTCGGCGGCCGGGACGGCCGGCTCGACGGTCTCCGCCGTGGTGCCGGAGGCCCCGGCCGGCGGACCCGCCGGGCGGGAGGCGGCGCGGCGCCGGCGGCGCGGCGGCAGGGTGTCGCTGGGGGTGGTGTCGGGTGCGGAGCCGGTCACGGACTCCGTGGATTCGGTCGGTTCGAGCATGCGGGCGTATCTCCCGTCAGGCTCCCGGGCGCCGCGCCTGGGTCCGGCGTCGATCGCGTCGACCACCGGTGACGTCCGCGGCTCGCGCTCTGCGCGGATGCCGCCGTCCGGGGCGCGGGCGCCGCTCGGGAGCTCGCTGTGTCCTGTCTCGCCGGTTCCGTACAACCTTGTCGCGCACGGCCTGGCGAAAGTCTTCTGGTCGGTGCGCTGCCCGACCCAGGTGGCTCCCGAGTTCGACGGCGGCGCTTACGACGTCCGTCCCTTCGCGGGACCTTCCTTACGCCGGCGCCGTCGCGGCGGCAGTCGCGGGAGCCGTCTGCGGCTCCTTCGCTCCTGCCTCGCGGTCGGGCGCGAGCGGGTCGGTCACCGTGCCGGTCTCTTCATCGAGCAGCCCCTGCGCCAGCCTGGTCACCGCTACGGGGACCGGCGGCGCCAGGTCGGCCACGGCGCGGAGACCGGACAGGACGTCGTCGGGTCGTACGGCAGGCGTCACGTGCCGAACAACCAGCCGCAGTATCGCACAGGGCCGGTCACTCGGCCTATCAGCCTGTGCATCCTGCGTCGGAACGCTCTCCAGGGAGACGACGGCGGAGCGGGCGTCGAAGGTGCGCACACCGTTCTTGGTGCGGCGCTGGACCTCCACGGCCGGCGCCCCGTTGAAGGCGTCGACGGCGCGGCGGGCGCCGGCCGGGTCCACGCCGTCCAGCCGCAGCTCCCACACGGAGGCCGTCAGCCGGTCGGCGAGTCCCGGGGTCCGGGCCTCGACCGCGTCGATCACGTCCAGCCCGGCGGGCAGGGACGCGTCGAGGAGGGTTCTCAGCTGCTCCGGGTCGCGCGCCGAGGTGAGCGCGATCTCCAGATACTCCGCCTCACTGCCCGTGCCGGTGGGTGCGGCATTGGCGTACGACACCTTCGGGTGCGGTGTGAACCCCGCCGAGTACGCCATCGGCACCTCGGCGCGGCGCAGCGCACGCTCGAAGGCGCGCTGGAAGTCACGGTGGCTGGTGAACCGGAGGCGGCCGCGCTTGGTGTAGCGCAGTCGGATGCGCTGCACCGCGGGTACCGGCGGCGGGCCTTCGGGCTGTCGCTTGCCCAGTGTCGTTCAGTCCTTCGTGAGAGCGGTCGTACTCCTACCAAGAGTACGTGCCTCGGCGCCGGAAGGTTCCCGCCGGTCCACCGGGCGCCGCACCGGCCGGGCCGGCGGGGGTGCGCCGAACAGCGCCCGCCGCACGTCGGCGCGTACCTGCCGCACCGATTCCCGGGCCGAGGCGAACGCCTGCCGCACGGCCCGCCCGGTCCCCCGGGCCGCCGCTGCGGCGGGCCGCAGCACGGCGTCGCGCACCACGTGCCCCACGGGGGTCAGCACCGTCCGGTACACCCACCGCACCGGCTCCACGAAGATCCACCGCAACAGGGTCCCGAGGAACCGGCCGACCGCCAGCGAGATCCGCCCCGCGATCCGCCAGGCGTGCCCGAGCGCGTCCCCGGCCTCCCGGCCGACGACCGCGAGGACCCGGCCGACCGGCGCCAGCACCCACCGCCACAGGGCGAGCGCGGGCCACACCAGCAGCACCCGTACCACCCAGGAGACCGCCCAGGCGATCCCGGCGACGACCGTCCGCACGCACCACGCCACTCCCCTGCCGCACCACGCGAGCGCGTGCCCGACCGGGGTCAGCACCCACCGGTACGCCCACTGGAGGGGCCGGACGAGCAGATACCGCGCGAGCCACGTCCCGGCGGCCCACAGCGCGTCCCCGACCGGTACGACCAGCCGCGCCCAGCACCACGCGAGCGCGTGCCCGGCCGGGGACAGCACCCACCGGTACACCCATCGCACCGGCCGGACGACCAGCAGCAGCCCGAGCCACCCGGCCGCCTTCGCCAGGGGGACGACGACGTACCGCCACAGCCCCACGAACGGCCACACGAAGACCGCCCGCGCCAGCCACCCCACCGCCCGCCCGAGCGGCCGGAACACCGTGCGCCCCAGGAACCCCCCGGCGGCCACCAGCGCGTCCCACGCCATCCGCACCGGCACGACCAGCACGAGCGCCACGATCCGCACCGGAAGGCGGATCGCCACGGTGAGACACCCCTCCCCGCCCCGCTCCTCCGTGTACGCCGTGCGCCGTACGTCCCCGGTGGGCGGCTTCTCCAGATCCATACCGGAAGAGACGCACGGCCGGCCCGTTCGGATGCACGGGACACGGAAGCGGGCCCCCGGAGGAGGGGCCCGCTTCCCGGCCGTCAGTGCGTGTGCCCGCTGCCCGCCGGCTGCTTCACCGTCAGCGGCAGCAGCTTCTTGCCGGTCGGGCCGATCTGGATGCTGGTGTCCATCTGCGGGCACACCCCGCAGTCGAAGCACGGCGTCCAGCGGCAGTCGTCGACCTCGGTCTCGTCGAGGGCGTCCTGCCAGTCCTCCCAGAGCCAGTCCTTGTCGAGGCCCGAGTCCAGGTGGTCCCAGGGCAGGACCTCCTCGTAGGAGCGCTCGCGGGTGGTGTACCAGTCGACGTCCACGCCGTAGGGGGCGAGGGCCTTGTCGGCGCAGGCCATCCAGCGGTCGTAGGAGAAGTGCTCGCGCCAGCCGTCGAAGCGTCCGCCGTCGTCGTAGACGGCGCGGATGACGGCGCCGACGCGGCGGTCGCCGCGGGAGAGGAGGCCCTCGACGATGCCGGGCTTGCCGTCGTGGTAGCGGAAGCCGATGGAGCGGCCGTACTTCTTGTCGCCGCGGATCTTGTCGCGGAGCTTCTGGAGCCGGGCGTCGGTCTCCTCGGCGGAGAGCTGCGGCGCCCACTGGAAGGGGGTGTGCGGCTTGGGGACGAAACCGCCGATGGAGACCGTGCAGCGGATGTCGCCGGAGCCGGAGACCTCGCGGCCCTTCTGGATGACGTTCATCGCCATGTCGGCGATCTGGAGGACGTCCTCGTCGGTCTCGGTGGGCAGGCCGCACATGAAGTACAGCTTCACCTGGCGCCAGCCGTTGCCGTAGGCGGTGGCGACGGTCCGGATCAGGTCGTCCTCGGAGACCATCTTGTTGATGACCTTGCGGATGCGCTCCGAGCCGCCCTCGGGGGCGAAGGTGAGGCCGGAGCGGCGCCCGTTGCGGGTCAGCTCGTTGGCCAGGTCGATGTTGAACGCGTCGACGCGGGTGGAGGGCAGGGAGAGGCCGATCTTGTCCTCGGTGTAGCGGTCGGCGAGGCCCTTGGCGATGTCGCCGATCTCCGTGTGGTCGGCGGAGGACAGGGAGAGCAGGCCGACCTCTTCGAAGCCGGTCGCCTTCAGGCCCTTGTCGACCATGTCGCCGATGCCGGTGATGGACCGCTCGCGCACCGGGCGGGTGATCATGCCTGCCTGGCAGAAGCGGCAGCCGCGGGTGCAGCCGCGGAAGATCTCCACCGACATGCGCTCGTGCACGGTCTCCGCGAGCGGCACGAGGGGCTGCTTGGGGTAGGGCCACTCGTCGAGGTCCATGACGGTGTGCTTCGACACGCGCCACGGGACACCCGACCGGTTCGGCACGACGCGGGCGATCCGGCCGTCGGGCAGGTACTCGACGTCGTAGAAGCCGGGGACGTAGACGCCGCCGGTGCGGGCGAGGCGGAAGAGGAGTTCCTCACGGCCGCCGGGACGGCCCTCCGCCTTCCAGGCGCGGACGATCGCGGTGACCTCCAGGACGGCCTGCTCGCCGTCGCCGATCACGGCGCAGTCGATGAAGTCGGCGATCGGCTCCGGATTGAACGCGGCGTGCCCGCCGGCCATGACGATCGGGTCGTCCAGGCCCCGGTCCCTGGCCTCCAGGGGGATGCCGGCCAGGTCGAGCGCGGCCAGCATGTTGGTGTAGCCCAGCTCGGTGGAGAAGGACAGGCCGAACACGTCGAACGCCTTCACCGGGCGGTGGCTGTCCACCGTGAACTGCGGGACCCGGTGCTCCCGCATCAGGGCCTCCAGGTCCGGCCACACGCTGTAGGTGCGCTCGGCGAGGACGCCCTGCTGCTCGTTGAGCACCTCGTAGAGGATCATGACGCCCTGGTTGGGCAGACCGACCTCGTAGGCGTCCGGGTACATCAGCGCCCAGCGGACGTCGCAGGAGTCCCAGTCCTTGACGGTGGAGTTGAGTTCTCCGCCGACGTACTGGATCGGCTTCTGCACATGCGGGAGGAGAGCTTCGAGCTGCGGGAAAACGGACTCCGCGGCCGCAGCGACTTCGGCAGGCATCTCGCGCACCTTCGTGGGCTGGACTGAACTGACAGGGGTGACCATCTAGCCTAACGCGGCCCCGGAGGGTCACCCGCACGCCCGTCGGCTCACAGGGCGGTGGCCGCGTCCTCGATGCCGTTCCAGAAGGCGGGCAGCCCGGCTTCCACGTCCGCCGCGCGCCGCCGCTCGCGTTCGTGGAGCAGGCCGTGGGTGAAGGTGTCCTCGCCCGCCGCGTGGGCGACCGCGGCCAGCTCGCGCAGGGCCTGCCGGGCCATGACGGCGTCCTGGTGCTCGCCGAGCAGGGACTGGAGCTCCTTCATGGACCTGACCATGGACTTCGCCGGCTTGCCGAGGACGGGTACGGCCGCCTCCGCCGCGTACCGGGTCCGCTTGGCCTTCTTGCGCGCCTCGTGCAGCGCGATGTCGCGTTCGGTGCCGGGGCCGAGGCCCAGCGCCCGCTCCACCAGCGCGGAGACCTTGCGGAAGTCCTTGCGGACGGCCTTGGCGAGCACCTCGCCGGGTTCCTTCCCGGCCGCTTTCCGCAGGGGCGGGTCGGCGAGCAGGGCGTCCAGGGCGTCGAGGAGGGCGAGGTGGCGGCGGGAGTCCAGGACGCCGAGGAGCCGGGCGCGGGCGCCGCCGTGCTCGGCGCCCGACCAGTGCCGCAGCCGCTCGGCGAACGGCCCGTGGACCAGGTCGTCCGGCACCTCGCCGAGGGCCGCGGTCAGCCGCTCGGTCAGCACCTCGCGGTCCCGGTCGGCGCCGAGCACACCCGCCAGCCACTTCAGCTCGTCCCCGACCGGGTCGGTGACCGACCGGTCCAGCACGGCGCCGAACGACGTGAAGGTGCTGCGCAGCCTCCGGGTGGCGACCCGCATGTCGTGCACGGCGTCCGCCGTGTCCCGGCGCACCGCCGGGTCGAGGGCGACGAGCGCGTCCCGCTGGGCCCGCGCGTACGCCAGCACATGGTCGCCGGCGCTCACCGGGTCCCCGGCGGGAGCGGGCCCGCGGGTCCTGTCGGGGGCCGTCTCCGCGAGGGCGCGGGCCAGCTTCGACGGGGCGGCGGCGGGGCGGACGCCGGCCTTGCGCAGCCGCTTGTCCACGGTGTCGAGGAACGCCGGGTCGCCGCCGTCGGCCAGCTCCACCTCGATCTCGGTCCAGTGGGCGGCGCCGACCCCGCCGCCGAGCCGTTCCGCGTGCACGGTGTCGGCGCTGGCCTCGGCGAGCAGCGTGCCGTCCGGGGCGAGGAGGTGGCGCAGGTCGCGGTCGGAGCGCAGCCGGACCAGCGGCAGCAGCTCGGCGTCGCGGATACGGGAGCGGACCAGGGAGACCAGTTCGCCGGGGACGGTGTCGGAGAGCGGGGCGTGGATCTCCTCGCGTTCGCCGGGGGCGACGGGGAGTTTCAGGTGCCAGCCCGCGTCGGAGCCGCCGGTGCGGCGGCGCAGGGTGATGCCGCAGGCGGCGAGGCGCTCGTCGGCGGTGTCGTAGTAGGTGGCGTCGAGGTGGACGACGCCCCGGTCGGCGACGGTGGCGACGCCGGCCACCCCGCTCAGGTCGGGGAGGCCGCCGTCGTCCGCCTCGTACTTGCGCTCGATCTCACGCTTGATGTCCGCCATGGGGCGTACGTACCCGGCGGGCGGCGGAGATCACTCCCGGCGCGGGAACCGCACCCCGGTGCCCGCTGCCCGCTAGTGATCTGAGTCGGAGATTCGTCGGCAGTAGGCGGCGAATCTCCGACTCAGATCACTAGGCCGACATGGGCCGCTGCACGGTGATCGACTGGAGCAGGCCGACCGCCATCCACACGGAGAACATCGATGATCCCCCGTAGGAGACGAACGGCAGGGGCAGGCCGGTCACCGGCATGATGCCGAGGGTCATCCCGATGTTCTCGAACGCCTGGAAGGCGAACCAGGCGACGACCCCGGCGGCGACGATCGTGCCGTACAGGTCGGGCGTGTCGCGGGCGATGCGGCAGGCTCGCCAGAGGATGACGCCGAGCAGCACGATGATCAGTCCGGCGCCGACGAAGCCCAGTTCCTCACCGGCGACCGTGAAGACGAAGTCGGTCTGCTGCTCGGGGACGAACTGGCCGGTGGTCTGCGAACCGTGGAACAGGCCGGAGCCGGTGAGCCCGCCGGAGCCGATGGCGATCCGGGCCTGGTTGGTGTTGTAACCGACGCCCGCCGGGTCCAGCTCCGGGTTGGCGAAGGCGGCGAAGCGGTTGATCTGGTAGTCGTCCAGGATGCCGAGCTGCCACACCGCGAGGGCACCGGCCGTGCCGGTGCCGATCAGTCCGAACACCCAGCGGTTGGAGGCGCCGGAGGCGAGCAGCACGCCCAGCACGATGACGACCATGACCATGACCGACCCGAGGTCGGGCATGAGCATCACGATCAGCATGGGGACGACGGCCAGGCCGAGGGCCTGGAGGACCGTGCGGTGGTCGGGGTACTGCTTGTCGCCCGCGTCGACGCGGGTGGCCAGCAGCATCGCCATGCCCAGGATGATGGTGAGCTTGACGAACTCCGAGGGCTGGAGGGAGAAGCCGCCGGGGAGCTTGATCCAGGAGTGGGCGCCGTTGATGGTCGAGCCCAGCGGGGTGAGGACCAGCAGGATCAGGAGGAGGGAGGCGCCGTAGAGGAGCGGCACCGCCGTGCGCAGCGCGCGGTGGCCGATCCACACTATGGCGACCATCAGGGCGAGGCCGATGCCGGTGTTGAGCAGGTGGCGGAAGAGGAAGAAGTACGGGTCGCCCTGGTTCAGCTCGGTGCGGTTGCGGGTGGCCGAGTAGACCAGCAGGGTGCCGAGCAGCGACAGGGCGCCGGCGGCCAGCAGTATCGGCCAGTCCATCCGGCGGGCCACCGAGTCGCGGGCGAAGACCCGGGTCCAGCCCGCGCGCTCGGGTCCGTACCCGGAGACCTGGAAACTGTTGGCCCCGGTCATGTGAGCATCCTCCGCGTCCTGCGCCTGCGGTCGCCGGGGCAGCCGCCGCGCCGTCGGCGGCGGGTCTGGCGGTTGCCCGTGTCCTGGTTGCCGACGGTCGCCCCCTGCTCCTGGCCGTCGATCGGCGCGTACTCGTCCTCGTCGGTGGCCTGCTGGTCCTTGACCGGGTCGTCGGAGATCTTCGGGGCGGCGATGGTGCCGTCCGTCTTGACCTTCGGCAGGGTCTTCTGCGGCGTGGGCAGCAGCGCCTTCTTCGGGTCGATGTCACCGTCGTCGGAGACGCCGTAGAGGGCGTCGTAGATGTTGCGGACGGCCGGTCCGGAGGCGCCGGAGCCGGTACCGCCCTGGGAGATCGTCATGACGATCGAGTAGTCCTTGGTGTACGTGGCGAACCAGGACGTCGTCTGCTTGCCGTAGACCTCAGCGGTACCGGTCTTGGCGTGCATCGGGATCTGGTCCTGCGGCCAGCCCTGGAACCGCCAGGCGGCCGTTCCGTTGGTGGCGACGCCGGCGAGGGCGGCGTCCATCTTGTCCCGCGTCTCCCTGCTTATCGGCAGCTTGCCGTGGGACTGGGGCGCGATCTCGTCGACGCTCTTGCCGTCGGCGCTGATGACGGCCTTGCCGACGGACGGCGTGTACAGCGTGCCGCCGTTGGAGATGGCCGAGTAGATGGTGGCCATCTGGATCGGGGTCACCAGGGTGTCGCCCTGGCCGATGGAGTAGTTGATGGCGTCACCGGCGCGCATCTTGTTGCCCTCGACGCAGTTCTCGTACGCGATCTTCTCGACGTAACTGCCGTCCTTCTTGCCGGTCTTGCACCAGGCGTCCTTGTTGGCCTCCCAGTAGTCCTGCTTCCACTGGCGGTCGGGGACGCGGCCGGTGACCTCGTTCGGCAGGTCGATGCCGGTCTCCTTGCCGAGGCCGAACTGGTGGGCGGCCTTGTAGAAGTAGTCCTTGGCGTTCTTCCCGCTCATGCCGCCGTCCTTCTTCCACTCCTCGTGGGCGAGGCGGTAGAAGACGGTGTCGCAGGAAACCTCCAGGGCGCGGCCGAGGTTGATCGAGCCGTAGTTGGCGGACTCGAAGTTCTTGAAGACCTGGCCGCCGACCGAGTACGAGCTGGAGCAGTCGTACCCGCCGTCGAAGTCGTAGCCGGCCTCGACGGCGGCGGAGGTGGAGACCACCTTGAAGATCGAGCCGGGGGCGGCCTGGCCCTGGATGGCGCGGTTGAGCAGCGGGTAGTTGGAGTTCTTCCCGGTGAGCTTCCTGTAGTCGGCGGCGGAGATGCCGCCCACCCACGCGTTCGGGTCGTAGGTCGGGTTGGAGGCCATGGCGACGACGCGGCCGGTCTTGGCCTCCATCACCACGACCGCGCCGGAGTCGGCCTTGTAGGTGGTGCCGGTGTTGCGGTCGAACTCCTTGCGGGCGGCCTTCATCGCCTCGTTCAGCTCGTACTCGGCGATGCGCTGGACGCGGGCGTCGATGCTGGTGACCAGGTTGTCGCCGGGCTGGGCGGCGTCGGACTCGGCCTCGCCGATGACCCGGCCGAGGTTGTCGACCTCGTAGCGGGTGACGCCGGCCTTGCCGCGCAGGGCCTTGTCGTACTGCCGTTCCAGGCCGCTGCGGCCGACCTGGTCGGAGCGGAGGTAGGGCGAGTCGGTGTCCTGGGCCTGCTGGATCTCGTCGTCGGTGACCGGGGAGAGGTAGCCGAGGACCTGGGCGGTGTTGGCCTGCCCCGGCGCCGCGTACCGGCGGACCGCCTCGGGTTCGGCGGTGATGCCGGGGAACTCCTCGGAGCGCTCGCGGATCTGCAGGGCCTGCTTGGCGGTGGCCTCGTCGGTGATGGGGATGGGCTGGTACGGCGAGCCGTTCCAGCAGGGCTGGGGGGTCTGCGCGTCGCAGAGGCGGACCTTCTCCATGACGTCCTGGGGCTTCATGCCCAGGACCCCGGCGAGCTTGGTGAGGACGGCCTTGCCGTCGTCCCTCATCTTCAGCAGGTCGGTGCGGGATGCGGAGACGACCAGCCGCGTCTCGTTGTCCGCGAGGGCGACGCCGCGGGCGTCCAGGATGGAGCCTCGGACGGCGGGCTGGACGACCTGCTGCACGTGGTTGCCGGAGGCTTCCTTGGCGTAGGCGTCGCCCTCCCGGATCTGGAGGTACCAGAGCCGGCCGCCGAGGGTGCCGAGGAGGGAGAGGACGAGGACCTGGATGACGACGAGCCGGATCTGGACCCGTGGGTTCCGCCCGGTCTCGGGAATGTTGGTCACTGCGGTCGCTCCCCCTCTCGGTGCGCCGACGTGTGCGCGCGTACGAATGATGAACGGTCGGGCTGTGCGGCCGCGTTCCGCCCCTGCCCACCCGTCCGGGTGAACTCGCCCGCTCTCACAGTCGCTTGACCCCCTTGATGCGCCCGGCGCGGGCGACCCGGGCCCGCGCCGCCTTCACCCGCAGCCCGTTCTTCTGCTCGCCGATGCGCAGGCCGGTGCCGCCGGAGAGCCAGCCGGAGGAGATGTCGGTGGCCTGGGCGGCGGCGCCGGTCTCGGCGAGCGGGTCGTTCTCCGCGCGCCGGGCCAGCGCCATGATCCCGGGGACCACGAAGGGCGCGAGCAGCAGGTCGTACAGGGCCGAGGTGAACAGCAGGCCCCCGAGGCCCACATGGCGGGCGGCGGTGTCGCCGACCAGGGCGCCCACCCCGGCGTAGAGCAGGGTGGAGCCGAGGGCGGCGACCACGACCACGGCCATCGGGCCGGTGGCGGACTTCAGCCGGCCGGTCTCGGGTCTGGCGAGGCCGGCCAGGTAGCCGATGACGCAGAGCACCAGGGCGTAGCGCCCGGCGGCGTGGTCGGCGGGCGGGGCGAGGTCGGCGAGGAGGCCGGCGCCGAAGCCGATCAGAGCGCCGCCGGTGTGGCCGTAGACCAGGGCGAGGCCGAGGACGGTGAGCAGCAGCAGGTCGGGGACGGCGCCGGGCAGGTGGAGCCGGGCCAGGACGCTGACCTGGATGACCAGGGCGACGACGACCAGGGCGGTGGACAGCAGGATTCGGTTGACGCGCATGGGGCTTCCTCGCTCCTACTGCTCGGGCTGGAACTGGCCGTCGGCGGGCGCCCCGGCGGACGGCGTCACGGTCACCGTCACGGTGGGCGTGGGGGTCGGCTTCGGCTTGTCCGGGAGCACGGTGTCGCGGGGGTCCTTCTTCGGGGCCTGCACGACGACGCCGACGACGTCGAGCTTGGTGAAGCTGACGTACGGCGTGACGTACAGGGTGCGGGTCAGGTCGCCGCCGGAGGGGTCGACGCGGGAGACGACGCCGACCGGCACGCCGGGCACGAACGGCTTGTCGGCCTGCGAGCCGAAGGTGACGAGGCGGTCGCCCTTCTTCACCTCGGCCTTGCCGTTGAGCAGCTCGACGCGGAGCGGGCGGTCACCCTGCCCGGAGGCGAAGCCCAGCTCGTCGCCGGACTCCATGCGGGTGCCGACGGTGAAGTCGGGGTCGCTGGCGAGCAGCACGGTGGAGGAGCTGGGGCCGACTGTGGTGACGCGGCCGACCAGGCCGTCGCCGTTGAGGACGGTCATGTCCCGCTCGATGCCGTCGTCGGCGCCGACGTCCAGGGTGACGGTCCAGGAGAAGCCCTGGGCCGCTCCTATGCCGATGACCTGGGCGCCCTTGATGCCGTACTGGCCCTCTCCGGCGAGCTTCAGCATCTTGTCGAGCTGCGCCAGCCGGCTGCGGCCGCGGTCGTCGCTGCCGAGCTTCGCCTTCAGCGCCGCGTTCTCCTGCTCCAGGGCGGCGAGCCGGTCGTGCCGGTCACCGGAGGCGCGGATCGCGGAGATCGCGTTGCCGACGGGGTCGACGGCGGACGACACCCCGTTCTCGATCGGGCCGAAGACGGTGGACGCGGCCTGCCGGGCACCGTCGACCGGGGAGTCCTCCCCGCCGCGGATGTCCACCGTGATCAGCGCGAACGCCACGGCGATCAGCAGCACCAGGAGCAGCCGGCTCTCTTTCGTGTCCCTCACGTGCGGCGGCCGTGCCTTCCTCGTCGGAATTCGGGAAACTCGGGAAAAACAGCGAAACGGGAACCATCGGAAAGAACTTCCGAGCCCGCTGCTGTCTCTATATCAACGATCCGCCGCACGAGAGGAGATCGTCTCGTACGGCGGAACCGAAGCGTTACGTCACCGGCGGGGCTGGGCGTCCAGGACCTGCTGGAGCGCCTCGAACTCCTCGACGCACTTGCCGGAGCCGAGCGCCACACTGTCGAGGGGGTCCTCGGCGATGTGGATCGGCATTCCGGTCTCCCGGCGCAGCCGCTCGTCGAGCCCGCGCAGCAGGGCGCCGCCGCCGGTCAGGACGATACCCCGGTCCATGATGTCGCCGGACAGCTCCGGCGGACACTTGTCGAGGGTGGTCTTGACGGCGTCGACGATGGCGTTGACCGGTTCCTCGATCGCCTTGCGTACTTCGGCGGCCGAGACGACGACGGTCTTGGGCAGTCCGGACACCAGGTCCCGGCCGCGGATTTCGGTGTGCTCGTCGGTGTCGAGGTCGTACGCCGAACCGATCGTGATCTTGATCTGTTCGGCCGTCCGCTCACCCAGCAGGAGGGAGTACTCCTTCTTGATGTGCTGGATGATCGCGTTGTCCAGTTCGTCGCCCGCGACGCGGATGGACTGGGCGGTGACGATGCCGCCGAGGGAGATGACCGCGACCTCCGTGGTGCCGCCGCCGATGTCGACCACCATGTTGCCCGTGGCCTCGTGGACCGGCAGGCCGGAGCCGATGGCCGCGGCCATGGGCTCCTCGATGATGTGCACCTGGCGGGCGCCGGCCTGGGACGACGCCTCGATGACGGCACGGCGCTCGACGCCGGTGATGCCCGAGGGCACACAGACGACGACGCGCGGACGAGCCAGATACCGCCGCTTGTGGATCTTCAGGATGAAGTAGCGGAGCATCCGCTCGGTGATCTCGAAGTCGGCGATCACACCGTCCTTCAGCGGACGGACGGCAACGATGTTGCCGGGTGTGCGCCCGATCATCTTCTTCGCTTCGGCGCCGACCGCGAGAATGCCGCCGGTGTTGGTGTTGATGGCGACGACGGACGGCTCGTTGAGTACGATCCCGCGACCCCTGACGTACACCAGCGTGTTGGCGGTCCCGAGGTCGACAGCCATGTCACGGCCGATGAACGACATTGAGTTCCCCATCAGGATTCGACTGGCCTTCCCACGAGCTTTTGAGGGCTTTTCAGGTCGGCGAGGTGGGTGCAGTGACGTGAAGGCTTCCATGGTAGACGCGCTTTCGCGAACACTGCGCGAGGGTCTTCGCCATTGTCAGCAGAAGCCGCCCCGCCTCGCTTGTGGAGACGGGCGAACGGAGTCAAACGTTCCCCCGATCGGCACGTATACATCACAGGGCGACCGCTTTTCGGGCGGCCGCCCTGGTCAGACCGTGCGTTCGACTGACGGAACGTCAGAAAAAGGCGTGGGGCGGTCAGGCGCGGCCGGGAAAGAAGATCTTCAGCTCGCGCTCGGCGGACTCCTCGGAGTCGGAGGCGTGGATCAGGTTCTCCCGGACGATCACACCGTAGTCGCCCCGGATGGAGCCGGGCGCGGCGGCGACCGGGTCGGTGGGGCCGGCGAGGGCGCGCACGCCCTCGATGACACGCTCGCCCTCGACGACCATCGCGACGACCGGGCCGGAGGCCATGAACTCGACCAGCGGCTCGTAGAACGGCTTGCCCCGGTGCTCGCCGTAGTGCTGCTCCAGGGTCTCCTGGTCCAGTGTGCGCAGTTCCAGCGCGGTGATCTGCCAGCCGGCCTTGCGCTCGATACGGCTGATGATCTCGCCGGTCAGGCCACGACGGACGGCGTCGGGCTTGAGGAGGACGAGGGTGCGCTGGGTCACTGCGGGCTCCTTGGAAGGTGAGGACGGGCCATGTGGTGACTGACCCTACCGGGCGTGTCGTGGCCCCGGTCACGCAGCGTCAGCTCCACAGGTGGGCTCCGGCCGTCAGGCGGCGTCCGCCTGGGCCGCGAACCTCGCTCTCGCCTCGTCGATCTTCCTGCCGTAGTGCACGGACGCCCACCACAGGGCGGCGAAGACGACCCCCAGGATGTACATCATCGGCACGACCAGCCCGGAGGCGATCAGGGCGATCTGGAGGACCCAGCCGAGGGCGACGCCGCCCGGCCGGGTGACCATGCCGCACAGCGCCACACACAGGAACATCGCGATGCCGCTGACGGTCCACACCGTGCCCATGGTGAGGGAGTCGTCCTTCATGGCGACCAGCCCGGCGAAGCCGATGACGAAGAACTCTCCGATCAGGGTCGAGGAGCAGAGGGTGCGCACGGGATGTCAGCCCCTTCCCAGAAGCAGTCGGGCCTCGCCGACGGTAATGACGGAACCGGTGACGAGCACACCGCCGCCGGCGAACTCGCCCTCCTCCTCGGCCAGGGTGATCGCGGCCTCCAGCGCGTCCGGCAGCCGCGGCTCGACCTGGACGCGGTCGTCGCCGAAGACCTCGACGGCGATCGCCGCGAGCGCGTCGGCGTCCATCGCGCGGTGGCTGGAGTTCTGGGTGACGACGACCTCGGCGAAGATCGGCTCGAATGCCTCCAGGACCCCCCGCACGTTCTTGTCGCCGCTCGCGCCGACCACGCCGATCAGCCGGCTGAAGTCGAACGCCTCCCCCACCGCCTCGGCGGTGGCGCGGGCGCCGGCCGGGTTGTGCGCGGCGTCCAGGACGACGGTCGGGGAGCGCCGGACGACCTCCAGGCGGCCCGGCGAGGCGACGGAGGCGAACGCCTTGCGCACGGTGTCGAGGTCCAGCGGGTCGGGCCGCTGGGCGCCGACGCCGAAGAACGCCTCCACGGCGGCGAGCGCGACCGCCGCGTTGTGCGCCTGGTAGGGGCCGTGCAGCGGGAGGTAGACCTCGGGGTACTCGCCGCCGAGGCCGCGCAGGGTGAGGAGCTGTCCGCCGACGGCGACCTGCCGGGCGACGACACCGAACTCCAGGCCCTCGCGGGCCACGGTGGCGTCCACGTCCACGGCCTTCTTCAGCAGCACCTGTGCCGCGTCCACCGGCTGCTGGGCGAGGATCACGGTGGCGTCCTGCTTGATGATCCCGGACTTCTCCCCGGCGATCTCGGCCGTGGTGTTCCCGAGCCGGTCGGTGTGGTCGAGGTCGATCGGGGTGACGACGGCGACGTCCCCGTCGATGACGTTGGTGGCGTCCCAGCTGCCGCCCATGCCGACCTCGACGACGGCGACGTCGACGGGCGCGTCCGCGAAGGCGGCGTACGCCATGCCGGTGAGCACCTCGAAGAAGGACAGCCGGTACTCCTGCTGCCCGTCCACCATCTCGACGTACGGCTTGATGTCCTGGTACGTCTCGATGAACCGCTCGGCGCCGATCGGGGCGCCGTCCAGGCTGATCCGCTCGGTGATCGACTGCACGTGCGGCGAGGTGTACCGGCCGGTGCGCAGCTCGAAGGCGCCGAGCAGGGCCTCGATCATGCGGGCGGTGGAGGTCTTGCCGTTGGTGCCGGTGATGTGGATCGAGGGGTACGAGCGCTGCGGCTCGCCCAGGACGTCCATGAGCGCGGCGATCCGGGTGACGGACGGCTCCAGCTTGGTCTCGCCCCAGCGGGTGGCCAGCTCCGCCTCGACCTCGCGCAGGGCCTTGTCGACCTCGGGGTCCTCGGGTCGGGTGGGCACGTCGGCCTGCGGGGGGCCGCCCTGGGTGCGCAGCGTGCGGCTGCCGGCCTCGATGACGGCGAGGTCGGGGTCGCGGGTGGTCTCCGCGTCGATGATCTCGTCGAAGGGGTCGACTGCGTCGGGCTGGTCGTTCTCGCCGGGATTGTCGCTCACGACGTCAGTCTACGGAGTGCGCCCTGAGGACGGGGTGGCTGGTGGGCACGGGCCGGTGCGGCCGGGTGGGTGGCTGCTCGCGCGGTTGCCCGCGCCCCGTTTCAGGGACGGATGAGTCCCCGGCACCGGCAGGCACCGGGGACTCATCCGGACAGGGACTCCTCACGCCCGCGGCAGGCGGTCCAGCTGGGCCTGGAGGCGGGTGATGTCCTCCTCCGCCTTGGCCAGACGGCCGCGGATCTTGTCGACCACGTGGTCCGGGGCCTTGGCCAGGAACGCCTCGTTGCCGAGTTTGGCGGTGGCCTGGGCCTTCTCCTTCTCGGCGGCGGCGAGATCCTTGGCGAGGCGCTTGCGCTCGGCGGCGACGTCGATCGTCCCCGAGAGGTCGAGCGCGACCTCGGCGCCGGCCACCGGCAGGGTCGCCGTGGCCGTGAAGGCGTCGCCCTCGGGCTGGAGGCGCAGGAGCTGGCGGATGGCCGGCTCGTGCGGGGCGAGGGCCGTGCCGTCCAGGGTGAGGCGGGCCGGGACCCGCTGGCCGGGCTGGAGGCCCTGGTCGGCGCGGAAGCGGCGGACCTCGGTGATGACGGACCGGACCAGCTCGATCTCGCGCTCGGCGGCCTCGTCGCGGAAGCCGCTGTCGGACGGCCACGGGGCGACGACGACCGACTCGCCGCCGGTCAGCGTGGTCCACAGCTCCTCGGTGACGAACGGGACGACCGGGTGCAGCAGCCGCAGCGTCACGTCGAGGACCTCGCCGAGGACGCGCTTGCTGGCCTCGGCCGCCGCGCCGCCCGCCTGGAAGGTGGTCTTGGACAGCTCGACGTACCAGTCGAAGACCTCGTCCCACGCGAAGTGGTAGAGGGCGTCGGAGAGCTTGGCGAACTGGAAGTCCTCGTAGTACCCGTCCGCGGCGGCGACCGTGCGGTTCAGCCGGGAGAGGATCCAGCGGTCGGTGGCGGACAGCTCGGACGCGTCCGGCAGCGGGCCCTCGACCGTGGCGCCGTTCATCAGCGCGAAGCGCGTGGCGTTCCAGATCTTGTTGGCGAAGTTGCGGGACGCCTGGACCCAGTCCTCGCCGATCGGCACGTCGGTGCCGGGGTTGGCGCCGCGGGCCAGGGTGAAGCGGACGGCGTCGGAGCCGTAGGTGTCCATCCAGTCCAGCGGGTCGACCACGTTGCCGAACGACTTCGACATCTTCTTGCCGCGCTCGTCGCGGACCAGGCCGGTCAGCGCGATGGTCTTGAAGGGCACCTCGCCGTCCATGGCGTACAGGCCGAACATCATCATCCGGGCGACCCAGAAGAAGATGATGTCGTGGCCGGTGAGCAGGACGTCGGTCGGGTAGAACTTCGCGAGGTCCGGGGTCTCCTCCGGCCAGCCCAGCGTGGAGAACGGCCACAGGCCCGAGGAGAACCAGGTGTCCAGGACGTCGGTCTCCTGGTGCCAGCCCTCGCCGGTGGGCGGCTCCTCGTCGGGGCCGACGCAGACGGTCTCGCCGTCCGGGCCGTACCAGACGGGGATGCGGTGGCCCCACCAGAGCTGGCGCGAGATGCACCAGTCGTGCATGTTGTCGACCCAGTCGAAGTAGCGCTTCGACATGTCCTCGGGGTGGATCGCGACGCGGCCGTCGCGGACGGCGTCGCCGGCCGCCTTCGCCAGCGGGGCGACCTTGACCCACCACTGGAGGGACAGCCGCGGCTCCACGGTGGTCTGGCAGCGCGAGCAGTGGCCGACCGAGTGGACGTACGGGCGCTTCTCGGCGACGATCCGGCCCTGCTCGCGCAGGGCGGCGACGATCGTGGAGCGCGCCTCGTAGCGGTCCAGGCCCTGGAAGGGGCCGTGCGCGGTGATGACGGCCCGCTCGTCCATGACGGTGATCGACTCCAGGCCGTGGCGCTGACCGATGGCGAAGTCGTTCGGGTCGTGGGCCGGGGTGACCTTGACCGCGCCGGTGCCGAACTCGGGGTCGACGTGGGCGTCGGCGACGACCGGGATGGACCGGTCGGTCAGCGGCAGCTTGATCTTCTTGCCGACGAGGTGCCGGTACCGCTCGTCGTCGGGGTGGACGGCGACGGCGGTGTCACCGAGCATCGTCTCCGCGCGGGTGGTGGCGACGACGAGCGTCTCGTCGCCCTCGCCGTACCGGATGGAGACCAGCTCGCCGTCGTCCTCCTGGTAGTTGACCTCGATGTCGGAGATGGCGGTCAGACAGCGCGGGCACCAGTTGATGATGCGCTCGGCGCGGTAGATCAGCCCGTCGTCGTAGAGGCGCTTGAAGATGGTGCCGACGGCCTTGGAGAGGCCCTCGTCCATGGTGAAGCGCTCGCGGGACCAGTCGACGCCGTCACCGAGGCGGCGCATCTGGCCGAGGATCCTGCCGCCGTACTCCTCCTTCCACTGCCACACCCGCCGGACGAACTCCTCGCGGCCGAGGTCGTGCCGGGACTTGCCCTCCTCGGCGAGCTGCTGCTCGACCTTGTTCTGGGTGGCGATGCCGGCGTGGTCCATGCCGGGCAGCCAGAGCGCCTCGAAGCCCTGCATCCGCTTGCGGCGGGTGAGGGCGTCCATCAGCGTGTGCTGGAAGGCGTGGCCCAGGTGGAGCGAACCGGTGACGTTCGGCGGCGGGATGACGATGGTGTACGGGGGCTTGTCGCTGGTCGCGTCGGCGGTGAAGTAACCCCGTTCCACCCAGCGCTCGTACAGCTTCCCCTCTACGTCGGCCGGCGTGTACTGGGTCGGCAGATCGGTCGTGGGCGCTGCGTGCGGCTGCTGAGTGTTCTCGGTCACCGGGCCAGTTTAGAGGTGTCGCGGCCGTGTCCCGAAACGCGTTTGGTTTGTAACGGTGCGGCCCCCGATGGCCTGGGCGGGCGGCCGCTGGGCCAGGATGTCGGGAACGCGTAAGCATCTGGAGGGGAACCCAGAGATGAGTCAGAACCAGCCGGGCCCGTACGGCGGACAGCCCCAGCAGCCCGGCCCGTACGGGCAGCAGCCGGGGCCGTACGGCGGTCCGCCGCAGCCGCCCCAGGCACCGCAGCCCGGTCACGGCTACCCGCAGCAGCCGGGCACCCCTCCGCAGACCCCGCCGCCGGCCGCCCCGCAGACCCCGCCCGGCCCGCCCCAGCCCGGTTACGGCTACCCGCAGCAGCAGTACGGCCAGCAGGCCCCCTACGGCCAGCAGGCCCCCTACGGGCAGCAGCCGCCGGCGTACGGCCAGCAGCCCGGGTACGGCCAGCCCCCGTACGGCCAGCAGCCGCCGGCGTACGGCCAGCAGCCCGGGTACGGCCAGCCCCCGTACGGCCAGCAGCCGCCGTACGGGCAGGCCCCCTACGGGATGCCCCTGCCCCCGCCCCCCGCCGGCGGCGGCAGGAAGAAGGCCGGTCTGATCATCGGCGCGGTCGCGGTGGTCGCCGCGCTCGGTGTGGGCGCCTACCTCGTCCTCGGCGCGGGCGGCGGCTCCGGCTCGGTGGAGGACGACGGCGCGCACAAGCTGGCGACGCCCAAGACCGTGCTGGGCGGCGAGTACCGGCTGATGTCCGACAGCGGCGCCGGCAGCTCCGGCTCGGCGAACGAGCTGGAGAGGAGCGGCGTCGAGAACGGCACCTCCGTGGTCGGCGTGTACACCACCATGAACATGGACGACTACGACCCGACCGACCCCGACTCGATGCCGACCGACTTCTCGACGGTCACGTTCGCCGGGGCGTACGGGGAGATCGCGGACCCCGAGGGCGCCCTGGACACCTTCTTCTCGCAGGCGGAGAAGTCGGCCGCCGAAGGCTCCTCCGGCAGCGGCACCACGACGGCCCGACTCGTCGGCGAGCCCGAGGACGTCGACCTCGACGGTGCCGTCATGAAGTGCCAGCAGGCCACCGGCACCAACCCGGTCAGCAAGAAGGAGAAGACCGACTGGTTCTGCGCCTGGGCGGACCACAGCACCATCGCGATGGTGTCGCCGGGCGAGGTCGAGGCCGACATGACCAGGGACAAGGCCGTGGACATCACCAAGAAGCTGCGCGCGGAGATCCGCGTCGAGGCATAGCCCGTACGCGAGGCATCACCCGTACGCAAGCGGAAGGGGCCCCGGTCGTGTGCCGACCGGGGCCCCTTCCGCAGAGTGCTACGCCGTCTTCTGCTCGCCGGGCCCGCGGCCTCGCGAGTCCCGCGGGATCAGCGTCGGGTTGACGTTGGAGAGGACCACGTCGGCGGTGATGACGACCCGGGCGACGTCCTTGCGGGACGGCACCTCGTACATCACGCCCTGGAGGACCTCCTCCATGATGGCGCGCAGGCCGCGCGCGCCGGTCTGGCGCAGGATCGCCTGGTCGGCGATGGCCTCCAGCGCCTCGCGCTCGAAGTCCAGTTCCACGCCGTCGAGTTCGAACAGGCGCTGGTACTGCTTCACCAGCGCGTTGCGCGGCTCGACGAGGATCTGGAGCAGGGCCTCACGGTCGAGGTTGTGCACGGAGGTGAGCACCGGCAGCCGGCCGATGAACTCGGGGATCATGCCGAACTTGACCAGGTCCTCCGGCATGACCTCCTGGAAGTGGTCCTGGGACTCGCGCTCCCGCTTGGAGCGGATCTGCGCGCCGAAGCCGATGCCCTTGGCGCCGGCCCGGGCCTCGATGATCTTCTCCAGGCCCGCGAAGGCACCGCCCACGATGAACAGCACGTTCGTCGTGTCGATCTGGATGAACTCCTGGTGGGGGTGTTTGCGGCCCCCCTGCGGCGGCACCGAGGCCGTCGTGCCCTCCAGGATCTTCAGCAGGGCCTGCTGGACGCCCTCGCCGCTGACGTCGCGCGTGATCGACGGGTTCTCGCTCTTGCGGGCGACCTTGTCGATCTCGTCGATGTAGATGATGCCGGTCTCGGCCTTCTTGACGTCGTAGTCGGCGGCCTGGATCAGCTTGAGCAGGATGTTCTCGACGTCCTCGCCGACGTAGCCCGCCTCGGTGAGCGCGGTGGCGTCGGCGATCGCGAACGGCACGTTCAGCATGCGCGCGAGGGTCTGGGCGAGGAGGGTCTTGCCGGAACCGGTGGGGCCCAGCAGGAGGATGTTCGACTTCGCCAGCTCGATGGCGTCGTCGCGGCTCTGGGCGCCGCCGTTCTCCCCCGCCTGGACCCGCTTGTAGTGGTTGTACACCGCGACCGAGAGGGCCTTCTTGGCGGCCTCCTGGCCGACCACGTAGCCCTCCAGGAACTCGTAGATCTCGCGGGGCTTCGGGAGCTCCTCCCAGCGGACCTCGCTGGTCTCGGCGAGCTCCTCCTCGATGATCTCGTTGCAGAGGTCGATGCACTCGTCGCAGATGTACACACCGGGCCCTGCGATGAGCTTCTTGACCTGCTTCTGGCTCTTGCCGCAGAACGAGCACTTGAGCAGATCGCCGCCGTCACCGATGCGTGCCACGGTGTGCTTCCCCTTCGCCTGGGAGACGCCTGGACGACGTCGAGACGTCCAGTGGACTCCTGGTGCTGCCTTATGTCGACGGTACCTTGCCTGGACCCCCGTCCGGGCCCCCCTTGGCACGGTTCGCTTTGACGTGAACCGGGCCAAACCGTGCCAAGGGGCGGCAGACGATACAGCCTCTCGCCTCAGCTCGTCTCAGCGGAGCGAGGAGTTGTCCATCTTCCGGGTGGTGATGATCTGGTCGATCAGACCGTAGGAGAGCGCGTCCTCGGCCGTGAGGATCTTGTCGCGCTCGATGTCCTCGCGGATCTTGTCGATCTCCTGGGTGGAGTGCTTGGCCAGCATCTCCTCCAGCTGCGTACGCATCCGCAGGATCTCGTTGGCGGCGATCTCCAGGTCGGAGACCTGGCCGCGGCCGGTCTCGCTGTAGGGCTGGTGGATCAGCACACGGGCGTTGGGCAGCGCCATGCGCTTGCCGGGGGTGCCGGCGGCGAGCAGGACGGCCGCGGCGGAGGCCGCCTGGCCCATGCAGACCGTCTGGATGTCCGGCTTCACGTACTGCATCGTGTCGTAGATGGCCGTGAGCGCCGTGAAGGAGCCGCCGGGGCTGTTGATGTAGATCGAGATGTCCCGGTCGGGGTCCATCGACTCCAGGCACAGCAGCTGCGCCATGACGTCGTTGGCGGAGGCGTCGTCGATCTGCACACCGAGGAAGATCACGCGCTCCTCGAAGAGCTTCGCGTACGGGTCGTACTCGCGCACGCCCTGCGAGGTGCGCTCGACGAAGCGCGGGATGACGTAGCGGGACTCGGCCGTGGGGCCGGTGTACTCGGCACGGGTGCGGTCGTACAGGCCGCTGCCGGGGATGTCGTTCACAGTGTCTCCTGGAAGGGGGCTGAGGCGGTCGGCTAGGGGCGGGAAGGGGCTCAGGCGCCCGTGCCGCCGCCGCCCGGCATGCCCGCGGCCGTGGGGATGACGTCGTCGATGAGGCCGTACTCCTTGGCCTCGAAGGCGTCGAACCAGCGGTCCCGGTCCGAGTCGCGGGTGATCTGCTCGACCGTCTGGCCGGTGTGCTGAGCGGTCAGCTCGGCCATGCGCTTCTTGGTGTGCAGCAGCCGCTCGGCGTGGATCTTGATGTCCGAGGCGGAGCCGGCCAGGCCGGCGGAGGGCTGGTGGATCAGGATCTCGGCGTTCGGCAGCGCGAAGCGCTTGCCGGGCGTGCCCGCGCTGAGCAGGAACTGGCCCATCGAGGCCGCGAGGCCCATGGCGATGGTCACCACGTCGTTCTTGATGAACTGCATGGTGTCGTAGATCGCCATACCGGCCGTGATCGAACCGCCCGGGCTGTTGATGTAGAGGTAGATGTCCTTGTCCGGGTCGGCGGCAAGGAGCAGCAGCTGTGCGGTGATCTTGTTCGCGATGTCGTCGTCGACCGGCTGGCCGAGGAAGATGATCCGCTCGCCGAGCAGCCGGTTGTAGACCTGGTCGCCGAGGCCACCACCGATGGAGGGCTCGCCGGCGGCTGAGGGCATCAGATTCGTCACGTATCCACCTGCTCGTCTTACGACGGCGCCGGGCCGTCTCACGTTTCCCTGCGGGGCTGGAGCCGTATTCGGGGACTCCACTGCCCTCGTATTCATGGACCCTAACGCGCGGGTCCCTCCCGGGAATCCCGCGAAGTGGGGTGTTCGCCGGGGGCGTAGCGCAGGGGGTTCCCGCGGCGCGTCGGCCGCCGCGGGCGCGTCGTGGTCGCTCGCGCGGTTCCCCGCGCCCTCCGGGGGGCGCCGCCCTGCCGGACGGCGAGAGGGCCCCGGGGTGATCCCCAGGGCCCTCCCTGCGACCTGCGAGGTGCCGGTGCCGAGGGTCAGCCCTCGGTCTTCTCCTCGGCGGCGTCGGCGGCGTCGGTGGCGGCCTCCGTCTCCTCGTCCTCGTCGTCGCTCAGGTCGACGATCTCGCCGTTGGTGTCCTTGACCGTGGCCTTCTCGACCACGACGGCCAGGGCCTTGCCGCGGGCGACCTCGCCGACGAGCAGCGGGACCTGGCCCTGCTCGACGACGGCCTGGGCGAACTGGTCGGGGGACATGCCGGAGGAGGCCGCGCGCCGCATGAGGTGCTCGGTGAGCTCCTCCTGGTTGACGTTGAGCTGCTCCCGCTTGACCAGCTCGTCCAGGACGAACTGGGTCTTGATGCCCTTGACCGCGGCCTCGCGGGTCTCGGTCTCGAACTCCTCGGCGGTCTTGCCCTGGATCTCCAGGTACTTCTCGAGGTCGAGGCCCATCTGGCCGAGCTGGTGGTGCTCCAGGTTGTGCTTGCGGGTGTTGATCTCGTCCTCGAGGAGCTTCTCGGGGACGGGCACCTCCACGAGACCGAGCAGCGCGTCCAGGACCCGCTCCTGGGCCTGGGTGGCCTGGTCGTACTGCTTCATGTTCTCCAGGCGCTTGCGGCTGTCGGCCTTCAGCTCGTCCAGGGTGTCGAACTCGGACGCGAGCTGGGCGAAGTCGTCGTCCAGCTCGGGCAGCTCGCGCTGGGCGACCTGGGTGACCTTGACGGTGACCTCGGCCTCCTTGCCGGCCGCCGAGCCGCCCTTCAGCTCGGAGGTGAAGGTGGCCTCGCCACCGGCCTCCAGGCCCTTGACGGCCTCGTCGATGCCGTCGAGCAGCTCGCCGGAGCCGATGGTGTACGAGACGCCGTCGGCGACGCCGTCCTCCAGGACCTCGCCGTCGACCTTGGCCTCCAGGTCGATGGTGACGACGTCGCCGTCCTGGGCGGCGCGCTCCACCGGGGAGGTGGAGGCGAAGCGCTCACGGAGCTGCTCGACCGACTTCTCGACGTCCTCGTCGGTGACCTCGATCGGGTCGACCTCGACCTCGATGCCGGAGAAGTCCGGGATCTCGATGGTCGGGCGGACGTCGACCTCGGCGGTGAAGTTCAGCGTCTCGCCGTCCTTCAGCTCCGTGATGTCGACCTCGGGCTGGCCCAGCGGGTCCACCTCGGCCTCGGTGACCGCCTCGGTGTAGAACTTCGGAAGGGCGTCGTTGACGGCCTCCTCCAGCACCGCACCGCGGCCGAACCGCTGGTCGATGACGCGGGCCGGGATCTTGCCCTTGCGGAAGCCCTTCACCGTGACCTGCTGGTTGATCTTCTTGTACGCCGCGTCGAGGCTGTCCTTGAGCTCCTCGAAGGGCACCTCGACAGTGAGCCGAACCCGAGTCGGGTTCAGGGTCTCCACGGCGCTCTTCACGGTTCGGTCTCCTTGTGGCTGACTTCTTGGGTTCTGCCGGAGCCAGAGCGGCCCGGCCGATGTTCGCCGCCCGGGAGACTGCACAGGATGAGACACACGGGCGTGCAGCTTGCATAGTAACGGCAGCGGGTACACGGCCCAAAAGGCGATCGAGCCAGGTGATCGGCCGGGTGGCCGGAGACCGGTGGCCGGCGGCCCCGGGAGGCCGGTGATCGGTGGTCGGGGTGGCGGGATTTGAACCCACGGCCTTCCGCTCCCAAAGCGGACGCGCTACCAAGCTGCGCCACACCCCGTCTGGTGCGATCCGTAGGGTACATGCCGACGGCCCCGCGGTCCGTCGTATTCACCGGGCGGCCGTGAAGGTCCGGCGGGGGCGGTGACGGGGTGTGCGGGGAGGGGGGACGACCCGCTACGATGCCTTCAGTGCCGCGGTCACCGACTCGCGGCGCGCGCTGTGCGGGCGTAGCTCAATGGTAGAGCCCCAGTCTTCCAAACTGGCTACGCGGGTTCGATTCCCGTCGCCCGCTCCATACGGCCCAGGGGCCCGGTTCCGCGGAACCGGGCCCCTGGGCGTTGTCAGAAGCTGATCGAGTTGATCGTCTCCGCTATCGAGTTCATAAAGCGGTTGATCGACGGGGCCATGCCGGTGGACGCGAGGAAGAAGCCGAAGAGCACCGCGACGACGGCGGGGCCGGCCTTGAGGTTCCCTCCTCGTACGAGCACCACCAGGATGATCGCCAACAGCAGCACCACAGACAGTGAAATGGCCACAACTGATCACACCCTAGGTCGGTCCGCTCTCCCGGCCCGGGGGCGCCGACGCGCGCACCCCCGCCAGGAACCATCGTGCCACCAACCAGGCCGTCTCATGCGGCACGTGACGCATCGTCTGGCCCGAACCTCACCGGCACACCGGGCGGCGTGCGCTCTCCGGCGTCCCGGACGAAGGCGTCTCCGCGTTTTCCTCCCGGCCTCTCCCGAGGTCCCCCCAGGGTCTTCTCGGGGCCTTCCCGGGGTCTTCCCGGGGTCGCCACAACGCGTTCGCGGGCCGGGCGAATTGTTGCGGCGGACACACCAAGGGGGCCGTAGCGCGCCGTTCTTACGTCCTTTTGGTACCGATGAATCACGACAAGGGCGGCGAAAACACGGACGTCACCGACACTCCCCGGCACGGGGGTCGTTCGGTGTTCATGGCCTTGTGACGTCCCGTACACAGCAAGGGCACCGGGGGTTTTACGGATTCCCACGGGCGACGCTAGGGTGCCTCAAATGTTCCACGCTGCCTCGTCCCCGCACGGCAACCGCAGGGCGCCGCTCCCTCCCGCGGAGTCACCGGCCCCGGGAGTGCCGAGTCCGCGGCCCGCGCCGTCCGGCCGGCGGCCCGGCACACAGCGCGACGCGTTCTTCGACAATGCCAAGTACCTGGCGATCGTACTGGTGGCCATGGGCCACGCATGGGAGCCGATCAAAGGCGACAGCCGCATCCTGGAGAGCATGTACACGGTCGTGTACACGTTCCACATGCCGGCGTTCATCATCATCTCCGGCTACTTCTCCCGCTCGTTCGACCTGCGTCCCGACCGGCTGCGGCGGCTGCTGACCGGTGTCGTCGTGCCGTACGTCGTCTTCGAGACGCTGTACTCGCTCTTCGACCGCTACGTCGGCGGGGACGAGGACCACGCGATCAGCCTCCTCGACCCCTGGTACCTGACGTGGTTCCTGGCCGCGCTCTTCGTCTGGCGGCTGACCACGCCGATCTGGAAGCTGATCCGGTACCCGCTGCCGGTCGCGCTGGTCATCTCCATGCTGGCGTCCGTCTCCCCGCAGATCGGCAACGACCTGGACTTCCAGCGGGTCCTTCAGTTCCTGCCGTTCTTCGTGCTGGGCCTGTCCATGAAGGCCGAGCACTTCCGTCTGGTGCGCCGCCGGTCGGTGCGGATCGCCTCAGTGCCGGTGGTCGCGGCGGCGCTGGTGGTCGGCTGGTGGGCCTCGCCGCGGATGCAGACCGGCTGGTTCTACCACCGTGACGCCGCCCAGGAGATGGGCGCGCCCTGGTGGACCGGACCGGTGATGATGCTGGCGCTGTTCGGCTGCTCGCTGCTGCTGACCGCCTGCTTCTTCTCCTGGGTGCCGGGCCGTCGCCTGTGGTGCACGGCGCTCGGTGCGGGGACGCTCTACGGCTACCTGCTGCACGGCTTCCTGATCAAGGGCGGTGAGTACGGCGGCTGGTTCGACCACGACTGGCAGCGCACGCCGCTCGGCGAGCTGGCCGTGACCGTGGTGGCGGCGGCCGTCGTCACGCTGCTGTGCACCGCGCCGGTGCGGCGCGTCTTCCGGTGCGTGATGGAGCCGCGGATGGCGTGGGCGTTCCGGCCGGACGCCGCGGAGTCGGCCCGGGAACGCGCCCGGGGCGGCTCGGACCGGACGCCGGACGGCGACCGGGCGAAGGCCGCCGTCTGACGGGCGTCCCGCCCACTCCGCGAGGCCGGGAAGTCACTCCGGGAGGCCGAGAAGCGCCCGCATCCGCGTGTACTTCTCGGCCAGTCTCGTACGGGTCGCCTCGTCCAGGAGCGCGAGCCGGGCCGGATCGGCGTTGTGCGCCAGGTCGGCCTCCTTCACCAGCGGCGCGCCGTCCGTGGCCAGGACGCGCTCCGCGTACGCCTCCGGCGGCTCCCCCGGCCGCTTGGTGACCGCCAGGACGATGTCCCGGGTACGGCGGCTCAGCGGGGCGTCCAGCAGCCAGGCCCGCGTGAGGGCCGCGTCCTCGACGGCGTCGTGCAGCCAGGCCGCCGCGATCTGCTCGTCGTCGCCGCCGCGGCGGCGGACACCCTCGGCCACGGCGGCCAGGTGCTCGGCGTACGGCCGGCCCGCCTTGTCGGTCTGCCCGGCGTGGGCGGCGCGGGCGAGGGCCTCGACGTCGGCGAGGGAGAGGCGGGCCGGGGGCGCGGGGCGGTCGGTCATGCCCCGAGTCTCTCCCAGGAGGCCGGTCAGTCGTCGGCGGACAGGGTCTGGGCCGTGGTGGGGCCCTCGCGGCAGATCAGCAGGAGCGCCCGGTCGTCGTTGACGTCCTTGGCGACCGCCTCGATCAGGTGCCAGGCTGCGCCGTGGAAGCCGCCGGCGACATAGCGGTCGGCCTCGCCGGTGAGCCGGTCCAGGCCCTCGGAGATGTCCCGGTCGGAGGTCTCCACCAGGCCGTCCGTGAACAGCATCAGGACGTCACCGGGGCGCAGCGAGCCCTTCACCGGGTCGAACTGGGCACCGTCGTACACGCCGAGGAGCGGGCCCTCGGCGGCCTTCTCCTCCCAGCGGCCGGTGCCGGCGCTGAGCTGGAGGCCCGGCGGGTGCCCGGCGGTGTACAGCTCGTAGTCGCCGGAGTCGAGGTCGAGGACGAGGTGGATGGAGGTGGCGAAGCCCTCGTCCCAGTCCTGGCGGAGCAGATAGCCGTTGGCGGCGGGCAGGAAGGCGTGCGGGGGAAGGCTGCCCAGCAGGCCGCCGAAGGCGCCGGAGAGCAGCAGGGCGCGGGAGCCGGCGTCCATGCCCTTGCCGGAGACGTCGGTGAGGACGACCTCCAGGGTCCGGCCGCCGCCGGTGCGGGCCGCGACCACGAAGTCGCCGGAGAAGGACTGGCCGCCGGCCGGGCGCAGCGCCATCTCACGGTGCCAGCCCGGGGGCAGCTGGGGCAGCTTGCTCTGGACCCGGATGCGTTCGCGCAGGTCGAAGAGCATGGTGCCGCCGCGCCGCCAGGGCACGCCGACCCGGCTGCGGAACTGGGCGATCAGCAGGCCGACGAAGCCGCAGGCGGCGACGGTCAGGACCACGCCCGGGGTGACCCGGGAGGGGCCCTCGGTGTACGGGCCGAGGCGGACCGACTCCACGATCAGCGCGGTGGCCGCCGCCGCGTACAGCCCGAGCAGGCTGGCCGGGCGGAGCAGCAGTCCGCCCGCGACGATCGGCAGGACCAGCGCGGCCGGGGAGACCCAGACCGGGTTGACCATGGTGGTGACCGCGATGACCGGGACCGTGAGCAGGAGTCCGGCCAGGGCGATCCAGTCGGAGCCGTCGCCGCGGAAGTAGTCGACGGCGGATCTGCGCAGCGCGACGCGGGCCCGGTGCCACTGCTTCTTCAACCGGGCCGTGAACGTGTCGGCTTCCGCGCGCCGCTGTCGTCCTGCTGCCATCAGTTCGGGACCCTATCCATCGGAGCGGGCGCTTGGCACGGGAGGTGCCACTTGTCCCCCGTCCGAGGCCGGAGTTCACAGTGAACTGCACACCGGCCCGTCGCGGGGGCGAGCGCGGGAAATTCCCTGGCTCGCCCCGCATTGCCCTGGTAGGCATGGGCCCATGGGCACTTACGGAGCTGAGCGGGCGTACGACCTTCGGGGGCTGCGGCGCGAGGAGTGGGACCGGTGGTACGACACTCTGCTGCGCGCTTTCGGCGGGGTGGCGGAGGCGCCCGAGGAGCGGGAGCTGTACCGCTCCCTGACCGAGGTCGACCGTTCGCTCGGGGTCTGGGAGGGGGACGAGTGCGTCGGGACGGCGGGGGCGTTCGGCTTCCGGATGACCGTGCCGGGCGGGGCGGAGGTGCCGACCGCCGGGGTGACGATGGTCGGTGTCGCGGCGACCCACCGGCGGCGCGGGGTGCTGACGTCGATGATGCGGCGGCAGCTGGACGACGTCCGGAGCTGGGGTGAGCCGCTGGCGGCGCTGACGGCGTCCGAGCCGGCGATCTACGGCCGGTTCGGCTACGGCGCGGCGACCTGGCAGCTCGGCGCGGAGATCGACACCTCGCGGGTCCGGCTGTCCGTCCCGGCCGGTACGGATGACGTACGGCTGCGGTACGCGGCGCCGGCGGACGTGCTCGACGCGTGCGAGGCGGTGTACGCCCGGCTGGTTCCCGGGCGGCCGGGGATGCTGGCCCGGCGGCCGGGCTGGGAGCGGCTGGGGCTGCTGGACCCGGAGAGCGGCCGGGACGGGGCGTCGGCGCTGCAGTGCGTGGTCGCGTCGCGGGGCGGGGACGGCGGGGGCCGGGCCGGGGAGGTCACCGGGTACGCGCGGTTCCGGGTGAAGCCGGGGTGGGGCGAGGGCGGGGCCGAGGGGACGGTGGTCCTCCAGGACCTGGAGGGGCTCGATCCGGCGACCCGGGCGGCGCTGTGGCGGTTCCTGTTCGACATCGACCTGACGAACCGGCTGACCGTGCGGAACCGGCCGGCCGACGAGGCGTGGCAGTACCAGGTCTCCGACATCCGGCGGTGCCTGCTCCGGCTGCGGGACATGCTGTACATACGGCTGGTGGACGTGGAGGCGGCGCTCCGGGCGCGGACGTACCGGACGCCGGTGGACGTGGTCCTGGAGGTCGAGGACGCCTTCTGTCCGTGGAACGCGGGGCGCTGGCGGCTGTCCGGTGACGAGAAGGGCGCGTCCTGCGCCCGGACGTCGGAGGAGCCGGATCTCGCCCTGTCGGTGCGGGAGCTGGGCGCGGCCTATCTGGGCGGGGTGCCGCTGACCGCGCTGGGCGCGGCGGGCCGGGTCCGGGAGCTGCGGCCGGGGGCGCTGGCGGAGGCGTCCCTGGCGTTCTCCTCCGACGTGGCGCCCTGGCTGCCGCACGGGTTCTGAGGCGGGGCCTGCGGAGAGCGGGTCAGGCGCGCTGGCAGGTGGGGCACCAGAAGAGGTTGCGGGCGGCGAGCTCGGCGGTGCGGATCTCGCCGCCGCACAGATGGCAGGGCAGGTTGGCCCGGCGGTAGACGTAGACCTCGCCGCCGTGGTCGTCGACGCGGGGCGGGCGGCCCATGGCCTCGGGGGTGTGCTCGGGGCGGACGGTGTCGATGCGGTTGTGGCGCACGCCCTCGCGCATCAGGGCGACCAGGTCGGTCCAGAGCGCGTCCCATTCGGCGGGGGTGAGGTCGCGGCCGGCGCGGTAGGGGTCGATGCCGTGCCGGAAGAGGACCTCGGCGCGGTAGACGTTGCCGACGCCGGCGATGACCTTCTGGTCCATGAGCAGGGCGGCGATCGTGCTGCGGCTGCGGGAGATCCGGGCCCAGGCGGCGGCCGGGTCGGCGTCGTCGCGGAGCGGGTCGGGGCCGAGGCGGTCGTGTACCGCGCGCTTCTCGTCCGGGGTGATCAGGGCGCAGGCGGTGGGGCCGCGCAGATCGACGTAGGCGGTGTCGTTGAGCAGGCGCAGCCGGACGGTGTCGGTGGGCGGGGGCGCGGGGGCCGGGCCGAAGGCGACCTTGCCGAAGAGGCCGAGGTGGATGTGGACCCAGTCGCTGTCGCGGAAGGCGAGGAAGAGGTGCTTGCCGTGCGCCTCGGTGCCGGTCAGCTCGGCGCCGTCGAGCAGGGCGGCGGCGTCGGAGAACTTTCCCTGGGGGCTGGTGACCCGGGCCGGGCGGCCGGCGAAGGCGGCGGCGTAGTCCCGCGCGAGCCGGTGGATGGTGTGCCCTTCTGGCACCTGGCGGCTTCCTTACCTGGTCGGGGTGGACGTCCCGCCCGGCCGTCCGTCGTCGGGCGGGACCGCGGCGGCTACTGCTGCGGGTGGTGGGCGGGGATCGGCGGGAGGTCGCCGGTGGTCTCGTACGCGGCGAGCATGTCGATCCGGCGGATGTGGCGCTCGTCACCGGAGAAGGGGGTGCCGAGGAAGATCTCGACGAACTTCGTCGCCTCCTCCTGGCTGTGCATGCGCGCGCCGACCGCGACGACGTTGGCGTCGTTGTGCTGCCGGCCGAGGGCGGCGGTCTCCTCGCTCCAGGCCAGTGCGGCGCGGACGCCCTTGACCTTGTTGGCGGCGATCTGCTCGCCGTTGCCGCTGCCGCCGATGACGACGCCGAGGGCGCCGGGGTCGGCGGCGGTCCGCTCGGCGGCGCGCAGGCAGAAGGGCGGGTAGTCGTCCTGGGCGTCGTAGATGTGGGGGCCGCAGTCGACGGGCTCGTGGCCCGCGGCCTTCAGCCACTCGACGAGGTGGTTCTTGAGTTCGTAGCCCGCATGGTCGGAGCCGAGATACACGCGCATGGGTCGAGTGTGACACGCGCGGCCCGGAAGGGCGGCCTCGGGTGGCATGTCCGGAAAAGGGGAGGGGTGCCACGGAAGCAACAGGAAATCTTTGCATAACGTATCGGAATCAAAGGTTCACGAATGCGTTGGCCTCGGTTTCACTGATCCGACCATGAGCACACAGCACACTGTCGGCACGTCCGACGCCGGGCTGAAGCCCGGTCTCAAGAACCGTCACCTCTCGATGATCGCCATCGGCGGTGTCATCGGGGCCGGCCTGTTCGTGGGGTCCGGCACCGGCATCGCCACCACCGGTCCCGGCATCCTGCTGTCGTACGCGCTCGTCGGCACGCTCGTCGTGCTGGTGATGCGGATGCTGGGCGAGATGTCCGCGGCCGACCCGGCGTCGGGGTCGTTCTCCGCGCACGCCGACCGGGCGCTGGGACGCTGGGCCGGGTTCACGATCGGCTGGCTGTACTGGTTCTTCTGGGTCGTGGTGCTGGCGGTGGAGGCGACCGCCGGCGCGACGATCCTCGAAGGATGGGTACCGGCCGTGCCCCAGTGGGGATGGGCGCTGATCGTCATGCTGGTGCTGACCGCGACGAACCTCGTCTCGGTCGGTTCCTACGGGGAGTTCGAGTTCTGGTTCGCCGGGATCAAGGTCGTCGCGATCGGCGTGTTCGTCGTCGTCGGGCTGCTCGCCGTCTTCGGGGTGCTGCCGGGCGCCGACACCGGGCAGGCGGGGCTGGCCAACCTGACGGAGCACGGCGGTTTCCTGCCGAACGGGCCCGGCGCGGTCCTCACCGGCGTCCTGCTGGTCGTCTTCTCCTTCATGGGCAGTGAGATCGCGACGCTGGCGGCGGGCGAGTCGGAGGACCCGCGGCGGGCGGTGACCAAGTCGACCAACAGCGTGATCTGGCGGATCGCCGTCTTCTACCTCGGCTCGATCTTCGTCGTGGTCTGTCTGCTGCCCTGGGACAGCGAGGCCATCACCGAGGACGGGTCGTACGTGGCCGCGCTGGACTCCCTGGGCATCGCGCACGCCGGGCAGATCATGAACGTCGTCGTGCTGACGTCGGTGCTGTCCTGCCTCAACTCCGGTCTGTACACGGCCTCCCGGATGGCCTTCTCGCTCGGGGAGCGCGGGGACGCGCCGGCGGCGTTCGCGCGGACGACCGGGCGCGGGGTGCCGCGTACGGCGATCCTCACGTCGGTGGCGTTCGGCTTCCTCGCCGTCTTCTTCAACTACGAGTGGCCCGACTCGGTCTTCCTCTTCCTCGTCAACTCCTCCGGCGCGGTCGCCCTGTTCGTCTGGCTGGTGATCTGCTTCTCGCAGCTGCGGATGCGGCGGATCATCGAGGCGGAGGCGCCCGAGAAGCTGGTGGTGCGGATGTGGCTGTACCCGTACCTGACCTGGGCGACGGCGGCGCTGATCGTCTTCATCCTCGGGTACATGCTGACCGACACCGAGCACGACGGGCGTACGACGATGCTGCTGTCGCTGCTGGTGGCGGCGGTCGTGCTGGTCGTGGCGCTGGTCCGGGAGCGGGTCGCGGGGCGCGCCGCGGAGGAGCGGAGCCCGTCCTGACGGACCCCTGGGGGTGACGGAAGGGCCCGCCGGGACGTCCTGCGTCCCGGCGGGCCCTTCCTCGCCGTGAGGGCGGCGGCGTCAGCGCCGGTCGGCCAGCTTCCAGGCGGCGGGCAGCACGCCCATCGCCAGGGCGGCCTTCAGGGCGTCGCCGATCAGGAACGGGGTGAGGCCCGCCGCGATCGCCGCGCCGGCGGACATGCCGGTGGCCAGGGCCAGGTACGGCACGCCGACGGCGTAGATGACCGCCTCGCCGAGCAGCATCGCGCCGGCCGTGCGCCAGGCGGAGCGGTCGGCGCCGCGCCGGGCGAGGGCGCCCATGACGGAGGCGGCGATCAGCATGCCGAAGACATAGCCGAGCGACGGCGCGGCGGTGCCGGAGACGCCGCCCGCGAACCACGGCACGCCCGCCATGCCGACCAGCGCGTACAGCGCGAGCGAGAGGACGCCGCGGCCGGCGCCGAGGGCGGTGCCGACGAGCAGCGCGGCGAAGGTCTGGCCGGTCACCGGGACCGGGGAGCCCGGCACGGGCACGGCTATCTGGGCGGCGAGGCCGACCAGCGCGGCGCCGCCGGCCACGAGCGCGGCGTCCTTCACGCGGGAGGCCGGGAGCAGGTCGGCGAGGACCCTGCCGGGACGGGCGAGGACGGTGGCGGTGCTCATGGGGGGCCTCCGCGGGTGAGGGTGGGCAGATCGGGACACCGTGACGCTATACCGGGGTGCTGACACGGATCACCGTCGGCGCCCGACAAAGGCGGGAACGGGGGCTTGGTTGGCTTCGGACAACGGGGGCGGCGTACACCGGCCGGGACGTGATGCCGGTCACGGGGGGCGCGTGGTGAGGGTCGCACGGCGCCACGCCGTCGCCCTCTGCCGCCGCGTGACCGGAACATCACCCTCCGGAAGTCGCCCGTCCGCATACTGGGCGGTCACTGCCACCGCGTGGCCCGGCCGCCCAGACTGTGGACGTTTTTGCCCCCTCGCAGCAAGGGACGAGCCGCGCCCATGCCCCGCAGTACCACCACCCCGGCCACCGCCCCGGCCACCGCCCTCTCCCACGGCCTCAAGCAGCGCCACCTGTCGATGATCGCCCTCGGCGGGGTGATCGGGGCGGGGCTGTTCGTCGGGTCCGGGGCCGGCATCGCCGCCGCCGGACCGTCGATCGTCGTCGCCTACGCCCTCTCCGGCGTGCTGGTGATGCTGGTGATGCGGATGCTGGGCGAGATGTCCGCCGCGTATCCCTCGTCGGGTTCCTTCTCGGCGCACGCCGAGCGGGCGATCGGCCCGTGGGCCGGGTTCACCGCGGGCTGGGCGTTCTGGGTGCTGCTCTGCTCGGCCGTGGGCCTGGAGGGCATCGGCGCCGCGCGGATCGTGAGCGGCTGGCTGCCGGGCACCCCCGAGTGGGCGTGGGTGGCGCTGTTCATGGTGGTGTTCTGCGGCGCCAACCTGGCCGCCGTGAAGAACTTCGGCGAGTTCGAGTTCTGGTTCGCCGCGCTGAAGGTGGGCGCGATCACCCTGTTCCTCGTCCTGGGCGTGCTGGCGATCGCGGGCGTCCTGCCCGGCACCGACTCCCCGGGCGGCTCGCACCTCACCCCCTTCCTCCCGCACGGTGGCGACGGCCTGATCATCGGCCTGCTGGCCTCGGTCTTCGCCTACGGCGGCCTGGAGACGGTCACCATCGCCGCCGCCGAGTCGGAGGACCCGGTCAAGGGCGTGGCGAGCGCGGTGCGCACCGCGATGTGGCGGATCGCGGTGTTCTACATCGGCTCGATGGCGGTCGTCGTCACCCTCGTCCCGTGGGACTCCGAGGAGGTCGTCGAGAAGGGCCCGTACGTCGCCGCCCTCGACGAGCTGGGCATCCCGGGCGCCGGGCAGCTGATGAACGTCGTCGTCCTGGTCGCCCTGCTGAGCGCGATGAACGCCAACATCTACGGCTCCTCCCGGATCGCCTACTCCCTGGTGGAGCGCGGGCAGGGCCCCGAGGCGCTGGGGCGGGCGCCGGGCGGGGTGCCGCGCACCGCCGTCCTGGTCTCCTCGGTCTTCGGCTTCTTCTGCGTGCTGCTCAGCTACTGGCGCCCCGACGACGTCTTCTCCTGGCTGCTGAACATGACCGGCGCGGTCATCCTGGTCGTCTGGGCCTTCATCGCCGTGTCACAGCTGAGGCTGCGCCGGGAGCTGGAGCGGGCCGCGCCGGAGCGGCTGGTGGTGCGGATGTGGGCGTACCCGGTGCTGACCTGGGTGGCGCTGGCGGGCATGGCGGCGGTCTTCGTCCTGATGGCCCGGGAGCCGGAGACCCGGGTGCAGCTGTACGCGACGGGCGCGATGACGGCGGCGCTGGCGGCGGCCGGGTACGCCCGGCAGCGGCGGCGGGTCCGGGACTGACCACCGTACGGACGGCCCCCGCGTGGAGGACATCTCCGCGCGGGGGCCGTTTTCGCGCGCCCGGCCTCCCCGAGACCTTTCTGCTGCTAGCGTGCACCTGCAAGCTTTGTGCAATAAGAGGTCGGAGGGGATCGATCCGCCATGCCCGTCTACACGCTTCCGGAACTGCCGTACGACTACTCCGCGCTGGCCCCGGTGATCAGTCCCGAGATCATCGAGCTGCACCACGACAAGCACCACGCGGCCTATGTGAAGGGCGCCAACGACACCCTGGAGCAGCTCGCCGAGGCCCGCGACAAGGAGCAGTGGGGCTCGATCAACGGCCTGGAGAAGAACCTCGGTTTCCACCTCTCCGGGCACATCCTGCACTCGATCTACTGGCAGAACATGACCGGTCCGAAGGACGGCGGCGGCGAGCCGCTGGCCGCCGACGGGGTGGGTGACCTGGCGGACGCCATCACCGGGTCCTTCGGCTCCTTCGCCGGATTCAAGGCACAGCTCACCAAGGCCGCCGCGACCACCCAGGGCTCCGGCTGGGGCGTCCTCGCCTATGAGCCGCTCAGCGGCCGGCTGATCGTCGAGCAGGTCTACGACCACCAGGGCAACGTCGGCCAGGGCTCGGTGCCGATCCTGGTCTTCGACGCCTGGGAGCACGCCTTCTACCTGCAGTACAAGAACCAGAAGGTCGACTTCATCGAGGCCATGTGGGCCGTCGTCGACTGGCAGGACGTGGCCCGGCGGTACGCGGCGGCGAAGTCGCGCGCGGACGTCCTGCTGCTGGCGCCCTGACCGGGCCGCCGTGATGCGTCCCGCCTCGTGATCGTCTTCTCACCCTTCACGACGGCGGGCGGCAGAAGGGGGACCCCCGCGAGGACGTGACTCGCGGGGGTCTCCCGTGCGCTCCCCGGTGCCGCTCTGGCCGGTTCCGGGGATTGACGGCGGACCGCGGCGCGCGCACCGTCCGTAGGATGAGCGATCCGTTACGTGTCGTGGCCGCCGGTGACGAGGTCGTCCCGGCGGCGCTGATCGCCCGGGCGGTCGGCGAGGAACTGCGCGGGCGCCCGCTGGAACTGCGGGAACTGACGTCGGCCGGCGAGGACGAGCTGTCCGGGGCGCTGGGGACGGACACCGAGGTCCTGATCACCCGCACCACCCCGGTCACCGCCCGGGTGCTGGCGTCCTGCCCGGCGCTGCGGCTGGTCGTGGTCTGCCGGGGCGGCCCGCCCGGCGTCGACCTGGCCGCGGCCGGGCGGCGCGGGGTCACGGTCCGCCGTACGCCCGGCAGCGAGGCCGCCGCCACCGCCGAGTACACGCTCGGCCTGATGCTGTCGGCGCTGCGCCGCATCCCGCGCGCCCACGAGCTGCTCCTCGCCGGTGACTGGACGGCGGCGGCCCGGCACGCCCGGGAACACGGCGGCCTGGAGCTGGAGGACCTCCCCGTCGGCGTGGTGGGGCACGGGGCGGTGGGCGGCCGGGTGGCCCGGGTGCTGTGCGCGTTCGGCGCGCAGGTGATGGTGTACGACCCGGAGGCGCGCGGCGAGATCCACGGGCTGCGGGTGTCCCGGCTGGACGACCTGCTGGCCCGCTCCCGGGTCCTCACCCTGCACGCCCGTCCGGCGCCCGGCGCACCGGTCCTGGTCGGAGCCCGCGAGCTGGGCCTGCTGCCGCGCGGCGCGGTGGTCGTGAACACGGCACAGGGCACGCTGCTGGACGAGGACGCGCTGGGCGACGCGCTGGAGAGCGGGCGGGTGGCGATGGCGGCGCTGGACTGCCACGCCCGGGAGCCGCTGCCGCCGGGGGCGCGGCTGCGGGGCCTCTCCGACCGGGTGATCCTCACACCGCACCTGGGCGGCACCTCGCGGGCGGTGGCCGAGAAGGCGGCGCGGGCCGCCGCCGCGGTGGTCGGCCGGCGGGTGCGCGGGCGGACACCGGCCTGACCGGCGCCCGCCCGCGGGGGCTGTGCGTGCCTGGAGGCGTGCGTGCCCAGGGCCTGTCGGATCAGGTCGCGGGGAATCGGCTGCGCCTTCCCCGCGCCGGTGAGCGGGCCCTGGTGCGTGCGGATGCGAGGCGGAAGAGGGAGCCGCCGCGGAGCGTCGGCGAGTGACGACAACGCGGCAGGTATGCGTACCAGGCCCCGCGTCCGCGGCGTCATCCGGACGACAGGCCCTCCCTAGAGGTTGGAGAAGTCCGGCCCCTTGGTGCGGGTGCGCTTGATCTCGTAGAAGCCGGGGACGGAGGCGACCGCGAGGGTGCCGTCCCAGAGGCGGGCCGCCTCCTCGCCCTTGGGGGCGGGGGTGACGACCGGGCCGAAGAAGGCGAGCTGCTCGCCGTCGGCGCCGGGGACGGCGATGACGGGGGTGCCGACCTCCTGGCCGACCTTGTCGATGCCCTCCTTGTGGGAGGCGCGCAGCTGCGGCTCGTAGGGGGTGTCGTCCCAGTGGTCCAGGAGGGACTGGGGCAGCCCGGCGTCCTCCAGCGCGGCGGCGGTCGCCTCCTTGGTGGGGCCCTCGCCCTGGTTGTGGAAGCGGGTGCCGAGCGCGGTGTACAGGTCGCCGAGGACCTCGGGACCGTGCTCCTCCTGGGCGGCGATGACGACGCGGACCGGGCCCCATGCCTTGGTCGCGAGCATCTCGCGGTACTCCTCGGGGAGGTCGTCGAGCTTGTCCTCGTTGAGGACGGCCAGGCTCATCACGTGCCAGCGCACCTGGATGTCCCGGACCTTCTCCACCTCCAGCACCCAGCGGGAGGTCATCCAGGCCCAGGGGCACAGCGGGTCGAACCAGAAATCGACGGGGGTCTTCTCCGGCATGTCTCTCCTCGGGGCGGCGCGTCGTAGCAGGTGGTCCCCCCATGGAACACCACCGCCCGCACCGGCCATTCCCCGGCTGGGCGCCGTCAGGGGCACATGGCAGGATCGGTGCTGTCCACATCCTGAACACACGTCCTGCGATCCGAGGGAGTGCCGCCCGTGCCCGGTGAGAATCTGTCCCGTGACGAGGCCCGGGAGCGGGCCGCCCTGCTCTCCGTCGACGGCTACGAGGTGTCCCTCGACGTCCGCTCGGCGGTGGGCGAGCACCACGGGAACGGGCCGCGCACCTTCCGGTCCGTCACCACGATCCGCTTCCGCTGCAACGAGCCGGGCGCGTCCAGCTTCGCCGACCTGATCGCGCCGGCCGTGACCGCCGTGTCCCTCAACGGCCGCGACCTCGACCCGAGCGAGGTGTTCGACGGCTCCCGGATCGTCCTGGAGGACCTGGCCGCCGACAACGAGCTGGTGGTCGACGCCCGGTGCGCGTACTCCCGCACCGGCGAGGGCCTGCACCGGTTCGTCGACCCGGAGGACGGCGAGGTCTACCTGTACACGCAGTACGAGCCGGCCGACGCGCGCCGGGTCTTCGCCAACTTCGAGCAGCCCGACCTGAAGGCACCGTTCCGCTTCGAGGTGCGGGCGCCCGAGGAGTGGACGGTGTGGTCGGGCGGCGCCGGGGAGCGCGCCGACGGGGTGTGGCGGTTCGCGGAGACGAAGCCGATCTCGACGTACATCACCTGCGTGGTCGCGGGGCCGTACCACTATGTGACCGACACCTACGAGCGGACCCTCGCGGACGGGACGCGGCTGCGCGTCCCGCTCGGCGCGCTGTGCCGCAAGGGGCTGGCGCCGCACTTCGACGCCGACGACGTCTTCCTGATCACCAAGCAGGGCCTGGACTTCTTCCACGACCACTTCGATTACCCGTACCCGTTCGGCAAGTACGACCAGGCGTTCGTGCCCGAGTACAACCTCGGCGCGATGGAGAACCCGGGCCTGGTGACCTTCCGCGAGGAGTACATCTTCCGCGGGAAGGTGACCCGGTCGTCGTACGAGGGCCGCGCCAACACGATCCTGCACGAGATGGCGCACATGTGGTTCGGCGACCTGGTCACCATGGAGTGGTGGGACGACCTGTGGCTGAAGGAGTCCTTCGCGGACTTCATGGGCGCCTTCGCCAACGTCGGCGCGACCCGGTTCAAGGACGCCTGGATCACCTTCGCCAACCGCCGCAAGGCCTGGGCGTACCGCGCCGACCAGCTCCCCTCCACGCATCCGATCACGGCCGACATCCGCGACCTGGAGGACGCCAAGCTCAACTTCGACGGCATCACGTACGCCAAGGGCGCCTCCGTCCTCAAGCAGCTCGTGGCGTACGTCGGCCAGGACGCGTTCCTGGAGGGTGCCCGGCGCTACTTCAAGCGCCACGCGTACGGCAACACGCGCCTCGGCGACCTGCTGGCGGTGCTGGAGGAGACCAGCGGGCGGGACATGTCCGCCTGGGCGCGGTCCTGGCTCCAGACGGCCGGGGTCAACTCCCTCACCCCGCAGGTGCTGCTCACCACCGACGGGCGGATCGACGAGCTGGTGGTGGTGCAGGAGGCCGCCGAGTCGCACCCCGAACTGCGTCCGCACCGGGTGGCGATCGGGCTGTACCGCCGTGGCGAGGGCGGCGCGCTGGAGCGGTACGCGCGGGCGGAGGCGGACGTGGACGGGCCGCGTACGGTCGTCACCGGGCTGGCCGGGGAGCAGGCGCCGGAGCTGGTGCTGGTCAACGACGACGACCTGACGTACTGCAAGATCCGCTTCGACGCGACCTCGCTGGCCACGCTGCGCGCCGCGCTCGGTGACATGACCGACCCGCTGGCCCGAGCGCTGTGCTGGTCGGCGCTGTGGAACATGACCCGGGACGCGCTGCTGCCGGCCCGGGACTTCATCGACCTGGTGCTGCGGTTCGGGGAGCGGGAGACCGACATCGGCGTGCTCCAGATGCTGCACGCCTGGGCGGAGTCGGCGGCCGTGCACTACACCGCGCCCGAGCGGCGGGGCGAGGCCGGGCGGCGGCTCTCCGAGGGGGCCCGGCGGCGGCTGACGGCCGCCGAGCCGGGCAGCGAGCGGCAGCTCGCCTGGGCGCGGTTCTTCGCGCACGTGGCCGACGGCCCGGCCGCCTTCGAGCTGCTGACCGCGCTGCTGGACGGCGACGGCGACGCCGTACCGGGGCTGGACGTCGACCAGGAGCTGCGCTGGACCTTCCTGGAGGCGCTCGCGGTGCACGGCGTGGCCGGCGAGAAGGAGCTGGCCGCCGAACTCGCCCGGGACGACACCGCCTCCGGCAAGCGGCACCAGGTCCGCTGCCTGGCCGCCCGGCCGTCGGCGGCGGTCAAGGCGCAGGCGTGGGCGCAGGTGGTGGAGTCGGACGCGCTGTCCAACGCCCTGGTCGAGGCGACGATCTCGGGCTTCGCGCAGCCCGCGCAGCGGGAGCTGATCGCGCCGTACGCGGAGAAGTACTTCGCCGCGATCGAGCGGGTGTGGGGCGAGCGGTCCATCCAGATCGGCATGGACGTGGTCCGGGGGCTGTTCCCGGCGCTCCAGGACTCGCCGGACACGCTGGCGGCGACCGACGCCTGGCTCGCCGCCCACGAGGGGGCGGCGCCCGCGCTGCGGCGGCTGGTGCTGGAGGCGCGGGACGACCTGGCGCGGGCGCTGCGCGGACAGGCGTGCGACGCGGCGGCCGGGTAGCCACCTATCTCTGGCCAACGGTCTGGCGTTCCGTGATCGTTACGGTCAAACCCGTGACCCCTGGCCACCACCCGAGCGGGCCAGGGGTTTCCGGTATCCGAACACGCGTCCTTCAGGGCTGTTCTGTCCAGGTTTGGTGTCGGACTTGTAACAGTGGTTAACGGACGGATCGGACATGGGCAACGTCCCCGTCATGACGCACGACACCCCGCTCTCCCCCCGCCCGCCGCACGACCTGGTCACCGGCCCGGAACGGCTGCTCACCTCGGCCCGGCTGCGCGCGTACGGCGTGACGGCCGCCGAGACCGCCGAGCACTGCCGGCCCGGCGGCCCCTGGCAGCAGCTCCTGCCCGGCGTCGTCCTGCTCCGGCCGGGCCCGCCGACCAGCCAGGAGCGGCTGCACGCCGTGCTGCTGTACGCGGCGCGGGAGCGGGCCCCGGGTGCCGTCCCCGCCCAGCCCGGACCGGGCGACGGGTCCGGGCCCGACCGGTCCGAGGCGATGATCACGGGTCTGGCCGCACTGACCCTGCACGGCGTCGCCGGCGCTCCCCCGCTGCCGTCCCTGGACGTCATCGACGTCCTGGTGCCCCGGCAGCGCCGGCTGCGCTCGGCCGGCTGCGCGCGGATCGTCCGCACGGCGGCGCTGCCGGGGGCCCGGACCGTCACCGGCGTGCCCGTGGCCCCGGTCGCCCGCGCCCTGGCCGACGCCGTGGCCGGCCTGACCGACCCCGGGCCGGTGCGGCGGCTGCTGACGGAGGCGGTGCGCGGCGGGCACTGCGAGCCGGCGGCGGTGGTACGGGAGCTGCGGCGGGCGCGGCTGCTGAGCCGGCCGCACGTGGTGGACGCGGTGGAGTCGCTGGTCGCCGAGGGGCGGGCCCTCGCGGAGGAGCGGCTCTACCGGATGGTGCGCGAGTACGGCCTGCCCGAGCCGGTGTGGAACGTCGACCTGCGGCTGCCCGGCGGCCCCTCCCTCGGCGGCCTCGACGCGTACTGGCCCGAGCAGGCGGTGGCGGTGGCGCTGGACACCCGCGCCCACCGCCAGGACGACGACGCGCTGTGGGCCCGGTACGCGGCCCAGCGGGAACGCCTGGAGGGGCTGGGCATCACGGTCGTCCACCTCACGCCGCGCAAACTCCGGGACTGCCCGGAACACCAGGCGGTGGTCGTCCGCACGGCGTTGATGGCGGCGAACGACCGGGAACCGGCCTCGTACGTCGTCGTGCTGCCGCGGTGACGACGGACGGCACTCGCCGGGCAGCGGCTCGACAGGACAGCGCCGGAACACCCAACTAGGCTGGGGATTACGAGCCCCGAGCGGCCGTACAGCCGACACTCCGCTGTACGACGCACCGCATGAGCTCATCACACGCGTCCGCGTGACCAGGGAGCGCAAGCCTCCGTCACGTACCGGGTGTACCGGCCGGCGGACGTCTTCGGGACGTTCCAGGAGCTCCGCCCGGACGAAGAGCACCCACCTCAATCGAGAAGGCACGCCATGCCGGCGTGGAAGACAGAGATGCAATCGTCATGGCCGACTACAGAATCAGCAATCTGACGGTCCGGGTCGAGGAGCAGGCGCTTCCCCAAGGAGTTGTCCGCAGCCAGGGCAAGTACCTGGGGGACGCGAGAGCGGCGGCCGACAACCGGGTGGTGGCGGAGGCCGCCGCAGGGTGTGGGTGCACGTGCTCATGTACGTGTTCGTGCACATGCACCAGCACCTCCGGCGGTTCCCTCACCGACGGGGAGGAACTCCAACGGCAGGACATTCCGGATGTGGAGCTGACAGTACTGCGGGAGTCGCTCAGGGCCGCGCTGGAGGACCTCGAACAGATCGCCCAACAGAAGCGTGCCCGCTGACAGTCCCCCCTCCCACCCGGCTCGGACGAGGCGCGGCCCGTAGGGCTTTCGGGCCACGCCGTGCTCACTGTCACGGAGGCATGAGTGCTGTGGCTGACTACACGATCAACAATCTGACCCTGAGGGTGGAGGACACGCTGCTCCCGCCCGGCGTGGTGCGGAGCGGCCGGCGCGTTTCCGGGGCGTTCGACGAGGTCCTCGGAAGCGACGACAGCTCCGGTGGCCCCGGGTGCGGCTGCACGTGCAGTTGTACCTGTAGTTGTACCTGTAGCTGCACCTCGGCCCTGATGGAAGCCCCGATCCCGGAGGTGGAGTTGAGCGTCCTCAAGGAGTCGCTCAAAGCGGCTCTGAACGAAGTGGACCAAGTGGTCCGGTCACGCCGAGGGTGAAGGACCCGGCTCCGTGGGTGCCCGGCAGCGAATCGGACTGACGCCGACATGGTCGTACGCCCCCGGTGATGAGGCGAGGGAGCACGCGGGCTGTGCCGGCCTGCGGATTCCCGCCGACGGCGGCGTGTTGATCTCCGATGAGTCCCCGGCTCGCGTCAGGATTCTGCCCGCCGGCGTCGCCGAGGCCGTGGGCGACATGGCCCGCAGGGGCGAAGTCCGCACGGACGAGGTGGAACTCGATGAGAGCCTGCTCCGGATTCTGGAACTGGAAGGGCTGATCCGCGCGGTCCCGCCCGGTCGTCCACCCGAGGTGTGCACGCGTCAGGCCGCCGACGACTCCTCGGTGAGCCTGTCCGCTCTCTGGTGGGCGGCGGCCTTCCCACCCGCCACCCCCGAGGACCTGACCCGTCGCCTGTACTTCTACGGACGGCGCCCGGTGTCCGCTCGCTGGTCCTCGCGGCTGCCCGACGAACAGGCGGTGGAAGGGTGGCTTGGGTTGGGTCTCCTGGGACTTGAGGAAGCCGGGTACGGGCGCCTCCCGCGCACCCCTGACACCTGGGTGTGGCGGCGGTGGGGGAAGAAGTCCTCGCCGCATCCGAGCACGAAGCTGTACGTGTGCTGCGTTCCGGAAGAACTGCCGGCCGTCCTGCGGCAGATCATGCCGGTACTGGCCCGTCCCTCCGTGAGCGGGTTCAAGCTCGGCTTCGATCTCGCCTCCGTCCTGCGACCGGACAAGTTCGTGCTGTACCTGTCGGATACCGGCGCCGCCGACCAGGTGGCGGCCGATGTCGCCGCCGCGGCAGGGCCGGTGGAGGTGCAACCCCTGCCGTTCACCGCCGCCACCGCCGCCGGCCCTCTGGTCACGCGGGCCACCGATCCTCCGGACTGGAGAGGACGGCCCGCCTGGCACGAGCGTGCCAGCTGGCGCCTTCATGTGTGCCGGCTCGCCGCGGAGACGCTCGCCGCGACAGGTCACGCCTCCCCGCAGGAGCGCGTCGCCGCCGTACTGGAGCGGCTCCGTCTCGCCGGCCTGAACACCGATGACTGGACCTGGACGGACAGGGGCCGATGATGATCACAGACACGCCACTCGTCGTCCCTGAGGACCTGTCCGTCGTTCCGGCTCGTGACCTCCCTGCCACCGTACGCGACTCCCTGGGCGGTGACTTCGATACCGGCGGGGCCGTGCTGGGCCGCCGGTCCAGCCGTCTCAACGCCACGTTCGTCAACAGCGCCGTGCTGCGGCTCATCGCCGAGTTCCACGACCCCACGCCCGTCGTCACGGCGGTGATCCGCCACGCGCGGCACACCGGCACCTCTCCCGAACGCGTCCTCGACGAGTGCTACCCGGCACTCGTGCGCCTTCGCCATCTCGGTCTCCTGACATCCGCCGACGACCCGGACCACGGGCCCATCCACCAGGCAGGGGAGGATCTCGGGCGATGGAAGGTGGTGGACTGCCTTCAGTCCTACGAGGACAGCGACGTGTACACGGCCGGCGACGCCTCCGGAGAGCTGGTCGTCTGCAAGCTCGGCCGGACGCCCGGTGACACTGGCGCGCGCTGTCCTCTGCGGCATGAGGCGGCCGTGCTCCGAACCCTTCGCGGCCGGGGCGTCACCGTACCGGAACTGGTGGCCTTCACCCGTGACCGGCAACGGCGGCCGCTTCTCGTCATGCAGCACATTCGCGGCCGGCGAGTGGATCACGCGGCGCAAACGATGCGCCGCGCCGACATGCCCCGTCTGCTCAAGACCTGTGCGCGGACGGCCGGCGCCCTGTCCGCCATCCACGCAGCCGGGATGTTGCACGGAGATGTGCACGGAGGCAACTACCTCCTGGGACCCGATGACGTCGTCTGGGCGATCGACTTCCCCTACGCCTGCCCCGCCGACGCTCCATCGGTCCGCCACGGCGTACCCCGCCTCATGGACCCCCAGTGGGCGCGGGCACGGATCACCGGCTCCGGAGAGGTCCTGAACTCGCCCGCCGGCGAGCAGTACAGCATGGCCGCCCTCCTCTACTTCCTCATCACGGGGACCCACCACTATCCCTTCGTGCACACGGAGCGGGAACTGCTGGAGTCCCTGGCCGACGGGACCCTCCGGAGACACAGTGCCGAGGAATTCGACCCCGCGCTGCGGGAGACCCTCCTGGTCCTGGAGCGCGGGCTGCGTCGGCAACCGGACGAACGGTGGCCGGACCTCGCGGAGTTCAGTGCGGCCCTGACCGAAGCGACGGACCGTGGGAGCAGACGCATCGGAGAACGGACCGGGAGACTGCGCCACCGCGGTCGTGAACATCTCCAGGCCTACCTTTCCCCCTCCGCGTCCTCGCAGAGCGTCCCACCCGCCATGGCGTCGGGCTGCGCGGGAACCGCGAGCACGCTGTGGTACATGAGTTGCCTGACGGACGACCCGACGCTTCTGGCATCGTCGGTCCTGTGGACGGACAAGGCCCTGGCCGGCGACGGAACGATGAGGACCGCACCGACGTCACCCGTCCGGGAGACGGGGACACGGGGCAGCGGGGGCGCCTGGCACGGCACGCTGGGCGTTCTGGGATGCGCGGTCGACGTCTCCCGCGCGTTCGACGACCGGGTCGCCCGCGCCGCGGCCGCACGGGCCTATCTGGCGGAGCACGGCCGGCACCTGACGCCGCACTCACCGCTCGATCTCACCCATGGTGCGGCCTCCTGCCTCCTCATGGACGCCCACGTACTGGACGCGATGCCCGATGACGAGGTCCCGTCCCTCAGGGAGGCGGGTGACCGTGTGGCAGGACGACTGGGCCGGGCGGTGGCCGACGCCGACTCGGCGGCCGGTCCCGGTCTGGCCCATGGTGCCGCGGGATGGCTGCTGGCCCTCCTCGCCTGGCAGGCCGCGACGGGTCGGACCACCGCTGCCCCAGGTCTCCTGGACGAGCCTCTGCAAGCGGTCCGGCACGCGGTGCGCGAACGCCTGGAAGGCCGGCCCGGGCCGCTCGGCAGATGGTGCCGTCCGGGCTGGGAGGCGAGCTGGTGCAACGGTGCGTCCGGACTGTGCCTGCTGTTCCTGGCCGCGGCCCAGACGCTGGAGCGGCCGGACTTCCTGCAAGCCGCCGATGACGCCATGCGCGTCGCCCTGGACGCGGAACCACGCGGCTTGGACCTGTGCTGCGGATACGCCGGCCGCCTCTACGCCCTGCGCCGGCTCTCGGCGGCCACCGGGCGGGACATCTGGCGCGACGAGACGGAACGGGACGCGCGGGCAGTCCGTGACCGGCTCCCGGCCCTGCCCGACCACGGCTTCACGAAAGGCCGGCCCGGGGCTCTGGCCGCGCTGGCGACCATGTCCGACCTCTTCCCCCCGTTTCCCCTCGTGGACGCCCCGTTGCCGCCTGCCTCCGGCTGACCGCTCCGTCGGGCCTCATTCCTGACCGCCGCCCAGCCGCGCCCGTACCGTCTTGCCGACGTCCGCCCGCAGGAACCACTCCAGCTCCGCGGCCAGCCCGGCCACGACCAGCAGACCGCGCCCGCCCTCGCCCTCAGGGGCCTCCCGTACCTCGGGGAACGCCCGCACCGGGTCCGACACGTCGACGACCAGCGCGCCGCCCTCCGGCACCGCCAGCCGCAGCCACACCTCGTGCCCCGGCAGCCGCCCGTGCCGGACGGCGTTGGCGACCAGCTCCGAGACGACGAGCACGGCGTCGTCCACGTCTCCGGCCCACGCCCACATCATCAGCCGACGCCGGACGTGGAGGCGGGCCAGGCCGACGCTGCGGGAGGTCATGGGGTAGCCCATGGACCATTCGTGGGTGAGGAGGGTGGGGGGTTGAGGGTGGTCGTACATGGGGTCCCCTTCCGGGCTTGTGCTGTTCCCCCACGGTGACGGGCCTCGTGACTGGACATCAATCGAATCCCGCCTGATTAATCAGTCGCATAGGAAGTGGACTATGCCCAGTTCTGCGCAATCGACTGCGCGCAACGCAGACCGGGTGTCACACTCTGCACACGACGACGCACCCAGCGTGCCGGAGTATGGAGAGGTGGCGCATGGCAGCCAAACGCGGGAGGACGGCGCAGCGACTCGAACTGGGTCTTCAGCTTCGTCAGTTGCGTGAGAACTGCGGCCGGGGCGAACGGGGCGGAGGCCTCACCCGCAGACAGGCGGTCGTGGGACTGCGGATCTCCGAGGCATCCCTGCAACGGATCGAGTCGGGTTCTCTGAACTTCCGCAACGTGGGCGACCTGCGCAAGCTGCTGGACAAGTACGGCGTGGACGACGAGGAGGTCGTCGAGTCGCTGATCAGTCTCAACCGGGAGTCAAACCAGCAGGACTGGCTCACCCAGTACCGGGGGCTCATGCCCGCCGGGTTGCCGGGGTTCGTCGGACTCGAACCGGAGGCCCGGTCCATGAAGGCGTACCACCCGACAGTCGTCTACGGCCTCCTCCAGACCGAGGCCTACGCACTCGCCACCCACGAGTCGCACAAACCGATCGAGGAGTACACGTCGGAGTTCATCCGGAGCAGCGTGGAACTGCGGATGAAGCGCCAGGAGGTGCTCACCCGTGAGAATCCCGTCAAGCTGCACGTCATCCTCGGTGAAGCGGCGCTGCGCTATCCGGTCGGGGGCGCCGAGGTGATGCGCGAGCAGTACGCGCGCATCGAGGAACTGGCGGGCTGGGACCACGTCACCGTCCAGGTGCTGCCGTTCCGCCGGAGCTACCGGTCGACCAACGACTTCGCGATCCTGGACTTCGGCCCGGCCCTTCCGCCCCGCGTGCAGGCGGACAGCGCGTGGGGTTCGGTGTCCACCTCGGACAAGCCACGTGAAGTCGACCGGTTCCACCGCCGGTTCGACGCCATGGCAGCATCAGCACTGCCTCCCGAGGACACCCCCGAGTTCCTCCGCCGACTAGAACGAGAGTTGTGACTGATGACCGCACTCGAACTCGCCTGGTTCAAGTCCTCCCACAGTGACCCGGGCCAGAACTGTGTGGAGGCGGCGCTCCTCCCCTCCGCCATAGCCCTCCGCGACTCCAAGCACGCCTCCGGTCCCGCCCTGTTCCTCTCCCCCGGCGCCTGGCAGCCCTTCCTCGGCTGGGCCCGGACCGGCGGAGCAGCAACCGCCGCGCGCTGATCACCGGGCGCTCGGGATCACGCAGTTCTTCGGCTGTGGCTTACCGGTGGGCCAGCCCAGGCCGACGAAGTCCAGGGTTCCCTCGCCGCTCCGGCCCGGGTTCAGTTCGACGACCGCGATGGGTTTGTCGTACGGGTTGCCGCCGGTGGTCAGGCAGATCAGGCCACTGGTGCCCGCCACCCGGTGCACCGACTGGAGTTTCGACCACTCGTTGCGGACGTCGTCGAGGCCGGGCACCTGACCGGCGTCGTCGATCAGCACCGTGTGCAGGGCCGTGCCGATGGTGACCAGGCCGTCGTACACGAGCATCGTGCGGGAGTTGTCCAGTTCCGGGACGGAACCGAGCTTGGTGCCCGTGCTCCGGATCAGGTCGTCGAGGGCGTCCAGGGCCGCCTTGGGCTCCGCGAGGTACTGGGGGAGTTCGGCCGGGGCGGGCTCACGGTGGTGGGCCGCCTTCCACCGCTTCGTCCAGGCGGCCAGTTCCGTCTCCCAGGCGGCCGGGTGCGCGGGGGCGGCGTACTGGACCGTCACCTTGGCCTCGCCGTCCTCGCCGCGCAGCCGCGCCCAGTCCTTCTCGGACATGTTCTGTGCCAGCGACGCGGCGTCGGAGCCGCTGACCAGGGTGAAGTGCCGGTCGTGGCAGGTCTGGTCGGCGAGCGCGAGCGCGAACGCCTTCAGGTGCGCCGCGCGTCCCGCGAAGTAGACGGTGTCGGCGTCGGAGCCGCAGATGTTGTTGCCGATGGTCAGGAAATCGTCACCGGTCCCGGCCAGCTTGTCGATCCCCTGCGAGGTGAACTCCAGGTCCGCGGGCCCGGCCGGCCCCGTCTCCTCGATCCCCCGGAACGCGCGCGCCAGCGACTCGACATAGGCGTCCGTACGCTCGTCGTAGACCAGCACCGTCCGGGCGTCCTCCCGGACCCGTCCGCCGTTGAAGTGGGCCAGGGCCCTGGCCGCGTCACCGTTGGTGGGGATGATCCGGGCGAGTCCGGGGAAGCGCTTCTCCTTCCCGTCGACGTTCGCGATGCCGTCTCCGCTGATCCGGGAGGCGAGCACCGGGATCTTGTTCCGCGTCAGGCGCTGCACGGCGTCCCTCGTCGCGTCGAGGGAGAGGTTGAAGCCCGTGACGGCCCGCAGCCTGTCCTCGCCGGAGCGGGCCATGCCGATCAGCGTGCTCACGACCTTGTCCTGGTGGGCGTAGTTCCGCCCGGGGTTGGCCAGTACCAGCCGGATCTTGGGGTCCCGGCCCTCGACCGAGTTGGCCCGCACCTGTCCCAGGTACGCGCCCTGGAGGTCGCTGCGCATCTGCTGTCGCAGTCCGGCCGTGTCCGACTGGAGGGGCAGCATCATCGCCACGGTGACGTGGGGCTGGTCCGCGATCCTGTTGTTCTCCTCGGCGATGGCCCCGGCCACCGCGCTGATCTCCGAGGTGCCGAAGTCGTAGCCCGCGCCGTCGACGCCGACGCACTCGTCGCCGATCTTCTCGACGCCGTCGTGGCAGGTGTCCGGCTTCTGGAGGGCCGGGACGCCGTACAGGCCGGCGGCCACGAGCACCGCCACGCCCGCCAGCGCGTAGAGGATCTTTCCCCACCTGGGCAGTCTGTGCCATCCGGGTATCCAGTTGGGCATCCCGTCACCCCCTCCGGCCGAGCTGATCGGTGCAGGCGCAGTGGAGCAGCGGCCGTTCGTTGGCGACCAGCCGGCTCCACTCGGTGGCGATCGGGCCGAGCACGCCGGCACCGTCGAAGTCCATGATCGACAGCTGTCTCAGCAACTGCTCCAGTGTGCGGGCCATGTCACTCCCGGTCGGCCTGGTGCGCTCTTCGCAGAGCCATACGGCGTGCAGCAGTTGGTCTACGGTGCGGCGCAGCGGCGGTCCGGCGACGGGTACCAGCCCCTGGGCGCGCCTGCGGCGCTCGTCCGCCCCGCCCGGGTACGGCGCCTGGGCGGTCTCCAGCAGCTCCTCGCACCACGGGCGGGGGCGGCCGGGGAGGGTGGCGGCGAGGTGGCGGACCACGTCGTCGACGCCGCCGGAGACGAGGTGGTGGTTCATCCGGTGGGTGGCCGCCGAGTGGAACGCGCCGCCGCCCGGCTCGCTCAGGGCGTAGTGGTCGCGCAGCAGATGATGGTCGGCGTACCAGGCGCCGCCGTCCCGCTCCAGGTTGTACAGCCGGTGCACCAGCAGTTGGCGCAGGCCGAAGTCCCCGATGAAGTGCCGTTCGCAGGCGGGCCACCCGGTGTCGTGGAGCAGCCGGGCCACCTCGTGGGCGGTCAGCCTCAGGACGCGGCCCGCCTGGTGGTGGCGCAGCAGGACGTCCGCGCACGCCGGATCGTGTGCCACCGACAGATGGGTGAGGAGGTCCAGCCACTGGTCGTGGTGCTCGTCCGCGAGCCGCACCGGCAACTGGTCGAGGACGAGTTCCTGGAGCAGTACGTCCGCCACCGGCCGCTCGGCGGCGCCGTCCGGGTGGTGCAGCCTGGCGTCCAGGATGGCCCGGTCGTTGTCGTCCGGCTCCATCGGGTGGTCGGCGGCGGCGGTGGCCAGCCGGATCACCGTGTGCGGCCGTCCGCCGCTCAGCTGGGCCACGGCGGCGGTGATCCGGCGGCGGTGCGCACCGCCCTCCTTCTCGGCGTCCAGCTGGATGCGCTCGGTCGCCCGGCGGAGCCCGTCACCGGTGAGGAACGGCATCCGCAGCATGAGCACCCCGGCGGACAGCGGGCCCCGGTCCTTCTCCGGGTCGGCGCGGCGGGACCAGGTGGCCGGCACCCCGTCGACGGGCCGGAACGCCGCCACCGGTCTCGGTGGCAGACCTCCGTGCAGGAAGTCGCCGCCGTCCGCCCGGCGCGCGGTGCCCACGATCACCACGCGGTCGCGCTGCCCGGCCCGGCGGTCGACGAGGACGGCGCGCAGCAGCCGCTCGCCCAGCGGCTGGTCGGCGTGGTCCAGCAGCAGTCCCGGGCGGCCGACCCGGCCCAGCCAGCCGCCCAGCCCGCGGTACGCCGCCTCCAGGTCCTCGCGCAGCGCCCGGAACAGGAAGCGCTCCGCGTCCGCCCGCCGTTCGCCGCCGGCCCGGAAGTCGGCGGCGAGCCTGCGCAGCCCGTGCTTGGGCTGGCCGGCCGCGCCGGGGTAGTCGCCGTAGATGCGGGTCAGTTCCGCCTCGGCCCGGGGCGTCACGCGCTCGAAGAGGGCGTCGAGCAGTGCGGTGAGCGCGGCGGCCCCGTACGGGCCGAATGTCTGTCCGGCCAGGACCTCCAGCATTTTCCGTACGGCCCCCAGGAGCGCGCCGCGCCAGAAGTCGCGTGCCCCCAGCCCGCGCAGACGGGGCTGCTGGATCAGTTCCTCGTACCGCTCGACCTCGGTCCTGATCGCCTCGCCGGTGCCGCCCGCGACGCCGGTCGAGATCACCGCCAGGCCCGCGAAGAGCCGGGGGAAGGTGAATCCGCCGCCCGTGCCCCGCCAGGTGTGCAGCAGCAGCGCGGCCTCGACCAGGGCCTCGGTCACCGCCGAGCGGGCACCGGGTTCCGGACCGGCCCGGTCCGCGTACACCGCCGAGGCGCAGTCCAGGCCGATCACCGGCACCTGACGGGCGAACCGGTCCCGCACCGCCCGCAGCAGCCGCCCCTTGCCCATCCCCGGGCCGCCGGTGAGCAGCACCACGGGCAGGTCGGGTCCGTACAGCGGCTTGCGGTCGGCGCCCGACGGCGAGCGCCCTAACAGGCGCGCGAAGAAGCCGTCCGCGTCGAGGAGTTTCTCGAAACCCAGGTCCTCATACACGCATCTCCCCCGTGGACGCCCGCCCGCCCGGAAGCGGGTGACCGATGTGGTGCATGGAGATTAGTGGAACACGTGGCCTTCTGACAGGACAACGGTTGTTATGCGACAGGAAGTTCAGCCCTTCCTGAGCAGCAACTCGGTGTTGCGGTCCGCCGGTCCGCCGCCGAGGACCGTGCTCGCGCCGGGGGCGTTGAGGGACAGCTCGCGGTAGAGGGCCGCCAGGCCGGTCTGGGACAGGTCGGTGAAGTCGGTGCGGGCCGGGGCCGCGGACTCCACGAGGGTGGTGAACAGGGACAGCGTGCCGTCCTTGTTGTCGGTCAGCTCGATGATCCGGGCGAGCTGGGGATGGTCGACGTGGGAGGCGGTGGAGATCTCCCAGAAGGAACCGCCGTCGGCACCGGTGTGCGGGGTGATGACGTTGCGGTGGACGTGGCCGTTGACCCAGGCGAGGACGTTGCGGTGGCGGCCGAGGAGGGCGAGGAGGTCGGCGCCGGTGTGGCGGGTGTCGTCGGGGCGGGCCGGGTCGGGGCGGGTGTTGTCCATGCTGGTGCTGGTGTGGTGGCTGAAGAGGACGGCCCAGGAGTCCGCGTTCCGGGTCAGCGTCCGCTCCAGCCAGCGCAGCTGGGCCGCGCCGATCGAGCCCTGGTAGTGGCCGCCGGGGTCGGTGGTGTCCAGGCTGATGCCGATCACGTCGTCGGAGACACGGAAGCCGTAGTACTGGGTGCCCGCGTCGGCGTTGGCCGCGGAGTAGCCGTGGCCGGCCGGGCCGGGGCCGAGGTGGGCCGGGTCGAGGTGGGCCTTGAGGTAGTCGGCCGGGGTGAAGGGGGCGCGTTTCTCGTCCGGGGTGACCGGGCGCATGGCACGGGTGTGGGCCTTGAGGAACTCGCGGTACTGGGCGCCCTCGGGGTCGTCGGCCGCCCGCAGCGCGGTCTGGAGCGCCTTGGCCTCGGCGGCGGACAGCTCCATCAGCTTGCGTCCGCCGACGGCGAGTTCCGTGAGGTAGGAGTCGCCGTGGCCGGCGAAGCAGCCGAGCGGCATGGCGTCGTGGTTGCCGACGGTGGAGTACCAGGGCAGGTCGAGGCCGGGGCTGCGGGCCTCCCGGGTGGCGGCGGCGAGGAAGCCGTCCAGGTGCGGGAAGCCGAGCCTCTTGTCGGCGTCGCGGACGGCCGCGTCGGGCTGCCAGTACTGGGTGAGGCCGCTGTTCTGGACGCCCTCGTAGTGCCGGGGGTCGCCGGAGTTCGGGGTGACCCGGCCGCCGCTCATCACCGTCAGGAACCACTCCAGCTCGGTGCGGGAGTTGTTGTCGGTGTTGTCGCCGGTGGTCATGGCGAAGTGCAGCGGGGAGCCGGTGACGGGGGCACCGCGCAGCGCGTTGATCCGCTCCACCATGGCGATCGCGCCCTGCACGGTCAGCGCCTCCTGGGGTCGCCAGGCGTGCGCGTCGGTGGCGCGCAGGTACTCCAGGCGCAGCGGGTGCTGGGTGTCGATCAGGTGCAGGTCGGTGAGCTGGACGAAGGCGGCGAGGGCGGTGCGGCGCCCGGCCCGGCCGGCCCTGGCCGGGGCGAGGGCGGTGCGGACCACACGCCGCCAGCCGGGGCCGTCGGCGAGGCGCCGGTAGCCGGCGGTGCCGCGCGGGGTGGCGAGGGAGTCGAGGGTGGTGCCGCGGGTGCAGGGGGCGAGGGGCGCGGCGGGGGCCGGCCGGGAGGAGGCGAGGGACGCGGCCCGTTCGGTGGCGGCGGCGTCGGTGGCGGCCCCGGCCTCGTCGGGCCGCAGGGCGTATCCGGTGCCCCCGGCGACGGCCACGGCCGTGGCGGCGGCGAGGACGGAGCGGCGGTGGACGCCCGGCGTCTGGCCGGTACGTGAGCGTGTGCGCGGCATGCGCTTCTCCCCGGGTGCGAACGCGTCGGCGGTGTCCGCGGACGGTCGCAACCGCGAACGTCCGCTCGTACCGGATGCTCGGCACCGGGAATGGCCTGTGCGTGAACGCGGCGGCAACGCGCAACGCAGATCGCGGTACGTGGATCACGCGCCCACCTGCGCGTTCGCAACTCCTCGGCGCCCGTCCGGCCGTCCGTCGCCGGGCGTTCACCTCTCGGGGCAGGGCGCCGCGGACCCCGGGTCCCGCCCCTGCTCCGCTCCCGCCCGGCCCGTCGCCGGCCGCTCCCGCCACAGCCGCAGCCCGGTGTCGACGAGCGGGACGCGCACCAGGGACGGGACGGCGTCGAGGGGGTGCCAGGCGGCGAGGTCGGTGGAGCCGCCGGTCTCGGGGCGCAGGTCGCCGGCGACGACCCGGCCCGCGTAGAGGAGCCGTACGGCGTGGTGGTCGACGGCGCGGCCGAACCGCCGGGGCAGGGTGGCGCGGAGCGAGTCCACGCCGAGCAGGGCCGTCACCTCGACGCGGTAGCCGGTCTCCTCGGCCAGCTCCCGCACGACCGCGTCGCAGGGGTCCTCGCCGTGCTCCACGCCGCCGCCGGGCAGCACCCACTCGGGCGGCCCGCCGCGCCGCCCCGGCATCCGGGCCAGCAGCACCCGGCCGTCCCGCACACACAGGGCGTAGGCCGCCACCCGCAGGGTCCGTCGCACGGGCGCGACGCTAGCCCGCCGGGCGCCCGGCCGGCAGGGGAACTCACGGAATTGTCATGTCCCGCCCCTTCTGTCCCCGGTGGCGCATGGCGGAAGTACGCCATGGCACCGAACCGCCCCGGTCAACTCTCCCCAAACATCGACCCCTTACGTAAAGCTGAGCGGTCGTCCGGGGTCGCATTCCGGACGAAGACGATCAGGGCAGAGCGGCCCCGGTCGTACCTCTGCCCGCAGTGCCCCCCGTCCACGAGGGATGCCGATACCTGCAAGGGATGCCGATGACCCACACCCCCCAGCGCGACCCGATACCGGGTGGCAGACGCGCGGCCCGCGTCGCCGTGGCCGCCGGTCTCGTCGCCGCGCTCGCCGCGGCCGGGCCGATACCGCTGGCCTTCGCCGCCGACGGCCCGGCGGCCACCGCGCCGGCCGCCGACCCGTCCGTGAAGTCCGCCGACGACAAGCTCGGCCCGGACGACGCCGAACGGCTCACCGAGGCCAGGGCCGACGGCGAGAAGACCGTCACGATGATGGTCGCCACCGCGCCCGGCGACACCGCCGAGGTCGCGAAGAAGCTGGACGCGGTCGAGGGCGGCACGGTCGGCCGCACCTACGACAAGCTCGGGTACGTCCGCGCCACCGTCCCCACCGCCAAGGCGGACGCGGCCATCGCCGCCGCCGCGAAGCTCTCCTCCGTCCACGGCATCGATCTACGCGAGGAGATCGCGCTGGACGACCCGACGCCGAGCGCGGACACCGCGAAGGGGGCGGGCGGCAGGACGGCGACGGCCACCGCCAAGGCCCCCGGGAAGAACACCCCGGCGAAGAACCCGTACAACCCGTCCTTCGAGACGGGCGCCGTCGACTTCGTGAAGCAGAACCCGAAGGCGGACGGCCGCGGCATCACCATCGGCATCCTGGACTCGGGCGTGGACCTGTCCCACCCGGCGCTCCAGAAGACCACCACCGGGCAGCGGAAGATCGTCGACTGGGTCACCGCGACCGACCCGGTGGTCGACGGGGACCGGACCTGGCGGCCGATGACGGCCTCGGTCTCCGGCCCCGCGTTCACCTACGGCGGGCAGACCTGGACCGCCCCGGCGGGCTCGTACAAGGTCAGCACCTTCCTGGAGTCGTACACCGCCGGCGGCGACGCGGCCGGCGACGCCAACCGGGACGGCGACACCACCGACTCCTGGGGCGTCCTGTACGACGCGACGGCCGGCACGGTCCGCGTCGACCTGAACAACAACCACGACTTCGCCGACGACACCGTGCTGAAGCCGTACAAGGACGGCCACCAGGTCGGGTACTTCGGCACCGACGACCCGGCGACGGACGTCGCCGAGCGGCAGCCGTTCGTCGTGGAGATCCGCAAGGACGTCGTCTACAACAACGCGGGCGCGAAGGCCGACTTCGTCAACATCGGCGTCATCGAGTCCGAGCACGGCACCCACGTCGCGGGCATCACCGCCGCCAACGGCCTGTTCGGCGGGCAGATGGACGGCGCCGCCCCCGGTGCGCAGATCGTCTCCTCGCGCGCCTGCACCTGGACCGGCGGCTGCACCAACGTCGCGCTCACCGAGGGCATGATCGACCTCGTCGTCAACCGCGGCGTCGACATCGTCAACATGTCGATCGGCGGCCTGCCGACCCTCAACGACGGCAACAACGCCCGCGCGGAGCTGTACACCCGCCTCATCGACGAGTACGGCGTCCAGCTCGTCATCTCGGCCGGCAACGACGGCCCCGGCGCCAACACCATCGGCGACCCCGGCCTGGCCGACAAGGTCATCGCGGTGGGCGCGTCCATCTCCAAGGAGACCTGGGCGGTCAACTACGGCTCGGCGGTGGAGAAGAAGTACGCCATGATGCCGTTCTCCTCGCGCGGCCCGCGTGAGGACGGCGGCTTCGCGCCGACGCTGACCGCGCCGGGCGCGGCGATCAACTCCATCCAGACCTGGCTGCCGGGCGCCCCGGTCGCCGAGGCGGGCTACTCGCTCCCCGCCGGCTACGGCATGCTCCAGGGCACCTCGATGGCCTCCCCGCAGGCCGCGGGCGCCTCGGCGCTGCTGCTGTCCGCCGCGAAGCAGAAGCACGTCGACCTCACCCCGGCGACCCTGCGCACCGCGCTGACCTCGACCGCCCAGCACATCAAGGGTGTGCAGGCGTACGAGGAGGGCGCGGGCCTGATCGACGTCGTCGACGCCTGGAAGTCCATCCGCGAGGGCGCCACCGCGCACACCTACACGGTCAAGGCCCCGGTCGACACCGCGATCGACTACGCCCTGGAGACCCCGGGCTTCGGCACCGGCCTCTACGACCGCGAGGGCGGCCTGAAGGCCGGGCAGAAGAAGACGTACGAGATCACCCTGACCCGCACCTCCGGTGCCGACAAGGCGATCCGGCACGAGCTGGGCTTCGCCAACAACGCCGGGAACACCTTCCGCCTCCTCGGCTCCGACTCGGTGAGGCTGCCGCTGAACCAGCCGGTCACCGTCAAGGTGCAGGCCGCGCCGCGGTCGGCCGGGCTGAAGAGCGCCATCCTGGAGGTCGACGACCCGCGCACCGAGGGCACCGACCAGCAGGTCATGTCCACGGTCGTGGTCTCGGCCCCGCTCGCGGCGCCGCAGGAGTACACCTACTCGGCGTCCGGTTCGGTGCAGCGCAACAGCACCACCTCGTACTTCGTGACCGTCCCGGAGGGCGCCGACACCCTGGAGGTCGCCATCGGCGGCCTGAAGGGCAAGAGCCAGACCCGGTTCATCGCCATCCACCCGTACGGCGTCCCGGTCGACGAGACCTCCACGCCGTACTGCTACAACAACTACCTCGACGGCAACGGCTGCCGGCCCGACATGCGCTCGTACGCCGACCCGCAGCCCGGCGTCTGGGAGATCGAGGTCGAGTCGCGCCGCACCTCGCCGCTGCTCGACAACCCGTACACGCTCGACGTCTCCGTCCTCGGCGCGACCTTCGACCCGGAGGTCGTGACCGTGCCGGAGGCCCGGGCCGGCACCCCGGTCACCGCCTCCTGGACGGTGACCAACGGGCACGCCCCGATCGTCGGCGGCTCGCTGAAGGGCGGCCCGCTGGGCTCCTCCCTCACCACCCGTCCCACCATCGCCCAGGGCGCCACGCAGACCACCACGGTCGAGGTGCCCGAGGGCGCGACCTCGCTCGACGTGGCCATCGGCGGCGTCTCCGACGCCTCCGCCGACCTGGACCTCACGGTCTACGACGCGGACGGCACCGCCGTCGCCCAGAGCGCCGACGGCGACTCCGAGGAGTCCGTCTCGGTGCCCGACCCGGCGGCCGGCACGTACACCGTCGAGGTCTACGGCTACGCGGTCCCGGCCGGTTCCACCGCGTACGACTACCGGGACGTGTACTTCGCGGCCACCCTCGGCGCGGTCACCGTGGACGCCTCCCCGGTGTCGCTCGGCACGGGCGAGTCGGCCACCGTCACCGGCAGTGTGACGGCGCTGGCCGCCGCGCCGGAGGGCCGGGAGTTCTTCGGCCAGGTCCAGCTCGTCAACGCGCGCGGCACGGTCGCGGGCACCGGCAGCGTGGCGATCGAGAAGGTCGTGCCGTAGTCCGGTACGGCAGGTGAACAGGGGGCGGGCGCTTCGGCGTCCGCCCCCTCTTCGCTACCCACAGGTGAGCGTGCGGGCCTGCGGGAGGGCGGCGGTGACGCGGGCGCGTTCCGGGGCGATCTCGGCCTCCCCGAGGAAGAGCGCGTCCGGGCGGACACCGTGCGCCGGGAGCCCGAACAGCACGCGGTCGCCCGCGCCGGGGACCTCCTCCGTGAGGAAGGTGACCTCGCCGGACGCCGTCCGCGGCACGTACGGCCGGGTGATCCGCACCGTGATCCGCAGGCCCCCGTCCCCGGAGGCCGGCCGGACCTCGGTGACCGTGCCCTCGGCGACCAGCCGGGCGCAGGCCAGGTAGCCGGGGCTGCCGAAGGGGGCGGCGGCCTTGCCGCCGGAGTCCGCCACGCCGCTCGCCGCGGAGTCGCCGGTGCCCGCGGTCCCGCCCTGCGTCACCAGCCACGCCGCGCCGGACAGGAAGGCGCCCGCGCAGGTCACGGCGAGCGCGCCGAGGACCACCCGGTTCCGGCGCCGCCGGCCGCGGCCTGCCGCCGCCGGGGCCCGCTCCGGTGGGCCGGGGGGCGCGCTCAGCACCCGCCCGATCAGCCCGACCTGCTCCCGCAGCACCGCCACGTCCGCCGCCTCGGCCGACCCCGGCGGCAGCGGCTCCCCCAGGATCGCGGCCATCAGCGCGTCGTCCGGGACGGCACCCTCGTACGCGTCGTGCTCGGCGGCCACGTCACACCACCTCGTCCTCGTGCAGACGGGCGCGGAGCGCCCGGACCGCCGTGTGCAGCCTGCTCTTGACCGTGCCCTCGGGGACGCCCAGCGCCTCCGCGATGCCGCGCACCGGCAGGTCGGCGTAGAACCGCAGCACCACGACCTGGCGCTGGGCGTCGGGCAGCGCGTCCAGCCCCCGGGCGACGGCGAGGGAGAGCAGGCTGGTCTCCTCACCGGAGGGGTGGTCGGCGGGGCGCAGCGCGGCGAGGCGTTCCCCGACGCGTTCCTGGCGGCGCCTGGCCCGGTGCCAGTCCACGGCGAGGCGGGAGGCGACCACCGCCGCCCACGCCGAGACGTCGCGGGGCGCCTCCTGCCCGCCGGCGGCCCGCTCCAGCAGCCGCAGCCGGACCTGCTGCACCCCGTCCGCCAGGTCCGCCTGCGGCACCCCGCCGAGCGCGAGCACCGCCCGCACCCGGCGCTCCTGGGCCGCGTCCAGCGGGTCGTCCCCCTGGGCGCCGGCCGGCCCTCGCCGGAGTCTTCCGCGCAGCACGACCACCCCTCCCCTCGCCGCGTTTCCCCTACGACGCCCCAGGGAGCGGAAACGTTCGGCGGCGGCGGACCGGACGGGGCGAGGCGTACGTCACACCGGGTGTGGGGCGGGCGGCGAAGGGCAGGGGCGGGGCAGCACAGCTTGCGGCGCCGGGGCCGTGGCGGGTCAATTCCTGCGCCCCGGCGCGGGTGCGGCCGCAGGGACGGCGGTCGCCTCCGGCGCTGTGGCGGTCCCCCGCGCCGGGACACCGGGCAATGCGGTGGACAGGCGGGCCGGGAATGCCCGCATGATGGAAACGCAGGGAAAAGCCCCGGTCGCACCGGACGGGCGCACGCATGTACGAAAGGGAGTCGCCGTGAGGGTCGGAATCGTCGGAGCCACCGGACAGGTCGGCACGGTCATGCGCAGGATCCTCGAGGAGCGGAACTTTCCGGTCACCGAGCTGCGCCTGTTCGCCTCCGCCCGCAGCGCGGGCAAGGACCTGGACGGGGTGACGGTGGAGGACGCGGCCACCGCGGACTACTCCGGCCTGGACATCGTGCTGTTCTCCGCGGGTGGCGCCACCTCCAAGGCGCTGGCCGGGAAGGTCGCCTCCCAGGGTGCCGTCGTGATCGACAACTCCTCGGCGTGGCGCCGCGACCCCGAGGTGCCGCTGGTGGTCTCCGAGGTCAACCCGCACGCGATCGCGTCCCGCCCCAAGGGCATCATCGCCAACCCGAACTGCACCACCATGGCCGCGATGCCGGTGCTGCGTCCGCTGCACGCCGAGGCGGGCCTCGAAGCGCTGGTCGTCGCCACCTACCAGGCGGTCTCCGGCTCCGGCCTGGCCGGCGTGGACGAGCTGTTCGAGCAGGTCAAGAAGGTCGGCGAGGACGCGCCGAAGCTCACCCACGACGGCACGGCGGCCGAGTTCCCCGAGCCGCACAAGTACGTGGCGCCGATCGCGTACAACGTGCTGCCGCTGGCCGGTTCGATCGTCGACGACGGGCTGCACGAGACCGACGAGGAGCAGAAGCTCCGCCACGAGTCCCGCAAGATCCTGGAGATCCCGGAGCTGAAGGTCTCCGGCACCTGCGTCCGGGTCCCGGTCTTCACCGGCCACTCCCTGCAGATCAACGCCCGCTTCGCCCGCCCGATCGGCGTCGAGCGCGCCCGCGAGCTGCTCGGCGGCGCCCCCGGCGTGGCTCTCGCGGAGGTCCCCACCCCGCTCCAGGCCGCCGGCCAGGACCCCTCCTACGTCGGCCGCATCCGCCGGGACGAGACCGTGGAGAACGGCCTCGCCCTGTTCGTCTCCAGCGACAACCTCCGCAAGGGCGCCGCGCTGAACGCGGTGCAGATCGCGGAGCTGGTGGCGGCGGAGCTCAAGGGCTGACCAGGGGCCGGCCCCGCCTGACCTCGTAGTAGAAGCAGCCGTACTCGACGGCCCGGACGTGGACGAACGCCACGGCCGGGTCGTCGAACGCTTCCGCGAGGGCCGCCGCGAAGCCCCGCTCCACGAGCCGGCCGCCGAGGATGTGCCCCTGGTCCGAGTAACGGCGCAGCACCCGGTGGGCGCGGGTGAACGGCAGCTCCTGTGAGGCGGGCCCCGCGCACTCCCCGGCGTGGATGAAGACCGGGCCCTGTTCGTCGTAGGCGCCCGGGTCGGCGCCGGTGGCCGCCGCCCAGCGGCGCAGCGGCGCGTACGAGACGAGGGCGATCGTCTCGCCGGGCACGCTGTGCCGCAGACAGCAGCGCAGCGGCGCGCCGCCCTCCTCGTCGGTGAAGGGGACCGGCTTGCGGCCGGCGTCGTCGGAGTCCCTCAGTTCCGCCAGGACACGGGCCGGGACGGGGTGTGCGGTGAAGGTCGTCATGCCGTCCAGGCTGCGGCGCGCCGGGCCCGCGCACCGGCGGTATCCGGACATCGCGTTCGGCCCGGCCCGCGTGGAAGGATGACGGAAACGACACATACGAGGAGATGACCGCGTGCCTGGCACAAACCTGACCCGCGAAGAGGCACAGCAGCGGGCGAAGCTGCTCTCCGTCGACGCGTACGAGATCGACCTCGACCTCTGCGGAGCGCAGCAGGGCGGCACCTACCGGTCCGTGACCACGGTCCGCTTCGACGTCACGGAGAACGGCGCGGAGTCCTTCATCGACCTGGTCGCCCCCACCGTCCACGAGGTGACCCTCAACGGTGACCCGCTGCCGGTGGACGAGGTCTTCCAGGACTCCCGCATCGCCCTGCCCGGCCTGCTGGAGGGACGGAACGTCCTGCGGGTGGTGGCGGACTGCGCGTACACCAACACCGGTGAGGGCCTGCACCGGTTCGTCGACCCGGTCGACGACCAGGCGTACCTGTACACCCAGTTCGAGGTGCCGGACGCCCGCCGGGTCTTCGCCTCCTTCGAGCAGCCGGACCTGAAGGCGACCTTCCAGTTCACCGTGCGGGCGCCCGAGGGCTGGACGGTCATCTCCAACTCCCCGACGCCCGAGCCGCAGGACAACGTCTGGGTCTTCGAGCCGACGCCGCGGATCTCGACGTACGTCACCGCGCTGATCGTCGGCCCGTACCACTCGGTGCACAGCGTGTACGAGAAGGACGGCCAGACCGTGCCGCTGGGCATCTACTGCCGTCCCTCGCTCGCCGAGCACCTCGACTCGGACGCCATCTTCGAGGTGACCCGGCAGGGCTTCGACTGGTTCCAGGAGAAGTTCGACTACCCGTACCCGTTCAAGAAGTACGACCAGCTGTTCGTGCCCGAGTTCAACGCGGGCGCGATGGAGAACGCGGGCGCGGTGACCATCCGCGACCAGTACGTCTTCCGGTCCAAGGTGACGGACGCCGCGTACGAGGGCCGGGCCGCGACGATCCTGCACGAGCTGGCCCACATGTGGTTCGGCGACCTGGTCACCATGGGCTGGTGGAACGACCTGTGGCTGAACGAGTCGTTCGCCACCTACGCCGAGGCCGCCTGCCAGGCGTACGCGCCGGGCTCGAAGTGGCCGCACTCGTGGACGACGTTCGCCAACCAGATGAAGACCTGGGCGTACCGGCAGGACCAGCTCCCGTCCACGCACCCGATCATGGCGGACATCCGCGACCTGGACGACGTCCTCGTCAACTTCGACGGCATCACCTACGCCAAGGGCGCCAGCGTCCTCAAGCAGCTCGTGGCGTACGTCGGCGAGGACGAGTTCTTCCGGGGCGTGCAGGCGTACTTCAAGCGGCACGCGTTCGGCAACACGCGCCTGTCCGACCTGCTGGGCGCGCTGGAGGAGACCTCCGGGCGGGATCTGAGGTCCTGGTCGAAGGCGTGGCTGGAGACGGCCGGCATCAACGTGCTGCGGCCGGTGATCGACACGGACGCCGACGGCACCATCACCTCCTTCGCCGTCCGCCAGGAGGCCCCGGCGCTCCCGGCCGGCGCCAAGGGCGAGCCGACGCTGCGCCCGCACCGCATCGCGATCGGCTTCTACGACCTCGACCCGGCCGGCAAGCTGGTCCGCGGCGAGCGCGTCGAGCTGGACGTCGACGGTGAGCTGACCGACGTACCGCAGCTCGTCGGCGAGCGCCGCCCGTCCGTGGTGCTGCTCAACGACGACGACCTGTCGTACGCCAAGGTCCGTCTGGACGAGCGGTCGCTGGCCTTCGTCACCGAGCACCTCGGTGACTTCACCGAGTCCCTGCCCCGCGCCCTGTGCTGGGCGTCGGCCTGGGACATGACCCGGGACGCCGAACTCGCCGCCCGCGACTACCTCTCGCTGGTGCTGTCCGGCATCGGCAAGGAGTCCGACATCGGCGTCGTGCAGTCCCTGCACCGCCAGGTGAAGCTGGCCGTCGACAGCTACGCCGACCCGGCGGCCCGCGAGACGCTGCTCAGCCGCTGGACGGAGGCGACGCTCGCGCACCTGCGCGCCGCGACGCCGGGCGGCGACCACCAGCTCGCGTGGGCGCGCGCCTTCGCCGCGACCGCGCGCACGCCGGAGCAGCTCGACCTGCTGGAGGCGCTGCTGGAGGGCTCCCGGACGGTGGAGGGCCTGGCCGTCGACACCGAGCTGCGCTGGGCGTTCGTCCAGCGGCTCGCGGCGGTCGGCCGCTACGACGAGGCGGAGATCGCCGCCGAGTACGAGCGGGACCGCACCGCCGCCGGTGAGCGGCACGCCGCGACCGCGCGGGCGGCCCGGCCGACCGAGGAGGCCAAGGCGGAGGCGTGGGCGTCGGTGGTCGACTCCGACAAGCTGCCGAACGCCGTGCAGGAGGCGGTCATCGCCGGCTTCGTCCAGAGCGACCAGCGGGAGCTGCTCGCGCCGTACACGGACCGGTACTTCGAGGTGGTCCAGGGCGTCTGGGAGTCCCGGTCGCACGAGATGGCCCAGCAGATCGCCGTGGGCCTGTACCCGGCGGTGCAGGTCTCCGAGGAGACGCTGCGCAAGACGGACGCGTGGCTGGAGTCGGCCGGTCCGAACGCGGCCCTGCGGCGGCTGGTGTCCGAGTCCCGCGCGGGCGTGGAGCGCGCGCTGCGCGCCCAGGCGGCGGACGCGGCGGCGGGCTGACGGTCCCTGTCCTCCGGGGCGTCCGGGGTTTCGATCCCGGACGCCCCGCGCTGTGCCAGGGCAGCCTTCTAGCCGACGTGCGCGGCGAGGGCCGCCTCGGTCGCCGCCGGGGTCGGGTCCTCGGCCGCCCACGCCGCGTATCCGTCGGGCCGTACCAGCACCGCCGTACGGCGTCCGCTCGCCCAGCGCTCCGCCGCGAGGCGGTCCGCGCGGTCCTCCGCGCCCTTGTGGCCGTCGGCGGTGATGAGGACGAACCGGCCGCCGCGCAGTGCCTCGTAGAGCCGGCCGCCGCCCGCGAGGGCCACGTCGGGGACGCGGGTCCCGGTGAGGCGGTGGGCGCCGCGCGGAGCGGCGTAGGCGTACGCGAGGCCCGTGACCAGCCCGGCCGCCCGGCGCTGGACGGGTCCCGCGTGGTCCAGGGCGGCGACGGCCAGCGACCGCAGCGCCCGTGACCAGGGGCGTCCGGCCATGGCGAGGCGGATCATGCCGCCGCTGCTGCGCAGTACCGCCCGGCCGACGGGGTGGCGTTCGCCGTGGTAGGTGTCGAGCAGGGTCTCGGGCGCCCGGCCGTGCAGGACGGCCGCCAGTTTCCAGCTCAGGTTGGCGGCGTCCTGGAGCCCGGTGTTCATGCCCTGTCCGCCGGCCGGGCTGTGCACGTGCGCCGCGTCACCGGCGAGGAAGACCCGGCCGACGCGGTAGGCGGGCACCTGCCGTTCCTCGCTGTGGAAGCGGGAGAGCCAGCGGGGGTCGTGCAGGCCGAAGTCCCGGCCCGTGACCAGCCGGACCAGCTCCTCGACCTCGGCCAGGCCGACGGGCTCGCTCTCGGGGACGTTGTGCTCCCGGTGCCAGCCGACGACCCGGTGGTACCCGTCGCCGAAGGGCACCATGACGACGAACGCCCCGGCGGCGGACCGCCCGACGAGCTGCCCTTCCGGTTCCTCGGCGAGCCGCACGTCAGCGATGACCACCGAGCGGATCACGGCCCGGCCGGGGAAGGGCAGCCCGACCGCGTCCCGCACGGCGCTGTGCACGCCGTCGGTGCCGACGACGTAGGCCGCGCGGAGGTCCTCGGGGGTCCCGTCCGCGCGGCGGACGGTGACGGTCACCCCCTCCGCGTCCTGGCGCAGCCCGGTCACCTCGGTCCCGAACCGGAGGACGGCCCCCGCCTCCTCCGCGCGCCGCCGCAGCACCTTCTCCACCTCGTACTGCGGCAGGACCAGGACGTGGCGGAAGCGGGAGGGGAGGGTGGCGAAGTCGAGGGCCAGGCCGAAGAAGCGGATGCGGTCCAGCGGGCGGCCGATCGCCTCCAGCGGCTCGGCGAGACCACGCGCGTCGAGCTGTTCCAGGCTGCGGGCGTGCAGGCCGAAGGCGCGGGAGAGGTTGCTGATCTCCGGAGGGCGCTTCTCCACGAGGGTGACGGGGACACCGGCGGCGGCCAGGTCCCCGGCCAGGAGCAGACCGGTCGGACCGGCGCCCACGACGATCACGGGGCGGGGCGTGCTGTCCGTGGTGGAGCTGACCGTGGTGGAGCTGACCATGGTGGACTCCATGGGGGGCCTCCTAGGTTTGCCGACACGGGTTGGCCGACACGGGTTGGCCAACAACAGTTGGCCAACGCTCGTTTGCCAGCGCTTGTTGTCACTGTACGAGCGGGCGCACGAGAGAGTCAACGATTGTTGGCCCTCGCTTGTTGGCCTACGACTGTTGGCCTAAACTCGACGGCATGCCCACCCCTGCCGCCCCTCCGCCCGCTCCCGCCGCCCGCCGCTCCGACGCCACCCGCGCCGCGATCCTCGAAGCCGCCCGCGAGCGCTTCGCCGCCGACGGCTACGACCGGGCCACCATCCGCGCCATCGCGCGGGACGCCCGGATCGACCCTTCGATGGTGATGCGCTACTACGGCAGCAAGGAGGGCCTGTTCACGGCCGCCGTCTCGGTGGACCTGGCGCTGCCCGACGTCTCCGCCCTGCCCCGCGACCGGGCCGGCGAGGCCCTGGTGCGGCACTTCCTCTCCCTGTGGGAGGAGAACGAGGTGCTCACGGCCGTCCTCCGGGTCGGCGCCCAGAGCGCCGCCGGGGCCGAGCGCACCCGGGACATCTTCCGCGACCAGTTGCTGCCGGTCGCCCAGCGGGTCTGCCCCGATCCCGAGCAGGCCCCGGCCCGCGCCGCCCTGGTGGCCTCGCACCTCCTCGGGCTGGCGCTCACCCGGTACGTGCTGCGCATCCCGTCGGCCGTGGACCTGTCCGAGGGCGAGATCGTGGCGTGGCTGGCCCCTTCCGTGCAGCGGTACCTGACCGCCCCGCACCCCTGAGCACCCGCCGGCTCCCGGGAACACGTCGAGGGCGCCTGCCCCGCCCACGTACGGCGGTGACGCGCGTACGTGCGGCAGGGCAGGCGCCCTCGGCGAATCCTCGGGAGCCGGCCGTCAGCCCTTGGCTTCGGCCTTCTTCATGGTCTCCCGGGTCTTGATGTTGCGGCTGGTCACCCGGTGCTCCTCCTTGGAGCGGTCGAGGACCATCACCAGCCCCGCGATGACCGCGAAGAGCACGATCGGGGCGAAGACGTAGAGGCCCAGCGTCTCGATGACGCTCAGGCCCGTGCCGGGGTCGTCGCCGTCGTCGCGGGTCAGCGCGAGCGCGGGGGACGACATGAGCAGCATCATCAGCGTCGTACCGGCCGCCAGGGTGCCGGCGCGCAAGGCGTTCTTCTTGTCCACGGTCCCAAGTTAGCGAACGCCGATCACCGCCGCGCGCCCGGGGTGCCGTACGGGGCCCCGGGCGGACGGCGTCAGCGCGGGCCGCCGGCCCGTACCGCCTCGATCAGCGCGCGCAGCCGCGGGGAGGCCGCCAGCTCCTCCAGCGTCACCGGGCGGCCGTCGGGGCCGGCGATCGGCAGCCTCCAGTTCGGGTACTGGTCCCAGGTGCCGGGGAGGTTCTGCGGGCGGCGGTCGCCGATCGCGTCCGGCAGCCAGATCCCGGCCATCCGCGCCGGGGTGGTCCGCAGGAAGCGGTACACGGCCTGGACGCCGGCCTCCTCGGAGTCGGGATCGGCGCCGCCGCCGGGGCCGCGCAGCAGCCCCAGCCGGGCGAGCAGGTCCAGCCACTCCCCCGCGTCCGCCGCGGCCTCGGCCCGTTCCTCCTCGGCCGGGCGGGTGAGCAGGCCCAGCCGGTCGCGCAGGGCGACGTGGTCGCCGGTGAGGCGGGCGGCGGTGGGCGGCAGGTCGTGGGTGGTGGCGGTGGCCAGGCAGTCGGCGCGCCAGCGGTCGGCGGGCAGCGGACGGCCGTCGCCCTCCCAGTCCCGTTCGAACCACAGGACGGACGTGCCGAGCACGCCGCGCTCGCGCAGCGCCTCCCGCACACCGGGTTCGACGGTGCCCAGGTCCTCGCCGATCACCACGGCGCCGGCCCGGGACGCCTCCAGGACGAGGACGGCGAGCATGGCCTCGGCGTCGTAGCGGACGTAGGCGCCCTCGGTGGGCGGCAGGCCCTCGGGCACCCACCAGAGCCGGAACAGCCCCATGACGTGGTCGATGCGCAGGGCGCCGGCGTAGCGGAACAGGGCACGCAGCAGGTCGCGGAAGGGCGCGTAGCCGGACTCCGCGAGCCGGTCGGGACGCCAGGGCGGCAGGCCCCAGTCCTGGCCGCGGGAGTTGAAGGCGTCCGGCGGGGCGCCCACCGACATGCCCTCGGCGAAGTACTCCCGCTGCGCCCACGCGTCCGCGCCCACCGGGTGCACCCCCACCGCCAGGTCGTGCACGATCCCGACCGGCATCCCGGAGTCGCGGGCGGTGCGCTGGGCGTCGGCGAGCTGGGTCTCGGTCAGCCAGGTGAGCCAGGTGTGGAAGTCGACGCGGTCCCTCAGCTCGGTGCGGGCGCGGGCGGTCGCGGCGGAGCGGGGGTCGCGCAGCGCGGCCGGCCAGCGCCGCCAGTCGGGTCCGTGGACCTCGGCGAGGGCGCACCAGGTGGCGTGGTCCTCCAGAGCCTGCCCCTGGGCGGCGAGGTGATCGCAGTACGCGGCGCGCCGGCCGGGGCCGAGCGGCACCTCGCGCAGCACCTCCAGCGCCTCGCGCTTGAGCCGCCACACCGTGTCCCGGTCGATCAGGGCGTCCGGGCCGCCGAGCGCGTCCGCGCGCAGCCGCCCGGCCCGTTCCAGCAGGCCGTCCAGGCGCGTGCGGTCGGCGGCGTACGCGTACTCGGGGATGTTCTCGATCCGCAGGTGCACGGGGTCGGGGAAGCGCCGTGAGGAGGGCCGGTACGGCGAGGGGTCGGTGGGCGTGCCCGCGCTCCCGGGCACGGCGGCGTGCAACGGGTTGACCTGCACGAATCCCGCCCCGAGCGCGCGTCCGGCCCAGGCGGCCAGTTCGCCGAGGTCGCCGAGGTCGCCCATGCCCCAGGAGCGCCGGGAGAGCAGGGAGTAGAGCTGGACGAGGAGTCCGTAGGAGCGTCCGGGCGGCGCGGGCAGCCGGGGCGGCGCGACGACGAGGTGACAGCGGGCGAGGCGCCCGTCGGGGGCGGTGGCGGTGAGCCGGTGCACGCCGGGCGGGAGGTCCTCGACGCCGGCCCGCTCCTCGCCCTGCTCGGTCGTCACGCCCACCCGGGTCCCCGGGGGCAGCGCGGCCAGCGCCGCCGGCACGGGTCCGCCGCTCCACCGCACGAGGGTCGGCGGCAGCAGGGCGGCGCGCCGGGCGTCCTCGCGGGCGGCGAGCGCGGCGCGCACGGCGTCCGGCCCCTCGGCGTCGACGCCGAGGGCGGCCAGCGCGCGGGTGAGGGCGGTGGCGGAGGCCGTGACCGTGCGGTCGGGCGAGGGCCGGTAGGAGGCGGCGACGCCGTGCAGCTCGGCGAGCCGGGTCAGCTCCCCGGAAGGGGACCCGTCCGGCCGGTCGGCCGCCACTTACGGCCTCGCGGGTTCCGGGACGGCGAACGAGGCGGTGCCCTGTTCGGGGACGACCGCGGTCAACTCGGGCGAGGACTCGCTGGTCAGCGGCACCACGTCGGGAAAGGGGGACTCACTGGTGAGGGGCTCGGCATCGGGCAGCGGCGGCTCACTGGTCAGCGGCGGCTCCCCGTACGCGTCCGGCCCGCCGAACGCATCCTCGGTCTCGGCGGAGTGCTCCGCCGAGGGTTTGGAAGGGGCGGGAAAGGTGAGGTGTGCAGCCACGAAGGCCTCCTTGTCGGGTACGGCCAGGGGTAATCGCAGCCCTACCCAGCAGATCCGTAACCAGACGCCCCGACGCGGACAACGTGACCCTGGTCACATCCGCCCTCGCCGCTCGCCCGCGTCGGCCGCGTCACGCGTCCCCGGCGGGACCGTCCCCGCCGAGTGGGACATCCCGCCCCGACCGGTCCCATCTCCCCTGCTCCGGCCATGTGCCACCCCAATGCCGGAGAAGCCCTGTGACCGTGGCCGCCGGCAGGCCCCGGATCTCGTCAGCGAGTTCGAGGAACTCGCCCGCCATGCCGCCCGGAGCATGGAGGGCGTGCGGCTGGAGTTCATCAACGGACATCTGGGGGGAAGGCCGTGCCGGACGGCGATCGCGGACGCGTCATCCGGTGGCTGACACGCGTCTGCACGCGGCACCGGCCCGGCCTGTGGCTCGACGCCACACGGGGGCTGATGATCGACGCCCTACCGCGAGGGCCGCGCCCGTCCCGACGGTTCCCTCGCCCCGGCGGAAGCCTTCGTCGGGCAGGGCGAAGGGGCCGGCCCCACCCCCGTCCTCATGATCGTGGAGGTCACCGCGTACGACTCCGACACCGAGCGGCGTGACCGGGTCGACAAGCCGCGGGCGTACGCGGGGAGCGGGAGTCCGGTGTATCTGCTGATCGACAGGGACACCTGCGAGGCACACCTGCGAGGCCAAGGGGTACCGCCGGCCGGACGGCGGGCGGTACGAGACCGTGCAGACGCCGCCCTTCGGCAAGGAGGTCGCGCTCCCCGAGCCGGTGGAAGTCACCCTGGGCACCGAGCCGCTGAGGAACCGGGCGCGCTGACCCGCTCCCGGCCGCCCGGCACCCGTCGGGTCAGGCGGAGATGCCGTCGATCCGGGCCAGGGCGTCGTCCGCGCCGTACGGCTGGAGGTAGGGCAGCCAGCGCGGGTCCCGGTGGCCGGTGCCGATGATGCGCCAGGCCAGACCGGTGGGCGGGGCCGGCTTGTGGCGCAGCCGCCAGCCGATCTCGGTGAGGTGCCGGTCCGCCTTGGTGTGGTTGCAGCGGCGGCAGGAGGCCACCACGTTGTCCCAGGCGTGCTTGCCCCCGCGGCTGCGCGGGACGACGTGGTCGACGCTGGTCGCCACGCCACCGCAGTACATGCAGCGGCCCCCGTCGCGGGCGAAGAGCGCGCGGCGGGTCAGGGGGACGGGGCCCCGGTAGGGGACCCGCACGAAACGCTTGAGCCGGACCACGCTGGGCGCGGGGACCGTGACGGTCGCGCTGTGCAGGAAGGCGCCGGACTCCTCGAGGCAGACGGCCTTGTTCTCCAGGACGAGGACGAGCGCGCGGCGGAGCGGTACGACGCCGAGGGGCTCGTACGACGCGTTGAGGACCAGGACATGCGGCACGGATGGCCTCCTTGTACGCCGGCGGCGCGTGGCTCGCGCCGGGACGATCCGTAGTCAGTCTCCCCTCAGGCCTGGTGGAAGCGCCACCATGTCCCGGTAACGGGCTGGGAGTGTTTTCGACCACATCGGATACATCCCCCGGACCCCGGCCCGTTCAAGCACCTGCTCACGGGCGGGTGAGGACCGTCTCCCTTTCGCCCATACTGCCGATCCGCGCACGGTGCCCCGTTAGTGTGGTGTTTCCGCCCGTCCGGTGACCTTTTCGTGACCTTGGACCGCCCCGGCCCCGCGCGCCGCGGCGACCCGCACCGGAGGGGCGGACCGCTGCTCCTGGAGGTCCCGCCGTGTCCCCGTCCGTCGCGTCCGTCGCGTCCACCGCGTACGCCGCCGTCCTGTCGGCCGCCGATCCGTCGTCGTCCTCGTCCGCGTCCGCGTCCACTTCCCCGTCGCCCTCGCCCTCGCCCTCCGAGTCGACGCCCGCCGTGCCGTCGTTCCAGGACGCCCAGGAGAGCGCGTCCAACGCCGCCGGCTGGGTCGAGGAGAACTGGTCGACCTGGCTCGCCATCGGACTGCGGGTGCTGCTGATCGTGGTGATCGCGGCGGTCCTGCGGGCGGTCGTACGGCGGGGCATCACCAAGCTGATAGACCGGATGAACCGCCGGACCGGCTCGGGCGGCGGCGGCCACCCGCTGAGCAGTCTGCTGGTCAACGCCGAGCGGCGCCGGCAGCGCTCGGAGGCCATCGGTTCCGTGCTGCGCTCGGTGGCGAGCTTCGTCATCCTCGGCACCGCCGCGCTGATGGTGCTCTCCACCTTCCAGATCAACCTGGCGCCGCTGCTGGCGTCGGCCGGTGTGGCCGGCGTCGCGGTCGGCTTCGGCGCCCGCAACCTGGTCACCGACTTCCTCTCCGGCGTCTTCATGATCCTGGAGGACCAGTACGGCGTCGGCGACAGCATCGACGCGGGCGTGGCCTCCGGCGAGGTCATCGAGGTCGGGCTGCGCGTCACCAAGCTCCGCGGCGACAACGGCGAGATCTGGTACGTCCGCAACGGCGAGGTCAAGCGCATCGGCAACCTCTCCCAGGGCTGGGCGACGGCCGGGGTGGACGTGACCGTCCGCGCCGACGAGGACCTGGACCGGGTGAAGCGGACCATCGACGCGGTCGCCGAGCGGATGAGCAAGGAGGAGCCCTGGAACGAGCTGCTCTGGGGCCCCATCGAGGTGCTCGGCCTGGAGTCGGTGCTGCTGGACTCCATGGTGGTCCGGGTCTCGGCGAAGACGATGCCGGGCAAGTCCCTGGCGGTGGAGCGCGAACTGCGCTGGCGGATCAAGCGGGCCTTCGACGCGGCCGACATCGACATCGTGGGCGGCGCCACCGCCCCGGTGGAGGAGTCCGAGCAGATCGCCCCCGACCCGACGGCCGGGGTCGCCGCGCCCTCCGCCTACGCCAACTCCTCCTCCCCGCAGTCGGCCGCGGCCTCCCCGCTGCCCCCGCCCAACACCGGCACCAACATCAACAAATAGCCGGCCTCCCTCGGGGGAACCGAGCCGGTTCCCCCGACGTATTCATGGGCAAAGGTGGTGCGGGGGCACGGAACCGGGCGGGGGCCCGTGCGGGCCGGTGCGCATCCGCGCCGGGGCGGCGATACTTGCGGCGACGGGTGGCCATGGGGGAGGTCGGAGTGAGTCAACCGCCGAACGGCAGCGCGCCACCGGACCCGGACACGCCCGCGCCGGCCGCCCTGTCCGCCGTACCGACCCAGCCCGCGCCTCCCGGACCGGCCACGGCCCCGGCCCGTCCCGCCGCGCCCCTGCTCCCCGGCCCCAGTCACGGCTCCGGCCCCGGCCCCAGTCACGGCTCCGGCCCGGACCCCGGCGGCGTCCCCCCGCGCCGGACCGCCCTCGCCGAAGGCGTGGAGCGGCTGCGGGCCGCCGCCGTCACCGAACCGGGCCGGCTGCGCGCCCTCGGCGCCCTCCTCGCCCTGCTCGTCGTCGCCTTCGGCACGGTCACCGCCTGGCAGGCCGCGGAGCGCACCGCCGCGGCCGGCGACGTACTGCACCGCAGCCAGCCGCTCAGCTCCGAGGCGGCCGGCATCTACCGCTCCCTGGCCGCGGCGAACACCGCGGCCTCCACCGGCTTCCTCGCCGGCGGCCAGGAGACGAAGGACTCCCGCGACCGCTACGAGCAGGGCATCCGCACCGCCGCCGACAGCCTGGTGACGGCCGCCGCCAACTCCGAGCCGGGTTCCGCCTCCGCCGCCACCGTCGCCGACCTCAACCGGCTGCTCCCCCGCTACAAGGGCCTGGTCGAGCGCGCCCGCGTCTACAACCGGCAGGGCTACCCGGTCGGCGGTGCCTACCTGCGCTACGCCAACGACCTGATGCAGGAGGACATGCTCCCGGCCGCCGAGGCCCTCTACACCTCGGAGAACGGGCGGCTGAGCGACGACTACGCCGACGCGAAACGCCCCCCGTGGGCCGCGCTCGTCCTCGGCCTGCTCGCCCTGGCCGCCCTGGCCTGGGCGCAGTACCGCACCTACCGGCGCACCCACCGCGTCCTCAACCGGGGCCTGGTCGCGGCCACCGCCGCCACCGCCGCCGCCCTGCTCTGGCTGGTCGTCGGCCACGGCGTCGCCCGCTCCCAGCTGAGCGCCTCCCACGACCACGGCGTCCGCTCGCTCACCGTGCTGCACGAGGCCCGCCTCGCCTCCCTGAAGGCCCGGGGCAACGAGAACCTCACCCTGGTGGCGCGGGGCGCCGAGACCGTGACCGTGGGCGGCGAACGGGAGGACGCCTACGACGCGGAGTACCGGACGGAGATGGCGGCGCTCGGCGCGGACCTGGCGGAGGCTCGGCGGCTCGCCGACGACGCGGCGGGCGAGCGCCCCGTGGCGGCGGCGGCCGGCGACGCGGCACGGTGGCGGGAACGCCACCGTGCCGCCCGCGCCGAGGACGAGAACGGCAACTACCGGCAGGCGCTGGAGAAGGTCATCGGCGGCCGGGGTGCCACCGCCGAGTCCTTCGACGGCGTCGACACCGCGCTCGCCACCGCCCTGGCGCACGAGGAGCGGGAGTTCGCGCGGGCGGCCGGCGCCGGTCTGGACGCGCTGGCGGGGCTGCCGCAGGGCGCCGGCACGCTGGCCGCCCTCGGCGCGGCCGGCGCCGTCCTCGGCATCGGCCGCAGGCTCTCGGAGTACCGATGAACACCGGCGAAGGGACACGGGAGGGAGGCACGAGGATGCGCGTACGAGATCCGCGGGCCCGGCTGAGGGGCTGGGGCGGCGTGGGGGCCATGGCGGTCGGCTGCGTCCTGGCGCTGCTGCTCCTCGTCTGCCTGCTGCCCGCGTTCCGCCCGGCGGCCCGCGGCCTCGGCGCCGCCGGCGACGGCGGCACGGGCGTCACCCACGGCGAGCTCGCCCGCGCCGAGGCCGCGTGCACGGACCCGGAGCGGCAGACGCTGGCCCCGTCCGGCGCCGACGGCCCCGCCATCGAGGAGATCCGCAGCCGCCCGGAGGAGAAGCGCAAGCTGATCGTCGGCGTCGACCAGAACAGCTACCGCTGGGGGTACCGCGACCCCAACAGCGGCGGCACCGCCGAGCTGGAGGGCTTCGACATCGACCTCGTGCACCGCATCGCCGAGGAGATCCTCGGCGACCGGAACGCGGTCCTGTTCAAGGCGATCCCCACCGACCAGCGGATTCCGGCGATCCAGGAGGGCCGCGTCGACATGGTGGTCCGCACGATGACCATCAACTGCGACCGGCTGCGGGACGTCGCCTTCTCCGCCCCGTACTTCCGCACGGGCCAGCAGCTGCTCGCCCCCAAGTCCTCGACGATCACGGGGTACGACGGCACGCTCGCCGGCAAGCGGATCTGCACGGCGGCGGGTTCGACCGCCCTCAGCCAGCTGACGGCGGACCGGGCCGCGGGGAAGCTCGTCGCCTCCGCCGACCTGAGCGTCACCGTCCCCAGCCAGCTCGACTGCCTGGTACGGCTGCAGCTCGGCGAGGTCGACGCGGTCGTCACCGACGGCGCGCTCGCCGCCAGCCAGGCCGCGCAGGACCCGACGGTCGCGCTCAAGGGCGACGCGTTCACCACCGAGTACTACGGCGTGGCGATGCGCAAGGACGCCGACGACCTGGTACGCCGGGTGAACAAGATCCTGGTGGACTTCCGCGCGGACCCGGACGGCTGGCGGACGTCGTACCGGACCTGGCTGTCGGCGACACTGGGCGGAGGCGAGGAGGACATGCGCAAGTCCGAGCCCCCGCGCCCGCGTTACCTGCGCGGGAGCTAGGGACCGCCCTTCCTCCTCCGGACCGTCAACTGTCAGTCTTCAGCCGTCAACCGACCGCAGCGAGAGGTGATCGATGGGCGTCACGGGACCCACCGGGCCGGTACTGGACCGGGACGAGGTGGACCGTGCGCTGGGCCGGCTCGGCGCGGAGCACGAGGCGATCGAGACCTCCCTCCTCGCCCTCCAGGACCACGCGGGCCGCAGACTCCTCGAAGGCGCCGGACTGACCGGCGTCACCGAGGAGCGCTGGGCGCGCACGGAGGCGTCGATCACCCTGCTGTGGACGTACTTCGACGCCTACACCGACGCGCTGCGCACCGCCCGGGACATCCGCGCCCGCCGCCGCTGGTCCAGCCGCGAGGACCTGGTGGAGCTGACGGAGCTGCTGCGCGGCGAGTGCGTCACCCTGCCCGGCTCCGGCGGCGGCCTGCTCAGCGAACGCTTCACGCTGGCCGCGCTCGTCGACCGGATGAACGAGCTGTACGCGTCCTCGCTGGACACGGTGGTCGCCGCCGACGCGGTGTGGTCCGCGCTGCCCGCCCGGATCGACCTGCTCTCCGCCGAACTCCAGCGCACCCGCCGCCTCGCCCACTCGGTCGGCGTCCGCCCCGGCGAGCACCCGGCCGGCGACGACCTGGAGCGGATCACCCGCACGCTGACCCGGCTGCGCGAGGAAGTGATCTCCGACCCGCTGGCGTACTGGGTGCCCGCCGAGGGCAGTTCGGCGCCCGGCGGCGGCCGGCCGGACACCACGGTCTACGACCGCGAGGCCCGCGCCCTGGACGACGTACGCCGGGAGATCGACGCCGTACTGACGGTCCGTCAGGACGCCGAGCAGCGGATCGTGCGGCTGCGCGACGTGCTCTCCCGCGCCGACCGCACCCTCGCCGAGGCCCGCACCGCGCGCGGCGAGGTGCTGGCGAAGATCGCCGCGACGGAGGTGCCGGTGGTCAGCGGTCCGCCGACCGCGCTCCAGGAGCAGCTCGCGGCGGCGGCCGAGTACCGGCGGCACGCCCAGTGGCACCGGCTCTCCCCGCTCCTGGAGTCCCTGGAGCAGAAGGCGGAGGACGAACTGCTGCGCGCCCGCGAGTCGTTGACGGCGGTGACGGCGCCGCTCGCGGTCCGCGCCGAGCTGCGCGGCCGGCTCGACGCCTACAAGGCCAAGGTCGCGAGGCACGGTCTCGCGGAGGACCCCGAGCTGGTGGAGAAGTACGAGAGGGCCCGCCGGATGCTGTGGAGCGCGCCCTGCGATCTGCGGGTGGCCGAACAGGCGGTGCTGCGCTTCCAGCACGCGGCGGCGGAGCTGCTCGGCTCCGCCCCGCCGCGGGTGCCCGGCCAGGGCGGCCCGGCGGACCGGGCGCGCGGCGCGGAGCCGGGCACGTGAGCGGCGGGGACGGCACGGGCCGGGGCGCCGGCCGGGGGGAGGGAAGCGGATGAGCGGACCGGGCGACGCCTGCCGCGGTGCCGGCTGCGGCGGGTCGTACGAGGACGTCGGCGGCGGTGCGCTGTACTGCGACACCTGCGGTCTGGCGGCCACCGCGCCGCGAGCGCCGGGCGCACGGCCAGCACCGGAGGCACCGGGCGCACGGCGCGCACCCGAGGCGCCGGGCGCGCGGGAATCCCCGCCGGCCCCGGAACCCCCGGACCCACCGTTGCCCCCGGACCGGCCTGATGTGCCCCGTTCCTGCCAGCGTCCCGGCTGCGACGGGACGTACGAGGACGTCGGCGGCGGCGAGCTGTACTGCGACACCTGCGGCCTGGCGCCGGTGGTCTCCCCGTCCGGCCTGGTCGGCTCGGCCCCCACGCACGTCACCGGCGAGGAGGCGGAGTCCCGGGGCAGCGCCAAGGGCTCGCGCGGCGGCGGCGGTTCGCGGTCGTCGTCGCAGTCCGCGAAGTCCCGCCGGTCGGTGTCGGGGCGGCTCTCCCGGACCCGGTCGGGCCGGTCCACCGGCCGCTCGGTGTCGGTGCGCAGCTCCGGCTCGGCCTCCGGCGCCTCCGCGCGGGGCCGGCTGGGCGCGGGCCTGGTGCAGGTCCCGGCGGTGCCCCGGCCGGACCCCCGCTCGATGGTCCTGGACAACCCGGAGGTGCCCGAGCGCAAGCGGTTCTGCTCGCGCGGCGAGTGCGGCGCGCCGGTGGGCCGGGGCCGGGCCGGACGCCCCGGGCGCACGGAGGGCTTCTGCACCAAGTGCGGCCACCCGTACTCCTTCGTCCCCAAGCTGCGCGCCGGGGACGTGGTGCACGGCCAGTACGAGGTGGCGGGCTGCCTCGCGCACGGCGGGCTCGGCTGGGTCTACCTCGCCGTCGACCGGGCCGTCTCCGACCGCTGGGTGGTGCTCAAGGGCCTGCTGGACACCGGCGACCAGGACGCGATGGCCGCCGCCATCTCGGAGCGGCGCTTCCTCGCCGAGATCGAGCACGCCAACATCGTGCGGATCTACAACTTCGTCGAGCACCTCGACCAGCGCACCGGCTCCCTCGACGGCTACATCGTCATGGAGTACGTCGGCGGCAAGTCGCTGAAGGAGATCGCCAACGACCGGCGCACCCCGGACGGCAGACGCGACCCGCTGCCGGTCGGGCAGGCGTGCGCGTACGGCATCGAGGCGCTGGAGGCGCTGGCCCATCTGCACAGCCGCCACCTGCTGTACTGCGACTTCAAGGTCGACAACGCCATACAGACCGAGGACCAGCTCAAGCTGATCGACATGGGCGCGGTGCGCCGCATGGACGACGACGAGTCGGCGATCTACGGCACGGTCGGCTACCAGGCGCCGGAGGTCGCGGACACCGGCCCGTCGGTCGCCTCCGACCTGTACACGGTGGGCCGGACGCTGGCGGTGCTGACGTTCGACTTCCACGGCTGCACCAGCGTCTACGTCGACTCCCTGCCCGACCCCGACACCATCGAGGTCTTCCGGCAGTACGAGTCCTTCTACCGGCTGCTGGTGCGCGCCACCGATCCCGACCCGCACCGCCGGTTCGCCTCCGCGCAGGAGATGGCCGAGCAGCTGACCGGCGTGCTGCGCGAGGTCGTCTCCCTCCAGTCGGGGCAGGCCCGGCCGGCGCTGTCCACCCTGTTCGGGCCGGAAGTGCGGGTACCGGACACCGAGTTGTTCCCGGCCCTGCACGGCGAGGTCTCCCGGCTGGGCGCCCGGCCCCCGCGGCGCCGGGCCGCTTCCTCCCCCGCCCTGCCCGCGGCGGGCGCGCCCGGCCTGGTCAAGCCGGTCGACGGCCCGCGGGCGGCGCTCGCGCTGCCGGTGCCCCGGGTCGACCCGGCCGACCCCAACGCCGGTTTCCTGGCGGGGCTGCTGGCGTCCGCGCCGGGTGAGCTGCTCGGCGCGCTGGCCGCCGCACCGGCGCCGTCGGTGGAGACCCGGCTGCGGCAGATCCGGGCCCGGCTGGAGCAGGGCGAGCCCGCGCCCGCCCTGGAGACGCTGCGCCTGCTGGAGGCGGAACGGCCCGACGACTGGCGGGTGGTGTGGTACCGGGGCGTGGCCGCGCTGGTCACCGGCGACCACGGGACGGCCGCGCTCTCCTTCGACGCGATCTACGACGCCTTCCCCGGCGAGACCGCGCCCAAGCTGGGCCTCGGCCTGTGCGCGGAGGTGCTCGGGCAGCTCGACAACGCCGCCGAGTACTACCGGCTGGTGTGGTCGACCGACCCCAGCCATGTGAGCGCCGCCTTCGGGCTGGCCCGGGTGCTGCTGGCCACCGGCGACCGGCGCGGCGCCGTCCGCACCCTGGAGTCGGTCCCGGAGTCGTCCGTCCACTGCACGGCCGCCCGGATGGCGGCGGTGCGGGCCCGGCTGCGTCAACGCGCGGCGACCGCCGGCGACCTATCGTTCCTGGAGGACCTGACGGCCGCCGCCCGGCAGGTCGAGGCGCTGGACGTGTACGGTCTGGACCCGGCGCGCCGCGAGCGGTTGTCCGCCGAAGTCCTCGGTGCCGCGCTGGACTGGGTACTCTCCGGGGGCAGGGGTCCGGGCGAGGGGGACCCCGCGACCGCCGGGGCCCGGACGCTGCTCGGCAGCGGCCTGGACGAACGGGGCCTGCGCTTCGGGCTGGAGCGTTCGTACCGCACGCTCGCCCGGCTGGCCCGAGGCGGCGAGGAGAGGATCGACCTGGTGGAACGTGCCAATCGTTACCGCCCCCGGACGTGGGTGTAGTTGATGTCGCAGATGCCCCGGCAGGCCGCCCGGCCGCTGTGTCCCGGCTGTGCGGAGCCCGTTGAGGCGGGAGACCGCTTCTGCGGTGCGTGCGGGCTGGAGCTGTCCGCCGTACCGGAACGGGCCGCGGACCCGGTGGACGCGGCCGGCAGCCCGACCATCGTCATGAACGGCGCGCCGCCCGGTGGCGGGCCGGCCGCCCCCGGTCCGCCCGCGCCGTACGGGGCCGCGCTGCCGCCCGGCGCCCCGCCCCCGCCGGCCGGACCGCCCATGGTCCCGTCGCCCCCCGCCGGACCGCCCCTCGCGCCGCAGGCCGGACCGCCCTACGCCGGGCCGCCCGCGCCGGCCTCGTCCGGTGTGCCGCAGGCCCGGGGCCAGGAGCCCGACGAGTACCTCCTCCAGGAACCGGACCCGCGCATGAGCACCCCCGCCCCGGAACCCGGCCCGCTCCCCGCGCCCGCCGGCGCCCCGGACGGCGCTGCTCCGGACGGCGCCCTGTGCGTCGCCTGCCGGACCGGCCGTGTCGACGGCGACGGCTACTGCGAGAACTGCGGGCACGCCCAGCCCCGCGAGCGCGACCACATGGAGCAGGAGTGCGGCCCCCTCGCCGCGGTCAGCGACCGGGGCCTGCGCCACCACCGCAACGAGGACGCGTTCGGCGTCGGCCGGACCGCGCTGCCCGACGGCACCCCGGCCGCCGTGGCCATCGTCTGCGACGGCGTCTCCTCCGCGACCCGCCCCGACGAGGCGTCCCTCGCCGCCTCCCGCGCGGCCCGCGAGACGCTGCTCGACGCCCTGCCCCGCGGCACCCACCCCCAGCAGGCCATGCACGACGCGATCGTCGCCGCCGCCCGCGCGGTGGACGCCCTGGCCGGCGCCGCCCCCGGGACCGCCGAGGCCCGCGAGCACGCCCCGCACCAGAACGCCCCGGCGTGCACCCTGGTCGGCGCCGTCGTCACGGCCGGGCTGCTGGTCGTCGGCTGGGTCGGCGACAGCCGGGTCTACTGGGTGCCGGCCGACCGTTCCGCGCCGCCCGCGCGCCTCACCGAGGACGACTCCTGGGCCGCCCAGATGGTCGCCGCGGGCCTGATGAGCGAGGCCGAGGCGTACGCCGACGAACGCGCCCACGCCATCACCGGCTGGCTCGGCGCCGACGCCTACGAACTGGACCCGCACACCGCGTCCTACCGGCCGGACCGGGCCGGCGTGGTCGTGGTCTGCACCGACGGCCTGTGGAACTACGCGGAGTCGGCCGGGGAGATGGCCGAGATCGTCCCGGCGGACGCCGCCGCGCGCCCCCTGCACGCCGCCCGAGTCCTGGTCGGTCACGCCCTGGACGGCGGGGGCCACGACAACGTAACAGTGGCCGTGGTGCCGTTCCCCGCCCCGCCGCAGGGGGCAGGATCGGCCTGAGGCCGGTACAAAAGGCGCGCAAGCACCCGCACACGTACGCGCACCGGGCCTCGCGGACCGCAGGGGGCGGTCCGCTCACCGCAACCGGCCCCGCCCGGCGGGGTCCCGGTCGAGGGGGATGCGAACGGGCATGGCCAATTTCTCGAAGTCGAACGCGCCGCGCTTCTCGGTGGACGTGTACCAGAACGAGTACCTGCCCGAGGGCGGGCGCGAGGTCAACGCGATCGTGACGGTGACCGCGACCGGCGGCGGCACCATCGGCGGCGCGGTCACGGCACCCCACCGGTACGCGCCCCACGCGCCGGGCGGGGGCCCGGCCGCGGCCGTGGCCGTCATGGTGGACTGCTCGGGCTCGATGGACCACCCGCCGGCCAAGATGCGCGGCGCCCGGGACGCCACGGCCGCCGCGGTCGACACCCTGCGCGACGGGGTGCGCTTCTGCGTGATCGGCGGGACGCACGTGGCCAAGGAGGTCTATCCGGGCGGCGGGCGCCTCGCCGTCGCCGACGCCACCACGCGCGAGCAGGCCAAGCTGGCCCTGCGCCGGCTCACCGCGGGCGGCGGCACCGCCATCGGCACCTGGCTGCGGCTGGCCGACCGGCTGCTGGCCTCGGCGGACGCCGAGATCCGGCACGGCATCCTGCTCACCGACGGGCGCAACGAGCACGAGTCGCCCGAGGACCTCCGGGCGACGCTGGACGCCTGCGCCGGGCGGTTCACCTGTGACGCGCGGGGCGTGGGCACCGACTGGGAAGTGAAAGAAGTCACAGCGGTCGCCTCCGCGCTGCTCGGCACCGCCGACATCGTCGCCGATCCGGCCGGGCTCGCCGCCGACTTCGCGCGCATGATGGAGACGGCCATGGGCAAAGAGGTCGCGGACGTCGCCCTGCGGCTGTGGACCCCGGCCGGCTCCACCGTGAAGTTCGTCAAGCAGGTCGCGCCCACGGTCGAGGAGTTGACCGGCCGCCGCACGGAGGCGACGGCCCGCGCCGGTGACTACCCCACGGGGTCCTGGGGCGACGAGTCCCGGGATTACCACGTCTGTGTGGACGTGCCCCCCGCCGGCCTGGGCCAGGAGATGCTCGCCGCCCGCGTCTCCCTGGTCGTCCCCCGGCCCGACGGCACGGCGCACCCCCTGGGCGCCCAGGGTCTCGTACGGGCCGTGTGGACGGACGACCTGGCCGCCTCCACCTCCCTGAACGCGCAGGTCGCGCACTACACCGGCCAGGCGGAACTGGCCCGGGCCGTCCAGGAAGGGCTGGAACTGCGCAAAGCGGGCGACCGGGACGGGGCAACGGCCAGACTGGGCCGGGCCGTTCAGCTCGCCGGCTCCTCCGGGAACGCCGATACAGCGAAACTGCTTGCGAAGGTGGTGGACGTGGTCGACGCCGCGGCAGGTACTGTGCGACTGAAGGCGAAGGTCGAGGAGGCGGACGAGATGACACTCGAAACCCGTTCCACAAAGACTGTTCGTGTAAAGAAGTGACGTCTCGAGAGTGACGTCGTACCGCCGTAGCAGCCCACAGCAGGACCCTGCAGGAAAGGGGGAAGCGCCGACATGCCGACCTGCCCGAACGGACACCAGTCGGGTTCCGACGACTGGTGCGAGGTCTGCGGTCACCGCATGGCCGGTGCCGTGCCGCCGCCTCCCCCGCCGCCCCCGGCGGGCGGTTACGGCTATCCGCCGCCCGCCCCCGGAGCCGGCCCGGAACTGTGCCCGCAGTGCCGCACGCCCCGGGAGGGCGGCGCCCCGTTCTGCGAGGAGTGCCGGTGGAACTTCCTGACCAACACGGCCACCTCGTACACCCCGGCCGCGCCGCGCCCGGCCTCCGGCCCGCCGCCCCACTTCCAGCAGCCGTCCGGCCCTCCGGGTCCGTCCTACGGCGGTGGCGGCGGCGGTGACTCCTACCCCGGCGGGCGTCCGCCGGAGTACCAGGGCTCCCGGCCCTCGCAGGTGAACCGGCCCGCCGAGCCGATCCCGCAGAACTTCCCGGGCTTCGGCGGCGACCCGTCCCGCCCGGTCCCGCCCCCGCCCGGCCCCGCGCCGGGCGGTCCGGGCGCGCCCGGCGGACCGAACGGCCCCGGCCACCCCGGCGCTCCCGGTGGCACGCACCCCGGCCGGGCGGGCGGCCCAGGCCCGGCGGCCGGCGGCCCCCCGCCGGCGTGGCAGCAGCAGCCCGGCCCGCCGCCGCCCGCGCCCGCGTTCCCGCAGGAGGGCGACCGTCCGCAGCCGGGCACCCCGCCCCGGCCGGGCGGGCCGGCCTTCGGCGGCGGTGACGACGACTGGCGGATCGCCCCGCCCGGCGGCGGCCGGAGCGGCCCCGGCGCGGCCGGCGCCCCGCCCGCCCCCGCGCCGCCCGGCCCGCCGAACGGCTACGGCTACCCGGGGCCCGGCAGCCCCCAGGCACCCGGCCACCAGGCCCCGCCCCCGCCGCCTCCGGGCTACGGCTACCCGCCCCAGCAGCAGCAACAGCCGCCGCAGCCCCAGCCGCCCCACGGGCACCAAGGGCACCAGGAGGCGCGGCAGCCGCAGGCGCCCCCGCCGCCGCAGGGGCCGGGCACCTGGACGGCGACCATCGGCCCGGACCGCGAGTACTTCATGGCGATGATGCAGCGCTCCGGCCCCGAGGCCGCGGGCCTCAACCTGCCCGCGTACTCGCCCGAGCAGCAGCGCCCGCTCACCGGCAACCAGCTCACGATCGGCCGCCGCCGGCACTCCACCGGCGACACCCCCGACATCGACCTGTCGGTGCCGCCGGAGGACCCGGGCGTCTCGCACCAGCACGCCATCCTGGTCCACCAGCCGGACGGCAGCTGGGCGGTGGTCGACCAGAACTCGACCAACGGCACCACGGTCAACGGCGGCGAGGAGCCCATCCAGCCGTACGTGCCGGTGCCGCTCCAGGACGGCGACCGGGTGCACGTCGGTGCCTGGACGACGATCACCGTCCGCCGGGACTGAGGCCGGACCGGTGATCGGACCGGTGATCATCAGACCGGGAGGGGCCAGACGTACGGCCCCTCCGGGTCGTCCAGCCAGGCCCACCCCCGCCCGTCGCGCACGGTGACGCCGTAGCGCTCCCGGCGCGGCGCGCCCTCGCGCTCCCAGAGCGCGTACGCCTCCCGCGGGTCGAGGCCGCCCCGGCTCAGCGCGAGCAGGAAGCGGAACAGGTCGTCGTCCCGCACCCACCGCGGTACGCCGCTCAGGCCCGGCGCGGGCAGCCCGGCCGCCGGTTCGCCGCCGCGCAGCGGCACGAAGTAGGCGGGCGTCTCCAGGAAACGGCCCTCGGCGTGCCGCGGGTCCCGCACCGCGAGTGTGACCAGGCCGGTGGCCAGCGGGGTGAGGACACGTCCGCCGGGCCGGCACTGCGCGACCCAGGCCGGCGGTACGGCGGACAGCGCGCAGGTCGCGATGACCCGGTCAAAGGGGGCGCGCTCGGGTACCCCGCGCGCCCCGTCGCCGGTGACGACGGCCGGGTGGAATCCGGCGGCGGCCAGGTGCCGGCGGGCGGACTCGGTGATCTCCGGGTCGAGGTCGACGGTGGTGACCAGGCGGTCGTCGCCGAGCCGGTGGCAGAGCAGCGCCGCGTTGTACCCGGTCCCCGCACCGATCTCCAGGACCCGGTCGCCGTCCGCCACCCCCAGCGCGACCAGCATCATCGCCATCAGCGAGGGCTGGCTGCTGGAGGAGAGCAGTTCGCCGTCGCGCAGCCGGGTGGCGAGCGGGGTGTCGGCGTAGGCGCCGCGCAGCCAGCGCTCGCGCGCCGCCGGGTCCGGGTGGCCGTTCCACCGGCGCTCGTAGCCGCCGACGGCACCGACGTAGTAGTACGGCACGAAGAGGTGGCGCGGGACCGCCTCGAAGGCGGCCCGCCAGACCGGGTCGCCGGCCCAGGCGCCGCTCAGCTCGATCTCCCGGACCAGCGCGGCCCGCGCCGAGGCGGCGAGGCCGTCCGGGTCACGGTCCTGTCCGGGAGCGAATCCGCCCATGTCTCCACAGTACGGGCGGGGCCGGGTCCGGGACGGGTCGTAGGACCCGGGTCCTGGTCCCACCGGTCTGAGACCATGGGACCGTGAATGAGATTCGGCGCGGCACGCTGCAGGAGCAGACCTTCTACGAGCAGGTCGGCGGGGAGGAGACCTTCCGCCGGCTCGTCCACCGTTTCTACGAGGGAGTGGCCGGCGACCCGCTGCTGCGGCCGATGTACCCCGAGGAGGACCTCGGTCCGGCCGAGGAGCGCCTGGCGCTGTTCCTGATGCAGTACTGGGGCGGTCCGACGACGTACAGCGACAACCGGGGCCATCCCCGGCTGCGGATGCGCCACGCCCCGTTCACCGTCGACCGGGCGGCGCACGACGCCTGGCTGAAGCACATGCGGGACGCGGTCGACGAGCTGGGCCTGTCCGAGGAGCACGAGCAGACGCTGTGGAAATACCTGACGTACGCGGCGGCGTCGATGGTCAACGCGCCGGACTGATCCCCAGCGTCCCGGTGCCCGCCCGGCGTACGGCGACGGAACCGTAGGGCGTGCGCAGCCGCAGCCACGCCCCCGAGGCGACCAGGGCGAGGCCGCCCTCACCGCGCAGGAAGCCCAGCGACTGGGCCGCGTGCACGGCCCGGACCGGCAGCCGGGTCCCGGCCACGGTACGGGACCAGATGTCCCGCCCTATCCGGTCGTACTCGGCGCGGGTGCGCCGCTCGGCCTCCAGCTCCCGGGTCCGCGCCTTGAACTCGGTGATCCCGGCGGCGACCAGGGCGCGCAGCGCGTCCAGGGACGGCAGTCCGGGCCCGGGCTCGGGCCGCCAGCCGCCGCGCGGGGGCAGCACGCCCGCCCACGGCGGCCCGGTGACCGCCGCCGGCACGGCGGCCGTGGCCGCCTTCTCCTCGACCGCCTCCAGCAGCTCACCGGCGGAGACGGTCACGTCGAGGAGGGCGTCCAGGCCGTCCTCGTACGGCTTCGCCAGCCGCACCGCGCGGATCGCCAGCACCTCGAAGGACGGCGGGCGTCCGAAGACGGCGAGCGCGGTGCCGGCCGCCTGGAGGCGCACCGCGGCGGAACGGTCGTAGTGGAGCAGCCGGGAGAGGAAGGCCGCGAGGTCCGCGGCCTCCCCCTCGTCGGCGAGGTGCAGCACCGTCATGCGGCGACGGCCTCTGCCTTCTCGTCGTCCTTCGTGTCGTCCCGGTACTCCTCCAGGAACTCCCGTTCCTCGGCGGTGATCCGGCGGGGCCGCTGCGCCTCGAAGTCGAACGGCACGATGACCGTCGACGCCCTGACGTAGACCAGGTCGTCGTCCTTCACCTCGTAGGAGAGGGTGAAGGACGCGGCCTTTATCTCCGTGACCCACAGCTCGATGTCGACCGGGCGGTGCCGGTGGACGAGCTGCCGCTTGTAGTCGATCTCGTGGCGGGCCACCACCGACCCCTGCTGGAAATCCTTGTCCGGGCGGAACAGGAAGTCGATCCGGGCTTCCTCCAGGTAACGCAGGAAGACCACGTTGTTGACGTGACCGTACGCGTCCATGTCCGCCCAGCGCAGCGGGCAGCGGTAGATGTGCCGCAAGGTCGATCAGCCCCGGGTCAGCTTCTTGTGGGTGGCGCGGTGCGGGCGGGCGGCGTCCGGGCCGAGCCGCTCGACCTTGTTCTTCTCGTAGGACTCGAAGTTGCCCTCGAACCAGAACCACTTGGAGTCACCCTCGTAGGCGAGGATGTGGGTGGCGACCCGGTCCAGGAACCACCGGTCGTGGGAGACGACCACGGCGCAGCCGGGGAATTCCAGGAGCGCGTTCTCCAGGCTGCTGAGCGTCTCGACGTCGAGGTCGTTGGTCGGCTCGTCGAGGAGGAGCAGGTTGCCGCCCTGCTTGAGGGTGAGCGCCAGGTTGAGGCGGTTGCGCTCACCGCCGGAGAGGACGCCGGCGGGCTTCTGCTGGTCCGGGCCCTTGAAGCCGAAGGCGGAGACGTACGCCCGGCTCGGCATCTCGACCTGGCCCACGTTGATGTAGTCCAGCTCGTCGGAGACGACGGCCCACAGGGTCTTCTTCGGGTCGATGTTCTCGCGGCTCTGGTCGACGTAGGAGATCTTGACGGTGTCGCCGACCCTGATGGAACCGGAGTCCGGCTCCTCCAGCCCCTGGATCATCTTGAACAGCGTCGTCTTGCCGGCGCCGTTGGGGCCGATGACCCCGACGATGCCGTTGCGCGGCAGGGTGAAGCTCAGGTTCTCGATGAGGACCTTCTCGCCGAACGCCTTGCTTAGGTTGTCGACCTCGACGACGACGTTGCCCAGGCGCGGGCCCGGCGGGATCTGGATCTCCTCGAAGTCCAGCTTCCGCATCTTGTCGGCCTCGGCGGCCATCTCCTCGTACCGGGCCAGCCGCGCCTTGGACTTGGCCTGCCGCCCCTTGGCGTTGGAGCGCACCCACTCCAGTTCTTCCTTGAGCCGCTTGGCGCGCTTGGCGTCCTTCTGGCCCTCGACCTTGAGGCGGGTCTGCTTGGTCTCCAGGTACTTGGAGTAGTTGCCCTCGTAGCCGTGCAGCCGGCCGCGGTCGACCTCGCAGATCCAGCCGGCCACGTTGTCCAGGAAGTACCGGTCGTGGGTGACGGCGACGACGGTGCCCTCGTACTTGGCGAGGTGCTGCTCCAGCCAGTTCACCGACTCGGCGTCGAGGTGGTTGGTGGGCTCGTCGAGGAGCAGCAGGTCGGGGGCCTCCAGGAGCAGCTTGCAGAGGGCCACTCGGCGCTTCTCACCACCGGAGAGGTTGCTCACCGGCCAGTCGCCGGGCGGGCAGCCCAGCGCGTCCATCGCCTGCTCCAGCTGGGCGTCGAGGTCCCAGGCGTTGGCGTGGTCCAGCTCCTCCTGGAGCTTGCCCATCTCCTCCAGCAGCGCGTCGGAGTAGTCGGTCGCCATCTGCTCGGCGATCTCGTTGAACCGGTCGAGCTTGCCCTTGACCTCGGCGACGCCCTCCTGCACGTTCTCCAGGACGGTCTTGTCCTCGTTGAGCGGGGGCTCCTGCAGCAGGATGCCGACGGTGTAGCCCGGCGCGAGGAACGCGTCACCGTTCGACGGCTGCTCCAGGCCCGCCATGATCTTCAGAACGGTCGACTTACCGGCACCGTTGGGTCCGACCACACCGATCTTCGCGCCGGGAAGGAAGTTCAGCGTGACGTCGTCAAGGATCACCTTGTCGCCGTGCGCCTTGCGCGCCTTGCGCATGGTGTAGATGTACTCAGCCAAGAGAAACCGTCCGGCAGCTAAATCAGGCAGTGGGCAGATACACCCCATCTTGCCGCACGGCCAGCCCTGGGCGGAAACGCGTTCCGGGCGGGCGCTGTGACCTGGCCTTTCCGGGACGGCACCTGAGCCCCGGCTGTCACTGTGGTTCGGCGTCGGCGGGCCTCGGGCGGTCCTCTCGGCGGCCGCTCCGTTCCCGGGACCGGGCCGGGGTCCCCCGAGCGAGCTACCTGTTCTGTCCTCTCCGGGGTGACGCGCGCCCCCGGTGGTCTCCGGTTGACTCGCATCGTCGGCACAACGGCCGGACAAGCCCGACCAGCCCAGCAGCTAAGGACAACACCATGGCGACGACGCCCAGTTCAGTACGGCACGGTTCTCCCGGAGGCCGCCGGCTCGCCGCGGCCCTGCTGGTTCCCGCACTGGCGGGAACCGCACTGGTCGCGAGTGGTCCCGACGCCAGCGGCTCGCAACCGGCCGTGGTCTCCGGCAAGAGCGCCGGCGGGAGCGCGGGGGGCGCCGGGATCAGCTGGGGCGAGTGCCCGGCCCCGGCCGGGGGGCAGACCCGTGACCCGGACCTGACGTGCGGAACGCTGGAGGTGCCCCTCGACTACCGGGACCCGGGCGGCCCGAAGATCGACGTGGCGGTCTCCCGGCTGTCCACCGCACAGCCCGGGAAGCGACGGGGCGTTCTGCTGCTGAACCCCGGCGGGCCGGCCCTGGGCGGTCTCGACATGCCCGGCTCCCTGGCGTCCACCCTGCCGACGTCCGTGCTGGACCGCTACGACCTGATCGGTTTCGACCCGCGCGGCGTCGACCACAGCACCCCGCAGAGCTGCGGTCTGCAGGACCCCAGCGTGCCCGGTCTCTTCCCCTACCCCGCCGCGGACGGCTCGATCACCAGGAACGTGGCCCTCGCAGAGACCGTCGCCAGGCAGTGCGCCGACACGGCGGGCAGGAACCTGCGGCACTACAACACCGCCAACACCGCCCGCGACATGGACCGCATCCGCCGGGCGCTCGGTGAGAAGAAGATCTCCTACTGGGGCCGGTCCTACGGCACCTATCTCGGCGCCGTCTACCGCTCCCTCTTCAAGGACCGCACCGACCGGATGGTCCTGGAAGGCAACGTCGACCCCACCAAGGTATGGGCCGGCCAGGTGGCGGACACCTGGGGCAAGGGCATGGCCGACCGGTTCCCCGACGCCGCCCGCGTCGCCGCGGCGCAGGCCGGCACCCTCGGTCTGGGCACGGACGTCGCGCAGGTGACCCGCACCTACCTCGCCCTCGCCGACCGCCTCGACCGCACGCCCGCGGCGATTCCCGGCGCACCGGTGTCGCTGGACGGGGCGCTGCTGCGGAACATGACCTACGCCCTGCTCCTGCGCAACGACACCCTTCCCCTGCTCGCCGCGTTCTGGAAGGCCGCCGACGACCTGTCCCACGGCAGCACCACGGCCGCCGACCTCGAGGTTCTCGAGGAGGTGTTCACCGAGGCGCCGGCGTCCCCGGGCATCCCCGCGGACAACCAGGCCACCATGTTCATGGCTCTCACCTGCGGCGACGCCGAGTGGCCGCACGACGTCGACGGCTACGCCGCCCGCACCGCCGCCGACCGCGCGAAGTGGCCGCTCACCGCGGGCATGCCCGCCAACATCTGGGCATGCGCCTACTGGGACAAGCCGGCCGAGCCGACGGTCAGGGTCATGAAGGGCGGGCCCCGCAACACCCTGATCCTGCAGAACCGCCGGGACCACGCCACGCCGTGGGAAAGCGGCGTCGGACTGCACAAGGCCCTCGGTCGCGGCTCCGTCCTCGTCGGCGTCGACAACGGCGGGCACTCCGTCTACGGCGAAGGCTCCGCCTGCGCCGACAAGGCCACCGTCGGCTTCCTGGCCACCGGCCACCTGCCGGGCGAGGACGTCCACTGCACCGACGTCTCCCCGAAGTGACCGCCGGAACACGGTGCCCCCTCTCCGGCCCGCTGTCCGGCCCGCTGTCCGGCCTTCGTCCGGTCGACGCCGCGTCGACGGGGCCGACGGGGCCGACGGATGCCGCCCGGCCGTCACGGCCCATCACGGCGATGACCGGGAACCGCCGCGCCGATATCCATAGCTCCTGACCGCGTGCCCCTCGTGGGCGGGATGCGCTTGCGGCCACCGGCGGCACGAGGCCGGCGGGCCACGGCCCGTGCTCTGGAGTTCGCCGGCGGCGAGACCGGCCGGCGAGGGGTCGCCGCGTAGGCGGCCCCTGGCGGGTCCTTCCTGTCCAGGCCGCTCAACCAGGCCCGGCGCGATGCCGGGCCTCGTCCGCGAGGTGCCGGCCGGAGTCCCGGGTCTGCTCGGCGACCCGGCCGCCCTGATCGCGTGCCTCGTCCTGCGTGGTGTGTGCGGCCTCGGCCGCCGTGCCCTTCACCTCGGCGGCCGCCTCCTGCGCCGCTTGCCTCGTGCCTTCCTTCAGATGCTGCGCGGACTCGGTCGCGGCGTCCTTGACGGGTTCCAGGGCCTCGCTCTGCATCAGCTCGGAAGCCTTCTCCCGCTCGGTGCGGGACGCGGGCAGCAACGAGGACGCCAGCACTCCGGCCCCGAAGGCGACCAGACCGGCCGCCAGCGGGTTGCCCTGGGTCTGGCTGCGGGCCATGTCGGGTGCCTGCTGCACGGCGTGTCCTGCCTGTTCGGCCGCGTCGCGCGCGGTGCCGGCCGCCTGCCCTGCCGCGTCGCGGGCCGATCCGGCCGCCTGCCCGGCGCCCTCCTGGAGCGAGCCGGCGGCCGACTGAGCGGTGTCCCGCACGCCGTGCGCGGTGTGAGAAGCCGTGCCCATCACACGCTCACGCATGCCGGACACCGCGCCGCGCATCCGGGCGGTGCGACGCCGTGCCACGCGCCGGGGGCTGGTCCGGTCAGCGAGCCGGTCCACGTCCGTGGCCAGTCGGCCTCGGGTGGCCTCTATCTCGGTCCTCATCTGGTCGGGTGACGTGCCCATTCCGCGTTCTCCTTCATGGTTGCGACGGTTTGTTCCGGCTTCGGCGAGACGGTGTTCATCCGCGTGCGGCCCTTCCGGTAGAGCACCGCCGCGACCACACCCCAGACGGCGGCGACAATGAGTGCCGCCCAGCCGCCGTCCATCACGTTGGCCAGGCCGAACACGGCGGCCAGTGAGAGGAACAGCAGGACCATGTAGCCCGCGAAGCCGGCACCACCGAGCATCCCGGCGGCCTTGCCCGCCCGGCTCGCCTCCTCCCTGACTTCGGCCTTGGCCAGCTCGACCTCCTGCCGGAAGAGGGTCTGCAGGTCTGCGGTCACCACGGACAGCAGCCTGCTCACGGACTGGTCCTGCTCCTGCTCGTGGTGTGTTCCCGTGCCGCGGACGGGAGAGGTCGAGGCCATCTCACACCCCCGGACGCCCACGGCCCGGCGTGCCGTCCGACGACGGACCGACGGTGGGTGCGCCGGACGACGGCGGCGCGACCGTGTCCTCCGCGGCGATCGCCGGGGGGCCGGTCGGCACGGCCTGCCGGGTCGGCGGCCCCGCCGCGCCGCGATCCGCCGTCACGGAATCCCGGCCTGCCCCTGTTCCGTCGGCCCGGGAGGCAGCACCCGCCGCCTTGGCCACACGGCCGAAGGCCAGGCCGGCCAGCAGCGCGCCGCCCAGGAAGGCACCGGGCCGCCGCCTGGCGAAGTCCTGCAAGTCGCCGACGAGCCCCTCGACGCCTTGCTCCTCCAGGTAGTCGGCGGCCTGGCCTCCCTTGTCCGCCGCCTGTGTCACCAGGCTGCGGGCCGGCGAGTCCTCACGTGCGTGCGCGGCCAGATCCGAGAGGTCGCTCGCCCACTGGCGGAGCTGGCCCGCCGCGCGCTTGGTCTGCCCCTCGGCCTCTTCCATCGCGCGGCTGCGCAGGTCCCCCAGGACTGTGCCTGCCTGCTGTCGTGCCTCGTCCACCACGGAGCGAGCCTGGTCCGCCGCGGTTCCCGCGACCTGACTCGCGGCCTGCTTGGTCCGGTCGGCCGTGGCGGACGTTTCTGTCCTCACCTTTTCCCTGGTGGCTCCGGTCTGGGTCTGTACGGACTCACTCATCGGCAGCTCTCCTCATCCGATGTTCAGCGCGCGGCCCGTGCCCCAGGTGGTCCGGTGAATGCCGGAGCCGGGTGTCACACGTGGCCGTCCGTCCCGTCTCGGGTGGCCATTTAGGCGGTTATGACACGTTCCGTCCGGCTGTTCTTCACATAAGAATGCCGAGTCGTTGTCTCCACGACGCCGGCCTCGCCCGCACCGCGAGGGAAGACGCCGGGAGCGGCCTGCGGGAGCGGCCTCTGTGCCAGGGTGCCGGTCGGCCTCGACGGGTCGCCGGTGCATGCCGCGCGCCGGGGGCGCGGGCCCCGGCAGCCCCCACCGCCGATACACCGGGTGTGCGCTCAGGCGCGGACGGCGACCCGTCTGCGGCCGGCGCGCACCGGACCCGTCGCTCGGCCCCGCTGACGCCCGGCGCTCAGCTCCGCTGGGTCTCCGTCTTGCGCCGCAGGACGTAGAGGGTGACGCCGCCGACGCCGAGGAGGGCCAGGGCCATGCCGCCGATCAGGGGGGTGACCTCGGAGCCGCCGGTGTCGGCGAGGTTGGCGTTCGTGGTGGTGACGCCCGCTGTCGCGGGGCTGGGCTCGGCCACGGTCTGGGTGGTGTCGCCGGCCGCGCTGCCCTGGGTCCGGCAGTCGAGAACTCCGGTGAAGCGCTGCTCCGGGCCGGCCGGCGTGCTGATGGTGAAGTCGTACGGCTGGTCTTCCTGGAGCGGCACGGAGACGGTCCGGGTCTCGCCGGGGGCGATGGTGTACTCGGTGTCCAGCAGGTCGAAGGTGAACGCCCCGTCACCCTCGTTGACCGCCGTGATGTCCAGGCCGGGGGTGTCCTCGGCCCCGTCCGTGCCGTCGGCCGCGCAGTTCTCCGCGGCGGACAGGGCCGGTATCGCGCCGCCGTCCGCCCAGGTGGCGGTCGCGGTCGCCGAGACCGTGGACTCGCTGGAACCGGCCAGGACCTGGGTCTGGCTGCGGCTCTCGGCGGCGAAGGCGCGACCCACCGGCACGCTGGTCGAGGCGTGCACGGCCAGCTCGGCCGTGCCGGCCACCGCGTCGTCGGGTATGTCGAACCAGACCTGGCCGCCGTCGGCGACGGTGGTGACCGGCTCGCCCTTCCGGTCGACGATCCGCACACCGCTGGTGGCGGCGTCGGCGGGCGGCGCCACGGCCGCGCTCCCCGCGTTGGTGCGCACCGTCACCGGTCCGAGCCGCTCCCCGGGCCGGCCGGAGACGGCGGGCGGGTCGACGGTGAGCGATGCCTCGGGTTCGGCCAGGTCGCGGGCGTGCTTCTCCAGGTAGTCCGCGAGCTTCTCGGCCTCGGGGTCGACGGCGTCGACGTCCGCCTGGTCCGAGTACCGCCAGATGGCCACCTGGGTGCCGGCCGCCGCGTCCGCCTCGGTGAGACCACCCCGGACGCCCGCCTTCTTCGCGAGCGCCGCGAGATCGTTGACCTGCGGATAGGAGTTCTGCACGATCCAGCGGACGCGGCCCGCGTCCTTGTTGCTGCCCAGCGACGTGCCGCTCCACGGCGTCTCGTGGTACTTGGCGTCCTTCTGCGTCGGGTTGAGGAGGTCGACGCAGTAGGTCTGGAGCATGCCGCCACCCTCGACGGACATCTCGAACAGGCCGGCCGAGATCTCCTGGTCGCCCGACTCCTCGTGCAGGACGGCGGCGCCGTACATCTTCAGGCCGCCCATGGTGGCCGTCGCGCCGCCCCGCGCCTGTCCCGGTGCCGTCTCCTGCGCGGCGGCTTGGCCGGCGCCCGCCAGCGCGGCGGTGGCCGCGGTGAGCGCGGACACCAGCGCGGAGGCGGTCAGACGTGCCGCACCTCGCCGGTGCGCGGACAGGTCGGTAAGCGAAGCAAGCACCAAATTCCCCTTCGAGCAGGACCGGTTGGCGTGGGGGCACGGTCCCACCAGCAGAATCAGCGGCCCCACAGGGCCTGTTCGGCATCCTAAGGATCTGGCACACCGCGCCTCCCGGTGAGGCCGTCCGATCACCGATCCGACTCGGAATCGTTATCGCACCACGGCGGACGAGCTGGGCTTATCGACAAATCCCCCCGGCGGGACCGGTATGCATCCGTCGATAAGCCGCCGAGCGAGCGGTTCCGGTCAATCGGTGGGTTCCGCCGCACACACCCCGCCCCCGGATCAGGCGCTCAGGTCACCGCGGCGGGTTCCGGGCGCTGGGCGGGCTCCTGGTCCCCGGGCCGCTCCGCGGGTGTCTCCCAGTCGGGTTCGGGGCGCGCGGCGGAGGCCGCCGCCTCGGGCCGGGTCACCCGCCGGAAGGCCGACGTGCCGCGCGCCATGTCGTGGCCGATGGCCACCGCGTCGATGTCCGCCGAGGTCCAGCTCTGTCCCTCGCGCACGTCGGTCCGCACCTTCAGCCGGCCCTGCACGATGACCGGCTCCCCCACGTCCAGCGATCCCGCCGCGTTGGCGGCGAGCTGGCGGTTGGCCCACACCGTGAAGAAGCTGGTGTGGCCGTCCGCCCACGCGCTCTTCTCGCGGTCCCAGTACCGCGCGGTGACCGCCAGCCGGAAACGGGCCGACGGGCCGTTCGCCAGTTCCCGGAAGACGGGCCGCGTCGCCACGTTGCCCACCACGCAGATCATCGTCTCGTTCATCGTCATCAACCCCTCCGCCGCCGACGGGGCTGTCCCGTACGGCCGGGGCGGTCGCGTCCGTCGCGATCGCCGCACGGCCAGACTGCGGGACGCCGTCCCGAGCCGCCGGGCCCTGTGGACGACGGCCGGCCTGTGGACAACTCCACCACCCGGAAGAGTGACGGCCGGCGTCCTCAGCCCACCCGGACCCCCGAACCCGGGACGCCCGGGACACCCGGCCCCGGGATCCCCGCCCCCGTCACCCGCCCGTACTGCTCCCGCACCTCCCGGTACCGCAGCAGTTCCGCCGCCACCGGGTCCAGCACCCTCGCCCGGCCGCACCCGGCGGCGGTCTCCCGCAGCCGGCGTTCCGCCTCCTGGCCGTACCGTCTGGCCGGGCCCCGTGCCGCCATGCGGCAGCTCCACTCGATGAGGGGGCCGCCGACGATCCCGCACACCATGAGCAGCACCGGCACGCCCAGGTTGGGCGACAGGACGCCGACGATCTGCCCCAGTAGCCACAGCCCGCCCACCACCTGCACCAGCGTCATCGCCGCCTGTGCCAGCACGGCCACCGGCCACCACCCCGGCCGCGGCGGGCGCCCCGGCGGCAGCCCGGAACGGGCGGCCAGTTCGTCGAGCGCCTCGGGCAGCCCCTGGGCACCCCGGACCGCCGCCTCGCGCACCGCCTGCGCCCAGGGCGCGGGCAGCCCGACGGACGCCCGGTCGGCCACCGTGCGCACCGCCTGCTCGACGCGCTGCCGGGCCGTGGCCTCCTCGTCTGCCTGGGCGCGCGGCGTCAGCCGTCCGGTGACGGGTTCGCGCCGCCCGTGGTGCCAGCGCCACAGCCGCAGCCAGGGCGTGCCGCACGCCCGGCTCGCGTTGCGCAGCCAGGCGCGTTCGGCCGCCTCGCCCGCCGCGGTCGCGCCCACCGCGTCCGCGAGCCGGTCGGCGAACTCCTCCCGCGCCTCCTCGCTCAGCCCGGTCCGCCGCCCGGTGACGTACACCGACCGCAGCCGCCACGCGGCGGCGTCCACGTCGGCGGAGATCCGGCGGGCCGGCGCCTCCCGGGCCGCCACGAACTGGCCGAGCGCCTCGCGCAGTTCCCCGAGGCCGTCCCCGGTGAGCGCGGACAGGGCGAGCACGGTCGCCCCCGGTTCGCCGTGCTCGCCGAGCGCGATGCCGTCCTCGTCGAGCAGGCGCCGCAGGTCGTCGAGGACCTGCTCGGCGGCCTCGCCGGGCAGCCGGTCGACCTGGTTGAGGACGACGAAGGTGACCTCGGCGTGGCCCGCCAGGGGGCGCAGATACCGCTCGTGGAGGATGGCGTCGGCGTACTTCTCCGGGTCGACGACCCAGATGACGGCGTCGACCAGGCCCAGGACCCGGTCGACCTGCTCCCGGTGCTGTACGGCGGCGGAGTCGTGGTCGGGCAGGTCGACGAGGACGAGTCCGCGCAGTTGCTCGTCGGCGCCGGGCTGCTGCACGGGCCTGCGGCGCAGCCGGCCGGGGATGCCGAGACGGTCCAGGAGGGTGGCCGCGCCGTCGCTCCAGCTGCACGCGATGGGCGCGGCGGTGGTCGGCCGGCGCACCCCGGTCTCCGAGATGTTGACCCCGGCGAGCGCGTTGAACAGCTGGGACTTGCCGCTCCCGGTCGCGCCCGCGAGGGCGACGACGGTGTGCTGTCCGGAGAGGCGGCGCCGCGCGGCGGCCTCGTCGAGGACCCGCCCGGCCTCGGCGAGGGTCCTGCTGTCCAGCCGGGTACGGGAGAGGCCGACCAGTTCGCGCAGGGCGTCGAGCCGGGAGCGGAGCGGGCCGTCGTAGGCGAGCGGGGTCACGGAGGAGAGGCCGCCGGAGGGACGGCTCTCGGTGAGGGGGGAGACGGCGGAGAAGGGGTCGGCGGTGTCGGTCTCGTTCACCCGGCGCGCGATCAGGCCGTCGTCCCAGGCGTCCTCGTCGCCCTCCGCGTCACCCGCGCGCGCGGGTGAGCCGTTCCCGCCGGGTGCGCGGGACGCCTCCGCGTGGCGCGCGCGTCCGGTGAGCGCCCTGCCGCGCGCCTCGCCCTTCCCGTCCTCGCCGCCCCGCTCCTCCTCGTGCTCCCCGTGTCCCTCCCCCTCTCCCTGCCCGTGTTCGTCCCCCCGTTCGCCGCGGCGCAGGAGACCCCGGAGCCCTCGCGGGCGTTCCTCGGCGTGCCTCTCATCGTCGCCCGGCGAACCGTCCGGTGCGGCCCTGGTGTTCCCCGTGTGGTCGCTGTGCTCGGTGGGGTCCTGGTCAGTGACGGCGGTCACCGGTCACCTCTCCTTCTGCAGCAGGGACAGCGCGGCGATGAGTTCGGCCTGCGGTTCGGGATGGACGTCCAGGGCGTCCAGCGGGGCGAGCCGGCGTTCGCGTTCGATGTGCATGATCCGGTCCACGTGTTCGGTGAGGAGGCTCCCGCCGCGGTCCCGCAGCCGCAGCGCGCCATGGGCGCCGATCCGCTCCGCGAGCGACTCCCCGGCGGTCCGCGCCCGGCGCCCGCCGAGCAGCACGGTGGCGACCAGGGCGGCGACCACCTCGGGGTCCGGGGCGAGGCTCCGGTCCAGCTCGCGGACCTCCTCGTCGGCGTACTCCTCCAGCTCGCGCCGCCACCGCCGTACGGCCAGCCCGATCCGGTGCTCGGGGCCGTCCGGGGCGGGGTCGCGGACCGTCAGGTCGGGGCAGGCGGCGGCCGGTTCGCGGCGCCACGCCTGGTCGACGCGCTCGTCGGCGGCGGTGACCGCGCACACCAGGAGCGCGCTCAGACTCTCCACCAGGGAGTCCAGCAGCTCCCCGGGGGCGCAGTCGAGCGGGAAAGCCCGCCAGCGTTTCAGGGCGTCCCCGGCGAGCACGGCGCCCGACTGCAACCTGCCCCGCACGCGCGCGTGCTCGCTGTCGTACGAGGCGTCGACGGCGGAGGTGAGCCGCAGGGCGGCGGAGTACTGCGCGGCGGCGGCACCGGCCAGCTCGGGCATCCGGCGCCTGAGGGAGTCCAGCAGGCCGTACGCCGTCCGGCCCATCACGTGGTGCCGGGCGGCGGGGTCCTGGGCCCGGTGCACGAGCCAGGCGCGCAGCGCGGCCACGGCGGTGGCCGGCAGCAGTCCGCCGCCCCACGCGGACTCGGGCAGCTCGGGCACGGTGAACCGGGGTACGTCGCCGAGGCCGGCCTTGGTGAGCAGGGCCGCGTACTGCCGGGAGACCTCGGAGACGACCTGGTGCGGCACCCGGTCCAGCACGGTGACGAGGGTGGCGTCGTACTCCTTGGCGGTGCGCAGCAGGTGCCAGGGGACGGCGTCGGCGTAGCGGGCGGCCGTGGTGACCATCACCCAGATGTCGGCGGCGCAGATCAGCTCGGCGGCCAGCGTGCGGTTGTCGGCGATCAGGGAGTCGATGTCGGGCGCGTCGAGGAGGGCGAGGCCCGGCGGCAGGGTGTCGGCGGTCTCGATGCGCAGCACGCGCGCGGGGTTCTCGCCGGGGAGCAGCAGGTCGTCGCCGGGGTCCTGGTGCGGCACCCACACGCGCGTGAGGTGCGGCAGCACCCGCATGCCGCTGAACCAGTGGTGGTCCTCCGGATGGCAGACCAGGACCGGGGTGCGTGTCGTCGGCCGCAGCACGCCGGCCTCGCTGACCCGGCGGCCCACGAGGGAGTTCACCAGGGTGGACTTCCCGGCGCCGGTGGAGCCGCCGACGACCGCGAGCAGCGGCGAGTCGGGGTCCCTGAGCCGGGGCACCAAGTAGTCGTCGAGCTGGGCGAGGAGTTCGTCGCGGTTGGCACGCGCGCGTGGCGCCCCCGCCAGGGGCAGCGGGAAGCGTGCGGCCGCGACACGGTCGCGCAGGGCGGAGAGTGCGTCGAGCAGCTGAGGCCGTACGTCCAAGGTCACCACATGGGAAGAATGCCCAATTTTAGGGGAATTCTGAAGCATATGAGTATGTCTGCGCGCCGACCCGACACTTGGGGCGGAAGGGGCGAGTAGGGCGAGAACGCAGTCCAGGCATAACGAGTGCACAACACCCGATGCGCGGGGCGTCAAAAGCGATGCGCGATTCGCACCTGCCTGCGATTATCGATGCTGCTTCACTGAACCTCCACATCGAGCCACGGAGGGGAAGCATCAGGGACGAGGAGCCGGGAGCCCTATCCTTGTCCCCGGCACCGTCACGGACCGGCCCGCACTCCGGCCACCAGGACGTCAGGCCACCACACCAGGCCCCCGTAGCTCAGTGGATAGAGCAGGCGCCTTCTAAGCGCTTGGCCGCAGGTTCGAGTCCTGCCGGGGGCGCCACCACCATGCCGCCATCCGGGGCACTAAGAGGTCGTCCTCGCCGAAGGTTTCCGGCTGTCCGGCCTCGGCCCGCTTCTCGCGTTCGGCGTACAGGTCGAAGCCGGGCCGGAACTCCTGGAAGACGTCGCGGTAGGCGCGGCCCTGGGCGATGACGGCGCCGAACATGGCGGCGAAGGTGTGGCGGGGGACGCCGAGCCAGTCGGCCCAGGTGCCGTACTCCCGGGTCTCGTCCACGAGGCACTCGCCGACATCGAACATCACTGCGCGAATCATGCGGGGGGGCGTACCCAGACACGACGAGGCGGCCCCCGCCGCCCGGGCGACGGGGGTCAGCCCGGTCCGCTACTCCGTGACTTCGTACGTCACCGTCTGCCCCGCGCACTCGCCGACCAGGTCCCGCAGCGTATCCGTTTCCGCCTCGTCCGCCGTCAGCTCCCAGCGGAGCTTCGTCCCCACCCACTCGGGTACGTACCGGCACAGCGTGCCTTCCGCCGGTGGCAGCCACTCCGCCGGGTCCTGGTCGCCCTTCGCCTGGTTCACCCGGTCCGTGACCGCGATCAACGACTCCTCCGCACCCTGGTCGTTGGCGTACGCCTCCCTCCGGGCGGCGGTCCAGTCCGACGCCCCGGAGTCCCACGCCTCCGCGAGCGGCACCATGTGGTCGATGTCCAGGTCCGCGACGTCCGTCTGTGTCCGCTCGTCGTAGTACGACCACCACGAACCACCCGTGATCTTTCACCGGGCTCCCACCGTCGGCGCCTCGACCGCCTCGGAGATGAGGATCTCCTTGCGGGTGTCACAGCCGTCCCGCTTCAGCCCCGCGTTCCAGTGCTTGAACAGGTTCCGGTCGTAGCCCGTCCGATCCTCGGCGCCCTCTGGGAGCTGACCCTCGCCTACCTCGCCGGAGCCGGCCACCGCATCCCGGTCGGACTGTCCGTCGCCCTCATGGCACTGCGTCATCCCTACGATGCCGCAGCCCAGGCCGGGTCCCTGGCGTCCTCACCGGCCACCCGCCCGTCGTCGCCTACGGCGCCGCCGAACTCCGCCGTAGCCGAGCACATCCGTGTCATGGGACGGCTACTCGAAGCGAACCGCGTGGACCACCGGGGCCCCTGTTCCACGTCGGCCGGATGGGCCTGCCGCGGCTGGCCACCGACGCCCTCCTCACCACCCCGGACGCTGAGATCGGCGCTGGCAGGCTGCGCCCGGGCATGGCCCGCGCGGCGGGCGCCTCGGCCGACGTCGCGGTCACCTGGCTCACCCCGCCCCCCTACGTACGCGACACCCTCCTGCCCGCCCTGTCGGCCGGCGCCACGTCGGCCGGGCGGACCCGGCCCGGGTCGCGACCGTGGTGCACGCCGCCCTGGGCCGGGACGGCCGCAACGCCCTCCTCCTGGCCCAGCTCGAAACCGGTGAACACCTCCGGGGCCACCACTACAGCGACATGCTGCGCCGCGCCGGCCTGGACGTTCACGTGTCCGACCCGGTGGGATCGGCCCGCGAACTGGTGGAAGAGCGCGTCTCCCTGTACGGCAAACCAGGTGACGTGGCCGCCGGCTCCGCGCCCACTACGAGGCCGGCATCGATGAGGTCGTCCTGATCCCGTTCGCCGTCGCCCGCGTCCACGGTATGGACGCCGCGTTCAGCGATGTGCGCGACATCCTGGCCGAGTTCGCCTGACCGTCCGGCAGCCGTGCGTCGGACGCGCAGAGGGAAGCCGCCGCGCGTCGACGGCACGGGAGGGAACCCGGCGCATCGCGCAGTCGGCACCGGCTTCGCCATCGACCGCGGACCGTTCTCGGGCGGCTCCGCAGCTATCTGGAGGTCAAGGCCGGCACGCTGCGCTTCCCCTCAACGGACGGGCGAGGTCCGGCGGCGGCAGAGGTGGCCCAGCAGCCCCTCTCCCTGAGTTTCGGCCGACCCTGCGAGTCCTGTGACAGCACCTTGGTCCCCTCGGCTGCAGTCCTGCCGGTCATTGCCGGGTGAACAACCCGGTCGTCACCCAGGCCAAGTTCGTCAGCTGCGCACATGCAGTCCGAAACCCGTGCGGCCTGCGGGCTCCAGTCCTTCCTTCAGACGCAGCGAGGGAATCTCGTAGTCCCCGAAGTTCTGCCGCCGGAACGCGATCGGTTCGGTCGACCCCATGGTCAGCAGGCGCTGCTCCCAGGCCTTGGCGACGTCCTGGTACTCCTCGTCGGTCATCCGGTCGGCGCTGTAGAGCACGAACGGCGGCAGCACCTCGATGCCCGGGTAGTAGAGGATGCCGTGCTGGATCGGGAAGAGCAGATCGTCGATGGGGCCGTTGATTCCGCGAGCGTCGTACTGCGATTCCGGACCGCCGGTGGTGACCGACAGCATGGCCCGCTTGCCCGCCAGGGTTCCTTCACCGTAACGTTCGCCGTACTTCGTTTCGTTATGCTCGCCGACGCCGTACGCGAAGCGGTAGGTGAACACCCGGTCCACCCAGCCCTTGAGGATCGCGGGCATCGTGTACCACCACAGCGGAAAATGGAAGATGATCGTGTCCGCCCACAGCAGCTTCTCCTGCTCGGCGAGGACATCCGCAGTGAGCGCACCGCTTTCGAAGGCCCGGCCTGAGTCGAGGGCGACCTTGAGCCGTTGCGAGGCATCCAGACCGTAGTCTGCGGCGTCCAGTACCGCCTTCCAGTTCATCGCGTAAAGATCGCTCACCTGTACCTCATGGCCAGCGCTCTCCAAAGTGGACACTGTCAGGTCCTTGAGCGAGCTGTTGAGCGACTTCGGCTCTGGGTGGGCGTGGACAACCAGCGTCTTCATGCGGCTATTCCTTCCGATCGTGTGACTTGACCCTAGGTCGCCATATGAGCCTCACTGCTGTCTCTCAGCGGGCTGGGCATGTTTCGTGATCGTTCGGACAGGACGCCCTCGTGCTCTGCCCGTCTACCGCACAGGCCGATTTCCCCCCGCCCCCGGGTAGGCGGTCCTCGGCCCCGCGCCTGTTCGGCTGATCGTGTTTGGCGACCCAGGTCTCACCCACGTCGTAGCGGGTGGCGCGATGCAAGCTCTTCGAGCCAGGTGGCCTGCCGGCCCACGAGGTACGCCGCAAGAAGCTCACCGGACGCTGGTCGGAGTTCTTCCTCGCCCGGCTTCAGCAGATCAGCCCCGACGTCGAGACCGCCTTCATCGACCCCGGTGACTTCACCACCCGCGTCAAGGAACGCCACGACGTCGACAAGACCTTCGCCCACAGTTCAGTCGGCGGCAGCCCGAGGGCCGCCACCAACGTCGCGCTGCTCCTGGCCCTGCGCGACCTCGGCCGCGTCGACCCCGCCGTCCGCGTGCCCCCGCTGCTCATCATCGACTCCCTCCTGGCCGGCCTCGGATCCCAGGGCCTGGACCACGCCACCGGGCTGCGGCTGATCAACACCTTCATCGACATAGCCGACGACGCCTCACCCGACGGCTACGCCTGCCAGGTCATCGCCGCCACCAACGACCCCCTCCCCCGCTCCTAGCCAGGCGTACGTGAGATCCGCATCGACACCGACAACCGGTTCTCCGACCACGCACCGCACCGCACCGTCTGATGCCTGCCCCTGCAGGCGGACCGGCGGCGAGCGCTGCGCCCCATTGGTTGATCGCAGTGCTCTCCGGCCACCACGCCTCTCGGCTACTCCATTTCCCCTGCACCCGGCCGTTCCAGCGCTTGGCCGCAGGTTCGAGTCCTGCCGGGGGCGCCACCACCATGCCGCCATCCGGGGCACTAACACGCAGGTCAGAGCCCCTAGAGCGACGCCCCAGCGAGAGTCCCACGCCCACACTCCGCAGGCGTCGATGTCCAGCTGGAACCGACCGAATCCGGGCCCCTACGGGTGTTCGTCCCACATACGTCCCAAGGAATCAGGCGCCCGAGGCCCCCTCCAGTGGGCACAGCGAAGCGGCCCCGCCCCCGCTCCCACGGGGCCGAGGCCGCTCGTCGTGCGCCCGCCGATTGATGATCTTCATCGTCTTCGAGGGCCTAGATTCCGCCGACCTCGCCATCGATGCAGCGCGCGTACGTGGCGAGCAGCACCTGGACACTATTACCCGTTCCGAAAGGACCTCCTCGCGCGCTTTGCCCCAGACACGCCGAAACACGGACCCTGCAAGCAGGCCACCCTTTTCACCCGGAAAGAGCAGGTCAGCCTCCCTAGTGATCTGAGTCGGAGATTCGTCGGCAGTAGGCGGCGACTTAGTCCAGGATCTCGTCGCGGTCTTGGTCCAGACGAAGGGCCGGGGGTGTTCGTTCCAGTCCGCGAGCCAGCCACGGATGTCGCGTTCGAGGGCCTGTTCCGGTCCAACTCCTCCTCAATGGTGCGGAAGGTGGCCATGAGGGCGTCGGCTCCGGGACCGGCGGGCAGAAGTCCCTGCTTGAACTGGCGGAAAGCCTCGACTGTCCGGGCCAGCTTCTCCTTGGCCCCGGCCTGCTTCCATTCCTGGTGGAATCCGGCTTGCGCGCCGCCGGGCCGGGCCAGGGCCTGTCGTTTGGATCAGGTCGCGGGGAATCGGCTGTGCCTTCCTCGTGCCGGTGAGCGGGGCCTGGTGCGTGCGGATGCAAGGCGGAGGAGGGAGTCGACGCGGAGCGTCGGCGAGTGACGACAACGCGGCAGGTGCGCGTGCAAGGCCCCGCGTCCGCGGCGTGATCCAAACGACAGGCCCTAATGGTGGAGTCGGATATCGGAACGGACGGCATAGCAGAGACCAGACCGTGGCCGGGCAGGAGCATGGAGACGCCGGCGAGTTCGTTGCAACAAGTGCGCGAACAGAGCCAGTGCTCCGTTGCTATAGATCGATGACGAAGGCGGCGTGATCCCGGCAGCTTCGCGGCAGGTGATGAGGGATGGGTGCGGCGTCTGTTCAGTTCCGGGCTGCCCGGTCGAAGTCGAGGAGCATCGAGATGAAGAATCCGGGGTTCTCCTCGGCGACCCAGTGCCCGGCATCGGGGACGATGGTGTGGGTGACGTCGTCGGCGTGTTCGCGCATCATGTCGCCGGCCATTGCCGCATAGTCGTGGCCCGCTCCGCCGGTCGCCAGGACCGGCATGGTCAGCTTGCCGTCACGGGCGAGAGCCGCCTTGTTGACCTCGGCGTCGTGGTCGAAGGCCCGGTACAGCTCGGCGGAGGCGGTGCCCGGTCCGCGGGACGGACTGGGCACCCAGGGTCGACCGGAGTCCGCCGGCGGTCTTCTGCTCGCGGCGGCCGCGGTGCCCGCGAAGCGGATCGCGGCCGGCACCTCGCGTTCTCCTCGCCGACGGCGCCCTCCACCCTGCGGGCGGACAGCGAACCTCGCGTCGGACCGCTCAGAGCCCTAGGCCCAGGCCGGCCAGAAGGGCTCCGAGTTGAGGCGCGATGCCGTTCACCGCACCGAGAGCGATGCCGATCACGCTGTCGAGCAAACCACCGACGACGGGCAGTCCCATCACCACTCCTACCATATGGACGGAAACACTGATTCACATGACGTTATCCGTCACAGCACGCTTTGGACTCCTCTGTCAGGGTCTCCAGTCACCCTTTGACCCTCATGGCCGTACGTCAGGCGACGCGGCCGGGGACCGCGGGGGAACCGCCGACGCAGTTGTCGGGGGACGCGGCCGACCGGGGTGAGGGTCATGGTGCTGTTTCGCGGTAGTCGCCGCCGGCCGGGGGCAGCGCAGTGTCGGCACTGACAGGTGTGCTGCACAGAGTGGTTGCGGTGGAGTCTTGGCGGCGCTGCCATGCCACCGCCCTGGGAGGCCGTTGTGGATGCCCCCGCCCCGGCCGGTGCAGGTGTTGTCCGAGACGGTGCCGCCCGTGAAGGTCGCCGTCGCTCCCGCCATGGGGGACACGATGTCCTTGCTGGCGAGTCCGCCGCCCTTGCCCGGTGGGCTGTTGCCGGTGAGCGGACCGGCGTGGGGGACGGCACCGAGGTTGGGGACGCCGCCGCCGTCCGTGGCGGCCCTGTCCTTGCTGAGGGGATCGCCCTTGGAGGTGAGGTCGCCGCCGCCGGCGCCCCTTGGCGATACGGACGGCGGGGGTGAGCGGTGCCGTCGAGCGGGTGACGGTGCTGTCGTCACCGGTGGGGGTGATGGTGGTGGCGATGACCGGGAGGGCGTCGGGGCCGTTCCCGTCACCGCTGGGGGGCCGCGGTGACGGTGTACGTGCAGCCCGACGCGAGGACGACGTTGCCCCCGCCCGCGGCGTTGACGGTCCGCGAAGTACGCCCCGCGACCGGCGTGCTCGCTGGTGATGCCGCTCGGGCGCCGCTTCCACGGATCGGCCCAGTGCTCGATGCCGCGCTCACACAGCCGCTGATACGCGCGGTCGAACAACTCGTCGTCGACCAGGAACACGTGATGCCGCATCCGGATCTCCACCGGTGGCTCGGCGAGCTGAAGCAGCACGCCGTCGGGGAGCCGGATGCCGGCGAACGGGCCCCAGGACGGCGCTTCAGGGCTTCCGACAGCCGGCGGAAGAACTGAGCCGACACCTCGCGGTCTTCGGCGGCGATGATTCGGACATCGTGGTTGTTCGACACGGAGGAGTGGCTCACGCCGCGTGAACGTGGGGAGGTCACGGGTGGCCACTCCGTAGGTGGCGGCGCAGTGGCGGTACCGCCCGTCCCCCGGCCCGACGGCTCGTACTCCACGATGGCCGGTGCGATCCGAAGGCCGGTTCCTACGCCGCGAGAGGATGGATCTTTCCCCTACGGCCTTGAGTCATGTGAAGATATCGGCGATGCCATGTCGCCCCATGGGGAGCCACCCCCCGGCTTGCCGGAAGGGCGCGGTCTCCCCAGATGTCTCCCAGCCGCACTGGGGCATCACCAGTTCAACGGGTCGGCGCGGCTCGGAGCGGGGTGCGCACCACGAGGGGACGGACGCCTTCTCGACGCTCTCACAGGTTCGGGTCCTGCCATTGGGGGGGGCGCCACCGCTCGTTCGTCCGGGAAATGCGGAGTGCCGGGAAGACCGGGGAGGGAGCCGCCGCGTGCGGTTGCGTTGTGTCGTCCTGGACGACTTCCAGCGGGTGGCGACCGAGGCGGCCGACTGGTCGCCGCTGCGGGACCGGGTGGACGTCGTCCCCCTCGACACGCACCTGCCCGACGAGGACGCGCTGGCCGCGGCACTCGCCGACGCCGACATCGTGGTCACCCTGCGCGAGCGGGTCGCGTTCCCCGGGTCGCTGATCGCCCGGCTGCCCCGGCTGAAACTGATCGTCGCCTCCGGCATGCGTAACAGCGTCATCGACCACGCCGCCGCCGAACGGCACGGCGTCACCGTGTGCGGGACGGCCTCCTCCTCCGCCCCGCCCGTCGAGCTGACCTGGGCGCTGCTGCTCGGGCTGGCGCGCGGCCTCGTCGAGGAGAGCAACGGGCTGCGCGCCGGCGGGCCCTGGCAGCGCACCGTGGGCGCCGATCTGCACGGCCGCCGGCTGGGACTGCTGGGCCTCGGCAAGATCGGCAGCCGGGTCGCGCGGGTCGGCCTCGCCTTCGGGATGCGGGTCGGCGCGTGGAGCCAGAACCTCACCCGGGAGCACGCCGACGAGGTCGGTGTCGACCTCGCCCCGTCCAAGGAGGCGCTGCTCGCGGAGAGCGACTTCGTCTCCGTCCACCTCGCCCTCGGCGAGCGCACCCGCGGCCTGCTCGGCGCCGCCGAACTCGCGCTCCTCAAGCCGACCGCGTATCTGGTCAACACCTCGCGCGCGGCCATCGTCGACCAGGACGCGCTGCTCGCGGCCCTGCGCGAGGGCCGCATCGCGGGCGCCGGCGTCGACGTCTTCGACACCGAGCCGCTGCCGGCGGACCATCCGATGCGGACCGCGCCCCGGCTGCTCGCCACACCCCACCTGGGGTACGTGACGCGCGGCAACTACGCGACGTACTACGGCCAGGCCGTCGAGGCAATCGAGGCGTTCCTCGCCGGCTCCCCCGTACGACGGCTGCCCTGAGCCCCCGCCGGTCAGGCGGTGCGGGTGTCCCGCCGGTCAGGCGGTGCGGGTGTCCCGCGCGGGGTGGGGACGCCGGTAGACGCCGCCGCTGCGGCGCAGGTGGTCCAGGTCCACGAGGTGCCGCCGGAGCGTCACATGGTCGACGTCGCCCTCCTCGCACCAGGCCCGCAGCTTCTCGTCGACGACGCGCTCGGGGTACTCCACGCCGGGCTCGAAGGTGCGTTCGGCGATGTGGCGCAGTACCAGCTTCTTACGCGTCCACCGGGCGGGCAGCCGGAGCAGCCGGCCGTCCCGGACGAAGGTCCGCACCACCAGGTCGGCCTTGGCCGCCCCGTCCGTCCGCGCGTCGCCGTCGACGGCTGCCGCGGGGGCCGGGCGGTCCGTCCGGGCGGCCTCCCGGAGCCGGTCGTGGGCCACGGTGAGCGCCCCGTCGCCGTCGAAGGCCACCACGCCGCCGTCCCGCAGCCGGCGCAGGGCGGCGGCCGTCTCCTTCGGGGACAGTCCGGCCGTCGCGGCGACGCGCTCGGCGCTGCCCGCGCCGAGGGCCACGGCCGCGAAGGCGCGCACCCGGCCCTCGTCGGCGAGGAGGGCCGCCAGGCGCGGCAGCGGGGACGACGGGTCACCGGTCTCGGTTGTCATGCGGGGAGGCTAGCCAAGACCCCCGCCGGACACGGAGCGAATTTCCGCGCTGTTCGAGAAGGGTGATCCGGGCGGTTCCGCCGTGACCAGCCCCCGCGTCGCGGCGTTGAACGACAAGTGCGGCGGCAACCCCGGCCGTCGCGCTTCCCCCGAGTCAGAAGGAGAACGTGATGTCTCGCATCGCGAAGGCCGCCGGTGTCGTCCTCGGCACCGGTGCCGTGGTCATCAGCGGCGCCGGCCTGGCCATGGCGGACGCTGGCGCGCAGGGTGCCGCCATCGGCTCCCCGGGCGTCCTGTCCGGCAACGTCGTCCAGATCCCGGTCGACGTGCCGATCAACATCTGCGGCAACACCATCAACGTGATCGGCCTGCTGAACCCGGCGTTCGGCAACTCCTGCGAGGAGAAGGACGAGCACAAGGGCGGCCACGGCTACGGCCGCTGACCCCGCACCCCGCACGGCAGGGCCCCGGCGTGTAGCGCGCCGGGGCCCTGCCGCGTTCCCCGGGCGGTCAGGCGTACCGGTAGATCCGGCTGTGGTCCTCCAGTTCGTCGGGGGTCGTGTCCCACGGCGGGAGCCGCTCGTGCCGGGCCACGATCCGGCCGTGCTGGGCGCTGCCCCGGCCGGGCGGTTCGGCGGGGAGGTAGCGGGGCCGGCCGTGCCGCCGCTGCCAGCGGGACCACTGGAGGTCGACGAAGGCGTGCACCAGCCAGAAGACGGGGTCGTTGACGGAGGCGCCGCCGAGCATGGCGCCGCCGACCCAGCGGTGCACCCGGTTGTGGTTGCGCCAGGAGGCGCTGCCGCGTCCGCTGCCCCATCCCTCCAGCTTGTTGCGGAACCCCTTGCCCGCGGTGGAGTCCCAGGGGGCGGTGTCGTAGACGGGGTCCTTCAGGGCCCACTCCAGGTCGCTCCTGGTGGGCAGCTGGATCGGGTCGCGGCGGCGGCCGAGGTCCCGGGTGAGGAACTCGGTGTCGGTCACGTTCTCCGTCAGCGTCCAGTTGCCCTCCGCGTGGGCGAACGGCCCGGTCGTCACCCGCTGGTCGGAGGGGCGGCCGGTGCCGCCGAGGAGGTCGGCCGTCCAGGGCGCGGCCGTGGCCGAGCGGTTCTTCGTCCAGTCCCAGTACGGCACCGTCACGGAGGAGTCCACGCGGCGCAGCGCCCGCTCCAGATCCAGCAGGAACCGCCGGTGCCAGGGGAGGAAGGACGGCGCCATGTGGGCCGTGCGCAGGCCGTCCTCGCCGTCGGAGACGTAGTACTCGATGTGGATGCGGACGAACTCGTCGTACTCGCCGCGGCGTTTGATCTCCAGCAGCGCCCCGACGAAACGCCGCCGTTCGGCCTTCGTCAGGGTGCTGACGTCCTTACGCGTGTACGCCATGCCCGCCTCCCGTGTGGGGGCCCGTCTCGCGCAGGTGCCGGCCGGGGCCGAGTTCGTCCACGGCGGCGCGGGCCGCGTCGAGCGGGGTGGCGTACGAGCGGTAGTGGTCGACCATCGTCAGCCAGGTGCCGTCGGCGCGGCGCATGAGGTGCAGGGGCCGGTCGTCCACGGTGACGTGCCAGGCCCCGGCGCCGGCGGCCGGCCGGACGCCGCGGATACGGCGGCCCCGGTAGGTCTCCTCGAAGACGGTGCCCTGCGGACCGTCGGCGAGGTGCGGGGCGGCGGTGTCCGGCCGGGTGGCACGGGAGACGGCCGAAGCCGCGGGGACGGCGGCCGTGGCGAGCGCGGCGGGGAGGAGCAGCCGCCGGATGACGCCCCGTCTGGTGGGGAGCGCTGGTTCCGGTGCCGCGGGGACAGGGGTCTCGGTGGGTGCGTTCGGCGCGCTGACGGCCATGTGCGGGCTCCTCGTCCGGTTCGGTCGGGTACGTACCGGTAACCGGGCGGCGGCCCGCGTGGTCACCGCCGGTGGGCCGGACGGGGACGCGGGGTCCGCCGAGGAGGCCGGGCGCGGGGTGGCCTCCAGGCCCGGACCGGCGCCCAGGCCGGCCGTCGGCACCGTGCGCACCCTGGGGGCCGGCCCGCCCGCCTGGGCCGGGCCGCCGGCAGGCCGAACGCCCCGGCGCGCGGCGCGCTGAGCGGGACGTCCGCCGACAGTCCCGGCGTCAGGACCCGCAGGCCGGAGGCGGGGGCGTCCAGGCCGGCGTGGGCGAAGCCGTCGCCGCCGAGGCGCGGCAGGAGTCGGGGCCGGCCCTCGACGTGGCGCGGTCCCTCCGGGGCGCCCGGCTGCGAAAGCGGAAACCGTGAAAGCGGAAACCGTGAAAGCGGAGGGCCGCGCAGGGGCCCGCGAGCCGCGACGGCGAAAGCCCCGCGGCCCGCGCTTTCGCGGCGTACGCGGAACGAACGGGGACGGCCGGGATTCAGCGGCCGAGCGGAAGACCGCCGAGCAGCCCGCCCTTGGAGTTCAGCTTCGAGGTCGCGCCTTTGACGTCGTGCAGCACGGAGTCCTTGTTCTCGGTGTCCAGCAGGTTCGACTGGCGGGACTGGTGCTTGATCGGCATCGGGTCGAGCGCGGGGCCCGCGGTGAGCGCGTTCACCGCGCCGTTGAGGCTGGTCGGCGTGAGGGCGGCGGTGTCGGCGGGGTCGTAGGCGAAGGCGGGCGCGGCGGCTGAGGCGGCGACCAGGGTTCCGGCGAGGACAGCGGCGGCCTTCAGCGACTTCATCGTGTTCCTTTCTTCGGCGACCGGTGTCGCCGGGGGAATTCTGACGCCGTGCCCAACGACTCCCGCGCAGTGCGGAAACTCCCGCCTCTTTTTCTCATATGAGAGTCCGGATGCCGGACCGCGGTCCCGCATGCCGTTGTGCCGGCCCGGAAGGGAAGGCCGGCACAACGCGTCCCCGCTGTTCTCCGCGAACCGTCAGTCGCGCGACGCCTGCGGCAGACCGGCCAGGTCGGGCGCGGGCAGCCGGCCGGCGGCCAGGGTGGCGGCGATGACGTTGACGGCGCTGGTGACGACCTTGTCGGCGGCCGGGCGGACCTGCTCGGTGTCGCCGGCGACACTGGCCCGGATCAGGGCGTCGACCTGCTTCTGGAGCCCGCTCGTCGCCCGGGCGGCGAGGTCGGCGGCCGGGGCGTCGGAGCGGGCCGGCAGCGTGGTCGGCGCGTCGGCGCCCTGGGCCGTGCCGTTCGGGGTGGTGGCGGCCGGGGGACGGGCCGGCGAGTTCGCGTTCGGCTTGGCGGCTGTGCCCGACGCGTTCGCCTGGGCGAGCGCCTCGCGGACGGCCTGGGCGTGCTGGTCCGCCTGGGTCTGCGAGAGCCGGCCGCTGCCGGACCCGATGACGGCCTCGATCAGGTCGGCGACGGGGCTGAGCACGCTGCCGATCAGGCCGAGGTCCTTGGCCTGGTCGCGCAGCTCGCCGGTGTCGGGCAACGGCGCCTGGGACGTGGCGCGCTCCCGGACCGTGCCGCCGTCGGCCGCCATGGCGACCGGTGCGGTGACGCCGAGCACGAGGCCGGCGCAGAGTGCGGAAGCGGCGATACGCCGTGCGGGCAGACGCATGGGGGTTCCTTTCGGTGGTGCGTCGGATGGTGTGCCCACCGTGGAATCGCCGTCCACTCCCTGCAACCGAGCGGTTGCTCCGTGTGCCCGGCCGGTTTCCGCGACCGCCGCTTCCTGCCTGGTCGGGGGCGTGTCACGACCCGTCCGCCGGGTCGGGTGCGCCGCCCCCCATTCGAGGCAGGCGGGAGAACGGGGAAACGAGGGAAGGGGGTGACGCGGACGGCCGCCCGGCCGCGGGGGAACCGCGGCACGGACGGCCGGTACGGTGCGAACGAGCCGACGTCAGTCGTTCTCGCACTCGTTGCCGAACGCCGGGTTCAGCAGACCGATGATGTCGATGGTGTTGCCGCAGACGTTGACCGGGATGTGGACCGGAACCTGCAGAACGTTGCCCGACAGCACGCCCGGGGAGTGGGCGGCGGCGGCCTGCGCGCCGGCATCGGCGGCGGCGACACCGGCGGTGCCCGCCACCGCGGCGGCGGTGACGGAGGTCAGGGCCAGGCCCTTCGCGATACGCGACATGGAGAGGTGCTCCTTGGGGTTGACACAAACATGCGGGCGGGATGCCCGGCGCAGTGTCAACGCGTGGCGCCCGCGCGAGTTGTGCCGCCAATGGAGTGATCTCCCCGGGGGTGCCCTTTCACCGATCCGACACACTTTTCCGGTTTCTCCGGATTAGTCCGTAAAGCGGCTACAGTCCTCACCGTCCGACGCACCGGCGGACGGACCCGGGTGGTGACCGGCCGGTCTCCGGCCCGTTCCGAGGAAGTCGCGCATGCACCAGTCACCGACCGACCGCCCTCGACCGCGGGTCCTGCACATCACCCAGCCGGTGGACGGCGGGGTCGCCCGCGTGCTGGCGGACCTGACCCGCGCTCAGCTCGCGGCCGGTCTCGATGTCGTGGTCGCCTGTCCGGAGAGCGCGACGGCCGCCGCGCTGCGGTCGCTGGGCGCGGACGTACGGCCCTGGGGGGCGGTCCGCGCGCCCGGTCCCGCGACGGTCACGGAGGTGCGGCGGCTCTCGGCGGTGATCGGCGCCGTCCGGCCCGACCTGGTGCACGCGCACAGCGCGAAGGCCGGTCTCGCCGGGCGGCTCGCCGTACGGGGGCGGATTCCGACGGTCTTCCAGCCGCACGCCTGGTCGTTCGAGGCGGTCCGGGGCGTGGCGGCCGGGCTGGCGCTCGGCTGGGAGCGCCGGGGGGCGCGGTGGGCGGCGCGAGTGGTGTGCGTCAGCGAGGGGGAGCGGCTGCGGGGCGCGCTGGCGGGCGTCCGCGCCCGGTGGGCGGTGATCCCGAACGGTGTGGACCCGGACCGCTTCTCCCCCGGCCCGGCCGCCCCCGCCGTACGTCCGCCGCTGCCGGCCGGGGACGGTGAGGCGGACGGGCCGCTGGTGGTGTGCGTGGGACGGCTGTGCCGGCAGAAGGGGCAGGACGTGCTGCTGGCGGCGTGGCCGCGGGTCGCCGAGAAGGTCCCCGGGGCCCGGCTGGTGCTGGTCGGTGACGGTCCCGACCGGGAGCGGCTGGCGGCCGCGGCGCCCGCGTCGGTGCGGTTCGCGGGGGCGGTCGAGGACCCGGTGCCCTGGTACCGGGCGGCCGGTCTGGTGGTCCTGCCGTCCCGCTGGGAGGGCATGGCGCTGGCACCGCTGGAGGCGATGGCCTGCGGCCGGCCGGTGGTGGTGACGGACGTGGACGGCGCGCGGGAGTGCCTGCCCCCGGCGCTCGTCCCGCACTGCCTTATCCCGCCCGGGGACCCGGCGGCGCTGGCGGACGCGGTGAGCGCGCTGCTGCTCGACGCGCCCCTGGGGGCGTCGCTGGGCCGGCGCGGGCGGGCGCACGTGCTCGCCGCCCACGACGTACGCCGCACGGCCGCCGCCGTCACGGAGCTGTACCGCACGCTGCTGACCGGGGGCGCGGAGCCGCGGAGCCGCGCCGCTGCCCGCACGCCCCTCGACGCCGGCCCGGCACCGCGCCGCCCCGCCCACCACGCGCCCCCCGGCACCGGCCCGGCGGCGGCCGGTGCTCCGGAGCGCCCGCCCGCCGGGGACGCCTCGGTGACCGGCACCCCACCACCCGGCACACCCGGCACCCCCGCCGTTCCCGCCCCCGGCCCCGCGGTCGGCACCCCGCCCCGCACCCCCGCGGACGACCGTCCGATCACCCGCACCCCACCCCCCACCCCCGTCGGCCACGCCCCGGTGGCCGGTGGCGCGGGGGCCTCCTCCGGGTTCACGGAGGACGGCAGGCACAGCGAGCGCAGGGAGTCCGTCCACTCGTGACCGCGGAAAGCACCGTCCCCAGCCCCGCCGGACAGCCGGACCTCGGCGGCTCCCCCGTGTCGGTCCTGCCGCCACGGACGAGCCCGGCCCCGCTCCCCTTCCCCGCCGGGCGCCCGGCGCCCCCGGCGTCCCCGGCCCCCTCGCCGCTGCCGCTGCTCCTCGCGGACACGGTCGGCGCGCTGACCGGCGCCCTGGCCCTCGTCGGCGTGGCCCGGCCGCCGCTGTCCGCGGCGCTGCTGGTGGCCTTCTCCCTGCTGCTGCGGCCGTCCGGGGGCGGGCCGGCGCCGGGCGCCGGGCAGCTGCCGGGCGTGCTGGACGAACTGCCCGCCCTGGGCGCCCGGACCGCGGTGGCCTGGCTGGCGCTGGCGGCGCTGGCGGCGGCGTACGACCCGCGGCACGCGCTGGCCGCGCCAGTGCTGCTGCTGGGGTTCGCCGCGCAGACGGCGGCGGGGTGCGCGGCGCGCGGCGCGGTGCGCCACCGGCGGCGCCGGGCGCTGCGCGCGCGGCCGCGGGCGGCGCTGGTCGTGGGGCCGGCCGCGACCGCGCGGCAGGTGGCCGCCGCGCTGCTGCGCGACCGGACGTGCGGGGTGCGGCCGGTCGGGATCGTCACCGACGCGCCGGACGGCGGCGAGGGGCCGCCGGTGCTGTCGCCGGGCGACGAGGCCCTCCGGGCGGTGGTCCGGGACGGCGTACGGGACGTCCTCGTGGTGCGTCCCGTGCGGCAGGGCCCGTCGCTGCGGGCGCTGGCCGAGTCGGGGTGCGCGGTGTGGGAGCTGGACGCGGAACCGCCGGGGGCGCCGGCCCCGCACGGGTGGCAGCGGCTGGCCGGATTCCGGTGCCGGCGGCTGTCGTACGGCGGCACGCGGACCGGCGGCGCGCGGAAGCGGGCGCTGGACGTGACCGTCTCCGGGGCGCTGTTGCTGCTGGCCGGTCCGCTGCTGCTGGCCTGCGCGGCGGGGCTGCGGGTCAGCGCCGGTCCCGGTGTCCTCTTCCGGCAGGAGCGCGTCGGCCGGCACGGACGGCCGTTCACGCTGCTGAAGTTCCGCACCCACCGCCCGGCCGACGCGCACGAGGCGGCGACCCGGTGGAGCGTGGCCGACGAACAGCGGATGCCGCGCTTCTGCCGCTTCCTGCGGCGGACCTCGCTGGACGAGCTGCCGCAGCTCTGGAACGTCTTCCGGGGCGACATGAGCCTGGTCGGCCCCCGCCCCGAACGCCCCTACTTCGTGGCGCAGTTCAGCCAGAGCCACCCGGGGTACGCGGCCCGGCACCGGATGCCCGTGGGGCTGACCGGGCTCGCCCAGGTCAAGGGGCTGCGCGGGGACACCTCGATCGAGGACCGGGCCCGGCACGACAACGCCTACATCGACGACTGGTCGCTCTGGCGGGACGTGTGCATCCTGCTGCGCACGGCCGTCGCGCTCGTGCGTCCCACGGGGAGCTGAGCCGGTGAGCCTCGCCCTGCCCCGCGCCGCCGTCCCGCCGTGGAAGGTCCCGCCGGCGGCCGCCGTGGTGGCCGTCGTCGCGCTGCTGGCCGTGCCGCCGGGGCCGGCCGCCGGCGGGAGCGGCGCGCATCCGGCCGACGCGGTGTCGGCGCTGGTGGTGCTGTACTGCGCGGCCCGGCTGGTACGGGAGCGGCGGCGCCCGCTGTCCCGTACCGCCACCGTGGTGCTGGGGCTGCCGGTCCTGGGGCTCGCGGTCGCGGCGGCGGGCGCCGCGTCGCCGGGGGCGGCGCTGGGCGGGCTCGGACGCTACCTCCAGGTCTTCGTGCTGGTCCCGGCGGCGGTGGTGCTGCTGGCGCGGGGGCCGGGTGACGTACGGCTGCTGGCGTGGGCGTGCACCGGGCTGGCGCTGTACCAGGGGGCGGTCGGCACGCACCAGTACGTCACCGGGACGGGCGCCTCGTACCAGGGGGAACAGGTGCGGGCGGTGGGGACCTTCGGGGCGCAGGACGTGATGGGGATGGCGACCGTGGTGTCGCTGGGACTGGTGTGCGCGGTGGGGCTGGCGCTGGGCCGGGGGCCGGTGCGGGAACGGGCGGTCGCGGCCGGGTGCGCGGTGGCGCTGCTGGCGCCGCTCGCGTTCTCCTTCAGCCGGGGCGCGTGGATCGCCACCGCGGTGGCCTGTGCGGCCCAGTTGCTGCTCGCCGGCGTGCGGCGGGCGCTGGCGGTGGGGGCGGCGCTGCTCGCGGCGGGGGTGGTGCTGGTCGGCGGGTTCGGGGTGGGGACGGCGATGCTCCAGGAGCGGGTCGGCAGCATCGCCCAGGTCGCGGACGCGCCCGACCGGTCGGTGACGGACCGGTACACGATGTGGTCGGCGGCGGCCGGCATGTGGCGGGAGCGGCCGGTGACCGGGGTGGGGCTCAAGGGTTTCCCCGCCGAGCGGGACTCGCACGCCTCGCTGGCGCTGTCCTCGGGCAGTGAGACGGACGGCGCGGGCGCCGGGTACGTACGGCAGCCGCTGCTCTCCCCGCACAACATGTACCTGCTGGTCCTCGCCGAGCAGGGCCTGCTGGGGCTGACGGCCCTGGCCGGGAGCTGGCTGGCGCTGCTGGCGCTGGGGCTGCGCCGGCTGCGGCCGGCACGGCGGCGCGGAACCGGGGCGGGTGCCGGTGCCGCCGGGTCCCCGCCGTGCGCCGGTCTGGTCGCCTGCGGGCTGCTGGTGTGGCAGCTGACGGACTTCGCCTACGCCGACATCGGCGGCCCCTCGACCGTGCTGACGGCCGTCTCCCTCGGCCTCGCGGCCCACTGGGCGCTGGCTGCCGGGGAGGACGCCCGATGACGGCCGCTGCGGCCGATGCCGCGCCCGCCGACGCTCCCGCACCGCCGGAGGCACCCCCCGCCGGCCGCGTCCTCGCGCGGGCCGCCGTCGTCACCGCCGTGCTCTCGGTCGCCGGGTCGGTGCTGGGGCTGGTCCGGGACCAGGCGCTGGCGCGGCTGTTCGGGGCCGGGAGCGGGACGGACGCCTTCCTGGTGGCGTGGACCGTCCCGGAGTTCGCGGCCACCCTGCTGATCGAGGAGGGGCTGGCCTTCGCGCTGGTCCCGATGTTCAGCCTGGCGCTGGCCCGGCGGGCGGCGGGCGCGCCCGGCGATCCGGTGCGCTCGCTGGTCGCCGCCACCCTGCCCCGGCTGGCGCTGGCCTGTGCGGCGGCCGGCGCGCTGATCGCCGCAGTGGCGTCGCCGCTGGTCCGGCTCCTGGCTCCCGGCCTGTCCGAGCACGCCCTCGCGGTGGACTGCACCCGCCTCACCGCCACCTGCGTCCTGAGCTTCGGACTGGCCGGCTACTGCAGCGCGGCCCTGCGCGCGCACCGGCTCTTCCCGGTGCCGGCGGCGATCTACGTGGCGTACAACACCGGCATCATCGCGACGATGGTCCTGGGCGCCGGGGCGTGGGGGGTGCGCGCGGCGGCGGCCGGGGTCGCGGTGGGCGGCTGTCTGATGGTGGCCGTCCAACTGCCCTCGCTGGTGGGCCGGCTGCGCCGCCGGGGCGAGGACGGCGAGGCCGCCGGTGCCGTCGCCGATGGCGCCCGGGCCGCCGCCCTCGGCCTCGTGGCGACCGTGCTGCTGTTCGCGCTGTGCCGGCAGGCGCAGGTCGTCGTCGAGCGCTTCCTCGCCTCGGGGCTGTCCGCGGGTGCCATCTCCCACCTGAACTACGCGCAGAAGGTGGCGCAAATCCCGATGACGCTGTCGCTGATGCTGTGCACGGTCACCTACCCGGTGGTGGCGCGGGCGCTGGCCGACGGCGACACCGCGCGGGCCCGCGCCCGGGTGGAACGGGACGTGGCCGTGGCCGCCGCCCTGGTGCTGCTGGGCGCCGCCGTGGTCGTCGCCTGCGCCCCGCGGCTCCTCGGGCTGCTCTTCGAGCGGGGCGCGTTCACGGCCGCGGACACGGCGGCGACCAGCGCGGTCATGCGCGTCTACGCCCTCGGGCTGCTCGGCCAGACCGTGGTGGGCGCGCTGGCCCGGTCCTACTTCTGCGCCGGGCGGGCCAGCTGGTACCCGCTCGCCGCGATGGCCGCCGGCCTCGCCGTCACCGCCGGGGCCGGCGCGGCACTGGCCGGCGTGTGGGGCGCGGTGGGCCTCGCCGCCGCCAACGCCGCCGGCATCACCGTGACCGCCGCCCTGCTGCTGGCCGGGCTGGGCCCGCGCAGCGTCCCCGTCCGCGTCCGGCGGGTCCTGCTGGACCTGGCCCGTCCGGTCCCGGCGGCCGGCGCGGCGGCGGGCGCGGGCGCCTGGGCCGCGGCCCGGGTCCCGGCCTCCTCCCCCGCTCTCGCCCTCGCCGCCGGCGCGGCGGTCTCCGCCGGCGTCTTCGTCCTGTCCGGCCGGGCCCTGGGCGTCCAGGGCCTGACCGGCGCCCCCGCGTCCGTCCTCGCATCCGTCCGCTCCCTTCCCCGGAGGCACCGCCATGGCCGCATCCGCAGCAACCGCCGCTTCCGTCCCCGCCGCTGACGCCCCCGCCGGCGCGGGCGCCCGTACCGCGTCCGTGCCCTGGGTGGCGATGTACCACTCCGTCGACGACTGCCGGGACGACCCGTACGGCGTCACCGTCACGCCCGCCCGGCTGGACGCGCAGCTCGGCTGGCTGCGCCGGCGCGGGCTGCGCGGCGTGTCCGTGGCCGAGCTGCTGGCCGCCCGCGCCCGGGGCACGGCCCGCGGTCTGGTCGGGCTGACCTTCGACGACGGCTACGCCGACTTCACCGAGCACGCCCTGCCGCTGCTGCGCCGCTGGGGCTGCGGCGCCACCCTGTACGTCCTCGCCGGGCGGCTCGGCGGCGACAACGCCTGGGACGAACTCGGCCCGCGCAAGCCGCTGCTGACCGCCGACGGGGTCCGCCGGGCCGCCGCCGAGGGCGTGGAGATCGGCTCGCACGGCCTCACCCACACCGACCTGACCCGGGCCGGCGACCGCGCCCTGCGCGCCGAGACCGCCGCCAGCCGGAACCGGCTGACCGAGCTGACCGGCACCGCGGTGACCGGCTTCTGCTACCCGTACGGCAGGGTCGACGCCCGCGCGGTGGACGCCGTGCGGGCCGCCGGGTACGGGTACGCCTGCGCCGTCGACCCCGGCCCGCTGACCGGCCCGTACGCCCTGCCGCGGGTGCACATCGGGCAGCGCGACACGGCCGTGCGGCTGCTGCTGAAGACCCGGCTGCACCGGCTGCGGCGGCGTCCCGCGGCGGGGGTGTGACATGGGCGGCGACGTGAGGGTGCTGCACATCATCACCGGCCTCGGCACCGGCGGCGCCGAGCAGCAGCTGCGGCTGCTGCTGCGCCATCTGCCGGTCCGCTGCGACGTCGTGACGCTGGAGAACCCCGGCGCGGTCGCCGACGGGCTGCGCGCCGACGGGGTGCGCGTGGTCCACCTCGGCATGGCCGGCAACCGGGACCTGTCCGCGCTGCCCCGGCTGACCCGGCTGATCCGGGCCGGCGGCTACGACCTGGTCCACACCCACCTCTACCGGGCCTGCCTCTACGGCCGGCTCGCCGCCCGCCTCGCCGGGGTCCGCGCGGTCGTCGCCACCGAGCACTCCCTCGGCGACACCCGGATCGAGGGCCGCCGCCTGTCCCCGGGCGTCCGGGCGCTGTACCGGGCCGGGGAGCGGCTCGGCAGCGCCACCGTCGCGGTCTCCCCCACGGTCGCCGCCCGGCTCGCCCGCTGGGGCGTACCCGCCTCCCGCGTCCACGTCGTCCCCAACGGCATCGATCTGGAACGGTTCCGCTTCGACCCGGTCGCCCGGCACCGCACCCGCCGCCGGCTGGGGCTGCCGGAGGACGCGTACGTCGTCGGCGGCGTCGGCCGGCTGGTCGGCGGCAAGCGGTTCGGCGTCCTCGTCCGGGCCCTGGCCCTGCTCCCCGAGGACTGCTGGCTGCTGCTGGTCGGCGGCGGCCCCGAGGAGCACGCGCTGCGCCGCGCCGCGCACGCCGCCGGGGTGGCCGACCGTGTCCTGCTCGCCGGGGAACGCCCTTACGTCCCCGACGGCTCCCCCGGCCCGGACCTGCCCGCCCTGCTCTGCGCGATGGACGCGCTCGCCGCGCCGTCCCCGGAGGAGGCGTTCGGGCTCGCGGTGGTGGAGGGGCTGGCGGCGGGGCTGCCCGTGGCGTACGCCTCCTGCCCGGCCGTCGAGGACCTGCCGCCGGGCGCGGCGCCGCTGGCCCGCCGGGTGCGCGGCGGCGAGGCGGAGTTCGCCGCGGCCCTGGCCGGGCTGCGGGCGCTCGGCCCCGGCCCGCGCACCGCCCCGCCGGCCGCCCGGCACTACTGCGTCACGCGCGCCGCCGACCGGCTGGCCGGCCTCTACGCCGGCCTCCTCGCCCGCCCCTCGTCCCCCGCCGCCCGCCCCGCGCCCCAGGAGGTCAGCCCCGTATGACCGAGCACCTGTCCGAGGACCGTTCCGCGCCCGGTGCCGCCGCCGGGGCCGGGCGCCGGCGGCCCGCCGCCGTCCGGTCCCGCCTCCGCGCCCTGCCCCCCTGGTCGCTGCTGGTCGCCGGCGCGCTCGCCGGCGGCCTCGCGGGCGGCGCGTACGGACTGGTCCGGACCCCGCAGTACACGGCCACCAGCTATGTCGTCGCCGTCCCCGGCAAGGGCTCCGACCCGGCCGCCGCGCTGGGTTTCGCCCAGGCCTACGGCCGGGTCGCCACCCAGCTCGCCGTGCTCGGGGACGCCCAGGTGTGGGCGGGAGTGCCGGTGGCGACACTGCGGGCGAGCGTACGGGCCGAGACCTCGCCGGACGCCCCGATGGTCTCCGTCAGCGCCACCTCCGCCCGCCCGGACCTGGCCGCCGACATGGCCGACGCCGTCACCCGCGCCCTGACCCGGCACGCCAGGGACTCCGCCGCCGGCACCCGGGTCACCCTGCGCCGGTTCGCCCGCGCCACCGAGCCCGCCGAGCCGTCGACGGCCTCGCCCGCGGTGACCGGCCTGGTCGGGCTGAGCGCGGGCGGCCTGCTGGGCGGCCTGGCGCTGCTGGTCCGCCCGCGCCGGACCGCCGGGGACCCGCCGGGCCGGGAGCCGGCCGCCGTCCCCGGGCCCTCCCCCGCCCCGGCCGCCGCCGGCGTCCGCGCACCGCGGTGACGTACACGACGGAGCTGGTCACCGACGGGCGCGTGTTCGCCGGGCTGGCCGACGAGTGGGGGCGGCTGTACCGGCGGTGCGCGGCGGCCACCCCGTTCCAGAGCCACGCCTGGCTGTACGCCTGGTGGCGCTCGTACGGCCGCCCCGGCCGGCTGCGGCTGGTCCTCGTCCACGACGGCCGGGACCTCGTGGGCGCGGCCCCGCTGACCCTGGTGTCGCGGCCGGTGCCCGCGCTGGTGCCGCTGGGCGGCGCGGTCTCGGACTACGGGGACGTCCTGCTGGACGACGAGCGGGGCCCGCGCGCGGCGGCGGCGCTCACCGCCGGGCTGGCCTCGGCCGCGCGCACCGCGCTGATCGACCTGCGCGAGGTGCGGCCCGGCGGCGCCGCCGAACGGGTCTACGAGCGGTGGCGCGGTCCGCGTCGCCGGGTGGCCGACTCCCTCTGCCTGGAGCTGCCCGCCGTCCCCCTGGACGAACTGACCGCCCGGCTGCCCTCCGGCAAGGCCCGGCAGCGGGTGCGCGCCAAGCTGCGCCGGCTGGACGCGCTCGGCGTCAAGAGCCGGCCCGTGCTGCCCGAGGAGACGGACGCGGCGCTGTGCCGGCTGCTGGAGCTGCACCGGCTCCAGTGGCAGGGCCGGAAGGTGACGGCCGAGCACCTGCGGCCCCGGTTCCGGGAGCACCTGGTGCGGGCGGTGGGGCCGATGGTGCGGTCGGGGGACGCGGTGGTGACCGAGTTCCGGCTGGACGACGAGGTGGTGGCGGTCGACGTGACGCTGCTGTCGCGGCGGCTGGCCGGCGGCTACCTCTACGGCGCCCACCCCCGGCTGCGGGAGAGCCGTGCCGATGTCGCGGCGATGCTGCTGGCCGCGAGTGCCGAGCAGGTGTGCGCCGGGGAGCGGGAGGTGCTGAGCCTGCTGCGCGGCGACGAGCCGTACAAGCGGCACTGGCGCCCGGAGCCGGTGGTCAACGGGCGGCTGCTGCTGGCCCGGCGGCGCACCGCGCCCCTGCTGGCGGCGGCCCTGGCCGACCTGGCGGCGCGGCGCCGGGTCAAGGAGCTGCGCCGCCGGTGGAGGGAGCGCCACGGTGCCGGCGGCCGGTGACCGCCGGGCCGGGGCGCTACCGGGTCCGCGCCCACCGGTCCGGGCCCGGGCACCGCTTCCCGCCGAGCCACTGCACGATCCAGTGGTCGAGGCCGAGCGCCGGGCACCCGCCCGGCGGCTCCCGCCGCGGGTCCGGCTCGGCCGGCGACGGTGCGGTGGGCACGGGCGTGGGCGTGGGCGTGGGCGCGGGCCGCTGCGGCCCGGGGGTCTCCGCGTCGGCGCGGCCGGACAGCACGGACCGGTAGACCTCGGCGGCGCGGGGGTTCTCGTCGCACTGCCAGACGCCGTGCGGGCAGTAGTCGGTGAGCGTGTGGTACAACGCCCCGTGCTCCTCCATCCAGGCCAGCATCCGCCGCATGTACGCGGCGTTGTCGCCGTTGCGGAACAGCCCCCACTCCGGGTACGAGACGGGCTTGCCGTGGGCGCGCGCGAAGTCGACGTGCGCCTGGAGCCCGTACGGCTCGCTGACCTGCTCCTCGAAGGGCATGCCGTGTGGCTGGTCGTAGGCGTCCATGCCGACGATGTCGACGGTGTCGTCGCCGGGGTAGCAGTCGGTCCAGGGCACGGCGTCCCGGCCCCGGCTCGGCGCGAAGTCGAAGCGGAACCGCTGGCCCGGCACCGCGCGCATCGCCGTGACGATGCGGTTCCAGTACGCCTTCCACGCCTCGGGGTCGGGCCCGCAGCGGTGGGTGTACGTGGTGCCGTTCATCTCCCAGCCGAGGACCAGCACGGTGTCCGGGACGCCGAGGGCGACCAGCCGTTCGGCCAGCCGCCGGAAGGGGTGGTCGAAGTCGCCGGTGGCGCCCCGGCGCAGCAGCTCGCGCACCTCGTCGTCGTCGAGCCCTTCCTCGTTGCGCTCCAGCATGGGCACGTTGAGGACGAGCATCCGGTCGGCCTGCCCGTTCCGCCAGTCGGCCCACACGTCGAGGAAGCCGGGGGCGCCCTCGATGTTGCTCCAGCGGTCGCCGGGCAGATAGGTGTGGCCGACGCGCAGCCGGGTGCCGCCGAGCCAGTCGCTCAGCTCCGCCGTCCGCGCCACCCCGAGCGGCCCGTAGTCGAGGTAGGCGCCGAAGGCGGGGGCGGCGGGCGGCTGCGCGGAGGGGGCGGAGGACGGTGCCGGGGACGGCTCGGGCGCCGGAGGGACCGAGGGCGCCGCCGGGGCCGGGGGCGCCGTCGAGGACGGAGGTGCCGCCGAGGACGGGGGTGCCGCCGGGGCCGGGGACGCCGCGGCCGGGTCGTCGGCGGCCTGTCCGGGGGCCGTCGCCGCGAGGACGGCGGAGACCGCCACCGCCGCCGCGAGCCATGCCGGGCGCCGCCCGGCACGGAGGACCCGTGACTGCTCTGGAGACATGCCGGCTCCCTCTCTCCGCGCGTTCCGGGGCTGCTCCCGCTACTGACAGCCAGTCATATGAAGGTGCGTCACGCCACCCCCGCTACGGCGTTCGAGTGTTCCGCCGGCCCGCACCGGTGACCCGATCCGAAGGACAACCATCCGTGTCGCTGTTCGACGTCCGCGTCCCCGCCGTCCTGCTGCGGACCGACCGCAACCCCTTCCACCACGGCACGCTGGGCGCCGTGCGCTCGCTCGGCCGGGCGGGCCTGGAGGCGCACGTGGTCGCCGACTGCGCGGGCAGCCCGGTGGCCGCCTCCCGCCACCTCGCCGCGCTGCACGCCCCGCCGGCGCCCGGCGCCGGTCCGGCCGAGGTCGCGGCCGTCCTCGGCCGGGTCGCGGCGCGGATCGGCCGGCCCGCCGTGCTGATCCCGCTGGACGACGCCGGCGCCGTCGCGGTGGACCGGGTCCGGGCCGCGCTGACGCCCGGTTTCCTGCTGCCGGCGCCGCCCGCCGGGCTGCCCGAGCGGGTCGCCGACAAGGCCGAACTGGCGCTGCTCTGTGCCGCGCTGGGCGTGCCGCATCCGCGCACCCTGGTCCCGGACGGGCCGGCGGAGGCGGCGCGGGCGGTGGCGCGGCTGGGGCTGCCGGCGGTGGCGAAGTGGAGCCGGCCCTGGCTGCTGCCGCCGGGCGGCGGGCTGCGCAGCACGGTGCTGGTGGGCTCGGCACGGCAGGCCCGTGAGCTGTGTCTGCGGGCCGGCGAGGCGGGCAGCCGGCTGCTGCTCCAGGCGTACCTGCCGTCGGGCCGGGACCGGGACTGGTTCTTCCACGGGTACGCCGATCGGGGCGGCGCGCTCCGAGCGGGCGGCGCGGGCCGCAAGACGCGGGCCAGGCCGCGCGGCGCCGGGCTCACCGCGGCCGGCCGGTGGACGCCGAACCCGCGGCTGCGGGCGCTGGCCGAACGGCTCGTCGGCGAGCTGGGCTACCGGGGCGTCCTCGACCTGGACTTCCGGTGCTGCGGCACGAGCGGCGACTACCACCTGCTGGACTTCAACCCCCGGCCCGGCGCCCAGTTCCGCCTGTTCACGGACAGCGCGGGGCTGGACGTCGTACGCGCCCTCCACCTGGACCTCACCGGGCGGGCGGTGCCGACGGGGGCGCCGCGGCCGGGGCGGATGTTCGTGGTGGAGAACTACGCGCCGCTGACCGCGCTGCGGCCGGTGCGCGGCGGGCGGGAGCTGGCCTGGCACGCGGCGGACGACCCGGGGCCCGGACGGGCGCTGTGGGGGCTGTGGGGCCGGCACGCGGCGGGCCGGCTGCTCGGGCGGCCCCGTCCGGTGGCGACGGAGGCGGCGGACGGGCGGGCCGCGCGGCGGCGGACGGCACGGGTGCCGGGCCAGGCCGGGGCCGTCCGAACCGACGGGACGCTGCGACGACGAGCGGGCGGGCCGCCGCTGAGCCCGGACACGGCACCGCGGGTGCCGGACGCGTGAGCGCCCGGCACCCGCAGGGTGGACGGCCCTGGATGGCTCAGCGCCGGGACGCGGTCCGGCTGCGGCGGTACAGGACGGCGCCCGCGGCGATCAGCGCGGCGGAGCCGGCCGCGGCGCCCGCGAGGGCGTCGCCGTGGCTGCCGGTCTCGGCCAGCGCCGGCGGGTGCTCGGTGTCAATGGCGGGCGGCGCCTCCTCCTCGGCGGGCGGCGGGGTGTGGTGCGCGGGCGGCGGCGTGTGGTGCTGCGGCGGCGGGGTGTGGTGCTCCGGCGGCGGCGTGTGGTGCGTCGGCGGTGGGGTGTGCGGCGGCTCCTCGTGGCCGTAGCCGGGCGGTGGCGGGGTCTTGTCGTCGCCGCCGTTCTCGCAGGAGTTGCCGAACGCGGGGTTCAGGGCCGCGATCACGTCGACGGTGTTGCCGCAGGCGTTGACCGGGATGTCGACCGGGACCTGGGCGTTGTTGCCGGAGCCGACGCCGGGCGAGCCCACGGCGTGGCCCTGCGCGGCGGCGCCGTCGGGGCCGGAGTGACCGCCGTGACCGCCGTGGCCGGCGGACGGCCCGTCGTGGCCGTATCCGCCGTGTCCGTGCCCCTGGTCGTCCGCGCCGGTGTTGGCGCAGGCGTTGCCGAACGCGGGGTTCAGGGCCGCGATCACGTCGACGGTGTTGCCGCAGGCGTTGACCGGGATGTCGATCGGCACCTGGACGGCGTTGCCGGACACCACGCCCGGCGAGTCCTTGGCGGCCCCGTCCGCCTGCGAGTCGGCAAGGGCGGGGCTGCCGCACAGGGACAGAACACTCGTCGCGGCGGCTGCCACGACCATTCCCCTGCTCAGGGTCTGTCGCACTCTCGTTCGTCTTCCTGCTTGGAGAAAGTGGGAAAAGGCCGGCCCCGGAGCCAATCGAGTTGGCCAGGGCCGGCCGTGACGCAGCCGGACGGCTGGTGCGCGAGCGACGTCAGTCGTTCACGCACTTGTTGCCGAACGCCGGGTTCAGCAGACCGACGACGTTGATGGTGTTGCCGCACACGTTGACGGGAACGTGCACGGGAACCTGCACCACGTTGCCGGACAGGACGCCCGGGGACTTGACCGCGGCACCTTCGGCACCCGCGTCGGCGAAAGCCGGGGCGGCACCGCCGAAGGCCAGGATGGCGCCTGCGACGACAGCAGCGCTCTTCTTCATGAACTTTCCCTTCTCTGCGGTCATGACTGAGTGTCGGCTCGAAAGCCGTGCGAGCACAGCATTGACGGCTCGCACCATGACCAGCAGCCTGCAAACGAGGAATTGACGGCCGGAGAAACTGCGGAACGTGTACGCCGGGGGTATTCACTCGAATGCCCCGGAACGCGGTTCGGCCGTACGTCCATCAGAGCGATGGCGTCGTGTTTCCGCGCACCCGGAATTCAGGCCGGGCACGGCCGGGCGGCCCACGGGGAAGTCAGCGGGCCGCCCGGACCGGGCGGGATACGGCTCAGCGACCCTCGCCGTTGGCCGAGAGGACCGACAGGTCCTCCAGGATGTGCGAGAGGGCGCCGTCGCGCTTGGCCTGCGTGGAGTTGTCGCTGCACTGCTGGGCCAGGTCGTCCGAGAGGATCGGCACGTCCTGGATCGGCACGAGGTTGATGACGGCGACGTTGATGTCCTCCAGGGCCGCGCACGGCTTGTTCAGCGAGCCGTCGACGAGCGAGAGCTGCGGGCTCATGTCGCCCTTGGTCGAGGAGTTGCCGAACTTGCTGGAGGAGCCGTTGCCGTTGGCGACGGCCGGGCCGTTGTCGTCCCCGATGGCAAGCGCCTGGGGAGCAGCCGCCACCGACATACCGATGACAGAAGCGGCGGCCGCCGCGGCGACCATTGCCTTCTTGAGCACTTCGCGTTCCTTTCCTCGTAGCGACGCACTGTCCTACGGCCTCATCAACCCGGCGGGAGATGAATGGTTTCGGGCGTTCACCCGGTTGGCCCGCACGGGTTCCGGAAAGGCCAAGGCAGGGGCGCCGCGGGAGAAGATCGCATAAACAGCCGGGTGTGGGCCACAGGGGTGAACGGGAGAAACCCCGCCGTAGGCGTGAAGTTGACCAGGGGGCTCCGGTGGTCGGGGTTTCCTCAGAAAGGACTGTCAGTGATCAAGAAGGTTTTCGCCTCCGCAGCGATCGCCGCTTCCGTCATCGGTGCCTCCGCTGCCACGGCTCCGCAGGCGATGGCGATCGGCGACGACAGCGGTCCGGCCGTCGCCAACGGCAACGGCGCCGCCCAGTACTTCGGCAACTCGGCGACCTACGGCAACATGAGCCCGCAGATGGCGCTCATCCAGGGCTCCTTCAACAAGCCCTGCCTCGCGCTGGAGGACATCAACGTCCCGATCGTGAACATCGTCTCGCTCCAGGACGTCCCGATCCTGTCGGACGACATGAACCAGCAGTGCGCCGAGAACTCCACGCAGACCAAGCGCGACGGCGCGCTGGCCCACCTGCTGGAGGACGTGTCGATCCTGTCGGCCAACGGCGAGGGCTGAGCACCGCGCCGAGGGGCGGGACACCGGCCGGCGGCCGGGGTCCCGCCCCTTTCGCATGGGGGGATCAGGGGCGGGGGGCGTACAGCGCCTCTATCTCATGGGCGTAGGCCGCCGTCGCCGCCTGCCGTTTCACCTTCAGCGACGGGGTGAGCAGCCCGTTCTCCTCGGTGAACTCGCCGTCGATCAGGCGCCAGGCGCGGATGGACTCGGCACGGGAGACGGCCTCGTTGGCGTGGTCGACGGCGCGCTGGACGTCGGCGCGCAGCCGTTCGTCGCGGGCCAGCTCCGCCGGTGGGGTGTCGGCGGGGAGCTTCCGTACCGCCAGCCAGTGGGCGACGGCGTCCGGGTCGAGGGTGATCAGGGCGCCGACGTAGGGGCGGTTGTCGCCGACGACGAGGCACTGGCCGATCGGCGGGCGGCTGCGCAGGCGGTCCTCCAGGACGGCCGGGGAGACGTTCTTGCCGCCGGAGGTGACCAGAAGGTCCTTCTTGCGGCCGGTGATGGTCAGGTAGCCGTCCCGGTCGAGGGCGCCGAGGTCGCCGGTGGCGAACCAGCCGCCGGCCAGGGCCTCGGCGGTGGCCCGCGGGTCGCCCCGGTAGGAGCCGAAGACGATGCCGCCGGCGACCTGCACCTCGCCGTCGTCGGCGATGCGGACGCGGGTGCCGGGGACGGGCCGGCCGACGGTGCCGGGGCGGGGCTCCAGGGGCGGGACGACGGTGGCGGCGGCGGTGGTCTCGGTGAGGCCGTAGCCCTCGTAGATCATGATGCCGGCGGCGTAGAAGAACAGGTTGAGGTCGCGTGCCAGGGGGGAGCCGCCGCTGATGGCGTAGCGCAGCCGGCCGCCCAGTTCCTTGCGGACACGGCGGTAGACCAGCAGGTCGTACAGGGCCCAGGCGGCCCGGAGGCCGGGGCCGGGGCCCTTGCCGCGGCCGAGGAAGTGGTTCAGATGGGCCTCGCCGAAGCGGACGGCGACACGGTGCGCGCGGTCGAAGGAGGCGCCGCGGCCGAGCTTCTCGGCGGTGGCCCGGCCGGTGTCGTGGATCTTCTCGAAGAGGTACGGGACGCCGACCAGGAAGGTCGGGCGGAAGGACTTGAGGGCGGGGCGGAGCTCGGCCGGTCTGATGCTGGGGAAGTGGCCGACCTCGATGCGGGCCAGCAGGCAGGCGATCTGGAGGGTGCGGCCCAGGATGTGGGCGAGGGGGAGGAAGAGGAGCGTGGAGGCGGTCTGGCCGGTGACGGCCTTGAAGACGGGGTGCAGCAGCTCGACCGTGTTGGCGGCTTCGGCGTGCAGGTTGGCGTGGGTGAGGACGCAGCCCTTGGGACGGCCGGTGGTGCCGGAGGTGTAGCAGAGGGTCGCCGCGGTGTCCGGGGTGAGGGCGGCGCGGCGTTTGGCGACCTCCTCGTCCGGGACCCCGGCGCCGAGGGCGGTGAGGTCGGCGAGGGCGCCGGCGTCCAGTTCCCAGACTCGGGGGCGGTCGGGGTGGTCCGCGGTGGCGGCGGCGGCCGTGGCCGTGTGCGCGGCGGTCTCGGTGACGAGGTGCCGGGCGCCGGAGTCGCGGACGATCCACTCGACCTGGTCGGCGGAGGAGGTGGCGTAGACGGGGACGGTCTGGCCGCCGGCCGCCCAGATCGCGAAGTCCAGGACGGCCCACTCGTAGCGGGTGCGGGACATCACGGCGACCCGGCCGCCCGGTTCCAGGCCGGCCGCGATCAGGCCCTTGGCGACGGCGGTGACCTCGCGGGCGAACTGCGCCGCGGTCACCGGCCGCCAGCCGTCGCCGGCCGGGCGGCGCAGGACGACGGCGCCGGGGGCCTCCTCGGCGTTGGTGAACGGGATGTCGGCGGTGGAGCCGGTGGCCGGGGGCGGCACCAGGGGCTCGGTGCGGACCTCGCGCACCGCCCCGGAGCCGTCCCTGACCAGCTCGACCCGGGCGCGGGCGGCCAGGTCGGTGCGGCGTGCGGCCCGTTTCAGATCCTTGCGTACGCCCATGGCGGCTCCCGGTGCGAGGCGGCTCGGCTTTCTTACTCACGAGTCAACTTACCCGCGCGTAAGAAAGTCAAGAGCCGCGCCCGGTGACCCGGTGCGGGAGGTCAGGCGGCGACGCCGCGCAGGAGGTTGTCCACGAGCCGGGCCGCGAACTCCTCGGTGAGGGGCTCGTTGGGGAGCAGCAGCCGGTGGTAGCAGGCACCCCAGAGCTGGTCGACCAGGATCCGCGGGTCGGCGTCGGCGCGGAGCCGGCCCTGCTCCTGGGCGCGCCGCAGGCGCGCGACCGCGAGGTCGCGCCGGGGGCCGGAGTAGCGCTCCAGCAGCGCGGCGGACAGGGCGGGGTCGGTCTGCGCCTGGCCGATCAGTTCGGCGATGACCCGGCCGGCCGAGGTCCCGGCGAGCAGCCGGACGAAGGCCCGCACCTGGGCCGTCAGATCGGCCCTGATGTCACCGGTGTCGGGGAAGGCGAGGGTGGACTCCACGGCGTGGAAGTAGCCGTCGAGGGCGAGGGTGCCGCGGGAGGGCCACCACTTGTAGAGCGTGGTCTTGCTGACCGCGGCCTCCTGCGCGACCCGTTCGATCGTGAAGGCCGCCATGCCCTCGCGGAGCAGCAGGGCCCCGGCGGCGGCGAGCACCTCGGCGCGCACCTCGTCCGCCGGGCGCCGCCCCCGACCGCGCCGCACCGGTGCCCCCGCCGGCCGCGCCTCCCGTTCCGCCGTCACTCCGCGCCTCCTGTCCATGGTTCCCGGACACACACTGTGACATATGGACGGTGCGTCCACCATCTGCTTATATGGACTCGGCGTTCATTAATGGGGCTGTGGTCCCTTACCGCGTGAGGTGGTATCCCATGTCCGAGATCACTCGTGCCGCACTGGTCACCGGGGCGTCCGGCGGCATCGGCCGCGCCGTCGCCGAGCGGCTGGCGGCGGACGGGACGGCGGTCGGCGTGCACTACGCCGGCAACGCCGCCGCCGCGCGGGAGGTCGTCGGCGCCGTCCAGCGGGCCGGCGGCCGGGCCGTCGCCGTGCGGGGCGACGTCGCCGACGAGACCGCGATGAGCGCGGCGTTCGACACGGTGGAGGAGGAGTTCGGCCGGATCGACGTGGTGGTCAACACCGCCGGGGTGATGGTGCTCGGGCCGGTCGCCGAGTTCGACCTCGACGCGCTGGACCGGATGCACCGCACCAACATCCGCGGCACCTTCGTGGTCGCCCGGCAGGCCGCGCGCCGGGTCCGCGCCGGCGGGGCCGTCATCACCTTCTCGACGTCCATCACCCGGCTCGCCGCGCCCGGCTACGCCGCCTACGCCGCGAGCAAGGGCGCCGTCGAGGCGATGACCCTGGTCCTCGCCCGTGAGCTGCGGGGCCGGGACATCACGGTCAACGCGGTCGCGCCCGGCCCGACCGCCACCCCGCTCTTCCTGGACGGCAAGGACGAGGAGACGGTGGCCCGGCTGGCGGCGCAGCCTCCGCTGGAGCGCCTCGGCACCCCCGAGGACATCGCCGAGACCGTCGCCTTCCTGGCCGGCCCCGGCCGCTGGGTCAACGGCCAGGTGCTCTTCGCCAACGGCGGTATCGCCTGACGGCCCGTGGCCGCCTCAGGACACGACGTCCTTGCGGGCGAAGCCGCGGAAGGCCAGGGCGAGGAGGACCAGGGCGTACGTCACCGACAGGGAGGTGCCCTGGATCATGCGGGTCAGGTCGAGCTGGGGCTGGACGGCGTCGAGCCAGGCGTACTGCCAGTGCGCGGGCAGGAAGGAGCGCCAGTCGCCCAGGGCGGTCACCTCGTCCAGGACGTTGCCGATGATGGTCAGGCCCACCGCGCCGCCGACCGCGCCGAGCGGGGCGTCGGTCCGGGTAGAGAGCCAGAACGCCAGCGCGGCGGTGACGAGCTGGGAGACGAAGACGTACGCCACCGTCAGCGCGAGCCGGGCGGCGGCGGTGTCCGTGGGCAGGGTGCCGCCGGTGGGCAGCTCCAGCGGGCCCCAGCCGTAGGCGGCGGTGCCGACGGCGAGGGCGACCAGGGGCAGCAGGACGATCGCGGCGAGGCTGAGGCCGAGGCCGACGGCCAGCTTGGACAGCAGCAGGCGGGCGCGCGGGACGGGTGCCGCCAGCAGGTAGCGCAGGGACGACCAGCCGGCCTCCGAGGCGACCGTGTCCCCGCAGAACAGGGCGACGGGGACGACCAGCAGGAAACCGGCGGAGGCGAACAGGGTGACGGCGGCGAAGTTGGCGCCGGAGGCGGTGGCCGAGTCCATCAGGGAGACCTGGCCCGCCCGGCCCTCCGGTTCCCCGCCGACCGCGAACGCGATCAGCAGCACGAAGGGCAGGGCGAACAGGATGCCGCCCATGACGAGGGTGCGGCGGCGCTTGAGCTGGCGGATCAGCTCGACCCGGACCGGCAGGGTGCGGCCCGCCCGGTAGCCCTCGGCGACCGCGCGGGGCGGCCCGGCCCGCCCGGCTCGCCCGGTGAGCGTGCGCATGGGTCAGTCTCCGATCAGGGTGAGGAAGGCGTCTTCGAGACGGCGGTGCGGGCCGACCGACTCCACCGGGACGTCCAGCCGGACCAGTTCGGCGACCAGCCGGCGGGCGGTGGTGCCGGGTTCCAGGCGGACCAGCAGGGCGCAGCCGTCGTCGGCGGGCACGGCGGAGGCCACCCCGTCCAGCGCGGCGACCTTCTCCACGACCGGTTCCCGCAGCGGCTCGGCGGTGCCCACCAGCAGGGTGTCGCCGGAACCGATGATCTCCCGGACCGGGCCCGCCTGGACCAGCCGTCCGTGGTCCATGACCACCAGGTGGGTGCAGGACCGCTCGACCTCGGCGAGGAGGTGGCTGGAGACGATGACCGTGCGGCCGGCCGCCGCGTAACGGATCATCACCTCGCGCATCTCGCGGATCTGCGGCGGATCGAGACCGTTGGTCGGCTCGTCGAGGATGAGCAGGTCCGGCAGGCCCAGCATGGCCTGGGCGATGGCGAGCCGCTGGCGCATGCCCTGGGAGTACGTCCGTACCGCGCGGGCCAGGGCGTCGCCCAGGCCGGCGATCTCCAGGGCCTCCTCCAGGTGGGCGTCCTCGGCCGGGCGGCCGGTGGCCCGCCAGTACAGTTCCAGGTTCTCCCGGCCGGACAGGTGCGGCAGGAAGCCGGCGCCCTCCACGAAGGCGCCGACGCGGGAGAGGACGGGGGCGCCGGGGGCGATGGCGTGCCCGAAGACGCGGATCTCGCCGCCGTCGGGGGTGATCAGGCCCATCAGCATGCGCAGGGTGGTGGTCTTGCCGGCGCCGTTGGGGCCGAGCAGGCCCAGCACCTGGCCCTGCTCGACGCGGAAGGAGAGGTCGCGGACCGCGTACCGGTCGCTGTTCTTCGCGTACTTCTTGGTCAGGCCGGTGATCTGGAGGGGGACCTCGGCGAGGGCCGGGTCGGGGGGCGGGGCGGTGGTGCGGCGGCGGGCGGTCAGCAGCAGCGCGGCGGCGACGGCCGCGCCGGCGAGCGGCGCCCACCAGACCCAGGAGGGCAGCCCGGCCGTCTGCCCGGTCGCGCCGAGGCCGGTCGGCACCTCCAGGGCGCCCTGGACGGAGACCGTGTACGTCGCGGGCTCCGCCGGGGAGGCGTAGCCGAGGTCGGTGGAGGAGAGGACGACGCGGAGGCGGTGGCCGGCGGCGACCTCGTGGTCGATGGCCGGGAGGGTGACGGTGACGTCCTTGCCCGCCCGCGCGCCGGTGACGCGCAGGGGGGTGACGAGCTGGGCGGGGAGCACCTGCCGGCCTGTTCCGCCGGGGGCGACGTCGTACAGCTTGGCGAAGAGGACCGCGTCGTCGGAGGTGGACCTCACGCGGACGGTGACGGTGGGCGAGCCGGTGATCTGGAGGTCGCCGGTGAGCGGCTCCGACTCGAACGCCGCGTACTGGCCGGGGAAGTCCAGGGAGACGCCGAGGCCGAGGGCGGAGAGCTGGGAGAGGCCGCCCGCGCCGCCGAGGCCCGGCAGGGCGGAGACGGAGGGCGGGCTCGCGCCGGCCGGGTTCTCGAAGCGCTGTTCCCGGCCGGTCAGTCCGACGGTCTCCCGGTCGGCCGCCAGGCCGGGGTAGCGGTCGGCGTCGACACCGCCGAGGCGGGGTTCGCCGTCGCCGCTGCCGGTGCCGAGGGTGCGGGTGACGCGGAAGGCGGGGCCGGTGGCGGCGCCCTCGTCGCCCTTCAGGTAGCGGTCGAACCACGCCTCGGTGCGGGCCTGGACGCGGCCGGCCTCCAGGTCGCCACCGTCGTGCCCGCCGGAGATCCAGTCGACGTCGACGGGGGCGCCGTTGGCCTCGATCGCCTTCGCGGCGGCGTCGGCCTGGCCGAGCGGGAAGAGGGAGTCGGTCTGCCCCTGCATGAGGAGGGTGGGCACGTCGATGCGGTCACCGACGGCCTGCGGGCTGCGTTCCTCCAGCAGTTTCACGGCGGCGGCGTCGGGCTTCCCGGACTCGGCGACGCGCTGGTACATCGCGCAGAGGTCGTCCTCGAACCGGGCGCAGCCGCCGCCGGAGTTGACGAAGATGCCGGCCCAGAGCTTCTTGAAGACGCCGTCCGGGAAGAGGGCGTCCGCGAGGTTCCAGTACGTGATCGCGGGCGCGAGGGCGTCGACGCGGTCGTCGTGTCCGGCGGTCAGCAGGGCGATGGCGCCGCCGTAGCTGGCGCCGGCCATGCCGACCCGGGGGTCGCCGGCCTGGTCGAGCCGGACCTCGGGTTGCTCCGCGAGCCAGTCGATGAGGTGCGAGACGTCGGCGACCTCTGCGTCGGGGGCGTTCAGGGCGATCTCGCCGGTGGAGTCGCCGAAGCCGCGGGCGGACCAGGTGAGGACGGCGTAGCCGTCCGCGGCCAGGTCCTCGGCCTGTTGGCGTACGTCGTCCTTGGTGCCGCCGAAGCCGTGGCCGAGGAGGACGGCGGGGCGCCGGCCGTCACCGGCGGCGGTGAAGTACGAGGTGTCGACGCGGATGCCGGGGGCGGTGGTCAGGGTGTGGTCGGTGCGGCGCACCGGGGGTGGGTCGTCGTCGGCCGCGGCGGTGTACGTGCCGATGCCGAGGCCGGCGGCCAGCACGATGGCCGTGGCGGCCAGCCGGCGGCGGGTGCCGGGCAGTCGAAGATCCATGCGGCAACGGTACGGGGTTCAGCTGTCGGGGAGTTGTCGACCGGGGGGTGAGACGGGTGCCCTCCCCCGGTCGTACGCGGGAGGGGCGGGTACTGCGGATGGGGTAGGCGGGCGCGGGTGTGTCGTGGCTTGTCGTGCGGTTCCCCGCGCCCTGAAACGCCTTTGCCCCTTCGGGACTTCAGGCCCCCGTGTCCTCGGGGATCGAGACCAGCCAGCGGGTGTCCTTGCGGGGGCGGAGGTAGAAGGCCCAGTAGAGAGTCGCCGCCGCCGCGATGCCGCCCGTCCAGAGCAGGTACTCCGTCTCCTGCTGGGTCAGGATGTAGGCGAGGACCGCGATCAGGAGGACGGGGACCGCCGGCCACAGGGGCATGCGCCAGGCCGCGGCGTGGTGGTGGTGGCCGCGGCGGCCCAGCAGGGCGGCGACTGCGACCAGCAGGTACATGCCGGTGACGGAGACGCCGGTGACGCCGTACAGGGTGTCCAGGTTGACGAAGCAGAGGGCGGCGCCGGGCACGCCGACGGCGAGGGTGGCGACCCAGGGGGAGCCGAAGCGGCCGAGCTTGGCGAAGACGGTGTTGACCGGGCCGGGCCACGCCTTGTCACGGGCGGAGGCGAACAGGACGCGGGAGTTCTGGATGACCATCACGATGCCCGCGTTGATGATGGCGAGGGCGACGCAGAGGCTGACGAAGGTGCCGGTGGCGGAGTTGGACCAGGCGGTGACCATGGCGCCGATGTCGCCGCCGGTCAGCTCGGACAGGTCGGCGGCGCCCAGGGTGATGGCGACGACCGGGACCAGGATGATCGCGGTGGAGATGGCGAGGGTGGCCAGGACCGTGCGGGCGACGTTGCGGCGCGGGTTCTCCAGTTCCTCGGACAGGTAGACGGCCGTGGAGAAGCCCTGGGTGACGAAGAGGGCGATGGCCAGACCGGAGACGACCAGCATGCCGGTGACGACGTCCGCGTGACCGTCCGCGCCGGCCACCTGCATCGAGGCGAGGCTGCCGAGGCCGCGCTCGGAGTGGGCGAAGCCCAGCACCGCGACCAGCGCCGCCGCGATGACCTCCAGGACCAGGAAGACGCCGGTGATCCAGGCGTTGGCGCGCAGGTCGAGCAGACCGGCGAGGGTGGCCAGCACCATCACTCCGGCACCGGCGGCCGACGGGTCCAGGTGGACGATCGGGGCGAGGTAGTCGGCGGTGCCCATCGCGATGACCGGCGGGACGATCACCACGACCAGCAGGGACAGGACGAAGACCAGCCAGCCCGCCAGCCGCCCGGCCATCGTCGACACCATGGCGTACTCGCCGCCCGCGCTGGGGATGAGGGTGCCCAGCTCGGAGTAGCAGAACGCCACGGCGATACAGAGCAGGGAGCCGATGGCGACGGTGAGGGCGGTGGCCGTGCCCAGCGAGCCGAACAGGTCGGGGACGACCACGAAGAGGGTGGAGGCGGGGGTGACGCACGAGAGGGTCAGCAGGGTGCCACCGACGACGCCGATGGAGCGCTTGAGGGTCCGGGGACTGCTGTGGCTGCCGTCCGGTGCCGGGGGGACGTGGAGTTCGGCGGGGCGGAGCGTGTCGGTCATGCGGCGGTCCGATCGACTCGTGCGGCAGAGGGTGACGGACGGGAGCGCTATCGCCTCCGGCGGATCAGTGCGTACTCGTAGTTCTCCGCTCCCGGTTGCGCAGCATTAACCCCGACGAAAAGCGCGTCGTCAATGGCTGACCTCCTACGGAATCCGCAGCTCAGAGGGGTGCCGGAAGACCGTCGGGAGACAACAGGGCCACGGGCGGAGCGGCTTGCCGTCCTACGGGAACCGCAGCGGACGGGCGCAAAAAAACGGGCCCGTCCGGTGGGCGGACGGGCCTCGGGGCGGCTTCGGGGGGTGCGTCAGTGGTGGCGCGGGAAGCCCAGGTCGACGCCGGCCGGGGCCTCGGAGGGGTCGGGCCAGCGGGTGGTGACGACCTTGCCGCGGGTGTAGAAGTGCGTGCCGTCGTTGCCGTAGACGTGGTGGTCGCCGAAGAGGGAGTCCTTCCAGCCGCCGAAGGAGTGGTAGCCGACGGGGACCGGGATCGGGACGTTGACGCCGACCATGCCGGCCTCGACCTCCAGCTGGAAGCGGCGGGCGGCGCCGCCGTCCCGGGTGAAGATCGCGGTGCCGTTGCCGAACGGGGAGGCGTTGATGAGGGCGAGGCCCTCCTCGTAGGTGCCGGCGCGCAGGACGCACAGCACCGGGCCGAAGATCTCGTCCTGGTACGCCTTGGCCGTCGTGGGCACCTTGTCGAGCAGGGAGATGCCGATCCAGTGGCCGTCCTCGTGCCCGGCGACGGTGAGGCCGGTGCCGTCGAGGACGACCTCGCAGCCCTCGGCCGCCGCGCCGGCCACGTAGGACGCGACCTTGTCGCGGTGCGCCCGGGTGATGAGCGGGCCCATCTCGGAGGCCGGGTCGTCGCCGGGGCCGATGGTGATCTTCTCGGCGCGTTCGCGGATCTTCTGGACGAGTTCGTCGCCGATGGCGCCGACCGCGACGACCGCGGAGACCGCCATGCAGCGCTCGCCGGCGGAGCCGTACGCCGCCGAGACGGCCGCGTCGGCCGCCGCGTCGAGGTCGGCGTCGGGCAGGACCAGCATGTGGTTCTTGGCGCCGCCGAGCGCCTGGACGCGCTTGCCGTGCGCGGAGGCGGTGGTGTGGATGTGCCGGGCGATGGGCGTGGAGCCGACGAACGACACCGCCTTGACGTCGGGGTGCTCCAGCAGCCGGTCGACGGCCTCGCGGTCGCCGTGGACGACGTTGAAGACGCCGTCGGGCAGGCCGGCCTCGGCGAGCAGTTCCGCGATCCGCAGGGAGGCCGAGGGGTCCTTCTCGCTGGGCTTGAGCACGAAGGTGTTGCCGCAGGCGATGGCGATCGGGAACATCCACATCGGCACCATCGCCGGGAAGTTGAACGGCGTGATGCCCGCGACGACGCCCAGCGGCTGCCGGATGGCGGCCACGTCGACGCGGGTGGCGACCTGCGTCGACAGCTCGCCCTTCAGCTGCACGGTGATGCCGCAGGCCAGGTCGACGATCTCCAGGCCGCGGGCGACCTCGCCGAGGGCGTCGGAGTGGACCTTGCCGTGCTCGGCGGTGATCAGCGCGGCGATCTCGTCCCGGTGGGAGTCGAGCAGGGCGCGGAACCGGAAGAGGATCTCCGTCCGCCTGGCCAGCGACGACTGCCCCCAGGCGAGGTACGCCTCCTGGGCGGCGGCGACCGCGGCGTCCACCTCCGCGGCGGAGGCGAAGGCGACGTGCCGGGTGACCGCGCCGGTCGCCGGGTTCGTCACCGGGCCGGTCCGGCCGGAGGTGCCTTCGACGGTCCTGCCGCCGATCCAGTGGTTGACGATGTCCGTCATGCCGAGAGCTCCTGTTCAGATGGCGGCGTCCGGTCGGGACCCGCCCCGCAGAGCCGGTCCGGGAACCATCCCACCAGGCCGGGGGGCGGATCGCGCCCGACAGAGTGTCTGCGGTTCGGGTACTCGCGTAGACAGGTACGGGGCCGCCGGCGCGGGGCCTCGTGTGCGGGGCCCTCGGCACGGTGCCGGACCGCCGGCGCGGGACGGCCGGGCGGAAGCATGGGGTACGGCACGGATACGGAACCGCCGGCGCAGGTGCCGGGCCGCGGACACGGGACGGCAAGGTGGAAGCGCGAGGGTGCGGCACGGATACGGAACCGCCGGCGCGGATGCGGAGTGCGGCGCGGATACGAGAGCGCGGCGTGGACGCGGAGCCTCGGACGCCGGGTGGCGGGGCTGGTCGGGGCCTTTTGGCCGGAACCCGGCGTGGACACGAAACCTCCCGCGCAGGACCACAACGCGCTACCCAACCCTCGGCACGGAAGCACGGCGCGGGCACACGACCCCCGGCACGGAAGCACGGCGCGGGAACACGACCCCCGGAACGGAAGCACGGCGCGGGCACAGGCCCTCGGCACGGAAGCACGGCGCGGGAACACGACCCCCGGAACGGAAGCACGGCGCGGGCGCAAAACCCCTGGCAGGACGGTGCGGCGCGGGCGCAGGACCCCCGGCAGGACGGTGCGGCCGCGGATGCGGAACCTCCGGCGCGGGGCCGCGGCGGGCGGGGAGTCGACGCCCGCGCGTTCGCTCCTGCCAGGGCGAAGCGGCCTGCCGCGCCGGAGGCGATCTCGGGACGGGGCGAGAAGATCACCGTACGGCCCCCGCCGCGAGTGCCGCCTCCACCTCGGCCGAGGTCGGCATGGCGGAGGAGCACTCCAGGCGGGAGGCGACGATGGCGCCGGCGGCGTTGGCGTACCGCACGGTCCGCGCCAGGTCCCAGCCGGCCAGCAGGCCGTGGCAGAGCGAGCCGCCGAAGGCGTCGCCCGCGCCGAGTCCGTTGAGGACCTGGACGGGGAGCGGGGAGACCTCGGCGGTACCGCCCCGCGCGTCCATGGCGAGAACGCCCTCGGGGCCCTGTTTGACGACGGCGAGGGAGACGCCCGCGTCGAGGAGGGCGCGGGCGGCGGCGTGCGGGTCGCGCAGACCGGTGGCGATCTCCACCTCGTCCCGGTTGCCGACGGCGACGGTGGCGTGGCGCAGGGCCTCCCGGTAGAAGGGGCGCGCCTCGCCGGGGTCCGGCCAGAACATGGGGCGCCAGTCCAGGTCGAAGACGGTCGTGGCGGAGCGGGCGCGGTGGGCGAGGGCGGCGAGGGTCGCCGTCCGGCTGGGCTCGGCGCACAGGCCGGTGCCGGTCATCCAGAAGATCCGGGCCTCGCGGACGGCGTCCAGGTCGAGGTCCCGGGCGTCCAGTTCCAGGTCGGGGGCCTTGGGCCGGCGGTAGAAGTAGAGCGGGAAGTCGTCCGGCGGGAAGACCTCGCAGAAGGTGACCGGGGTGGGCAGTCCGGGCACCGGCGTGACCCAGCGGTCGTCGACGCCGAAGTCGCGCAGCGCCTGGTGGACGTAGGTGCCGAAGGGGTCGTCGCCGGTACGGGTGATCACCGCCGTGCGGCGGCCGAGCCGGGCGGCGGCGACGGCGACATTGGTGGCCGAGCCGCCGAGGAACTTGCCGAAGGACGTGACCTGAGGCAGCGGGACGCCCGTCTGCAACGGGTAGAGGTCCACGCCGGTCCGTCCCATGGTGATCACGTCGTACGCCATACGCGGCCCCTTCGGGTCGGGTCTCCCCCAGGCTTTCTAGCCGGGTGCGCGGACCCTGTCAACGGTATGTCCGGACATTCTGACCAGATGGATGGCCGGTGCCACGACCCGTGCCGCACTCCTGTCACAAACACCTCGGCCGTGTCATGACTGTCACGGCGAGACGGGCGTTCGGTCACAGCTCCGCACGGCACGCGGCCGGTGTTCACGCCGGGTCACCGGATGGACACAGGCTGGCCGCATGACCGACCGCAGCCTCTGGTCCTACAAGGACATCGCGGCCCACATCCGGGTGCAGCCGGACACCGTGCGGTCGTACCGCAAACACGGCCTGCTGCCCCCGCCCGACCACGTGGAGGCGGGCCGCCCCTACTGGTACGCGGACACCGTCCGCGCCTGGGTGGCGTCCCGGCCGGGCACCCGCAGGCGCACGGGGCGCCGCCCGGACCCGGAGACGTAGGGCCTGCCGTTCGGATCAGGTCGCAGACGCGGGGAAGACGCAGCCGATTCCCCGCGACCTGATCCGAACGACCGGCCCCAGGCGCCGCCCGCCGGGAGCCGGACGGCGCCAGCGGTGGCCGACCACGTCGGCCACGCGGCCACCGGGGTCGCGGACGAGGAACCGCCGCACCCCCACTCCTCGTCCCGCAGCGGGTGCACGATCTCCGCGCCCCGGTCCCGCGGGGGCGCGTACGCCGCGTCGGCGTCGTCGACCTCGGCGCTCATGCCGGGTGCGGCCGGGGCGGTCCGGTCGCCGGGCATGACGGCGAGCCGCGCGGTCGGGCGGGAGGGGGAGGCGGGCGTCACGATCCAGCCGGGGCCCATGGCCTCCTGACGGCCCAGCGCGCCGTAGAACGCGCGGGTCTCCCGCACGGCTTCCGACGGGATGGCGGGCACGACACGGCGAACAGTCATCGACGACTCCGGCGGGAGGAGGGACGGGGGAGGGAGGGGTGACGGTCCTCCGTTTCCTGCCCCCGGCCGCCTCGCGGATCACGGACCGGCTCCCTGACCGCTCCCCGATACGCCACCCACGTACCCCCTAGGGGTATGCTGGAAGCAGGTGGCCCCCCAGGGACCACCGGTGATCCATCCCCACGCCCCGACGAGGAGCAGACATGACCACCACCACCGGCACCCCGGGCTCCGTCACCACCGTCTACCAGGTGAGCGGCATGAGCTGCGGGCACTGCGAGGGCGCCGTCTCCGCCGAGATCGGGGAGATCCCCGGCGTCAGCGCGGTGAAGGCCGTCGCCGCCACCGGCGAGGTGACCGTCACCTCCGCGGCCCCGCTGGACGAGGAGGCCGTGCGCGCCGCCGTGGACGAGGCCGGCTTCGAGCTGGCCGGCCGCGCCTGAGCGAGCGGCCGCGCCGCACCCCGTACCCGTCTGGAGCCGGAGCATGACCACCACCGTCCCGTCCCCCTCCCCCGCCCCGTCCGCGCCGCGTCCCGCCGGTGACGGGCCCGGCCGGGCCGAGACCGAGCTGCGCATCGGCGGGATGACCTGCGCCTCCTGCGCGGCCCGGGTCGAGAAGAAGCTCAACCGCATGGACGGCGTCACCGCCACGGTGAACTACGCGACCGAGAAGGCCCGGATCTCCTACCCGCCGGGCACGGAGATCGCCGACCTGATCGCCACCGTGGAGCGGACCGGGTACACCGCCGAGAGACCGCCGCCGCCCGAGCCCGTCCGTCCCGAGGAGACCGGGCCGGCGGCCGACGACGACCCGGAGCTGTCGGCGCTGGGCCGGCGGCTGGCCGTCTCCGCGCTGCTCGCGCTCCCCGTGGTCCTGCTGGCGATGGTCCCGGCCGCGCAGTTCGACAACTGGCAGTGGCTCTCGCTCACCCTCGCCGCCCCGGTCGTCGTCTGGGGCGGCCTCCCCTTCCACCGCGCCACCTGGACCAATCTGCGGCACGGCGCGGCCACCATGGACACCCTGGTCACGCTGGGCACCCTCGCGGCGTTCGGCTGGTCGCTGTGGGCGCTGTTCCTCGGGGACGCCGGCGCGCCCGGCATGCGGCACCCCTTCGACCTGACCGCCTCCCCCGCCGACGGCACCTCCGCGATCTACCTGGAGGTCGCCGCGGGGGTCACCGTGTTCCTCCTGCTCGGTCGCTGGCTGGAGGCCCGTTCCAAGCGGCGGGCCGGGGCCGCGCTCAAGGCCCTGATGGAACTGGGCGCCAAGGACGTCACCGTGCTGCGCGACGGCCGCGAGGTGCGCGTCCCCGCGGACCGGCTGGCGGTCGGCGACCGGTTCGTCGTACGGCCCGGCGAGAAGATCGCCACCGACGGCACGGTGGTCGAGGGCACCTCCGCGGTGGACGCCTCCCTGCTGACTGGGGAGTCGGTGCCGGTGGACGTCACCGTCGGGGACGCGGTCACCGGCGCCACGGTCAACGCCGGCGGCCGGCTGGTGGTCGAGGCCACCGGGGTCGGCGCCGGCACCCGGCTGGCCCGGATGGCCCGGCTGGTGGAGGACGCGCAGAACGGCAAGGCCCGGGTCCAGCGGCTCGCCGACCGGATCTCCGGGGTGTTCGTCCCGGTGGTGCTGCTGATCGCGGCTGGCACGTTCGGGGGCTGGCTGGGCGCGACCGGGGACACCGTCGCCGCGTTCACCGCCGCCGTCGCCGTCCTGATCATCGCCTGCCCGTGCGCGCTGGGCCTGGCCACGCCGACCGCCCTGCTGGTCGGCACCGGACGCGGCGCCCAGCTCGGCATCCTCATCAAGGGACCCGAGGTCCTGGAGTCCACCCGCCGCGTCGACACCGTCGTCCTCGACAAGACCGGCACCGTCACCACCGGCCGGATGACCCTGCGCACCGTGTACGCCGCCGAGGGCACCGACGAGGAACAGCTGCTGCGTCTCGCGGGCGCCGTCGAGCACGCCTCCGAACACCCGGTCGCCCGCGCCGTCGCGGCCGGCGCCGCGGAACGGACCGGCCCGCTGCCCCCCGCCGAGCACTTCGAGAACGTACCCGGACGCGGCGCACGCGCCCGCGTGGAGGGCCACCAGGTGGCCGTGGGACGCCTCTACGACGATCTGCCGGCCCCCGTGGCACAGGCGGTACGGGACGCCGAGCAGGCCGGCCTCACCGCCGTCGTCGCCGGCTGGGACGGAGCGGCACGGGGCGTCCTCGCGGTGGCCGACACGGTCAAGGAGACCAGCGCCGAGGCAGTGGCCGCGCTGCGCCGCCTCGGGCTGCGGCCGGTGCTGCTCACCGGCGACAACCGGCCGGTCGCGGAGTCCGTCGCCCGGAGCGTCGGCATCCCCGCCGAGGACGTCATCGCCGGGGTGCTCCCCGAGGGCAAGGTGGCCGAGATCGAGCGCTTGCGCGCCGAGGGCCGTACGGTCGCGATGGTCGGCGACGGGGTCAACGACGCCGCCGCGCTCGCCACCGCCGACCTGGGCCTGGCGATGGGCACCGGCACGGACGCGGCGATCGAGGCGAGCGATCTGACGCTGGTCCGGGGCGACCTGCGGGTGGCCGCCGACGCCATCCGGCTCTCCCGCCGCACCCTCGCCACGATCAAGGGCAACCTGGTCTGGGCCTTCGGCTACAACGTGGCCGCGCTGCCGCTGGCCGCCGCCGGACTGCTCAACCCGATGATCGCCGGGGCGGCGATGGCCTTCTCCTCGGTGTTCGTGGTGACCAACAGCCTGCGGCTGCGCACATTTCGCTGAGGTCTCGAACGTCCGGTGCCTCTGGAGTCCGGAACCCTCCTCACATAAGCTCTTCACAAGGCTCGCGCATCTTCCTTACGCTGGGGTCTCGTTCGGCATACCGGTCTCTTGCCCACCTAACGGACAGGAGCAAGAGACTCGGATCACAGTGACCCGAACGTAACCATCGGAGGGGTTCGAAGGTCTAAGTTGACAATGTCAGTGAGCGTCTTGGGGGGCGCGAACTGACATCCGGGGTTGTCTTGGGGGACGTCCTCGGAAATGCGTTGCCGGGGCACGTACACCGGGAAGCTTTGAGCGGCCCTCCCGGAGGTGCGCTGTCCCGGCAGACCGCAGAGCAGTACGTACTACGCAGTACAGCGATTCAGGCGCTGTTCTCACAGACGCCCGGCCCGGATCCCGTGGGGGGAATCCGCACCGGGACATGGGAAGGCGCCCTGGTCGCCGGCCCGTGGGGGGACCGGCGCCGGGGCGCCTTCCGCTTGTTCGGGCACACGCCTTGCCCAGACCCGCGCCCCGTCCCGGCACGCGTCGCACACGTACAAAGAAGTCCCGCACCGCGAGGCGGTACGGGACTTCCCGGGGTGCCGGTGCGGCTCAGCGCTCCTCGACGGGGACGAAGTCGCGCTCGACCACGCCGGTGTAGATCTGGCGCGGGCGGCCGATGCGGGAACCCGGCTCCTTGATCATCTCGTGCCACTGGGCGATCCAGCCCGGCAGCCGGCCGAGGGCGAACAGGACCGTGAACATCTCGGTCGGGAAGCCCATGGCCCGGTAGATCAGGCCGGTGTAGAAGTCGACGTTCGGGTAGAGGCTGCGCGAGACGAAGTAGTCGTCGGAGAGCGCGTGCTCCTCCAGCTTGAGGGCGATGTCCAGCAGCTCGTCGGACTTGCCGAGGGCGGAGAGGACATCGTGCGCGGCGGCCTTGATGATCTTGGCGCGGGGGTCGAAGTTCTTGTAGACCCGGTGGCCGAAGCCCATCAGGCGGACGCCGTCCTCCTTGTTCTTCACCTTGCGGATGAAGGAGTCGACGTCGCCGCCGGCGTCGCGGATGCCTTCCAGCATCTCCAGCACCGACTGGTTGGCGCCGCCGTGCAGCGGGCCCCACAGCGCGTTGATGCCGGCCGAGATCGACGCGAACATGTTGGCCTGGGAGGAGCCCACCAGGCGGACCGTGGAGGTCGAGCAGTTCTGCTCGTGGTCCGCGTGCAGGATCAGCAGCTTGTCCAGCGCGGAGACGACGACCGGGTCCAGGTCGTACTCCTGGGCCGGGACCGAGAACGTCATGCGCAGGAAGTTCTCGACGTAGCCGAGGTCGTTGCGCGGGTAGACGAACGGGTGGCCGACCGACTTCTTGTACGCGTATGCGGCGATCGTCGGGAGCTTGGCGAGCAGCCGGATCGTGGAGAGGTTGCGCTGCTGCTCGTCGAAGGGGTTGTGGCTGTCCTGGTAGAACGTGGACAGCGCGGAGACCACCGACGAGAGCATGGCCATCGGGTGGGCGTCGCGCGGGAAGCCGCGGTAGAAGTTCTTGACGTCCTCGTGCAGCAGGGTGTGCTGCGTGATCTCGTCCTTGAACGACGCCAGCTCGTCGACCGTCGGCAGCTCGCCGTTGATCAGCAGGTAGGCGACCTCCAGGAAGGTGGAGCGCTCGGCCAGCTGCTCGATCGGGTAGCCGCGGTAGCGGAGGATGCCCGCCTCGCCGTCCAGATAGGTGATGGCGGATTTGTAGGCGGCGGTGTTTCCGTAACCGCTGTCCAGGGTGACCAGCCCGGTCTGGGCGCGGAGCTTCCCGATGTCGAAGCCCTTGTCACCGACGGTGCTGTCGATCACCGGGTAGGTGTACTCGCCGTCGCCGTACCGCAGTACTACAGAGTTGTCGCTCACGTCTTCCCTCACCGACGTAGTGCCTCATCTTCGAGGTGCCCTGACTGTCTCTACCATCCCCCACTTGGCTCAGGAGAGTGCACTCGGGGTCGACCATCGGGCCTATCGGCGGCACTGAGTGCCGTCAACTTGTTCATCCTGCCCCTTAAGTTCCCCGCCCGGTAGTGGTCTGTGACCTTCACGACTCATTTGATCGATCATTCGTTACGTTCCTCCGCTAGGTGAGCGGGGTGGCGAGCCGGAAGTCGAGCGCCGTGCACCGCCGTCCCGCCGAGACCGTGCGCACCGCCTGGGCGATCGCCCGGCGCGAGCCGACGAGGACGACCAGCCGCTTGGCCCGGGTGACCGCCGTGTACAGCAGGTTGCGCTGGAGCATCATCCAGGCGCCGGTGGTCACCGGGATCACCACCGCCGGGTACTCGCTGCCCTGGGAGCGGTGGATGGTCACGGCGTAGGCGTGGGCCAGCTCGTCGAGTTCGTCGAAGTCGTAGGGCACCTCCTCGTCCTCGTCCGTGCGGACGGTGAGCCGCTGGTCGACGGGGTCGAGGGAGGTGACGACGCCGACCGTGCCGTTGAAGACGCCGTTCTCCCCCTTGTCGTAGTTGTTCCTGATCTGGGTGACCTTGTCGCCGACGCGGAAGACGCGGCCGCCGAACCGCTTCTCCGGGAGGTCGGGGCGGCCGGGGGTGATGGCCTGCTGGAGGAGGCCGTTGAGCGCGCCCGCGCCGGCCGGGCCCCGGTGCATGGGCGCGAGGACCTGCACGTCCCGGCGCGGGTCGAGGCCGAACTTCGCCGGGACGCGGCGCGCCGCCACGTCGACGGTGAGCCGGCCGGCCTCCTCGGTGTCGTCGGTGACGAAGAGGAAGAAGTCCTTCATGCCGTCGGTGAGCGGCTGCTGCCCCGCGTTGATCCGGTGGGCGTTGGTGACCACGCCCGACTGCTGGGCCTGGCGGAAGACGCGGGTGAGACGGACGGCGGGCACCGGGCCGCCCTCGGCGAGCAGGTCCCGCAGCACCTCGCCGGCGCCGACGGACGGGAGCTGGTCGACGTCACCGACGAAGAGCAGGTGGGCGCCCGGCGGGACCGCCTTCACCAGCTTGTTGGCGAGCAGCAGGTCCAGCATGGACGCCTCGTCCACGACGACGAGGTCGGCGTCGAGCGGCCGGTCCCGGTCGTAGGCCGCGTCGCCGCCCGGCCTCAGCTCCAGGAGCCGGTGGACGGTGGACGCCTCGGCGCCGGTCAGCTCCGCCAGCCGCTTGGCGGCCCGTCCGGTCGGCGCGGCGAGCACCACCTTGGCCTTCTTCGCGCGGGCCAGCTCCACGACCGACCGCACGGTGAACGACTTGCCGCAGCCCGGCCCGCCGGTCAGCACGGCGACCTTCTCGGTGAGCGCCAGCTTCACGGCGGCCTCCTGCTCGGGGGCCAGCTCGGTGCCCGTACGCCCCTTCAGCCATCCCAGTGCCCGGTCCCAGTCGACGTCCCGGAAGCACGGCATCCGGTCCTCGTCCGCGCGCAGCAGCCGCCGCAGCTGTCCGGCGAGGGACAGCTCCGCCCGGTGGAAGGGCACGAGATAGATGGCGGTGACGGGCTCGCCGCCGCCGTCGGGCCCGGGGACCTTCTCCCGTACGACGCCGGGGTCCTCGCCCTCCCCGGGCTCCGCCGCCAGCTCGCCGAGGCACTCGATGACCAGCCCGGTGTCGACCTGGAGCAGCTTGACCGTGTCGGCGATCAGCTTCTCCTCCGGGAGGTAGCAGTGGCCCTGGTCGGTGGCCTGGCTCAGCGCGTACTGGAGGCCGGCCTTCACCCGGTCCGGGCTGTCGTGCGGGATGCCGACCGACCTCGCGATCTTGTCGGCGGTGAGGAAGCCGATGCCCCAGACGTCGGCGGCGAGCCGGTACGGCTGGTTCCTGACGACGGAGATCGAGGCGTCGCCGTACTTCTTGTAGATCCGCACGGCGATCGACGTGGACACCTCCACGGTCTGGAGGAAGAGCATGACCTCCTTGATCGCCTTCTGCTCCTCCCAGGCGTCGGCGATCTTCTTCGTCCGTTTCGGGCCGAGCCCGGGGACCTCGACCAGCCGCTTCGGCTCCTCCTCGATGATCCGGAGGGTGTCGGTGCCGAAGTGCTGGGTGATCCGGTCCGCGAAGACCGGCCCGATGCCCTTGACCAGGCCGGAGCCGAGGTAGCGCCGGATGCCCTGGACGGTGGCGGGCAGCACGGTCGTGTAGTTCTCGACGTGGAACTGCTTGCCGTACTGCGGGTGCGAGCCCCAGCGGCCCTCCATCCGCAGCGACTCCCCCACCTGCGCGCCGAGCAGCGCGCCGACGACCGTGAGGAGATCGCCGCCGCCTCTGCCGGTGTCGACGCGGGCGACCGTGTAGCCGTTCTCCTCGTTGGCGTACGTGATGCGCTCCAGGACACCTTCGAGCACGGCGGGGCGCCGCGCACCGGGCGCCGCCGGGGACGCCGGGGGCTGGTCGGTCATGATCCGACGGTACCGGGGGGGTGTGACATGCCGGCCGTGCGGTGCGCTCCTCACCGCTCTGGGGACATGTTCGGGCCGAGGGTCGTGGAGACGTCGGAGTTCCGGGGGTACGGGAAGGACGGCTGAGCCCTCCGGGCCGGCGCGGGGCGGTTGTTACACGGGTGTTGATCTTCGGGGTAACCGCGGGGGCCGTTCGGTCGTCTTCTCCGGATGTCATGTAGTAGTGGCGGCCCGGCGCGGAGGCGCCCGGGTCGTCCGTCCGAGAACGGTGCACTCCCCCGATGACCTCGCAGAGAGCCATACGTCCCGCACTCTTCGACCGTCTGCCCGGCCGGCCCATCGCCGCGGTGCTGGCCGCCGCCGGTGTCCTCGCCGCGGTGCTGGTCGGCCGGGGCGGGCTGGACACCGTCGTCGGCTGCGGCATCCCCCAGGACGAGTTCGCGTCGCAGACCGCCTCGGACTGGGTGACCAACGCCGACCACGTGGTGGTGGCGACGCCCACCGGGGAGAAGGAGACCGGGCGTGAGGACTTCACCGAGGGCTCGCTGAAGTACGCCGCGGACCGGGACGTGACCTTCCGGGCGGAGAAGGTCCTCTGGTCCGCCGGCGCGCCGCGCCACGCGCTGGGGGACGGCTTCGACCTGGTCGCCCCCGGCTGGCGGGTCTACCAGAGCGGTACGCGCGTCAAGCGGACGGCCGCGGCGGCGCCCCGCCTGGAGACCGGTCACACCTATCTGCTGGCCCTGCGCTGGGTGGACGGGGCGTGGAAGGTGCTCGGGGAGGGCGCCGCCGTACCGTTCGACGACCATGTCGCCGGGCGGGGCGAGTGGTGCGGGCGGGTGCTGGGCGAGGGGGACGTGGCGCTCGGCGAGCGGTTCTCCCGCGAGGACGACAGCAGCCTGGAGGAGGACGTGTGGGGCCGGAACGAGGAGGCGGTGAGCGCGGCCCTGCGGTCGGCGAAGAAGTCCTGACCGGCGTCACCGCCGGCCGGCCAGCGCCAGCAGGCTGAGGCCGAACATCAGGACGCCCAGGGGGAGATGGACCGCCGGCAGGTGCGCGATGCCGACGACGACCTGGACGGAGGCGAGGACGAGGAAGCCGGACGCGTACGCGACGGGCCGGGGCGAGCCGCCGCCCGGCTTCCACGCCAGCACCGCGGCGAGGACGTACAGCATCGACGCGGCGTACATCACGCGGGCGCCGACGCTGTGCAGAGTCTCCCCGTAGGACGCGGTCAGCAGGAGCCCGGCGGAGACCGCCTGCGCGAAGATGGTCAGGGTCTGCAGCGCGATCGCGGCCCGCAGGAACGTGCCGTGCCGCGGTGCCGTCGCCCGGGTGGTGGCCATGGTCTCGGTCCCCTTTCCGCCCGGTGCGGGCGGTGATCGGTAAGGTCTCACCAGCCCGACGACGCGGGCCCGCGAAAGGTAAGGCGAGGGTCGGGGGGCCTGGCGTGATGACCGACGGTGTGGCGGACGAGCGGCGCCAACTGATCAACGTGGCCTACCGGTTGCTCGGTTCGCTGGCGGAGGCGGAGGACGCCGTGCAGGAGGCGTACGCGCGCTGGTACGCGCTGCCGGAGGACCGGCGGGACGGGATCAGGTCCCCGGGCGCCTGGCTGACGACGGTGACCGGGCGGATCTGCCTGGACGTGCTCGGCTCGGCGCGGGCCCGGCGGGAGCGGTACGTCGGCGCGTGGCTGCCGGAGCCGGTGCCCGACCGGGCGGCCGAGCGGGGCGGCGGCGGGGCGGACCCGGTGGACCTGCTGGTGCTGGACGAGTCGGTGAGCATGGCGTTCCTCGTCGTCCTGGAGACGATGACGCCGGCCGAGCGGGTGGCGTTCGTGCTGCACGACGTCTTCCGCTACCCGTTCGCCGAGATCGCCGGTGCCCTCGGCCGGACGCCGGCCGCCTGCAAGCAGCTCGCGGCGTCCGCGCGGCGCCGGGTGCGGGACGCCGGGCCTGCGGCGCCCGCGGCCGGGCTGGCCGGTGCGGTGCGGCAGGTCAAGGAGGCGTGGGAGGCGCGGGACATCGGCGCCCTGGTCGACCTCCTCGACCCGACGGCCGTGATGACCGCCGACGGGGGCGGCGTGGCGGGCGCCGCGCTCCACCCGGTCGAGGGCGGCGCGCACATCGCCCGGTACATGGTCGCCCTCGCGGAGCGGGCGCCGGGACTGGTCCTGTCGGAACGGCCGGTCAACGGCACGCCGGGGCTGGTGGCGAGCCTCGGCGGCGTGGTGCTGACCGTGGCGTCGTTCGACCTCGCCGGGGGGCGGGTCAGCCGGATCTGGGTGGTGCGGAATCCGGAGAAGCTGGGGTGGTGGGTGTCAGGGGGTGCGGGGGCGGGGTGACTTGAGGTGGTCGAGGAAGGGCAGGAAGGCCGGGGCGGAGAAGGTGAGGCCGCCTCGATGGAGGGCTTTGGTGTCGCGCAGGGATATGTGCGTCGGTGAGCTCGCCACCTCCACGCAGTTGTTGCCGTCGCCGCCGTCCGAGTATGAGGACTTTCGCCAGCCGCCCGAGATGGTCATGTCACGCCTCACAGCTCTTTCGCCAGTCTGCTGATCAAGTCGCGTGACCGGCCGGGGTCCAACGACAGAGCTTCCATTTTACGGAAACGTGTTCTGTAGGCGCTCAACTGGGCTTCCGAATCCACGAAGACGGAACCGTGCGGCGCGTCGCGAATGACCGTGTCCAACCGGCTCACCGGTCCACCGACATACGTCATGCTGCTCCCGGCCCGGTTGAAGCCATCGAGGTCGAGAGGGATGACTCGGAGCGTGATGTGATCGGCCTGCGAGAGCTCCAGCAGCCGGTCGAGCTGTGCGCGCGAGGAGGCTCGGTCGCTCACCCGGATACGTAGTGCCACCTCGTGCAGCACTGCCGTGCAGCGCAGGGGAGCCGGGCCGTCGAAGACGACCCGACGCTCCATGCGGTGGCGGACCCGCAGCTCCAACTCCTCATGCCCCAATTCGGGGACACGGTTGGCGAAGACTGCACGGCTGTAGTCCTCGGTCTGGAGGAGGCCGGGAACGTGCAGAATCGACACCTCGTGCCAGAACGAGGCATGGTGATCCAACTCCGCCAGGTCCAGGAAGGACGAGGGCAGCAGCCCCCGGTACCTCTCCCACCACCCACGCGTGCGATCCGTCGCCAGGGCGACCAAAGCCTCCACGAACTCCTCGTCAGCGCACCCATAGTGGCCAGTGAGGCGGCGGAGCCGCTTCTCGCTCACGCCCGCCAGCCCGGACTCGATGTGGGTGATCTGCGCGGGACTGACCCCAAGAAGCGCCGCCGCCTGCCGAGAGCTGAGGCCCGCCGCTTCGCGCAGCCTGCGCAGCTCGGTCGCCAGACGCATCTGCCGTGCCGTCGGTTCGCTTCGCAAGGCTTCTGACCACTCCCCCGTGCAACCCGCCTGCGGGCATTACTCGTTCGGGGACAGATTACGCGACCGGCTTGCCCCATCTCTAAATTTAGATTTACCGTCAGTGACGCACCGCACACCGTGCGGCACCGGGCCACCGGAAGCGCACCGCCCCGTCCTGCCATGACGGCTGCGGCATTGACACCGACCGCCCGCATCGCCTTCCCCATCGACAGACGGAGTCGACCGGCATGCCCGACACCACCCCTTGGGAGTACTCCCTCCACATCCCCAACGACCTCCGGGCCGTCACCGTCAGCCGGCGCACCCTCCGGCTCGTCCTCACCCTGCACGGGCTGATCGGCCTCGTGGACGTCGCGGAGCTGCTCGCCGCCGAGTTGGTGTCCAACGCCGTGCGGCACACCAAGGGGCCCGCCGCGCTGCGGGTGCGCTGGTCGCCGCCGGGGACGCTGCGGATCGGCGCGTGGGACACGGACCCGGAGCCCCCGGAACCGGCCTCGCCGGCCCTGCGCGCGGAGGAGCGGGAGGAAGGCCGGGGGCTCACCCTCGTACGGGCGTGCTCCGACGAGTGGGGGTGGTATCCGCTGACCAGGAACGGTGACCGGGGGAAGTACGTGTGGTGCGAGGTGGGGGTGGCCCGGCAGCCCGTCACCCGTCGCCCGGCGTGAGGGACCTCAGCGGCGGGTGCTGCGCGGTGATGCCCGGGGGCTGGAGCAGGGGCGGGGGTTCCGGACCGGGATCCTCCGTGAGGACGGTCCCGGCGGCGGCGAGGTCGAAGCCTGCGGGCGGGCGCGTGCGGTCGCTGACCAGCGCGCCGGAGAGCCGGGCCCCGCGCAGGCCGGCGGTGCTCAGGTCGCAGCCGCGCAGGTCGGCCAGGCGCAGGTCGGCGTCGTGGAAGACGGCACCGCCCGCGTCGGCCTTCCGCAGGTTCGCCTCCCGCAGGTCGGCCTCCGTGAGATCGGCGTCCCGCAGATCCGCCTCGACCAGCTTGGCGCCCCGCAGGTCGGCCCGGACGCAGCGGGCCCGGCGCAGGATCGCGGTGGTGAGATCGGCATGGCGCAGGTTGACGGAGACGAGGGACGCCTGCGTCAGGTTGGCGTGGTAGAAACCGGCCGCCTCCATGCAGGCCCGGTCGAGGTTGACCTCCGTCAGCCACAACCCGTCGCAGTCGGCGCGGCGCAGGTCGGTGACGCCGAGGTTGAGCCAGGTCTGCTCCCGGGGGTGGCTCAGCAGCACACCGAGGCCGGTCAGCGCCACCTGGGCGTCGGCGGCCCGGACCTCCAGCGGCACGATGTCGTTGATCGGCACGTCCGCCGCCGGAGCCGGCCCCTCGGTGGGCGGCCAGGGCAGGTGGGTGCGCAGATAGGCCGCCTGGATGGAGAGGACGGCGTCGCGGTCCCGGGCGGAGTGCTCCGCGATCCGCCACAACGCGTGCAGCCCGCCGATCCGCGTCTCCAGCTTCTCGCTGCCGAGCTGGTCCACGGCCGTACTGAACCGGTCGGTGACCTGCCCCTCCTGCGTCGCGCGCAGGCCGTCCTGGCTGACGCGCAGTTGCCGCCAGGTGGCGTACGCGCCGAACAGGAGGACCATGCCGCCCACGGCCTGGAGAAGCGTCGTACGGACGTCGTTCACCGCCGTCAGCCGGTCCTGCGCGGCGACGCTCGCCCCGGCGAGGTCGCGGTCGACCACCATGCCGGGCACGACGACCAGCAGCGCCCCGACCGCGCCCACCGCCACCGCCCCGGCCAGCAGCACCGCGACCGCCCGCCGCCACGCGGCCGGCCGGCGGCGCGCCGGTCCCCCCATGTCCATGACCAGGGAGCGTAGGCGCCGGGCCCTGGGTGATCAAGAAGAGTGCGTCACGGACGCGGGCCGTCCTCCGGGCACGCCGCCTCCTGCGCCGCCATGACCTCGTCACCGTGGGCGAAGGCCCAGGCGCCGGCCAGGTCGATCACGGGCAGCAACGTGCGGCCCAGGGGGGTGAGTCCGTAGGAGACACGGGAGGGGCGGCCCGGTTCCGCCGTGCGGACGACCAGGCCGTTGAAGCGCAGCCGGCGCAGGGTCTCGGTGAGGACCTTGGAACTGATGCCGCCGATCCGGGCCCGGAGTTCGACCGGCCGCCGGGGGCCGTCGCGCAGTGCCCACAGCACCACGGCGTTCCACGTGTGGGAGAGCAGGTCGAAGGCGAGGCGGGCGCGGCAGTCGGCGAGGAAGGCGTCGGGCGTCGTCACGTACCGAATGGTGCCCGAACGGCTCCCTAGCCTCGGGGGGAACGGTCGGAACGGGACACGGAAGGGGACGTGCGATGAGGATCGGCGTACTGGGAACGGGCCGCATGGCCGACGCGCTCGCCACGCACTGGGCGCGGGCCGGGCACGAGGTGGTCGTCGGGGGCCGGGACGCGCGCCGGGCGGAGCGGCTCGCGGCGCGGATCGGGTGCGGCGCGCGGCCCGCGGGGCTGGGCGCGGCGGCGGCGGCCGGTCACGTGGTGCTGGCCGCGCTGCCGTACGGGGCGGGGGCGGAGGTGGTGCGGGAGTTGCGTACGGCCCTGGCGGACAAGGTCCTCGTCGACTGCTCCAACCCGGTCGGCCCGGGTTTCCGGCTGCTGACCGAAGGGGGACCCCCGGCCGCGCGGCGGCTGGCCGAGGCCGCCCCGGGGGCGCGCGTGGTCAAGGCGTTCAACCTCTGCCACGAGGACGTGTGGCGGATGCGGCCCGGTCTTCGACGGGCGGCCCCTGGCCGTGCCGGTCTGCGGGGACGACGAGCCGGCCCTGGCGGACGTGGGCGCGCTGGTGCGGGACGCGGGCTGCGAGCCGCTGGAAGTGGGCGGGCTGGGACAGGCGGGACTGCTGGAGGCGACCGCCGCGCTGTTCATCTCCCTGTGGGTCGGCCGGGGAGCGGACGTGCGCTCGATCGCCCCTCCGCTCGCCTGGGCGGCCGGGCCGGGCGGTGTGCCGCCCCGCCCGCCGGCCTCGGCTCCCGGCACCCCCACCTGAGCCGGCGCTCAGTCGAGGCAGAACTCGTTGCCCTCGACGTCCCGCATCACGATGCACGAGTCGTACTCGTCGGCCAGCAGCTCCACCCGGGTCGCGCCGAGCGGGAGCAGCCGGGCGCACTCCGCCTCCAGCGCGGCCAGGCGCTCCGCGCCGCTCAGGCCGGTGCCGACCCGTACGTCGAGGTGGACGCGGTTCTTGACGGTCTTGCCCTCGGGGACGCGCTGGAAGAACAGGCGCGGACCCTCGCCCGCGGGGTCGACGCAGGCGCACCACGAACCCCGGTCCTCCGGCGGCCGGGTGCGGTCGTACTCGTCCCATGTCGCGAAGCCCTTCGGGGGCGACACGACGTACCCGAGGACCTCGCACCAGAAGCGGGCGACGCGCTCGGGTTCCGCGCAGTCGAAGGTGACCTGGAACCGCCTGATCGTGGACACCGGCGCACCTTAGCAAGGGACTTCACCGCCGGTCCGCACCTGTGCCGCGACCCCGACGGCCCGTCCGCCCCCCGCGCACCGCCCGCACCGAAGTGCCCGGTCCGCTCCGGCAGCCCTGGCACGGCTTCCGGCGCCCCGGCTGCCCTCCGGGCACGAGACGCCCATACCGGGACACCCCGGAACAGGGGGAACAACGCGCCCGTTCGCTCCGGTCGCCGCGGGCGTGGCTCTCGCCGCAGGAGCCCTCGGGCCGGCCTCGGCCCCGAGCGCTTCCGCGGCCACGGCCCGTCCGTCCGGCGCGGTCCGCATCCGCCAGGGCGACGGGTCGACCCTGAGCAAGAACATCCTCCACCGCTACGGCGCCCACCACCTGTCCGGCGGAACCGGGACCGGGACCGGGACCGGGTGATCGTCAACAACCGGACGGGAGGCGCCGGTTCCCACATCCGCGAGGGGTGCGACGGGCCGACCGCCGCCCCGTCCAGCGCGGCGTGGGCGCCTGCGCGCCGTACGACTTCACGCCGGTCGACCCGGTCGTGCTCGCGCGGTGAGGGCCACGCCCGCGACCGGCACCGGCACCGAGGCCCCGGGGACGCCGGGGGCCTCGCCCGGGTGTGCCGCGATCCCGGCTCCACCCCGCCCGTCAGGCCGACGGCCACCCCCGCAGCGCCAGGGCCGCCACCGCCCGGAGTTCCTCCTCGTCCGCGCCGCCCGCCGCCTGGACGGCGATGCCGTTGGCGACGGTCATGACGTAGCGGGCGAGCGCCCCGGGATCGGCGTCGGGGGGCAGGTCGCCCTCGTCCACGGCCCGCCGGAAACGGTCCCGGAGGAGCCCCACCCCCTCCTCGCGCCAGGCGGCGAGGGCGTCGCGCGCGGCGCGTCCGGACTCGCCGGCGGCCAGCGACCCCTGGACGCCCAGGCAGCCGGCGGGGCAGCCGGGGCGGGTGGTGGCGCGAACCGAGCCGATCAGGAACGCGGAGGCCACCTCGCGGGCGGTCGGCTCCGCCAGGGCGCGGGCGGCGTACGCGGCGGGGCCCTCGGTGTAGCGCTCCAGGGCCTTGCGGAACAGGTCCTCCTTGTTGCCGAAGGCCGCGTACATGCTGGTGCGGGTGATGCCCATCGCGCCGGTCAGGTCGGTGAGGCTGGCGCCCTCGTAGCCCTGCTCCCAGAAGACCCGCATGGCGCGCTCCAGCGCCTCGTCCGCGTCGAAGGCCCGCGGCCTGCCGGACCGCTGCCCCTGCGCCGTCGCCTTCCGCCGCGTCTCCATGCCCCCCAGCCTACCTCTTCTGTACCGAACGATTCAGAAGTGCTACGGTCCACTTCAGTACCGATCGGTACAGAAGTGCGAACGGAAGAACAGAGGAGATCGCCATGGGACAGCTCGAAGGCAGGACCGCCGTCGTCACCGGCGGGCACACCGGGATCGGCCTCGCCAGCGCGGCGCGGCTGGCGGACGAGGGCGCGCACGTGTTCATCATCGGCCGGCGCAAGGCGGCGCTGGACGAGGCCGTGGAGACCATCGGCGCCGAGCGGGTCACCGCCGTGCCGGGCGACATCACCGACCTCGCCGACCTGGACCGGCTCTACGACGCCGTCCGCGCCCGGGGCCGGGGCCTGGACGTCGTCTTCGCCAACGCGGCGGCCGCCTCCTTCGCCACACTGGAGCAGGTCACCGAGGAGCACCTCGACCGGACCCTCGCCGTCAACGTGCGGGGCACGCTGTTCACCGTCCAGAAGGCGCTGCCGCTGCTCAACGACGGCGCCTCGGTGATCCTCAACGCCTCCACCGCCGCCGACAACGGCACCGAGGCGTTCGGCGTGTACGCCGCCTCCAAGGCCGCCGTCCGCTCCTTCGCCCGCACCTGGGCCAACGAGCTGAGGCACCGCGGCATCCGCGTCAACGCCATCTCGCCCGGACCGATCGACACCACCGGGATCACGGAGCTGGTCGGCGAGGAGAACGCGCCGGCGTTCCGCGAGAAGTCCGCCCGGGAGCTGCCCATCGGACGGATGGGACGGCCGGAGGAGGTCGCGGCGGCCGTGGCCTTCCTCGCCTCCCCGCAGAGCAGCTTCGTCTTCGGCGCCAACCTCTACGTCGACGGCGGCGAGAACCAGATCTGAGCCGGGACGGAGAACCGGACCCGCCCCGCCCTGGGGTCACGATCCGGTCTCGGCGGCTCCGACCCCCTTGCCAGCGCCCCGTGTAATCGATTCCAATCCTCCTCGTGTAATCGATTCCACGAGGAGGTGGAACGCGATGGCGAGCATCAAGGACGTCGCCGCCGAGGCCGGCGTCTCCGTCGCCACGGTGTCGCGGGTGCTCAACGGGCACCCGTCCGTCAGCGCGGCGGCGCGGGCCCGGGTACTGGGCGCGGTCGAGGCCCTGGGCTACCGGCCCAACGCCGTCGCCCGGTCGCTGCGCACCGACCAGACCCGCACGCTCGGGCTGGTCATCAGCGACGTGCTGAACCCCTACTTCACCGAGCTGGCCCGCTCCGTCGAGGAGGAGGCCCGCGCGCTCGGCTACAGCGTCATCATCGGCAACGCCGACGAGCGGCCCGACCTCCAGGACCACCACGTCACCACGCTGCTGGACCGGCGGATCGACGGGCTGCTGGTGTCCCCGACGGACGGCGGCTCGCCCCGGATGCTGGAGGCCGCGCGGGCCGGGACGCCGATGGTCTTCGTCGACCGGTGGATCCCCGGCGTCGACGTGCCCGTCGTCCGGTCGGACGGGCGGGCCGCCGTACGGGACCTCGTCGCGCATCTGCACGGGCTCGGGCACCGGCGGCTCGCGATCATCGCGGGGCCCGCCGCCACCACCACCGGCCGGGAGCGGGTGGACGCCTTCCGGGAGGCGCTCGGCGCCCACGGCCTCCCCCTGCCCGACGCCTACATCGGCCAGGGCGACTTCCAGGCCGACAGCGGGCGGCGCGTCACCGAGGGCTTCCTCGACCTGCCCGAGCCGCCCGAGGTGGTCTTCGCCGCCGACAACCTGATGGCGCTGGGCGCCCTGGACGCCGTACGGGCGCGCGGGCTGCGGGTGCCGCGGGACATCGCGCTCGCGGCGTTCGACGACATCCGCTGGTTCGTGCACACCGATCCGCCGGTCACCGCGATCGCCCAGCCCACCGGTGAGCTGGGACGGGCCGCCGTACGGGCGCTGGTCGACCGGATCGAGGGGCGCGGCGGCGCGTCCGTGACGCTGCCCGCCCGGCTCGTCGTCCGGCGCTCGTGCGGTGAACCGCCCGCCTCCTCCCCCCAGTCCCCCTTCCCCTCCCCCTCCCCCGTACGAAGGAGTACGACGTGAGCGACCGAGTCGAATCCGACGAGTTGCTGCGCATCGAGGGCATCCGCAAGACCTTCCCCGGGGTGGTCGCGCTCGACGGCGTCGACTTCGACCTGCGCCGGGGCGAGGTGCATGTGCTGCTCGGCGAGAACGGCGCGGGCAAGAGCACCCTCATCAAGACGCTCTCCGGCGCGCACACGCCCGATGCCGGGCGCATCCTGGTCGGCGGCGAGGAGGTGCGCATCAACGGTGCGCAGGACTCCGAGCGGCTCGGGATCGCCACCATCTACCAGGAGTTCAACCTGGTCCCCGATCTGACGGTCGCCGAGAACATCTTCCTCGGGCGGCAGCCGCGGCGGCTCGGGATGATCGACCGGAAGCGGATGGACGCCGACGCGGCCGTGCTCCTGGAGCGGGTCGGGGTGGACGTGTCGCCCCGCACCCGGGTGCGTGAACTCGGTATCGCCCGGCTCCAGATGGTGGAGATCGCCAAGGCGCTCAGCCTGGACGCCCGGGTGCTCATCATGGACGAGCCGACCGCCGTGCTCACCTCCGAGGAGGTGGAGAAGCTCTTCGCCATCGTGCGGCGGCTGCGCGCCGACGGGGTGGGGATCGTCTTCATCACCCACCACCTGGAGGAGATCGCCGCCCTCGGCGACCGGGTGACCGTCATCCGGGACGGGGCGAGCGTCGGGCAGGTCCCGGCGTCCACCCCCGAGGAGGAACTGGTCCGGCTGATGGTCGGGCGGTCGATCGAGCAGCAGTACCCGCGCGAACGGCCGGACGGCACCGGCGAGGCGCTGCTGACGGTCGAGGGGCTCACCCGGGACGGCGTCTTCCACGACATCGGCTTCGAGGTGCGGGCCGGCGAGGTCGTCGGGATCGCGGGGCTGGTCGGCGCCGGGCGGACCGAGGTCGTCCGGGCGGTCTTCGGGGCCGACCCCTACGACCGCGGGAGCGTGCGGGTCGGCGGCACGCCGCTGCGCGGGCACGACGTGGGCGCGGCGATGGCCGCCGGGATCGGGCTGGTGCCCGAGGACCGCAAGGGGCAGGGCCTCGTGCTGGACGCCTCGGTCGAGGAGAACCTCGGCCTGGTGACCCTGCGGTCGGCCTCCCGCGCGGGGCTCGTCGACCTCAGGGGCCAGCACACCGCCGCGGCCCGGATCGCCGGGCAGCTCGGCGTGCGGATGGCCGGCCTCGGCCAGCACGTGCGCACCCTCTCCGGCGGCAACCAGCAGAAGGTCGTCATCGGCAAGTGGCTGCTGGCGGACACCAAGGTCCTCATCCTCGACGAGCCGACGCGCGGGATCGACGTCGGCGCCAAGGTCGAGATCTACCAGCTGATCAACGAGCTGACGGCCGCCGGCGCCGCCGTCCTGATGATCTCCAGCGACCTGCCCGAGGTGCTCGGCATGAGCGACCGCGTGCTGGTCATGGCGCAGGGCCGGATCGCCGGTGAACTCGCCGCCGCGGAGGCCACCCAGGACGCCGTGATGGCGCTCGCCGTCAGCACCCCCCAGAACGACGGAACGGAGGCCGACGGTGGCCACTGACACCCTCAAGAAGACGTCCGGCGGCGGCGGTCTGCGCCGGCTGCTGCTCGACAACGGCGCGCTGACCGCGCTGATCGTCCTCGTCATCGCCATGTCGGCGCTGTCCGGGGACTTCCTGACCGCCGACAACCTGCTGAACGTCGGGGTGCAGGCGGCCGTGACGGCCATCCTCGCCTTCGGCGTCACCTTCGTGATCGTCGCGGCGGGCATCGACCTGTCGGTCGGCTCGGTCGCCGCGCTGTCGGCCACCGTGCTCGCCTGGACGGCCGCCGAGGGCGGGGTGCCGGTGCCGGTGGCGGTGCTGCTCGCCGTCGCCACCGGCATCGCCTGCGGCCTGGTCAACGGCTTCCTCGTCTCGTACGGGAAGCTGCCGCCGTTCATCGCCACGCTCGCCATGCTGTCGGTGGGGCGCGGCCTGTCGCTGGTGATCTCGCAGGGGTCGCCGATCCCGTTCCCCGACTCGGTCTCGCACCTCGGTGACACGCTCGGCGGCTGGCTGCCGGTGCCCGTGCTGGTGATGGTCGTCATGGGGCTGATCACCGCCTTCGTACTGGGACGGACGTACATCGGGCGGTCCATGTACGCCATCGGCGGCAACGAGGAGGCCGCGCGGCTCTCGGGGCTGCGGGTGAAGCGGCAGAAGCTCGCCATCTACGCCTTCTCCGGGCTGTTCGCCGCCGCGGCCGGCATCGTGCTGGCCTCCCGGCTCTCCTCCGCGCAGCCGCAGGCCGCGCAGGGGTACGAACTGGACGCCATCGCGGCCGTCGTGATCGGCGGCGCGTCGCTGGCCGGCGGCACCGGCAAGGCGTCGGGCACGCTCATCGGCGCGCTGATCCTCGCCGTGCTGCGCAACGGGCTCAACCTGCTCTCCGTCTCCGCGTTCTGGCAGCAGGTCGTCATCGGTGTCGTCATCGCGCTGGCGGTGCTCCTGGACACGGTCCGGCGCAAGGCGGGGGCGGCCCCGGCGCCGGCCGGAGCCTCCGGCGGGGGCAAGGGCAAGCAGGCCGTCACCTATCTGATCGCGGCGGTCGTCGCGGTGGCCGTGGCCGGCGCGACCTCGCTGCTGCACGGCGGCTCCGACTCCGGCGCCAAGCAGAAGGTCGGCCTGTCGCTGTCCACGCTGAACAACCCCTTCTTCGTGCAGATCCGCGCGGGCGCCGAGGCCGAGGCCGAGAAGCTCGGCGTCGACCTCACCGTCACCGACGCGCAGAACGACGCCTCCCAGCAGGCCAACCAGGTGCAGAACTTCACCAGTGAGGGCCTGTCGTCGGTCATCGTCAACCCCGTCGACTCCGACGCGGCCGGGCCGTCCGTGCGCTCCGCCAACAAGGCGGACATCCCCGTCGTCGCCGTGGACCGCGGCGTCAACAAGGCCGACACCGCCGCGCTGGTCGCCTCCGACAACGTCGAGGGCGGCGAGCTGGGCGCGAAGGCCCTCGCCGAGAAGCTCGGCGGCAAGGGCACGATCGTCGTCCTCCAGGGGCAGGCCGGCACCTCCGCCAGCCGGGAGCGCGGCGCGGGCTTCGCGGCCGGGCTGAAGAAGTACCCGGGCATCAAGGTCGTCGCCAAGCAGCCCGCCGACTTCGACCGCACCAAGGGCCTGGACGTGATGACGAACCTGCTCCAGGCGCACCCCGGCATCAAGGGCGTCTTCGCCGAGAACGACGAGATGGCGCTCGGCGCGATCAAGGCCCTGGGCGCCAAGGCCGGGAAGTCGGTGCAGGTCGTCGGGTTCGACGGCACGCCGGACGGGCTGAAGGCGGTCCAGGACGGCACGCTGTACGCGTCGGTGGCGCAGCAGCCCAGGCAGCTCGGCCGGATCGCCGTGGACAACGCGGTGCGGGCGGCCGAGGGCAAGAAGACCGAGGAGACGGTGAAGGTGCCGGTGAAGGTGGTCACCGAGCGGAATGTGGCCGGCTTCGACGGCTGACCGGCGCCGGCGGCACGGGCTCACGGACACGGACGCGGATGCGGGGAGAGGGACCATGTACGACTACGACCTGCTGGTCGTCGGGTCGGCCAACGCCGACCTGGTGATCGGCGTGGACCGCCGGCCGGCCGCCGGGGAGACGGTGCTCGGCACCGACCTGGCCGTCCACCCGGGCGGCAAGGGCGCCAACCAGGCGGTGGCCGCGGCCCGGCTGGGCGCCCGTACGGCGCTGCTGGCCAAGGTCGGCGACGACGACCACGGGCGGCTGCTGCTGGACTCCCAGCGTGCGGCCGGCGTGGACACGGTGGGCGTCCTCGTGGACGACGCGCCGACCGGTGTCGCGCTGATCACCGTGGACCCGTCCGGTGACAACAGCATCGTCGTCTCGCCGGGCGCCAACGGCCGGCTGGCCCCGGCCGACGTCCGGGCCGCGACCAGCCTCTTCCACGCCTCGCGGGTGGTGTCCGTGATGCTGGAGATCCCGCTGGAGACGGTGGCGGAGGTGGTGCGGAGCCTGGCGCCGGGCAGCCGGCTCGTCCTCAACCCCTCGCCGCCGCGGGCGCTGCCCCGCGAGGTGCTGGACGCCTGCGACCCGCTCATCGTCAACGAGCACGAGGCGAAGGTGCTGCTGGGCCCGTCCCGCGTCGGTGACCGCCCCGAGGACTGGGCGGGCATCCTGCTCGCCAAGGGGCCTCGCTCGGTGGTGGTGACGCTGGGCGCCGATGGGGCGCTGGTGGCGTCGAAGGACGGCGTGGCGCGGGTGCCGTCGGTGGCGGTGGACGCGGTGGACACCACGGGCGCCGGGGACGCGTTCACCGCGGCGCTCGCCTACCGGCTGGGCGCGGGCGCCTCCCTGGCCGAGGCGGCGGCGTACGCGGCCCGGGTGGGGGCGGCGGCCGTGACGAAGGCGGGGGCGCAGGAGTCGTACCCGACGGCGGAGGAGGTCGAGGCGCTGTGAAGAAGGCCGGGATTCTCAACCGGCATCTCGCCGGGGCGCTCGCGGAGCTGGGGCACGGCGACGGGGTGCTGGTGTGCGACGCGGGGATGCCGATCCCCGCGGGACCCCGGGTGGTGGACCTGGCGTTCCGGGCCGGGGTGCCGTCCTTCGCGGAGGTGCTGGAGGGGCTGCTGGCGGAGCTGGTGGTGGAGGGCGCGACGGGCGCGGAGGAGGTCCGCGCGGCCAACCCGGACGCGGCCCGGCTCCTGGACGCGCTGCCCGGCCTGGACCTGGTCCCGCACACCCGGCTGAAGGAACTGTCGGCGGGGGCCCGGCTGGTGGTGCGCACCGGGGAGGCCCGGCCGTACGCCAATGTGCTGCTGCGCTGCGGGGTCTTCTTCTGACCCGCCCGCCCGGACGACACCGCGGGGGCCCGGTTCACCGACCGGGCCCCCGTGCGTCTCCCCACCCAGAACGACCCGTGATCCCCCCGGATCTCCCCCCTCGGGCGCCCTGATGACAAGTACGACACGGTGGGGCGGGGAAGGGTTGCACGGCTTTCGAAGATTTTTCTCCGGGTGCCGGGACCGGGCCGTCAGAGGGCGTCAGAAGGCGTGCGCGACGAACCTCCGGGCGGTTTCCGCCAGCACCTCGCGGCCGTCGCGGGCCCACAGGGCCTCGTTGAAGAGTTCCACCTCGATGGGGCCGGTGTAGCCGGCCGCCTCGACGTACCCCCTCCACTCGCGCATGTCGATCGAGCCGTCGCCGAGCTGGCCGCGGCCGTTGAGGACGCCCTCCGGCAGCGGGGTGGTCCAGTCCGCGAGCTGGAAGGTGTGGATGCGGCCGTCGGCGCCGGCCCGGGCGATCTGCTCGGGCGCCCGGTCGTCCCACCAGATGTGGTACGTGTCGACGGTGACGCCGACCTGGTGGGCGGGGAAGCGCTCGGCCAGGTCCAGGGCCTGGGCGAGGGTGGAGACCACGCAGCGGTCCGAGGCGTACATGGGATGCAGCGCCTCGATGGCCAGGCGGACGCCGTGCGCCTCGGCGTAGGGGGCGAGTTCGGCGAGGGCGTCCGCGATGCGTTCCCGGGCGGCGGGGAGGTCCTTGTCGCCGGGCGGGAGGCCGCCGGAGACCAGGACCAGGGTGTCGGTGCCGAGGGTGGCGGCCTCGTCGACGGCGCGGCGGTTGTCGGCCAGGGCCTCCCTGCGGGCGTCCGGGTCGGTCGCGGTGAGGAAGCCGCCCCGGCACAGGGTGGTGACGCGCAGGCCGGCGTCCCGGACCAGCTTGGCGGCGGCCTCGACGCCGTACTCCTGGACGGGTGCGCGCCACAGGCCGACGCTGCCGACGCCCAGGTCGCGGCAGGCGGCGGTCAGTTCGGGCAGCGTGAGCTGCCTGACCGTCATCTGGTTGATGGAGAAGCGGGAGAGGTCGTCGCTCACTGGGTGACTCCGTGCAGGGAGAGCAGGGTGCGCATGCGTTCCTCGGCCAGTTTCGGGTCGGGGAACAGGCCGAGGCCGTCGGCGAGTTCGTAGGCGCGGGCGAGGTGGGGCAGGGAGCGGGCCGACTGGAGGCCGCCGACCATGGTGAAGTGGCTCTGGTGGCCGGCCAGCCAGGCCAGGAACACCACCCCCGTCTTGTAGAAGCGGGTCGGGGCCCGGAAGAGGTGGCGGGAGAGGGCGACGGTCGGGTCGAGGAGGGCGCGGAAGCCGTCCGTGTCCCCGGTGTCCAGGACCCGGACCGCCTCGGCCGCCAGCGGGCCCAGCGGGTCGAAGACGCCGAGCAGGGCGTGGCTGAAGCCCTGGTCGTCGCCGGCGATCAGCTCGGGGTAGTGGAAGTCGTCGCCGGTGTAGCAGCGCACGCCCTGCGGGAGGCGGCGGCGCAGGTCGACCTCGCGCCGGGCGTCGAGGAGGGAGACCTTGATGCCGTCGACCTTGTCGGGGTGGGCGGCGATGACCTCCAGGAAGGTGCCGGTGGCCGCGTCCAGGTCGGCGGAACCCCAGTAGCCCTCCAGGGCCGGGTCGAACATGGGGCCGAGCCAGTGCAGGATCACCGGTTCGGCGGACTGGCGGAGGAGGTGGCCGTAGACGTCGAGGTAGTCGTCCGGGCCCTGCGCGGTGGCGGCGAGGGCGCGGGAGGCCATCAGGATGGCCTGGGCGCCGGCCCCCTCTGTGACGGCGAGCTGCTCCTCGTAGGCGGCGCGGATGTCCGCGAGGGCGGGGGCGCCGGCGGCGGGGAGCTGGTCGGTGCCGACGCCGCAGGCGATCCGGCCGCCGCACGCCTTCGCCTCGGCGGCGGAGCGGCGGATCAGCTCGGCGGCGCCGGCCCAGTCCAGGCCCATGCCGCGCTGGGCGGTGTCCATCGCCTCGGCGACGCCCAGTCCGTGCGACCACAGGTGGCGGCGGAAGGCGAGGGTGGCGTCCCAGTCGACGGCGGCGGGGCCGTCCGGGGTGGTGTCGGCGTACGGGTCGGCGACGACGTGCGCGGCCGAGAAGACCGTACGGGAGGTGAAAGCGCTTCCCGGGTTCGCTTCGACGCGGGGCTCGGCGCGGGGCTCGTAGGCGCGCAGGGTGCCGTCGGGGTTCGGGAGGCGGAGGGTCACAGCGCGACCTCCGGCACGTCCAGGCGGCGGCCCTCGGCGGAGGACCTCAGGCCCAGCTCGGCGAGCTGCACGCCGCGGGCGCCGGCCAGCAGGTCCCAGTGGTAGGGGGCGTCGGCGTAGACGTGGCGCAGGAACAGCTCCCACTGGGCCTTGAAGCCGTTGTCGAACTCGCCGTTGTCCGGGACCTCCTGCCACTGGTCGCGGAAGACCTCGGTGGCGGGGATGTCCGGGTTCCAGACCGGCTTGGGGGTGGCGGAGCGGTGCTGGACGCGGCAGTTGCGCAGGCCGGCGACGGCCGACCCCTCGGTGCCGTCGACCTGGAACTCGACCAGCTCGTCGCGGTTGACGCGGACCGCCCAGGAGGAGTTGATCTGCGCGATCGCGCCGCCGTCCAGCTCGAAGACGCCGTACGCGGCGTCGTCGGCGGTGGCGTCGTAGGGCTTGCCGTTCTCGTCCCAGCGCTGCGGGACGTGGGTGGCGGTGAGCGCCTGGACGGAGGTCACCCGGCCGAACAGCTCGTGCAGGACGTACTCCCAGTGCGGGAACATGTCGACGACGATGCCCCCGCCGTCCTCCGCGCGGTAGTTCCAGGACGGGCGCTGGGCCTCCTGCCAGTCGCCCTCGAAGACCCAGTAGCCGAACTCCCCGCGCACGGACAGGACCCGGCCGAAGAAGCCGCCGTCGATCAGGCGCTTGAGCTTCAGCAGGCCCGGCAGGAACAGCTTGTCCTGGACGACGCCGTGCTTGATGCCCTTCTCCTCGGCCAGCCGGGCGAGGGCGAGGGCGCCGTCGAGACCGGTGGCCGTCGGCTTCTCGGTGTAGACGTGCTTGCCGGCGGCAATGGCCTTCCTGATCGCCTCCTCGCGGGCGGAGGTCACCTGGGCGTCGAAGTAGATGTCGACCGTCTCGTCGGCGAGGACCGCGTCCAGGTCCGTCGAGACGTGCTCCAGGCCGTGCCGCTCGGCCAGCTCCTCCAGCGCGTACGCGCGGCGGCCGACCAGGACCGGCTCCGGCCACAGCACCGTGCCGCCGCCGAGGTCGAGGCCGCCCTGCTCGCGCAGGGCCAGGATGGAGCGGACGAGGTGCTGGCGGTAGCCCATGCGCCCCGTCACACCGTTCATGGCGATACGCACCGTCTTGCGTGTCACGTCGTTCCCTTCGTACGCGGTTCTACGCGGTCCGTGCGCCGCATCCGCCGGGACGGGCGTGATAGCAAGCGCTTTCTATCTGATACGAAGCTAGCCTGTGGACGGTGGTCCGGACAAGAGCGCGGCCGGGGTGACGCGCCTTCTGGGTGCGGCGAGGGCCGCCTTCCGGCGGTGGCGAGGGTGCGATGAGGCGGAGGACGAGGACATGACGGTGACCCTGGCGGACGTGGCGGCCCGCGCGCAGGTCTCCCCCGCGACGGTGTCGCGCGTGCTGAACGGGAACTACCCCGTCGCCGCGTCCACCAGGGAGCGGGTGCTGAAGGCGGTCGACGAGCTGGACTACGTGCTCAACGGTCCGGCGAGCGCGCTGGCCGCCGCCACCTCCGACCTGGTCGGCATCCTGGTCAACGACATCGCCGACCCGTTCTTCGGGATCATGGCGAGCGCGATCCAGTCCGAGATCGGCGGGCCGGGCGGCCGGGCGGGCGGCGAGCGGCTGGCGGTGGTCTGCAACACGGGCGGCTCTCCCGAGCGCGAGCTGACCTACCTCACGCTGCTGCAGCGGCAGCGGGCGGCGGCGGTGGTGCTGACCGGCGGGGCGGTGGAGGACGCCCCGCACAAGGCGGCGGTGGCGGGGAAGCTGCGCCGGCTGGCGGAGGCCGGGACGCGGGTGGTGCTGTGCGGAAGGCCGCCGGCGCCGGAGACCGGGGCGATCGCGCTGACCTTCGACAACCGGGGCGGCGGACGGGAGCTGACCGAGCATCTGATCGGCCTCGGGCACCGGCGGATCGGCTACATCGCGGGTCCCGAGGAGCGGACGACCACACGGCACCGGCTGGAGGGGCACCGGGCCGGGCTGGCCGCGCACGGCATCGAGGAGGACCCGCGCTGGACGGTGCACGGGCGCTATGACCGCCGGTCGGGGTACGAGGCCACGCTGGAACTGCTGCGCCGGGACCCGTCCCTGACGGCCGTGGTCGCCGCGAACGACTCCGTCGCGCTGGGGGCGTGCGCGGCGCTGCGGGAGGCGGGGCTGCGGATTCCGCACGAGGTGTCGGTGGCCGGCTTCGACGACCTGCCGTTCAGCGTCGACGCGGTACCGGCCCTGACGACGGTCCGGCTGCCGCTGGCGGAGGCGGGGGCGCGCGCCGGGCGCATCGCGATGGGGCGGGAGGAGGCGCCGCCCGGGGGGATCGCGACGGTGCGGGGGGAGCTGATGGTACGGGGGTCCTCCGGACCGCCTCGGGGGTGAGGGGCGGCCCCGGGGGGGGCGGTGGGGGTTGGGTCGGCCGGGGGGCTGCCGTAAGGGTGAGGGGTGCCCTCGGGGGGGGTGGCGGGGGTGAGGGGTGCCCTCGGAGGGCTGCCGGTTGGGGATATCTCCGGGGCCCTTGTGGGGCTGCCGTGGGGGTAAGGGGTGGCCTCGGTGAGCCACCGGGGGGATGGGGTGCCCCTTCGGGGGTGGCGGGGGTGAGGGGTGCCCTCGGTGAGCCACCAGGGGGAGGGGTGCCCTCGGGGGTGAAGGGTGTTCGCCGGCGGGCTGCCGGTTGGGGATATCCCCGGGGCCCTTGGGAGGCTGCCGTGGGGATGGGGGCCCTCGACGGGCCGCCGGGGGTGAGAGGTGCCCTCGGGGGGTGGCAGGGGTGAGGGGCGCCCTCGGAGGGCTGCCGGTCAGGGATATCCCCCGGGGCCCTTGGGAGGCTGCCGTGGGGATGGGGGCCCTCGACGGGCTGCCGGGGGTGAGAGGTGCCCTCGGGGGGTGGCAGGGGTGAGGGGTGCCCTCGGGGGGTGGCAGGGGTGAGGGGTGCCCTCGGAGGGCTGCCGGTCGGGGATATCCCCCGGGTGCCCTTGGGAGGTTGTCGTGGGGATGGGGGCCCTGGACGGGCCGCCGGGGGGTGAGAGGTGCCCTCGGGGGGTGGCAGGGGTGAGGGGCGCCCTCGGCGGGCTGCTGGTCGGGGATATCCCCGGGGCCCTTGGGAGGCTGCCGTGGGGGTGAGGGATGTCCCCCGGGGGTGGCTGCCGGTGGGGGCTGCGGTCGGCAGGGGCCGCCGGTGGGGGCTCGGCGGTCGGGTGGGAGCGCCGGGGTGGGGGACCCGTACGACGGTGCTTGTCCGGCGGACCGGCGGCCAGGGAGCCGTCGGACAGCCGCCCGCGCACCGGGGCAGCCGCCGGGCGGCCCGCCGAGAACAGGGCCGCCGGGAGCGGCGGGCCTGCGACCGCCCGGCAGTCGAGTGCCCGTCGGTCCGCCGCCCGCGCACCGGGGCAGCCGCCGGGCGGCCCGCCGAGAGCGGCGGGCCTGCGACCGCCAGGCAGCCGAGCGCGCGGCGGACAGGCGGAGCAGGTGGGCAGGGAGTGAGCGGCGGCGCGGCGGGTACTGTCCGGAACCATGAAGCTCGCGTTCTCCACCCTCGGTGTCCCCGGAATGCCCGTGCGCGACGTGCTGCGGCTCGCGACCGAACACGGCTGGCACGGTGTCGAACTCCGCGCCCACCCCGAGGAGCCGGTGCATCCGGGCCTGTCGCCCGACGAGCGGGCGGCCGTGCGGGCCGGGTTCGAGGCGGCGGGCGTCGCCGTCCTCAGCGTCGCGGGCTACGCGCGGGTCGCCGCGCCGGGCGACGACGCCCCCGTCCTGGAGGAGATCCGCGGCCTGCTCGACCTCGCCCGCGACCTGGGCGCCCCGTATGTGCGGGTCTTCCCCGGCGGCGGCACCGGGCAGAGCCCCGAGGAGGCGGACGCGACGGCCGCGCGACGGCTGGGCACGGCCGCCGAGTACGCCACCGAGGCGGGCGTCCGCGTCCTGCTGGAGACCCACGACTCGCACCGCACGGGCGCCGACGCGATCCGCGTCCTCGGTCTGGTCGGGCACCGCCGGGCCGGCGCGCTGTGGGACGTGATGCACACCTGGCTGGGCGGCGAGCAGCCCGCCGAGTCCTACGCGGCACTCGCCCCGCACCTCGGCTACGTCCAGGTCAAGGACATCGCCTCCGCCGACGACACCACGCCGCTGCCGCTCGGCGAGGGCGTGCTGCCGCTGGCCGACTGCGTGGACCTGCTGACCCGGCACGACTGGGACGGCTGGCTGTGCTGGGAGTACGAGAAGCGGTGGTACGAGAACGCCGCCCCGCTGCCCGGTCTGCTGGGCGCGGGACGGCGTCATCTGGACCGGCTGCTCGACGAGGCGGCCTGAGCCGTCCGGTCACCGCCCGTCGCGGGGCGCCGGGAAGGAGCGGGTCCGCAGCGGCCGGCCGTTGCTGATGACGTACGTCCTGACGGCGGGCCTGGGCGCCCGGGGCGGCGGCGCGGTCCTGGCGGGGCGCGCGGTCCCGTCGTGCCGGGCCTCGGGGACGGCGGACGGCGGGGCCGTGCCGACCACCGGGTCCGGGGCGCCCCCGCCGGCCACCGGGCCGGGGACCGCGTCCGGCAGCGGTGCCGTGCCGAGGGCCTCCTCGGTGCCGGCGTGCGGTGCCGCACCGGCCGTGCGGTCCGGTCCGGCGGACTGCCGGGGCTCGGGGCGCACCCGGTGCCGCGGAGCGCGCCGCCGGGGCGGCCGGGTCAGGGTGATCTGCCGTACGAGCTGCTGGAAGCAGGCCAGCGAGGCCAGGCCGGGCAGCGCGGCGGCGGCGACGTCGACGACCGTGCCCGGCGCCTGGAGCACGCAGAGGAAGACCGCGATCAGCGAGAAGCCGAGGACGACGCACCAGGCGTGCAGGGCGCGCCGCTGGTGCAGGGCCGCCCGCAGCACGGAGAGCGACGCCACCAGCCAGGGGCCGAAGACCAGCAGCGGCCACCAGGACACCACGCCGGGCTCCAGCCGGGTCACGGCGACGACGCGGAGCGGGTCGTAGGCGACGATGCCGCTCAGCAGGCTCACCCCGGAGGCGATGACGGTGGCGAGCACGGCGGTGACGTAACTGACGGCCTCGATCCCGCGCGGGCCGCGCGGACCGCTGGGGGTGCGCGGAGGCCGGGGCGCGCGGGGGGCGCGGGGCGGGCGGGTACGGCGGTGGCTGCGGGCGGGGGCGGGGTCCTTCAGCGGGGGCAGTTCCTCCGTGATGTCCCGCAGGTTCCCCAGCGGGCTGCCCGGCGCGGGAGTGGCGGCCGGTGTCTCGTCGGGACCGTCCCGCCGGCTCCGGGGCGTCCGCTCCGCCGGGCGGTGCTCCTCCAGCGCGTCCTGGAGCATGACGGCCAGTTCCTCGTCCCAGGACATGTCCGGCGCGAACGCCGGGTCGTCGTCGGCGGGGGCGCGGTGCCGGCCGTGGGCCGTCTCGTCGGACGGGCCCGCGTAAGGATAGGGATAGGGATAGGGGTGAGCGGCGTACGGGCCCGGGAATCCCCGGCCGTATACGAGTTCGTCGTCATACACGATCAAAAGGGCCCGATCATTCAGCTGGTGACGGTGACTGGCCGTTCTCTGATCGCGCACCATCGTCTGGTGAAGTCGTCCTGCACCTCGCCCAGCGTTCGCAGGAATTCCCGCAGAATCGGCTCCGTCTCCCTGAGTGTCACAGGGAGTCCGCCTTTCGTCAGAGTTCCGTTCACCGCGGTCGCCGAGTGCGCCGGCGCCTGGATGTACGTATAAGAACCCAGCGGGAGCACATTCGGCACGGCCGTGCACCCAGTCACCTTGCTCATGTTCCGACTAACCGCCGGGTCACTCCGCTGGATGCGCGGCACACGGGTGAACCATAAGCCGGAAAAAGGGCTTATCGAGTGGCGGTAAGAGGGCTCTCCGCATGGTCGGAAGAACGGATCGGCGCTTTCCCGGGCGCCGTCTCGCCGGCGTCGGGCGGGGACGCGGGCCGACGCCGGGGGGCGAGGGAGGTCAGGGCCACTCCGCCGACCAGCAGGGCCGCAGCGCACCAGCGGGCCGGGGAGACGGACTCGCCCAGGAAGAGCGCCGCCGAGGACATGCCGAAGACCGGGACCAGGAGGGAGAACGGGGCGACCGCGGAGGCCGGGTGGCGGCGCAGCAGCCAGCCCCAGGCGCCGAAGCCGAAGACGGTCGAGATCCAGGCGACGAAGACCAGCGTGCCGGCGCCCTGCCAGTCCAGGGCGCGCAGTGCCGCCAGGTCGCGGGAGGAGCCCTCGGTCAGCAGGGACAGGGCCAGCAGCGGCAGGACCGGGACGGTGCTGACCCACACCATGAAGTTGAGCGCGTCCGGCGGGGACGCCTTGCGGGTCAGGACGTTGGACACCCCCCAGCAGGCCGCCGCCGCGACGACCAGGGCGAAGGCGCCGAGCGGCCCCGAGGCGCCCTCGTCCCAGGCGGCGACGCCGATGCCGGCGAGGGCCACCGCCATGCCGGTCACCCGGACCCGCGTGGGCCGCTCCCCCAGGACCGCGGCGGCGATGACGGCCGTGAACACCGCCTGGATCTGGAGCACCAGGGAGGAGAGCCCGGCGGGCATGCCCGCGTCCATGCCGACGAACACCAGGCCGAACTTGGCGACACCCAGCACCATCCCCACCGCCACGATCCACTTCCACGCCACCTTGGGGCGGCCCACGAAGAACACGGCGGGGAGCGCCGCGACCAGGAACCGCAGGGCGGAGAAGAGGAGCGGCGGGAAGTGGTCGAGGCCGATCTCGATGACGGTGAAGTTGACGCCCCAGACGGCGGCGACGAGGACGGCGAGGAAGAGGTGGGACGGTCGCATGCGCCGAGCATGGCCGCCACCGACCGTGAAGCACCAGCGATGATTGCTGCATGGTTGGATGAAGCACGGCTTATCGGTGGCAGTCCGCGGGAGGATTCCGTGCTCGATCTTCAGCGGTTGCGCGCGCTGCACGCGGTCTCGGTGCACGGCACGGTCGGCGCCGCCGCCGGCGCGCTGGGCTACACGCCCTCGGCCGTCTCCCAGCAGATCGCCAAGCTGGAGCGGGAGACCCGGACCGTGCTCCTCGAACGGGAGGGGCGCGGGGTGCGGCTCACCGCCGAGGCCCGGCAACTCGCCGAGACCGCGCGGGAGTTGCTGGCCATCGTGGAGCGGGCCGAGACGGAGCTGGAGGAGCGGCGGGGGCGGCCCGCCGGGCGGCTGACCATCGCCGCGTTCGCCTCGGCGGCGCGCGGGCTGCTGCCCGGCGTACTGGCCCGGCTCGCCCGGGAGCACCCGGCGCTGGACGCGCGGCTGACCGAGGTCGATCCGCATCTGTCGGTCGGTCTGGTGGCCCAGGGCGCGGTCGACCTGGTGGTGGCGCACGACTGGGACATCGCGCCGCTGCCCGCCCCGGCCGGGGTGGAACAGGCGGTCATCGGGGACGACCTGTGCGATCTGCTGGTCCCCGAGGGACACCCCTTGGCGGGGCGGGCGGCGGTACGGCGGGAGGAACTCGGCGGCGAGCGGTGGATCTGCCAGCCGCCGGGCCGGGTCTGCCACGACTGGCTGGTGCGCACGCTGCGGGCCGCCGGGCACGAGCCCGACATCGTGCACCAGGCCGACGAGAACCCGACGCTGGTCGCGCTGGTCGCCGCCGGGCTCGGCGTCGCGCTCATCCCCCGCCTGGGACGCGGGCCGCTGCCCCCGGGGGTGGTGGAGGTGCCGCTCGACCCGATGCCGGTGCGGCGGCTGTACGCGCTGTGGCGCACGGGGGCGGCGGGGCGGCCGGCCATCGCGGAGACGGTGCGGACGCTGCGCGCGCACTGGCCGGAGGTCGCGGCCCGCACCCGGGGCTGACGGGCCGCGCCGCTCCCCCACGCCGCGTGCGCCCACTGTCTTGACCGGCGGAAACTTCCCGGATATTGCTGGCCTCTCGGAAGTTTCCTTCAGTCCGGAAGGAGCGCACGTGCCCCACAGCAGCACGTCCAGCGCCGCACAGCCCTCCAGACGTACCCTCCTCGCCGCCGGTGCCGGCGTCACCGCGGCCGCCCTCGCCACCGGCACCGCCTCGGCGCGGGAGACCTCCGGCGCCCCGGACGACGACACCCTCCGCTCCCTCGTCTCCCGGATGTCCCTGGAGGAGAAGGTCGGCCAGCTCTTCGTGACGCGGGTCTACGGCCACTCCGCCACCGACCCCGACCCGGCCGACGCCGACGCCAACCTGAAGGAGCTGGGCGTCCGCACGGCCGCCGAGCTGATCGCGAAGTACCGGGTCGGCGGCGTCATCTACTTCGCCTGGGCGCACAACACCCGCGATCCGCACCAGATCGCCGCCCTGTCGGACGGCATCCAGCGCGCCTCCCTGGCGGCGGAGCGCGGGCTGCCGGTGCTGATCTCCACCGACCAGGAGCACGGCGCGGTGGCCCGGGTGGGCGCCCCGGCCACGCTGTTCCCCGGCGCGATGGCGGTCGGGGCCGGCGGCTCCCGGTCCGACGCGCGCGCCCTCGGCCGGATCTCCGGGGCCGAGCTGCGCGCGCTGGGCATCCGCCAGGACTACGCCCCCGACGCCGACGTCAACGTGGACCCGGCCAACCCCGTGATCGGCGTGCGCTCCTTCGGCTCCGAACCGGCGGCGGTGGCCGGGCTGGTGGCCGCCCAGGTCGCCGGTTACCAGGGGTCGGGCGTCGCCGCCTGCGCCAAGCACTTCCCCGGCCACGGGGACACCGCCGTCGACAGCCACACCGGCTTCCCCGTCATCACGCACAGCCGCGCCGAGTGGGCGCGGCTGGACGCGCCGCCGTTCCGGGCCGCGATCGAGGCCGGCGTCGACGTGATCATGACCGCGCACCTGATGGTCCCGGCGCTCGACGACTCCGGGGACCCCGCGACCCTCTCCCGCCCCATCCTCACCGGCCTGCTCCGCGACGAGCTGGGCTACGACGGGGTCGTGATCACCGACTCCCTCGCCATGGAGGGCGTCCGCACCAAGTACGGCGACGACCGGGTGCCGGTGCTGGCGCTGAAGGCGGGCGTCGACCAGCTCCTCAACCCGCCCGACCTGGGCCTGGCCTGGAACGCGGTGCTGACCGCCGTGCGCGAGGGCGAACTCACCGAGGCCCGGCTTGAAGAATCGGTCCTGCGGGTGCTGCGGCTGAAGGCGCGGCTGGGGCTGTTCCGGGACCCGTACACCTCGCGGCGGGAGGTGGCGCGCACGGTGGGCTGCCGGGCACACCTCGCGGCGGCCGACCGGATCGCCGAGCGGACCACCACGCTGCTGGTCAACGAGGGCGGGCTGCTGCCGCTGTCCCGGCGCCGGACGCCGAGGCTCCTGGTCGCCGGCGCGGACCCGGCCTCGCCGACCGGGACGACCGGCCCGCCGACCGGCGTGCTCGCGGAGGCCCTGACCGAGCTGGGCTTCACCGCCACCGCCCTGTCCACCGGGACCTCCCCGTCGGCGGCCGTCGTCGCGCGGGCGGTCGCGGCGGCCGGGGACGCGGACGCGGTGGTCGTCGCCACGTACAACGTCACCGCGGGCAGCCGGCAGGCGGCGCTGGTGCGGGAGCTGGCGGCGACGGGCCGGCCGGTGGTGGCGGTCGCCGTCCGCAACCCGTACGACGTCGCCCACCTGCCCGGGGCCCCGGCGGTGCTGGCCGCCTACGGCTGGACCGACGTCGAGGTGCGCGCGGCGGCCCGGGTGATCGCCGGGCGGGTCCGGCCGCGGGGCAAACTGCCGGTGCCGGTGCCGCGCGCGGACGACCCGGCGGCGGTGCTGCTGCCGGTCGGACACGGGTTGTCGTACCGGGCGTAGCGCGGGTCCGTCACGCGCCGGGGGCGGGCCCCGCGCCCCGGCGGGACGCGCCCCCGCGCGTCTGGCGCGCGGCCCTCCCGGCGGGTCACGCTGGACGGTGGCCGGGGGGCGTGCGGGAAGCCCTCGGGGAACGTCCGGAGGGCGGCGATGGGGTGGAGCGGGAGCGGGTCCCGGGTGGTGCCGTCCGCGCTGTGCGCCGCCTTGGTGCTGACGGGCTGTCAGAACACGCCCGGTACGACGCCGTCCGCGTCCGCGACGGCGGTCCGGCCGTCCGGGTACGGGGCGGTGTTCCTCGCGGTGGGCGAGTGCTCCTCGTCCGGCGCGACCCGGGCCGCCGAGGTGCCGTGCGCCGGTGAGCGCGCGGCGGCGCGGGTGGTGGCCCGGCACGACGACCGGGCGGAGAACGGACCGCCGTGCCCGGCGGCCACCGACTTCGTGCTGCACATCAGCGAGTCGCGGCCGTCCGCCGACGAGGACGGCGACGGGCTGGTGGCGGGCGGCTACGCCTGTATGCGCAACCTCCGGCCGCCGCACCCCGGCGACCCCGGTGAGGGCGGCGGCCCGCGCACCGTCGTCGGGGACTGCGTGTACGAGGCCGGGCCCGGCGAGGTCCGGGAGACGGCCTGCGCCGGCACGGGCGGCCGGGCGCCCGGCTACCGGGTGACGGACGCGGTGACCGACCGGGCGCGCTGCCCCGCCGGGACCGGACTGTACGTCCGGCTCGGCGGGGAGCGTCCGGTGGGCTGCGCCCGGCCGGTGTGAGAGCCGCCACCGGCTCTCACCCGGGCCGGTCCTCGCACCCGCCGGTCCTCGCACCCGCCGGCTCGCGGGCCTACCGGCTCACGGCCGCAGTGCGGGCTCGCGTTCGACGTCCCGGCGGTCGAGGCGGGCGTCGTACGCCGCCAGCGGCCTGGCCGTCGACGGGTCGGCCTCGACCGCGGCCGGGGCGACGCCCGCCCAGTCGAGGATGCGGGCGGTGGCGAGGGCCTTCTGCCCGGCCGGCAGTCCGGCGACGTTGGCGCCGTGGTTCATGCCGGGCGCGGTGTACACGTAGGAGTCGCGCGCGCCGCGGCCGAGGCGGAACGGCTCGGCGCCCCACGGGTCGTTCTCGCCGTAGACGAAGAGCATCTGCCGGGCGTTGTGCCTGACCCAGGCGTCCACGTCGTCCATCACGAACGGCTGGAACCGCATCGGGATCGAGCGGGGCACGAAGTTGCGCGGCGGCTGGTAGCCGTAGCGGATGTACTTCTGCTCGATGTGCGGGAAGCGGATGGTGGGGGCGCCCAGCTGGGTGCCGGCCTGGTAGTAGTACGGCGTGTACTGCTCAAGGCCCTGGTCCGTGTAGGCGGAGAAGCCGGAGATCGTGTCGACGCTGGTCCAGATCTCCTCGTCGGTGGCGTTCGCCGCGTTCGCCGGGATGTCCGCGCAGTCCGCGAGGGTGCTGTACTGCCAGAAGCCCCAGACGTAGTCGAGGACGACGGCCTCGTAGGCACGGTCGAGGCCGCCGATGGTGTCGAAGGTGTAGCCGTTCTCCGCGGCGTACGCCGTGTACCGCTCCTCCAGGGCCGCGCGGCGCACCAGGGCCTCGCGCTGGACGCCGTTCAGCCGGGCGCGGCACTCGGGCGTGCCGACGGTCTCGAAGAACCGGTCGTACGCCGAGTCCTCCTGGTTCACCACGTCGTTGGGGGCGACGTAGGCGACGACGCCGTCCATGTCACGCGGGTAGTAGCGCTCGTAGTAGGTGGCGGTCATGCCGCCCTTGGAGCCGCCCGTGGAGATCCACTTCTCGGAGTAGATCTTCTTCAGGGCCTTGAAGATACGGTGCTGGTCGCTGGCGGCCTGCCAGATGTCCAGCTTGGACCAGTCGGCCGGCCGGGGCCGGGACGGGGTGAAGTAGCGGTACTCCATGGAGACCTGGTTGCCGTCCACGATCTGGGTCGGCTCGCGGCGGCCGGGCGTGGTGGAGACGTTGTAGCCGCCGGTGTAGAAGACCGTCGGGCGGGCGGTGTCCTTGTGCAGGACGGTGATCCGCTGCTGGAAGGTGCCCTCGGACGGGTGCCGGTGGTCGACCGGCTGGGTGTAGTTCAGGACGAAGAAGCGGTAACCGGGGTACGGCTTCTCCTCGATCAGGCTCATCCCCGGCACGGCGAGCAGCCTGTCCTTGATGTCGGTGGCTTCCGGCCCGGCCGCGGTGGCGGTCCCTGCCGTACCGACGGTGCCTATGAGCACCGCCAGCGCCAGCAGCCATCTGAGCGCCTTGCGCATTTACCCTCCCCTGGGTAACTGACGTCCGCCGGAAGCTAGCAGAAGCCTGTGCCTCAGCACAGGATCCAGCCGGAGCTGACCTTCCCGGCGCCCACGGCGCCCGTCACCCATACGCAACGCCGCCCGGCGTGCACGGTCACCGGGCCCGCGCGGTAGGCGTACCGGCCCTCGTCCACGACCGGCCGGCCGCCGCGCGCCCGCAGGCTGACGGACATCTTCCGCTTGGTGCCGGGCTTCTTGGGAAGGGTGACCGCGCAGACGTAGCCGCCGCTCTTGTAGACGGCGACGGAGCCGGTGGAGAACGGGAGCGTGCGGGCCTTGCGGCCGGGGCAGGGCGCGGCGGCCTGCGCCTGCTGCGGCGGTGCGGTGACGACGAGCAGTCCGGCGGCGGTCAGTACGGCCGTGCCGAGCGCCAGCCGTCTGCGTATGCCCACTCTCCTTGATCCCTTCATGTCAGGTAAGCGATGTGGCCGTACTGGTGTACGACGTTCAGGCGACCCCGACCGGTTCCTCCGGTTCGGCGGCGCCCGTGAAGGCCCGCCAGAGCCGCGCGTACCGGCCGCCGCGGGCGAGGAGTTCCTCGTGGGTGCCGTCCTCGGCGACCCGGCCGCCGTCCATCACCACGACCCGGTCGGCGCGGGCGGCCGTGGTCAGCCGGTGGGCGACGACCAGGGTGGTGCGGCGCCCGGCGAGCCGGTCGGCGGCCTGGTCGACCTGGGCCTCGGTGGCCAGGTCGAGGGCGGCGGTCGCCTCGTCCAGGAGCAGGATGTCCGGGTCGACGAGTTCGGCGCGGGCCAGTGCGATGAGCTGGCGCTGCCCGGCGGAGAGGTTCCGGCCGCGCTCGGCGACCTCGTGGAGGTAGCCGCCGTCGAGGGTGGCGATCATCTCATGGGCGCCGACCGCGCGGGCCGCGGCCTCCACCTCGGCGTCGGTGGCGTCGGGGCGGCCGTAGGCGATGGCGTCGCGGACGGTGCCGGGGAACAGGTACGCCTCCTGCGGGACGACGCCGAGGCGGTGCCGGTAGGCGGTCAGGTCGAGGTCGCGCAGGTCCCGCCCGTCGACGGTGACCCGGCCACCGGTCGGGTCGTAGAACCGGGCGACCAGCTTCACCAGCGTCGACTTGCCGGCGCCGGTCTCGCCGACGAAGGCGACGGTCTGCCCGGCGGGGATGCGCAGGTCCACGCCGACGAGGGCCTCCTCCTCGTCCCCGTAGGCGAACCGCACGTCCTCGAAGGCGATCTCGCCCCGCAGCGACGGCACGTCGAGCGGCTTCTCGGCGGCCCGCGTGGAGGTCGGCACGCGCAGCAGCTCCTGGATGCGGCCCAGCGAGACGGACGCCTGCTGGTAACCGTCGAAGACCTGGGAGAGCTGCTGGACGGGGGCGAAGAACAGGTCGATGTAGAGCAGGTACGCCACCAGCGCGCCGGTGGTCAGCGTCGCGTCGTCGATCCGGCCGCCGCCGACGACGAGCACGGCCGCCGCGGCCACCGACGCCAGCAGCTGCACGAACGGGAAGTACACCGAGATCAGCAGCTGGCCGCGGACCCGGGCCTGCCGGTAGCTGCGGCTGCGCTCGGCGAACCGCCGCCCGCCGTCCCGCTCCCGCCCGAACGCCTGCACGATCCGCAGTCCGGCCACCGTCTCCTGGAGGTCGGCGTTGACCGCGGAGACCCGCTCCCGGGCCAGTTCGTACGCCTTCACGCTCGCCCGGCGGAAGAAGTACGTGCCGATGATCAGCGGGGGCAGGGTGGCGAAGACGACGAGGGCGAGCTGGAGGTCGAGCACCAGCAGCACGACCATGATGCCGAAGAAGGTGACGACCGAGACGAACGCCGTGACCAGCCCGGTCTGGAGGAACGTCGACAGCGCGTCGACGTCCGTCGTCATCCGGGTCATGATCCGGCCGGTCAGCTCGCGCTCGTAGAAGTCCAGGCCGAGCCGCTGGAGCTGGGCGAAGATCTTCAGCCGCAGCGCGTACAGGACGCGTTCGCCGGTCCGGCCGGTCATCCGGATCTCGCCGGTCTGCGCGCACCACTGGACCAGCACGGCGAGCAGGCCGAGCAGGGACGCCGCCCAGACCGCGCCGAGGGCGAGGCGGGTGACGCCGTCGTCGATGCCGTGCCGGATGAGCACCGGCAGCAGCAGGCCCATGCCGGCGTCGACGGCGACCAGGGCGAGGCTGACCAGCAGGGGCCGGCCGAAGCCGCGCAGCAGGCGGCGCAGTCCGTAGGACTCCTCGGGCCGGACCGCCTGTTCCTCGTCGACGTCCGGGGTGCCGGTGGCGGGCGGCAGCGCCTCGACCTGGGCGAGCAGTTCGGGGGTGGCCGGGGTGCCGGCGAGGGCGGCGTCGCGGGGCCGGCGCTCGCCCGTCCACAGGCGCGGGGTGATGCCGCGTTCGGCGTCGAACTCGGCGTCCAGCTCGTCCCGGACCGAGGTGTCCTCGGCCGGCTCGGCGGACGGCAGGGTGTGACCGGGCGACACGGCGCCCAGCTCGTCGGGGTCGGTGAGCAGCCGCCGGTACAGGGCGCAGCGCTCCTGGAGTTCCTCGTGGGTGCCGAGGTCGGCGAGCCGCCCGGCGTCGAGGACGGCGATGCGGTCGGCGAGGTTCAGGGTGGAGCGGCGGTGCGCGATCAGCAGCGTGGTCCGGCCCCGCATGACCTCCTTCAGCGCCTCGTGGATCTCGTGCTCCACGCGGGCGTCGACGGCGGAGGTGGCGTCGTCCAGGACCAGCAGCCGGGGGTCGGCGAGGACCGCGCGGGCGAGCGCGACGCGCTGGCGCTGGCCGCCGGAGAGGGTCAGTCCGTGCTCGCCGACGGTGGTGTCGTAGCCGTCGGGCAGCTCCCGGATGAACCCGTCGGCCTGCGCGGTGCGGGCGGCGGCCTCGATCTCCTCGTCGGTGGCGCCGGGCCGGCCGTAGGCGATGTTGGCGCGGACGGTGTCGGAGAAGAGGAAGGAGTCCTCCGGGACCGGTGCGATCGCCGCCCGCAGGGACTCCAGCGTCAGCTCGCGGACGTCGTGCCCGCCGACGAGGACGGCGCCCCGGGTCACGTCGTAGAAGCGCGGCAGCAGCAGCGACACGGTGGACTTGCCGGAGCCGGAGGCGCCGACCACGGCGAGGGTCTCACCGGCCCGGATCTCGAAGGAGAGGCCGTCGAGCACGGGGCGCCCGGGGTCGTACCCGAAGGACACGTCGTCGAACTCGACCGTCGCGGGGGCGTCGGCGGGCAGGGCGCGGGTGCCGTCCTCGATCACCGGCCGGGTGTCGATCAGCTCCAGGACGCGTTCGGTGCCGGCGCGGGCCTGCTGGCCGACGGTGAGGACCACGGCGAGCATCCGGACCGGGCCGACGAGCTGGGCGAGATAGGTGGAGAAGGCGACGAAGGTGCCCAGGGTGATGTGGCCGTGCACGGCGAGCCAGCCGCCGAGGGCGAGCATCGCGACCTGTCCGAGGGCGGGGACCGCCTGGAGGGCCGGGGTGTAGGCGGCGTTCAGCCGGACGGCCCGCAGCCGTCCCGCGAACAGCTTCCGCCCGACCTCCTTGAGCTTCCCGGTCTCCTGCTCCTCCTGCCCGAACCCCTTCACCACACGGACGCCGCTGACCGCGCCGTCGACGACGCCCGCGACGGCCGCCGCCTGGGCCTGCGCGTACCAGGTGGCCGGGTGCAGCCGGGTGCGGCTGCGGCGGGCGATGAACCACAGCGCCGGCGCGACCGCGAGCGCCACCAGGGTGAGCGGCGGTGACAGCCACGCCATGATGACCAGCGAGATCAGGAACAGCAGGACGTTGCCGATGGTCATCGGCAGCATGAAGAGCAGGCCCTGGATGAGCTGGAGGTCGCTGGTGGCCCGGCCGACGACCTGCCCGGTGGACAGCTCGTCCTGCCGCCGCCCGTCCAGCCGGGTGATCGCGTCGTACATGTCGGTGCGCAGGTCGTGCTGGACGTCCAGGGCGAGCCGGCCGCCGTAGTAGCGGCGGACGAAGGTCAGGGCGTAGACGACGAGCGCGGCGCCGACCAGCAGCCCGGCCCAGGTGGCCATGTCCCTCGTCCCGTCCCCGATGACGTCGTCGATGATCACCTTCGTGATCAGCGGGACGAGCGCCAGGACGGCCATGCCGCCGAGCGAGGAGCCGAGGGCGAGGACGACGTCCTTGCGGTAGCGCCAGGCATAGCCCGCCAGTCGTCGTGCCCATCCCCGTTGCGCGTCCACACGGTGCCTTCCGGTCGTCCTGGTCAGCCATACCTGCCTGACCTGCCTGATCTACCGGAAGGCACCAACGCGGGCCGTGCGGGATTTCATCCCGCCGTAACAATTCCGTGCCGCGCGGTGCCTAGAGGCGGACGCGGAGGCGGTAGAAGCGGGTGGTCTGGGTCGGGCCCTGGTTGTCGTCGCTGACCAGGAGGACGTCGAGGCGGCCCTTGGTGCGGCCGGTGACCGCCATGCCCTCGATGTTGTCGAGGAGCGGGTTGGGCTGGGGCTGCTTCGCGGTGGCGCCGAGGGAGGGGCAGGCGGCGAGGTCGGTGAGGAGGGTCTTGCGCACCGTGCGGATGCCGGTGCCGGTGAGGGTCTCGGTGCCGCCGACGTCCGTGGCGCGGCGCGGGTCGGCCAGGTAGAGGCGGACGGTGTTGCCGACGCCGGAGGTGAAGCCGCGCTCCAGGACCAGCAGCCGCCCGTCCGGCGTCGCGGTGATCTCGGGCACGCCGAGACCGGCGTCCACGGGGTAGGCGTACTGCGCGCCGAGCCGGAAGCGGTGGTTCTTCGTCCGCTGCCAGGTCTGGACGCGGACGAGGCCCGCGTCGTCGCCGGAGAGGGCGTACTCCATCGACGCGACAAGGGTCCGGCCGTCCGGGAGCAGGGTCAGCCCTTCGAAGCTGCCGTTGCTCCGGGCGCGGCCGTCGGGCGCGGTGCGCAGCGCCGCCGGCACGGGGAGGCGGTCGAGGATCTTGCCGGTGCGGGAGTAGCGGCGCACGGACGGCTCGGTCTCCGAGGACACGAGGTACGTGCCGTCCCGGTCGGCGACGAGGCCCTCGCTGTCCAGCGCGGCTCCGCTCTCGTCGGCGAGCGGGAGGACCGACCTCGGCTCCAGGGTCTCCGCGTCCAGCCGGAAGAGGGAGGAGCGGTCGGAGAGGGCGGCGACGGTGCCGTGCCGGTCCGCCGCCAGCGCGGAGAAGTTGCCGACGTAGGTGCCCTCGTACACCGTCTTGTCGAGGGCGTCGGAGAAGCCGTCGATCGCGACGGAGGACGAGCAGGCGTGGCGGGCCGCGGGCGGGGCGGCGGGCACGGCGGTGGCGGGCACGGTGGCGGTGGCGGTGAGACAGGCGGCGGTCGCCAGGCCGGCGGTGAGCGCGGCGAGCGCGGTGCGCGGGGTTCGGGAGTGCATGGCGGCACGGTACGGCGAGCGGGTGACCGAGGGTGGGCGCGGAAAGAAACTCGCGGGCCGTTGTCGATCCGGGGCGTTTCCGTTCGACGCACGGGTGGGGCTTCGGCGTACCGGTGGAGCTTCGGCATACCGGTGGGGCTTCGACGCACCGGTGGAGCTTCGGCATACCGGTGGAGCTTCGACGCACCGGTGGAGCTTCGGCATACCGGTGGAGCTTCGACGCACCGGTGGAGCTTCGACGCACCGGTGGAGCTTCGACGCACCGGTGGAGCACCGGGCATGAGGAGGCGACATGGGACAGCTGCTGAGGGTCATGAACTTCAACGTCTCGGCCGACGGGGTGGCCGCCGGGGAGCGGCAGAGCCTGGAGAACCCGTTCGGGCTGCCCGGCGCGGAACGGCTGTTCGGCTGGGCCGGGGCCACGGCGAGCTGGCCCCTGCGCACCGATGCCGGCGGCAGCCGCGGCCTGGACGACTACTTCACCCGGGACTTCGCGCGGAACATCGGGGCCGAGATCATGGGCCGCAACAAGTTCGGCCCCCAGCGCGGTCCGTGGACCGACCACGACTGGCGGGGCTGGTGGGGCGAGGAGCCGCCGTTCCACACCCCGGTCTTCGTCCTCACCCACCACCAACGCCCCTCGGTCACCCTCTCCGACACCACGTTCCACTTCGTCGGCGGTGACCCGGCGGCGGTGCTCGCGCGGGCGCGGGAGGCGGCGCGGGGCCAGGACGTCCGGCTGGGCGGCGGGGTCACCACCGTGCGGCAGTTCCTCGCCGCCGGGCTGGTCGACACCCTGCACGTGGCGGTCTCGCCGGTGCGGTTCGGCTCGGGGCTGCGCCTGTGGGAGTCGCCCGGTGAGCTGACCGACCGCTACCACCTGGAGGTCGTGCCGAGCCCGAGCGGCGTCACGCACCACCTGTTCTGGCGGAGGTGAGCGGTGCGCGCCGCGCCGGTCCCCCCGCGCCGGTCCACGGCGTCGCCGGACCGACCGGGTGCCGTCGGCCGTCGGACCGTCTCCGGGGCGTGGCCGCAGGGACGGGAGGACCGGCGGCTCACCTCGGGCTGCCGGATCGTGGGCCGGCCTCCGGGGACGGGCCTCGGTCCCGGGCGTAGACGGTGACTCGCGCCCCGTTGACCCGGGTGGTCCCGTGCTCGCGGAAGTGGCGCCGCAGGGTGCCGGTCTTCGCTGCCTCCCGCGGGTCGGTCGGCGTGTACGCGCCCGCCGGGCCGCGGACCACGACGATCCGGTCGAAGTCCAGCATGCGTGCCGCTATGTCCCGGGCGGGCAGCTCGACGCCCGCGAGCGTGTTCGACGAGACGGGGTCCCGTGCCAGGGCCAGGTCCGTCAGGGACCGGGTGTCCTCGGGGTGTGCCCCGGTCCAGATCCGGTGCCGGCCGGGGAGGTAGAGCAGCCCGTCACCGGGACGGCCTTCCTCGCGTACGGCGGCGCTGATGGCGGTGACGTCATTGCTCCGGCTCTGGGGCGTCCGCAGCCACGGGCTCACCGGGACGAGCGCGGCCAGTACGACGACCACCGCGATCCACGTGACGCGGGAGGACCGGCCCGGCCGGCGGCAGCGGTCCCCCCAGGCGCCCAGCAGCAGAGCGGTTCCGATGTTGCTGTAGAGCACGTACCGGTCGACGAAGAGGGGCTTGACCAGCGAGGCGGCCAGCAGCAGAAGGCACGGCAGCACGAGGATCGGCAGGGCCAGCGCGGAGAGCCGCACGGGCCCCCGCGCCCCCAGGTGCGTCCGGGCACACGCCACCCCCACGACCGTCACGGCGAGGAACTCGGGGAGCCGCACCGGACCGTCGATCCAGGACACCTGCCCCGACTGCCCCGCGCTGCGGACCACCAGCGGCGACAGCCCGGCCACCACGCACGCGGCGGTCGCACCCCACGCTCTCAGCACCGGTCGTGGAACCCGGGAGACGACCAGGGTGACGCCGTGCGCGATCAGGGCGAGGACAGCGAACTCGTGGAGCAGGCAGGCCAGCAGCATGGTGGAGCCGTAGACCGCCCAGCGCCACCGGGCGCGGTGCGGGACGCTGACGACGAGCGCGTAGGTGGCCCAGGTGACCAGGGCGCAGACCATGGCGTACGAGCGGCCTTCCTGCGCGTACTTCTGCACCTGGGGGAGGACCGGGAACACCAGCCCGGCCAGCAGCCCGGCGCGGGGTCCCGCCAGGCGCAGCCCCAGGAGCCCGACTCCGCCGGCGGCCACGCACGTGGCCAGCACGGACGGCAGCCGCAACGTCAGCAGCCCGTCGCCGAAGAGACCGAAGATCTCATGCATCACGGCGTAGTAGAGGGCGTGGACGAGATCGATGTGCTGGGCGGTGAGCCATATCTGCGAGAGATCGCGGTGCGCGAGCTGGTGGGTGACGGACTCGTCCCCCCACATGGTGTTCTGCCTGCGGATGCCCCAGAGCCCCAGCGCGAGGGCGAGGGACGAGGACGCGAGGACGACCAGGGCTTCGGCCCGGACCGGTGACCGCCGGCGGACGGGCGCGGGCGGGGAGACCGTCCGGGGCGCGAGGGGGGCACGTGCATCGAGGGACATCGGCGACAGGGCCTTTCCGCAGGGGCGACGACACCGCGCCAGCGTGCCCGGACCTCGTTGACCGGACGCTGACCCGACCTGACCGGACGGTCAGGAAGGCGGGCCGGCGCCGTGCGATGCTGCACCGCATGCGCATCCTGGTCGTCGAGGACGAGGTGGACCTCGCCCACACCCTGCACACCGGTCTGACCGCCGAGGGCTACAGCGTCGACCTCGCCCATGACGGCCGCCAGGGGCTGTGGATGGCCCGGACCGGCGAGTACGCCGTCGTCGTACTGGACCTGATGCTGCCCGGACTCAACGGCTACAAGGTCTGCGCGCAACTGCGCAGGGAGGGCAACGCGACCCCCGTCCTGGTGCTCACCGCCAAGGACGGCGACTGGGACCAGGCGGAGGCCCTGGACACGGGGGCCGATGACTACCTGGCCAAACCCTTCTCCTACCTGGTGCTCGTCGCACGGCTGCGGGCCCTGGTCAGACGAGCCACCACGGCCGTCCCGCCCGTCCTCGCCGTGGGCGACCTCTCGTTGGACGTCGCCGGCCGGGTCTGCCGCCGGGCCGGGACCCGGGTGGACCTCACCCCCAGGGAGTTCGCCGTACTGGAACTGCTGGCCCGCCGGGCGGGCCAGGCCGTCTCCAAAGCGGACCTGCTCTACCACGCGTGGCCCGACGAGGCCGAGGACCCCAACCTGGTGGAGGCACGCGTCAGCTCCCTCCGCAGGAAGGTGGACACCGCGTTCCGGCGGCAGTCCCTGCAGACCGTACGGGGCACCGGTTACCGGCTGGTGGACGACCGTGAGCGCGACTGAGCGGCGACGCCGCCGCTGGTGGCCGCGTTCGGTACGGGCCCGGGCGGCCCTGGCCGCCGTCTCGGCCGCCGCCGCCGTCCTGGCCGGCATCGGCTGGTGGGTGCACCACGAGGTCTACCGCCAGAGCACGCACATCGCCGAGGAACAGGCCCGGAAGAACCTTGTCGCGCTCGTCGACCAGCTGAAGGAGGGTTCGGTTCCCAGCCGGAGAAGCGCCGTGCCGTACGAGGTCGTCGCCACCGGCCGACGCACCGCCGTCGCCGCCGGCGGAGGCATGGAGGACGTCGGTCCCGGCGCCCGCCATGTGCTGCCCCGCCCTTCCGCGCTCTCCGCCCCACCACGTGGCGGTGCCGAGTGGAGCTACACGATCCGCCCTCTGCGCATCCCGGCGCGCGGCGACCACGACCCCAGGAGCGGTGCCGGCTTGGCCGGCCGGACCTACCCGGTCCTGTACGACGACATCTGGGCCGGTGAGCTGAGCGGGGGCAAGGCCGCCGCGCTGGGCGTCCGCGCCGAGGCCACGCTGCGGGTCTACGTGGTGCAGCTTCCGGACACGGCTGAGGCGGTCACCGCGACCACCGACCGCCTGCTGCTGCGGTCCGGGCTCGTCGGCCTCGTACTGATCGGCGCCGTCGCCTACTTCACCGTCCGCGTCGCCCTGCGGCCGGTCGAAGCCATCCGCGTGCTCACCGCCTCGGTCACCGCGAACGACCCCCGCGAACGCGTGACCGTGCCCGCCACGGGACACGAGATCACCGCCCTGGCCACCACCCTCAACAGCACCCTCCAGCGCCTCGACCACGCCGCCGCCCGGCAGCGCCGCTTCGTCGCGGACGCCGCGCACGAACTGCGCAGCCCCCTCACCACGCTGCTGGCCGGCCTGGAAGTCGCGCTCGCTTACCCGGACCGCGCCGACTGGCCCGCCACGGCCACCACCGCCGCACGGCAGACCCGCCGCCTCCAGGCCCTCACCGAGGACCTGCTGCTCCTCGCCCGCCTCGACACCCGCGCCCCCGCGGCCGACCCCGGGACCGTCGACCTGACAGCCCTCGCCGCCCGGCTCGCCGGGCAGCACACGCTGCTCGACCGGCCGTTGACCCTCGTCTGCGAGAACACCGCCCCCGCGTACGTACTCGGCGACCCCGACGCGTACGAACGGCTGCTGCGCAACCTCGTCGACAACGCCGCCCGCCACGCCGCGCACCGCGTCCAGATCACCGTCCGGAACCAGGACGCCTGGGTCGTCCTCACGGTGCACGACGACGGACCGGGCGTGCCCCCCGAGGACGCCGAGCGCATCTTCGAACGCTTCGTCCGGCTCGACGACGCCCGCTCCCGCGACCGCGGCGGCACCGGCCTGGGCCTCGCCATAGCCCGCGACCTGGCCCACCGTCACCGGGGCACCCTCACCCTCGCGCCCCGGACCCTCGGAGCGTGCTTCCGGCTGCGTCTCCCCCGAGCCCCCGCTCCGCCCGCGGAATGACGTACCCGGCGGAATGACACACTCCGCCGGGTGCGCCGCCCGATTCACAGACGGCTCCCAGGCGCGGGACAGTCCGCGCTCATCGCCGGTGTGGACAGTGGCCGGGTGACCTCAGCCACCGATCCACTCCACCACCCGGCTCCCGCGCCCGCGGCGCCGCCCGCCGACAGGCCCGCCGCGCCGCGCTGGTCGTCGCCCGCGCTCCTGGCGATCCTCGTCCTGGCGGCGGCGCTGTACTCCTGGAACCTCTCCTCCTTGGGCCTGAACAGCTTCTACAGCGCCGCCGTGCTCAGCGGCACGGAGAGCTGGAAGGCGTGGTTCTTCGGCTCGCTGGACGCGGGGAACTTCCTCACCGTCGACAAGCCGCCGCTGGCGCTGATGGTCATGGGGCTGTCGTGCCGGGTCCTCGGCTACGGCACCTGGCAGATGATGGCGCCGATGATCGCGGCCGCGCTGGCGACGATCTGGGTCCTGCACGCCTCCGTGAAGCGGGTGTGGGGCCACGGCGCGGCGGCGGTCGCCGCACTGGTGCTCGCCCTCACCCCGATCACCGTCGCCATCAACCGGGACAACAACCCCGACACCCTGCTGGTGTTCCTGATGGTGAGCGGCGCGGCGCTGGGCCTGCGGGCGACCCGCACCGGCCGGCTGCTCCCCCTGCTGGGCTCGGCGGTCTGCTTCGGACTCGCCTTCAACACCAAGATGCTCCAGGGCTACATCGCGCTGCCCGCCGTGTTCCTGGTCTACGTGTACGCCTCCCGGCCCGGCTGGGTGGCCAAGGTCCGCGACCTGGCGCTGGCCGCCGTCGCGCTGGCGGTGTCGTCCTTCTGGTGGGCGGCGGCCGTCTCGCTGGTGCCCGCCGACGAACGGCCGTACATCGGGGGTTCGACGGACGGCACGGCCTGGGACCTGATCACGGGCTACAACGGGCTCGGCCGCGTCTTCGGCGGCGAGGGCAACGGCGGGGGCGGCGGGGGCGGCGGCAGTTTCGCCGGGACCGCCGGGATCGGCCGGATGTTCAACGACGTGCTCGGCGGCCAGATCTCCTGGCTGCTGCCGTTCGCGGGCATCGCGCTCGTCGCGGGCCTGGTGCGGTGCGGGCGGGCCCCGCGCACCGACCTCACCCGGGCCGCCCTGGTGCTGTGGGGCGGCTGGACCGTCCTGCACTTCCTGACGTTCAGCATGGCCGAGGGCACCATGCACCCGTACTACACGACCGCGCTCGCCCCGGGCATCGCGGCGCTGTGCGGGGGCGGCGGCGACCTGTTGCTGCGCGCGTTGCGGGCCGACCGGCGCTGGGCGTGGGTGCTGCCGGCGGCCCTCGGCGTCACCGGGATCTGGGCGGTCGTGCTGCTGCGCCGGGCCGCCGGCTGGAACACCTGGCTGTGGCCGGCGATCGCGGTGGTGACGGCGCTGGCGATCGTGGGGCTGCTGGTGTTCCGGTCGGGGCGGCGGGCGAGGCTGCTGGCGGTCTCCGTCGCGGCGGCCGTGATCGCGTCGGTGGCGGGTCCGGCGGCGTACGCCTGGTCGGTGCCGTCCGGTTCGGGCGGCGGCATGGGCGGAACCAACCCGACCGCCGGGCCGACCACCGGCAGCGGCACGGGCGGCCCCGGCGGCGGGGGCGGAGCCGGCTTCCCGGGAGGCGGTGAGCAGCCGGGCGGCTCCGGACGGAACCAGGCGGGCGGCTTCCCCGGCGGGGGCGAACCGCCCGAGGGCGGCCCGCAGGGCGGGACCACGTCACCGGGCGGTTCGGGCACCGAGGCCGGCGGCACACCGCCGAGCGGCTCGGGCGGGCGGACCGGTGGTCAGGCGGACGGCCAGGCGGACGGGCAGTCCGGCGAGGCGGCCGGCGGGCCCGGCGGCGGCACGGGCGGCGGCACGGGCGGCGGCATGGGCGGCGGTGCCAGCACCGAACTGGTCGCTTATCTGAAGAAGCACCAGGACGGCGCCGAGTGGCTGCTCGCCGTGTCCGGTTCGCAGAGCGCCGCGCAGCTCATCCTCAGCAGCGGCGAGCCGGTCATCTCCATGTGGGGCTGGTCCGGCAGCGACCGGGCCATGACCCTCGCCAAGCTCAAGGACCTGGTGAAGAACGGCCAGTTGCACTACATCCAGGTGTCCGGCGGCGGCACGGGCGGGGGCATGGGCGGCGGCTCCGCGCTCAGCACCGAGGTCACCGAGTGGGTGCGGGAGCACGGCACCGAGGTCACCGACGTCGAGGACACCTCGGGCCTCTACCGGCTGGACGCCTCCGACGTGAACTGAGCGCGGGCGCACCGCGGATGACCGTACGGCCCCCGATCCCCCAGGTCGGGGGCCGTCGTCACGCGATCGACACGTCATGTACACCGCATGCTCTACATGTTCATGCCAGTCTCGGGGTATCCCTTCGTGCAACACGCGTAGATCGGACACCCCACATGCTCGCGATACGCATTCCCGAACGCCGCCGGAGGGCCGTCGCCCTCGCCACGGCAGCCGTCCTCACCGCCCTCGCCGCGCCGTCCCTGACCGCCACCGGGGCCACGGCCGCGACGGCCGACTACGACACGACGTACTACAAGAACGCGATCGGCAAGACGGGGACCTCCCTCAAGTCCTCGCTGCACACGATCATCAGCTCCCAGACGAAGATCTCCTACTCTGCGGTCTGGAACGCCCTCAAGGAGACCGACGAGGACCCGGCCGACAGCGGCAAGGTGATCCTGCTGTACAGCGGCGTCTCCCGCAGCAAGTCCCTCAACGGCGGCGACGCCGGCGACTGGAACCGCGAGCACACCTGGGCCAAGTCCCACGGCGGTTTCGGCGAGGCGACCGGTCCGGGCACCGACCTGCACCACCTGCGCCCGGCGGACGTCCAGGTCAACAGCATCCGCGGCAACCTGGACTTCGACAACGGCGGCTCCGCCGTCGCCAACGGCGGCGGCAGCCTCGTCGACGCCGACTCCTTCGAGCCGCGCGACGCCGACAAGGGCGATGTGGCGCGCATGATCCTCTACATGGCCGTGCGCTACGAGGGCGACGACGGCTGGGCCGACCTGGAGCCCAACGAGAAGGTCGGCAACGGCAGCAACCCGTACATCGGCAAGCTCGCCGTCCTCAAGGCGTGGAACGACGAGGACCCGCCCAGCGCCTTCGAGGAGAACCGCAACCAGGTCATCTACGACAGCTACCAGCACAACCGCAACCCGTTCATCGACCACCCGGAATGGGTCGAGGCGATCTGGTAGGGACCGCCGGTCCGGCTCAGCCGGCGGGCGCCGGCGTCCGCGGGGTCACCGGGAGGTGGACCACCGCGGGGCCGGGCGCCGCCAGGGCCTCGGCGAGGTCGGCCGCCAGGGCCTCGGGCGAGGTCCGTACGCCCAGGACACCGAAGGAGACGGCGAGGGCCACGAGATCGGGGCCGGGCTGGTCGTCGTCGTCCACGATCAGCCAGGTGACGTCCAGGGCGTACTGACGGGCCGTCGCGAGTTCGGCGACGGAGCGGGGCACGGCGCCGGTGCCCGACACCGCGAGGACCGGGCGGGTCGGGTCGGCCGTCGCCGCGCCGAGGGCGGCGGGGAAGGCGTAGCCGGGGCCGCCGCCGCGGGCCGAGTGCAGGAGGCCCGGGGCCTTCGCGTCGAAGGCGGCCCAGGCCCGGTGGGTGAGGGGTGTCGGGTCCCAGAAGGAGGGCGCGGCGGACGGCAGGGCGCGGCGGACGGCGGCCAGGACCCGCAGCTCAAGGCCGTCCTCCCCGCTGTCCTGGTCCCGTACGGCGTCCCGTACGGCCCGTACGCGCTCGCCGGCGGCCGGGTCGGTGCGTTCGCCGGCCGTCTCCAGCAGGGCCTGGAGGGCGAGGCGGGCGTCGGCGTGGATGCCGAGGGCGGGGTGGCGGGCCTCCAGCTCGGCGGGGTCGGCCTCGATCTGGATCAGCCGGCCCCGGGGACGGAACGGGACGGGGAGCCCGTCGAGCCCGGCGCCGACGACGAGGAGGACGTCGGCGTCCTCCAGGAGGCCGGTGGCGGCCCGGTCGGCCGGCCAGGACCGCAGGGAGAGCGGGTGGGCCCGGGGGAAGGCGCCCGCGCCGCCGGAGGTGGTGGCGACGGGGGCGTCGAGGCGCTCGGCGAGCTGGCGCAGCTTGCGGGCGGCGTCGGCGCGGACCACTCCCCCGCCCGCGACGATCGCCGGCCGTGCGGCACGGGTCAGCAGGTCGGCGGCGACGGCGGTCAGCTCCACCCGGGGGACGAGTTCCTCAGGGGTGGCGTCCACCCCGGTGACCACCGGCAGCGGGGCCGGGCCGGCCAGCACGTCCTGCGGGATGTCCACCCACACGGGGCCGTGCGGGGCGGTCAGCGCGGACCGCCACGCCTCCGCGACAGCGGACGGGACGCCCGACGCGGCGCGCACGGTGTGGACGGACTTCACCACGCCCCGGAAGGAGTCCGCATGCGCCCCCGAGCCGATCGCCAGGACGGGCGCGGACGCCGCCCGCGCCTCCTGGAGCGCGGTCAGCGCGCCGAGCGCGCCCGGCCCGGCGGGCAGCAGCAGCGGGGCGGCCTCGCCGGTGATCCGGCCGTAGGCGTCGGCGGCGCAGGCGGCGTTGTGCTCCGTCCGCAGGCCGGTGTACCTCAGGCCGGAGCGGTCGAGGGCGGCGGAGGTGCCGGGCGCGGGCCGGCCGGGCACGCCGAAGACGGTGGCCGCGCCGAGCCCGGCGAGGGTCTCCACGACCAGGTCCGTGCCGGTGCGGCCGGCGGGCGGGTTCAGCGCGGCCTCCGTCTGGGCGGCGGTCGGGCTGAGTACCAGGTCGTGGTCGTGCGTCACTTGGGGCGATCCTCCGCGATCCGGCGGGACATGAGCGTGGTCAGTTCGTAGGCGGTGTGGGAGGCCGCCACCGACGTGATCTCCGCGTGGTCGTACGCGGGGGCCACCTCGACGACGTCCGCCGACACCAGGTTGCACGATGCCAGACCGCGCAGGATCTCCAGCAGCTCCCGGGAGGTCATGCCGCCGGCCTCGGGGGTGCCGGTGCCGGGGGCGTGCGCCGGGTCGAGGCAGTCGATGTCGACGGAGACGTACAGCGGACGGTCGCCGATGCGCTGGCGGAGCTGGTCGGCGACCTCGTCCACGCCGCGCCGCATCACGTCCGCCGAGGTGACGATGCCGAAGCCCATCTTGGCGTCGTCGTCGAGGTCCTTCTTGCCGTAGAGCGGGCCGCGGGTGCCGACGTGGGAGAGGGCGGAGGTGTCGAGGATGCCCTCCTCGACGGCGCGGCGGAACGGGGTGCCGTGGGTGTACTCGGCGCCGAAGTAGGTGTCCCAGGTGTCCAGGTGGGCGTCGAAGTGGAGCAGGGCGACCGGGCCGTGCCGCTTGGCGACCGAGCGCAGCAGCGGCAGCGCGATGGTGTGGTCGCCGCCGAGGGTCATCAGGCGGGCGCCGGTGGCGAGCAGCTCGTCGGCCGCCGCCTCGACCGTCTCCACGGCCTCGTGGATGTCGAACGGGTTGACGGCGATGTCGCCGCCGTCCGCGACCTGGGCGAGGGCGAACGGCGAGGCGTCCTGCGCCGGGTTGTAGGGGCGCAGCAGCCGGGACGCCTCCCGGATGGCGTTGCCGCCGAACCGGGCTCCGGGCCGGTAGGAGACCCCGGCGTCGAAGGGCACGCCCACCACGGCGACGTCGGCGCGGCCGACCTCGTCGAGGCGGGGCAGCCGGGCGAAGGTCGCGGGGCCCGCGAAGCGCGGGACACGGGAGGAGTCGACGGGACCGCGGGGCGTCTCAGGGCTGCTCATGCCTCGACAGTAGGTGGCCGGACCGCGGCTGCGAAGTGTACGTTTCCTCCACTCCCGACCGCCCGACGAGATGAAAAGGCCATCCGTGTCCGTCCCGCAGGAACCGGCCGTCCCGCCGACACCCCCGGTGCCCCTCGCCACGCTGCTCGCCCGCGAGGACCTGGACCTGCGCGAGCTGGTCGCCGCCGGGGACACCGTGGTCCACGGCGCGCACGCGTCCGAGATGGCCGACCCGGTCCCGTACCTGCTGGGCGGTGAGCTGCTGCTGACGGCGGGCGCGCACGGTCCGGGGGCGGCGGACCCGGCGGCGTACTGGGACGGTTACGCCGCCCGGATCACCGCGGCGGGCGGCGCGGCGCTCGGCTTCGGGGTCGCGCCGGTGCACCCGGGGGTGCCGCCGGAGCTGGTCGCGGCCTGCGCGGCGCGCGGGCTGCCGCTGATCGAGGTGGGGCCGGGCACGGCGTTCGCCGCGGTGGCCCGCGCGGTGTGGCAGCTGATGGCACGGGAGCGGCTGGCCGAGCTGCGCAGGATCGCCGAGGCCCAGCAGAGCCTGACGGCGGCGGCCGGCCGTCCGGACGCGGTGCCGGCGGTACTGCACCGGCTGGCGGCCCGGCTCGGCGGCCGGGCGGTGCTGTACGGGCCGGACGGCGCGGAGGCCGCCGGCACCGCCGAGGCCCCGGACCCGGCGCTGGCGGAGCTGGCCCGCCGGGTCGCGCGGAGCCCGTCCGCCACGGCGACCGCCGTGACCGGGGACGAGCACCTGGCCGCGTACGCCCTCGGCGGCGGCCGGGACGGCCTCGTGCTGGGCGTCGCCACGCCGGGGCGCCGGTCCGGCGACCACACCATCGCCTCGGTCGCCGCCGTCCTGCTCACCCTGCTGACCGGCCGGCCCGGCTCCCGGCCCGGCGAGCCGCGCACCACCGCCCTGGTCCGGCTGCTGCTGGGCGCGTCCCCGGCCGAGGTCGCGCACCTGCTCGGCGACGGCGGCACGGGCGACGGCACGGGCGGTACGGGTGGCCGCGCCGACGGTGCGGGTGACCGCACGGACGGTGCGAGTGACCGCACGGACGGTGCGAGTGACCGCACGGACGGTGCGGGTGACCGCACGGACGGTGCGAGTGACCGCACGGACGGTGCGAGTGACCGCACGGACGGTGCGAGTGACCGCACGGACGGGGCGGGTGACCGCACGGACGGGGGCGCCGCCGCCCTCTGGTACGTGGTCCACGCCCGGCCCACCGGACCGGCGGCCCCCGACCCCGTGACGGCCGCCGCGCTGGGCGCCGCCCTCGGCTCACCGCTGGTCGACCCCGCCGGGGACGTCGTCCGCGTGCTGCTCCCGGCCACCCGGGAACCCGCCCCGCAGCCCGGCTGGACGCTGGGCGTCAGCGCCCCCGCCGAACCCGCCGGATGGCCGGCCGCCGACGCCGAGGCGGCCCGCGCGCTGGCCCGCGCCCGCGCCACCCGCGTCCCCCTGCTGCGGCACACCGGCCGGCCCGCCCTGTCCGCGCTGGTCCCGGCCGGCGAGGCCGCCGCGTACGCCCGCGCGCTGCTCGCCCCGGTCGCCGCCGTCCCGGCGCTGCCCGAGACCCTGCGGACCTGGCTGTCCCTGCACGGCGGCTGGGACCGCACGGCCGTCGCCCTGGGCGTGCACCGCAACACCGTCCGGCAGCGCATCGCCCGCTGCGCGGCCCTGCTGGGGGCCGACCTGGACGACCCGGACGTGCGGATGGAGCTGTGGTTCGCGCTGCGGCAGCGGTGAACCGCGTCCCGCAGGGCGGTACGGCGGGGACGCGGGCGGCGGGCTGCCCCACAATGGGGGGCATGCCGATACCCGGGACACCCAGCCGCGCCGAACTCCTCGAACACCTCGCCCGCACCCGTATCGCGGGCGACGTCGCCACGCCCCGCGAGAACAACCTCTCGCACTACCGCAAGCTGGCGAACGGCGACCGCAACTACTGGCTCGGCCTGGAGCTGGGCGACCGCTGGACCGACGAGCAGGACGTGCTCGCGGTGATGGCGGAGCGGGTCGGCGTCGTCGACGACGCCGCGTACCGGTACGGGCAGGACACCATCGACCCGGAGCTGACCGTCGCCGGACTGGAACGGCTGGCCGGGCGGCTGCGCAAGGCCGCGGACAGCGCGCAGCGGGTGCTGTTCGCCACCGGGCATCCCGGCGGGCTGCTGGACGTGCACCGGGCGACGGCCGCCGCGCTGCGCGCCGCCGGCTGCGAGATCGTGGTGATCCCGGAGGGGTTGCAGACGGACGAGGGGTACGTGGTGCAGTTCGCGGACGTGGCGGTGCTCGAACACGGCGCCACGCTGTGGCACACCCACTCCGGCGAGCCGATGAAGGCGATCCTGACCGGTCTGGAGCGCGAGGGCCGCCCGCTGCCCGACCTGGTCGTCGCCGACCACGGCTGGGCCGGGTACGCCGGGCAGCACGGCGTCGACTCCTGCGGCTACGCCGACTGCAACGACCCGGCGCTGTTCCTCGCCGAGGCCGAGGGCACCGTGCAGGTCACGGTCCCCCTGGACGACCACGTCCTCAGCCCCCGCTTCTACGATCCGATGACGGCGTATCTGCTGGCGGAGGCGGGGCTCTTCTAGGTCGTGTCCGCGCCGTCCCTCCGTCCGCCCGGGGGCGGCTCACGCGGCGTCCGGTGCGTGCTCCCGCCGTGCCGACGGGCCGGGCGTCGGGTCCAGGTAGACCCGGCGCACCATCGGCAGCCCGGCCCGAAGCCGCCGTTCGGCGCGGTCGCAGGTCCGCTCGATCTCGGTCGCCGTCGCCCCGTCGCGGAAGTCGACCTTGGCGGCGACCAGCGCCTCCCGGGGCCCCTGCACCAGCGTGGTCAGCTCCAGTACGGCCTCGATGTGCTCCTCGTCCAGCAGTTCGGCCCGGATGCGGTCCCGTACGGCGCGGGGCAGCGGGCGTCCGATGAGGAACTCGGCGTTGGACCGGCCCAGCACCCAGGCGACGTGGAGCAGCAGCGCGCCGATGCACAGGGAGGCGACGCCGTCCCACACCCCGGAGCCGGTGAGCTGCCCGCCGAGCAGCCCGCCGGCCGCGAGGACGAGGCCGATCAGGGCGGCGGAGTCCTCCAGGACCACGGCCTTGACAGCGGTGTCGGGGGTGCGGCGCAGGTACCGGCCGAACGGCACCCGGGCGCGGGCCGCCTCGCCGCGCGCCTGCTTCAGGCCGGTGCGCAGGGAGTAGCCCTCCAGCAGGAAGGCGAGGGCCAGGACGATGTACGCCACCAGCGGGTCGCCGGGTTCCTCGCCGTGGACGAGGGTGTGCAGGCCGTCGTAGAAGGAGAAGACGGCGCCGCCGACGAAGGTGGCGACGGCGGCGAGCAGCGCCCAGATGTACCGCTCGGGGCCGTGGCCGAGGGGGTGGTCCTCGTCGGCGGGGCGGACGCTGCGTTTGAGGGAGGTCAGCAGCAGCACCTCGGTGACGGTGTCGGCGACCGAGTGCGCGGCCTCCGACAGCATCGCGCTGGAGCCGCTGATCACGCCGGCGACCGCCTTGGCGAGGGCGATGCCCAGATTGGCGAGGGCGGCGACGATCACCGTGGAGGTGGATTCGCCGCCGCCCGTGGGTGCTTCCTGTACGGGCTGGTCCATGCCCCTCAGTGTTCCCGGGGGACGCGGACGACGCCCTCCTGGATCACCGAGATCGCGAGCCGGCCGTCCTGCGTGTAGATCCGGGCCTGGCCCAGGCCCCGGCCGCCGGACGCGGACGGCGACTGCTGGTCGTAGAGGAGCCACTCGTCGGCGCGGAAGGGGCGGTGGAACCACATCGCGTGGTCCAGCGAGGCGCCGACCACGTCGCCGACGGCCCAGCCGCCCCGGCCGTGTGCGAGGAGCACGGAGTCGAGCAGGGTCATGTCGGAGACGTACGTGGCGAGGACGACGTGCAGGAGGGGGTCGTCGGCGAGTTTGCCGGCGGTGCGGAACCAGACCTGGGAGTGCGCCTCGCGCGGGGTGCCGAAGGCGCCGTAGGGCGGGTCGTCGGCGTAGCGCAGGTCGACGGCGGCCCGTGCCTCCAGGAACCGGTCGACGGTGGTGGCGGGCAGGTGGGCGTAGCCGCGCAGCCGCTCGTCGTTGGTGGGCAGCGTCTCCGGGTCGGGCGCGGCGGGCATCGGCGCCTGGTGGTCGAGGCCCTCCTCGTACGTCTGGAAGGACGCCGACAGGGTGAAGATCGGCTCGCCGTGCTGGACGGCGACGACCCGGCGGGCGGTGAAGGAACGCCCGTCGCGGAGCCGTTCGACGGCGTAGACGATGGGGGCGCCGGGGTCGCCGGGGCGCAGGAAGTAGGCGTGCAGGGAGTGGGCGTGCCGGTCCTCGGGGACCGTGCGCCCGGCGGCGACCATCGCCTGGGCCGCCACCTGCCCGCCGAAGACGCGCGGGACGACGGCGGACCGGGACCGGCCGCGGAACATGTCCTGCTCGATCCGCTCCAGGTCGAGCAGATCGAGCAGGGAGTCGAGTGCCTCGCTCATGTCCCGGGTGTTCTACAGACCCATGTTCTTCGCGATGATCATCTTCATGACCTCGCTGGTGCCGCCGTAGATGCGGTTGACGCGGTTGTCGGCGTACAGGCGGGCGATCGGGTACTCGTTCATGTAGCCGTAGCCGCCGTGCAGCTGGAGGCAGCGGTCGATGACGCGGTGGGCGACCTCGGTGCAGAACAGCTTGGCGCTGGCGGCCTCGGCGGCGGTCAGCTCGCCGGCGTCCAGGGCCTCCAGGGCGCGGTCGGCGACCGCCTCGGCGGCGTCCACCTCGGCCTGGCAGGCGGCCAGTTCGAACTTGGTGTTCTGGAAGCTGGCGACGGTCTTGCCGAAGACGGTCCGGTCGGTGACGTACTGCTGGGCGAACCGCACGGCGGCCTTGGCCTGCGCGTAGGCGCCGAAGGCGATGCCCCAGCGCTCGGAGGGCAGGTTGGCGCCGAGGTAGTAGAAGCCCTTGTTCTCCTCGCCGAGGAGGTCCTCGGCCGGCACCTTGACGTCGACGAAGGCCAGTTCGGCGGTGTCGGAGGTCTTCAGGCCGAGCTTGTCGAGCTTGCGGCCGACGGAGTAGCCCTCGGACTTGGTGTCGACGGCGAAGAGGGAGATGCCGTAGCGGCGGTCCTCGGCCGTCGGCGCGGCGGTGCGGGCGCAGACGATGACCCGGTCGGCGTGGACGCCGCCGGTGATGAAGGTCTTGGCGCCGTTGAGGACGTAGTGCGTGCCGTCCTCGCTGAGCCTGGCGGTGGACTTCATGCCCGCGAGGTCGGAGCCGGTGCCCGGCTCGGTCATCGCGATCGCCCACATCTCCTCGGCGGAGACGAACTTGGGCAGGAACCGCTTCTTCTGCTCCTCGGTGGCGAGCATCTTGATGTACGGCAGGGCGAGCAGCACGTGCACGCCGGACCCGCCGAAGGTGACGCCCGCGCGGGCGGTCTCCTCGTACTGGACCGCCTCGAACTTGTGGCTCTCCAGCCCGGCGCCGCCGAACTCCTCCGGCACGTTGATGCCGAAGAGGCCCAGCTCGGCGAGCTTGTAGTAGAACTCACGGGGCACGATGCCCTCGGTGAACCACTTGTCGTACTCCGGCACGACCTCGGCCTCGATGAAGGCGCGCAGGGTCTCCCGGAACGCCTCGTGATCCTCGTTGAACACCGTACGGCGCACGGGCGCCCACCTCCACGGGTACGTATCTAAGCGCTTGCTCAGACCTCACGGTACCGGCGAGTAGGGACACCCGTCCAGACACGGTCACGGGTAACGCTCGTCACGCGCTTCCGGCGGAAAGCTCACCGCGGACCGGACCGGCCCCCGGACCCGCGAGCGCGTCCGCCACCGCGTTCACCGTCTTCACCGGGCCGGGACGGTCCAGCACCCGCCCGGCCCCGGCGGCTCGGCCGGGCCACCGTCCGGCGACCGGCCCGCCCGCCACCGCACGGGCGTCCACCAGCCGCCCCCCTTCGCCCCGGGGCCGCCTTACCCGACCGCCGCCGCGAACGCCCCCCGGGCCATCCGGTGCAGCAGTTCCGCCGTCGCCGTGCGGCCGGGGCGGCCCAGGTGGGGGGTGGAGTTCAGGAGGCCGAAGACCGCGTGGACCGTCGCGCGGGCGGCCGGCTCGGCGAGGGCGGGGTAGAGCCGGCGGACCACCTCGACCCACAGCTCGACGTACTGCCGCTGGAGCTGGCGCACCAGCTTGCGGTCGCCGCCCGGGAGGCGGTCCAGCTCGCGGTCGTGCAGGGTGATGAGCGGGCGGTCGTCGAGCGCGAAGTCGATATGGCCCTCGATGAGCGAGTCGAGGAGCGCATCGGGGGCCGCGTCACCGGCCTCCGCCACGCGCCGCCTCGCCCCCGTGAGGAGCTGACCGCTGATGCCGACCAGCAGCTCGGCGAGCATCGCGTCCTTGCCGGCGAAGTGCCGGTACAGCCCCGGCCCGCTGATGCCGACCGCAGCCCCTATCTCGTCGACCCCCACCCCGTGGAACCCGCGCTCGGCGAAGAGCCGGGCGGCCTCCTTGAGGATCTGCTCACGGCGGGTGGGGGCGTCGGTTCTGGTGGCCATGGAGACGATTCTAGACAGGGGGGTTAGCGGTCGTTAACCTGTGGGACATACGTGTTAACGCTCATTAACAAGGGAGCGCGAGATGCACGAAGAGGCGCCGGAGCTGACCACCGCGGCCGACCCCGCGTCGGAGTCCTTCCGGGCCAACGAGCAGGCGCAGCGCGCCCTCGTCGAGGAGCTGCGCGGCAGGCTCGCGGCGGCCCGGCTCGGCGGCGGCGAGCGGGCCCGCGCCCGGCACACCGCGCGCGGCAAGCTGCTGCCGCGCGAGCGCGTGGACCGGCTCCTGGACCCGGGCTCGCCGTTCCTGGAGCTGGCGCCGCTCGCCGCGGAGGGGATGTACGACGGGCAGGCCCCGGCCGCCGGGGTGATCGCCGGGATCGGGCGGGTCAGCGGCCGGGAGTGCGTGATCGTGGCCAACGACGCCACGGTCAAGGGCGGCACGTACTACCCGATGACGGTGAAGAAGCACCTGCGCGCCCAGGAGGTCGCCCTGGAGAACCGGCTGCCGTGCCTGTACCTGGTCGACTCGGGCGGCGCCTTCCTGCCGATGCAGGACGAGGTCTTCCCGGACCGGGACCACTTCGGCCGGATCTTCTACAACCAGGCGCGGATGTCCGCCGCGGGCGTCCCGCAGATCGCCGCCGTCCTCGGCTCCTGCACGGCCGGCGGGGCCTACGTCCCGGCGATGAGCGACGAGGCGGTGATCGTGCGCGGCCAGGGCACGATCTTCCTGGGCGGGCCGCCGCTGGTGAAGGCCGCCACCGGCGAGGTGGTGACGGCGGAGGAGCTGGGCGGCGGCGAGGTCCACGCGCGCGTGTCCGGCGTCGCCGACCACCTCGCGGAGGACGACGCGCACGCGCTGCGGATCGTGCGGACCATCGTGGAGACGCTGCCCGCGCGCGGGGCGCCGCCGTGGCGGGTGCGCCCGGTCGTCGAGCCGAAGGCGGACCCGTACGGGCTGTACGGGGTGGTGCCCGCCGACTCGCGCACGCCCTACGACGTGCGGGAGGTCATCGCGCGGCTGGTGGACGGCTCGCGGTTCGCGGAGTTCAAGGCGGAGTTCGGGCAGACCCTGGTGACGGGCTTCGCCCACCTGCACGGCCACCCGGTCGGCATCGTCGCGAACAACGGCATCCTGTTCTCCGAGTCCGCCCAGAAGGGCGCCCACTTCATCGAGCTGTGCGACCAGCGCGGCATCCCCCTGGTCTTCCTCCAGAACATCTCCGGGTTCATGGTCGGCCGGGACTACGAGGCGGGCGGCATCGCCAAGCACGGCGCCAAGATGGTCACGGCGGTGGCCTGCACCCGCGTACCGAAGCTGACCGTGGTCATCGGCGGCTCGTACGGCGCCGGGAACTACTCGATGTGCGGCCGGGCCTACTCGCCCCGCTTCCTGTGGATGTGGCCCGGCGCCAAGATCTCCGTGATGGGCGGCGAGCAGGCCGCCTCGGTGCTGGCGACCGTCAAGCGGGACCAGTCGGAGGCGCGCGGCGAGGAGTGGCCGGCCGAGGAGGAAGAGGCGTTCAAGGCGCCGGTCCGCGCGCAGTACGAGCGGCAGGGCAACGCCTACTACGCGACCGCCCGCCTGTGGGACGACGGGGTCATCGACCCCCTGGAGACCCGGCAGGTGCTGGGCCTGGCCCTGACCGCCTGCGCGGGCGCGCCCCTCGGCGAGCCGCGGTTCGGCGTCTTCCGGATGTGAGGGGGAGTTCAGCGATGTTCGACACCGTGCTCGTGGCCAACCGGGGCGAGATCGCCGTCCGGGTGATCCGTACGCTCCGCGCGCTGGGCGTGCGGTCGGTGGCCGTCTTCTCCGACGCGGACGCCGGCGCCCGGCACGTCCGGGAGGCCGACGAGGCCGTACGGATCGGCCCGGCGCCGGCCGCCGAGAGCTATCTGTCCGCCGAGCGGCTGCTGGCGGCGGCCGAGCGGACCGGCGCGCAGGCCGTGCACCCGGGGTACGGCTTCCTCGCGGAGAACGCGGCCTTCGCGCGTGCGTGCGCGGAGGCGGGCCTCGTCTTCATCGGGCCGCCCGCCGACGCGATCGCCCTGATGGGCGACAAGATCCGGGCCAAGGAGACGGTCGCGGCGGCCGGCGTCCCCGTGGTCCCCGGCGGACGGGACCCCGATCTCGCGCGGGCGGCCCGCGCGCTGGGCGCTCCCGTGCTGCTCAAGCCGTCGGCGGGCGGCGGCGGCAAGGGCATGCGGCTGGTGCGGGACCTGGCCGTGCTGGACGAGGAGATCGCCGCGGCCCGCCGCGAGGCCCGCGCCTCCTTCGGCGACGACACGCTGCTGGTGGAGCGGTGGGTCGACCGGCCCCGGCACATCGAGATCCAGGTGCTCGCCGACGCCCACGGCCACGTCGTCCACCTCGGGGAGCGCGAGTGCTCCCTGCAGCGCCGGCACCAGAAGGTCGTCGAGGAGGCGCCCAGCGTGCTCCTGGACGAGGCGACCCGCGCGGCGATGGGCGAGGCGGCCGTGCAGGCGGCCCGTTCCTGCGGCTACCGGGGCGCGGGCACGGTGGAGTTCATCGTGCCGGGCACCGATCCGTCGTCGTACTACTTCATGGAGATGAACACCCGGCTCCAGGTGGAGCACCCGGTCACCGAGTTCGTCACCGGCCTGGACCTGGTGGAGTGGCAGCTGAGGGTCGCGGCCGGGGAGAAGCTCGGCTTCGGCCAGGCCGACGTCCGGCTCACCGGGCACGCGGTGGAGGCCCGGCTGAGCGCCGAGGACCCCGCGCGGGGCTTCCTGCCGACCGGCGGCACGGTGCTGCGGCTGCGCGAGCCGGAGGGCGAGGGCGTGCGCACCGACTCCGGGCTGAGCGAGGGCACCGAGGTCGGCAGCCGCTACGACCCGATGCTCGCCAAGGTGATCGCGTACGGCCCGGACCGGGAGACGGCCCTGCGCAAGCTGCGCGCGGCGCTCGCGGAGACGGTGACACTGGGCGTGCCCACCAACGCCGGGTTCCTGCGGCGGCTGCTGGCCCATCCTGCGGTCGTGGCGGGCGAGCTGGACACCGGGCTGGTGGAGCGGGAGGTGGCCGGCCTGGTCGCGGACGGCGTCCCCGAGGAGGTGTACGAGGCGGCGGCGGCCGTACGGCTGGACGCGCTGACCCCGAAGGGCGGCGGCTGGACGGACCCGTTCGCGGTGCCGAGCGGGTGGCGGCTGGGCGGCGAACCGGCACCCGCCTCCTTCCACCTGAAGGTGACCGAACCGGTCGAGTACACCCCGCGCGGCACCCACACCGTCACCGCCGACACCGTCACCGTCACCCTGGACGGCGTCCGGCACACCTTCCACCGGGCCGGCGACTGGCTCGGCCGGGACGGCGACGCCTGGCAGGTCCGCGACCACGATCCCGTGGCCGCCTCCCTGACCCGCGCGGCGCAGGCGGGCGCCGACTCGCTCACCGCGCCGATGCCGGGGACGGTGACGGTGGTGAAGGCCGCCGTCGGCGACGAGGTGACCGCCGGGCAGAGCCTGCTGGTCGTCGAGGCGATGAAGATGGAGCACGTCATCTCCGCCCCGCACGCCGGCACGGTCACCGCCCTCGACGTCACCCCCGGCACCGCCGTCGCCATGGACCAGGTGCTGGCCGTCATCGCCCCCGCGGAGGACACCCCATGACCCTGCCCATGCAGGTCCCGATCCCCGGGCTGCCCGCCCGGGTCCGCATCCACGAGGTCGGCCCCCGCGACGGCCTCCAGAACGAGAAGGCGACCGTGCCCACGGCCGTCAAGGCCGACTTCGTGCGCCGCCTGGCCGAAGCGGGGCTCACCACCGTCGAGGCGACCAGCTTCGTCCACCCGGAGTGGGTGCCCCAGCTCGCCGACGCCGAGGAGCTGTTCCCGCAGGTGGCCGCCCTCCCGGTGGCGCTCCCGGTCCTCGTGCCCAACGAGCGCGGCCTGGACCGCGCGCTCGCCCTCGGCGCCCGCCGCGTCGCCGTGTTCGCCAGCGCCACCGAGTCCTTCGCCAAGGCCAACCTGAACCGCACGGTGGACGAGTCGCTGGCCATGTTCGCGCCGGTGGTGGCCCGCGCGAAGGCCGCCGGGGTGCACGTGCGCGGCTATCTGTCGATGTGCTTCGGCGACCCCTGGGAGGGCGCCGTCCCCGTCCCCCGGGTGGTCAGGGTCTGCCGGGCCCTGCTGGACCTCGGCTGCGACGAGCTGAGCCTCGGCGACACCATCGGGGTGGCCACGCCCGGCCACGTCACCGCCCTGCTGGACGAACTGACCGGCCAGGGCGTCCCGGTGGACGCGGTCGGCGTCCACTTCCACGACACCTACGGGCAGGCCCTGGCCAACACCCTCGCCGCCCTCCAGCGCGGGGTCACCACCGTCGACGCCTCCGCCGGCGGCCTCGGCGGCTGCCCGTTCGCCAAGTCCGCCACCGGCAACCTCGCCACCGAGGACCTGGTGTGGATGCTGCGCGGCCTCGGCGTCGAGACCGGCGTCGACCTCGGCCGCCTCGTCGCCACCAGCGTCTGGATGGCCGCGCACCTGAACCGGCCGAGCCCCTCCCGCACCGTCCGCGCCCTCTCCCCGACGCACCACCAGGAGCAGTGACCGCCATGGACCACCGGCTCTCCCCCGAACTGGACGAACTGCGCCGCACCGTCGCCGCGTTCGCCCACGACGTCGTCGCCCCGACGATCGGCGACCTCTACGAGCGGCACGAGTTCCCCTACGAGATCGTCCGCGAGATGGGCCGCATGGGCCTGTTCGGGCTGCCCTTCCCCGAGGAGTACGGCGGGATGGGCGGCGACTACCTCGCCCTCGGCGTCGCCCTGGAGGAGCTGGCCCGGGTCGACTCCTCGGTGGCCATCACCCTGGAGGCGGGCGTCTCGCTGGGCGCCATGCCGGTCCACCTCTTCGGCACCGAGGAGCAGAAGCGGACCTGGCTGCCGAAGCTCTGCTCCGGGGAGGTCCTCGGCGCCTTCGGGCTGACCGAGCCGGACGGCGGCTCGGACGCGGGCGCGACCCGGACGACGGCCCGCCTCGACGAGACGCGCGGCGAGTGGGTGATCAACGGGACCAAGTGCTTCATCACCAACTCCGGTACCGACATCACCGGCCTGGTCACCGTCACCGCCGTCACCGGGCGCAAGCCGGACGGCTCCCCCCGCATCTCCGCGATCATCGTGCCGTCGGGCACGCCCGGCTTCACCGTCGCCCCGCCGTACTCCAAGGTCGGCTGGAACGCCTCCGACACCCGGGAGCTGTCCTTCGACGACGTCCGGGTGCCGGCCGCCAACCTGCTGGGCGAAGAGGGCCGCGGCTACGCCCAGTTCCTGCGCATCCTGGACGAGGGCCGGATCGCGATCGCGGCGCTGGCCACCGGGCTGGCCCAGGGCTGTGTGGACGAGTCGGTGCGCTACGCCAAGGAGCGGCACGCCTTCGGCCGGCCCATCGGCGCCAACCAGGCGGTCCAGTTCAAGATCGCGGACATGGAGATGAAGGCGCACACCGCCCGCCTCGCCTGGCGGGACGCGGCCTCCCGGCTGGTGGCGGGCGAGCCGTTCAAGAAGGAGGCGGCGCTGGCGAAGCTGTACTCCTCGACCGTCGCGGTGGACAACGCGCGGGACGCCACCCAGATCCACGGCGGGTACGGTTTCATGAACGAGTACCCGGTCGCCCGCATGTGGCGGGACTCCAAGATCCTGGAGATCGGCGAGGGCACCAGCGAGGTCCAGCGGATGCTGATCGCCCGGGAACTGGGCCTGGTGAGCTGAGGCACGGAGGCCGGAAAACCCCGGAACCCGGACGTGATCTGAGGTTAGGCTAACCTACCTTCGAATTGTCCGGCGGACGTTCCGCCCCGTTCGAAGGCAGCCACGCATGTCCAACGCCAGAGCCACCCACCCGACCCGTCGCGGCCTCCTCGCGGCCGGCGGCGCCCTCGGCCTCGGTGCCGCCCTCGCGGCCTGCGGCGACGACAAGAGCGGCGGCTCCTCGGACGGCGGGTCCGCCGGGGGGTCCGGCCCGTGGTCGTTCAAGGACGACCGCGGTACGACGGTGAAGCTCGACGAGGTGCCCACGAGCATCGTCGCCTTCACCGGCGTCGCCGCCGCCCTCTACGACTACGGCGTGCGGGTCAAGGGCGTCTTCGGCCCGACGACGACCAAGGACGGCAAGCCCGACGTCCAGGCCGGCGACATGGACGTCAGCGCGGTCACCGTCCTCGGCAACGCCTGGGGGCAGCTCAACGTCGAGAAGTACGCCGCCCTCGCCCCCGAGGTGCTGATCACCACGACGTTCGACGACGCGGGCACCCTGTGGTCGGTCCCCGAGGAGTCCAAGGACAAGATCGCCAAGCTGGCGCCGAGCGTCGCGGTCTCCGTCTTCGACCGGCAGCTCACCCAGCCCCTGCAGCGCATGTGGGAGCTGGCCGGGTCGCTGGGCGCCGACATGAAGGCCGCGAAGACCGTCCAGGCGAAGAAGGACTTCGAGGCCGCCGCCGAGCGGCTCCGCGCGGCCGCCAAGGCCCGCCCCGAGATCAGGGTGCTGGCCGGTTCCGCGAGCGCCGACCTGTTCTACGTCTCCGGCACCGACCTCTCCGTGGACCTGGAGTACTTCAAGGCCCTCGGTGTGAACTTCGTGGAGCCCCCGGAGGCCGCCAAGAAGGCGACCGGCGGCTGGTTCGAGTCGCTGAGCTGGGAGAACGTCGACAAGTACCCGGCCGACGTGATCATCATGGACGACCGTTCCTCGACCATCCAGCCCGCCGACATCACCGAGGGCACCTGGAAGAAGCTGCCCGCGGTCAAGGCCGGCCAGGTCATCCCCCGCTCCCCCGAGCCGATCCTGTCCTACGCCAAGTGCACGCCGCTGCTGACGAACCTCGCCGAGGCCATCGAGAAGGCGAAGAAGGTCGGCTGACCCCGGCCCGCACCACCGATCGAGGGGGCGGCCGGGGGGCCTCGCCGCCCTCCCGGGCCGCCTCTTCGAGGACCCGTGGGGGGCGGGGTGAACACGCGTCGTCCGCGCGGGCGGGCTACTGCGCCCGGCGGGCCAGCGTGAAGTGGTCGACCTGCTCGCCGGTCTCGGCGATGCCCCGGACCGTGAGGGTGGCCGTGCGGCCCTTGGCGGCCGGGGTGACGTCCACCCGCAGGAAGGAGTAGTCGAGGTAGCGCACCCGCGACCAGGCGACGGTCTCGCTCTGCTTGCCGCCCTCGACGCAGACGAACGACGACACCGCGTCGTTCTCCTTCTCGTGGCCCTCGTAGGACTGGCCGGCGCTGAACGCGTACAGGCTCTTGCCCGCCGCGCCCGCGGTGACGTAGACGACGCCGTCGGTCTCGGGGTGGGCGGTGCCGCCGATCGGCAGTTCCCTGGACACCTCGCCGCCCTTGATGACGTCGGTGCGCTCGTAGACGTGGTTGTGGCCGTTGATGACCAGGTCGACGGTGTACTTCTCGAACAGCGGCACCCATTCGTTCCGTACGCCGCCCTCGGAGGCGTGGGCGGTGGAGGTGCAGTAGGCGCAGTGGTGGAAGAAGACGACGATGAAGTCGATGTCCCGGTCCGCCCGGTACGCCTTCAGCTTCCGCTCCAGCCAGGTCGTCTGGGTGCCGCCGGAGATACCGAGGTTGGCGGGGATCTCGAAGGAGATGTCGTTGGCGTCGAGCGAGATGACGGCCGTGTTGCCGTGCACGAAGGAGTAGACGCCGGGGAGGTTCGTCCTGTCGGGGCCGTCGGTGGGCAGTTCCCAGCGGGCCTCCTCACCGCCGTAGCCGTTGGGCGAGTACCAGGCCTCCATGTCGTGGTTGCCGTACGCCACCATCCACGGGACCTGCTTGGCGACGGACTCGGTCTGGTGCAGGAACTGGTCCCAGACGCGGGAGTCGAAGCCGGTGTCGGTGGCCTTGCCCTGGCCGGCCGGGTCGCCGTAGGCGATGTCGCCGGCGTGCAGGTGGAAGGCCGGGTTCTGGGCGAGGATCAGGGCGTCGTTGGCGAGGCCGTGGTAGCTGACGCCCTGGTCGCCGAAGGCGGTGAAGGTGAACGGCTCGGCCTTGGCGGGGGCGGTGGTGAAGGTGCCGAGGGTGCCCGCGAGGTGGGCCGCGGCCGGGTCGAAGCCGGCGTGGCCGACCCCGTAGTAGTAGGTGCGGCCTGGCTTGAGGCGGGTGAGCCTGGCGTGCAGGTAGTACTGGGTGTGGTCGCCGCTCGCGCCGACACCGGCCGGGGTGTGCAGGGCGCGCACCTCGGCGTCGATCTTGCGGGAGAGGTCCCAGGGGTGGGCGCCGATCCGGATGAACGGCTTCCTGACGGCGACGGGCACCTGCCAGGAGACGGTCATCTCGGTGCGCGGGTCGTTGCCGTAGGCGAGGTGGCGGCCGAAGGGGGCGACCAGGGCGCCGTCGACCGTGTCGGTGTGTCCGGTCTTCTGCGTCGGCACGGCCGCCCGCGCGGTGCCGCCGGCCACGAACGCGCCGCCCGTGACGGCACCGAGCGTGACCGCGCCGCCCCGCATCACCGTGCGGCGCGAGAACCTGGCGCGCAGGTACTCGTGCTGCTCGGCCATGCTCATCCGGTCGGCCAGCTTCTCCGGAACGCCCATACGAGGAATGTCCATGGCGTCTGAAACTCGTCTCCCGAGGCAACGGGTTTCCGGCCACCGCATGGACAGGCGGCGAACAGCCTCCCATGAGAGTTTCAACAGGCTCTTGCCCGATTTCGGGCAGGTTTGTTGCGTGAGCGTCCGCCGTCCCCCAGGATCTAGCGAGTGCACGACGAACTTGTTGATCATCTGACGCGGTCCACGCCCCTGAGCCGGGGCGAGGCGCTGCGCGTGGTCCAGGACGTGCTCGCCTACTTCGACGAGACGACCGAGGAGTACGTCCGTCGCCGCCACCGCGAACTCCAGGCCCAGGGCCTGGTGAACGCGTCGATCTTCGAACGGATCAGGGCGGAGCTCACCTACCGCGCGGTCGCGCCACCGGAGCTGAGCCTCCGCCAGCTGCGCCGCATCGTCTACGGCTGAGGAACACCACCTACATGTGCGGAATCGTCGGATACATCGGGAAGCGCGACGTGGCGCCCCTGCTGCTGGAGGGCCTCCAGCGCCTGGAGTACCGGGGCTACGACTCGGCGGGCATCGTCGTGACGTCCCCGAAGTCGGCCGGCCTGAGGATGGTCAAGGCCAAGGGCCGGGTCCGTGACCTGGAGGCCAGGGTCCCGGCGCGGTTCAAGGGCACCACCGGCATCGCCCACACCCGCTGGGCCACCCATGGCGCCCCCTCCGACCTCAACGCCCACCCCCACATGTCCGCCGACCAGAAGGTCGCGGTCGTGCACAACGGCATCATCGACAACGCCGCCGAGCTGCGCCGCAAGCTGGAGGCGGACGGCGTCGAGTTCCTCTCCGAGACCGACACCGAGGTCCTCGTCCACCTCATCGCGCGCTCGGCCGCCGAGAAGCTGGAGGACAAGGTCCGCGAGACGCTCCGCGTCATCGAGGGCACCTACGGCATCGCCGTGATGCACGCCGACTTCCCCGACCGCATCGTGGTGGCCCGCAACGGCTCCCCGGTCGTCCTCGGCATCGGCGAGAAGGAGATGTTCGTCGCCTCCGACATCGCCGCGCTGGTCACCCACACCCGGCAGATAGTCACCCTCGACGACGGCGAGATGGCCACCCTCAAGGCGGACGACTTCCGCACGTACACCACCGAGGGCACCCGCACCACCGCCGAGCCGACCACCGTGGAGTGGGAGGCGGCCTCCTACGACATGGGCGGCCACGACACCTACATGCACAAGGAGATCCACGAGCAGGCCGAGGCCGTGGACCGCGTCCTGCGCGGCCGGATCGACGACCGCTTCTCCACGGTGCACCTGGGCGGGCTGAACCTGGACGCCCGCGAGGCCCGGCTGATCCGCCGCGTCAAGATCCTGGGCTGCGGCACCTCGTACCACGCGGGCATGATCGGCGCCCAGATGATCGAGGAGCTGGCCCGCATCCCCGCGGACGCCGAGCCGGCCTCCGAGTTCCGCTACCGCAACGCCGTCGTCGACCCCGACACGCTGTACGTCGCCGTCTCCCAGTCCGGTGAGACGTACGACGTGCTCGCCGCCGTGCAGGAGCTGAAGCGCAAGGGCGCCCGGGTCCTCGGCATCGTCAACGTGGTCGGCTCGGCCATCGCCCGCGAGGCGGACGGCGGCATGTACGTGCACGCCGGGCCCGAGGTGTGCGTGGTCTCCACCAAGTGCTTCACCAACACCACGGTGGCCTTCGCGCTGCTCGCCCTGCACCTCGGCCGCACCCGCGACCTCTCCGTCCGGGACGGCAAGCGGATCATCGAGGGCCTGCGCAAGCTGCCCGCGCAGATCTCCGAGATGCTGGAGCAGGAGGAGGAGATCAAGAAGCTGGCCGCCGAGTACGCCGAGGCCCGCTCGATGCTCTTCATCGGCCGCGTCCGGGGCTACCCGGTGGCCCGCGAGGCGTCCCTGAAGCTCAAGGAGGTCTCCTACATCCACGCCGAGGCGTACCCGGCCTCCGAGCTGAAGCACGGCCCGCTCGCCCTGATCGAGCCGGCCCTGCCCACGGTCGCGATCGTGCCGGACGACGACCTGCTGGAGAAGAACCGCGCCGCGATGGAGGAGATCAAGGCCCGCAGCGGCCGCATCCTCGCCGTCGCCCACCAGCGGCAGGAGAAGGCCGACCACACCGTCGTCGTCCCGAAGAACGAGGACGAGCTGGACCCCATCCTCATGGGCATCCCCCTCCAACTCCTCGCCTACCACACGGCGTTGGCGCTGGGCCGGGACATCGACAAGCCCCGCAACCTGGCCAAGTCGGTGACGGTGGAGTAGGACCCGTACGAAACGGCCCCCCGCGTGTGCGTCGGCACAGGCCGGGGGCCGTCGTCCGTCCCGCCTAGGGGATGACCACCACGGGCCGCTGGGCCCGCTTGGCGAGCCGCCCGGCGACGGAGCCGAAGATGCGTCCGACGAGCCCGTGGGTGGAGCCCACGACGATCGCGTCGGCCTCGTACTCCCGTCCCACTTCCTCGAGTTCGTGGCAGATGTCGCCGCCGCGCTCGACGAGGATCCACGGCACCTCGGCGAGGTAGTCCGCGCAGGCCAGCTCCAGGCCCAGCACCTCGGTGCGGTGGTCCGGCACGTCCACGAAGACGGGCGGCTCGCAGCCCGCCCAGACGGTGGTGGGCAGCCGGTTGGCCACGTGGACGATGATCAGGCCCTGCGCCAGCCGTCGTGCCATACCGATGGCGTACGCGAGGGCGCGTTCACTGGACGTGGAGCCGTCGAAGCCCACGACGACGCCGTGCTTGAAGGCGGGGTCGCACGCGTGGCGCGGCTCGGGCTCCGCCAGGGGATCGGCCGCCGTCGGTTCGGCGACCGGCCGCTTGCGGTCCGCTGGTTCGAAGAATTCGTGACCGGCCATGGCTGTCTCGGCGTCGTGATCCTTTTTAGGTGGGCCGACAGTGTGCGGCGGAGCTGTGTCCGGGAATCATCTTCCCAAGGCCATACCCCCAAGGGTACGGCGGCACGCCTCCTTCGCCATTTCCGGCGGGCTCCCCCGCCGGGGTTCCCCGGAGCATGCACGAGGGGGCGCCCGTTACGCAATGGTTGCTGCGCTGTACAGGCGGTTCGCACGGGATTCACGCGCGCGTACGCCCCCCGTACACATGGCCGGGGCGGGTACCTGACCCGACGCGACCGCCCCGCCCGGCACGCGGTGGACTCCGGTGGACCATCCCCGGGAAGCACGCCTGTCCTCCACCGGGGTCCGCCGGCCGCCGCCGCGCCGGCCGGCGGCCGGCCCGCCGTTCCCCCGTACGGAGGACAGTGACGGGTCGGGGGCGCGCGGGGGCGGGCGGGGCGGCGGGAGAAATACACCGGTTGGCTGACCGGTTTTCATGCACCCGCCCACCTCTTTTCGGCCAACTTCTGCCTATGGCGCATCCTCGCCCCACACCACCCCCCGATAGCCGTTCCACCTGCACGGAAAGGGTCTCGGCGGCCGTGCGCACCCTACGGGGATTGGCCACCGCGACGAGGCGCACTTCCCTGCGACGCCCGGGAGTGCAACGCTTCGTGATCGAATGCTTCACGCCAAGTTGCCATGTCGACAATGTCCCGAGTGCCGAACCGGCCACTGAGGCGCGACGGGACACAGTAGATTCGATCTTGACTGTCTACGGCGGGGGACTCGTGCAGGACCGAGGGGAAACGTGTTGGAGCGACAGACCCGAAGGGACCAGGGCGCCGCGACCACCGAGGGGGGCTTAGCAGTATGAGCCACGACTCCACTGCCGCGCCGGAAGCCGCGACCCGGAAGCTGTCCGGGCGACGCCGCAAGGAGATCGTCGCGGTGCTGCTGTTCAGCGGCGGCCCCATCTTCGAAAGTTCCATACCGCTGTCGGTGTTCGGCATCGACCGGCAGGACGCCGGGGTGCCGCGCTACCGGCTGCTGGTCTGCGCCGGTGAGGAGGGCCCGCTGCGGACCACGGGGGGCCTGGAACTGATCGCGCCGCAAGGGCTGGAGGCGATCTCGCGGGCCGGCACCGTGGTGGTGCCCGCCTGGCGGTCGATCACCTCACCACCGCCCGCCGAGGCGCTGGACGCGCTGCGGCGGGCCCATGAGGAGGGGGCGCGCATCGTCGGCCTGTGCACGGGCGCGTTCGTGCTGGCCGCGGCGGGGCTGCTGGACGGCCGCCCCGCCACCACGCACTGGATGTACGCGCCGACGCTCGCCAAGCGCTACCCGTCGGTGCACGTCGACCCGCGCGAGCTGTTCGTCGACGACGGTGACGTGCTGACCTCGGCGGGCACCGCGGCCGGCATCGACCTGTGTCTGCACATCGTGCGCACCGACCACGGCAACGAGGCGGCCGGCGCGCTGGCCCGCCGGCTGGTGGTGCCCCCGCGCCGCAGCGGCGGCCAGGAACGGTACCTGGACCGGTCTTTACCCGAGGAGATCGGCGCCGACCCGCTCGCCGAGGTCGTCGCCTGGGCGCTGGAGCACCTCCACGAGCAGTTCGACGTGGAGACGCTGGCCGCCCGCGCGTACATGAGCCGCCGTACGTTCGACCGCCGCTTCCGCTCACTGACGGGCTCGGCCCCGCTCCAGTGGCTGATCACCCAGCGCGTCCTGCAGGCCCAGCGCCTGCTGGAGACGTCGGACTACTCGGTGGACGAGGTCGCCGGCCGCTGCGGCTTCCGCTCGCCGGTGGCGCTGCGCGGGCACTTCCGCCGCCAGCTCGGCTCCTCGCCGGCCGCGTACCGCGCCGCCTACCGGGCCCGCCGTCCGCAGGGCGACCGCCCGGCGGAGAGCGCCGAGGCGCGGCCCCCGGTCCCGTCCGACCCGGGCGGCCAGCCGCAGCCCGCCGCGCTGCACCCGGAGAGCCCGGTCCCGTACCAGCACCGCCGGACCGCTCCCGCCCTGCCGGCCGCCACCGTGTCGCCCGCCGAGCCGGGCCGCGAGACCGGCCGCGAGGCGTACGCGGGGCCCCGCCCGAGCCTGCCGGGCCAGCGCAGCGCGCCCTGAGCGCCGTCGCCCCCGGTGCCGGCGTGCGGGCCGCACCGGCACCGGGGGCCTGCACGGCGGGCACCGGCCGTAGGGTGTTCGCATGAACGATCGCATGGTGTGGATCGACTGCGAGATGACCGGCCTCTCGCTGTCCGACGACGCGCTCATCGAGGTGGCCGCCCTCGTCACCGACTCGGAGCTGAACATCCTCGGTGACGGCGTGGACATCGTCATCCGTCCGCCGGACCGGGCGCTGGAGACCATGCCGGAGGTGGTGCGGCAGATGCACACCGCCTCCGGCCTGCTCGCCGAACTGGAGCACGGCACGACGCTCGCCGACGCCGAGGAGCGGGTCCTGGCTTATGTGAAGGAGCACGTCAAGGAGCCCGGCAAGGCCCCGCTGTGCGGGAACTCCGTCGGCACCGACCGCGGCTTCCTGCTCCGCGACATGCCGACCCTGGAGGACTACCTCCACTACCGCATCGTCGACGTGTCCTCGATCAAGGAACTGGCTCGCCGCTGGTACCCCCGGGCGTACTTCAACAGCCCCGAGAAGAACGGCAACCACCGCGCGCTCGCCGACATCCGCGAGTCCATCGCCGAGCTGCGCTACTACCGGGAGGCGGTCTTCGTCCCCCAGCCGGGCCCCGACTCCGACACCGCGAAGGCGATCGCCGCCAAGCACGTCCTGCCTGCTCAGTAGGCGGGCCGGAGCCCCTCGGGCCACCTCCGGAAGGGGCGCCGCGGAACGCGGGCGCGAGCACCCCTTCGGACCCTGTACACTTTTTCTCGGCCGGTCAGGGAAACCAACGGAATCCCAGCGCCGGTCATGGTGGGTGTAGCTCAGCTGGTAGAGCACCTGGTTGTGGTCCAGGAAGTCGCGGGTTCAAGTCCCGTCACTCACCCTGATCGATCAAGGTCTGGCCTGTGGAAACGGGTCAGACCTTGATCGCGTTCAGGGGCCGTCGAAGAGGTCGGGCCTACCGGCTCTGCCGGGAAGGACGAACGGGACGGGGCAGACAGCCGCAGCGGGCAGACCTGCCCCTCCGGGTACAGTCCCAGGCCCCGCCCGATGATCCGGACGCGCCCGTGTGCCGCCAGGACGCCGCGCCCACCGGCGGCAGCCAGGTCAGCCGCGCTCACCCATGGCCGCGCGCAGCCAGTCGAGCGGTGCCTGGGCCAGCAGTTGGTCGGCGAGCAGCCGGCCGGACTCGGTGACGATCCGCGCCCGGCTGTTGTCGACCCAGCGCCGGGCGGCCTCGTACCCCTGGGCCTTGTACTCCAGCCCCTGCAACATGCACTCCAGCTTGTCGGCGTCACGCGCGCAGATGGCCTCCGGCGTCTCCCGGGCCTCGTACTCGGCGACGACCGCACGGACCGCGGAGCGCAGTACCTCGGGCATGCCGGCCGTCTGGTCCGCCGTGACCGCCACCGGGTCACCGGGTTCCGCGTACTTCTTTCCCAGGTGGTTCACGTCTCCCGTACGTGTCTCCTGCGAGTCGTGCCAGACCGCCAAGTGCGCGGCCCTCGCGGCGTCGGCGCCCTCCAGGGTGGCGATGACCGAGGCGATGACGGACGTCCGCCACGCGTGTTCGGCGACGCTCTCGGGGTCCCGGACACCCGCCATCCACCAGCCCGTTCGCCGGGCCGCCTTCAATGTGCCGGCCTCCCACAGGAAGTGGGCCACGTCGGTCAGGTCCTGGTCACCCACGGATGTCCCCTTTCACGCCTCGGCGAGGCGGATCGCGTACCGGATGCCCTCCAGCTCCCGCCGAGCCTGCGGCGACAGCCCGGAGTCATCCAACAGCACCGGCAGGCGTTCGCGCAGGGTCCGCTCGGCGGCCGACCGTGCGCGCAGCAGGTTCGGGCGGGCGGCGAGCAGCGTCCACAGCGTATGGACGTTGAGATCGAAGAAGCCGTGCCGCGGGGTGAGGCCGCGGACCAGATGGGCCATGAGCCGGTCGCCGTGCCATGGCCCGGGCGCCGTCTCGCCGATGAAGTCGTCCGACAGCTGGACGTGCGCGGACTCCCCGACCCAGTAGGCCCAGTAGTTCAGGTTCGCCGCCTCCGCCCGGTCGTCGGCGCCCAGGGTGCGGCCGATGAAGTGGCCCATGCGGTCCCGGTCGCCCTGGCGCGCGGCCACGGCGGCCGCGGAGCGCGCGTTGAGCCACCGCGTCAGCCAGTCGTCCGGCCGCTCGGTCCGCTGCTGGTGCGCCAGCCACTCGGAGGTGCCGGCGTCCTGATCGAAGCCGGCCAGGTAAAGGGCCTGACGCCGCAAGAGGAACTCGTGACCGCCGCGGGCCTGCTCGGCCGTCTCCCGCATACGGCTGAAGAAGCGCCGCCGGTCGGCCGGGGGCAGGTCCGGCGCCGGTGGCACCGGACCGCGGCGTGGTCGAGGGGGCGGCGGGAGTTCGCGCACAGAGGTGGGCGGGACCCCGTTCAGCGGCCACGTCAGAATCTCCACGAGCTGGCGTTGCATCACCCAGGCGCCCAGCGGATCGGGCCCGGCAGGGGCCTCCTCCTCCAGCGCGCCGGCCAGCAGGGTGTCGGCCTCCAGCGCGCGCTCCAGGGCAGAGAGCAGGGCGGGCGCCGCGCCCATCCGCATGAGCCGGTGGCGATGCATCAGCATCTGCCCCAGCGAGAGGGAGGTCAGCGGGCGACGCCCTGTCTCCCAGCCGGCGACCGTGTCCGGTGCCACCCCGAACTGCTCGGCGAAGGCGTCCTGTGTGTGCCCCAGCTGCTCGCGTATGACCCGGAAGACGTAGCCCGAGATGATGCCCACGCGCCCTCTCGGGGGCGTTCCCCGACCACCGGTCAGGGTTCCGTTCGCCTGCTGCCCCATGGCGTTCCCTTGCCCGTCCCAGACGGGTGCTTACCCGTACTCACGGTCACTACGAGCGGTAATCACGCCTACCTACTGTCAAGGGTGACAACCCGGCAAGTCAGCATAGTAGGAGTGATATCGCCATGACCGCCTATGGCCAGAACAACGGACGACTCCCTCAGCCGGTCGAGGCCCAGCCCGGCATCCCGGTCCGCCCCACCAGCGACCAGCGCTTGTCCGCCGAGGAGTGGCTGCTCTCCGCGAGCCCGCTGCCGGGGCGGGCCCGCGCCGAGCTGCGGGAGCACGGCGTGGTACTGCTGCCCCTCGGTGGTCTGTTCTCGGCGGTGCGTGTTCCGGGCCGGATCGTCCAGGCGCTCGCGGCGAGCACCGATCCGGCCGTCATCGACGCCGTACTGGCCGACGTGCTCGACGGCGGCCCCGTCGTCTGTGCCGTGCGCGGCCCCCGCTACTACGCGCTCGTGCCCCCGAGCATGCCGCAGACATGGCGGGACGCAGTCGAGGACTGGCGCGACGACGACGTCGCCTGCCTCGGCCGCGCGTCGTACCTGGGGGTGCCGGCGCCGACGGCCGTGGCCCACCCGCGCTCGGGCGCGACCTCGTACTGGTCGGTCCCGCCGCGTCCGGGCACCCTGTGCCGGCCCCTCGCCGTGGCCCGTCTGATCGCCGCCGGCGTGCATCTGCTGGGCGACGAACGCGACCCCTGGCCGGCGGACGCCCCGCTCACCCCGCGCCCCGGCAACCCCGAGGGTCACTGACCCACCGCCCGCCTCGGTGTCACGGACCCCAGGGCGACCGCGGGCAGGGGGCGAACTCCGTTCGGGGTCCTGCCCGTCCGGGTCAGCCGGCGACCGAGCCGAGCAGCACGAGCAGATCACCACCGATCCGGCGGCCTCCGTCCCGGCGACGGGCGAACTTTCCCTTTCGGCCAACCCCTCGGGCAAGAACAGCAGTTCATCAGTTCGAAGTGCGTGCGCAACCATTAGTGTCCACAGGTGGTCGAGTTGGCTGACCATGCTGGTGGGACGGGAACGAGGTTCGGGTGCGCCGGATGCAGCTGTGGGGAGGGGCGACGTGAGCCTCTGGAGCGGGCGCCGGGCCCGGCGGGCCGCCACCGGGCCGGTGCCGGACGACCGGGACGGGCGGTCCGGCGGTGCCGGGCCGCGGGTGCTCGTCGAGGACCACGGCGGTCTGCTGCTGCTCCGCCTGCCCACCGACGACACCCTGCTCGCCGCCGACGTCACCGACCTGGCCCGCGCGCTGCGCGCCGCCGACCGGGACACCGTCACGATCGTCGCCGTCGCCGGGGAGGACGCGACGGCGGGGCTCTGGCCCCGGCTGAGCGAGTCGCTCGACTCGCTGCGGGAGGCCGGCACCGAGTCCGTACGGCTGGTGATGTCCGGCGCCGGACTCGACCGGCCGGAGCGGCCCGCCCTGGCCCGGCGGATCGCCGACGCCTGGGAACTGACCGTGCAGGCCCCCGACGGGCCGGTGCTCGTGGTGCCCGGGGGTTCGGTGTTCGTACCGCCCGGGGACGGCGGTTGGTGGCGCTTCGCGCCCGGCGCACGCCCCGAGCCGCTCGGGCCCCGCACCCCCGAACCGCACTGGCAGGCCGCCCTGCGCGAAGCGCCCGAGCGGACGGCGGACGGCTGTGTGGTGCACCAGATACCGGCCGGCCTGCTGATCCGGCCCGCCGAGGCGACCGCGCCCGCTCCCGGTGACCTGTTCCACGCCGTCCCCGTCGACCCCAGGCGTCCCGCCGTGATCGTCGGCGTGCCGTGGGGCGAGGACGTCCTCGCACGCGAGGTGGCCGACGTGCTCGGCGCGCTGCCGGCCGGCGTCCGCTCCGGGGTCCGGCTCTCCCCCGGCGGGCGACGGGACCTGCTGCCGCTGGGCCGCGAGGTCGCCGCGCTGCTGGACACCGAGGTGGAGGTCACCACCGGGCTCCCGCTCTTCGCCGCCGACAGCCCGCTCGGCACGTACGGCGTCCGGTCCGTGCTGGTCGGCCCGGACGGGGTGCCGCGCTGGCTGCCCTTCGTCGACGCCGTGCTGTGCCCGCCCCCGCCGGAGTCCCGGCCCGAACCGGGGCCGGACGGTGCGGCCACCGCCGCGCCCCGGCCCGCCCCGGCACCCCGGCTGCTGCGCTGGGTGTCGCCGCTGCCCGACCCGCGCGGCACCGAGAACGGCGTCCTCCACCTGTCCGACACCTGGCGGGCGACGATCACCCGGGCCGGGCTCTGGGTGGACCGCCGGGAAGGGCCCCCGCCGCCGTGGAGCGCCCGGCCGGTGAGCATCGAGGGCCCGGTCGTCGAGGTCGGCCTCAGCGGCGACCGGCTCGACCCCTCCCTCTGGCCGGTCCTGTCCCGCCTCCTCGGCCGCCTCCCGGCCGACCTGCGCGCCCGCACCACCCTGCACGTCCACGCCACCCCGCCCGACGGCGGCCTCGCCCTGCGCACGCTCGCGGCGGACCACGCCCTGCGCGTCATCCGCTTCTCGCCCCCGCCGGCACCGGCGCCCGCACCGGCCCGGGGTATGCCTTCGGCGCCCGCAGCGCGCCCGGTACCGAAGGCGGAAGCGGTCCCGGCACCGAAGGCGGCGCCGGCGGCGCCGGCGGGAGCGGGGGCCGGTTCCCCGGCCGCCGCCGAGCCCGTACGGCGTTCCCTCCCCGGTACGCCCGTCTCGCCCCGGCATCGTGTGAGCGATCCCGAGCGCGCCGCCTTCCGGGCCCTCGCGGCGCCGGTGTGGGAGCGGCTGGACCGTCCGCCGGCGGGGGCGCGCGGCGCCGAGGGGGAGGCGGAACGGGCCGACCTGGTCGCGCTGCGGCTGTACCTCCAGGGCGGCGACGGGCCGCTGAGCCACCGGGAGTTGACGGCGTCCCTGCGGGCCGGCGAGGAACGACTCCTCCCGTACGCCGCCTGCCTGGCGTCCGGGCTCGCGCGGCTGCCGGCGTACCGCGGTGCCGTCCTGCGCGGCCCCGGCGACGCGGACGGGCTCGACGCGCTGCGGCCGGGGCAGGTGCTGCGCGACCCCGCGCCGGTGAGCGGGCTGCCGCTCGGGCCGGGAACCGGCGGGCGCGCCGGGTCGTCCGGCTTCGCGATCTGGTCCCTCACCGGCCGCCGGGCCGGGCCCCTGCTGGACGACGGGGACGAGGTCGTCTTCGCCCCCGGTACGGCCTTCAAGGTGCTCGGCGTGCGGTCCGGCGCCGCCGGGCCCCTGGTGCTGCTGCGCCAGCTCCCCGACCTTCCCACCGATTCCACCGTGCTGGAGGACGCCGACGAGACCGCGCTGGCCCGGCTGGACCACGCCCTCACGGACCGGGTGCCGCCCGGCGAGGGCGACTGGCCGGACCGCTGCGCCGGGTCCGTCGGCGCCCCCTGACACGCACCGCCCCACCCTCGACAAGGAGCAGTGTTCATGCCAGGTCAGAACGAACCGCCCTCCGGGCCGGCGTCCCCCGTCGCCGTCCGGCGGGCGGTGGCCGTCCCGGCGCCGGCGCAGGACCCCGGCCCCCGCCTCGGCCCGCGCGCCGCCGCCTCCGCTCCGGCCGCCCCGCCCGCTCCCACTCCCGCAGTGCCGGTGCCCGCGCCGGAACCGGCTGCCCCGGAGCCGATACGCGCGGAAGAACCCGCACACACGGAAGAACCCGCACACACGGAGGAACCCGTACACGCGGAGGAACCCGTACGCGCCAAGGAGGTGACGGCACCGGAGGCGGCGAAGCCCGAGAAGGCGTCGCCCCAGGCCGCGGACACCCCCGGCGCCCCCGTGCCCGCGTCCGCGTCCGCGTCCGCCGGGAGGGTCGTGGGGCGCCCCCGTGGCCCGCTGCTCGCCGCGGCCGGTGTCGCGGGGGCGCTGCTGATCGCCGTACCGTTCCTGGTGTCGGCGCTGGGCGGGGACGGCGACGAGGAGCGCACGGTCAGCGCGGCGGCCGTGGACCCGAGGCCGTCCGCTCCCGAGCTGCCCGCCGCCCCGGCCGGGTCCGCCTCTCCCTCGCCGAGCGCGTCGGCGTCCGCGTCGCCCTCGGTGTCCCCCTCGCCCGCCGGGGCGCAGGCCGCCGTGCAGGGAGCGGAGCCGGAGCGGGTCCAGGACGCGCCGGCCGCCGGGAAGACCGCGCGGAGCGGGAAGAAGCAGGAGAAGGAGGAGAGCGGCAGGAACTCGTCGACGGAGGAGAAGCCGGCGGTGAAGGACACCGGGCCCTCCGCCCGGGACCTGGCCAACGCCGCCTCCGGCCAGTCGGCGGTCCTGCTGAAGAACACCGCGACCGGCAAGTGCGCCGACGTCCCCGCCTACGGGAAGGGCACGGTCGACGGTCCCGTACGGCAGTACATCTGCCGGGACGGCGGCTCCGACAACCAGCAGTGGAACCTGAACGTGGTGGACGCCGGGGGCGGCCCCGGCGGGGCGAGCCTGTTCGTCATCAAGAACGTCAAGGACGGGCTCTGCTTCGACCTGCCGAACTACGGCAGTGTCGGCAAGGGCACCAAGGTCACCGAGTACCCCTGCAACACCACCCGCTCCGACAACCACCTCTGGTACCTGGAACCGCGCGCGGGCGGCACGTACGCGCTGCGCAATCTCGTCAGCAACCTGTGCCTGGGGGTGAACGGCGGCGCGTCCGCCGGCGACGACGCCGATCTTCAGGTGATGACCTGTGGGGAGAACGAGTACACCGCGCAGCGCTGGGTCTTCGCCTGACCGTGCCGCGCGCGTCCTCCTGGACCCGGCGGGCCGTGGCGCGCCGGGGTCAGGACGACTTGCGTTCCACCAACTGGGTGGCGAGCACCGCCTGGTGCCGCTGGAGGCCCCGGGCGGCGGCCGTGCGCCGGTCGGCGATCTCGGTGAACAGCAGGTCGATCATGGCCCGGCCCATCTCCACGATGGGCTGGCGGACGCTGGTCAGCGGCGGGTCCATGTGGCGGGCGATGGCCGAGTCGTCGTAACCGACCAGCGCCACGTCGCCGGGGATGGTGCGGCCCGCCTCGCGCAGGACCTGGCGGGCGCCGGCCGCGGTCACGTCGGAGCCGCAGAAGACGGCGTCCAGGTCGGGGCGGCGGCGCAGCAGCTCGGTCATGGCGCGGCGCCCGCCCTCCTCGGTGAAGTCGCCCGGTTCGATGAGGCGTTCGTCCACTTCCAGGGCCGCGCCGCGCAGGGCGTCGCGGTAGCCGTCGACGCGCCGCTGGGCACCGTAGACGTCCAGGCGGCCGGTGATGTGGGCGACGCGGCTGCGGCCCCGGGAGAGCAGGTGCTCGACGGCGGAGCGGGCACCGCCGTAGTTGTCGGAGTCGACGGAGGCGAGCGACTCGGCGGCCGAGCGCGGGCCGCTGATCACCGCGGGGATCTCCAGCTGGGTGAGCAGGTCGGGCAGCGGGTCGTCGGCGTGCACGGAGACCAGCAGGACGCCGTCCACCCGGTGCGCGGCGAGGTACTGGGCGAGCCGCTGCCGCTCCCGGTCGCTGCCCGCGAAGATCAGCAGGAGCTGCATCTCGGTGTCGGCCAGTTCGGCGCCGACGCCGCGCAGGATGCTGGAGAAGTACGGTTCGGAGAAGAAACGGGTCTCCGGTTCGGGCACGACCAGGGCGATGGCGTCGGTGCGGTTGGCGGCCAGGGCGCGGGCGGCGGTGTTCGGGACGTAGCCGAGTTCGGCGACCGCCGCCTCGACGGCCGCGCGGGTGGCGTCGCTGACCCGGGGCGAGCCGTTGATCACCCGCGAGACGGTGCCGCGGCCCACCCCGGCGCGGGCCGCCACCTCTTCGAGGGTGGGCCGGCCACCGCTTCGCCCACGCGTTCCGTGGCTTGCCATCGGCACTGCCTCCCGTCGACACCCCGCATTTCGCGGCTGGCCTGGAATTTAACAGGCTCGTCCGGTTTGATGACCGGCCCGGGGACCGACACGGCTCCCGTCCGGGGGCACACCGGTCCCCGGACGGGCACACGCCGGTACCCGGCCAGGGGGCCGCATCGGTCTGCGGCCGGGGCACGCCGGTCCCCGGTCGGGGCCGCGTCGGCCCCCGTCCTGGGTCGCGTCGGTCCCGGGCCGGGCGCCGGGCGGTCACCGGGCCGGGGACCGGACTGGCACCGACCGGTGCCACTCCGGCCACCCGCCCGTCCTCGATCGCGCACCGCCCCGTCCACGACCGCCCCGCACCCCCGCCCCCGCCCCCGCTTCCGGACCCCCCGCAACCGACCCGGCACAGTCCGTCTCCGTCCGCGTCACCGTCCAGTTAACAGGCCGATAACTGAACGCACTTCTCGGTGTCCGCTCCCTTGACACCCTTGCGCGAACCGACGACTCTTCAACTCATCACATGTGGGAGCGCTCCCACAGTACCTGGCACTTACATATCCCGCACGTTCCCCGCCCGAGCCGCAGCGTAGATCGACGAGTAACACACGGGCCCAACAGAGCAGTTGGCCGGGGGGTCGGCACGTCAGGGCAACAGGAGGAGCAATGCGAGCAGCACGCACGACAACCGCCCGCCGGGCGCTGGCCATCGCGGCCGTGACCGCGCTGGGCGCCGGGCTGCTGGCCGGCTGTGCCGACGACGGCGGCGACGAGGACAGCACGTCGTCCGGCGGTGGCAACGGCAAGACCACGATCTCCCTCGGCCTCTTCGGAACCCAGGGCTTCAAGGAAGCCGGGCTCTACAAGGAGTACGAGAAGCTCAACCCCGATGTCCACATCGAAGAGACCGTCATCGAGCGGAACGAGAACTACTACCCCCCGCTGCTGAACCACCTGACCACCAACAGCGGCCTCCAGGACATCCAGGCCGTCGAGGTCGGCAACATCGCCGAGATCGTCAACACCCAGGCCGACAAGCTGGTCGACCTGTCCAAGGCCGAGGGCGTCAAGAGCAGCAACTGGCTGGACTGGAAGTGGAAGCAGGCCACCACCAAGAGCGGCCAGACGGTCGGCCTGGGCACCGACATCGGCCCGATGGCCATCTGCTACCGCAAGGACCTCTTCGAGAAGGCGGGCCTGCCGAGCGACCGCGAGGCGGTCGGCAAGCTGTGGGCGGGTGACTGGAGCAAGCTCGTCGCCGTCGGCGAGGACTACAAGGAGAAGGCCCCCAGCGGCACGACCTTCATGGACTCCCCCGGTGGCCTGATCAACGCCATCCTCAGCAGTGAGTCCGGGAAGTTCTACAACGCCGAGGGCAAGGTCGTCTACAAGGAGAACCCGGCGGTCAAGAACGCCTTCGACCTGACCGCGAAGGCCGCCGCGGAGGGCCTGGTCCAGCCGCAGACCCAGTTCCAGCCGGCCTGGGAACAGAACATCGCCAACAGCAAGTTCGCCGCCGTGGTCTGCCCGCCGTGGATGCTCGGCACCATCAAGGCCAAGTCCAGCGACGACTCGGCCGGCAAGTGGGACGTGGCCGCGGCGCCGAAGGCCGGCAACTGGGGCGGCACCTTCCTGACCGTGCCCAAGAGCGGCAAGAACGTCGAGGAGGCGCAGAAGCTGGTCACCTGGCTGACCGCGCCGGAACAGCAGGCCAAGCTGTTCTCCGTGATGGGCAGCTTCCCCAGCGCCCCCGCCGCGTACGAGCTGCCGCAGGTGACCGGCGCGAAGAACACCATGACCGGCGACTCGCCGATCGGTGAGATCTTCGCCAAGGCCGCCGCGGACATCCCGGCGCAGATCATCGGCCCGAAGGACCAGATCATCCAGCAGGGTCTGACGGACAACGGCGTCATCCTCGTCACGCAGGGCAAGTCGCCCAAGGAGGCCTGGGAGACGGCCACCAAGACCATCGACAACAACCTGGACCAGTGACCGGAATGGCAACCGAGCACGACACCGCCGCGTCCCCCGTGAAGGGGGGCGCGGCCCCGGGCCGTCCCCCGGCCGGGGCCCCCGCCGAGGCGGCGAAGAAGCGGGCCCGGCTCTCCCGGCGCTGGCAACGGGACATGCGCTGGAGCCCGTACGCCTTCGTCTCGCCGTTCTTCCTGCTGTTCATCGCGTTCGGCCTGTTCCCGCTGATCTACACGGGCTGGGCCTCGCTGCACCAGGTGGAACTGACCGCGCCGACCGACATGAGCTGGGTCGGCCTGAAGAACTACACCCGGATCTTCGACGACGACTTCTTCTGGAACGCGGCGAAGAACACGCTGACCATCGGCATCATCTCGACGGTGCCGCAGCTGCTGATGGCGATGGGCCTGGCCCACATCCTCAACTACAAGCTGCGGGCGTCCACCTTCTGGCGGGTCGTCATGCTCGCCCCGTACGCGACGTCGATCGCCGCCGCGTCGCTGGTCTTCGTCCTGCTGTTCGGCCGTGACTACGGCATGATCAACTGGGTGCTGGGTTTCGTCGGCATCGACAACATCGACTGGCAGAACGACCACTGGGCCTCCCAGCTCGCCGTCTCCTCGATCGTCATCTGGCGCTGGACCGGCTACAACGCGCTGATCTACCTGGCCGCGATGCAGGCGATCCCGCAGGACCTGTACGAGTCGGCGGCGCTGGACGGTGCCAGCCGGTGGCGGCAGTTCGTCCACGTGACGCTGCCCTCGCTGCGCCCGACGATCCTGTTCACGGTGATCGTGTCGACCATCGGCGCCTCGCAGGTGTTCGGCGAGCCGCTGCTGTTCGACGCCACCAAGGGCGCCTCGGGCGGCTCCCAGCACCAGTTCCAGACGCTCGGGCTCTACCTGTACGAGCAGGGCTGGGTCAACCAGCACCTGGGCCGCGCCTCCGCGATCGCCTGGACGATGTTCCTGATCCTCATCGTGATCGGGATCGTCAACTCCGTCATCTCGCGCCGGCTGCGCGCCAGTAGTTAAGGAGAACCGGCCGTGACGACGACCCTGACCAAACCCCCGGCCGAACCGGCACCGCCCCCGCCGCCCCGGCGGACCCCGCGTTCCAAGGCGTCCCGCGCCGGCGGCCACCTGCACGCCGGTCCGATCGCGTACCTCATCCTGGCGCTGTTCACCTTCGGCTCGCTGGCGCCGCTGGTGTGGACGGCGATCGCCGCCTCCCGGGACAACCAGCGGCTGGCGCAGACCCCGCCGCCCCTGTGGTTCGGCGCCAATCTCTTCGACAAGCTGGAGATGGCCTGGACCGACGCCAACCTCGGTGAGGCGTTCCTCAACACCACCATCGTGGCGGGGATCTCGGCGGTCACCATCGTCTTCCTGTCGACGATCGCCGGGTTCGCCTTCGCCAAGCTGCGCTTCAAGGGCCGCAACGCGCTGATGCTGGTCGTGATCGGCACGATGATGGTGCCGCCGCAGCTCAGCATCATCCCGCTGTACATGATGGTCGCCGAGCTGGGCTGGACCGACCAGCTCCAGGCGGTGATCCTGCCGTCGCTGGTGAGCGCCTTCGGTGTGTTCTTCATGCGGCAGTACCTGATCCAGGCGCTGCCCGACGAGATCATCGAGGCGGCGCGGGTGGACGGCGCGAGCAGCTGGCGCGTGGTGTGGCACGTGGTGTTCCCGGCGGCCCGGCCCGCGATGGCGGTGCTGGGCATGCTGATGTTCGTACAGACCTGGAACGACTTCCTCTGGCCGTTCCTGGTGCTCACCCAGAACGGCAGCCCGACCGTGCAGGTCGCGGTGGCGGGCCTGGGCCGCGGCTTCACCCCCGACCAGGCACTGATCATGGCGGGCGCGCTGCTCGGTACGCTGCCTTTGCTGATCGTGTTCGCGATCTTCGGCAAGCAGATCGTGGGCGGCATCATGCAGGGTGCGGTCAAGGGCTGACGCCCGGCTCCCGCACCCCGCCGGCCGTCCGCCGCCCCCGCCGTCGCCTTCGTGTTCGCCTTCGCGTACGCCGTCACCTCCGCGTGCGGGTCCGCGTTCGCAGGAGGGCCGGGTCACCGCCGCCCCGGCCCTCCCCCCGTTTCCTCTGCCATCCGCCGGTCTTCCTACCCCCCATGGGAGCGCTTCCATGCCTGACCACACGACTCCGGAAACCCCGGTGACCTTCCCGCCCGCCTTCCTCTGGGGCGCCGCCACCTCCGCGTACCAGATCGAGGGCGCGGTGCGGGAGGACGGCCGTACCCCCTCGATCTGGGACACCTTCAGCCATACCCCCGGCAAGACGGCCGACGGCGACACCGGTGACATCGCCGTCGACCACTACCACCGCTACCGCGACGACGTGGCGCTCATGGCGGACCTGGGCCTGAACGCCTACCGCTTCTCGGTCTCCTGGTCGCGTGTGCAGCCGACCGGCCGGGGCCCCGCCGTCCAGGTCGGCCTGGACTTCTACCGCCGGCTCGTCGACGAGCTGCTCTCCCACGGGATCAAGCCGGCGATCACCCTGTACCACTGGGACCTGCCGCAGGAGCTGGAGGACGCGGGCGGCTGGCCGGCCCGGGACACCGCGGCGCGGTTCGCCGAGTACGCCCGGATCGTGGGCGAGGCGCTCGGCGACCGGGTGGAGCAGTGGATCACCCTCAACGAGCCCTGGTGCAGCGCCTTCCTGGGCTACGGCTCCGGCGTGCACGCCCCCGGCCGCACCGGGACCCTCGCGCCGCTGCGCGCCGCGCACCACCTCAACCTGGCGCACGGCCTGGGCACCCAGGCGCTGCGGTCGGTGCTCCCGGCCCGCGCCTCGGTCGCGGTGAGCCTCAACTCCTCCGTGATCCGCACCCTGTCCCAGGACCCGGCGGACCTCGCGGCGGCCCAGAAGATCGACGACCTGGCCAACGGCGTCTTCCACGGCCCGATGCTGCACGGGGCGTACCCGGCGACGCTGCTGCGGGCGACCTCGTCCATCACCGACTGGTCGTTCGTCCAGGACGGCGACCTCCAGGCCATCCACCAGCCGCTGGACGGGCTCGGCCTCAACTACTACACGCCGACGCTGGTGTCGGCCGGGGACGCCGCGGCGCCGGGCCCGCGCGCCGACGGCCACGGGACGAGCACCCACTCGCCGTGGCCGGGCGCGGACGACGTGGCCTTCCACCAGACGCCGGGCGACCGCACCGAGATGGGCTGGACCATCGACCCGAGCGGCCTGCACGAGCTGATCACGCGTTACTCCCGGGAGGCACCCGGCGTGCCGCTGTACATCACCGAGAACGGCGCGGCCTACGACGACAAGGTCGACTCCGACGGCCAGGTGTACGACCCCGAGCGCATCGCCTACCTGCACGCCCACCTGTCGGCGGTGCACCGGGCCATCGCGGACGGCGTGGACGTCCGCGGCTACTACCTGTGGTCGCTGATGGACAACTTCGAGTGGGCGTACGGCTACGCCAAGCGGTTCGGCGCGGTCTACGTCGACTACGCGTCCCTGGAGCGGACGCCGAAGGCGAGCGGCCACTGGTACGGGCGGGCGGCGCGGTCCGGCACGCTCCCGGACGTCCCGGCGGTCTGACGGACCGCCGTCCGGGCCGCGGCCCGGGGCGCGGCGCTCGCGGTGAGCGCCGCGCCCCGGCGGCCCCGGGTCAGCGCACGCCGGCCGGGTCGCCGGGCCGGCTCCAGGGGCCGCCGTCCCGCCCCGCGTCGATCAGCCGGGCGGCGGCGGCCTTGCGCAGGGCGTCCACCCGCGACACCGCGTCGAGCTTGCCGTAGATGTTGGTGAGGTGCCGCTTCACCGTGGCCTCCGTGATGAACAGCCGCTCCGCCACCTGGGCGTTGCTCAGCGCCTCCGCGACCAGCCGCAGGACCTCCAGCTCGCGGGCGGTGAGCTGGACCGCCCGCTCCCGGGAGCGCTGCCGGTCGAGCTGTTCCACCGTCTGGCGGGAGACGACCAGGACCACGCTGTCCGAGTCCCGGCGCACCGCCGAGCGCACCGCGCCGATCAGTTCCTCGCGCGGGACGGTCTTGAGCAGGTAGCCGGCGGCTCCCGTCTCCAGCAGTTCGCGGACCATGTCGGGGTCGTCGTGCATCGTCAGGACCAGCACCTGGGTCTTCGGCACGGCCCGGGTGATCCGCCGGATGACCTCCGCGGCGCCGGGCCCGGGCATCTCCACGTCCAGCAGGACCACGTCCGGGCGCAGCCCCGTCGCCAGGGCCACCGCCTCGGTGCCGGTCGACGCCTCGCCCACCACGGTGAAACCCGGCGCCGTGTGCAGCATCTCCTTGAGCCCGTCGCGCATCAGCGTGTGGTCGTCGGCGAGGCAGATCCGCACCACGGGCACCGCCGGGGCACTCACAGGTCCCGCTCCCACAGCGGCGCCCGCACCTCGACGACGGTGCCGACCTCGGGCGCGCTGGAGAGCGTCAGCTCCCCGCCCAGGACCTTCGCCCGCTCCCGCATCGACGACAGGCCGTTGCCGCCCGGGGTGGCGCCGACCAGGAAGCCGCAGCCGTCGTCGGTCACCGCCGCGTACAGGGTGCCGTCCGTCACCTCGACGGTCAGGTCGAGCCGGGACGGCGCGGCGTGCCGCAGGGCGTTGCGCGCGGCCTCGCGCAGGATCAGATAGGCCTCCTCGCTGACGTACGGGGGCAGCGCGAGGAGGTCGCCGCTGGTGCGGACCGTGATGTCCACGGCCGGGTCGGCGTGCGTGTCCAGATAGGAGCGCAGGGCGCGTTCCAGGCCGCCCTCGCCGACCGATCTTCGTAACTCGGTGGTGAAGTGCTGGAGCGTGTACACGGCCTGGCGGAGCAGGCCGGCCGCCCGGTTGAGCTTGGCACGCGCCAGCGCGGGGGACGACTCCGCGTGGTACTGGTGCATGTCGATGCCCTGGAGGGCGAGGCCGATCTCGTGCAGGACGCGGTCGTGCAACTCCCGGGCGATGTGCCGCCGTTCGTCCTGCCGCAGGGCCAGGGCCCGGTCCGGCAGGGAGGTCATGCGGGCCAGGGACCCGCGGACCACCCGGGCGAGGACCGCCTGGTGGAGGAGGACGCTGACGCGGGCGGCGGCGGTCTCGTCGGCCGGGGACAGCTCCCGCAGGGCGATGGGCAGCATCACCTCGAACAGGGCGGTCCCGGCCCGCAGCGAGTGCGCCCAGTCCAGGCCGCGCCGGAGCTGGTCCCCGGCGCCCGGCGGTACGGCCGGGTCGCCGACGGCCGCCGCGCCGGGGGACGCGCCGGACGTCGCGTCGCGCGTCACCACGGCGACGACCTCGTCGAAGACGGCGCATGCCTGGGCGGTCAGTTCGTCGATGGCGTCGGGCCGGGCGGCCAGATCGTTGCCGTCCTCGCGCAGGGCGTGGCGGATCGCCCTGCAGATCTCCTCGTGGACGGGGTGGACGGTGGGAAGACCACGGTACGAGTCGGCGTCTGCCGCGCGTATCAACAACGGTAAATCCCCCTAAACTCCGAGACGTTCCTTGCTGGGAGCGCTCCCAGACCACCCCGTGCGAGCGGGCCGGCACGGCTCGCCCCCACAGGCCGTCGGCCGACTCCCGCCCTTGACCGATCTCCGCGGCTCACACCCACCAGCGCGTGATGAGCCAAATTCGGATCGTTACGTTAGGCCCTCTGTTCGACTTCCGCCACACCGTCTCGCGCGCGGCCATGCGAACGTCACACAGCGTTTCGGTGTCGCGGGCGTGACGAACGCGCCACACGCCCCTGCCCCGCCCCCGCGGCCCGCCTGCCACCTTTCGGTCACGCGCCCCCGCCTTCGTGCACCCACCGTACGCCCAAGGTCGTAGGCCCGCCCTGCACTTTCCGCGCCAAGGAGGGGCGTACGTCGGTTGCCACTGTCGCGGGTTCCCCGGCCGTCCCTACCTTTCACCCGAGGCGGCACACGCCCCACCGTCCTCAGCGCCTCACTCGCCGAAACGGACCGCACATGAACCCGGATCGACCGACAGTGTCGGTGATTGTCCCCAACTACAACTACGAGAAGACCCTCCCCGCCTGCCTGGACGGGGTGTTCGCGCAGACCCACCGGCCCCTCGAAGTGATCGTGGTGGACGACGCGTCCACCGACCGCTCCCGTGAGATCGCCGCGTCCTACCCGTGCCGGCTCGTCGAGGGCGGCGGCAACAAGGGCGTCTCCGCGGTACGCAACCGGGGCGCCCGCGAGGCGCGCGGCGACATCCTCTTCTTCGTCGACTCCGACGTGGCCCTGCGCCCCGACGCCATCGAGAACGCCCTGCGGGTGCTGCGCGAGGACCCCGACTGCGGGCTGGTGCACGGCACCTACGACACCCGCCCGCTCTTCGACGACGGCCCCGTCGAGCACTACCGCGTGCTGCACGCGCACTGGTGGCGCAGGCGCAGTGTGGGCCGGGTCGGCACGGCCGTCTTCGCGCTGGCGGCGGTGCGCCGCGAGGTGTTCGCCGCGGCCGGCCCGTTCCACGAGGGCCTGCGCGACGCGGAGGACGTCGAGTACAGCGACCGCCTGGCCCGGGTGGCGGGCATCCGGCTCACCGACACCGTGGTCGGCCGGCACGACGACTGCGCCGGGCTCGCGGACATGCTGCGGGAGCAGTTCCGGCGCTCGCTGCCGCTGGCCGGGTTCGCCGGCGCGCACCGCATGCGCTCCGGCGGGGTGGTGGTCAACCCGCTGCCCGGGGTGGTCGGCGCCACGCTGTTCGCCGCCACGCTGCCCCTGCTGTTCGCGGTGTTCGCGGCGCCGCTGCTGGCCGCCGTGCCGCTGCTGTTCCTCGCCCTCTTCCTGGTCTCCGACCCGGGGCTCGCGGGGTTCGTCCGCCGGGAACGCGGCACCCGGTTCCTGCTGTACTTCCTCGGCGTCCACCTGCTCGCGCAGTGGGCCATCACCGCCGGGCTCGTCGTCGGCGCCGTGCGCCGGCTGGGCGGACGCCGGGCGCTGCCCGCCGCGCCGGGGGCGAGTTCCTGATGAGCGTGGTGTGGCGCCGCGTCCTGGTCGTCCTGTTCGCGGTCGCGGTGCTGGCCGGGGTCGGCCTCGCCCTGCGCGACCAGGACTGGTCGGTGCTCGCGCAGTTGCTGCACCCCGGTTCGGTCCCGGCCCTGCTGGGCGCCGTCGTGGTCACGTCGGCCGGGCTGCTGTGCGGGACCCGGTCCTGGCTGCTGACGCTGTCCGCGATCGCGGGTCCGGTGCCCGCCCGCGCCGGGGTCCGGATGTTCTTCGTCGGCTTCCTCGGCAAGTTCGTACCGGGCCGGGTGTGGGGCCTGATCGCGCAGCTGCGCATGGGCGAGCAGGCCGGTGCCAGCAAGGCGCAGATGGCCGGGACCTACGTGGTCAACCTGGTGGTCGTGCTGCTCACCGGCGGCGCGGTCGGCATGCTGGTCGCGCCGGCCCTCTTCGACGAGGGGGTCTGGTGGATGCTGGTGCCCCTGGTGCCGCTGGCGGCGCTGCTGGTCCGGCCGGACCTGGTCCACCGGTCCGCGGTGCTGGCCGCCCGGGTCGCCCGGCGGAACCCTCCCCCGTCCCCGGGCCGGCCCCGGGACCTGCGCCGCTCCCTCGCCTACCAGACCGGCTCCTGGGTGCTGTCGGGCCTGCACGTGTGGGTGACGGCGCTGCTGCTGGGCGCCGACCCGCTGCCCGCGCTGCCGGCCGCGGTCGGCGGCTTCGCCCTCGCCGCCGTGGGCGGCACCCTCGCGGTGTTCGCGCCGGACGGGGCCGGCGTCCGCGAGCTGATCCTCGTACCCGCCCTGGCCACGGTCCTGCCGCTGTCCGCCGCCGTCGCCACCGCCCTGGTCAGCCGGGTGCTGACCCTGGTGGCCGAACTCGCCACCGCCGGCGCCGCCCTGGGCGTGACCGGCCTGGGCGGCCACTGTTCCCCCGCCCCCTCCCCGTCCCTCCGGAAGGAGACCACCGCATGACCGGCTTGATGAGCATCGAGGACGCCGAAGCGCTGTCCGTCGACAAGGTGCACGACCTCTACCGCCAGTACGTCAGCAAGAGCCAGGTCGCCCTGATGACCTCGTTCGGGTTCGGCCGCGAACTGATCGACCGGGCCGAGGGCGCTTACGTTCACACCCGGGACGGCCGCCGCGTCCTGGACTTCACCGGCGGGGTCGGCGTCCTGAGCCACGGGCACAACCACCCGCGGATCATCGAGGCCCGCCGGAAGTTCGCCGAGCAGCAGCGGATGGAGGTCCACAAGACCTACTTCTCGCCCTACCTGGCGGCGCTCTCGCACAACCTCGCCGCCGTCCTCCCCGGCGACCTCGACATGTCCTTCCTGCCCAACTCGGGCGCGGAGGCGGTCGAGGGCGCGGTGAAGCTGGCGTACAAGTACCACAACGGCCGGCGCAACACCGTGCTGCGCAGCGACATCAGCTTCCACGGCAAGCTGCTCGGCTCCGGCAGCCTCACCGGCAGTTCGCAGAACCACTTCGCCTTCCCCGGCATCCCCGGCGTGTCCACCTTCACCTACGGCGACCTGGACTCGGTGCGGGCGGCCGTCGAGGCGACCCGCGACGGCAAGGGCCGCTCCGACGTGTACGCCCTGCTCATCGAGCCGTTCAGCGCCTCCACCATCCGCTGGTGCTCGGAGGAGTTCCTGCGCGGCCTGCGGGAGCTGTGCACCCAGGAGGACATCGTCCTGATCTTCGACGAGATCTACACCGGCTGGGGCAAGACCGGGACGATGTTCTACTTCATGCGCTACCCGGGCCTGGTGCCCGACGTGGTGACGACGTCGAAGTCCTTCGGCGGCGGCAAGTCCTCCATCTCCGCGTTCGTCGCCCGCCGCCCGGTCTTCCGCAAGGCGTACGACAGCCTGCACGACGCCCTGCTGCAGAGCACCAGCACCACCTACTACGGCTTCGGCGAGGAGTGCGCCACCGCCATCGAGGCCATCAACGTGGCCGTGGAGGAGGACTTCCCCGCCCGCGCCCGCGCGATAGAGAAGGTCCTCGGCCCCGGTCTGGAGCGGATCGCCAAGGAGCACTCCGACATCGTCACCGACGTCCGGGGGGCGGGCGCCCTGTGGGGTGTCTTCCTCGGCAGCCCCGCGCTGTTCGACCTGGTCGGGAAGCTGGCCCCGGGCGGGCTGGCGAAGGACCCGCAGTTCGGCACCAAGGTGGTCACCTGCGCCGTGATCAACGCGCTGTACCAGGACCACGACATCTACGCCTACTACACGCTGAACGGCCAGAACCCCCTGGTCGCCGGCCCGCCGCTGGTGGCCACCCCGGCTGAGGTGGAGCACTTCCTGGAGCGGCTCGACCGCACCCTCGCCTCGGGGATGTCCCGGCTCGTCACCCGTTTCGTCAAGGAGAAGGTGTCGTCGCTGTGGTGAACAAGGTGGTCGTGACCGGCGGCAGCGGCATGCTCGGCGGCAACCTGACCCGGTCGCTCGCCGCGGCCGGCCTCCAGGTGCGCAGCCTCGACCTGCGCCCGCCGGTGGAAGCGGTGCCCGGCGTGGAGTACCTGACCGCGGACATACGGGACGGGGCCCGGGTACGGACCGCGCTCAACGGCGCGGACGCCGTGGTGCACACCGCCGCGGCGCTGCCCAGCTACCCCGAGGACGAGATCCGCTCCATCATCGTCGAGGGCACCCGGACCGTGCTGCGGGCCGCCGAGGCCGCCGGGCTGGAACGCGCGGTCCACGTCTCCTCCACCGCGGTGTACGGCCTGCCCGACACCGTGCCCACCACGGAGGACTACCCGCGCCGCCCGGTGGACGCCTACAGCCGCGCCAAGGCCGGCGCGGAGGTGGTCGCCGAGGAGTTCCGGGCCCGCGGGATGTGCGTACCGATCCTGCGCCCCAAGACGTTCGTGGGGCCGGGCCGGATGGGCCTGTTCGCGATGCTCTTCGAATGGGCGGAGGAGGGCCGCAACTTCCCGGTGCTCGGCCGGGGGGACGTCCGCATCCAGATGTTCGCCATCGAGGACCTGGTCGACGCGGTGGCCACCACGCTGCACGCCCCGGCGGACGTCGCCGGCGACACCTTCAACCTGGCGGCGGCCGAGTTCGGCACCCTGCGCGAGGACTTCCAGGCGGTGCTGGACGCCGCCGGGCACGGCAAGCGGCTGGTCTCCATACCCGCCGGGCCCGCCGTGCTGGCGCTGGACACGCTGAGCCGGCTGCGGCTGTCGCCGGTGTACGGGCGGCTCGTCCACAAGCTGCGGGCCGACTCCTACGTGAGCATCGACAAGGCCCGCGAGGTGCTCGGCTGGAAGCCCCGCCTGTCCAACCAGGACGCCATCCTCGGCACCTACCGCTGGTGGCGTGAGAACCGGGCCGCCGGCGCGGCGCCCCGGTCCGCCGGCCGGACCAGCCGGGAGCCGTGGAAACAGGGCGCCCTCGGCCTGGCCAAAGCGTTCTTCTGAACGGGGAGAGATCGTGACGACGAGTGCCAACCGGCCCCTGGACACCGCCCTGCCGGCACCGCCGCCGGCCCGGACGTCCCGGAGCCTGCCGCGTGATCTGCTGACGCTGGTCCGGCCGGGCCAGTTCCCGAAGAACCTGCTGGTGGTGCCGCTCGCGCTGCTCGACGCGCAGACGGCGCCGCCGGGACTGCTGGGCCGCGTCGCCTGGGCCATCGTGCTGTTCACCCTGGCGTCCAGCCTGGTGTACGTCTGGAACGACCTGTACGACCGTCATCGCGACCGGGCCCACCCGACCAAGCGGGACCGGCCGATCGCCTCGGGCCGGGTGGGGGTGGGCACGGCCACCGCCTTCGGGACCGCACTCGCGCTGCTGCTGGCGGGCGCGGCCCTGCTCGGGCCGGTCGACGCCTGGTGGCCGGTCGCCGTCTACCTCGCCCTCAACCTCGTCTACAGCCGCGGCCTCAAGCACGTACCGCTGCTCGACGTGTTCGTGGTGAGCGCCGGGTTCGGCCTCCGGGTCATCCAGGGGCACCTGGCGGCCGGCACGGAGATCCGCAGCTGGCTGCTGGTCTCGGTGTTCTGCCTCTGCCTGATGCTCGTCCTCGGCAAGCGCCGGCACGAGATGGTGACGGGCGGTGTCGCCCACCGCCCGGCCCTGCGCGGCTACTCGGTGCCCTACCTCGACCATCTGATCGGGCTGTGCGCCTGTGTGACCGTGGTCGCCTTCCTGCTCAACCTCCAGCAGTCGGCCGGCAGCCACTACTCGGACCTGGCCGTGCTCGGCTCGGCGCCGTTCGCGCTCTTCGCCATGGCCCGCTACCTGCAACTGCTGCACGTCCAGGGCAAGGGCGGCGAGCCGACCCGCATCCTCGTGCGCGACCTCGCCATGGTCGTCAACACCCTGCTCTGGGCGGTGCTGCTCGGCGGCACGCTCCTCGCCACCCACTACCGGTAACACCCCCTCAGGAGGAACCCAGTGTCCCGACCCCTCGTGTCGGTCGTCATCCCGAACTACAACTACGAGAACTCGATCGGCCTGTGCATCGACGCGGCGCTCCAGCAGACGTACAGCCCGCTCGAAGTGATCGTGGTGGACGACCACAGCACCGACGACTCCTTGCGGATCGCCCGCCGCCGGGACGTGACCGTCCTCACGACGCCCCGCAACAGCGGCGTCGCCGTGGCCCGCAACACCGGAGCCGCCGCGGCCCGCGGGGAGATTCTCTTCTTCGTCGACTCGGACGTGGCGCTGCGCCCCGACGCGGTCGAGAAGGCCGTGGACGAACTGCTCGCCCACCCCGAGTACGGTGCCGTGTGCGGCATCTACGAGGACGAGCCGCTGATCCGGGACAGCGTCGTCGAGGAGTGCCGCATCCTCCAGGCGTACTGCTGGCGGATGGACTCCCTCGGCACGGTCAGCTTCCTGTTCTCCTCGCTGACCGCGATCCCCCGCAAGGTCTTCCAGGAGGTCGGCCCCTTCAACCCCCGGCTCCGGCAGACCGAGGAGGTCGACTACGGGCAGCGGATGTCCGCGCGGTACCAGATCCGGGTCACCCCGCACGTGCTGGGCCGCCATGACGACGACGACAAGCTGCTGCCCCTGCTGCGCAAGCTGTACCGCCGGGCGCACCTGCGCATCCCGCTGTTCGTCCAGCGGCGGCGCTTCGCCAAGGGGTTCGAGACCGCGTCCCGGTCGATGGCGGCGGTGGCCGCGTTCGGCGCGGTGGCCACCCTGCCGCTGGCCCTGCTCGGCCCGGCGTGGCTGGCGGTGCCGGTGGTGCTGGCCGGCGCCTCGTTCACCGGTGACCTGGCGATGTACCGCTATGTCCTCAAGCGCCGCGGCTGGCGGTTCCTGCCGGTCTTCGCCTCGGTGGCGTTCGCCACCAACGTGGCCATCTCCACCGGCATAGCGGTGGGCACCGTCCACTGGCTGGTGTCCGGCCGCTTCCGCCGGCTGTACGAGCCGCAGTGGGAGGAGACCGGTGAGCAGCGGGTCGTCGGCGCGTCGCGGCACCGGCCGGGGATGACGGCATGAGCACCTCCCTCGACGAGGGCACCCGGGCCACCGGGTCCTCGGGGGAACCGCCCGGTCCGCCGCGTCCCCGGCGGCGGACCGGCCGCCGGGCGGCCCGGCTGCTCACCGGCTGCCTGGTCCTGTGGACGGCGTTCCTCGCCCTGTTCTACGCCCTCACCGGCGAGCACTGGTGGTGGCGGCCGCTGGAGCTGATGCCCCCGCTGACGTTCGTCGCGGTGCCGCTGCTCCTGCTGCTGCTCACCCCGCTGGCCCGCGGCGCCCGCGTGCGGCTGGCCGCGGCGGCCCTGGGCTGCGTCCTGCTGGCGCTGCCCCTGGTCGGGCTGAACCTCTACGCCCTGCCGGGGCTGGGCGGCGGATCGGCCACCCCGCCGGGCGCGGTCCGGGTGTTCTCGTGGAACACCGAGTACTGGAGCGACAGCGACGACCCGGAGACCTTCTACCGCTTCCTGGAGGAGCAGCGCGCCGACGTCTACCTGCTCCAGGAACAGGTCTCCTGGGACGTCCCCGGGCACCGCCCGATCCGCTCGGACCACGTGGCCGAACTCCGGGCCCGCTTCCCGGGGTACCACGTGGTGGCCGTCGGCGAGATCCTCACCATGTCCCGCTACCCCATCGAGGACTGGCACGGCCTGGACAGCTGGCCCTACCTGCCCGAGGACGGCACCGGCATGCCGCCCGACGGGACCTTCCCCGACTACTACCGGTACAAGGTGCTCCGCACCGACCTGCGGATCGACGGCCGCCTGACCACGTTCTACAACGTGCACGTCCCGGTGCAGCTCGACATCTCCATGGACCCCGCCTCGGACGAGTTCACCGCGTTCATGCGGGCGCAGGAGGAACGCCGGCAGGCCGCCTACCGGGTCCTGGAGGCCGACCTGGACCGCAACCGGCTGCCGGTGGTGCTGGCCGGTGACATGAACGCCACCTCGGCCATGGGGGAGCTGCGCGGGCTCGGCGACCGGCTGCGGGACGCGCTGCCGGCCTCCGACCGGCTCTACCCGGTCTCCTGGCCGGCCGGCGGGCCGTCGCTGTGGCGGCTGGACTGGGCGTTCACCAGCGACGCGGTGAAGGTGCACACCTACCGGATGGTGGACAGCGGGGGGATGTCCGACCACCGGGCCCAGACCCTGACCCTGTCCCTGCCCGGCGACTGAGCCCGGCCCGTACGACCTTCGTCGTACGACGCCCTGTCCGAACAGGACAGATCCCGGTGAAGTCCCGTACCGCGCGCCCCCGTTCGCCTAGGGTCACTCTGCGGAGAGCCCACCCGCGGGAGCCGGGGCGCGCGTTCTCTCATGCCCCACGACGCAAGAAGCTCGGAGGAACGATGCAGCAGCGCACTCTCGACGCCGGTACCGGAACCAAGGTGAGCAGGTTCTGCCTGGGTGCCATGCCGTTCGGCACCACGGTGGACGAGAAGACCGCGTTCGCCGTCCTGGACCGGTTCGTGGAGGCCGGCGGCACCACGATCGACACGGCCAACTGCTACTCGTTCTGGGTGCCCGGCGGCACCGGCGGCGAGAGCGAGACCGTGCTGGGCCGCTGGCTGAAGGACCGGGGCAACCGGGACACCCTGACCCTGGCCTCCAAGGTCGGCTCGGGGCCCGGCCCGGACGGGGCGGCGGAGGGGCTCGGGGCGGAGGTGATCCGCACGGAGCTGGAGGGCAGCCTGCGCCGGCTCGGCACCGACCACCTCGACCTGTACTACGCGCACCGCGAGGACCGGAACACCCCCGACGAGGAGACCCTCGCCGCCTTCCACCGCACGGTGACCGACGGCAAGGTCCGGGTGCTCGGCGCCAGCAACCACACCGCCTGGCGGCTGGCGGAGACCCGCTCCCTCGCCGAGGCCCGAGGCTGGACGCCGTACACCGCGGTGCAGCAGCGCTACTCCTACCTGCGGCCCCGGCCGAACACCGTGCTGCCCGAGGGCGGTCACGTCCACGCCAGTGACGAACTGCTGGACTACGTCGGCAGCCGGGGCCTGACCCTGTTCGCCTACACCAGCCTGCTGTTCGGCATCTACGGCCGCTCGGACAAGCCGCTGCCGGAGCACTACGCGCACCCCGGCACCGACCGCCGGCTCCGGGCCCTCGCGAAGGTCTCCGCCGAGCTGGGCGTCACCCCCATCCAGGCCGTCCTGGCCTGGCTGACCGGCGGGGAGCCCGCCGTGGTGCCGATCATCGGCGTCAGCTCGGTGGCCCAGCTCGACGAGTGCCTCGCCGCCGCCGACCTGGAGCTGCCCGAGGAACTCCGCAAGGAGCTGGACGAGGCCGCCTGACCGGCGTACGGAGCCGCGAGAAGGCCCGGCGTCCCCCCGGACGCCGGGCCTTGTCGTGCGCCTGGTGGGTCAGGGAGTGCGCCAGCCGATGTCGGCGATCTCCAGCAGGGCCGTGCCCTCCGTGTAGAGCATGAACGGCACGTCGACGTGGCGCAGGTCCATCCCGGCCGCCGCCAGCTCGGTCAGCGGCACCGACACCCGCGTCCACTCCCCGGGCGGAGCCTGCCGCAGCAGGGGCGCCAGGTCCACGCCGGGCTGGGCGGGGTAGTCGTCGTGGCAGGCCAGGAACAGCGCGTGCGTCGGCGGCTCGATCACCCGCGCGAGGAACCGCACGTGTCCCCCGGCCGCCAGGTGGCCGCGCAGGTCGGCGGGGGCGCCGGTGGGCGACTCCGCGTAGAAGAAGGCCGGGTTGCCGAGGAAGCGCAGGCTCAGCCCGGTGCCCTCGGGCGCCGGCGCCGGGTCGGAGCGGACGATGGTGCAGCGCATCGGCCCGGTCAGCGGGACGTCCACCCGCGACCAGGTGTTGTGGCCGCCCACCTTGAGCCGGTACGGGGTGCCCGCCGCGTCCAGCACCCGCAGCGGTCCGTCCACCGGGGGCGCGGGCGGTGCCTCGGGGGGCAGGTCGACCGGCAGGGTCCCGGTGGCCGGGGCGGTGTCCCGCAGCGACAGGCCGTGGCCCACCGGGAAGAGCGGGGTGTACCGGCCCTCGGGTGCCGTCTCCTCGGGGGGCACCCGGTAGTCCGGCAGGTGCGGGGGGACCCGGTTGACGGCGGCGGAGTCCCGGGTCCGCGGCCAGGACGAGGGCAGCCGGCCCTGGAAGTCGTGGGCGGGCGCGCCCGGCTCGGGGGCGAACAGGACGTCGGTGACGCCCTGCCCGTACGGGCCCGGCAGCCAGGCGACGACGAAGGCGGCGGAGAGGTTGATCTCCTCCGTGCAGTAGAGCGGACGGCCGGTGAGGAAGACCGAGACGGCCGGGAGCCCGGCCGTGTCCAGCCGGCGCAGCACCTCCAGGTCCCGGGCGTAGGACTGCTTCAGGTCGGCGTAGCCGAGCGAGCGCCAGGGCTTGAGGGTGCCGCGCATCTCCGCGTACGCGTCCTCGCCGAGGACGACCAGGGCCACGTCGAAGCCGGCCGGGTCGGCGTGCTCCAGCGCCGGGTCGACCACGCACCGGTCGGCGCCGACGACCGCGCGGACCGCGTCCGCCACCGTGGCGCCCTCCGGCAGGTCCGCGTGGTCCACGTCGTCGCCCTGCCAGGTCAGGGTCCAGCCGCCGCACTGCTTGCTCAGGTCGTCGGCCGCGCTGCCGGTCACCAGGACCCGCGCGGTGCGGGACAGGGGCAGCAGCCCGGAGTCGTTCTTGAGCAGCACCAGCGACTTGCGGGCGGCCTCGCGGGAGAGCGCCCGGTGCTCGGCGCTGCCGACGACGCCGGCCCCGGAGCGGGTCAGCGCCCGCTCGCGGGGGCGGGGCTTGTCCCAGAGGCCGGCGCGCATCTTCACGCGCAGCACGCGGGTGACCGCGTCGTCGATCCGCGCCATCGGGATGACGCCCTCGCGCACGTAGCGGACGGTGCTGCGGTGCACGCTCTGCCACGCCTCGCGCCCGGCGACCATCAGCACGTCCAGGCCGGCGTTGACGGCGTACCCGGCGTCACCGGCGGAGCAGCCGGCGACCTCGGCGTGCGCGTCCCAGTCGCTGATCACGATGCCGTCGAAGCCGAGGGCGTCCTTGAGCACGTCGGTGATCAGGTAGCGGCTGCCGTGCACCTTGTCGTTGTAAGGCTCCGCGCGGCCCGGCGTGTGGTCGTAGTTGGCCGGGTTCTCCCAGCTGCTGAAGGAGACCATCACGCTCTGCGCGCCGGCCTCGATGCCGGCCAGGAAGCCCTGGGCGTGGATGTTCCTGAGCACGTCCTCGGAGGCGCGGGCGGTGCCCCGGTCGGCGCCGTGCTCGGTGCCGCCGTCCGCGATCCAGTGCTTGAGGGTGGCCAGCACCTTGCCGTCGGCCCGCAGCGACTCCACGTCGCCCTGGAGGCCCTCGACCATGGCCCGTCCGTAGGCGTGCACCACGGTCGGGTCCTCGCCGTAGCCCTCGTAGTAGCGGCCCCAGCGGCGGTCGCGGGGGGTGGTGACGGTGGGGGCGAAGATCCAGTCCATGCCGGTCGCGGCGACCTCGCGGCCGGTGGCGACGCCGATCCGGCGCACCAGGTCCGGGTCGCCGGTCGCGCCGAGGCCGATGTTGTGCGGGAAGACGGTGGCGCCGTGGACGTTGTTGTGGCCGTGCACGGCGTCGGTGGCCCACATGAAGGGGATGCGGAACGGCCGGTCCCGCCACGCCTCCTCCGCGGCCGACCAGAAGCCGTCCACGGTGTCCACCCAGTCCGCGACGCTCGCGTGGCGCTTGCCGCCGGGCCAGATGCCGGCGCCGTTGAGCGCGGAGCCGATGCGGTACTCGCGCACGTCCTCCGGGGTCAGCTCGGCCAGCTCGGGCTGGATCATCTGGCCGACCTTCTCCTCCAGCGTGAGCTGCCCGAGGATCTCGGCCACCCGGGCCTCCACCTCCGGATCGCGCGGGATCGCGGAGGTGAGGCGGGGCCACTCGGTCAGCGGGCGCAGGGCGGCGGGAGCGGTGTCCGGCGCGGGGCGGCCGGCGTCGGCCGCCGGGGCCGCGGGGGCGGTCGGGTCCGCCGGGCTCGTCGGGGTCGTCGTCACGGTGCCGGTCACTCTCCCTCGCCGGTGCCGGCCGCGACGGCGGCCGGTGCCTCGCCGGTTCCGCCGGCCGCTCCGCCGGCCGGCCGCGCGGCCGGTTCGGTGACCCAGAACTCCTCGGTGCGGGCCGCGAACACCCGTTCCTGGAACGGCGGCGGCACCACCGCCCGGGTCTGGCCCGGCGCGTACAGCTCGACCTGGGTGCGGTGCTCGCGGAACGCCGCGTGCTTGCGCTCCACGTAGGGCGAGATGTCGAAGGAGACGAGCCGTTCGGTGGCCTCGCCCGCGCCGTCCGCCGGGTTGCGGTTGACGAAGCCGAACTCCTCCTCGGTGCGCTCGTCCCACACCACGTACCGGAAGACCTCAGGGGTGAGTCCCAGCTCGGCCAGGCAGGACACCACCGTCTCGCCGGTCAGCCGGTGGTCGGCGTTGAGTTCGCGCACCTCGTGCGGGAGGTACACGTGGGTGACCCCGGACTCCTCGCGCAGCACCTCCAGCACGTCCGCGCGGAAGGCGGGCAGGTGGTCGGCGAGCCGGGTGTCGGGGTAGTCGAGGAACCGGGCCGCGTCCTTGTCCAGGCCCATGGCCTTGGCCGCCGAGCGTGCCTCCTCGCGGCGGATCTCGCGGAGTTCGGCGGGGGTCGGGTCGGTGTGGATGCCCAGCACCGCCGAGTGGGACATCGCGCCGTCGGTGGCGAACACCACCCGGACCCGGGCGCCTTCCGCGGCCCAGCGCGCCACGGTGCCGCCGCAGGCGATCACCTCGTCGTCGGGATGCGGCGAGAAGACCAGCACCCGGGGCGCGTCGCGCCGCGCCTCGCGGTCCTTCCAGGTCCACACGCCGAGCACGGGCGGAGTCATCGTCGGGTCGTCCCCTCCCGGTCCGGTCCCGGCCGGCTCCCCGGCCTCCCGCACCGTGTCGTGTACGTCGATGGCGCGCCGCTCGGTGCCGACCCGGTCGGTGACCTCGCCGGCGGCCAGGCCGCGGGAGCGCAGGATGTCCTCGATCTCGTGGAAGTGGTTGTCGACCACCAGCCGGGCGACCGGGGTGTCGTACTTCGCCGCGAAGTAGGCGTAGTTGCCCGCGGCCGACCGCATGTTCTCCTCGTAGCTCTTGGCGTGCGGCACGTGGATCGCGGTGGCGTCGCGGCGCAGCACGAAGCGGGCGCCGGCCGTGTGCAGCCGGTAGCCGAGGTCGACGTCCTCGGCGCCCCAGGAGCGGTACGCCTCGTCGAAGCCGCCGACCTCGCGCAGCAGGGCGGTGCTCGCCGACGCGTCGCACGTCCACCACATCAGCCAGGGCGCCGTGAGGACGGTGAGGTCCTCGCCGTAGCGCTCGTAGTAGTCCTCGCGGATGTCCGGCCAGCGGCCCTGCCCGGCGAACTCGGCGAACGACCGGTCGGGGTCCGCGAAGTCGAGTGCGGCGGTGATCTCCGCGCCGTCCTCGTTGCCCTCGTTGAAGCAGCGCACGTAGCCGACGACGGCCGTGGGCAGGGGGCTCTCCCGGTGCGCGGCCAGGTGGGCGGCGAGCGCGCCCGAGTGCAGGATCACCCCGGAGTCCACGAACACGCAGACGTCGGCGCGGGCGTGCTCGATGCCGAGGTTGCGGGCCGCGGCGACGCGGTAGCCCTCGTCCTCCTGGAAGAAGTACCGCACGTCGAGCCGGTCGCGGTAGCCGGCGACGACCCGCTCGGTGTCGTCGGCGGAACCGTCGTCCGCGACGATCACCTCGAAGCGGTCGGAGCCGTCGAGCCGCTGACGGCACAGCGAGTCGAGGGTGTGGGCGAGCAGGGCTGACCGGTTGTAGGTGGGTACGACAACGGTGCAGGACGGGTCGGTCACGCGGTTGCTCCCTTCACGGGGATCACGTAGGTCACTGGGGCCGCGGGGATCACGGGGATCGCCGGGATCACGGGGTGGGCGTGGGGGTCGAGGCGGGCACGGGGGACGGCACCTCGGGGGCGGTGCGCAGCAGGAGCGCGAGCACCCCGGCGACGGCGGTCAGCCCGGCGCACACCCAGAAGACCTGGCCGTAGCCGGTCCAGGTGGCCACCGTGCCGACGACCAGGCCGCCCAGGAACATGCCGGCCTTGAAGGCGCTGGAGTACAGGGCGGAGGCGGTGCCGATCCGGCCGGGCAGGCTGTCCTGGAGCATGACGACGGGGATGTTCAGGGCCACCGCGGCCCAGGCCGCGTTGAGCGGCTGGAGCGCGAGCAGGAACGGCCGGGTGTCCGCGAGCGGGAGCAGGACGAAGAACAGGGTGGCGCAGACGGTGGCCGCGAACATCAGCCACTGCTTGCCGACGCGCTCCGCCCAGACCCCGGCGAGCACCATCAGCGGGATCTCCACGAAGGCGCTCACGCCGAGCAGCAGTCCGGCGAACTGCGGGCTCATGCCCAGGTCTTCGGTGACGTAGAGGGGCAGGTTGATCTGGTACATCGCGTTGGCTCCGAGGAGCAGCACCACCGCGCCCAGCACCAGCGCCGTCCGCCGGCCGAGCCCGCGGAACATGCCGAGCATCCCCGGGGGCCGGTCCTCGGCGGGCTCCGGGGTGGCGACGGCCGCGGACCCCTCCGGGCCGGCCTTCTCGGGGAGGGCCTTCTCGGGGAGGGCCTTCGCGGGGAGGGCCTTCGCGGCCCCGGACGCCTTGGGATCGGGCAGCCCCCAGCCGCACAGCGCCGCCGCCAGCAGGGACAGGGCGGCGGTCGACGCGTACAGGGCGGTGAAGGACCACGTGGCGATCGTCCAGAAGGCGAGCGGGGGGCCCACCACCCAGGCCAGCGAGGTGACGGACCGCAGGAAGCCGTTGAAGAACGGGGCGTCCACCCCGCGCGCGTCGGCGAGTTCCCGGGTGTAGGCGAAGAGCTGCCCGAAGCAGGCGCCGCCGAGCCCGAAGCAGACCATGCCCGACAGCAGCAGCAGGTAGTAGTCGCGCAGGAACGTGTAGCAGAGCGCTCCGCAGGCGTTGAAGAGCGCGGTCAGGACCAGGATCGTGCGGCGGTTGCGCAGCCGGTCGGAGACGGCGCCCACCACGATGTCCGTGCCGATCTCCGCGACCGACCGGACGGCGAAGAACAGGCCGACCATGAGCGGGGTGGCGGTGACGGCCTCGCTGAGGAACAGGCTGGTGGTGGGCACCACGAACGCGCCGGCCACCCCGACCGCCGCGGTGGCGGCGATCAGGTTGAGCACGGCGGGGTCGGTGAGCATCCGCCACCGGCCGCCGGTCTTCGGCCCCGCCGCCGTCCGGGCGCTCACGCGCTCCCGCCCGGCACCGGTGCGGCCGCGCGCTGCCGGTAGGGCAGCCACGCCGCGAGGACCCGGTCGCCGGGTATCCGCCCGGCGGCGGCCAGGTCGGCCTCGTCGATCTCGCCGCGGGCGAGCAGGTCCTCCCGGGTGGCGGCCGGCAGCGAGGCCAGGACGCGGTGGCGCACCCCGGCCAGGTCGAGGCCCCCGTCGTGGACGGCGGGCAGCGGGCGGACGTGTCCGGGGCGCAGGTTGGCGGGGTCGACCTGGCTGGAGACGAGGGTCCAGTAGGCGCGGAAGTGCGTCGCCGGGTCGGGCAGCGCGCCGCTGAGCAGGCCGAGGCGGATCGTCTCCAGCCAGCAGTCGAGGTAGCGCCGGTCGTGCAGCGCGGTCATGTGGCGGGCGCACCAGGCGGCGCGCTCGTCGGGGCCCGGCAGCGCGGTCTTGCCGCCGAGCACGCTCAGCACCCAGCCCCCGATGGCCTCGAAGTACGGGCAGGCGGTGCCGAACGCCTCGGTGTCCACGGGGGTGTTGACCACGGCCAGCGTCGGGTCGTGCCGCCAGAAGTGGTGCTCGTACAGGTCCTCGCGGCGCAGGCCGTCGATGAACCCGTAGTCCGGCGGCTCGTAGCCCAGGCACAGCACCACGGCGTCGTACCGTTCGGCCGTGCCGTCCGCGAGGACGGCCGCGCCGACCCCGTCGAACCGGGTGAAGGCCGCGACCGGGTGCACCCCGCCGCCGTGGACCGCCGGGACGATCTTCTCGTTGATGTGCACCGCGCCGTGGAAGCCGTCCTCGGGCAGCAGCCCGGTGGCCCGGTACATCGCCATGTACTCCGGCAGCCACGCGGTCAGCCGGTCGAGGTACTCGGCGTACGGCAGTTCCTCGACGGCGACCCGGCCCGCGTACGAGAACAGGGCGTCGTTGTACGCGTCGCCGATGCTGCGGGGCAGGAACAGCGCCTTGCGGCGGACGGACCAGTCGACCCGGGCGGCGTGCGGCGCGAGGTCGGCGGCGATGTCGGCGCCGCTGACCCCGCCGCCGATGACGAGCACGCGCTCGCCGGTGAAGGCGGCCGGGCCCCGGTACTCGGCGGAGGTGAGCACCCGCACACCGCTGTCCGGCGCCGGGAGGCCGCCGGCCGGCAGCCGGGGCCGCCACAGTTCGCCGTTGGCGACGAGGACGGCGTCGACGTGCTCGTCGCCGGAGGTGCCGGTCGCGGTGTCGCGGGCCGTCACCCGCCAGCCCGCGCCGTCCTTCGCCACGCCGACGACCTCCCGGCCGAAACGGACCGAGCCGAGCAGGCCGAAGGTCTCGGCGTACGAGGTGAGGTACTCCTGCACCTCGGCCTGGGTGGGGAAGTCGGTGGTGAAGGCGGGCGCGTGGTCGGAGAAGGGCATGCTCATGCGTGAGCTCTGCATCCGGACTCCGGTGTACGCGCCGCCCGCGGCGGGGTTCCAGATGCCGCCGAGATCCCGGTGCTTCTCGAAGCAGACCACGTCGTGGCCGTCCGCGAGGGCCTGCTTGACGCAGGTCAGTCCCGCGGGACCGGCTCCGATCACCGCTAAGCGCATGTATGGCTCCTGGCCTTGGTGGGGAGAGGGCGGACGCGCGGGCGGCACCCCGGCGGGGCCGCCCGGCCCGGACGGCGGACGTCCGGGCGCCGAGACGCCCGGACGCCGGTGGCCGGCCGTCAGATGAAGGGGTCGAAGTCCTCGGTCAGATCCGCCGGTTCGGGGCGCTCGGCGAGCAGCGGGATCACCTGGTTGGTGTCGTGCCGGGCGCACACGAAGCGGCAGTCCTCACTGGGGTCGATCACCGTGGTGTCGGCCGACGACCACAGCTCGGCGAAGCTCGACTGCTGGATGTCGCCGATCCGGCCCTTGGGGTTGCCCCGGTGGTACGGGCAGACGAAGACGCCCGTGGGGGTGATGGTGGTGCGCAGTTCGGCGACCGCGCAGGAGTGGTAGTCCTTCGGCTGCACGGCGTCGGCGTGGGCGCGCACGGCCTGCCAGTTGGAGGAGTACAGGATGTGGAAGGAGCCGTCCTCCAGCTCGCGCAGGCGGGCGATCTGCTCCTCGACGGAGGCGATGTCCTCGGCGCGCTGGTTGACCGTGTAGTGGTCCTGGTCCAGCATCGCCTTGACCTCGAAGTAGTCGCAGCCGATCTCCTTGGCCAGCACGCCGGCCTGGTACACCTCGTGGTAGTTGGAGTCGGTGACGTTCCCGGCCTCGTCGAAGCGCTGCATCAGCAGGAACGAGTAGCCGAGCCGGCCCTGCTTGCGCGAGGCGAGCAGCCGCATGTTCTCGATGACCTGGGGGAAGGCGCTGCGCTTGCCCCGGCTGGGCCGGAAGGCCTGGTAGGTGTCGGCGCTGCCCGCGTCGAGCGAGACCCGCACCCAGGAGAGCATCCCGGCGAGCCGGTCGATGTGCCGGTGGATCTGGGTGCCGTTGGTGACCAGGCCGAGTTTGATGCCGGCCCCGTGCAGCACTTCGATGATCTCCCCGACGGAGCGGTGCAGCAGCGGTTCCCCGCCGCCGATGAGGATCACCGCGCGGACGGCGGAGTCGGCCAGTTCGTGGGCCAGGCGGACGATGCGGTCCTGGCCTATCTGGCCGTGGTGCAGGACCTGGGAGCTGATGCACTCCGGGCAGGCGAGGTCGCAGACGGTGGTGGGATCCAGGTCGACCACGAGTGGCGCGGAGAGGCGCTTGCCGTGGGCGACGTCGAGGACGGACGGGTACACGGAACGCTGGTAGAGCTTGCCCACCAGGTCGAGATTGCGCTCCACGAACGCGGTGCCGAGTGAGGTGCTGGGCTGAGCGACAGTGCTGTCGGACATGGTGCGGTCACTTTCCGGTTCGGCGGAACGAAGGTTCGGCGGACGAATGACGGAGGACTGCGCAGGGGGCAGGAGAGGGCCGGTTTCGGGGTGGTGTGGGAGCGCTCCCGTGACAGTGCCGAACTGACTGACACATGTCAATCAGCCAACGAGAACCGGTCAGAAGCACATGCCCATTGGCCGGATTCCGTCAGATACGGTTGACAGCGAAAGAGCCGGGCCCCGGCGGCGTGACAGCCGTCGGGGCCCGGTCGGTGCGGAGGTGCCGGTCGGCCGGGGGAACCCGGCGGCGGCGTCAGCCGAAGGCCGCGAACGCCTTCGAGAACGCGAACGGGTCCTGCACGACCGAGCTGCACGTCGCGTCCGCCGTGGGCTTCGCTCCCCCGGCGCACTGCCTGTCCCGGGTGGCGGACCACATCGACAGCCGGCCCACCCCCTTGGCCTCGGCGAACTCCACGAGCTGGGCGGCGTCCCCGACCGTGAAGACCTCCGAGGCGACATCGTTGACGCCGATCATCGGCGTGACCCCGACCGCCTTCCACGCGGCGGCGTCGCCGAGGCCGAGGACGCCCTTGATCTGGGCCTGGGTGGCGGTGGCGGCCTGCTCGGCGTAGGTGCCCATGTCGCCGCTGTACGAGGCGCCGTAGTCCATCGCCATGATGTTGACGGTGCCGACCGCGACGCCGTTCTCCTTTGCGTTCGCGAGCAGGTCGACGCCGGGCTGGGTCAGTCCCTCCGGCATCACCGGGAGGGTGAAGGAGACGTCCAGACCGGGGTGGTCCCGCTGGAGCCGGGCGACGGCCTGGGCGCGGCGGGTGTTGGCGGCCGTGTCGGGCAGCGCGCCGCCCTCCACGTCGAAGTCGACCTTGGTGAGGTGGTAGGCGTCCACGACCTTCTCGTACGCCGCCGCCAGCGCGTCCGCCGAGGAGCAGGTGGTGGCCAGCTCGGAGCCGGCCGCGCCGCCGAAGGAGACCCGGACGTCGCCGCCCGCCGCGCGCAGGTCGCCGATCTGCGCGGCGACGGCGTCGCCCGCCAGGTCGGTGACGCCGCCCCACTTGGGGACGCAGCCGCCGCCGTCGGTGACGAAGGCGAGGGTGTACTCCTTCACGCCCGTCGTCCCGGCGGCGGCGAGCAGGTCGTAGGAGGGGTGGAGCGAGGTGTCGACGTACGGGGCGAACCCGGCGCCGCCGGTCGTCCCCTCGCCGGTGTCCTCGGTGGCCGTGGGCGTGGCGGTGGGCGGTGCGGTGGTGGTGGGCGTGGAGGTCGGGGCGGTGGTCGGGGTGCCGGTGGGCCGGCCGCTGGGCTCGGGGGTGGCGCCGGTGTCCGTGGCACAGGCGGTGCCGTCGACGCGGCAGCCGTCCGGGTCGCCGGTGCCGTCGACGACGAAGCCGACGGTGACCGACTCGCCGGCCGCGAGGCCGTCGGTGTCCCACTTCGGGGCGGTGACGGTGACGTGCTGCCCGGAGACGTTCTTCTCGCCGTTCCACAGGGACCCGAGCTTCGCGCCCGCGGGCAGGTCGAACTCCAGGGTCCAGCCGGCCTTCGCCGTCCCGCTGTCGTTGGTGACGACGTACTGGGCGGTGTAGCCCGTCTCCCACGACGCGGTCCTGGTGTAGGCGGCGCCGACCCCGGCCGCCTGGGCGCTGCCGGTGAACAGCAGCGCGCCGCCGCCCGCGACGGCCGCCGCCACGACCGCGCCGATCGCCTTGTTCCTGCCGCTGATCCTGCGCCGGTGGGTGCTCATCGCGTGCCTGCCTTCACTGTTCACGGGGTCCGCGCGGGACCCCGCGGGGTTCACGTGGGGGTGGGGTGCGGCAGCACGCTAGCGACAGCGAACCGGGCAAAGGCCCTGATCCGGACGGTGGCCGGCGATCTTAGGGTGCGCTTAAGGAAGGGATCGGGACCGATTAAAGGTGCGGGCGGCACCGCGCGGCCGGCGCCTGCGCACGGCACCGCGGTGGCCGCGCCGCTCGGGCGCCGTCCGGCCGTCGGCCTGGAGCCGGATCCGCACCTCCGTCCCGCCGAGCACGGAGGAGCCGATCCGCACGTCACCGCCGGTCGACTCGGCGAGCCGGCGCACGATGTCCAGGCCGAGACCGGTCGATCCGTCGCTGCCCGAGCCCCGGCCGCGCGCCATCGCCGCGTCGGGGTCGGGTATGCCGGGGCCCGCGTCCGAGACGAGCACGATCACCGCGTCCTCGCCGTTGTGCACGTCCACCGCGAAGGCGGTGCCCTCCGGGGTGTGCCGGAAGACGTTGCCGAGCAGGGCGTCGAGGGCGGCGGCCAGGTCGGCGCGGGCCACGGGGATGCGCACCGGCCGGTCGGCGCCGGCCACCCGCCAGGTGCGGCCCTCGTCCTCGGCCAGCGCCGACCAGAACCTCATCCGCTCGCGCACCACTTCGGCGGCGTCGCACCCGGCGCCGGGTCCGGCCGCCGAGGTCTGCGGCCGGGCGTCCCGGGCGGTCCGGATGATGGTGTCGACCTCGCGCTCCAACTGCTCGACGGCGGCCCGGGTCTGCTCGGCGGCCGGTCCCTCGCCGAGCGAGGCCGCGTTGAGCCGCAGCACGGTCAGCGGGGTGCGCAGCCGGTGGGAGAGGTCGGCGGCCAGCTCCCGTTCGCCGGCGAGGAGCTGGACGACCTGGTCGGCCATGGAGTTGAACGCCACGGCGGCCGACCGCAGTTCGGGCGGGCCCTCCTCCGGGACCCGGACGCCCAGCTTGCCCTCGCCCAGTTCGTGCGCGCCCTGGGCGAGGCGCTGGGCGGGCCGCACCATGCGCACACCGAGCCGGTCGGCGACCGCGACCGAGCCGACGATCAGCGCGGCCCCGACCGCGGCGAGCACCGCCCAGGCCGTGCCCACGCCGTTGCTGACCTCGGCCTCCGGCACGAACACCTCGACGACGGCGATGCCGCCGGACCCGATCGCGACCGGCTGGAGCAGTACGGAACCACCGGTCACCGGCGTGGTGGAGGCACGGCCCAGCTTCCGTACGGCCGCTATGTCCAGCGCGGCGGCGCGCTCCCGGCCGATGTCGGTGCCGTCCTTCGCGTCACCGGTCGCCGGTATGTGCACGGCCACCGCGGCGTCGTCGGAGCCGGCGGAGGCGACGACCCGCTCCAACTGCTCGCGGTCGGTGGTGATGGAGAGCGCGGGGGCGATCGCCGCGGCCTCCCGCTCGGCGTTCGAGAACGCCCGGTCGCGGGCCATCTCCCGGATGACCAGGCCCAGCGGGACGGCGAAGGCCACCACCACCATCGCGGTCACCGCCAGCGACACCTTGACCAGGGCCCACCTCACCGCGGCGGCTCCGCCCCGGGCGGCTCCAGCTTCACCCCGACCCCGCGCAGGGTGTGCAGGTAGCGCGGCCGGGCGGCGGTCTCCCCCAGTTTCCGGCGCAGCCAGGAGAGGTGGACGTCGATGGTCTGGTCGTCGCCGTAGGACTGCTGCCAGACCTCGGCGAGGAGTTCCTTGCGGGGGACGACCACGCCGGGCCGGCCGGCGAGGAAGGCGAGCAGGTCGAACTCGCGGCGGGTCAGGTCGAGGCGTACGCCGTCCAGTTCGGCCTGGCGGCGCAGCGGGTCGACGGTGAGGCCGCCGACCCGGAGCACGGCGGGCGGCGGGGCCTCGCCGGTGCCGGCGCGGGCGCGGCGCAGCACGGCGGCCATCCGGGCCGAGAGGTGTTCGACGGAGAACGGCTTGGTGAGGTAGTCGTCGGCGCCCGCGTTGAGCAGCCGGACGATCTCCGTCTCGTCGTCCCGGGCGGTGGCGACGATCACCGGCACGTCCGTGATGCCGCGCAGCATCTTCAGGGCCTCGGACCCGTCGAGATCGGGGAGTCCGAGGTCCAGTATCACCACGTCGAAACGGAGGTGGGCGACCTCGCGCAGCGCTTCGAGAGCGGTGCCGACACTGCGCACGGTGTGCGCGGCGTCGGTCAGGTGCCGGATGAGCGCGGAGCGTACGAACTGGTCGTCCTCGACCACGAGCACACTTGCCATGGGCGGCACCGTACGCCATACGGGCGAGGCGGGTTCGGGCCTGTGGACAACTCACCGCACGCGACACCGGTGGGACGGGTGAGGCAGGATGGCCGCGATGCGCAGAGGACTCGCACACGTACTGGCCTGGCTGCTCGCCACGGGCGCGGCGGTCACGCTGTCCTGGTGGGGCGTGCACACGGTCATGTCGGGCACCGCGTACGACCCGCCCCGCGCGCTCCCCGTCCGCGCCGCCGGGGAGACCGGGCCGGCGGCGCGGACGCAGGCCGCCTCGACCAGCCGGCCGGCGCCCTCCGGGAGCCCGTCACCGGACCCGGCGCCCACCCGTTCCCCCCGCACCTCCCCGGCACCGAGCGCCCGGCCGTCCGCCCCGCGCCCCTCCCCCGCCACCACGCCCCCCTCCTCCTCCCGCTCCCCCTCCCCCTCTTCCGGGCAGGTCAGGGGCTACGACACCAAGGGCGGCCGGGCCGTCTTCGACCTCGGGCCGGTGTCGGCGTCGCTGGTGTCGGCCACGCCGGGCGCGGGCTGGTCGATGCAGGTGTGGAAGACGGAGTCGTGGATCAGGGTGGAGTTCAGCGCGGGCGCGGACCGGGTGTCGGTCTTCTGCACCTGGCACGACGGCCCGCCCCGGGTGGAGATCGGCACCTACTGAACCCGCCGGTGCCGCGGCCGGCGCCTCAGCGGAAGACGGAGGGCGGCGGCGCGGGCGAGGCGGTGGCGGTCGCGTCCGTGACCGGGGCGGCGCCGCCGGTGAAGTCGGTGAGCGCGCGGCCGTGTTCGACCCGGGCGGGCTGGGGGTCGGAGGCGGCGCGGCGGGTCAGCTCGGCCAGCGGCAGCGGCCGGTCGGAGGCGACGAGGACGGCGTTGCCGAAGCGCCGCCCGCGCAGTACGGCCGGGTCGGCGATGAGGGCGAGTTCGGCGAAGCGGGCGGCGGCGGTGGCGATCTGGCCGCGCAGGTGGGCGAGCGGGGGGCCGTCGGCGAGGTTGGCGGTGTAGATCCCGCCGGGCGCGAGGGCCAGGCGGACCTCGTCGAGGAACTCCGTCGAGGTCAGGTGGGCCGGGGTGCGGGCGCCGGCGAAGACATCGGCGATGATCACGTCGGCCCGGCCGTGCGGCAGCCTGGCGAGCGCGGCGCGGGCGTCGGCGGACCGGACGCGGATGCGGGCGCCGGGGTCGAGCGGCAGTTCCCGGCGGACCAGCTGGACCAGGGCGGCGTCCCGCTCGACGACCTGCTGGGTGGAGCGGGGACGGGTGGCGGCGACGTACCGGGCGAGGGTGAGGGCGCCGCCGCCGAGGTGCACGGCCTCGATCGGCCGGCCCGGCGGGGCGAGGAGGTCGACCACGTGCCCGAGGCGGCGCTGGTACTCGAAGGCCAGCCGCGCCGGGTCGTCGAGGTCCACGTGCGACTGCGGGGCGCCGTCGATCAGCAGCGTCCAGGCCCGGGGCCGGTCCCGGTCGGGCACCAGCTCGGCCCGCCCGCCGTCGACCTCCTCCACGACGCCCTCGACGACGGCCCGCGTCCGCCGGGTGTTCCTGGACTTTCCCATCCGGCCATTATCGGGGGCGAACCGTGCCGCCCGCCGGGGCCGGGTGCGGTGACGACGGCGCCGGCCGTCAGGCGCGAATACGGCGACGAGCACCGCGCCGGCCGGCACGCGCGGGCGGGACAGCGCCGGCCCGAACGCGCGCCGGAACCACGGGAGCGGCGACGGCGCCGGGGGCTCCGGCCGGCCCCGTCGACGCGAGGCACGTCGCGAGCCGGGCCGCGCGCACGCGCTCAGCGGCAGTTGTCCGCCGCCTCGATCAGCCGGGCCGCCTCGCCGAGCGCCGCGCGCAGTTCGGCCGGGTCGGTCGCGGGGTCCGCCCGCTCCGGCGGCAGCAGCCAGCCGGGGTCGGTCACCGGCGGGTGCGGGGCCGGTTCCGCGCCCCGGCCGCCGGTCCCCGTACAGGTGCTGCCCGGTACGTCCCAGGCCGCCGCGGTGCCGGGCGGCACCAGGAAGCCGAGGGTGTCGTGGCCGTCGTCGTGGAGCACCGGGCCCACCGCCTCGGCGGCTCCGCGCAGGAGGATGTCGACGGCTTCCAGTCCTTGCCGTGTCGGCACGGTCACGACGTCGCAGGCGCCGCCCGCACCGAGGGGGTCGCTGATCCGGCTGCTCTCCATCCCGGCCTCCACCACGGAACACTCCCTGGACACACGGACCGGGGACGGGCCCCGGGTCCACGGTGTTCAACGCCCCACCGCGTCAATGGCTACGGCGTGACGCCGCCGCAAAGGATGGCACTTCATGGCGGATCGCACAGGAGTTATCCGCTTTTGTGCGGAAACTCCGCGTGGCGGGGCCGTCACAGCCGGTACGTTCTTGCCCGCCGGAACACGGGCGGCGGAAGGAGCACACCCGGTACGCCGTGCCGCGTCCGGCACGGTTCGACGGTTCGGTTCGCACGAGAGGACCCGGCCATGGCGTCGTCGACGGTGACCTCGGCCCAGCCACCATCCCAGCCCGACCGGCCACCGCGGCCGAACCTGGTCTTCCGGCAGTTGCGCGGCCGGCGTTCACCGGCCGAGTTCGCGGCGGCGGTCCGGCGGGCCGCGCGGGAGATCGGCGAGCGGGTCAGCTGCGACGCGCGGTACGTGGGCCGGGTGGAGACGGGCGAGATCCGCTGCCCCAACTACGCGTACGAACGGGTGTTCCTGCACATGTTCCCCGGCCGCACCCTCACCGACCTGGGGTTCGCGCCCCGCTCGTCGGTCCGCGGCCGGCGGGCCCGTACCGGCCCGACCGCGGCGGTCCCGGCGGCTTCGGCGGAACCGCTGGCCCCGGACGGTGGGACGCCGGGGGCCGCCCGGCCGTACGACCGGGGGAACCCGTACACGCACGACGACCACGAGGAGAGCGACGTGCTGCGTCGCGCATTCATGAGGGGCGGGACCGCCACGGCCGCCGCCTCGCTGGGCCCGCTGGGGCTCGCCCTGGACGCCGCGGCGGCCGAACGCCCGGTACGGCGCTGCGGGGCGAGCGACGCCGGCGCCCTGGAGGAAGCCGTCCGCCGGATCCGGCTGCTCGACGACCGGCACGGCGCCGACGGACTCTACCGGCGCGCGGCGGCCCCGCTGCGCGCCGCGTACGCGCTGCTGGACGCCGGCGCGATGCGCCGGGCGACGGCGGACCGGCTCTACGCGGGCGCCGGTGAGCTGGCCCTGTCGGTGGGCTGGCTGGCCCATGACTCCGGCCGCTTCGACGACGCCCGCTCCCACTACGCCGAGGCGCTGGCGACAGCCCGGATGACCGGGGACCCGGCGCTGGAGGCGCACGCCTTCTGCAACACGGCGTTCCTCGCGCGGGACGCCGGCCGGCCCCGGGAGGCGGTCCGGGCCGCCCAGGCCGCGCAGCGCGCCGCGCGGGAGCTGGGCTCGGCGCGGCTGCTGTCCCTGCTGGCCCTGCGGGAGGCGGGCGGCTGGGCGGGACTGGCCGACCGGGTGGGCTGCGAGCGGGCGCTGGCCCGTGCGCGGGCCCTGTTCGACCGGGGGCCCGCCGGCGCCGACCCGGACTGGATGAGCTTCTACGGCGAGGCCGAGCTGGCGGGGCTGGAGGCGCAGTGCTGGTCGGCACTGGGCGACTGGCCCCGGGCGGCCCGGCACGCGCGCCGGGCGGTGGAGCTGCAGGACCCGCACTTCACCCGGAACATCGCCCTGTACACGGCGGAACTCGCCGACGACCTCGCGCGCGGCGGCCGGCCGGACGCGGCGGCCGCGGCCGGCCTGCGCGTCCTGGACCTGCTCGGGAAGGTCCAGTCGACCCGGGTGCAGACGATACTGGCGGGCACCGCCCGGGTCCTGCTGCCGCATCGCGGGGCGCGCGGGGTGTCGGCGTTCCTGGACCGCCACGCGGCACATCAGGCGGCGCTGTCGCGCCCCGCGTGAGCCGCCCGGCCCCGCCCGGCGCCCCCGTCACGCCGCCAGGTGGCCGATGTCGTTCCACTGCTCGACGGCCGGCTCCCCGTACGCCCAGCCCAGCACGGACAGGGACGTCGGGTTGAGGCGGACGCGGGCCCCGAAGTCCAGCGGCAGGCCGAGCCAGCGGGCGCCGATCGACCGCAGGATGTGGCCGTGGGCGAAGACCAGCACGTCGCGGTCGGCCTCCCGGGCCCAGGCGACCACCTCGTCGGCGCGCGCGGTGACGTCCGCGGTGCTCTCGCCCTCCGGGACGCCGTCGCGCCAGATCAGCCAGCCCGGCCGGACCGCCTGGATCTCGGCCGGGGTCATCCCCTCGTACGCCCCGTAGTCCCACTCCATCAGCGCGTCCCAGGTCGCGGCGCGGTCACCGAACCCGGCCAGGTCGCACGTCTCGCGCGCGCGGACCAGCGGGCTGGTGCGCACCTCGGCCGCGGGCAGGCCGTCGAGCGGCGCCCGGTGCAGGCGCTCGCCGAGCAGCTTGGCGCCACGCCGGCCCTCCTCCAGGAGCGGCACATCGGTCCTGCCCGTGTGTCTGCCGGACAGCGACCACTCGGTCTGTCCGTGCCGGGCGAGCAGGATGCGCGGTGCCATGGATCGGGCCTTTCGGGACGATGACGGTCGCGGTGAGGTGCGGTCCTTCCATCATCGCGTACGGCGCGCACGGGCAACCCGGGGGGCGGGAGCGGCGTCTTGCAGGGCCGGGGCGCCCCCCGTGCGAGGGGGCCCGCGCCGTAAAGTGACACGCCCGGCACCGCCGGGGTACCCGGGGACGAACAGCAGGAGAAGGGGAGGTCGATCGGATGCCGCGCGCCGACACACCGGGCACCGAGGCGGCCCCCGTGGCCCGGTTGCGCTGGTGGACGGAGCTGCCGCTGATCCTCCTCGTCTACGCCTGCTACTCCGCGGGCCGCCTCCTGGTCCGCGGGGACGTCACCGACGCCGTCGGCCACGGCCTGGCGATCCTGCGCGTCGAGCGGGTGCTCCACCTGAACGCCGAGCACCCCCTGAACCGCCTCTTCACCCGCGAGCCCTGGCTCGGCGTGCCGGCCGACTTCTGGTACGCGTCGCTGCACTACCTGGTCACGCCCCTGGTGCTGGTGTGGCTGTTCCGCTCCCGCGCGGTGCGCTACCGGGCGGCCCGGACCTGGCTGATGACGTCCACGTTCATCGGGCTGATCGGCTTCACCCTGCTGCCGACCTGCCCGCCCCGGCTGCTCACCCCGGCGCACGGCTTCGTGGACACGATGGCCCACTACAGCGCGTACGGCTGGTGGGGCGGCGAGGCCAGTGCCCCGCGCGGGCTGGGCGGGATGACCAACCAGTACGCCGCGATGCCGAGCCTGCACGTGGGCTGGGCGCTGTGGTGCGGGGTGGTGCTGTGGCGGTTCGGCGGCACGCGCGTGACGCGGATCGCCGGTGTGGTCTACCCGCTGGTGACCACGGTCGTGGTGATGGGCACGGCCAACCACTACCTCCTCGACGCGGTCGCGGGCGCGGTCGTGATGGGCGCCGGGTTCCTGCTGGCCCCGCACCTGCTGCGGGTGGCGGACCGGGCGCGGCCCGCGGTCACGGCCCGGCTCGTCACCGCCCTCGCCCCGTTCACGGCGGCCGAGCGGCGCCCCGGCGGCTCGGACTCCCCTGTTGTCAGTGGGGGATGCGAGACTTCGGCGGGTGAGCGATTTCCACGCCAGCGCGACGAGCGGCCCCGGCACGGAGCCGGGCCGGACACCTCCCCCGCGGACACGGGAGACGGCGCTCCGGCACCGGCTCGCTGAGCTGCGGGGCGGCCCCGACGTCCTCCCGAAGGCCCTGGACGCCCGTGCCCTGGCCGCCCTCGCGGCCAACCCGGGATGCAGACGCCGCGCGCTCCTGGACGGCGCAGGGGTGGACAAGACCCGCCTGGCGAGCGCGCTGGGCTCCCCGTCGGCCTTCGGCCAGTCGCAGTTCGCGTTCGTCCGGGGCAACGCGTTCGAGGCCAGGGTCAAGGCGGACGGCGGCGCGGAGCTGCTGCGGCTGGTGCACGAGAGGCTGGACCCGGGTGCCGAGCCGCCGCGCGAGGGGCGGGTGCCCGACCTGGCCGCGACCGGTCAGCGGGCGCGCGTGGCGCGCACCGAGCTGGCGCTGCGGGAGGCGGCCGGCGCCGGGGCGTGGACGCTCCTGGACCACCCGATGCTCGCCCTGGACGTGGCGGGCTCCCCCGCCTTCCTGGAGCCGGACGCGGTGGTGGTGCACCCGGACGGCGCCTGGACGGTCGTGGAGATCAAGTCGTTCCCGATGCTGGACGGCGCGGCGGACCCGGCGAAGGTCGGCGCCGCCGCCCGGCAGGCCGCGGTGTACGTGCTGGCGCTGGAGGCCGCCGCCGCCCGGCTGTCGCCGGCCCCGCGGGTGCGCCACCGGGTGCTGCTGGTCTGCCCGAAGGACTTCTCCAACCTGCCCACCGCCGCCGCGGTCGACGTGCGCAAGCAGCGCGCGGTGACCGCGCGGCAGCTGGCCCGGCTCACCCGGATCGAGGAGATCGCCGACGCGCTGCCGGAGGGCGCCCGCTTCGCCCCGGACCTTCCGGCCGAGGAGCTGACGGCCGCGGTCGAGTCCGTCCCGGCGGCGTACGCGCCCGAGTGCCTGTCCGCCTGTGAGCTGGCCTTCCACTGCCGTGCCCGGGCCCGGGCGGCCGGGGACGTGACCGCCCTCGGCCGGGCGGCCCGCGCGGAGCTGGGCGGCCTGGCGACGGTCCCGGAGGTGCTGGCCGCGGCCGGCGGCGAGGCGGGCGACCCGGACGACCCGGCGGTCGCGGCGCTGCGCCGCGCGGCGGCCCTGCGGACCGAGGCGCTGGCGGAATGCCGTACGGCTGCGGCGGCTCCGGCTCTGGAGGCGGCGTGTCCCTGATCAGCACCCTGGCCCGGCTGGAGGCGGTACGCACCGGCCGCGCCCAGCCGGCCACCACCGTCCGGCACCGGCACCTGTCCGACCGGCCCCTGGTCCTCGTCCCGCTCGTCACCGCCGGTGAGATCGGCGCGCCGCTGGGCGCGCTGGTCGGCACCGACCGCGACGCCCCGCGTCTGCTGGCCGTCCCCCAGCCGCGCGACCGGGACCTCAGGTTCGCGTTCCTCGCCGAGCTGGCGGACGCGGTCCTGCCGCACATCGACGCCTGCGCCGAGGTGGTCGAGGCCGCCGAGCGCACCGAGGCCGACCCGGAGACGGGCAAGCGGGTCAAGGTGGAGGTCGAGCTGTGCGCGGACGCGGCGCAAGTGATCGTGCCGAGCCGCGCGGGTGTCGACCTGATCCGGCTGCTGGGCCGCTCGACGCGGTTCCGGCGTACGGCGGAGCAGGACCCGGAGGCACCGTTCCCGGCGCCGCCGCGTGTGCCGCTGCTGGGCCGCTGGCTGACCCACTACGGCGAGCGGGCCCGGGTCCCCGGCTCCTCCCTGCTGCTCGCCATGACCGATCTGCTGGGCCGGCACTGGGCGACGGGGCAGTCCACGCTGGAGGACCAGCACCTGGGCGCGCTGCTGGCGTGGATCGACCCGCCGGAGGGCGCCTCGGGCGCCGAGGCGGCGCTGCGGGCGGAGCTGGCCCGGGACGCGGAGGGCCAGCTGCTGTGCCCGCCCGCGGGCCCGGCCACCGACCCGGCGTTCGACAACCATCTGCTCGGGCCCGCCATCGAGCGCTACGACCGGGCCCGCACCGCGCTCGCCGCCGCCGAGGACGGCCTGGAGGCCGACGAGCGGTACGGCGCGGTGAGCGCGGCCGAGCGGGAGATCCGCGCCCTGGTGCTCAGCCGTACGCGGCCCACCTGGGACGCGGTGTGGCACGGTCTCGACCTGCTGCGGCGGCTGCCCGCCGGGGCGCACGTGGCGGACCGGTGGACCCGCGACCGCTGGTCGTTCACCGGGCACCGGGACCGGATCGTCTCCGGTGAGCCCCCGCAGCCGCGCCGCGACGACGCGGTGACGGCGGCGAACAAGCTGGCGACCCGGGAGCGCGAGCAGGCCCGGCTGGAGGCGCAGGAGGCGCTGGACGATCCGCTGGTGATGGCGGGGCGGCGGCTGGCCGGGGAGGCGTTCGCCGGGGAGGTCACCGACGTGGTCATGGCGTACGGCGAGGGCAGGCGGCCGAGCCCGCGCCCGCTGGTCACGGTCCGCACCGACGACCGGCCGCAGCTGGCCGAGCGGGGGAAGGTGTACCGGTCGCTGGGCGGGAAACCGCAGGCGGCTGAGTTCGTCGAGGAGGCCGGCGAGGGTCTCCTGGTGCTGCGGATCGTCGACAAGATGGGCCGGGGCCGGGAGCCGGAGCCCGGTTCGGTGCCCGAGAAGGGCGACCTGGTCTGCTTCACCCTCTTCGAGCACGAGCAGCGCGGCGGCGCGAAGCTGCCCGACCCGGAGGCGACGCCGTGGACGCACGGCGGGCCGCCCGGCGAGACGGCCGCCGTGCCGGAGGCCCCCGACCCGCTCACCGAGGAGGACGTGCTGTGACCGCCGAGGCCCTTGTCCGCACCGGTGCGGACGCCGCCTTCGACCCGGGCGCGGAGGCGGCCCGCGCGACCGCCGCGATCCTCCACGACACCCTGCACGGCACCGAGCGCGGAGTGGTCGTCGACTCCCCGCCGGGCGCGGGCAAGTCCACGCTGGTCGTCCGGGCCGCGCTGGAGCTGGCCGAGGCGGGCCGCCCGCTGATGGTGGTCGCCCAGACCAACGCCCAGGTCGACGACCTGGTCCTCCGCCTCGCCGAGAAGAACCCCGAGCTGCCGGTGGGCCGCCTGCACAGCAGCGACGCCGACCCGTACGACAAGGCGCTCGACGGGCTGCCCGGCGTACGGAAGTCCGCGAAGGCCGCCGACCTGGCCGGTCTCGCGGTGGTGGTGTCGACGGCCGCGAAGTGGGCGCATGTGAAGGTGGACGAGCCGTGGCGGCACGCCATCGTCGACGAGGCGTACCAGATGCGGTCGGACGCGCTGCTCGCCGTCGCGGGGCTGTTCGAGCGGGCGCTGTTCGTGGGCGACCCCGGGCAGCTCGACCCGTTCTCCGTCGTGGGCGGTGAGCAGTGGGCGGGCCTGTCGTACGACCCGTCCGCCTCCGCCGTCACCACCCTGCTCGCGCACAACCCGCGGCTCCCCCAGCACCGCCTGCCCGTCTCCTGGCGCCTCCCGGCCTCGGCGGCGCCCCTGGTGTCGGACGCGTTCTACCCGTTCACGCCGTTCCGCAGCGGCACCGGCCCCGGTGACCGCAGCCTCACCTTCGCCGTCCCCTCGGACGGCTCGGGCCCCGACCGGGTGATCGACGAGGCGGCGGCCTCCGGCTGGGGCCTGCTGGAGCTGCCCGCCCGGCGCACGCCGCGCACGGACCCGGAGGCGGTGCGGGCGGTCGCGGCGGTCGTGCGCCGGCTCCTGGACCGCGAGGGCGCGGCGCGCTCCGAGCGCTCCCCCGACGCGTCCCCGCTGACGCCCGCCCGGATCGCGGTCGGCACCGCCCACCGCGACCAGGCGGCCGCGGTCCGCGCCGCGCTGGCCGCCCTCGGCGTCACCGGCGTCACCGTGGACACGGCCAACCGGCTCCAGGGCCGGGAGTACGACGTGACGGTGGTCCTGCATCCCCTCTCCGGCCGCCCCGACGCCACGGCGTTCCACCTGGAGACGGGCCGCCTGTGCGTCCTGGCCTCCCGCCACCGGCACGCCTGCGTCGTCGTCTGCCGCGAGGGCGTCGACGACCTGCTGGACGCCTATCCGTCCACGGAACCGGTCCAACTGGGCACGACGGTCAAATTCCCGGACGGCTGGGAGGCGAACCACGCGGTCCTGGCCCACCTCACCCGACACCGGGTCCCCTGGCGCCCGTGACACCGGCCCCCCGGCCGGCACCCGATCCACCGGCACCCCCTGACGACCAGAGCCCACCCGGGCCACCGGCCCACCCCGGCAGCGGGTGCCCCGGCACCCCCGACCGCGCCCCGGCCCCGGCGCACACCGCCCGCCGGACCGCCCCGACCGCCGGACGGAGTCCGGCACGCCGCCGGAGGCGGCCGACAGACACAGCCCGGACGGCTGGGAGGCGAACCACGCGGTCCTGGCCCACCTCACCCAGCACCGGGTCCCCTGGCGCCCGTGACACCGGCCCCCCCGGCCGGCACCCCCTGACGACCGCAACCCACCCGGACCACCGGCCCACCCCGGCAGTGGGTGCCCCGGCGCCCGTGACGCGCGGCACCGGGTGCCGGGGCGGCGTCGATGCGCACCGGCCGTCGTCCATCCCGCCCGGCGTCGGATGTCCCCGCCGGTCGGCCGGAGGCCCTCTTGCGGGGGCGCGGGACAATGGACGGTGGCCCATGTTCCGGCGGGTCAGTGCGACGTACGAGGAGGAAAGACATGGCGGAGCCCACGCCGCGTCACCATGAACCGCGGCTACGCCCCGCGCCCCTGCTCTTCGAGCCCGCGGCGGCGGCCGCGGACCCCGAGCACTTCTTCGACCTGGAGTCGATCGACGACCCGCGGGCCCTGCTGGACCGGGCCACGGAGCTGACGCTGGCGTTCCGCGCGGCGACCGACCGGGCGGTGGAGTTCCAGGCGATGGCGGCGGCCCAGCTCGCCGACCCGCGGCGGTTCGACCGGCTGACCGCCGCGGACATCGCGGAGCGCGCCGAGTGGACCGAGGACTACGCCAAGAAGATGGTCGAGTTCGGCCGGGACCTGATGCGCGGCGGCGAGAGCGGCGGCGGCGGACCGGAACCGCGCTGAGTCCCGCGACGGCATCCGGCGTCCGGCATATGCCAAGAGGGTGGGCACGATACCCCTCCGCCCGCCCCCCTGTCCCGGATTCCGGCAACCCAGTGAGACCGCCCCCTCACAGCGGGTAGACATCACTCCCATGAGCAGCACTCCGCACGCCTCCCACGTCACCTCGGCCGGCGCCGCCTGGCTGGCCTCCGCCGGCAGCTACCCGCGCAGCACGCTCGCCCTCTGGGAGGAGCGGCCGGAGGCCCCGGTGGTCCTGCCGTGCGGCTCGGCGTTCGACGTCGTCAGCGCCCCGGCGATGTTCGGACGCCGGATGCTGGACCGGATGTGGGACGAGGGCCCGGGGTCCGGCCCGGTGGCGGAGTTCCGCGGCCGGATGCTGCTGTTCAGCGCGCCGGGCACGGCCCAGCGGCTGCCGTCGCTGCTGGAGTGGGAGGAGTGGGGCACCCGGGGCCGCCCGGACGGCCGTGCGGGCGCGGTCCCGCCGCTGCTCTGCCACGGCACCGGCGACGCCGTGACCGTCCCGGCGCCCGCCGGGCCCGCCGGATCGGCCGCCCGCTGGCTGGTCGCCCCGGACACCCGCCGGCCCTGGCTGCCCGGCCCGGAGATCCTGCTCTGGGCGGCGGTGCGGGCGGCCCGCGCGGCCGTGCGGATATCGATTTTTCCTCCCGCCGGAACGCCTGCTAATGTCTACGACGTCAGCAGGCGCCGCTAGCTCAGTTGGTTAGAGCAGCTGACTCTTAATCAGCGGGTCCGGGGTTCGAGTCCCTGGCGGCGCACGACACCGACGGCGGGGCCGGTTCGCGGATAGCGCGAACCGGCCCCGCCGTCGTCCTTTTCTGCGCGGTCCCGCCGCACGTGGCGGGAGCCCCGCCACCCGCACCCCCTCTTCCGTGGGTCACCCCGGCGCCCGCGAGAAGTGACCGGTCGTGATCTTCACCGTCCACGCCCCCGACGCCGTCCGCCCCTCCACCTCCACCCGCACGCCCTCTCCCGGCACCGTGAAGCTCTCGCCGAGGGCGACCGGGGCGTCGGCCAGGGGCGGGTAGACCGAGTCCTCCCAGCACGCCTCCGTCCGCGGGTGCGCGTCGATCACCTCGACCGGGCCGCCGCCGGACTCGGTGCCGCCGCGCACCCGGTAGACGAGGATGCCCGCCCGGCAGGCGGCGAGGTCGTTGCCGACCGGGCCGCGCGCCTCGAAGGCGAGGATCTCGTCGGCCCCGGTGCGTACGACCGCCAGCTTGGTGCCCCGGCCGAGACCGAAGGCCGGCGCCCCGGCCGCGCCCGTCACCGGCACCCCCGGCCCCGCGCCCAGCGGCTCCAGGGTGAGCCGGACCGGCCCGGCGCCCCGTACGCAGGCCACCTGCCGGGGGTCCAGCCAGCCCAGCTTCCACTTGTGCCAGCCGAACAGGTCCGGCGCCAGCGCGAACTGACTGCCCATCAGGTCCCAGTCGCCGACATGCGTGTCCCAGTCGCCCTTGCCGTCGGCCGGCCGGTGGTACAGGTCGGGCAGGTCGAAGACATGACCAGTCTCGTGGGCGAGGACCAGCCGGTCCGGCGGATGGTTCTCGAACACCGTCACGACCCGCCGGATGTCGGCGCCGTCCGCCCGCAGCGGGGTCTTCAGATTGACGACCTTCGTGGCGTCGGAGTCCACCCCGGGCGCGTCCGGGTCGGCGACGAAGTAGACGACGTCGTAGCGGGAGAAGTCGACGTGCCGGTCGGCGGCGGCGAGCGCGTCGCGCAGATAGGCGGCGCGGTGCCCGGCGCCCCAGTCCCGCTGTATGGCGTACGACGTCGAGGGCCGGGGCATGGCGGTCCAGTGCCGCAGCGGGTGCGGGCGGAGGGTGAACCTGCCGTAGGAGGCCCGCTGGAAGAAGCGGGTGGTGGCCGGGAAGTGGTCGGCGGTGAGGTCGCGCGGCGTGGACCGGGGGCGGGAGTCCGGGAAGGACAGGAACACCATCACCGCGTCCAGCGCGCGGGTGGGGCGCGGATAGGCGGCGTTCCAGGAGTCCAGGCCCTCGGAGTGGTGCGCCGTGGTGCGCTCCAGGGCGCAGGGGGCGGGCGAGAAGGGTTCGGCCACCGAGGGGGCGGTGATCAGGGAGGTCGCCGCCAGCGCGGACAGGGTGGTCGCCACCGCCGCCGTACTGCGCAGCCGCGAACGGGCCCCGCCGCCCGGCCGGCCGCCCGCGCCGGGGCCCTTGAGGGCCTCGCGGGGAAGTCGCCTCAGGGGGAGCTGGCGCGGCACATCGACCTCCGGATGCGGTTCCAGGGAACACCGCACCCAGCTTGTGCAGATTTGTCGTATCGCGCCCTGTTCGTCTGGGCCGGACGGGTGAGTCGCTCGCGGAGCGAGCCGAATGGCGCAAGTGCTTCCCTGCGCCCCTGTACAGAACGTCACAACTGGTCGGCAGTGTTTAGGACCCGGCCAGGTGCGAGCAGAAACGATCTGTCAGGTAGGTCGTCGGAAACCGGTGGCCGTCGCACGGCTGGAAGGGCCGGGAGTCACCCTCTATGATCGGCACACTTTCCTGCACGGACAGAGATCGAGGCACTGCGGGAGCTAGCGGTGAGCGGAACGTCCGAAGGGCCGGCGCCCGCGGCAGACCTCGACGGGTCGGCCGTCACACAGGGTGACGTCGAGATGGCGCGCAGTGCTTCCCGTACGGGTCGTGCGGAACCCCCCGCCTACCGTTCGGCCTTCACCGCGGCCCCCCTCGCCATGGCCGTGGTCGACCCCGAGGGGACGGTCGTCAGCGCCAACGACACCCTCGGCGCGCTGTTCGGCACCCCGCCCGGGGCGCTGACCGGGCGCGCGGCGGCGGACCTGGCGGACCTCGCGGGCGACCCGCGGGCCTGGCGGGCCTACCGGGAGGTGCTCTCGGGCCGGCGGTCCCGGCTGCGCTGCACCCGGCGGCTGAAGCGCCCCGACGGCGAGTTCCTGTGGGCGCAGATCACCGTGGAGCCGCTGGGCGGCGAGCAGGCCGGACTGCTGCTGTCGGTGGCCGACATCAGCGCGCGGCACGAACTCCAGGCCCGGCTGCGGCACTTGCAGATGCACGACCCGGTGACCCGGCTGCCCAACCGGGCGCTGTTCTTCGAGCGGCTCACGGCCGCGCTGGAGCCGGAGTCCTATGAGGCCGGCACCGGGCGGATCGGCCTGTGCTACCTCGACCTGGACGGGTTCAAGGCCGTCAACGACACCCTCGGGCACCGTGCCGGGGACCGGCTGCTGGCGGCCGTGGCCGAGCGGCTGACGCGCTGCGCCGAGGAGGCCGCCCAGCCGAGGGCCGGCACGCCGCTGGTGGCCCGGCTCGGCGGGGACGAGTTCGCGCTGCTGGTGGAGGGGTCCACCGGTACCGACCAGCTCGCCGACCTCGCCGAGTCGGCGCTGACCGCGCTGCGCGAACCCGTCGACCTCTCCGGCCGCCGCCTCTCGGTCACCGCCTCGGTCGGCGTGGTGGAGCGGCACGCCGCCGGCACCACCCCGACCGCCCTGATGCAGGCCGCCGACACCACGCTGTACTGGGCCAAGGCCGACGGCAAGGCCCGCTGGACCCTCTTCGACCCGGAGCGCAACGCGCACCGGATGACCCGTCAGGCCCTCGCCGCCACGCTCCGCCCGGCGATCGAGCGCGGCGAGTTCGCGCTGGAGTACCAGCCGCTGGTCGGCATGGAGGACGGCCGGCTGCGCGGGGTCGAGGCGCTCATCCGCTGGAATCATCCTCAGTTCGGCGTACTGGCGCCGAATCGGTTCATCGCACTGGCGGAGGAGGACGGCTCGATCGTTCCCCTGGGCCGCTGGGTGCTGCGCACGGCGTGCGAGCAGGCCCGCCGCTGGCAGCTCGACCGCCCCGGTGAGCCGCCGATCTTCGTCAGCGTCAACGTGGCGGTGCGCCAGGTGTGGGACTCCGACCTGGTGGCGGACGTGGCCCGCACCCTCGCCGAGACCGGCCTCGCCCCGGAGCTGCTGCAACTGGAGCTGACGGAGTCCGCGGTGATGGGCTCGGCGGGCCGTCCGCTGCAGGCCCTGAAGGCGCTCAGCGACATGGGTGTGCACATCGCCATCGACGACTTCGGCACGGGCTACTCGAACCTGGCCTACCTCAGCCGGCTGCCGGTCTCGGTGCTGAAACTGGACGGGTCCTTCGTCCGCGGCTTCCAGTACGAGGCGCGCGGCGCCGAGCGGGACGGGGACGACACCAGTCCGGCGGACGAGGTCATCGTGGAGGCGATGGTGCAGCTCGCCCACCGGCTGGGGCTGACGGTCACCGCGGAGTGCGTGGAGACCTCCGACCAGGCCAGGCGGCTGCGCCGGATCGGCTGCGACACGGGGCAGGGCTGGCTGTACTCCCGTCCCGTGCCGCCCGAGCGGATCTCCGAGCTGCTGCTTCAGGCGGTCGCGGGCAAGCCGTAGGCGTCGGCGATCAGCTCGTAGGAGCGCAGGCGTACGTCGCCGCCGTGCGCGTTGGCCGTGATCATCAGCTCGTCGGCGCCGGTGCGCTTCTGGAGGTCGTCGAGGCCGGCCCGGACGGCGTCCGGGGTGCCGTGGATGACGTTGGCGTTCCAGGAGGCGACGAACTCCTCCTCCAGCGGGCTGAAGTCGTACGCCTCAGCCTCCTCGGGCGTCGGGACGAGTCCGGGCCGGCCGGTGCGCAGCCGGACCATGTTCAGCGCGGCGGCGAGCACCTGGCGCCGGGCCTCCTTCTCGTCGTCGGTGGCGAGGGCGGCGACGCCGATGAGGGCGTAGGGCTCGGCGAGGACCTCGCTCGGGCGGAAGTTCTCCCGGTACAGGTCGAGCGCGGGGATGGTGTTCTGCGCGGAGAAGTGGTGGGCGAAGGCGAAGGGCAGGCCGAGGGTGGCGGCCAGGCGGGCGCTGAAGCCGGAGGAGCCCAGCAGCCAGACCGGGGGGCGGTGCGGGGACTGCACGCCGCCGGGGGAGGTCGCCTGCACCGGGCCGGGCACGGCGTGGATGCGGCCGTAGGGGTGCCCGTCGGGGAAGTCGTCGTCCAGGAACCGGGTCAGCTCGACGAGCTGCTGCGGGAAGTCGTCGGCGCCCTCGTGCAGCCGGTCGCTGCGGCGCAGGGCGGCGGCGGTGGCGCCGTCGGTGCCGGGGGCCCGGCCGAGGCCGAGGTCGACGCGGCCGGGGGCCATGGCCTCCAGCGTGCCGAACTGCTCGGCGATGACCAGCGGGGCGTGGTTCGGGAGCATGACACCGCCGGAGCCGAGGCGGATGCGCTCGGTGTACGCGGCGAGGTGGGCGAGGATCACGGCGGGCGACGAGGAGGCCACGCCGGGCATGGAGTGGTGCTCGGCGACCCAGTACCGGTGGTAGCCGCGGCTCTCGGCGAGCCTGGCGATCTCGACGCCGGTGCGCAGCGCGTCGGAGGCGGTCCGGCCGGCCCCCACGGTGACCAGGTCCAGGACGGAGAGGGGGACGGGGGCGGTGCCCTGGGCGGTGCCCCGGATTTCCTCTGCGGCGTCTGCGGACATGGTGGGGCCTCCTGGCTCGGGGTGACGTTTCGCCCAAGGGACAACCGGCGGGGCGGTGGGCTTATTCCGGTTCCGGCCGGGCGGGGGCCTTCCGGCCGTGGACGCAACGGCACCTTGTCAACGTGGCACGGCCGGACAAAGAGGGGCCGGTTCCGGACCTTCGCCCGGCGGTTCCGAGGCCGGGCGCGAGGTGCTCCTACGCTGGGCAGGCCGGCCTCCGGCATCGACAAATCGACTCGTCTCCGTGTTCGGCATCCCCCTTGCGGACCTCCCCGCCCGCCCCGCGCTCCACGTCGCTCACCTGGCCTTCCGCCCGGCCCGACTCGGCAACGAGCCCGCGGCCGGTAGGCGGCCAAGGACGGAGTCGGACCACATGACCACTCACCAGACCACCTCCCTCCTCGTCGGCCTGGCCGTGCTGGTGCTCCTCGCCCGCCTGCTCGGCGCGCTGGCCCGGCGGCTGGGCCAGCCCGCCGTGATCGGGGAGGTCCTCGCCGGTATCGCGCTGGGCCCGACCCTGTTCCACGGGGCCGTGTCGGACGCCCTCTTCCCCGGCAGCACCCGGCCGCTGCTCAGCGCCCTGGCCGCGGTCGGGGTCGCGGTCTTCATGTTCATCGTCGGGCTGGAGTGGGACACCGGCCTGATCCGGGGCAGCGGGGGCATCGCCCCGGCCGTCTCGGTCAGCTCGATCGTCCTGCCGTTCGGCCTCGGCGCGGCGCTCGCCCTCGTCCTCATGGACCGGCACGGCACGGACGACCGTACGGCGTTCATGCTGTTCATCGGCATCGCCATGTCGATCACCGCGTTCCCGGTGCTGGCCCGCATCCTCACCGACCGGGGCATGACCCGTACGCCGCTGGGCGTGGTGGCGCTGGCCTGCGCCTCCATCGACGACGTCCTCGCCTGGTCGCTGCTGGCCGGGGTCGTCGCCCTGAGCGGGGCGGCCGGTCCCGACCAGTGGCGCATCCTGCTGGCGGTGCCCTATCTGCTCGGCATGCTGTTCGTGGTGCGTCCGCTGCTGCGCCGGTGGGCGGACCGGCAGGCGCCGCTGCGGCTCACCCCTGCCGTCTTCGCCGGGCTGCTGGTGGGGCTGCTGCTGTCGGCGGCGGCCACCGAGTGGGTGGGGCTGCACTACATCTTCGGCGCGTTCCTGCTCGGCGCCGTGCTGCCGCGCTCCGGCACCGGCCCGCTCCGGCGCGAGGTGCACGACCGGCTGGGGCACATGAGCAGCACCCTGCTGCTGCCGGTGTTCTTCCTGGTCGCCGGCCTCCAGGTCGATCTGTCCGGCCTCGACGCGGGCGGCCTCGGGGACCTGGCGCTGATCCTGCTGGTGGCGGTGGGCGGCAAGTTCCTCGGCGCGTTCGCGGCGGCCCGCGCCAACCGGATGCCGGTACGGCAGTCGGCCGCGCTGGCCACGCTGATGAACACCCGGGGGCTGACCGAGCTGATCGTCCTGAACGTCGGTCTGCAACTGGGCTTCCTGCGGCAGGGGTTGTACTCGCTCATGGTCGTCATGGCCGTGGTGACCACCGCGATGGCGGGTCCCCTGCTGACCTGGCTCCTGGGCCGGCCGGCCCCGGACGACCTCCCCGACCCCGTCCCCGACGTCGGCGCAGGGGCGGCGGTCAGCCCTGGCGAGAAGCCTTGAGCGCGGCGAGGAACGCGCCGAAGGCGGCCTCACCGAGGGCGAGGTGACCGCGCCCGGGGTCCTTGGAGTCGCGGACGGCTATTGCGAGGCCGAGGGGAGCGACTTCGACGCAGGCGTTGCCGTCCCCGCTGCCCGAGTACGAAGACTTACGCCAGTCGCCAGGAGCGAGCACGGTGCACCTCACAGTTCTTCCGCCAGTCGCCGGACGAGATCACGTGAGCGGTCGGGCTCAAGTGACACGGCTTCCACTCTACGGAACAGCGTCCGGAACACGGCGAGTTGCGCCTCGGAGTGGATGTACAGGACACCGTGCGGGCCGTCGCGTACGACGGTGTCCAACTTGGGCACCGGACCACCGGCGTACACCATGGCGGCGGTGACATCGGCGAAGTCGTCCAGGTCGAAAGGGATCACCCGCACGGTCACATGGTCGGCGTCGGAGAGTTCCAGCAGACGGCCGAGCTGGGCCCGCATGGCGGCTCGGCCCCCGACTCTGATGCGCAGTGCCGCCTCATGGACGAGCGCCACGTAGGGGATGGGGCGTTCGCCGTCGATCACGACCCGCCGTTCCATCCTGTGCCGCACCCGCGTCTCCCGTTCGTCAGCCGGGAGTTCCGGAACCCTTCGGGAGAAGAGGGCGCGTGCGTAGTCCTCGGTCTGGAGGAGGCCGGGCACATGCAGGAAGTCGACGTCCCAGCGGAAGGTGGCGTGCCACTCCAGCTCGGACAGATCGAGGAAAGACGTGGGAAGCAGCCCTCTGTACTCCTCCCACCAGCCTCGCGTCCGGTCGGCGGCCATGGCCGCCAGCCCGTCCACCAACTCGGTGTCGGTGCAGGCGTAATGGGCCGCCAGACGCCGCAGGCGCTGCTCACTGACCCCGGTGGTACCCGCTTCGATCTGGCTGATCTGGACCGAGTTGACGCCGAGCAGAGCTGCCGCCTCGCGAGCACTGAGCCCCGCCGCGTCACGCAGCCGGCGCAGTTCGGTCGCCAGGCGCAACTGCCGCGCTGTCGGTTCACGCCTCGTTCCCATTCGCGGGCCTTTCGCTCAACTCGTTCGGGTGTCAGAGTACGCAACCGGCTTGCTCCAGGTTAATTTTAATGTCTACCTTGAGTGACGCACCGCGTACCCAGTGACACTAAGGGGCGCCGGAAGCGCACCGGTCCGCCATGCTCAGCGGCCCGGCAATGACACCGCGCCCATCGACCCTCCCCGGAGAATGCCGAGGACCCCCCATGCCCGAGATCGTCCCCTGGGAATACTCCCTCCACATCCCGAACGACCCCCGCGCCGTCACCGTCTCCCGCCGTACCGTCCGGCTGGTCCTCACCCTCCACGGGCTGATCCGGCTGGCCGACCTCGCGGAGCTGCTCGCCGCCGAACTGGTCGCCAACGCCGTACTGCACACCAAGGGCCCGGCCGCCCTGCGGGTCCACTGGTCGGCGGCCGGTGTCCTCCGGATCGGCGCGTGGGACGCGGACCCCTCACCCCCGGAACCCCCGGAGGGCCTCGCTCCGGCGCCGTACGACGAAGGCGGACGAGGGCTGACGCTGGTGCGGTCCTGCGCCGACGCGTGGGGCTGGCAACCGCTGGCCGGCGGGGGCGACCGGGGGAAGGTCGTGTGGTGCGAACTGGGGCGCACGGCGTGACACCGGCCGTGACTGTCGCAGCCCGTTCCGCTATCCACGCAAGCGCAGGTCCGACAGGAGAGGAGGCCGTGGTGGCGCAGCGCGTCGATGTGGGACATCGGCATCGACCACCCTGTGCCCGGCCTGGCCTTCGCATACGATCCCGGGCCGGCGGCGGATGAGCTCACCGGTGTGCCCAGCCGGTTCGCCAACCTCCTGCCGTGACGAGCTGGGCGAAGGCCGCCGGAATCGACACCCCCGACCATGAGATCGTCCCGCTGTCCGTACCGCGTTCGCCATCCGTCGCTTCGACAGAACGCCCGCCGGGGCCCGTGTCCACCAAGAAGACTTCGCTCAGGTTTTCGACGTGCTTCCCGCCGACAGGGACCGGGGAACGCGTGAGGCAATCGGCCGGGTGATCGTCGAGACTGGTCACTGCGCCACCCGGACGGATACATGGTTCGCCCTGGCCCTCGGCGCGGACCCCGAGCAGGTACGCGACGTCGTCCGGGAGACGGTCACCGCGCTGCACGACACGCTCGGTGCGGTCATCGAAGGCGTCGACGCCCCGGACTTCCTCGCCACTCACCTGCGTACGCGCATGGAGCGGCTGCCCCTCCTCCGCAAGAGTTGATCACCCGGAACTCTGCGGTATGATCATCGTGCGCTGAAGGGCGGAGGCAACTCCCGCCGGACGGCAGTGCGTTGGTGGTCCAAGGAAAGACGCCCCGCTTCCTGCGGGGAAATGCAGGTGCAAGGCCTGCCCAGCGCTCCAGAGGAGAGGCCCGGTCCGCTCGGTGAGCGGACCGGGCCTTCGTCGTGCCGGTCGCCGCGTTGGTGGCCGGTCCGCGTCCGGCAGTACCGTGGAAGCAGCTGTCCGGCCAGTGGCGGCCCAGCCCCGAGCCGGGGGCATGACGCGCAGACGGACAGGCGGTAGGCCCTTGAGCGGTGTGAACGAGCCCACGGCACCGGGTGACAGACAGTGGCCGGCACGGCTGCACGGACTGTGGCAGGCGTCCCAGGACGTGGCCGACGTCACCGAGATGTCCCGGCACGTGTACACGCTGATCCTCACCGAGCCCGGCGTCCTGGCCGTCACGGGGACGCGCTGGCGCCACGGCGAGCTGCGCTACCTGCGGCGGGCGACGGCCGGGGAGCCCCTGACGACGACCGCCGGCCCGCCGCGCGCGACGGCCGCCTTCCCGCCCCGGCCGGCCCCCGGTCCCGACAGCCGTCCGGTCGTACACCTGCACGATCTGGGGGCGGGGCACGGCGCGCTCGCCCCGGAGGGAGACGTCCTCCGGGACGCGGGGGCGCGCTGGGCGCTGGAGGCCCGGTTCGGGCTCGGTGACGGCGACGGCGACTGGGCGGCCATCTGCGTCGGTCTCGCGGGGCGGCCGGAGCCCGACGCCGACCTCGTGCCGAGGCTGGTCCAGCTGAGCGAGGTGCTCGTCGCCAGCCACCGGCGCGTCACGCAGTCGCGCGAGCACGAGCGCCGGCAGACCGAGGACGCCTTCCTCGCCGAGGCGTCGCTCCAGATGGACTCCAGCCTGGACGTGCAGGAGACCCTCGGACGGGTGGCCCGGCTGGCGGTGCCCGCCGTGGCCGAGGGGTGCGTCGTCCACCTGTTCCAGCGCAGCGGACGGCTGACCCCCGTGGCGTCCGCGCACGTCGCCGCCGTCGCGCAGCCCTGGCTGGACGGCCTCGCCCGGGACGACCGGTGGCTCGCGGCGCTGCTCGGCCGCGCCGTCGACCAGGGCGAGGACGTGCGGCTCAGCGGTGCCGGGCTGGACGGCGGACCGTTCGGCCCCGGCGCCGCGGGACCCGGCACAGCCGTCCGGGCGGTCACGGTGAACGCGCTGCGTGCCCGGGGCAAGGCGATCGGCACCCTCACCTTCACCTACCAGCGCGACCTGGAGGACGTGGCCACCCCCCGCATGCTGCGCGACCTCGCGCTGCGCGCCGCCCTGGCCATCGACACCACCACCGCCTACGAGCAGCGCCGCCGCCACGTCGAGCTGCTCCAGTTCCAGCTCCTGCCGCGCGCCCTGCCGACCTGGCCCGGCGTCGCCCTGCACTCCGCCTACGAGGTCGCCGACGACTCCCTGGACGTCGGCGGCGACTTCTACGACGCCGTCGTCGACCGGGACGGACGGCTCGCCCTGGTCATCGGGGACGTGTGCGGACGCGGCGCCGAGGCCGCGGCGATGACCGGGCTGGCGCGGAACACCCTGCGCACCCTGCTGGAGGACGGCACCTCCCCCGCCAACGCCCTGGAACGGCTGAACGCGACCCTCCTCGACCAGTCGGCGAACCGCTTCGTCACCGCGCTGGTCGCCCTCCTCACGCCCACCGGCGGAGCGGAGTACGCGGTGGAGGTCGTCACCGCCGGCCACCCCAGGCCGCTCGTCCGGCGGGCCGGCGGACAGGTGGAGGAGATACCGGGCGCCGGGGTGTTCCTGGGGGTGGTGCCCGACATCGGCGTCGAACCCGCGCGGCTGACGATGTCGCCGGGTGACACCCTGGTGATGTTCACCGACGGTCTGACCGAAGCGCGCTCGGCGGAGGGCACCATGTTCGAGGAGTTGCTGCCGGCGGCCGTGGCGGAGTGCGCCGAGCGGCCCGACCCGGCGGCCGAGCTGATCGCCCGGGCGTCGAAGTTCCGGACCACGGGCAACGACGACACCGCCGTGCTCGTCGCGCGGCTGGAGGGACGGCCGTGACCGCCGGGACCGGCACCGGGCGCCTCGACCCCGGCAGCGTCCTCGTCGTGGAGGACAGCCCCGAGGACACCGAGGCGATCGAACGCGCCCTGCGCCAGACCCACCCCGACCTGCGGACCGAGTTCGTCGCCCGCGGTGACGGCCTGGTGGAGGCGCTGCTGGCCCGCGAGGAGCTGCCGGGGCTGATCCTGCTCGACCTGAACATGCCGGGGGTCGGCGGGCACGCCCTGCTGGCCGCGATCCGGGCCCGGCCGGAACTGCGGGACGTCACCGTGGTGGTCTTCACCTCCTCCACCTCACCCCACGAGGTGGAGGCCAGCTACGCGGCCGGCGCCGACAGCTACATCTACAAACCGGTCAACTTCAGGCTGTTCCGTACGGTCCTCAAGGGTGCGGTCGACTACTGGCGGCAGCAGTCCGGGCCGGGCACCGGCCTCTGATCCGCCCCGCTCACCCGGACGCGGGCGGGGCGCCCAGCGTGAAGAAGAACGCCGTGCCCACCCCCGGCTCGCTCTCCAGCCACATCCGGCCGCCGTGCCGCTCGACGATCCGCTTGACCACGGCGAGGCCCACCCCCGTGCCGCCGCCCCGCTCGGACGCCGCGTGCAGCCGGCGGAACAGGCCGAACACCTCGTCCTGCTGCTCGGCGGGGATGCCGATGCCGTTGTCCCGCACCACGACGACCGTCTCCCCCGCCGGGCCGCGCCGGGCCGACACCTCCACCCAGCGGTCGACGCCGTCACGGGCGTACTTGGCCGCGTTGACCAGCAGGTTGACCAGCACCTCGTGCAGGCGGTCGGGATCGGCCCGCAGCCGGGGGAGCGCCCCGCGGCGCAGGGTGACCCGCTGCTCCGCCAGGCGCGGCCCGGCCACCTCGACGGCCGCGTCCAGCGCCGCGCCCAGGTCGGTCTCCGTCACCCGCAGGCCGGCCCGGCCCAGCCGGGAGTAGTGCAGCAGCGAGTTGAGCAGGGCGTCCATGTGGTCGGCGAGCCGCCGCGTCGTCCGCAGCCGGCGCAGGGTCACCGCGTCCAGCCCGGTGGCGTCCTCCAGGGCGAAGGTGGCCGCGTTGGAGATGCCGCGCAGGGGCTCCTTGAGGTCGTGCGCGGCGGCGTGGGCGAAGGAGGCCAGGTCCTCGTTGGTCGTGCGCAGCTCCTCGTTGAGGCGGGTCACGGCGTCGGCGTGCCGCAGCACCAGCTCGGTCAGCAGCCGCCACAGCTCCCGGGCGGCGGCCTCGTCCCGGGCGGACCACGGCAGGCTCCGGCCGCGCATCGTCGCCCGGAACACCGCCGAGGAGCCGCGCGGGGTGAGCCGCTCGCCGCGCGGGCCGACCCTGAGCGGGGTGGCCGGGTCGGCGGCCCACTGCCGGGGCGCCGGACGCTCCCGCCGGGACCAGGCGAGGAAGTCGCCGCGACGGCTGACCGGCACCATCAGCACGCCCGCCGGCCAGGGCTGCGGGTCGCCTGCCGGCCCGTCGGACGGTTCCCCCTCCGGATCGCCGGCTGAACCGCCGGCCGGTGCGTCGGTCAGGTCGTCGGCCGGTTCGCCGGCCGGCAGCTCGGCCAGCCGGTCGGTCGCCCAGACCTCGCCCGGGGTGAGTCCGGCGGCCCGCCGGCCCAGTGCCCGGACCAGGTCCTCGGGGAAGGCGTCGCCGCCGCCCGCCGTACGGCCGTCGCGGCGGAGCAGGACCCCGTCGGCCCGCAGCAGGTCGGCGACGGCCCCGGCGTGCTCGGTGAAGCGGTCCTCCAGACCCTCCTCCAGGAGCCGCGCCACCGACGCCGCGCGCCGCCCGGACTCGGCCAGCGCGTCCGCCCGCTCCCGCTCCTCGATCACGGCCAGGTGCAGGGAGAAGGCGGTGCCGAACATCTCGCAGGCCGACCGCACCTCCGGGGCCGGCCGCACGGGGCCGGCGCCGTGGCAGGCGACCAGCCCCCACAGGCGTCCCTCCCGCAGCACGGACACCGACATCGAGGAGCGCACCCCGATGTTGCGCAGGTACTCCAGGTGGAAGCCGGACACGGTCCGCAGCGCGGCCTGCGACAGGTCCAGCGGCGCCCCGGTGGACGGCCGCACCCCGGGCCGCAGCCCTACGGTCGCGTCGTCGACGTCGCTGATCACCCTGATCCAGTTCTCCCGGTACAGCCGCCGGGCCTGCGGCGGGATGTCGGTCGCCGGGAACCACAGGCCCAGCCACGGCTCCCACCCGTCGGTGACCTCCTCGGCGATCACCTCGCCGGGCCCGTCGTCGCCGTCGAAGCGGTAGACCACCACCCGGTCGAAGCCGGTCAGCGCGCGCACCTCGCGGGCGGCGACGGCGCAGCAGTCCTCGACGGTCGTGGCGGCCCGCAGCCGCGCCAGGGCCCGCCGTACGCCCTGGTAGAAGGCGGAGAAGGCGGGGGCGTCGACGGATCTGGGCTCGAACTCCAGGACCAGCAGGCCGTCCCGGCGGTGGGCCGAGACGTCGACCGGGCCGCCGGTCGCCCAGCCGTGTCCGGCGACGACGGGGAAGGCCACGGGCACCTCCTCGTCCCCGGCCGTGCCGGCCAGGGCCTCCGCGTAGTAGTCGGCGGACAGGACGCGGGTGACCGGCTCGCCCACGAGGGCCTCGGCCGGCACGCCGAAGAACGTGCCGGTGTTCTCGGCGGCGACCTCCACCCGGCCGGTGGCCGGGTCCACCGCCAGCAGGGAGCCGTAGGACTGGATGCCACCCAGGAGGTGGATCGGTTCGCGTACGCACTGCGAGAGGTCGAAGCCGTCGGAGACGGCGGCCTCCGCCGCCCAGGCCCGCTCCGACAGCCACCGGTCGTCCGCCATGCCACCGTCCTCGCCTCCGCCCCGGACGATCACCGGGGTACCCGGCGAACCTACCCGCCGGGCCGCGCTCACCCGGGCGACGCCCGGTGTGCGTGTCCCGCTCAACTGCGGTATGATCATCATGCACCGAACGGCGGGGGCAACCCTGGCCGGACGGACACGCGTTGGTGGTCCAAGGAAAGACGTCCCGCTTCCTGCGGGGAGATGCAGGTGCAAGGCCTGCCCGGCGCTCCGCAGAAGGGCCCCCGTACCAGCTGGTACGGGGGCCCTTCGCGTGTCCTCAGACCTGCACCAGCGGCTCCCGGGTGAACAGCGCGCCCAGCTCCGGCGCGTTCACCCGGCGGTCCGCGAGCCGCAGGCCCTCCCAGACGGTGACCTGGTTGGCGGTGAGGACCGGCTTGCCCGCCTCCTTCTCCAGGGCCGGGAGGTGCGCGGCCGTGCGCAGGGCCGTGCCGGGCAGCAGGACGGCCTCCGCCCCGGGGCGGTCGGCCGCCCGGACCAGCGCCAGCAGCTCGGCCTCGCCCCACGCGGCGGCCTCGGCCGCCGTGCCGAGCCCCGCGCCGTGCACGCCGGTGACCTCCAGGCCGGCCGCGCGCAGGAACTCCGCGAAGAGCCCGGCGACGTCCTGCGGGTAGGCCGCGCCGACCGCGACCCGGCGCGCCCCCAGCTCCCGTACCGCGTGGGTGAAGCCGAGGGAGGTCGAGGAGGCCGGCATCCCGGCCGTCGCCGCGAGCGAGCGGATCTGCTCCCGGGCGCCGTCCCAGCCATGGGTGAAGCCGCCGCTGGTGCTGGCCCACACCACGGCCTCGGCGCCGGAGAGCCGCAGCTCCTCCACTCCGGCGGCCAGCCGCGCCGGCGAGCCCATGTCCCGCAGGGTGTCCACGCGGTGCGCGCCCTCGCCGGGGTCGGTGTGCACCAGGTCCACCCGGATGTCGCTGCCCAGCAGTTGCTCGATGCGTGGGTAGTCGTCCTCGCCGGAGTGGCCCGGGTACAGGAATCCCAGTGCTGTCATGTCCGCCCTTCCTGCTGTCGCTCCGCCACGGGGCCGGGGCCGCGCGCCGCCGGATCGGCCCGCGCCCGGTACGGCCCACGGCACGGGTACCCCGTCGACGCGCTGCCGCCCACATCGTCACCGGGTCGGCCGAGAGAGGCGCGAGGGGCCGGGCCCGTTGACGACGGCGGGTCGCGGTGCGAGCGTGGACGGCCGGTCCGCCCGCGCCCCGGACACGCCGCGCGCCCGCCCCCGGAGCACCGCCGCCGTGAGCCGGCCCGTGGGCGGCGGGCCGAACGCGGCCGGCGAGGGCCGAGGGTGGGTATCCGGACACCGACGCCCCGGGAGGGTGCATGAGCGATCCCGACCTCGCGCGGGTGCGGGGGCCGGCGGACCGGTGGCCTCGCGGTCCCCGGGTGTCCGGGGGAAGTGCCGGATGAGCGCGGAGACGGTCATCGCGGTCGCCGCCACCGTCATCGCCCTGGGGTCGCTCTGGGTGAGCTGGTCGCAGACCCGGGCGACCCGGCTGCACAACCGGCAGTCGGTCAGACCCCTGCTGCGGTTCCGGCGGATACGGCAGGACGACCTGGTGGGGCTGAAGATCGTCAACGCCGGACTGGGGCCGGCGGTCGTCACCCGCAGCACGGTGTCGCTGGACGGCGTGGTGGTCGGGGCGTGGGACCGGGAGGTGAAACCCCGGCTGTTCCCGCCGGAGGCGTGGCCGAGGACGTACTCGCTGCGGCCGGGTTCCGTCCTGCTCGCCGGGCAGGCGGTCTTCCTGGTGAGCCTGGAGGGCGGCGATCCCGGCCGGTTCCGGGAGATGTGGGACCTGATCGACCGCCGGCTCGCCGTGGAGGTCGTGTACGAATCGCTGTACGGCGGCGAGGGCTTCTCCGTGACGTCGGCCCGGCCCGACGGAGGCTGAGCCTCCGCGACGCGACGCCCGGCACGGCGTCCCGGCACGACGCCCCGGCCCGGCGCCCTGACCTCGGCACCCCGGCACGACGCCCCGGCCCGGCGCCCTGACCTCGGCACCCCGGCACGGCGTCCCGGCCCGGCGCCCTGACCTCGGCACCCCAGCACGGCGTCCCGGCACGGCGCCTCGGCCCCGGCAGCCCGGCACGGCGCCCCGGCGCGGGCCGCACCCCCGGCGTCCCGACTCGGCTCGAAAAAGGCCGCATGACTTCCGGGGAGTCGGGAAGGCGCGCGCCCATGGCTCCACCACACAGAACCCCGCCACGGGGACGAACGGACCGTACGTCCGGGATATCCGGGCCCACTCGCCGGTCGCTGCTCGCGGGGGTCGCGGCGCTCGGCGCACTCGGGGCCGCCGGATGCTCGCGGGTGGCCACGGCGTCGGACGGCGACGGGGGTGATCTGCTCGACCGGCTCCGGGCGCAGGGTGTGGCCCGGCTCGGCATCGCCGGGGAGATCCCCTTCGGGTACATCGACAAGGACGGTGAACTGACCGGCGAGGCGCCGGAACTGGCCAAGGTCATCTTCAAGCGGCTCGGCGTGGACCGGGTGCAGCCGGTGCCGACCGAGTTCGGCTCGCTCATCCCGGGCCTGGCGTCCCAGCAGTTCGACGTCGTCGCGGCCGGGATGTACATCAATCCCGACCGCTGCGAACAGGTCATCTTCTCCGACCCCGACTACCAGATGCTCGACTCCTTCATCGTCCGCAAGGGCAACCCCCTGGGGCTGAGGAACTATCAGGACGTCGTCGCGAAGAAGGCCAGGTTCGCCACCGGCACCGGATACGCGGAGATCGCCTACGCGGTGGAGGCCGGGTACGAGGAGAGCGACATCCTCATCGTCCCCGACCAGGTGGCCGGGCTGAACGCCGTCGAGGCCGGGCGGGTGGACGTGTTCGCGGGGACCGCGCTGACCACCCGCGAGGTGGTGAAGAAGTCCGGCAAGGCCGAGGTGACCGAGGCCTTCCGGCCGGTCGTCGACGGCGAACCGCACGTCGACGGCGGCGGGTTCGCCTTCCGGCCCACCGAGACCAACCTCCGGGACGCCTTCAACGAGGAACTCCACAAGCTCAAGGACAGCGGTGAACTGCTCCGCATCCTCCGGCCGTTCGGGTTCACCGAGGACGAGATGACGGATCTGACCGCGAAGGAGCTGTGCGGCGGATGACCCCGGGACTGTGGGAACTCGTGCTCAAGGGCGTCTGGGTCACGGTCCAGCTGCTCGTCTGCTCGGCACTCCTCGCGACGGCCGTCGCCTTCGCGGCCGGCGTGGCGCGCACCCACCGGCTGTGGATCGTCCGCTTCCTCGCGGGCCTCTACACCGAGGTGTTCCGCGGCACCTCCGCGCTGGTGATGATCTTCTGGGTGTTCTTCGTGCTGCCCCCGGCCTTCGGCTGGCAGCTCGTCCCGCTGTGGGCGGGCACGCTGGCGCTCGGCCTGACCTACGGGGCGTACGGCGCGGAGATCGTGCGCGGCGGGCTGCTCGCCGTCGACCCGGCGCAGCAGGAGGGCGGCATCGCGCTCAGCTTCACGCCGTGGCAGCGGCTGCGGCTGATCCTGCTGCCGCAGGCGGTGCCGGAGATGATCCCGCCCTTCTGCAACCTGCTGATCGAACTGCTCAAGGGCACCGCCCTGGTGTCGATCATGGGCATGGGCGACCTGGCGTTCAGCGGCAACCTGGTCCGCCTCGCGCTCCAGGAGAGCGCGGAGATCTACACGTACGTCCTCCTCATCTACTTCGTGATCGCCTTCCTGCTCACGCGGATGATGCGCGGACTGGAGAAGAAGCTGAAGGCGGGCGTCGGCAAGGGGCCGGTCACGAAGACGACCCGGCCGGAGCCGGCCGGGATCGAGGCGGGTGCGCGATGAACTGGGACTGGACCGCGGTGTCCGACTTCATGCCGCACTTCTGGGACGGGCTGCTGGTCACCCTGCAGATCCTGGTCCTCGGCTCGGTGATCTCGTTCGTGCTGGGCCTGGTGTGGGCGCTGCTGACGCGGGTGCCGTCGCGCTGGGTGACCTGGCCGGTCGGGATCGTCACGGAGTTCGTGCGCAACACCCCGCTGCTGGTGCAGCTGTTCTTCCTCTTCTACGTGCTGCCCGAGTGGGGCGTCACCGCCTCCGCGATGACCACCGGTGTCATCGGCATCGGCCTGCACTACTCGACGTACACGATGCAGGTCTACCGGGCCGGCATCGAGGCGGTCCCCACCGGCCAGTGGGAGGCCGCGACGGCGCTGAACCTGCCGCTGCGCCGGACCTGGACCGCGGTGATCCTGCCGCAGGCCGTACGCCGGGTGGTGCCCGCCCTCGGCAACTACGTGATCTCCATGCTGAAGGACACCCCGATGCTGATGGCGATCACCGTGCTGGAGATGCTCGGGGAGGCCCGCCTGTTCTCCCAGGAGACCTTCCGGTTCACCGAACCCCTGACGGTGATCGGCGTGGCCTTCATCGTCATCTCCTACCTGGCCTCCCTTGCCCTGCGAGCCCTGGAGCGACGCCTTGCCCACTGACACCCTCCCCCAGCCCGGGAAGACCCCCGGGAAGCCGGCCGGCGAGCTGATCCGCCTGGAGCGGGTCACCAAGCGGTTCGGCACCAACACCGTCCTGGACCACCTCGACTTCTCCGTCGACGCCGGCAAGCACGTCACGCTGATCGGCCCGTCCGGGTCGGGCAAGACCACGATCCTGCGGCTGCTGATGACGCTGCTCAAGCCCGACGAGGGCACCATCACCGTGGACGGGCAGCAGCTCTTCCCGGCCTCCGACAAGCAGGTCCGGGAGATACGCAAGAAGATCGGCATGGTCTTCCAGCAGTTCAACCTGTTCCCGAACATGACCGTGCTGCGCAACATCACCGAGGCCCCGGTGACCGTGCTCGGCATGTCCCGGGACGAGGCCGGGGAACGGGCCCGGGACCTGCTCGACCTGGTGGGCCTCGCCGACAAGCGGGACGCCCGGCCGACCCAGCTCTCCGGCGGGCAGCAGCAGCGCGTGGCGATCGCGCGGGCGCTGGCCATGCGCCCGCAGGTGCTGCTCCTCGACGAGGTCACCTCCGCGCTCGACCCGGAGCTGGTCGCGGGCGTCCTCGACGTCCTGCGGGACATCGCGCGCTCCACGGACATCACGATGCTCTGCGTGACCCATGAGATGGGTTTCGCCCGGGACATCTCCGACCAGGTCCTGATGTTCGACTCCGGCCGGGTCATCGAGGCCGGCTCCCCGGAGAAGATCTTCAACGAGCCGGAGCAGGCCCGGACCCGGGAGTTCCTCAGCGCGGTCCTGTGACTCCAGGGCCCCGTCGACTCCAGGGCCCCGTCGTCCGCGGCGGGCGGCGGATCTCGCCGAGCACCGCCCGCCGCGGAACTCCCGCCCCTATCGTGGAGGCAGTTCCGCGCGAGCGCAGGGGGAGACCACCGTGGCGCTTCAGCACGAGCCGGCCACGCCGCACCACTGGGCCCAGGACGCCCTGCGCGTCCTGGAGACGGTGGCGCGGCACCCCGCCGGAGTCACCGACACCGAGCTGTCCCGCCGCACGCGTCTGACCCGGGAGCGGCTGACCCCGCTGCTGCGGATGCTCCGCCGGGAGGGATACGTCGAGCGGAGCGCCGACGGCCCGTACGTCACCGGGCGGGCGCTCGCCCGGCTGGGCGCGGCGCGCGGCCGTGAGGAGGCGCTGCGCGAGCAGCTCCAGCGCACCCTGGGCCGGCTGCGCGACGCGGTCGGCGCCGCCGTCTACCTGAGCCGGTACGTCGACGGGGAGGTCAGCGTCACCCAGTACGCGGACGGTCCCGGCACCCCCAGGGTCAACGAGTGGGTGGACTTCCGCTGCTCGGCGCACGCCACCGCGATCGGCAAGAGCCTGCTGACCCAGCTCGACCACGCCGGCCGCCGCGACCATCTGGCCCGGCACCGGACGGCCCGGCTCACCTCGCGCACCATCACCAGTGACCGGCTGCTGCTGTCCCGGCTGGCGGCCCAGCCGCCGACCGTGCCCGTGCTCGACCTCCAGGAGTACGCGGTCGGCACGGTCTGCGCGGCCGTGCCGGTCACCGCGGGTGCCGCGGTGGGCTGTCTGGCGCTGTCCCTGCCGGTGGCCCACGCACACCGGCTGCGCCGGGCGGCGGACGCGCTGAACCGGGGGGCGGCGCCGGTGCTGCTGTCCCTGGCGATCTAGGTTCCCGGCCGGTGGTGCGGAGCACCCCCGGGGGCCAGGTATTATTTACTTCGTCGCCGCCCGCGAGACGGAAAAAGCGCGGTCGGCGGGGGTCATGCGCCGCTAGCTCAGTTGGTTAGAGCAGCTGACTCTTAATCAGCGGGTCCGGGGTTCGAGTCCCTGGCGGCGCACACCGTGGAAGGGCCTCCCGCAGTCGCGGGAGGCCCTTCCGGCATGCTCAGAACGTGACGTCGGAGCACGCGTAGAACGCGTTGGCCGTGTCCGCGACCGTCCACACCGCGACGATCACGTGGTGACCGCTCAGCCCGGTCGGCAGCGCCCCGCTGTGGGAGAGCGTGGCCGGCGGCTGCTTGCCGCCGTAGGGCACCTTCAGGAACGGCGTCAGGTTGAGGTCGGACCGGGCCAGGTTGTGGTTCTGGTTCCAGCCCGGCTTGGTGACGTAGTACGAGAAGTCGCTGGTGGCGTGCATGGCGGTGAACTGCCAGCGGAACGTGTAGTTCTGCCCGCCGGTGACCTTGGTGGTCGGCCAGGCGCCGCCGCCGGGCGTCTTCGGGGCGTCGAGCTGGGCGAACCGCGTGTTGTTCGCGGAACAGATCTGCCCGTCGGCCGGACCGGAGGCCGGGAAGCCCTTCGGACCCTCGACGCTCTGCGGCTCCCACTGGATGGAACCGCAGTTGACGACCGTGCCGTTCTGGCACACCTTCTGCCGGCTGACGGGCAGGTCGGTGTAGCCGTGGCCGCTGGCCGCGCCGCCGGAGGTGAGCACGAGGGCACCGGTGGCCGCCAGGCCCACCGCTCCGGTGCAGAGCTTGGTCTTCTTGCGCATGCTGCCGCTCCCTGGAAGGACGTGGGGGACGATCAGTGAGCCGTGCAGGTCTAGACCAAGTCTCAGATTATGACCGCTAGTTGAACATGTCCATACCAATAGCGGAACCCGCTCCCGGCGCCGCGCAGAACGCCACCGTGAGGTCCTTCACCAGGGCCTTTCGCTCGTAGTCGTCCAGCTCGACCAGCCCGCGCGTGGTGAGCCGGGTCACCGTGTCCTCCACGGAGTCCACCACCGAGGTCAGCAGACTGGCCCGCTGGGCCGCGTCCAGCGCGGCGATCCGGCGGCGGTGCATCGCGGCGGCCACCTCGGGCGCGTACTCCGCCCGCACCGGCCGCACCGAGAACACCTCCAGGCCGACCACCGCCGCGTCCGCCGCCACCAGCCGGGTCAGTGCCTCGCCGCCCGGGTCGGCCGCGGCGCGCGGGCTGCCCGGCGGCTCCACCGGCACCCGGGCCAGGGCCGCCTCCACGCACTCGCGCAGGTACGCCTCGTGGTCCTCGACGCCCAGCACGGCCCGCGCGGTGTCCCGTACCCGCCACACCACCAGCGTCACCGCCTTGAGCGCGACCCCGTTGCCGTCGGCCGCGGGCATCGGCTCGCTGCGCCAGTGCCGCAGCCGGACGTCGACCCGGCGGCGCAGCAGCAGCGGGTTCACCCACATCAGGCCGGTACGGCGGACCGTGCCCCGGTAGCGTCCGAACAGACCCAGCACCCACGCCCGCCCGGTCCGCCCGCGGGCCAGCCCGCCGAAGCCGGCCATGCCCAGCGCCCCGGCCCCCGCGTACGCCGCCCACTGCGCGGGCCCGAGCCCGGCCCCGGCGGCCGGCAGCCGCAGCGCCTCCAGCAGCAGCGGCGGCAGCACCCCCGCCCACCACGACGTCACCGCGCAGCCGGCCGCGCCGCAGACGCCGGCCAGCACGCCCGCCGCGCCGGGCAGCACCCGGGCCGGGCGCTCCCTGAGGCCGGGATCGATCTCGGGCGCCGGACGCGGCCGGGAGACCGGGCGGCGCAGCCGGGGCTGCTCCCCGGTGCCGTGCCGGCGGCCGACCACCGCGGGCCGCAACGGCACCGGCGCCGGTTCGGGGTCGTCCCGGAAGAGGAGGTGGACGGGGATCTCGGTGGTGGCCTCGTTCTGGATCAGCCGCACCGGCCGGGTCAGGCCCTCCGGCAGGCCGCCCGGCTCGGGGCCGGGGGGTGAGGTGGTCGAGGACGTCGTACTCATGCGTGCTCCAGCCTCCGCGCCAGACGCGTCATGAAGGGATGAAGGGGGAAGGGGGGAAGGGCCGGGGGAATCCGGGGGAAGAGGGGAAGGGGGGAAGGGCCGGGGGAATCCGGGGGAAGAGGGGAAGGGGGGAAGGGCCGGGGGAATCCGGGGGAAGGGGGGAAGGGCCGGGGGAATCCGGGGGAAGGGGGGAAGGGCCGGGGAATCCGGGGGAATCCGGGGCTCAGGCGAACAGCCGCCGCCAGGTCTCCGGGCCGGGGAAGCCGTCGGCCGCCCCGCCGCGCCAGCCCTGGGCCCGCTGGAACGCCTCGACGGCCCGCCGGTCCGCCTCGCCCCAGCGCGGCCCGGGACCGGCCGGGTAGAACCCGCCGAAGCCCTTCTTCACGAGCTGCTCGCCGAGGCGGGTGACGTGGTCGCCGCGCACGCCCGGACGGAACGCGGCCCGGCCGGGGTAGCCGGCGCCGGTGGCGGCCGGTGCCGGTGCCCCGCCGGCCGTACCGGTGACCACGCCCTTGTAGCGGTAGGGGAGGTAACGGGAGGAGTTGTTCCAGTAGGCGTAGGGCGTGGTCTGCTGGCGGGTGTGCGGCGGGGTCTGCTCGTAGGCCGTGTACTGGGTGCGCGCGGTGTCCGTCCAGCCGCCGAAGATCACCACGTGGGAGCCCTTCTCGGGGTCGGCCTCGTTGTGGAAGAGCAGGATGTCGCCGGGCTGGAGCTCGTCCTTGGTGATGCGGTCGGAGAAGGTCCCGAGGCTCCCGGTCCACTCGTTGGCGGGCAGCCCCCAGGCCATCGACACATAGCCCGAGCAGTCCTGCCGGTACCCGTCCGACCAGTAGGAAGTCATGCTGTACGGGACCTTCGCGGCGACCCATCTCTTCGCCCGCTCGATGATCTGGGCCCGGGTGGTCTCGGGCAGCGGGGCGCCGGCCTCCGGGGAGGCGGGCGCCCCGGCGGGGCCGTGCAGCGGGGCCCGCTCGCCCTGGGGGGTGTCCTGGACAGGGGCGGGGGCGGGGGTCTCGTCGGCCGGGTCGCCCGGCCGCGCGGGGGCGTGCGCGGCGGCCGGCAGGGCGGCGGCCACGCCGGCGGCGCACGCGGTGGCGGTGCCGACCGCGACGACCAGGGCGCGCCGGGCGGCCGGGCGGGCGGGGGCGGGCGACGGTGCCCGGCGCCCGTGCCGGCAGCCGGGGCAGTCGCAGTCGCTCGCCGGGGCGATCTCCTCGAATACCGGCGTCTCCATGCGATCTCCCTCACACTCCGGCCGGACCTGTCCGCTGCGGTACACGTGCGTCAGTTTCGCAACGGTCAGCGAGGCGCGCATGTTGACGGTCCGAATGATGTACGGGCGGCTCCCGGCGGGCGGGCGGCGGTCCGGAGCACCCCGCGGGGTCGGGTAAGGTTGGCCAGGTCAGCAGGCGCCGCTAGCTCAGTTGGTTAGAGCAGCTGACTCTTAATCAGCGGGTCCGGGGTTCGAGTCCCTGGCGGCGCACCGACGGTCGAAGGCCCCTCGCTCACGCGGGGGGCCTTCGACGTGCGATCACACCGAACGGCGGTCCCGGCCGGGCGCCGGGAGGCATCATGCAACCGGAAGGGCGTCGCTCCGTGTCTATAAGGTGTGGGTGATGTGGTGACGGCGATCCACCACAGTTGCGTCTGTGACGGTGCGGGGGAACCCCGTCGACGGGCGCTGTACGCGACGAAACACGCCTGACCCGCGTGTGGGGGGATGACTCATGACGTCGACGCCGCCGGGCGCCGGACCTGACTTCGATCCGTCCGAGACCACCCGGCTGAGGGTGGACTCGCTGCGGATGTCCACCACGGGCACGTTCCGCCGGATCAAGAAGACCCTGCCGAGATACGACTACGAGCACTACAGCCGGCTGGCCGGTCCGCTGACCCAGCCCGACCCCGGCCGGCCCTACAAAGTCCGCTACCGCTCGCTGCTCTCGCAGGAACCGCACCGCGTCCGGGCCGCGCTGATGCTGGCCGCGGCGCCGCTGCTCTCGGTGGTGCTGCTGGTCTGGCTGCTCCAGCCCGGGCACTGGACCGAGCGCGACTACCCGGCCTTCGACTGGCTGCCCGCGCTCGACGTCGTCATGCTCGTCGCGATCGGCCTGATCGAGCTGTTCCGGTGTGCGAACGTACTGTCGAACGCGCACGCCACCCTCGTCGCCCGCGACCCGGTGCCGGTGGTGCCCGAAAACGGAACCCGGGTCGCCTTCCTCACCTCCTTCGTGCCCGGCAAGGAACCACTGGAGATGGTGACGAAGACCCTGGAGGCGGCCATGAAGATCCGCCACCGGGGCGTCCTGCACGTCTGGCTCCTCGACGAGGGTGACGACCCGGAGGTCAAGGCCGTCTGCGCCCGGCTCGGCGTGCACCACTTCTCCCGCAAGGGCGTCGCCCGCTGGAACCGGCCCAAGGGCCCGCACCGCGCCAGGACCAAGCACGGCAACTACAACGCCTGGCTGGAGGCGCACGGCGGCGACTACGACTACTTCGCCTCCGTCGACACCGACCACGTCCCGCTCCCCAACTACCTGGAGCGGATGCTCGGCTACTTCCGCGACCCGGACGTCGCCTTCGTCATCGGCCCGCAGGTCTACGGCAACTACGACAACCCCGTCACCAAGGCCGCCGAGTCCCAGCAGTTCCTCTTCCACGCCCTGATCCAGCGGGCCGGCAACCGGTACGGCTCCCCCATGTTCGTGGGCACCTCCAACGCGGTGCGGATCAGCGCGCTGAAGCAGATCGGCGGCCTGTACGACTCGATCACCGAGGACATGGCGACCGGGTTCGAGATCCACCGGCACCGCAACCCCGCCACGGGGCGGAAGTGGCGCTCGGTCTACACCCCGGACGTCCTCGCGGTCGGCGAGGGCCCGAACGCCTGGACGGACTTCTTCACCCAGCAGATGCGCTGGTCGCGCGGGACGTACGAGACGATCCTCAAGCAGTACTGGAAGGGCTGGTACTCGCTGCCGCCGAGCAAGCTCTTCAACTACACCATGATGATCATCTTCTATCCGATGTCGGCCCTGAACTGGATACTGGCCGCGCTCAGCTGCGCCCTGTTCCTCGGCCTCGGCGCCTCCGGCGTCGACATCGACCCGGCGGTCTGGCTGATGCTCTACGGCAACGCCTCCGCGCTCCAGATCGGCCTGTACGTCTGGAACCGCCGGCACAACATCTCCCCGCACGAGCCGGAGGGCTCCGGCGGTGTCGCGGGCATGGTGATGTCGGCGCTGTCGGCGCCGCTGTACGCCAAGGCGCTGATCGACTCGGTGCTGCGCCGCAAGAGCACGTTCGTGGTGACCCCCAAGGGCGACTCGACCAGCCCGGACACCTGGTTCGGCACGTTCCGCTACCACTGGTACTTCATCGCCGTCTTCGGCGCCTCGATCGCCGCCGGGGTGGTGTACGGCCACGCCCACCCCGCGATGATCGTCTGGGCGACGTTCGCGCTGCTGATCACGGCCTCGCCGATGTTCGCGTGGCGGTACCAGCTGCGGAAGGCGAAGGGCGCCGCACCCGAGGAGCCGCCCGTCACCGCGCAGGCGCCGGTCCCCCAGCAGGGGGCGGTCCCGCAGCGGGCGCCGGTCCCCGAGCAGGGGGCGGTCCCGCAGCGGGCGCCGGTCCCGCAGCAGGGGGCGCACGCCCAGCAGCGCCCCACCTGGGCCGCGTCCGGGGCGGTGGCGGACGACCAGACCATGCAGATCGCCCTGGGCGGACTTGGGGGACGTGAGGAATGAAGCAGCAGGCCGGCCGCCGGCGCGCCCGCCGCCTCGCGATAGGGACCGTGGTGGTCCTCGCGCTGGCCGGGATGAACGGTCCGTGGCTCTACCGTTTCGGCACCGGGAAATACCACCAGTACAAGATCGACCAGCCGGAGTACAAGGCCGAGAACGGCCGCTGGGAGATCATCGACTTCCCCGACGAGTACAAGCAGAACACCATTCACGCGGCGCTGCTGCGCACCGGCAAGGTGCTGCTCGTCGCGGGGTCGGGCAACAACCAGGACAACTTCGACGCGAAGAGGTTCGACACCCGGATCTGGGACCCGGTCAAGGGCACGGTCAAGAAGGTGCCGACCCCGACCGACCTGTTCTGCACCGGGCACACCCAGCTCGCCGACGGCAATCTGCTGATCGCCGGCGGCACCAAGCGGTACGAGAAGCTCAAGGGCGACGTCACCAAGGCCGGCGGGCTGATGGTGGTGCACAACGAGAACCCGGACAAGCCGATCACGCTCCCCGCCGGCACGGAGTTCACCGGCAAGGAGAACGGCAGGACGTTCGTCTCCAAGGACCCGGTGCTGGTGCCGCGCGCGAAGAAGGTCTACGACGAGACCACCGGCGAGTACCTGCGCAACGACCCGGGGCTCGGCCGGATCTACGTCGAGGCGCAGAAGAGCGGCGCGGAGTACGAGACCGGCACCCAGGACAACTACACGGTGCGGGGCCTGTCCGGGGCCGACGCGCGGAACACGTACGGCATCGCCGAGAAGCTCGCCCTGGACAAGAAGGACTTCCAGGGCATCCGGGACGCCTACGAGTTCGACCCGGTCGCCGAGAAGTACGTCAAGGTCGACCCGATGCACGAGGCCCGCTGGTACCCGACGCTCACCACGCTCAGCGACGGCAAGGTCCTCAGCGTCTCCGGCCTGGACGACATCGGGCAGTTGGTGCCGGGCAAGAACGAGGTGTTCGACCCGGAGACCAAGGAGTGGGCCTACACCGACACCACCCGGCAGTTCCCGACGTATCCGGCGCTGTTCCTGATGCAGAACGGGAAGATCTTCTACTCGGGTTCGAACGCCGGGTACGGGCCGGACGACGTCGGCCGGGAGCCGGGGGTCTGGGACGTGGAGACCAATGAGTTCGACGAGGTCCCCGGGCTGAGCGACGCGAACATGATGGAGACGTCCGGCACGGTGCTGCTGCCGCCGGCCCAGGACGAGACGTACATGGTGATCGGCGGGGGCGGGGTCGGCGAGTCCCGGCTGTCCAGCGAGAAGACGCGGATCGTCGACCTGAAGGCCGACAGTCCGAGGTTCGTGGACGGGCCGTCGCTGGAGAAGGGGACGCGGTACCCGCAGGCGTCCGTGCTGCCCGACGACAGCGTGCTGGTCTCCGGCGGCTCGGAGGACTACCGGGGGCGCGGCGACTCGAACATCCTGCAGGCGCGGCTGTACGACACGGAGACGAACTCCTTCCGGCGGGTCGCCGATCCGCTGGTGGGGCGGAACTACCACTCCGGGTCGGTCCTGCTGCCCGACGGGCGGGTGATGTTCTTCGGGTCGGACTCGCTGTACGGCGACAAGGCCAACACCAAGCCGGGCACGTTCGAACAGCGGATCGAGATCTACACGCCGCCGTATCTGTACGGCGGGGAGCGGCCCGACCTCTCCGGGGGGCCGCAGCGGATCGCGCGGGGCGGGTCGGGAACGTTCACGTCGAAGGCGGCGGCGTCGATCGAGAAGGCGCGGCTGATCCGGCCGAGTGCGGCGACGCACGTCACCGACGTGGACCAGCGGTCGATCGCGGTGGACTTCGAGGTGTCCGGGGATCAGGTCACGGTGACGGTGCCGGAGAACAAGAACCTGGTGCAGTCGGGTTGGTACATGCTGTTCGTGACGGACGGGGACGGCGTGCCGAGCAAGGCGCAGTGGGTGCGGGTTCCCTAGGGCCTGTCGTCCGGATCAGGTCGCGGGGAATCGGCTGCGTCTTCCCCGCGTCTGCGGCGTGATCCGCCTACTGCCGACGAATCTCCGACTCGGATCACCAGGGGGCGCGGCCTACGGTCCCGAGGTCAGCTGCAGGGCGTAGGACTGCCACCACTGGCCCGCCTTGGGGCCGCCCTTGCACTCGCCGTCGGATTCGCCGGGGCGTTTGACCCACAGGTAGGCGTCGGCCAGGGGGTCGGCCGTGCGGGTGGTGGGGGTCTCGCCGAGGGTGCGGCCCGGGGGGTTGCACCAGCGTTCGGCCGGGTCGCCCTCGGTGTAGGGCCCGTTGCCGTTGCGGCTGGTGTCGATGACGAAGTGCTTGCCGCCGACCTCGGCGGAGAGCCGCTTGCCGTAGGCGAGGGAGTCCTCGGTGGAGTAGAAGTTGGAGACGTTGACCGCGAAACCGTCGGCGCGGTCGACGCCCGCGCGCCTCAGGGGGTCGTGGATCTGGCCGGGGTCGCCCCAGCCCGCGTTGCCCGCGTCCAGGTAGACCTTGGTGTTCTCCAGTGCCCCGAGGGTGTCCACGGCGCCGCCCAGGAGGTCGTAGCGCTCCTCGTGGAACTCCTGGGGCGTGCAGCCGTCGACCAGGTGGAGGACCGCGTCCGGTTCGAGTATCACCGTGGCGGGGCGGTCGCCGATGCCCCGGGCGACGGCGTCCACGAAGGCGCGGTAGGCGTCGCCGTCGGCGGCGCCGCCCTGGGAGTACTGGCCGCAGTCGCGGTGCGGGATGTTGTACAGCACGAGCAGCGCGGTGCGGTCGGCCCGGCCGGCGGCCTCGGTGAAACCGCGGGCCTGCTCCTCGGGGTTGTCCGGGCCGATCCACTCGGCGACCGGCTGCTCGGCGATCCGGCGGATGCGGGCCGCGTCGGCGTCCTCGCCGGCCTGCTCCAGCGCGGCGACCCGCCGGGCCGCCGTACTGTCCGGATTGACCCAGAACGGGGTGGTCTCCGCGGGCCGCTGGGTGATGCCGGCGCCGGCGCCCTTCTCCCGGTCGCCGCCCGCCCCGTCACCGGAGGAGGAACAGCCCGCGATCAGCAGAGCCGCCCCCAGCGCCAGGGCGCACGCCCGGCCCCCCCTGCTGCGGTCCATCCGTCCCCCCCTGGGTGCGCCGATCCAGGGCTCAATCCTGACATACGGGAGTGACACCCACGCGGCCTCCACGGGTGCGCGGGCGGCTGTGGCCGAGTAGTGACAAATGAAGGATTAAATTCTTCTTAACCGATGGTGTACAACCATTCATGTGTGTCGCCTGTCGAACGGGAGTACCGCGGCGTCCGCGCTGCCGCACGCAATCCGTCAAGAGGAATCCTGCCCATGTTGATCCGCCGGTTGTGCTCCGTCCTGCGCGTGCGCGGGAAGGCCGACCTCCTACTGGTGCTCCTGTTCGGCGCCGGCTTCGCGGCACTTCCCGTGTTCGCCCTGCTGCCGTCGGTCTGGGGGTTCGCCGCGGCCTGGGCCGTGAGTTATGTCGCGGACGAGGTGCTGCACTCCCGCGCCCCCGGCTTCATCCGCCGGCTGTCGTCACTGCAGTTCACCCGGACCATGCGGTTCGCCATCCGCACGGTCTCGCTGCTCGTGCTGGCCGGGCGCACCGAGGTCCCCTGGACGGTCCTGATCACCGGGCTGGTCGCGTTCTGCGTCCACCTCGCGTTCACCATGCTCTACTCGGCTGTGCACCGGGGTATCCGCGCGCGGCGGAACCTGCCGGTGATCGTGCGCAACCTCGACATGAGCGCCGCGGGCATCCCCCAGCAGCCGCCCGCCCTGCTGTACCGGCGGTTCCTGCGCAAGCTGCTCCACCTCGACCTGCCGGGCCACGTGGGCCTGCTGGCCGTCCTGATCACCGTGGAGCTGTCGGCCCGGAAGCCGTCGGCCGACCTCTGGAACGCGGCGTACGCGGGCTTCGCGCTGACGGCCGGGCTCACCACGCTGGCGCTCGCCGCGCTGCTCTGGCAGCTCGTCAGGACGCGCCGGATGCCGTCCCCGGACGACGTGATCGCCACCCTCAACGCCCAACTGGCCGACTACCGGCCCCAGGTGGCCCTGTACTTCAGCTTCGCCGCGGTCTCCCGGGACTTCATGTACCAGGTGAACATGTGGATCGAGACGCTGGAGCAGATGGACCTGCGGCCGCTGATCGTGCTGCGTGAGCGCCCCTCGTTCCGGTACCTGAGCCGTACCTGGGTCCCCGTGGTCTGCACGCCCAAGGCGGACGACGTCGCCAAGCTGGACCTGTCCGAGGTGCGGGTCGTCCTCTACCCCGGCAACGCCGGCAAGAACGTGCACATGCTGCGCGTCGCCGAGGCCAAGCACGTCTTCATCGGGCACGGCGACAGCGACAAGCTCGCCAGCAGCAACCGGGTCAGCAAGGTCTACGACGAGATCTGGGTGGCCGGCCGGGCCGGCCGCGACCGCTACCAGCGGGTGCGGCACGCCATCAGCGACCGCGCCATCGTCGAGGTGGGCCGTCCGCAGCTCGCGCCGATCCGGCTGCACGCCGATCACGTCCCGGGCCCGCAGCCCACGGTGCTGTACGCGCCGACCTGGGAGGGCTGGAGCGACGACGACTGTCACACCTCGCTGATCCCGATGGGCGTGACGATGATCGAGAAGCTCCTCCAGGAGAACGTACGGATCATCTACAAGCCGCACCCGCTCACCGGCAAGCGCTCGCCCGAGGCCGCCGCGGCGGACGCGGCCGTGCGGGAACTGCTGCGCGCCGACAACGAGCGGCGCGAGGGCGCGCGGACGGACAGCGCGGTCGCCGCGGTGCAGCCGCGGCTGCGGGAGATCGAGGAGCGGCTGGCCGAGCTGACCGGCAAGCTCACCGGTGACGACGCCCAGCAGACCCGGGACGCGCGCGTGCCCGACCGGGACGGCGGGACCGAGTGGCAGGAGCTGACCGACGAGTGGCACCGGCTCTTCTGGGAGAGCCACGGCCCGGTCCGGCACCACATCATCCGCAAGCGGCTGCCGAGCCTGTACGAGTGCTTCAACCAGGCCGACATCCTCATCAGTGACGTCTCCTCCGTGGTCGCCGACTTCGTCGCCAGCCTCAAGCCGTACGTCCTGACCAACGCGCACGACCTGCCCGACGAGGAGTTCCGGGCCGCCTACACCACCGCGGGCGGCGCCTACCTGTTGGACCGGGACTGCACCCGGCTGCCGGAGATCCTGCGGTCGGTGCGCGAGCCGGCGCACGACCCGATGGCCCCGCACCGCCGCACGCTCAAGGAGTACGTGCTCGGTCCGGACCACCCCACCTCCATGGAGCGGTTCAACGCGGCGGCGATCGCGCTGGCCGAGCGGTCCGCGGCGGAGCTGGCCGAGGACGCCGCCGAGGGACGCCACGGCCTGGTCATCCCGGCGCAGCGGGTCGACGCGCCGGGCCTCGCCGGGGCGGCGGACACCGCCGGGCGGTGACCTCACGGCCCGTACGGGCCACGGACGCTCGATGACGGAAGCTGACCGGGGCCCGTCCGCACCACCTGGGAAGGGGGTGCGGACGGGCCCCGGTCACGCGTGGTCCCGGCCGGGCGTCCCGGTGAGGTAGGCGGAGACGACCACGTTCGCCGTGTAGCTGTCGCTGACCCGGTCGTAGGTGCCGCCGCAGGTGATGAGCCGCAGTTCGGCGCGGCCGGAGCGGTGCTGGCCGTACGCCTGCCGGGCGTCGAAGTCCGCGCGGGTGAGGACCCGTACGTCGTCCACGGTGAACTCGGCGGTGCGGCCGTCGGCGCGCAGCACCCGGATGGTCCCGCCGGGTTCGACGGTGCTGAGCCGGTAGAAGACGGCGGGGCGGGTGTCGGTGTCGACGTGGCCCACCATCAGGGCGGTGCCGGCCGCGCCGGGCGTGGCGCCGGACGTCCACCAGCCGACCGTGTCGGGGCGGGCGAAGGGCGGCGGTTCGAGGGCGCCCTTCGCGTCGAGGCCGCGGCCCGTCACCGGGGCGCTCACGCCCAGCTCCGGTATGTCCAGGCGCCGGGGCGCGGCGTCGCCGTCGAGCGGCGCGTGGGCGGGGGGAAGGGAGAGGTGCGGGGGGCGGCCGGCCGCCGTCATGTCGCCGGTGGCCGGCCCGGATATGCCGTCGGTGGTGCCGCGGCCCCACAGCCACAGCCCGAGGAACAGCACCGTCCAGGCGATGCCGGTCACCAGGCGGCCGGGGGAGGCGGAGCGCTGGGGTTCCCGGTCGGGCATGGTCAGTCCGTCCCGCGGCTCCGGCGGGCGCTGCGCAGCGCCACGGCGACGGCGGCGACCCCGGCGAGGACCAGGCCGGTCACCGCGTGCGCGGTGCCGGGTCCGGCGGGGCGGGCCTCGTCCTGGGGGGCGTGGGCGGTGCCGGCGTCACGGGCGGCGAGCTGCCGCGCGGCACCGCCGCCGCCCGCGTCGACGGGGGCGACCGGGGAGGCGGGGGGCCGACCGGCGGGCGGGCGGGCACTGCCGTCGCCGACCGTGAGGCGGCCGGTGTGCCGCTCGGAGCCGCAGCGGACCTTCACCGCGTAGGCGCCCGCCTCGACCGAGGCGCGGATCCGGCCGGCGCCGACGAGGGCGCCGTCGCTGCTGGTCAGGGTGAGCCGGGTGTCGGATTCGAAGGCCGCCGAGACGGCCACCGCGGTCTTCCCGGCGCAGCCGGGCACGCGGAGGGTGACGTCGGAGCCGGGGGCGGGCGTCGCCGGGGTCACGGCGACCTGGTCGGTGTCGCCCGCGTACGCCGGGTACGCCGTCGCCGGGGCGAGCGCCGCGCACAGCGCGCTCCCGGCGCAGAGAGTGGCTTTCAGTGGGCCCATCGTGTACCTCCAGTCACCTCTGGAGACTCCCCCGGCGGCGTGGCACCCGCATCCGCTGCGGGCCCGGCGCTGCTCCGAACGGGGGACGGGGGGCGGGGACGGGTTTGGTGTCTAGCATGGTCGTCCGCAGGTCCCGTTCCCCGCCCGCACATCCGTTCCCCGGTCCGTCCCCCCGGTCCCCGCACGGCAGGAGTCCGCCCGTATGACAGAGCGCAAGCCCATCGAATCGTGGCTCACCGACATGGACGGCGTGCTGATGCACGAGGGGGTGCCGGTGCCCGGCGCCGACGCCTTCATCAAGAAGCTGCGGGACTCCGGGCGGCCGTTCCTGGTGCTGACCAACAACTCGATCTACACCGCCCGGGACCTGCACGCCCGGCTGAACCGGATCGGTCTGGAGGTGCCGGTGGAGAACATCTGGACCTCCGCCCTGGCCACCGCCAAGTTCCTGGACGCCCAGCACCCCGGCGGCACCGCCTACGTCATCGGCGAGGCGGGTCTGACCACTGCCCTGCACGAGGCCGGGTACGTCATGACCGACACCGACCCGGACTTCGTGGTGCTGGGTGAGACCCGGACGTACTCCTTCGAGGCGCTGACCAAGGCGATCCGGCTGATCAACGCCGGTGCCCGGTTCATCGCGACCAACCCCGACAACACCGGGCCGTCCCCGGAGGGCGCGCTGCCCGCGACGGGGTCGGTGGCCGCGCTGATCACCAAGGCGACGGGGAAGGACCCGTACTTCGTCGGCAAGCCGAACCCGCTGATGATGCGCACCGGGCTGAACCAGATCGGCGCGCACTCCGAGACCAGCGCCATGATCGGGGACCGGATGGACACCGACGTGCTGGCCGGTCTGGAGGCCGGGATGGAGACCTTCCTGGTGCTGACGGGGCTGACCACCACCGCCGACCTCCACCAGTACCCGTACCGGCCCACGCAGGTCGTGGACTCGATCGCGGATCTGGTCGACCTGGTCTGACGCGCCGGGCGGGGGCCGTCAGCCGCCGGTGGCGGACTTCCAGGCGCCGGCGCAGAAGGTCAGGTTCTCCTCGGTGCCGGCCCGGTCCGGTTCAAGGACCTCCACGCCGGCCTTCAGCTCGGCCAGGGCGACGGCGTCGGCGGCGGCCCCGATGTCCTCGCGGGCCGCGGAGCCGCCGCCGATCGCGCTGACCCGGCACTGGGCCCGCTCGCCGAGCCGGTGGGCGAGGAGCCTCCCGCCGTTCCCGGTGTGCGGGGCCTCGGTAGCAGGCCGGTGGCGTGGGGCAGCGCGAAGGTGGCGGGCGTGCCGTCCGGCCCGGCCGGCGCGGCTTGCCGCCCCAGCCCTCCGGCACCCGTTCGCGCGGGGCCTGCCGGACGGTCTCGCGGGCGACCTCGTCCCGCTCGGCGAGGTCGCGTTCGGTCGGGATGGGGTGCCCTCCCCCGGTTCGTCCACCAGCCGGTCCGTGCGTGCCTCGACGGCGTGGCACTCCGGTACGCGGCCGTGCTCCGGGCTGCCGGAGCGGACGGGGGCGCCGGGGGCCCGGCCGTTCGGGTGGACCGCGCAGGGACGGCCGCGGACGGGGGTGGCGGAGCTGCCGGGGAAGGCAGGGCCCGCGGGGCCGAGGCGCGGGTGCCCGGTCAGCGGCGCCGGCGGGCCAGCAGGACGGTGGTGGTGCCGGCGGCGGCCAGCAGCGCGGCGGCCATGAGCGCCACGGCGGCGGGGGTGCGGGCCAGGCCGGTGCCGGCGAGTTCGTCGGCGAAGGGGAGGCGGCCGGGCGGGGTGGAGGGCGGCGGGCTCGACGCGGGGATGGCGGGCGCGGCGGTGGGGGTGGCGGTCGCGGCGGTGGGGGTGGCGGGTCCGCCGGTGGGGGTGGCGGGTCCGCCGGTGAGGGTGGCGGCCGGGCCGCCGGACGTGATCCGGAACCGGTAGTCGTTCGAGCGGCCGAGCCACGCGTCGCCGCCGTCGCCCTCGCGGCGCGGTACGACGGCGGCGTGGGCGGTGATCCGGCCGGGCGCGGCGCCGGGGGCGGCCGTGAGCCGGAGCCTGACGGTGAGCGTCCGCCCGGCCGCCACGGTGAAGCCGGTGTCCTCGGTGGCGAGGACACCGGCCAGTTCGCCCGCCCCGGCCGGCGCGAACCGGACCGGATGCGCCCGCTGCCCCGCGTAGAACTCCAGCGTGAGCCGGCCGGGCTCGGGGGCGCGGCGCTCGCCGGCGAGGACGATCACGGGGTGGAGGTCCGAGCAGGTGCGGTCGGTGGTGTTGGTCAGGTCGAGGTACCAGGTGCCGGGCGCGCCGCCGGCCTCGTACCCGCCCGGACCGCCGCGCAGGCGGGTGGTCAGCGGGAAGGTGTGGTCCTCGGGGGCGGTGCAGTCGGGGAGGGGCGCGGACACCGGGGCCGCGTGGGCCGCGTGGGCCGGGGCGGACGCCGGTCCGGTCAGGAGGGCGGCTGCCACCGCCAGGCAGGGGGCCGCCGCCGGGAAGCGGGGCACGTGCGCCGGGCGGGGGGACACAGGGGGTGCACACAGTCGCATGACCATATGAGCTGCCCGTACGGCCGCTCCCCCACGGCACCACTCCGCGCGCCGCCCCCGAACGGGCGTACCGTCTGCCGCCGACCGGACCAGGGCCCTTACGCGTCCCCCCGCCCGAACAGCGGTGCCAGCACCAGCTGCCCCGCGCCCTGAGCGATCGCCCGCGCCCCGCCGGGCGCCACCCGCACCGGTACGCCGCCCCCGTGCCCGCCCTCGCGCCGTGCCCGTGCGTCCAGCACCGCGCCGACGCCCCGGACGAACGCGCCGGGCGCCCCGGCGACGGTCCGGCCGCCGAGCAGCACCAGGTCGATGTCGAGCAGTCCGGCGAGGTTGGCGGCGCCGGCGCCCAGCACCCTGGCCGCCTCGGCGAGGTCGCCGCGCGCGACGGCGGCCAGGCACAGGGCCTCCACGCAGCCGCGGGCGCCGCACGGGCAGGGCGGGCCGTCGAGCTGGATCACCTGGTGCCCGAACTCGCCGGCGCCCGTCCGCGCCCCCCGGTACACGCTCCCGCCGAACACCAGCCCCGCCCCCAGTCCCGTACCGAGGTGCAGGTAGGCGAAGGAGCCGCGCTCGCCGCCGACCGCGAGGCCGAGCGCCGCCGCGTTGGTGTCCTTGTCGACGACGACCGGCACGCCTAGGCGCCGGGCGAGCGCGTCCCGCAGCGGGAACCCGTCCCACTCCGGGAACCCGGTGACCCGGTGCAGCACCCCCCGGGCGTGGTCGAGGGGGCCGGGCAGGGCGACGCCGACACCGAGGAGGGCGGGGGCGCCCGCGACGCCCCGCGCCACCGCCCCCGCGCCCTGCCCCTCCTCAAGGACCCCCGCGCCTTGCACTTCTTCGGGAGCACCCGCGCCCCGGGCTTCCCCAAGAGCACTCGCACCCCGGGCTTCCCGAAGAGCACTCGCGCCCCGGCCCTCCCCGAGGGCACTCGCACCCCGGGCCTCCCCGAAGGCACTCGCACCCCGGCCCTCCCCGAAGGCGCTCGCGACCAGCGCCTCCACCTCCCGGACCACGCCCGTCACCACCGCCTCCGCGCCAGCACCGAGGTCGAGCGGGGCCCGCCGCTCCCCCGCCACCGTGCCGGTGAGGTCGACCAGGACGGCCCGGAGTTCGTCGCGATCGAGGTGGACGCCGACCGCGTGCCCGGCCTCCGGCACCAGCCGCAGCACCGTGCGCGGTTTGCCGCCCGTGGACGCCCGGTGCCCGGCCTCGGCGGCGAGGCCGTCCGCCCGCAGCCGGGCGGTGATCTTGCTGACCGCCTGCGGGGTGAGCCCGGTCCGCTCCGCCAGCTCAAGCCGGCTGATGCCCTCCGTCCCGGCCGCGCGCAGCAGGTCGAGCACCCGGGCGGCGCTGGGGCTGCGCGGGGTCCGCGCCCCGGGGCCGTTCGTCCTGTTCACGCCCACCATTGTCGCCCCTGCTTGCACTTTCGCAACACCGTTGCCAAAGTGGACGCATGACTGATACCTCCTCCGGCACGCCGTTGCGCGTCGGCCTCGTCGGCTACGGCCTCGCGGGTTCCGTCTTCCACGCCCCGCTGATCGCCGCCACCGAGGGGCTCACCCTGGACACGGTGGTCACCTCCAGCCCGGAGCGGCAGGAGCAGGCCCGCGCCGAGTTCCCCGGCGTGACGCTCCTCGCGCGCCCGGACGAGCTGTTCGCGCGCGCCGCCGACCTGGACCTGGTCGTCCTCGCCTCCCCCAACAAGACCCATGTCCCGCTCGCCACCGAGGCCCTGAAGGCGGGCCTGCCGGTCGTGGTGGACAAGCCGATCGCCGGCACGGCGGCCGAGGCCCGCGACCTGGCGGCGCTGGCCGGGGAGCGCGGCCTGCTGCTCTCGGTGTTCCAGAACCGCCGCTGGGACAACGACTTCCTCACCCTGCGCAAGCTGCTCGCCGAGGGCGCCCTGGGCGACGTATGGCGGTTCGAGTCCCGCTTCGAACGCTGGCGGCCGACCCCCAAGGGCGGCTGGCGGGAGTCCGGGGACCCGGCAGAGATCGGAGGTCTGCTGTACGACCTCGGCAGCCATGTCGTCGACCAGGCCCTGGTCCTCTTCGGCCCGGTCACCCAGGTGTACGCCGAGTCGCTCGTCCGGCGCGCGGGCGCGGAGGCCGACGACGACACGTTCCTCGCGCTGACCCACGCGGGCGGCGTCCGCTCCCACCTGTACGTCTCCTCCACCACCGCCCAGCTCGGCCCCCGCTTCCGGGTGCTCGGCTCGAAGGCCGGGTACGTCAAGTACGGCCTCGATCCGCAGGAGGCGGCCCTGCGCGAGGGCAAGCGCCCGGGGCGCGGCTGGGGCGAGGAGGACGAGGCGCTGTGGGGCCGGGTGGGCTCCGGTGAGTCCCCGTCGACCGGCGGCGGCCGGATCGAGCCGAGCGTGCCGGGCGACTACCCCGCCTACTACGCGGCGGTGGCCGAGGCCCTGCTGCGGGGCGGTCCGAACCCGGTGGGCGCCCGGGAGGCGGCGGCCTCCCTGGACGTCCTGGAGGCGGCCCGCCGTTCGGCCCGCGACGGAGTGGTGGTGACCCTGTGACGCCGGAGCCGCCCCCGTCTCTGGAAGAGCTGGAGGCGCAGGAACGCCGCCTGGTCTTCCGTACCTTCACCCACGAGGACGCGTGGGCGCTGGGTTCGCTCCTGGTCGAACTGGCCCGGGAGCGCGAGGCCCCCGTCGCGATCGACATCCACCGGGCCGGGCAGCAGCTCTTCCACGCCGCCCTGCCCGGCTCCACCCCCGACAACGACGCCTGGATCACCCGCAAGCGCCGGGTGGTGGAGCGGTACGGCTCGGCGTCGTACCTGGTGGGCGCCCGGTTCCGGGCCAAGGGCACGACGTTCGAGGAGTCCTCGCGCCTCGACCCCGACACCTACGCGGCGCACGGCGGCTCCTTCCCGGTCACCGTCGAGGGCGCCGGGGTGATCGGCGCGGTGACCGTCTCCGGGCTGCCGCAGCTCCAGGACCACCGGCTGGTGGTGGAGGCGCTGGAGCGGTTCCTGCGGGGCTGAGCGCGGGAATGCGGGTGATGATGGCTGTCGTTGGCACGCGGTACGGCAGGAATGATCAGCCATCTACTGGAGGGATCACACCTCGATGAACGACACCACGGCCGCCTTGAAGGAATCCGTCGGACGGTACGGCGTCTGGGCCGGAGGACTGCGCGTCGACGGCCCCCACGACCACGGCGCGCGCACCGAGGCCGCCGCGGAGGCCGAGCGGCTCGGCTTCGGCGCCCTGTGGCTGGGCGGCAACACCTCCGCCGCGGACGCCACCCCGCTCATCGAGGCGACCTCGCGGCTCGTCGTCGCCACCAGCATCCAGAGCGTCTGGGAGCACGAGGCGTCCGCGACCGCCGCCGACTTCGCCGAGCTGGAGGTGGCCCACCCCGGCCGGTTCGTGCTCGGCCTGGGCGTCAGCCACGGCCCCGCGGTGAAGGGGTACAGCCGCCCGTACTCGAAGATGGCCGGCTACGTCGACGAGCTGGACCGCGCCGGGATGCCGGCCCACCGCCGGCTCCTGGCCGCGCTCGGCCCGAAGATGCTGGAGCTGTCCCGGGACCGGGCGGCGGGCGCGATCCCGTACCTGGTCACGCCCGAGCACACCGCGAAGGCCCGCGAGATCCTCGGCGCCGGCCCGCTGCTCGCGCCGGAGTTCAAGGTGGTGCTGGACGACGACCCGTCCAGCGCCCGCGCGACGGCCCGCGCCTACCTCGCCCTGTACCTCCAGCTCCCCAACTACACCCAGAACTTCCTCCGCCTCGGCTTCACCGACGCCGATGTCGCGGACGGCGGCAGCGACCGGCTGATCGACGCGGTGTTCGCCTGGGGCGACGAGGGCACGATCCGCCGCCGTATCGACGAGTTCCACGCGGCGGGCGCCGACCACGTCGCCCTCCAGGTGGTCCAGGACGGCGGCCTGGACGCCCCCCTGCCGAGGGACGGCTGGCGCCGCCTGGCCTCTCTCCTGGCGTGACCGGTCGGGGCGGTGGTGCCCTACGCGTCCTTCAGCTCCTGGCGCTGCCGCCCCAGTCCGTCGATCTCCAGCTCGACCACGTCCCCGGCCCGCAGGTACGGCTTCGGCTCGGGCCGGCCCATGGCCACCCCGGCCGGCGTCCCGGTGTTGATGACGTCGCCGGGGTACAGGGTCATGAACCGGCTGACGTACCGCACGGCCTCCCCGACCGGGAAGATCTGCTCGGCCGTCGTGCCGTCCTGCTTCGGCTCCCCGTTGACCCAGAGCCGCAGCCGCAGGTCCTGCGGGTCGGGCACCTCGTCGGCGGTCACCAGCCACGGCCCCAGCGGGTTGAACGTCTCGCAGTTCTTGCCCTTGTCCCAGGTGCCGCCGCGCTCGATCTGGAACTCCCGCTCGGAGACGTCGTGCGCGACCGCGTACCCGGCGACACAGGCGAGCCCGTCCGCCGCCGACTCCAGGTAGCGGGCCGTCCGCCCGATCACGACCGCCAGCTCCACCTCCCAGTCGGTCTTGGCGGACCCGCGCGGCACGAGCACGGTGTCGTACGGCCCGACCACCGTGTCCGCCGCCTTGAGGAAGACGACCGGTTCGGCGGGCGGCTCGGCCGCGATCTCGCGGGCGTGGTCGTAGTAGTTGAGGCCGATGCACACGACCTTGCCGATCCGGCCGAGCGGCGGCCCGACCCGCAGCCCGGTCGCGTCCAGTACGGGCAGGTCACCGGCGTCGGCGGCGGCCCGCACCCGGCCGAGGGCCGCGTCGTCGGCGAGCAGCGAGCCGTCGATGTCCGGCACCAGGCCCGACAGGTCGCGCAGGGTGCCGTCGGCGTCGAGCAGCGCGGGCCGCTCCGCCCCGGCCGTACCGACTCGCAGCAGCTTCATGTTCCGTCTCCCTCACTCGCGGGCGTCCGCCGGCGGGACGGGCCCGGTTGCGGCGGGACCCACCCATCGGAGGACTGGTCGATCCTCCAAGCTCGCGTTCCGCTCCGCAAGACCCTGTCCACACCCTGGCGCCGGTTCACCGGTTAACCGGTTCACCGGTACAGCACGGCCCGCTCGGCCACGCCCCAGGCCGTGCTGGTGACGACGTAGAGCGCGGCGGCCAGCGGGACGACGGCCACGGTGACGAGGGTGAAGAAGGAGAGGAACGGCGTGACCCTGCCGAGCGCGGCGACGGCCCCCGGCGCCCCGTCCGGCAGGGCGGCCGGCTGATCGGCCATGGCCCGCCGGGTGAGCCGGTACCCGGCCGCGGCCACGACGCCGACGACGGCGAACAGCCCGGCGTACACGAGCCCCGCCCCGCCCAGCGGCCCGCCGCTGCCGAGCGCGTCGCCCCAGGTCCCGCCCAGCGGCGCGGCGAACAGCCGGTGGCTCATCAGCCCGTCGTCCGAGCCGTCGGTGAAGAGGCGGTACAGCAGGAAGAACGCGGGCACCTGCGCCAGGCTCGGCAGGATTCCCGACAGCGGCGACACCTTGGCCTCGGTGTGCAGCGCGAGCACGGCCCGCCGGAGCTTCTCGGGGTCGCGGGCGTGCCGGCGGCGCAGTTCGTCGATCCTCGGCCGCAGCGCGGCCCGCGCCTTCTGTCCGCGGGCGGCGGCCCGGGACAGCGGGTGCAGCAGGAGCCGTACGAGCGCGGTGAACAGGACGACGGCGGCGGCAGCGGCGCCCGCGCCGAACAACGGCCGGAGCAGATCGGCGAGGTCGTGGACCAGGCCGGCGAAGACGGACATGAGAAGGAGCCCTCCGGGGGTCTCGGCGTACCGGGTGAGGTGAACGGCGGGACCGGCGGACCGGGCGGTGGGCACGGGAAGGTGAACGGACGCACCTCGGCTGTTCTCGTCCCGCTCGAACGAGCGCGGTGCGAACAGGAGGGGGCGAAGTGCCTACGCGACGGACGCCGGGAGGGCCCGTCCGGGCGCTCGGGGCCGCCGGCGGCCCGCGGCGTCGGGATCGCGCTGCGGCAGGAAGGCCGTACGCCGTTCACGGTCGCGGAGGGCCGTACGGACCCGGGTGGGCGGCACGGCGGGCGCGCACCGCGCGGCGACGAGGAGGCAGACGGCGAGCGCGGCGCCCGCCACCACGACGGAGAGCCCGCCGGCGTCGGCGGAGGCGAACAGGGCGGCCTGCACCAGGAGGACGACGAGCAGCACGACGAGGGCCCGCGGCCACCCGCCGCCCCCACCGCTGCTCCCGCTCCGCACGACGCCCCTCCCGTACTCCCGCCGACCCCTCACTTCTACACGACCCGCCCGCCCGCCCGGGTCCTCCGCGAGAAGGATCTCCTCACCTTTTGTCACAGGGCGGCAGTACGGTGTCCCCCATGCGCCCCGACACGCCTGCCGAGAACGTCGACCACACCGCCGAAGCGGCACGCCTGGAGCGGACCGCCGGCCTGTACCCCGAGGACGCCGAGGCCCTGCTGCTGCGGGCCGCAGCCCACCTGGAACTGGCCGGTGAGCGCCCCGCCGCGACGGCCCTCTACGACCGCCTCCTCTCCTCCCCCGGCGCCCTGGAGAACCCCTCCCTGGTCCGCGCCCTGAAGGCGTCCAACCTCTGGGAGTACGGCCACGAGGCGGAGGCCAGGGCCATCATCGACGGCGTCCGAGCGGCGTCCCCGCGGGACCCGGCGCCCTGGATCATCGTCGCGGAGTCCCTGGAGGCCCACGACGAGCTGGAAGCGGCCCACGAGACGTTCACGGAGGCCGCCCGCCTCCTCCTGCCGGCCGGACAGGAACCCCCGTACGCCACCCACCCCGTCCTCTACGGCCGCCACCGCGTCCGCCGCATGCTGGGCCTCCCCCACGACGACTGGGACACCCGCGCCGACACCCTGCACTCGATGCCGGTCACCCTGGACGAACTCCACGACCCCAAGCGCGTCTGGTCCCTGGGCTCCGACAACCCGGCCGAGCTGGCGGCCGAGATCTCCCGCCTCCGCGCCGAACTGGGCGCCTACCGCGAGGCCCTCTCCCGCCCCTTCCCGGTCGCCATGCTGCACTGGCCCGCCGAGGAACTGACCGAACTCCTCACCGCGTACCCGGCCCTGGCCGCGGAGTACCCCTCCTACGAGGAGCACCTGACCTCGATAGAGGAGGCCCTGCGCGAACTGGAGTCCTCCGGCACGCGCAACCTCGGCATCGTCCGCGGCACGGTCCCCTCCTACGAGGCCTTCGCCGCGTCCGAGAACACGCCCCCGGAAGACCCCTCCCTCCTGCCGCAGTACGCGACGACACTGGGGGCACGGGGAAGGGCCGTTTCCTGGCCGCCGGAGCGGGGGGCGGCTTGTTGGTGCGGGTCGGGGCGGGTTTATGGGGAGTGTCACGGGACCTCGAACATCTGAGGCTCGAAGCGGTAGATTCCATCGCAGAGACGATCATCGATCGAGTCCACCTGAGTACGCGAGGCTCCAGCCATGAACAGCGTGACGCCCTCCTCTCCCGGTGTCTCCGCCCGCATGAGCAGGCAGGCGAGCAAGGACACCGGTGTGGAGCTGGCCGTGCGCAAGCTGTTGCACGCGGCGGGGTTGCGCTATCGGATCGAGTACCCCGTCCCCGGCATGCCTCGACGGCGACTCGACGTGGCGTTTCCCGGAGCCAAGGTGGCGGTTCTGATCGACGGCTGCTTCTGGCACGGCTGTCCCGAGCACGCCACACAACCGAAGGCGAACGCCGACTGGTGGCGTCAGAAGCTGGACCGGAACATGGCCCGGGACCGCGAGACCACGGAGCATCTGATCGCAGCGGGTTGGAAGGTGCTGCGGTTCTGGGAGCACCTCCCACCTGAAGAAGTGGCGGCAGCGGTCCGGGCAGCGGTGGACGAGGAGAAGCGGCGCAGGGGGCGCCGCGGGGGGAGTGCGCGACCGTCGGATCGCGCATGACATGAAAAAGAGGGGGGTCAATGACTGACCGATTGGTTTTCGTGGACGTCTGCGCGGGGGCGGGTGGCTTGGCTTCGGGTTTGGAGAGTGCCGGGTTCTCCCCGTCCCTGCTGCTCGACAACAAGCCCCAGGCTTGCCAGACGTTGCTGGCCAACCGGCCGCACTGGAACGTCCTGTGCGAGGACCTGATCGACTTCGTGCCCACAGAGCATCCGGAAACGCTCGACGCCGATCTGCTGTCCGCCGGACTGCCTCGCGTCAAATCATCGGCCGCGGTGGCACGGATGGACAGCGAGCCGGAACTGCGACTGCTCAAGGCTGCGGTGTACCTCGCTCACGGTATCCAGCCTCGCGCTCTGCTCATCGAAAATCTCCCCGCCCTCGTGGAATCGCCTGTGTACGCGGAGGTCCGGTCGTTCGTCGAGGACGAACTCGTCCACCTCGGCTACAGGCTCCGTTGGTTCGTGATGAACGCGGCCGACTTCGGGGTCCCACAGGACCGGGCGCAGGGCATCCTCGTGGCGATCAAGAAGCCTTGGTTCGACGCCTTCGTCCCGCCCGCGCCGACGGTGAGCGAGCACGTGTCGCTCGGGAGGGCACTGCGCCGCTCGATGCGTGCGCGTGGCTGGTCGGAGGCCGACGACTGGGCCGACCAGGCTCAAGCCGTCGCACCGACCCTCGTCGGCGGCTCGGACAACCGGGGCGGGCCGGACGTCGGTCCGACAGGTACCAAGAAGGCTTTCGCCCGCATGGGCGTGAACGGCAACGTGTTCGCCGATGAAGTCCCTGGGCCGGACTACAAGTGGCCCCGCTCGGCCGATGTCACCGAGATGCTGAAGATCACGGTGGACCAGGCGGCCGTACTCCAGTCGTTCCCGCCGGAGTGGCGGATCACTGGCCTGAAGACGGCGCGGTACCGGCAGATCGGCCACGCGACCCCTCCGCCGGTGGGCAGGGCACTCGGCGAGGCGATCGGCGCCGCGCTCCGATCGCCCGCCCGACCGTGACAAGCCGACCGTGGCACGTCAGATCGCCGGCTACACTTCAGGCACATGAGCCACGTCAAGAACGCAACCCCCTCACCTGCGGATATCCGTATCCTTGATCTTTTTGCGGGGCCCGGGGGGCTGGATGTGGCAGCCGATGTCCTGGGGTACCGGATCACCGGCATCGAGTGGGACGAGGACGCGTGCGCCACCCGCGCCGCTGCGGGAATGGACACCTTCCGCGGCGACGTGAGGGAGTTCGACGCTGCGCACTTCCCCCGCGCCCAAGTATTGACGGGCGGGCCTCCTTGCCAGACTTTCACCGTGGCCGGGCACGGTGCCGGCCGCAGAGCCCTGGATGACGTACTGGGATACATCGAGCGTCTGCGCACTGCAGTGAGCAGTGACGGAGCGGAGTGGGAGGACATCCACCGCACCTGGCGCGAGATCTCCGAAGAACTGGCGGAGAAAGCTGCCCAAGCGGAAGAGGTCAAGGTCGAGAAGGGCAGGGTGGAAGCCCTTCGCGCCGCCGAACGCAGGACGATCAAGAAGAGCCTGCAACAGCAGGGCAGTCCTCCCGAGAAGATCAAGCAGATACTGAAAACGCTCAGAGCCTCAAGGGACCTCCCCCCCGAGGATGCGGGCCTCGCGCCCTTGGTCGAGACGTACAACGCCTTGGGGACCGTACTCAACGGGCTGAAAGCCCGATTGGAGGCGTTGGGGGACGAGCGGACCGGGTTGGTCCTCCAGCCGCTGTGGTGGGTGATCGAGCGGAGCCGACGCCCAGGGCTGGAGCCCTACGAGGCCGTCATCCTGGAGCAGGTGCCCGCCGTGATGCCGGTATGGGAGAAGTACACCGAAGTACTCGCCGTTCTCGGCTACCGGACGAGGACGCAGCTGATGTTCACCGAAGCGTTCGGGGTTCCGCAGACCCGCAAACGCGCGGTACTGATGGCCCGACTCGGCGGCACCGACATTCCCGAGGTGGTCGAGACTCATGAGCGTTACCGACAGCGGACCGTGAGCACCAGGGTCTCGACGACGCCCAGAGATACGCTCCCCTGGGACCCTGAGGAGGAGAATTCCGACCCGAAGGAAGCCTGGGTGTCCATGGAGTCGGCCCTCAAGAAGGCGCGGAGCATCGCGCCTGATCTCCCGGACCGGCCTGCTTTCACCGTCGTCTCCAACTACGGAACCGGCGGTGACCCCGGCGCGCGTGGCCGGCGCGACCACGACGCGCCGGCCGCGACAGTCACCGGGAAGGTTTCCCGGAACCGCCTGGTCCACAAAGGCACGGACACGGACCTCCCCGACAAGTTCGATCGCTTCACCCTCGCCGAGGCCGGAGTACTCCAGACGTTCCCCGTGGCCTATCCCTGGAGAGGCAAGGACCAGTCGCAGCAGATCGGCAACGCGGTACCGCCCCGACTGGCCCTGCATGTCCTGAGGCACGTCCTCGAACCGGAACTGACCCGCGAAGAGGCCCGCGCCAGGCTGGAGCAGGCCGTCGCGGACCTGGAGGCATGGGAGCCCGGCGAGCCGGTGGAGGTACGCGAACACGGACAGTGGGAGGGTCATCCGCTCACCGGCCGATGACCCTCCGGTCATGCTTCGACGGTTCGTCCCCGGACCGGTGCCGTCTCGAAGAGCTTGGCGAGGTAGTCGGTGAGGACAAGCAACGACTCCTCGGGGACGGGCTCCTCGTCAGGTCCCGTGGGCAGGTCGTGCCGCGGCACCGGAGGCGCGGTCTCAGCCTCGGCGATCCAGCGCCGGAGCGCCCCGGGGTCCCGGGGCACGTCCTCGGCCAACGCGTCGTAGACCAGGGTGGCGCCCGCGGTGTTGATCGCCGTCATGAGCCCATTGATTTCCCGGCCCGTACTGGCGACCCCTCGCTCCAGAACGCGCACCAACGCCAACGCCGTGGGCCGGTGGTCGACCAGGTCAAGACGCAGCGCGTTGTGGATGAGGTCCTGGTTGGAGCAGGCCGTCACCACGGGCCGATAGTCCGCGCCGTTACGGAACATCTCCGCCGCCCACCACAGACGGGAGAAACACTGACGGTCGGGAGCACCCTTGAAACGGGCGGTGTTGATGCGGGGAACCTTCCCCTGCGAGGCGGTCGGAGGGTGCCTCCAGGCCACATAGTCCGGTGCCACCGCCAACGCGAAGTGATTCCAGAGCCTCTTGTCCGCGGCCTCCCGTCGTGTGAGGCGCAGTGTCGCGTGCAGCCGGGGCGCCAGCCATCCGTCGGCGTCCGTCCGGCTCCCCTTGAACTGGAACATCGCATCATCCACGAGGTCCCTGAGGGGCTCCACCTCCCATCGGGCGTCGTCCTCCGGCAGAGGCTCGACGACCTTGGCCAGGTCGACGCCGCCGTGTCCCCGCACTCCTTTGAGGAGGTCCTCGGTGAGGAAGGGATCGGCGGCGGCGGCGGAAAGCAGGCCGAGCCTCGCTGGGATGTGATAGGGCTTCTCGATCACGCGCTGTCCTCCCGGTTCATCTGCTGCAACGCGCGCAGTGCGTTGGCGACCGCCTTGCTCGCGCCGGCGCGTCGCACGGCGGCGTAGTGGACTCGGGTCTGCAGCTCCACCCACCCGGCGTCATCCGTGCGCCGACGATGAACCTGATGAAGCGCTTCCTCGACGCGGAATCCGGGCAGCACATCCGGCAACATCTCCCGCAACACCTCTCCCCTCCAGTCGGTGGGGAAGACGGGTGAACCGTCCGGTTCCGCCTCCAGGTCACCCACGGCACTGTGGAACACCGCTGTCCACACGTCCGTGGCCATCTGGGACAACAGCAGTTCTTGGACCCTGTTCTCGATGCCTCCGCTGCTGCCGTCCAAAAGGTCGGAGAAGCCCTCGACATCGGTGTTGATCATCACCAGGGGCAGTCGGCCGGAAGCGTCGATCACCCATGGCGCGTCGGCATAGGAACGCAACCACTCCCGTGCGCTCTTGGAGAAGCTGGCCTGCTTGACGTCGAGACGGAGACCACCGAGCGGCTCCTCAGCGAGCACGTCGACGGTCCAGTCCGTGTCCGTCTCGGTGACCGATCGGCCCGGGACACCGTCGATCGTGGCCACGGCGTACGCCGCGAGAGCGGCCCGTCCGGCGTGGTCGTCGCGGAGCACTTCGATCTGGCCGGACCACTCCTTGCTGTCCGGGGCGTCCTGCCGCAGATCCACGGTCGTCCGGAGATTGGTGTCTCCGTCCGTGAGCACCGCGAGCACGCGCAGGTCGTCCCATGGGGCGTCGGGGTCGGTGGCGCCAGGAGGCAACGTGGCCGACAGCCCGATCCTGGCCGAGACCCAGTCCTCATGCTGTGCGACGCCCAGAGCCACGGTCCGTTGCGGAACGGAGTAGGCCGAGGTGTCCAGATGATCGCGTGTGCCGTCAGGCAGCTTGAGGGACGCCGAGGTCACCCGCAGGACGATGGCGCGGTTGAGTCGCTTGTACGGGTAGAACTTCATGCCTCACTCCCCCGTGCCGGCACGGAGTTCGAGAACGAGTCGCGTGTACTCGCTCCGGACCGGATGACTGGTGACGTCGGTGGAGCCCTGGAAGACAGCTCGGCGGGCACGCGGCGTGAAGCGAAGCGTTCCGTTCTCGATCTCGCACCCTTCCACGGCGCTCAGCTCAGCCCAGTCCAGCCTCGGTCGGCTGCCGGACCGGACGTCCAACAGCACCACCGGGCTCATGACGGGTAGCTCCTCGGCCCTCGGCAGCTTCACCTCAGCGGTGATCTTCCACTCGCCGTCGGCTCCGATCTCGGCCTCCAACCCGTCCAGTTCCGGCAGGGTCGGTCCGGCGGCTCGCTTGGCAGGAGCGGCTTTGCGTTGCACGGTGAGTTTCTTTCGCACCTTGGCGCTCTCCTGGGAACCGGCACTCTTCGGCCGCACCACGAGATCCTTCACCGCGGCATTGACCTCGGTGGTCAACCTGGTGATCCGGTGGTGCGCGCTGTGTGACCACCGGAGGGTCAGTTCCTCGGTCTGTCCCCAGCGGTCGTGCTCCGGGGGTTCGGCGGCGCGCAGGAACTCCTCCGCCTCTTCCGCGAACGGCGCCGAATCCCCGGCGGCGTGACCCACCAGGAGCACGGCCTGGAACTGGTTGACGCCCAGTGGCAGGCCGCTGACGCCCGCCTTCCTGATGGTCATCCGGTTGCCGCGCAACGAGTGCACCTGGTTCGGAGCGCCGTCCTTGTCCTCCGCGTCCGTGACGAGGAGCACGCCTTGGTGTGTCCCGAGCGTCCCTCTCCGCCCGCCGCTCAGCGGCAGACGGAGAGGGACCGTGCGCAGTGCCACTTGACCGGCCTGGGTGAGCCGGTCGACGGTCGTTCCTTCGAAGAACGCCCGAAGCGCCCGAGTACGCGACGGCTGCTTGTCGCCGGGGTCGACCGTCTCCTCCTCGACGACGACCTCTCCGTTGCGGAGTGTCCGGACCGAGGTCTCCAGCAGTGGGAGCTTGCTGCCGCCTCCGGTCATGGCCGCCCAGAAGTCCCGGCCCAACGCCTCGACGAGCCGTTTGTGCATGACCTTGATGTCACGGGTGCCGTCGTCGACGCTGCCGTCGCCGTCCTCGTCCGCTGCGGCGTCGGCCTTCTCGGGGGCCAGGCTCGCCACGTCGTGCGCACCGACGATCAGAAAGGACGTACCCGGCTCGTCGCTGTCCCGGGTGAGGTGAAGCCTGTCGACCGTCTCCTCGTCCGCCCACCAGGAGCGGACCACTTCCGCGTTGGGCTTCTCCGGATCCGGGCGTCCCAACCAAGCGGGGCCCGCGAACTGATCACCGTCGACGACACGCCAGGGCAGTTCCAGCCGCCCGATGACACGACGCTCCGTGCGCCCCTCGTGCGGAACGGAGAGCGTCGAGTTGATCAGCACCATGCCCAGCGCGCTGGTCGCCCACAACGTCGCCTTACCGAGTCCGTACGAACCGCCGGCACCACTGCCCGACTTGAGGCTCTCCAACTGCCGGCGGACGACGGCCGCGAACTTGCCGTCGTCGTAATCGTCCCCCGTGAGGCCGGAGGCGTTGTAGTCGTCGACACGGAGAAGGATCAGGCGCCCCTTCTCGAACATGTCGCGTACACCGGCGTCCACGACCCGACCGACCTTCTGGTCCGCCGCGGACTCCGAGACGGCAAGGTAATGGGGCTGTAGTTCGTCCCAGAGAACGGCGGCGCGGAACGCTTCCAGTTTCTCGCCGGTCAGTTCATGGATCGTGTACCGCACGCGGACCGGACGCCCGTTCTCGACGAGCCGCTCGTCGAGGCTGTTCTGGCACGTCTCCCGCGCGAGCACCTGGACGTCCGCGTCGAAGGCGAAGGCAGCGGCGTTGCCGCCATCGCGTCCACCGTCCCGGTAACCGGGTCGGTGGTACCAGGTGACCGGGAGACCCGCCTGGGTGTCGGTGGTGCGCGTGTGGACGGTTCCCAGATCCGTGCCGAGCGCCTTGGCGATCTCGACCATGACGGTCGGACGCGGAACGGAGCGCCTGGTGATCCATGCTGAGACAGCGGCTCGGGTGAGCCCCAGTTCCTCCGCCAGCTCCGCCTGCGTCTTGCCCGCGATCTTGAGCTGACGGGCCAACCAGGGCCCGAACTCCTCACCGGCCTCCATCGGGCCTCCCGCTCTTCGCTGTTCGTCGTTGTGTTCCTGGCCTCGGACAGGTTAATTTGACACATGAGCAAGCGTCAACTGCAACTTGACTCGGCAACCCACCCTCCGACCACCACCTGTTGTCCGTTTCGCCAGATACCAACCGACTCACCCACTCGCGACCCCGATCGCCGAGCATCCACCTAGTTGCAATAGCGAACGAACAGGTAAGTGGAACCGTCAACTCCATTACTCCGTGGTCGAATTGGGGATGACACGAACGAGTGATTGCCCTAGGGTTGCCGTTGGCGGACTCGACCGCTTCACTCGGAACTGCCGCGTGAAAAGGGGTGCCTTATACCCTTTTCCATTTCCGCACCCCGGACGAGTTCGTGGTACGGGGAACCTCAACAGGAACCGGAGGCATCGACACACTCATGGAAGACCCTCCCGGGGAGACACAATCCTCGTACCATTTCCCCCCGTACTCGGAGCGGGAACTCAACACCCTCTACGGTGCTCTTCACACGGCTGATTCCGACATGGAGAAGAAGCAGATTCTCACTTCGTACGGCCTGACGGTCGATGAAGCTCAGGAGTACTTCCGGGGTTACCCCGGCTATACCGATCCGCCCCACAGCGAGGGCTCCTCCACCTGAGGCGACGCTTCAGACTCTCTCTCACCACCAGGTCAACTCCTCTTGCCGCAGTCTGCGTCTCTCTGCTCCCCCGCTCTCCAGACAGCCGATCCGTACGAGAAGTGAGGAAGAAGTGTCCGCTCCCGATCCACAGGTGATCACGACCGTTCTCGAACAGTCCTCACGCGTCCTGCAGACTTACGAGGTCGACCCGGGTCTCATTCCGGAACATGCCAACGGCGAACGTCGGATCACCCAGGGCGGATACGGGGATCGCCAGCTCTTCGAACTTGTACAGAACGCGGCCGACGAGATCGCCGCAGAGCCCGGCGGTTCTGTTCAGGTCGTTCTCACCAAAACTCATCTGTACTGCGCGAACGAAGGCACCCCGGTCACCCCCGAGGGGGCGGAAACCATTCTTCGGATGAGTATGTCGCGCAAACGGGGCGGGCAGATCGGCCGTTTCGGAGTAGGCGTCAAATCGGTTCTGGTCGTCACGGATGCTCCCCAGTTCTTCAGCCGCTCGGGCTCCTTTGGTTTCGATCGCGAATGGGCCATGGAACAGATCCGGTCGGTCCCCGGCGTGCGGGAGCGTCTGGGTGAGGCGTTCGAGGCGCCGGTGCTCCGCATGGCCCGTCCACTGGACGAGGCGGCCGAGCGTGCCGAGGACCCCGTTCTCGACGAACTGCTGAGGTGGGCCACCACCGTCGTCCGCCTGCCGTTGCTCCGGGAAGCGGCCGGCAGGTTGGCGTTGGACATGCACGGCGGACGGACCACCAGTGGATCGACCCGCGAAGAATTCCCGCTCGGGTTCCAGCTCCTGTCACCGCACGTGGCGAAGGTCGTGCTCGAGGACCGCCGAACCCAACCGCCCGTCCTGCGCGTGTTGACCGCCGAGCAGTCCGGAGACCTGCACACGGTGACCGAGGAGCGGACGGGGCGCACGACCGTGAGCGCTCGGTGGCGGGTCTTCTCCACCACACACGAACCAGGTCCGGCTGCACGCGCCGACGCCGGTGAACTGCACGACCGGTTGAGTCTCGACCTCGCCTGGGCGGTGCCGGCTCTGGAGAAGGACGCGAAGAGCGGCCTCTGGGTGAGCCCCCAGGCGCGAGGGCGAGGACGTTTCTGGTCCTTCTTCCCGACCAAGTACGAGATGTCCCTGAGCGGCATCCTCAACGGTGCCTGGAAGACCAACGAGGACCGGCAGAACCTGCTCGACTCCTCCGCTTTCAACGAGGAGATGATCAGAGTCTCGGCGACGCTCGTGGTCGACTCCCTTCCCCGCCTGGCTCCCGCCGAGGACCCCGCCGCCTACCTGCCGTTGCTGCCGGGCCGTGTGAAGGAGGCGATCAGTTGGGCCGACGCGTGCCTCACCGAGGAGGTCTGGAAGCGGACGGCGGTCCGTCCGTCACTGCCCGATCAGGAGGGAATACTGCGGGTCCCGACCGAGTTGCGTGTCCCTCCACGCCTCGACAAGGAGCGGAGCGTCGGCTGGCTGCGGATGTGGCACGAGTCCCCCGGCCGGCCGTCGAACTGGTTGCATCCGAACGCCGAGGTCGACACCTTGCGCGCCGGCAAGGTCGAGCACATCCTCGGGGCGGCCGAGCACCGGCGGTCCGATGTCCGTACCTGGCTGGAGGCCCTGGTCGAGTCGGGTACCGCCGAGGCTTCGGCGACGGCGATCCGCATTCTCGCCGACATGGTCGAGGCCGGGTCCTCGTACGTCGACGAAGCCCGGAAGGCGAAGATCGTCCTCACCGAGGAGCACGGTCTCGTGGCACCGGTGCCCGGTCAGGTGTACCGGCGCTCGGACGAGGACGGACTGCGCGAGTCCCTGAGGTACGTGGTCGACGAGATCGCCCGCGATCCCGGTCTCGCTTCCGCCCTCAACCTCCTCGGCATCCGCGAGGCGGACGCCGAAGGTCGGTTCGTCAGTGTCCTCGACCGAGGGTTCGCGGGATACACGGACGCCGAGTGGGAGCGCTTCTGGGACCTTTTCCGCCAGGCCGGTGGCCGCCGTCTGACCCATACCGTGCTTCAGCACGTGCCGGATGCCCGTGAGACGCTGCGCGTCCGGACGGCGGACGGCACGTTCCGCCCGGTCCGCGACTGCATGCTGCCGGGTGTCGTCGTCGACCCCCGCCGCGATCCGTGCATCGCCGTGGACACGACCTTCCACTCCGACGACCTCGCGTTCTTCCGGGACATCGGCCTGCGCGAACGGCCGTCCACCTCCACACGTCCCGAGGGCGAGGACTGGTTCGAGGAATACCGGGAAGCCGTCCACGCCGCGTACCTGCGTACTCTTGCTCCCGGCACCCCACGCCCCGGCCTCAACCGGCTGAAGATCGAGGGCTCTCCGATCGGCGGTCCGCTGCACTTCTATCCCGCCCTGTCGGAGGAGTCCCGGGCCGCCTTCCTGAAGGCGCTGCCGGAGGAGGCGGTGGTGGACAACTGGACGAGACAGATCGGAGCCCAGGCCGGTACACGCCGGGCTGTCATGTCGCCGATCCGCTGGATGCTCAGGAAGCACGGGACGGTCTCCACCTCGCAAGGCGTCAAGCCGCTCGTCGAGGCCGTCGGCCCCCAGCTCGCGGCCTACCGGGATGTGTTGGCGGTCGCTGACATCTCGCCGGAGAAGGCGCGCAAGCTGCGCCTCCCCACCACGATCGAGGACGTACCGGCGGAGCGCTGGGAGGCGCTTCTCCTCGAAGTGACTCGCAGCGAGGACGACACCTTCGTCGGCAACACGTACGTGATGCTGACCCGATTCGGAGCGGCGTTCCCCGAGGACTCACTGACCCGCTGCCGTGTCGGCAACACCTGGGACACCCGTCCCGATGAGGAGATCACCGTCGCGGTCGGCACGACCGAATACCGTGCGCTGCGCGCGGAGCAGGTTCCCGCTCTCCTGGTGACGACCCCCGAGGACGCCGACCTGATGGTCGAGAAGTGGGGCATGAAACGCTACGCCGACGCCATCACGAAGGAGACCCGCGAGGTCTCGGACGGTGACCCGGTCCCGCTCACGGAGCTGTTCCCCGCCCTGCGCCAGCGGCTGAACAGCAGCAACCGGAACACCGCCGTACTGCGGTGCACCGAGCTGGAAGAGGTGACCCGGACCCCGAACGGAGTGAAACTCCGGCCGCTCGACGCGGTGCGTCAGGACGGCACGATCAAGGTGCGTGTCCCTCTGGACGCCGAGCCGATGCTGCGATTGATCGACCGAGAACTCGGGCTCGGCCTCGGCGCGGCCGGTTGCCGTGCGGTCCTGGAACACCAGGACCGCATGGCCCGGGACAGCCGGACCAAGGCCGCGCTGGAGGCCGTTCGTGACGCCGATGACGTCGTCTCCAAGATCGAGCTGCTGATCGGTGCGGAGGCCCTGCGAGCCGGGCTGCCCGACGGACTGATGGAAGCCGAATTGCAGGAGACCGGCGGTGAGGAGCCCCCTGGACGCCGGATCGCGCAGATGGCCTTCAATGCGCACGGTGACGGCATCCTCCAGCATCACACTCGCGACATCCAGGCCCGGTTCCCCAACGCGCCTGTTTCGTACGGTGGTTCATCAGCTGCCGTGGCCTTCGTGTCGGACCTGAGGTTGCCGGTGGCCTTCGCCGGCTCCAGGACCCCGGCGCCCCCGGTCTTCGAGACGATCGACGGACCTCGTGACTTCCCGCGGCTGCACGACTACCAGGAGGACCTGGTCCGCAACGTCACCACCCTTCTCGACCGGCTGGCCCCACAGCGCGCCATGCTGTCGCTCCCCACCGGCGCGGGCAAGACACGGGTGACTTCCGAGGCCGTGATCCGCTGGGTGAAGCGCGTCGGTGATCTCGGGGGCCCGCTGCTGTGGATCGCCCAGACCGAGGAACTGTGCGAACAGGCGGTGCAGAGCTGGAAGTTCGTATGGAACAAGGTCGGCGCCGAGCGGCCGCTCACCATCAGCCGGTTGTGGAGCAGTCACGAAGTGGGGAACGTCGTCGAGAATCCTCACCTGGTGGTCGCCACGGACGCCAAGTTGGAGCGGTGTCTCGGTACCGACCAGTACGCCTGGTTGCGCCAGGCCACACTGGTGATCGTGGACGAGGCACACACCGCCATCTCCAAGCGGTACACCGAGATCCTGAGCCACCTGGGGCTCACCCAGTACGAGACCGGTCGGCACCTGCTCGGCCTGACCGCCACCCCGTTCCGAAACACCAACGAGGACGAAACACGTCGCCTGGTCGCCCGTTTCGGCAACCGACGGCTCGATGAGGGTGTATTCCCGTCCGGCGATCCGTATCGGGACCTCCAGGAGTGGGGGATGCTCGCGCAGGTGGAGCACCGCACCCTCACAGGCGGCCGGATCGAACTGACCCGGGACGAGAGGACGCACGCCGAACGCATGGCGATGCTCTCCCGCGCCGCGGAACAGCGCCTCGCCGACGACCACGCGCGCAGCCGCCGCATCGTCGACGAGGTCGCAGGTCTCCCGGAGGACTGGCCGACGCTGCTGTTCGCCACCTCCGTCGATCACGCCAAGTACCTGGCAGCGATGCTCAACGACCGCGGTGTCCCGGCCACCTCCGTGGACTCGACCACCAGTGCCCAGGACCGTCGCCGACGGATCGAGGACTTCCGCACAGGACGTATCCGTGTTCTCACCAACTACGGTGTCCTGACGCAGGGATTCGACGCTCCCGCCACCCGTGTCGTGGTAGTGGCCCGCCCGGTCTACAGCACCAACGTGTACCAGCAGATGATCGGGCGTGGCCTGCGCGGCCCGAAGAACGGAGGCAAGCCCACCTGCCTGATCCTCAACGTCGACGACAACATCGCCAACTTCGACACCCGCCTCGCCTTCACCCAGTTCGAGCATCTCTGGAGCAGAAAGTGACCGACGCCTACCTCGACAGTCCCTCGCTCACCGAGGAGCAGCGGGCCGTGGTCGAGCAGCCCTGGGACGCACGCGTCCTGGTCACCGCGGGGGCCGGGGCGGGCAAGACACACACACTGGTGCGTCGCCTCGACGCGCTGTGCGGGCACGAGGACCCTGAGGAGGCGCTGGAGGCCGCAGAGATCCTGGTGCTCACGTTCTCCCGGGCCGCTGCACGCGAGCTGCGTGACCGAATCTCGCGCGAGGGGGAACGCGCGCGCCGGGTGCGGGCCCGGACCTTCGACGCCTGGGCCTACGAGGTCCTTCGCCAGGCGTATCCGGACGGTGAGTGGGGCGCGGTCGGCTTCGACGAGCGGATCGCCGCCGCCACCCGTGCGATCGAGAAGGGAGCGCTCGAGGTCGGAGATGCGGTCCCGCCCGCGCATGTCGTGATCGACGAGGTGCAGGACCTGTTGGGCCGGCGTCGGGAGTTGGTGGAGACGCTGCTCGATCGGTACCAGGAGACCTGTGGCTTCACCGTCGTCGGGGACGCCGCTCAGTCTGTCTACGGCTTCCAGATCGCCGACCCCAGCGAGCGAGCCGACGAGACCGGCAGGTTCTTCGACTGGTTGCGCTGCTCGTTCCCGGACGACCTGGTGGAACTGTGTCTCACCGAGAATTTCCGGGCCGCGACGAAGGAGGCCCGGGTAGCACTGGCGCACGGGCCCCGCCTGCAGCACCTCGCCGATCCGGACGAGGCGGGAACGCTCTATGACGAACTGCGCGACCTCCTTTTGGAACCGGCGAACGCGATGGGCGACCTGGGCGACGAGTTCACCCTGGCCGGACTGCGGGACGTGGCGGACACATGCGCGATCCTCACCCGTGACAACCAGCAGGCGCTCGTCGTCTCGGACCTTTTGCACGCGCACGGCATCGAGCACCGGCTGCGACGTCCGCTCGAGGAGCGTCCGGTGCCGTACTGGGTGGCCGAACTGCTACGCGGCACCGAGGCGACCGGCCTCACCGAGGAACGGTTCCGCTCCCTTCTCACTCGCATACCTCTGCCGCACGAACCGAACGTGGACGCCCTGTGGACGGTGCTGCGCCGGGTCGCGCGCGGCCCGGGACACGGTGTGATCGATCTGGACCGGTTGCGGCGCACGGTCGCCGACGGCAGGTTCCCCGACGAGGCCGCCGACCCGGAGGACTCCCGGATCGTCGTGTCGACCGTGCACCGGGCCAAGGGCCTGGAGTTCGACCGGGTGATCGTCCTGACCCCGCCCACCGTTGCCGAACTTCACAAGCGATACGAAGACGAACTCGATCTCCCCGCGGAGGCGCGGGCGCTGTACGTGGCGATGACACGGGTCCGCCACGACCTGTACCACGTGCCCTCTCCGGAACTGCCCCTGTTCAGGAGGGCCGGACGCCGGCGCGACGGTCGCCGCTACATCGGGTCGTGGCGGTCCTACGACAGACTCGGGATCGTCGCCGAGGCAGGTGACGTGTGCCAGGACGACCCACCTGGTCCCGAGGGTGAAGCCGGCGCCACTCAGGCGTACCTCCTCGCTCGGGTCCGCCCCGGCCACGAGGTGGTCCTGCGTCGACGCCACGACCTGCCTATGGGCGAGACGCAGAGCCCGCCGTACGCCCTGCTGCACGACGGGCGGGAGATCGGTGAAGCGTCGCAACGATTCCGCGACGACCTTTTCCGAGTACAGAAGGTGAACCGCACCTGGGACCCTCGGTGGCCTGATGAGATCCACGGTCTGCGGATCGACACTCTGGAGACCGTGACGGGCAGCGCCGCCGCCGGCGCCAACGCCGGCCTGGGCGAGCGCGGGGTCTGGATCGCCCCACGGATCACCGGCATCGGGCGCTACCGCAGGGCCGTGAACGATGAGGAGCAGTGCGCATGACGCAGCGAGCAGGCCGACACTCCGAGCACTATCGGGTGCGGGACGAGGAGATCCTCGTGGGCCTCCGTCGTGAACTCTTCGGTCCCGCCGAGGAGGCCGCGCCTGACGACCGGGACGAGGTCCTGACGCAGGACGCGCCGATCGATCGCTACCTGACCGGTGTGCTCTACCCACGCGCCTCGAAGGAACGGCAGGTGGAGAACGCGGCAGAACAGGACGGCCTGGACATGCCGCCGGTTCTCGCCCACGAGGACATCGAGGAGGCCGGCGTCCCTCAGGAGACCGGCGTCTCGGGGGGCAGACGTCCCTCGTCCATGGGACTGACCTTCGCCGTCGACCCGGCCATAAGCGACACGATCGTGGTCTCGGCACGCGCGGCGGTCTACGAACCCACCGACGCCGAGGGCAACCCGGTAGAGGCGCGCCGCGCCGAGGCCCGGACCACCGCGGACCAGCGGGAGCACTGGCAGCGCAGGGAACTGGACCTTCCCGACCTGCCCGTTTCCGTGACCGAGCCCGCGCCGAAGAAGCCGATCGATCTCCTCGCCGGAAAGGTCGCGTTGCACGTCATCGTGCGGCGCCCCGATCCGACCACCGGGACGGTCACGGTCACCGTCACGCTGATCAACACCCAGAAGGTCGGCGAGTGGGACCTGCAGGACGCCTTCTCCCTGTTCCAGTGCGGTCTGACGGTCCGGGCCGCCGACGGCTCCACGGCCTTCGTCGAACGCCCCGCGCCGTCCGCCGCCCACGATCCGGAGATCGCCACCAGCCGGCTGCTGCACCGCCACGCCCCCACCTTCGCGGTCGGACACGGGTGCGCCGCCGTCTGGGACTGGACTCCTTCGCCGATAGGCGTGACCGACACGGAGAAGGCCGCCGTCACCGAGGTCCGCAGCGAGTTCGTGCCCAGCATGGAGGTACTGCTCAGCGATTCCAACCCGGAGATCGACAGTTCGTCGCTGTCGATGCTGGCACTGGCCGAGCGGCCCGACGCCGAGGTCCTGGCCGTGCTGGAAGGACTCGCCGCCGGGTACGAACTCTGGATCGACCGCAAGTCGACCGAATCGGACGCTCTGGCGGGCACCCAGCACGAGCAGCCGGCGCGGGACCAGGTGGAAGCGTGTCGTGAGGCTCTCGGACGGATCCGTGAGGGCATCACACTGCTGCGGACCAAGCCGGATCTGATGAGGGCGTTCCGGCTCGCCAACCGTGCCATGGCCGATCAACGCGCGCGCAGCGCCTGGGTGAAGGGGGGACGTGTCGGAGTCCCCGACCCCGCCGCGGGCCGTTGGCGTCCCTTCCAGATCGCCTTCGTGCTGCTGTGCACGGCCGGTATCGACGACCCCGAGCACGGTGACCGGAGGATCTCCGACCTGCTCTGGTTCCCCACCGGTGGCGGCAAGACCGAGGCGTACCTCGGGCTGATCGCGCTCACGTCCTTCCTTCGTCGTATCCGCAAGGGCTCTGACGGCGGCGGCGTGACGGTTTTGATGCGTTACACACTGCGACTGCTCACCCTCCAGCAGTTCGAGCGCGCGGCGATCCTGCTGTGTGCCATGGAGCATTTGCGACGCGGGACGCCCGAGCTGGGCGCCGAAGAGTTCTCCGTCGGCATGTGGGTCGGGCGCTCGGCCACTCCCAATACCCTGGCCGAAGCGGGCGAGAAGCTCGAAGAACTACGTGCAAACCTGGACAAGCGGCTCGCCACCGAGAACCCGGTGCAGCTGCACGCCTGCCCCTGGTGCGGGACCCGCCTCGATGCCCGGAACTATGAAGCCGACGAGGACACCAAGCGGATGTACGTCCGCTGCCCCGGTCCGGACTGCGACTTCGCAGACGGTCTTCCCGTCCATCTGATCGACGAGGCGGTGTACGCCGCGCGACCGACACTGGTGATCGCCACCGTCGACAAATTCGCCTCGATGCCGTGGCGTCCGGCTACCTCCACCCTCTTCAACCGCGACGACCCGAACGACGGCACTCCGCCTCCGGAGCTGATCGTCCAGGACGAGCTGCACCTGATCTCCGGCCCGTTGGGGACGCTCACCGGTCTCTACGAGACAGCCGTGGACGCACTGGCCGGCCGTCCCAAGGTGATCGCCTCGACCGCGACCATCCGACGCGCCGCCGACCAGGGCCGTCACCTCTTCGCCCGCGAGGTGCGCCAGTTCCCGCCCGCCGGGCTGGACGCGCGCGACTCGTGGTTCGCTGTGGAGACCCCACCGGAGGAGAAGGCGAGCCGTCGCTACGTCGGTCTGTTCGCCCCCGGCACCAGCCAGTCCACCCTGTTGATCCGGACGTACGCCACGTTGCTGCACCGGGCCAAGCAGGCGCAGACCAAGGACGAGGTGCGGGACGCGTACTGGAGTCTGGTCGGTTACTTCAACAGCCTGCGGCTGCTCTCCGCCGCCGAACTCCAGGTGCACGACGATGTGGTGGCCTACCTGGAGCTGCTCGCGGAGCGCGAGGGTGTCGCAGTCCGTTCGGTGGCCAACTACTCGGAACTGACCAGTCGCATCGACGCGAGCGAGATCCCGACCCGGCTCAAGGGCATCGAGAAGCGGCTCCCCGACGAGGACACCGTGGACGTTCTCCTCGCCACCAACATGATCGCGGTGGGTGTGGACGTGGACCGCCTCGGCCTGATGGCCGTGATGGGACAACCACAGACGACCGCCGAGTACATCCAGGCGACCAGCCGGGTCGGTCGCGCGCACCCCGGTCTGGTGGCGGTCATGCTCAATTCGGGAAGGGCCAGGGACCGCTCCCATTACGAGAACTTCCAGCACTTCCACTCGGCCCTCTACCGCGAGGTCGAGTCGACGTCCGTGACACCGTTCTCGGCCCGTGCCCGCGAGCGGGGCCTGCACGCGGTGGTCGTCGCCCTCGCGCGCATCCTGATCCCGGCCGCGCGGAACAACGAGGACGCGGGCAAGGTCGCGTCGTACGAGGACACGCTCCGGGGGACTGTCAAGGACCTGCTGTTGGACCGTGTCCGTGCGGTCACTCCCGAGGAGGCCGACGCCGTGTCCGCCGATTTCGACGAGTTCGTCGAGTGGTGGCTCGACGAGGCCGACATCCACAACGGTCTGCTCTTCGAGCCCGAACGGGGCAACCGCACCCCCTCACTCCTGAAGGCGTACGACGACGAGGCCGAGGCCGCCGAGGCGTGGCCCACGCTGTGGAGCCTGCGTGACGTCGACGCCGAGTCCGCCCTGTTCATGGAGGGAAACCGATGACTCCACCCCCCGCCCGCCGTCGTCGGACCGGAGCGAACGGCACCGCACCCGCCCACAACCTGCCGCGCCGCGGTACGGTCCGCCGCGCCCAGGCCATCACCACGTACGGCGTCGGATCGCTCGTGGCCGTCGACCACGAGTCGTTCATCGTCTCCGGCTTGGACGAGGCCGACCGGAGCTGGAGCGAGGACGAGTCCCCACGGATCTACGAGCGTCGTCTGGCCCGGTTGCTCGGCGTCGACTGGTTCCGACTGCCGCCGGCGTCCGACGACACCAGCAAGGACGGCATGCGGGTCCGTCGCTTCCCTCTGACGCACTCCTGCCCCGAATGCATGGAGCTGCAGTCCCACCGTGACTTCAACCCGCCCGCCGGTCGCAGTGTCTGCGGCACGTGCGAGGTGGACCTCGTACCCTCCCGTTTCGTCGTCGCCTGTGAGGCCGGGCACCTCGGCGAGTTCCCGTACCGGCAATGGGTGCACCGCTCGAGCGATCGCGACTCGCCGACGCTCGGCGCATGCGGGGGGAGGCTCAGGCTGCGCACGTCCGGGCGTACGTCCTCGCTCCGCTCGGTCCTCGTCTCCTGCACCTGTGGTCGGGTGCCGGAGGTTTCGATGGAGGGTTCCTTCCGCAGGAACGCGCTCAGGGAACTGGGTCTGAGGTGTCGAGGACACCGTCCGTGGGTGGGTACCTCCGCTCCACAGCAGGAGTGCGGGCTCCCCTTGCGTACGCTGCAGCGCGGTTCCTCCTCGGTCTGGCAGCCGGTACTGAAATCCGCGCTCTCCATCCCCCCGTGGAGCAATGGGCGCGCCGATCCGCTCGCCGGTCACTGGGAGAAGCTCAGGAAGCGTGAGAACGACCGCGCACGCGTCTCGGATTATCTGGACGCCATCTTCGATGAAGGAAACTGGCCCGTCTCCCTGGACGAGGTCATGGAGCTGCTCGCCGCGGAACAGCAGGAAGACGCCGAAGGCGACAAGGCTCCCACCTTCGACCACCGTTACCGCGCCCTGCGCAACAAGGAGTACGAGCGACTGCGCTCCGGGAACGACAAGAGTGAGCACTCCCGCGACGAGCAGTTCGTCTGCGAAACCCCGCTGAGTGACCAGAGTGTGCTCGGTCCGCTCGGAATCACCGGCCCGATGCTGGTCAAGAAGCTCCGCGAGGTTCGCGCCCTGAAGGCGTTCACCCGGCTCGTCGACGCCGAGGTGACGACCGACGCGAAAGAGATGCCGCTCTCCGAACACACTTTGCGCTGGCTCCCCGCCATGGAGGTCCGTGGCGAGGGAGTCTTCCTCCGGCTGGATGAAGAAAGGCTGGGTGCCTGGGAGAAGGCGCCGGCGGTGGCGGCCCGCGCCGAGCGGATACTCACCGCTCACCAACGGCTTCTGGAGGAACGGGCCGACGATCCCAGTCGCGCCGTGCCCTCCCCGGCCACCCCTCGCATGGTGCTGCTGCACACCTTGGCCCACGTCCTGATCAACGAGTGGAGCCTGGATGCGGGCTACCCGGCCGCTTCCTTGCGCGAGCGGCTGTATGCCGCCGACAACATGGCGGGAGTGCTCGTCTACACGGCGACCAGCGACTCCGCGGGGAGTCTCGGTGGTCTGGTCGCGCAGGGGGAACCGAAGGTTCTGGACCGCGCGGTGCGTTCGGCCGTCCGGCGCGCCGAGTGGTGCTCCTCCGACCCCCTCTGCATGGAGACCGAGGGGTCCGGCGGCACCGCCGGCACGAACCTCGCCGCCTGCCACGCCTGCGTGATGCTCCCCGAGACGAGCTGTGAACACAGCAACATTCTGTTGGACCGCGCGCTGCTGGTGGGGACGCCTGACGACCCCGGCATCGGCTACTTCGCATCCGTTCTCGCCCGCTGAGACACGCATGCGGCGTCACCCGCCGGCGCCGGGCGCCCGGCTCTCGAAGCGCATCAGAGCGCGGTCCAGCACGTCGTCCGCGTCGCGTCCGTGAGCGCGGAGCCAGTGGAGGAGGTCGGTGATGACCGAGATCGCCGTCTCCTCCGCGTGGGCGGCGCCCAGTCGGCCGACGGGGTGCCGGGGTGTCGGGCGGTAGAGGTCGATGACCGCCTCGGCCCTCGCCGACCACGGGGACGGGGGTCGGTCCCGGTCCGTCACCGTGGGGTCGGGCGCCTTGACCAGCTCGCACCACGTCACCTTGCTCCCGGCGAGGAGGTGCACGCCCCAACGGTCGGTGACGGCTGTGACGAGGGCCAGGCCGCGGCCCGATTCCGACTCCGCGTCCGCCGTCATGAGCGTGGGAAGTGCGCGGGGATCCGGGTCGTGGACCTCGATGCGCAGGAACTCGTCGTCCGGCAGCAGGATCAGGGTCGTCGGCGTTCCCGGGCCGACGTGACCGATGACGTTGGCCACCAGTTCGCTCACGCAGAGCTGTGCGTCGTCCGCCAGGTGCGGCAGGCCCCAGCGATCGAGCTGCGCCCGCACCCCGCGTCGTAGGACTCGCACCTCCTTCTCCGTGGCCAGGAAATCCACGATCCACGGCATCCGCACCACGCATGTACTGGGAATCACGTGCGACCTCCGTCGCTAGCCGGTCCGTCCTCGCCAGAATGACGTGAGCCAATCCCGTGATGCAATGTGCACCGGGGGATTCCCACCATCGAGTGACTGGAGATCACCGGGCGGGAGTCGGAGACTGGGACCCTTACCGCACAAGGGAGTTCCGATGGCCGGATCACCGACGGCACGCCGTCGTCGTCTCTCCATCGAGCTGAAGAAGCTCAGGGAGAAGAACGGGTTGACCTGCGCACAGGTCGGAGCCGCGCTCGACTGGAGCGGTTCGAAGGTCAACCGCATGGAGACCGGCAGCGGGCGGGTGCAGCCCTCCGACATCGACGCGTTGTGCCGGTTCTACGGCACGAGCGACGAGTTGCGTGAGTTCCTCAAGTCGCTGGCTCGGCAGGCGAAGACGCGTGGCTGGTGGCAGGTGCACGGGTCGGGGGTGCCGGAATGGTTCTCCATCTACATCGGTCTGGAGCAGGACGCCTCGACCATCCGCCAATACCAGTGTGAAGTGGTGCCGGGACTCATGCAGACCGAGGCGTACGCGCGTGAACTGCACACCTGCGGGTCGTACATGTCCCCCGAGAACATCGACCGTGCCGTACGCGTGCGGCTGGAGCGGCAGGCCATGCTCACGGGCGCCGACGGGCCGGATTCCTGGTTCGTGATGAGCGAGGCCGTGGTGCGCCGGATCATGGGCGACCGACAGGTGATGCGAGAGCAGTTGGAGCACGTACTGGAGGTCGCGGAGCGGCCCGGTGTGACCATGCAGGTGCTCCCCTTCGACGCCGGTACCTGCCCGACCACGGGTCCGTTCACCATGCTCGGCTTTCCCGACCCCGAGGACCCCGACATCGTGTACCGGGACGGCATCACCGATGCGATGTACTTGGAGGGCGAGCCGCATGTGCGGGAGTACACGCGCGCCTTCGACGAGTTGAGGGCAGCGGCTCTGAGTCCCCGACGAACGACCGAGTTCGTCAAGAACGTCGTGAAGGAGTACGCGCGGTGAGGAACGAAGGTGTGGACGGTGCCGTGGCGCCGGCGCGGTGGGTCAGGTCGTCGTACAGCAACGGCGCGGGTGGGGAGTGCGTGGAATGCGCGTACGCCGGTGACCGGGTGCTCCTGCGGGACACCAAGGTCGGTGACGCGTTGGTGACAGGGGTGGGGGCGTCGGCCTGGGGGGTCTTCGTGCGTGCGGTGCGCGGTGACGGGCTGCGCGAAACCTCTCCCTCCCGATGAGGTCCGTGGCTATGGTGGATAGGCCTGCAACATCCTCCTGACCCCATTGATCGACGCGGGGCCCTCGGGGGAGCCGGAGAGTGAGAGCTCTCGGGCCGCTCCCATCGTTGGTGCTCTCGGAGGGGTTCATGGAAGTTGCCGGCTGGGCGGCAGTCGCTGTCGGCTCGATCGCGGGAGGTGTGACCGTCCTCGGTTACCTCGCCGATCAGGTCCCGGGACTGTCGGCCAAGATGATCAAGGCCGTACGGGCGATCCGCGCCGTCAAGGACGAGGTGCGGCGTTCGAAACGGCCCTGATCGGGCCGCGTCGCGCTCCCCCGTCGCGACGCGGCCCTTCGGCGTCCGGGTGGACGCCGGTCTCAGTGGGCCGCTTCCCGGCGGGCGTCCTCCGTCAGGTCGTCGAAGGTGCGGTGGAGGACCGCGCGGCGTTGCTCCTTGTGGGCCGGGGAGGGTTCCAGTTCGTCGATGGCGCGTTCCCAGATGGCCATGAAGGTCCGCTTCCAGGACTCGATCGTCTCCGGGGCCGGGAGGCCCGTGGTGCGGCCTGCCTGGGCGAGGGTGTGGAGGAGTTCCACATTGCAGGGGACGGCGACGCCCCAGTACTCGTCGGGTTCGAGAGCGACGGGGTCGCCGGTCATCGCGTCGGTGATGTCGGTGACGAGCCGGTCGGTGACCAGTGACAGGTGGTCCAGTGCCGTGTCGCTCTCGAAGTTGCCGCTGCCCCAGGTGCCCATGAAGTCCCCTCCGCCGTGTCGGTGGGCCCATCAAAGCAAGGGGGACTGACAGTGGCCGCCCGGTGCGGGACGGGGCGGCCACTGCCGGTCAGCCGAACATGCCCGGTTCGTAGCCGCCCGCCGGCTGGCGGACGATGACGTTGAAGCGGTTGTACATGTTGATCACCGCTATCAGGGTGATCAGGGCCGCCAGTTCGTCCTCGTCGTAGTGCTCGGCCGCCCTGGACCAGGTCGTGTCGGTCACGCCGGGGGACGCGTCGGCGAGGCGGGTGCCCTCCTCGGTGAGGGCGAGGGCCGCGCGCTCGGCTTCCGTGAAGACCGTGGCCTCGCGCCAGGTGGCGACCAGGTTGAGGCGGAGCGGGGTCTCGCCGGCCGCCATGGCTTCCTTGGTGTGCATGTCGAGGCACATGCCGCAGCCGTTGATCTGGCTGGCGCGGATCTTGACCAGCTCGGCGGTGGCGGCGGGGAGGGTGGAGTCGCCCAGAGCCCGGACCGCCGTGGTGAGGTGGCCGAAGAACTTCCGGGTGAGGGGGTTCGCGAAGAGGTTCAGGCGGGCTTCCGGGTGAGGCGTCGTCGTGGTCTCGGTCGTCGTGGTCATGGCTGGCTCCGGTCTGCTGGGTGGCGCGGCGTGCGCCGTCGGTCCGTACGCAGACATGACGGAGGGGCGGACGGGAGTGTGACGGGGGCGGGTGTGGCCCGGGTCACGTCGGGCGGGTGAGGAGATGGGACAGGGCCGCCGTCGTGGTGTCGGGATGGGAGTCCAGGAGCCAGTGGCCCGCGTCGTCGAGCATGGTCAGCTCGGCGGTGGGGATGCGGGCGGCGAGGTCCGTGGCGATCCGGGGGCTGAGGTAGGTGTCCTGGCGGCCCCAGACGATCGCGGTCGGACAGGTGATGCCGGCCGCGCGGTGGCGGAGTTCGGGGCGGGGGGCCGTGCGGTAGTGGGAGAAGAAGTGCAGGAGCCGGTGGCTGCCCTCCGTCGTCCTCATCCAGTCGGTGTAGCTGGCCAGCGTCGCCTCGTCCAGGTGGCCGTCCCGCAGCAGGGGCTTGAAGGCGCTGCGGTGCAGGGCCGTGAAGGGGAGCCGGCGGGCGGCGACGCGCAGGGCGGGGGCGCGGCCGGTCAGGGTGAGGAGGGTGAAGACGGTGTACCAGGGGGTGGTGAAGGAGGCGTGCGCCCGGCTGTTGAGGAGGGCCAGGCGGCGGACCCGGCCGGGGTGGGTCTGGGTGAAGCCGAGCGCGAGGAATCCGCCGTAGTCGTGGCCGAAGAGGTTGACCGAGTCGATGCCGAGGGCGTCCAGGAGGCGGCCGACGCGGGCGACCTCCGTGTCGTAGTCGAAGGACAGGTGGAAGGGGTGGTCGGAGGCGCCCCAGCCGAGGAGGTCGGGGGCGATGACCCGGTGGGTGCGGGCGAGGGCCGGGATCTGGTGACGCCAGCAGAGGTGGTTGGCCGGGTAGCCGTGCAGCAGCAGGATCGGTTCGCCATCGGGCGGTCCCGCCTGCCAGTAGGCCACGCGGGCGCCGTCCACCACGGCCGTGCGGGGCGCGCCCTCACCTGCCCGCCCGTCGCGTTCCTCGTGCGTGCCCAGGTCGGTCTCCTGCGCGTGCATGCGTTCTCCTTGTCGTCGTACGCGGGTTCGCCGGAGGTCCCAACGATCAAGGGGTGCGTTGTGTACCAGGTGATGCACTCGTTCGGGTGATCCGGCGGGCCAATGGCAGTGCGCGGGCCCGTACGGGGGGCGGCAGGCGGTCCAGGACGGTGCGGGCCGTGCGGCGGGCCCGGGGGGAGGCGGTGGTGCGCAGCAGGAGGTGGTCGGGGAGGGAGGTGCGGTGCGGGGCGCCGGCGGTGAGGGCCAGTTGGTCGTGGGGTGCCGTGCGGGTGGCCAGGACCAGGCGGGGCGGGGTGCCGGTGCGGACGGCGGGCGGGCGGGGGCGGGACCCGGCGGGGAGGCGGGCCCGGCGGCCGATGCCGAGGAGCTGGGCCGAGGCCCAGACCAGGTGGGTGCCCGGCGGGACGGGGTCGCCGTCGGCGAGGGTCGCCGGGTCGATGGCCGTCGTACCGGAGACGACGACCTGGTGGCGGCCGGGGCCCAGGGCGCGGAGGCCGGCGGTGAGGTCGGCGTCGGGGAACCACCAGCGGTCGTGGGCGCGGTCGTGGACGAGGAGTTCGCCGGTGGCGTACGCGAGGGGGTGGGGGACGTCCCAGTGTTCGGCGCCCTCGATGCCGGTGAGGAGGTCGGGGTCGAGGAGGAGGCGGCCGTAGCGTTCGTGGAGGGTGAGGGGCTCGCCGTCGGGGCGCAGGAGGGTGGTCGTGGTGGTGAGGAGCAGCCGGCCGGAGCGGTCGCGGCGGACGGCGTCCAGGGTGACGTGCGGCCGGATGTGGCGGGTGCGGCGGGCGAGTTCGACCAGGGAGTCGAGGCGGCCCTCCTCCAGGAGGGTGGCGCGCAGGCGGGTGAGGGCCGGGAAGCCGTCGCGGACGCCCGGCGGGTAGGCGGTCCGGGCCAGGTCGCGGACGGTGGTGAAGTAGCGCTCCAGGGCGGGTCCGGTGCGTTGCAGGACGCGGGGTTCGGTGACCGGGCGGAGGAGTTCGACGCGGTAGGAGCGGCGCAGGAGGTGGTCCTGGAGGGGGCCCGGCTCGGTGCCCGCCCTGATCTCCTCGACGACGGTGCGCAGATGGCCGTAGTACGTCTCCGGGGGTGTGGGGCGGGAACTGGTGTTGCCGCCGTCCTCGCGGCGGTTCCAGAGGTAGCAGGGGCGTCCGCCGAGGATGGAGACGGTGCCGGCGCGGACGTAGGCGCGGGCCATGAAGACCTGGTCCTCCAGGCGGACCCGGCCCTCGGGGAACTCGATGCCGTGCTCCAGCAGGAACGCGCGGCGGAACATCTTGTGCGGGGTCAGGCTCTCGAAGAGCGGCGCGTCGGCGGCCGTGCAGCGCTCGACGGTGCGTTTGAAGACGTTGCTGGGGCCGGCCATCGTGCCGGTGACCCGGCCGAGGACGATGTCGGAGCCGTTGCGGACGGCGAGGCGGTGGAGGCGTTCGAGGGCGTCCGGGGCGAGTTCGTCGTCCTGGTCGACGAACTGCACGTACGCGCCGCGGGCGAGGCGGACGCCGACGTTGCGGGGCTTGCCGGGCCAGCCGGAGTTCTCCTGGTGGACGACGCGTACGTGGCCGGGGTGGCGGGCCGCCAGGGCGTCGAGGCGGGCGGGCGAGTCGTCGGTGGAGCCGTCGTCGACGTAGACGATCTCGTAGGCGTCGCGGCCGAGGGTCTGGCCGAGGAGTGAGGGGGCGCAGCGTTCGATGTAGGGGCCGGCGTTGTAGACGGGCACCACGATGCTGACCTCGGTCACGGTACGTCCCCCTCGGCGGCTTCGCCCGCCGCCCGGCGACGGGCGGGCGCCGGGCCCAGCATCGCCCCGGGGCGGCGGCCACCGCCAGCGCTTCGGCGAACGACGGGGTGACGGTGGCCGGTTTTCGGACGCCCTGCCGGTGGGCGGCAGACGGACGAGGGGAGGGGGATGCCGTCGGTGTACGGGGGTGCCCTGCGGGATGTACGGGGGTCCCGTACGGGGAGGCGGGGCCCGCGCGGGGGTCGGTCCCGTACGGGAGACGTACGGGGTCCCGTACGGGAGGGGCGGGGTGCGGGGTGGCTCAGGCGGCCGGGGTCAGGTCGGCGCGGCCGAAGAGGAGGGCGTAGCCGGAGGGGAGGCGGTCCAGGACGCGGGTGATCAGGTCGTCGCCGACCAGGGACGGCAGGACGCTGAGCACGGAGCTGACGTCCCAGCGGGCGGTCGCCGGGGTCGCGCCCTCGATACGGGCGGCGACCGAGTCGACGAACTCGGCGGCGGTCAGCGGACGGGTGGCCGGGATCTGCGAGGCGACCACCCGGGCGGCCTCTTCCGGCAGGGCCTGGGCCAGATCGACGCGTTCGTCGCCGATGACGTGGCCGCCGAGGGCGGAGAGGACGATGCGGGTGACGCGTTCGGCCTCCGCGCGGGTGGGGTAGCGGCCGGCCTCGCGGACCTCCTCGACCAGGGCGGCCCAGGCGGGGCGGGTCCCCGCGGGGGCCTCGGCCGGGGCGGGGGTCCGGGGGGCGGTCACCTTGGGGGTCGCGGCCGTGGTCGCCTTCGGGGCCGCGGTCGCGGTGGGGGTCCCGGTCGCGGTGGCCTTGGGGGCCGCGGTCGCGGTGGCCTTGGGGGTCGTGGTCGCCGCCGGGCGCGGGGTCGCGGTCGTGCTCGGCATCGTCGTCACGGTCATCTGTGGGCTGCTCCTCCGTTTCGGACGGGTACGGGCGGCGAGGGGCGCGTCCCGCGGTCCGGTGCCTGGCGTTCGGTATCCGGGTTCGGATTCCGGGTCCCGATACCCGGTATTCGGTGCTTGACACCCGGTGCCGGTTGACACGCGGCGCCGGGAAATGGGGTGCCGGTGTGCGGGCCGGAACGGGCGGGGGCCGGTGCGGGGGCGGGGCGAGGGCGGGGCGGGGCGGGCGCCGGTGCGGGTGTGTGGCACCGGGCGTCGGCACCCGGTACCGGTGACCGGTGGTGGCGCCCGGTGCCCGCCACCGGAGCGGACCCCGGAACCCGGCAACCCCACACCCCGCCCCCGTCACCCGTCACCCGGCACCCGGCACCCGGCACCCGGCACCCGGCACCCGGCACCCGGCACCCGCGGGACGCTGCGGCGGACCGCTCAGCCGCGGATCTGCTTGCGGTCGCCGCCGCCGGTGATCTGGATGCGACGCGGCTTGGCCTGCTCGGCGACCGGGATGCGCAGGGTGAGGACACCCGCGTCGTACGAGGCGTCGATGCGGTCCGTGTCGAGGGTGTCGCCGAGGAAGAGCTGCCGGGTGAACGTGCCGGTCGGGCGCTCGGCGACGACGGTCTCGGCGCCCTCGGGGGCGGGGGACCTGCGCTCGGCCCGGACGTTGAGGACGTTGCGCTCCACGTCCAGCTCGATCGTCTCGGGGTCGATGCCGGGGAGGTCGAAGTGGACGACGAAGTCGTCCCCGGACCGGTAGGCGTCCATCGGCATGGCCGACGGGCGGGCGGTGCTGGTGCCGAAGACCTGCTGGGCGAGCCGGTCGAACTCGCGGAAGGGGTCGGTGCGCATGAGCATCACAGGTCTCTCCTCTCCACAGGGTCTGTGCGATGCCCTCGGTACGCCTTCTTATATAGCTCGCCGGAGGAAAGTTGACAAGCCTGGGCTCAGGTAAGGGGAAGGCCGCAGGTGGGGACTAGCCTCGGCAGGACAGATACAGCCACAGGACGCACACCGAACGCACGGCTACTGCCCCAGGAGGCAACGATGGCGAAGGTTCCCAGCGCGCTGGTGGCCGCCGGCGGGCTCGTCGGCGGGTACGGCGTGGCCCGCTGGACCAGGAAGCGGCAGCTCGGCGGCGTGGTGCTGGCCGCCGCCGGCACGGTCGCGGCGGCGCAGTGGCGGCGGCGGGCCGGCGGGAAGGCCGCGGGGGCGCTCGGCGCGGCGTACGTCGCGGCGTTCGCCGGGTCGCACCCGCTGGCCAGGAAGGTCGGCGCCTGGCCGTCCGTCCTCGGGGTCGCGGGCGCGGTCGCGCTGGCGTCCTGGGCGGTCGCCGACCGACGCGGCTGAGCCGGCCCCCGCTCACCGGGGACCGGCTCCACCCACCGGGGACCGGCTCTGTGGCGCTCCGCGCCGGGCCGGCCCTCCGCACGCCCTACGCCGGAGCCGCCCCCGGCGTCTTCGGCGTCCCGCCGGGCGCCCCGCCCGACGTCCCCGCCCCCGCCGCCGACAGCGGCTCCGCGATGTCCTCCAGCGAGCGCCGCTCCGCCTTGACCGCGAGGAACGCCGCGACGATGCCCGCCGCGCACATCAGCCCGGCGCCGATCTGGAAGGCGAACACCGTGTCGCCGACCACGCCGGACTCCGTGAGGTCGGCGAAGAGCAGCGGGCCGCTGATGCCGCCCGCGGCGGTGCCGAGGGCGTAGAAGAAGGCGATGGCCATCGCGCGGGTCTCCATCGGGAAGACCTCGGAGACGGTCAGGTACGCGCTGGACGCGCCGGCCGAGGCGAAGAAGAGGACCACGCACCAGCACGCCGTCATCGTCGTCGCCGTCAGCGAACCCCGGTCGAAGAGCCAGGCCGTGCCGAACAGCAGCACACCCGACAGCAGGTACGTCGACGAGATCATGATCCGCCGGCCGACCGTGTCGAACAGCTTGCCGAGGAGCAGCGGGCCGAGGAAGTTGCCCGCGGCGATGACGGCGAAGTAGTAGCCGGTGTGGCCGGTCGGCACGTCGAAGAACGTGATGAGGATCGTGCCGAAGCCGAAGGTGATGGCGTTGTAGAGGAACGCCTGCCCGATGAAGAGGGAGAGGCCCAGGACCGCGCGGCGCGGGTACTTGCCGAAGACGGTCTTCGCGATCAGGCCGAAGCCGATGCTCTTGCGCTGGTGGATGGTGATCTCACCGGCCGGCGGCGGCAGCTTCCCGCCCTTCTCCCGCTCGATCTCCCGCTCGACGGAGGAGACCAGGCCCTCGGCCTCATCGCCGTACCCGTGGATGAACTGCCAGCGCGGGCTCTCCGGGACGTGCCGCCTGACCAGCAGGATCACCAGGCCCAGGACGACGCCGAGGGCGAAGCTGAGCCGCCAGCCCCACTCCATGGGGAAGATGTCGGTGTTCAGCATGACGATGGACAGCAGCGAGCCGCCGATCGCGCCGAGCCAGTAGCTGCCGTTGATGATGAGGTCGACCCGGCCGCGGAACTTCGACGGGATCAGCTCGTCGATCGCGGAGTTGATCGCCGCGTACTCGCCGCCGATGCCGAATCCGGTGAGGAACCGGAAGAGGAAGAACCACCAGGACTCGAAGGACAGGGCGGTCAGCGCGGTCGCCGCGAGGTAGACCACCAGGGTCGCCATGAAGAGCTTCTTGCGGCCGTGGCGGTCGGTCAGCCAGCCGAAGAACAGGGCACCGGCGCAGGCGCCCGCCACGTACAGGGCGGCGGCCAGACCGGTGACCTGCGCGGCGCTGATGTCCAGGCCGCTGCCGTCCTCGGCGATGCGGCCGGCCACGTTGCCGACGATGGTGACTTCCAGGCCGTCCAGGATCCAGACGGTGCCGAGGCCGATCACGATCATCCAGTGCCAGCGTGACCAGGGCAGCCGGTCCAGGCGGGCGGGCACGGCCGTGGTGACGGTTCCGGTGGCGGCGGGCACCGGGGCCGGCGACGAATCTGCTGTCATGGGCTCCCTCTCCGTCGAGCGACGTCCCCCCGTCTGCCCGGCACCGGAGGGAACACGCCCGCCGCCGCGAGGGACGCTACGCCCCCAGCATGCGGGAGACCGTGTAGATCAGCAGCCCGGCGAGCGAGCCGACCACCGTGCCGTTGATCCGGATGAACTGGAGGTCGCGGCCGATGTTGGCCTCGATCTTCTTCGTGGTGTGCTCGGGGTCCCAGCTCGCCACGGTGTCCGTGATCAGCGAGGTGATCTCACGCCGGTAGGTGGTCACGACGTAGACGGCCGCGCCCTCCAGCCACTGGTCGACCTTGCCCTGCACCTTGGTGTCGGAGGCCATCCGGGCACCCAGCGACAGCAGCGAGGCGCGGACCCTGAGGCGCAGTTCGCTGCGCTCGTCCTCGGCCGCCGAGACGATCATGGACCGTACGGCCGTCCAGGCGGACGCGATCAGGTCCTGGACCTCGCCGCGGCCCAGCACCTCCGTCTTCAGCCGCTCCACCCGGGCCCGGGTCTCGGTGTCGGACTGGAGGTCGGCGGCGAAGTCGGCCAGGAACCGGTCCAGGGCGCCGCGCGCGGGGTGGGCGGGCATGTCCCGCATCTCGGTGACGAAGCGCAGCAGCTCCTTGTAGACGCGCTCGCCGACCCGCTTGTCGACGAACCGGGGCGTCCAGCCGGGCGCCCCGCCCTGCACCGCGTCCATCACCGAGTCGGCGTGCAGCACCAGCCAGTCGTGGGCGCGGGTGACGACCAGGTCGACGGCCCGGCGGTGGCCGCCGTCGGTGACGATCCGCTCCAGCATCTTGCCGACGCCGGGCGCGATCTCCTGGGCGCCGGCCCGGCGGGTGATCGCCTCCCCCACCACGGCCTGGACGTCGGAGTCCCGCAGCACGGTCAGCGCGCCGCGCAGCGCGGCGGACAGCTCGGCCGTCACCCGGTCGGCGTGCTCGGGGACGGCGAGCCAGGCGCCGAGCCGGGAACCGATGCCGACGGCCCGCAGCCGTTGCCGTACGACGTCCTCGGAGAGGAAGTTCTCCCCGACGAACTCGCCCAGCGAGACGCCGAGCTGGTCCTTCTTCTTCGGGATGATCGCGGTGTGCGGGATGGGCAGGCCCAGGGGGTGGCGGAAGAGGGCGGTCACCGCGAACCAGTCGGCGAGCGCGCCGACCATGCCGGCCTCGGCGGCGGCGGAGACATAGCCCGCCCAGGCGCCGGCGCCGTGGTGGGCGGCCAGCTCGGCGAGGACGTAGACCAGGGCGACGAGGAGCAGCAGGCCGGTGGCGGTGAGCTTCATGCGGCGCACGCCGCGCCGCTTCTCCTCGTCGGCGGGGCTGAAGGTGTTCATCGCGCGGTTCACCGTCGCCGCCGTGCGGTTCACCGCCGCCGCCGCGCCGTTCGCCGTGGCGCCGGGCGGGGCCTGCTGCCCACCGGCACCTCCCGTATCGCCGGGGCTGTCATTTCTCGTCCGTACCATCCGCTCCACCCGTCCGGTGATCCCTCACACATTGTCCCTTCCTGACCGACTCCTGGAACGGAACACAAGTTCCCGGCGTCTGTCCGGAGGGGGAGCACGGGCGGGGCCCGCTCGCGTCCCCCAGCCCATGACGCATCATGGGATCGTCAGATCGGAGCCTCGGGCTCCCATCTCCCGAGGAGACCAGCACGACATGACCCACGGTCATGACGCGGGCGCGGGGGCGACCCGTGTACCCCCGGTACCCCCGGTACCACCGGTACCCCCCATCCCACCCACCCAGCGGTCCGAGCCGCGGCCCGGCCGGCAGCGCGCGCTGCTCGCCGCCGTCCTCGCGGCGGTCGTCGCCCTGTCCGTCGCCATATACGTCGGTGTCGCGGCCGACGACGGCACCCGTGGCCGTGCGTCCGGGCCGGCCGGGCAGGCCCCGCCCGGCGCCGCCGCGCCCGCCTCCACCGGCGCCTGGGTCGGCGCCTGGTCCGCCTCCCCGGCCGCCGCCGAACCGGGCACCGCCGCCAAGGGCCTGGCCGGCCGCTCGGTCCGCAACGTCGTGCACGCCGGCGTCGGCGGCACGAGTGCCCGCGTCACCCTCTCCAACCTCTACGGCACCACCCCGCTGACCATCACGCACGCCACCCTCGCCCTGGCCGACAGCGGCGGCGGCGCCGCGGTCGCCGACGGCACCCTGCGCCGGCTCACCTTCTCCGGTGCGGCCCGGGTCGTCGTCCCGGCCGGCGGCCAGGTGCTGAGCGACGCCGTACGGCTCCGGGTCCCCTACGGGTCCGACGTCCTGGTCACCACGTACTCCCCCAGCCCCTCCGGGCCGGTCACCTACCACCCGCACGCCCGGCAGACCAGCTACCTGGCCACCGGGGACCGTACCGAGGACACCACCGGCGCCGGCTACACCCCGACCCCCTACTGGCGTTACCTGAGCGCGCTGGACCTGTTCAGCAACGAGGCCGAGGGGACCGTCGTGGTCCTCGGCGACTCGATCACCGACGGCGCCACCTCCACGCCCGACACCAACCGGCGCTGGACCGACGTCCTGGCGGCGCGGCTGCGCACGGCGGTCGAGCAGGGCCGGGACGTGCCGCGCTACAGCGTCGTCAACCAGGGGATCAGCGGCAACCGGGTGCTGACCGGCGGACAGGCCGGCGGCCGGGGCGGTCCCGCCGACAACCCCAGCGGCCTGGACCGGTTCGACCGGGACGTCCTCGGCCGCACCAATGTCCGGGCCGTCGTGATCGACCTCGGTGTCAACGACATCCTGCGCTCCTCCGCCCTCGCCGACCCCGACGCGATCCTGGACGGGCTGCGCGCCCTCGTCGCCCGCGCGCACGCCCGCGGCCTGAAGGTGACCGGCGCGACCCTGATGCCGTTCGGCGGCCACCGCGGCTACAGCGACGCCCGCGAGGCGGTACGGCAGCGGATCAACGCGGAGATCCGCGCCGGCCGGGTCTTCGACGCGGTCGCCGACCTCGACAAGGCGCTGCGCGACCCGTACGACCCGCGCCGGCTGCGCGCCGACTACGACTGCGGGGACCATCTGCACCCCAGTGACCAGGGGTACGCGCGGATGGCACAGGCCGTCGACCTGGACGACCTGAAGGGGGCGGCACCGGCCCGGCTCTGAGCCCCGGCGGCACGCTCGGGCTCCCCGCCGCGCGCTCAGTCCTCCCCGCGCGGGCGGCGCTCTTGGCGGTCGCCGTGGTCACCGCGACCGTCCCGGTGGCCGTCCGGCATCGCGCGGTGGCCGTCCGGCATCCACCGGTGGACGTCCCGCACGTCGTCGCGCGCCGAGGCGTCCAGTCCCCTGCGCGCCTCCCCGCGCTCCAGCCGCTCCCGGCGCCGCTCCTCCTTGAGTCGCCGCCGCTCCGCCCGGGTCACCTTGCGCTCCACCCCGACCCCGCCCCAGAAGGCGAACCCGGTCACGATCACGCGCGGGGCGCCCGGGTCGCCCGGCACGCCCTCCTCGCCCTGGTCGAAGCCGCCCATCACGCCGAGGCCGCGGACGTGCACCTCGACGCCGGGCGGCACGACCACGTTCACCCCGCCCATGATCGCCACGCAGTTGACGACGACCTCCCGGCCGGCGAAGTCCGCCTCGCGCAGGTCGATCTCCCCGCCGCCGCAGAACACGAAGCAGTTGAACCGCTTCGGCACCCGCCAGCGCCCCTTGCGCTGGAACCCGGAGAGCACGGCCACGGCCCACGCGGAGGAGCCCTCGCCGCCGGTGATCCGCCCCGCCCGGCCCCCCGTCCCGGCCGGCGCCCCGGCCGTCGGCACCTCGGTCGCCGCCGCCCCGGCCGGCAGGTCCCTGATGAGCGGCGCCAGTTCGCCGTAGGTGCGGGCCGCGTAGGCCGCGTCCAGCCGCTCCTCGAACTCGGCCATGTCCAGCCGCCCCTCGGCGAGGGCGTCCCGCAGGACCTCGGCGACCCGGTCGCGGTCGGCGTCGGAGGCGCGGAGGTCCGGGGTGTCGTCGGTCACGGACGACAGCCTACGATTCCGGCGCGCCCGGCACTACGCCCCGCGGGGCCCGGCCGGCGCGGCTCACGCGCCCGCCCGCTCCGCGTACATCCGGCCGATCACCGCCTCGATGTCCGGCTCCCGCACCGACAGGTCGACCAGCGGGTAGGCCGCGGCGACCCGCGCGACCAGGTCCGCCGCCGACGCCGACGCCGGGAAGGCCAGCCACTGCCGGGGCCCCTCCACCCGGACCACCCGGGCCGGGGCGGGCGCGTCGATCGGCGGCAGCTCCCGCTCCAGGTCCACCACCAGGGTCCGCTCGGACTCGCCCGCCTCGTGCAGCCCGGCGAGCGGACCGTCGTACATCAGGCGTCCGTGGTCGATCACCATCACCCGGGAGCAGAGCTGCTCGATGTCCGTCAGGTCGTGCGTGGTGAGCAGGACCGTGGTGCCGCGCTCCGCGTTCAGGTCCCGCAGGAAGCCGCGTACCCTCGCCTTCGACACCACGTCCAGGCCGATGGTCGGCTCGTCGAGGTAGAGCACCTCCGGGTCGTGCAGCAGCGCCGCCGCGATGTCGCCGCGCATCCGCTGCCCCAGGGAGAGCTGCCGCACCGGCACGTCGAGCAGGGCGCCCAGGTCGAGGAGTGCGACGCAGCGGTCGAGGTTCTCCCGGTAACGGGCGTCGGGGATGCGGTACATGCGGTGCGCCAGCCGGTAGGAGTCGATCAGCGGCAGGTCCCACCAGAGCGTCGTGCGCTGCCCGAAGACGACGCCGATCCGGCGGGCCAGCCGGGTCCGCTCGCGGGCCGGGTCGATGCCCGCCACCCGCAGCGTCCCGCCGCTGGGCGTGAGGATGCCGGTGAGCATCTTGACGGTGGTCGACTTGCCGGCGCCGTTCGGGCCGATGTACCCCACCATCTCGCCGCGCGCCACGGTGAACGACAGCCCGTCCACGGCCCGCACCTCGCGCCGCTCCCGCCGCAGGAACCCGGTCCGCTTCCGTACGTCGAAGACCTTCTCGACGCCGTCCAGCCGGATGAAGCCCTCGTCGTCCACGCCGCTGTCCACTCCCCTCAACTCCCCGTACTCCGGTAGGAACGCAGGCCCGCCCGCCACGCCAGCCCCGCCAGCGCGCAGCACCCCGCCGCCACCGGCGGTGCCGCGAACGCCGTCCAGCCGGGCAGGTCCAGCGGGTACGGCCGGTCCAGCACGTACGACGCGGGCACCCAGTTGACGAAGGCCAGCGGCAGCACGAACGTCACCCCGCGGACCATCTCCTGCCCGAACACCACCGGCGGGTACTGCAACAGCGTCGCCCCGCCGTAGGTGAACGCGTTCTGCACCTCCGACGCGTCCTGCGCCACGAACTGGAACGCCGCCCCCGCCACGAACACCGCGGCGAAGATCGCCGCGCCGCTCACCACCGTCACCGGCATCAGCAGCACCTTCAGCGGCGTCCAGCCGACGTCCAGCGCCGCCAGCGCGTAGCCGAGCACCAGCCCGCCCTGCGCCACCCGGCCCACCCGGCGCAGCGCGAACCGGTCGGCGGCCAGCTGCGCCAGCACCGGCGCCGGGCGCACCAGCAGGGTGTCCAGGGTGCCGTCCCGCACCCGGCGCCCCAGCCGCTCCATCGACCCGATCGCCAGGTCGGCCAGCCCGAAGGAGACCCCGCACAGCCCGTAGAGGAACGCGATCTCGGGCAGCGACCAGCCGCCCAGCGCGTCCACCCGGGAGAACATCAGCCAGATCGCGACGAAGTCCAGCCCGGTCACCGCGAAACTCGCGCCCACCGTCATCGCGAAGGACGCCCGGTAGGCCATCGTCGACCTGATCCACATCCCGGCGATCAGCCCGTACGTCCGCAGCCCCGCCCGCACCCGGCCGTCCCCGCCGCCCGCCGGGAACGCCTCGCCCGCCGGGGCCGCCGCACCCCGCTCCCCCGCGGCCCGCGCCCCGGCCCCGGCCCCGCCCTCAGCCACCCTGCACCACCACCCGTCGCGTCGCCGCCGCCTGCACCAGCCGCCCCGCCGCCAGCAGCACCACCGCCCAGCCCGCCTGGAAGACGAAGACCCCCGCCGGATCGGCCTCCCCCAGCAGCACGTCCGCCGGGGCCTGGAGCAGCGCGGACCACGGCAGCAGCCGCACCACCTCGCCGAGGGCACCCGGGAAGACGTTCAGCGGCAGGATCATCCCCGAGCAGAACATGCCGACCAGCAGCGCCAGATGCGTCACTCCCACCCCGTCGAGCAGCCAGAACGCCGACAGCGCCACCAGGAACCGGATGCCGAAGCCGACCACCATCGCCAGTCCCAGCGCCACCAGGAACGCCAGCCAGGTGCCCACGTCCCCGGGCAGGCTCACCGGGAAGAACACGCACCCGAACGCGAACGGCACCACGCCCCGCCCCACCGCCTGGAACAGCGCCCGCCCCAGATCCGCCGCCAGCCACCACAGCTGGAGGTCGGCCGGCCGGTACAGGTCGATGGCGATGTCGCCCGTACGAATGCGTTCCATCAGCTCGGTCTCGGCGCCCCCGCCCCCGATGGCCAGCGTCGACAGCAGCGCCTGCCCCACCCACACGTAGGTGACGGCCTGCGCCTGGTCGTAGCCGCCCAGCGACGGCCGCTCGGCCCACAGCGCCAGGTACGTGTACACCAGGATCAGCCCGAACACCGTGTTGGTGAACACCCCGGCCGCGGTGGCCGCCCGGTACGTCGCGTACCGCCGGAACCCGCCCGCGACGACCGCCGCGTACAGCCGCCCCGCGCCCACACCCCACCCCCTCCGCCGCCCGGCACCGAAGCGCAGGACACTAGTACCGGCCGATGGAGGCATGCCACGGGTTTTCCGCAGGCCGGTGCGGAGGGAACTGAACGGCGGATGCGACAGTCTTCTTCTCGGGGCGCACCCGAACCGCGCGAACCGCGCCGAAGACGTACGGGCACGACGTACGACGCACTGCACCACAGGAGCCTTACGCACACCATGAGCGACGAGCCGCAGCCGAACCAGCCGGCCCCGGGCTGGGCCGCCCGCAGCAGCCGGTCCATCAACGCCGCACCCGACGGCGAGGACAAGCGCCCGAAGCGCCAGAGGCGCACCGGCTGGCGCCGGCTGGTCCCGACCTGGCGCCTCACGCTCGGCACCCTCCTGGTCGCCGCCGTGCTGCTGGTCGGCGGGTTCTTCCTCGGCTACTCGCTGGTCAAGATCCCGGCGGCCAACGCGCTGGCGACCAAGCAGAGCAACGTCTACCTGTACGCCGACGGCAGCGTCCTCGCCCGCGACGGCAAGGTCAACCGGGAGAACGTCGACCTCTCCGGCATCTCCGAGGAGGCCCAGCACGCCGTCCTCGCCGCCGAGGACCGCGACTTCTACACCGAGTCCGCCATCGACCCGCAGGCCATGATCCGCGCCGCCTGGAACACCGCCACCGGCAAGGGCAAGCAGTCCGGCTCCACCATCACCCAGCAGTACGTCAAGAACTACTACCTGGCCCAGGAGCAGACCGTCACCCGCAAGCTGAAGGAGTTCTTCATCTCCATCAAGCTCGACCGGGAGAAGTCCAAGGCCGAGATCCTGGAGGGCTACCTCAACACCAGCTTCTTCGGCCGCGGCGCCTACGGCATCCAGGCCGCCGCCCAGGCGTACTACGGCATCGACGCCACCGACCTCACCGCCGCCCAGGGCGCCTACCTCGCCTCGCTCCTCAACGCGCCCAGCGAGTACGACGTCGTCGCCCACCCCGAGAACAAGGGCGCCGCCGAGGCCCGCTGGAACTACGTCCTGAACGGCATGGTCGACAAGGGCTGGCTCCCCGCCTCCGAACGGGCCGGGCAGACCTTCCCCATGCCGAAGGAGACCACCACCTCCACCGGCATGTCCGGACAGCGCGGCTACATCGTCGGCATCGTCAACGAGTACCTCACCGGCCACGGCCTCGTCGGCGAGGAGGAACTCGACCGGGGCGGCTACCGCATCACCACCACCCTGGAGAAGGACAAGCAGGACGCCTTCGTCGAGGCCGTCGACGACAAGCTGATGTCCCGGCTCGACAGGAAGAACCGCAAGGTCGACACCTACGTCCGGGCCGGCGGCGCCTCCGTCGACCCGAGGACCGGCAAGGTCGTGGCGATGTACAACGGCATCGACTACGTCAAGCAGTACACCCCCAACGCCACCCGCCGGGACTTCCAGGTCGGCTCCACCTTCAAGCCGTTCGTCCTCGCCTCCGCCGTCGAGAACGGCTCCCTCACCCAGGGCGGGCGCGCCATCACCCCCAACACCCTCTACGACGGCACCAACAAGCGCCCCGTGCAGGGCTGGGACGGTGGCCACTACGCCCCCGAGAACGAGGACCAGCACTCCTACGGGCAGATCACCGTCCGCGAGGCCACCGACAAGTCCGTCAACGCCGTGTACGCGCAGATGGCCGTCGACGTCGGCTCCGACAAGGTCAAGGAGACCGCCGTCGACCTGGGGCTGCCCGCCGACACCCCCGACCTCGTCGAGAGCCCGTCCATCGCCCTCGGTGTCGCCCAGGCCAGCGTCCTGGACATGGCCGAGGCGTACGCCACCCTCGCCAACCACGGCAGGCACGGCACGTACACGCTGATCGAGAAGGTCGTGAAGGACGGCGACCACGAGGTCGAGCTGCCCGAGCGCAAGGAGACGCAGGCGATCAGCCGGCAGGCCGCCGACACCACCACCTCCGTGCTGCGCAGTGTGGTCGAGAAGGGCACCGCCACCGCCGCCCAGGCCGCGGGCCGCCCCGCCGCCGGCAAGACCGGCACCGCCGAGGAGGACACCGCCGCCTGGTTCGCCGGGTACACCCCCGAGCTGGCCACCGTGGTCGCCGTGATGGGCCAGGACCCCGAGACCGCCGCCCACATGCCGCTCTACGGCGCCACCGGCCTCGCCCGCATCAACGGCGGCGGCGCGCCCGCCGAGATCTGGGGCCAGTACACGCGTCAGGCCCTCGAAGGCGAACCGGTCGGCACCTTCGACCTGCGCCTCCAGCGCGGTGCCGCCGAGAGCGAGGCCCCCGCCGGCGACCCGTCGGCCACCGGCTCCCCCACCGGCGACGCCCCCGCCACCCCCGGCGCCCCGGAGACCGGCGGCGACCGGACCCCCGGCACCACCCAGGGCGCCACCCCGCCCGGCACCGGCGACACCGGCATCCCCGGCGACAGCTCGGCCGGCACCGGGACCGACCCCGGCGACGACGGCGCCGGCGGCGGCGACACGGGGACCGGCGGGGGCGTCACCCCGCCCGACGGCGGCGGCACCGACCCGGGGGACGGCACCGGGGACGAGGACGACGACGGCGGTGTGACCTGGCCGTTCCCGGACGCCTCCAGCACCGGGCCATGAGGCCCGCCGGTCAGTGACCGGAGGTGGCCTTCAGACCGACCACGGCCACCAGCAGCAGACAGACGAAGAAGATCCGGGCGGCGGTCGCCGGCTCACCCAGCACCACCATGCCGAGCACCGCCGCGCCGGCCGCGCCGATCCCGACCCACACGCCGTAGGCCGTACCGATCGGCAGCGTCCGCGACGCGTACGACAGCAGCAGCATGCTGGCGACGATCCCCGCGCCCGTGAACAGGGACGGGACGAGACGGGTGAACCCGTCGGTGAACTTCATCCCGATCGACCAGCCGACCTCCAGCAGACCGGCGACGATCAGCAGGACCCAGGCCATGACGGCACCTCCGAAAGCGAACTGAACGGTGGTGCGTCGTCTTTGCGTGACCCGGTACGGCGCGTCTCGTCGGGGTCTCCACGCTAGCAAAGGGGACGGCGAAGGGGCTGGTGACAAGGGCCACCAGCCCCTTCGCCGTACGACGGCCCCTCAGAGATACGGGCGTCTCGGAGACACAGGCGTCTCAGAGATACAGGCGTCTCGGAGACACAGGCGTCTCAGAGATACAGGCCCGTGGAGTCCTCCGACCCCTCGAACCGGTCCGCCGCCACGGCGTGCAGATCACGCTCGCGCATCAGCACGTACCCCACGCCCCGCACCTCGACCTCGGCCCGGTCCTCCGGGTCGAACAGGACCCGGTCACCGGGCTCCACGGTCCGCACGTTCTGCCCGACCGCGACGACCTCGGCCCAGGCCAGCCGCTTGCCGACCGCCGCCGTGGCGGGGATCAGGATGCCGCCCCCGGAACGCCGCTCGCCCTCGCTGGTGTCCTGCCGCACGAGCACTCGGTCGTGCAGCATGCGGATGGGCAGCTTGTCGTCCTGGTTGCTGTGGTCGTTTCTCTTGGCGCTCACGGCCCCGAACCTACCTGCTCCGCCTCAGCGCCCGCGCCGCCGGGTCCCGAGGACGACCAGCCCCACCACTCCGACGACCACGAGCGCGGCCGGGACGATCCGCTCCAGCCGGGGCGAGCCCTGCTCGTCCACGAAGCGGCCCTTCACCTCGCTCACGGCACGGTTGACGCCGACGTACGCGCGTCCGAGCGTGTGATCGATCTCCGACGCGACCTTGGCCTTCGCGTCTCCCATGATCGTTTTCGGGTGCACCCGCACCCCGATCTCGTCGAGCGTCTCGGCCAGCACCTCGCGGCGGCGCTTGATGTCCGCCTCGATCTGCGCCGGGGTTCTCGTGTCCGACGTGTCCGCCACCGTACGGCCTCCGATGTGATGCTGTTGCTGTTCCGGACAGTCTGTCAGCTCCGGGCCTCGCCGCACTGTCAGGACCCCCGGTTACGCTGTTCCGATGAGCGAGCGACTCCAGCCCGGGGACGTGGCCCCCGCCTTCACCCTCCAGGACGCCGACGGCACCGAGGTGTCCCTGGCCGACCACAAGGGCCGCAAGGTCATCGTCTACTTCTACCCCGCTGCCCTTACCCCCGGCTGCACGAAGCAGGCCTGCGACTTCACCGACAACCTCGACCTGCTGGCCGGCGCCGGGTACGACGTCATCGGCATCTCCCCCGACAAGCCCGAGAAGCTGGCCAGGTTCCGCGAGACGGAATCCCTGAAGGTCACCCTCCTCGCCGACCCGGACAAGTCCGTCCTGGAGGCGTACGGCGCGTACGGCGAGAAGAAGCTCTACGGCAAGACGGTCGTCGGCGTCATCCGCTCCACGGTCGTCGTGGACGAGGAGGGCAAGGTCGAACGCGCCCTGTACAACGTCAAGGCGACGGGCCACGTAGCCAAGATCATCAAGGACCTGGGCATCTGAGCCGTCTCGTGACCGCCCGCCGACGCGAGGGGGCACCGGGCAGGCACCCTGCTCCCGGTACCATGACAGGCACTGGCGGCGGTGGCGCAATGGCGACGCAGCAGACTTAGGATCTGTGGCCCTTGATCGGGCTTGAGGGTTCGAATCCCTTCCGCCGCACGGGCTACGGCCTGCGAATCGAAGGTTGATTCGCAGGCCGTCTTTGTGCGCGTACTCAGCCCAGCAGCTCCCGCACCACCGGCACCAGTTCGCGGAACGCCTTGCCCCGGTGGCTGATGGCGTTCTTCTCGTCAGGGGTCAGTTCCGCGCAGGTACGGGTCTCGCCCTCGGGCTGGAGGACCGGGTCGTAGCCGAAGCCGCCCGTGCCGGCGGGTTCGCGGCGCAGGACGCCCATCAGCTTGCCCTCCACGACGCGTTCCGTGCCGTCGGGGAGGGCGAGGGCGGCGGCGCAGGCGAAGTACGCGCCGCGGTGTTCGTCGGCGATGTCGGAGAGCTGGGCGAGGAGCAGGTCGAGGTTGGCCCGGTCGTCGCCGTGGCGGCCGGACCAGCGGGCGGAGAAGATGCCGGGCGCGCCGTTCATGACGTCGACGCAGAGGCCGGAGTCGTCGGCGACGGCGGGCAGGCCGGTGGCCCGGGCCAGGGCGTGGGCCTTGAGCAGGGCGTTCTCCGCGAAGGTGACACCCGTTTCGACCACGTCCGGGACGTCGGGGTAGGCGTCGGCGCCGACCAGGTCGTGGGGCAGGCCGGCCTCGGCGAGGATGGCGCGGAGTTCGGTGATCTTCCCGGCGTTGCGGGTGGCGAGGATCAGGCGGGTCATGGGGTCAGTATTCCGGGACCCGCCTCTCGCCCCGCGCGGCGCCCCTACGGTGTGCAGACCTTCGTCAGTTCGCCGGCGGCGTCGGTGACGGGGCTGATGTCGGGGGTCGCGTCACCGTCCCGCACGGCGGTGCGGACGTTGTCGACGGCCGCGCCGAGGTCGTCGACGGCCTGGTTGACGTCGGCGTCGTCGGTCTTGTCGCCGATGTCGTCGAGGTTCTTCTCGATGGCGTCGAGGGACTCCTGGAGCTGTGTCGGGTCGTCGCCCGCGGCTTCCACGGCCTGCTGGAGCTCGGTGACGCTGTCGGCGATGGCGTCGGCGGTCCGGACGCAGTCCAGTGCCTTGTCCACGGCGTCGCAGCCGGTGGTCAGGCCGGTGGTCAGCGCGACGGCCGCGACGGCGGCTGCGGCGAGGGCGGTGCGACGACTTCGGCGTCGGGTCGCGGCCATGGGTACGGTCCTCCCCTTCGGACAGGGCCGTGCGGCCCCCCTGTTTCGGTGCTGCGCCGGGCGTACGGCGGTGAGGCCGTACGCCCGTACTTCCCAAGACGCGGGGGCGGGCGGTCCAGTTGCTCTCCGGGACCGCCGTTCTTTCCCCGGTCTTTACCTTTCGAGGACCGTATCAAGCGCCGCGCGCTGGATGCGGGTGAGTTCGGCGCAGCCGGTGGTGGCGAGGTCGAGGAGGGTGTCGAGTTCCTCACGGGCGAAGGGTTCGGCCTCGGCGGTGCCCTGGACCTCGACGAAGCGGCCGTCGCCGGTGCAGACGACGTTCATGTCGGTGTCGGCGCGGACGTCCTCCTCGTAGCGGAGGTCGAGCATGGGGGTGCCGGCGACGATGCCGACGGAGACGGCGGAGACGGTGCCCACGAGGGGCTTGCGGCTGGGGCGGATGAGCTTGTTGGCCTGACCCCAGGTGATGGCGTCGGCCAGGGCGACGTAGGCGCCGGTGATGGCGGCGGTGCGGGTGCCGCCGTCGGCCTGGAGGACGTCGCAGTCGAGGACGACGGTGGTCTCGCCGAGGGCCTTGAAGTCGATGACCGCGCGCAGCGAGCGGCCGATGAGGCGGCTGATCTCGTGGGTGCGTCCGCCGATGCGGCCCTTGACGGACTCGCGGTCGCCGCGGGTGTTGGTGGCACGGGGCAGCATGGCGTACTCGGCGGTGACCCACCCTTCGCCGCTGCCCTTGCGCCAGCGCGGGACGCCTTCGGTGACGGATGCGGTGCACAGGACCTTGGTGTCGCCGAAGGAGACGAGGACGGAGCCCTCGGCGTGCTTGCTCCAGCCGCGTTCGATGGTGACCGGGCGGAGCTGTTCGGGGGTGCGGCCGTCGATGCGTGACATGCCGGTGAGCCTATCGGCATGCGGAGGGGGTCCTTCCCGGGGCGGGAAGGACCCCCTGGCGCGCGTGGGCGCGGGACTCACATCATGTCTTCGATCTCCGCGGCGATCGGGTCGGCGTCGGTGCCGATGACGACCTGGATGGCGCTGCCCATCTTCACGACACCGTGGGCGCCGGCGGCCTTGAGGGCGGCTTCGTCGACGAGGGAGGGGTCGTTGACCTCGGTGCGGAGGCGGGTGATGCAGCCTTCGATCTCGTCGATGTTGTCGATGCCGCCGAGCCCGGCGACGATCTTCTCAGCCTTGGTGGCCATGTTCCTTCTCCCTGATCCGAACCGCTTTGTCGCAGTAACCCACAGTCGGCCCATCTTCGCGAGCGTTCATGCGGTACGTACCGAATGATGGCGTCACGACAGCGGAACCGTCCGCCAACTGGTCTACACCACCGTACAGACGGCCGCCAAACCGCCCTCCCCGGCCAAGGAGGCCAGACCGGATGAGTGCCGACGCCGCGGTCAGTCCCGTACGCGCCCGCTGGAATGCGCTGTTCCAGGGCTTGCAGAAGATGGGGCGCAGTCTTCAGCTGCCGATCGCGGTGCTGCCGGCCGCGGGCATCCTCAACCGGCTGGGGCAGCCGGACGTGTTCGGGGCCGACGGCCTGGGCTGGACGAACGTCTCCAAGGTGATGTCGGGCGCGGGCGGCGCGCTGCTGGACGGTTCGCTGGGGCTGCCGCTGCTGTTCTGCGTGGGTGTGGCCATCGGGATGGCGAAGAAGGCGGACGGGTCGACGGCGCTGGCGGCGGTGGCGGGGTTCCTCGTCTACTACAACGTGCTGCGGCAGTTCCCGGAGGACTGTCCGCAGGGGTCGAAGGCGGTTCCGCAGATCGGCTGCGAGCTGACGGACGGTTCGGGGACGGTCACGTCCTTCACCTACCAGAATCCCGGGGTGTTCGGCGGGATCGTGGTGGGGCTGGCGGCGGCGTACTTCTGGCAGCGGTTCCACCGGACGCGGCTGGTGGACTGGCTGGGGTTCTTCAACGGGCGGCGGCTGGTGCCGATCATCATGGCGTTCGCGGCGATCGTGTTCGCGGCGCTGTGCCTGTGGGTGTGGCCGCCGATCGGGGACGCGCTGGAGAGCTTCAGCGACTGGCTGACCGGGATCGGGGCGTGGGGCGCGGGGGTGTTCGGGCTGGCGAACCGGGCGCTGCTGGTGATCGGGCTGCACCAGTTCCTGAACGTGCCGATGTGGTTCCAGTTCGGCAGTTACACGAAGCCGGACGGGACGGTGGTGCACGGTGACATCAACATGTTCCTGGCGGGGGACCCGGACGCGGGGCAGTTCACGACGGGGTTCTTCCCGATCATGATGTTCGCGCTGCCGGCCGCGGCGCTGGCCATCACGCACTGCGCGAAGCCGCACCGCCGCAAGGAGGTGGGCGGGCTGATGCTGTCGGTGGCGCTGACGTCGTTCGTCACGGGGATCACCGAGCCGCTGGAGTACTCGTTCCTCTTCATCGCGCCGCTGCTGTACGCGGCGCACGCGGTGCTGACGGGGGTGTCGATGGCGGTGACGTGGGCGCTGGGGGTGAAGGACGGCTTCAGCTTCTCCGCGGGGCTGATCGACTACGTCATCAACTGGAATCTGGCGACGAGGCCGTGGCTGATCATTCCGATCGGGCTGGCCTTCGCGGTCGTCTACTACGTTCTCTTCCGGTTCGCGATCACGAAGTTCGACCTGAAGACGCCGGGGCGGGAGCCGGAGGACGAGGTGGAGGACGTCACCAAGGGATAGCCGGGGCGACGGGCGTCACGAAGCGGAATCGTGGGTTCCTTACGCTGCCTTCATCGTGCTACAACAGGTCTACACCACTGAGTGGTGTAGACCTGCGACGACGCCGTCCTCCCCTTCCTTCCTTACGACAGGGCGGCGCGCCCTGCCCTATGGAGGAAGCTGTGACCACGCCCAGTGCCGCGCCGGCGGCCGAGAAGAAGAGGGGCGCCGGCGTGATGGCTGTGCTGCAGCGCATCGGCCGCAGCCTGATGCTCCCGGTCGCGGTGCTGCCCGCCGCCGCGCTGCTGGTACGCCTCGGCAACAACGACATGCTGGGCCGTCCCGAGTTCCCCGGGTTCCTGACGAAGATAGCCGGGTTCATGACGGCCGGCGGCAACGCCATCCTCGACAACATGGCGCTGCTGTTCGCCGTGGGCATCGCGATCGGCTTCGCGAAGAAGTCGGACGGCTCGACGGCGCTCGCGGCGGTCGTGGGCTACCTCGTCTTCAAGAACGTGCTGGGCACGTTCACCGACAAGAACCTGCCGAAGGTCGCTACGGCCGTGGACGGCAAGGTCGTCATGGTGGACGCCCCGGTGGACGCCAAGGTCCTCGGGGGCGTGGTCATGGGCATCGTGGTGGCCCTGCTGTACCAGCGGTTCTACCGGACGAAGCTGCCCGACTGGGCCGGCTTCTTCGGCGGTCGCCGGCTGGTGCCGATCCTCTCCGCCTTCGCCGGTCTGCTGCTGGGCATCGTCTTCGGTTACATCTGGCCGGTGCTCGGCACGGGTCTGCACAACTTCGGTGAGTGGCTGGTCGGCTCGGGTGCCGTCGGCGCGGGCATCTTCGGTGTCGCCAACCGGGCGCTGATCCCGATCGGCATGCACCACCTGCTGAACTCCTTCCCCTGGTTCCAGGCGGGCGAGTACGAGGGCAAGAGCGGCGACATCGGCCGCTTCCTGGCCGGCGACCCGACCGCGGGCCAGTTCATGACCGGTTTCTTCCCGATCATGATGTTCGCGCTGCCCGCGGCCTGCCTGGCGATCGTCCACTGCGCGCGTCCCGAGCGGCGCAAGGTCGTCGGCGGCATGATGTTCTCGCTGGCCCTGACCTCGTTCGTCACCGGCGTGACCGAGCCCATCGAGTTCACGTTCATGTTCATCGCGCCGGTGCTGTACGCGATCCACGCGGTGCTCACCGGTGTCTCGATGGCGCTGACCTGGGCGCTGGGGATGAAGGACGGCTTCGGCTTCTCGGCGGGCGCGGTGGACTTCGCCCTGAACCTGGGCATCGCCCACAACCCGTGGGGCCTGGTGCTCGTGGGACTGTGCTTCGCGGCCGTCTACTACGTGGTCTTCCGGTTCGCGATCACGAAGTTCAACCTGCCGACGCCCGGCCGGGAGTCGGACGAGGAACTGGCGGAGCTGCGGAAGGCGGAGGCCAAGTAGTCCGCGGTCCGCACCCGTGACAGCGGCGGGCCCCGGCCGGGAACGGCTCGGGGCCCGCCGCTGTCTGCGTCAGATCTCGTACGTCGCCCCCGGCACCGCCACCTCCGACGGGCCGCCGTAGACGGTGCGGGCGTCGGCGAGGTTGAGGCGGGGGTCGGTCCACGGGGGGATGTGGGTGAGGACCAGGCGGCGGGCGCCGGCGCGGGCGGCGCTCTCGCCGGCCTGGCGGCCGTTGAGGTGGAGGTCGGGGATGTCCTCCTTGCCGTGGGTGAACGCGGCCTCGCACAGGAACAGGTCGGTTCCGCGGGCGAGTTCGTCCAGTACGGGGGTGACGCCCGTGTCCCCGGAGTACGTCAGGGAGCGGCCGCCGTGCTCGACGCGGACGGCGTACGCCTCCACGGGGTGGGCGACGCGCTCGGTGTGCACGGTGAAGGGGCCGACCTCGAAGGTGGACGGCTTGACCGTGTGGAAGTCGAAGACCTCGCTCATGGAGGAGGCGGAGGGGGTGTCGGCGTAGGCGGTGGTGAGCCGGTGCTCGGTGCCCTCGGGTCCGTAGACCGGGAGGGGGTCGCAGCGGCCGCCGTCGTGCCGGTAGTAGCGCGCCACGAAGTAGGCGCACATGTCGATGCAGTGGTCGGCGTGCAGATGGCTGAGGAAGATCGCGTCGAGGTCGTAGAGACCGCAGTGGCGCTGCAGCTCGCCCAGGGCGCCGTTGCCCATGTCGAGGAGCAGCCGGAAGCCGTCGGCCTCGACGAGGTAGCTCGAACAGGCCGATTCCGCGGACGGGAACGACCCCGAGCAGCCGACGACGGTGAGCTTCATGGAGCAGAAACCTCCGCTGGCGGGTGTGGAGAGACGGGGGTCGTGCGGTTTGTCGAGCGTAAGGCGCAAAACCTGCGGTCGCTCCTCCGCCAGGGGCCGTTGTGGGCGAACTCACCTGTGGTGTCACCGGTTCGGCTGGAAGAGGGGGCGGCCGGGGCCGCCGAGGGGGCGCGCAGATGTCGCGCGCGCCGGTAACGTCGGCCGGTATGAACACGTCCTGGTGGCTTGTGATCGCGGCGGTGGCCCTGCTGGGGCTCGTCGCGGCCCTCGTCGACGGCTGGGGGCGGGGACACCGGCCGCCGGGCGCGCGCGTCCGGCCGCGGCCGGCGGAGATCTGGTGGGCGAACGTGCCCTACGAGGAGCACCGCGGCGCGAAGGACCGGCCGTGTCTGGTGCTGTCGGTGCGGGGGCGGCGCGCGGTCGTCGCGAAGATCACCACCCGGCACCGGGAGGGGCACGGCGGGGTGATCGCGCTGCCGCCGGGCGCGGTGGGGGACGCGCGGGGCCGGGCGAGCTTCCTGGAGACGGACGAGCTGCGCAAGGTCCGGGTCGGCGACTTCCGGCGGCGGGTGGGGGTGGTGGACCCGGCCCTGTGGGACCAGGTCCGTCACCTGGGCAGGTAGCTCACGCCCAGAGCTGGCCGTGGAGGGTCTCGATGGCCTCTTCGGTGGTGGCCGCGGTGTAGACGCCGGTCGAGAGGTACTTCCAGCCGCCGTCGGCGACGACGAAGACGACGTCCGCGCTCTCGCCGGCCTTGTGCGCCTTGGCGGCGACGCCGAGCGCGGCGTGCAGGGCGGCGCCGGTGGAGACGCCCGCGAAGATGCCCTCCTGGGCGAGGAGTTCGCGGGTGCGGGTGACGGCGTCGGCGGAGCCCACGGAGTAGCGGGTGGTGAGGACCGAGGCGTCGTACAGCTCGGGGACGAATCCCTCGTCGAGGTTGCGCAGGCCGTAGACGAGGTCGTCGTAACGGGGCTCGGCGGCGACGATCCGCACGTCGGGCTTGTGCTCGCGCAGGTAGCGGCCGACGCCCATGAGGGTGCCGGTGGTGCCGAGGCCGGCGACGAAGTGGGTGATCGTGGGGAGGTCGGCGAGGATCTCCGGGCCGGTCGTCGCGTAGTGGGCGCCGGCGTTGTCGGGGTTGCCGTACTGGTAGAGCATGACCCAGTCGGGGTGCTCGGCGGCGAGTTCCTTGGCGACCCGTACGGCGGTGTTGGAGCCGCCGGCGGCCGGGGAGGGGATGATCTCCGCGCCCCACATGCCGAGCAGGTCCCGGCGTTCCTGCGAGGTGTTCTCCGGCATGACGCAGACCATGCGGTAGCCCTTGAGCTTGGCCGCCATGGCGAGCGAGATGCCGGTGTTGCCGCTGGTCGGCTCCAGGATGGTGCAGCCCGGGGTGAGCCGGCCGTCCTTCTCCGCCTGCTCGATCATGTGCAGGGCGGGGCGGTCCTTGACCGAGCCGGTGGGGTTGCGGTCCTCCAGCTTGGCCCAGACCGAGACGTCGGCGGCGGGCGACAGCCGCGGCAGGCGCACCAGGGGGGTGTTGCCCACCGCGGCCAGCGGGGAGTCGTAGCGCATGGAGATCAGGCCATGCCGCCGGCGACGGCCGGCAGGATCGTGACGTTGTCGCCGTCGGTGAGCTTGGTGTCGATGCCGTCGAGGAAGCGGACGTCCTCGTCGTTGAGGTAGACGTTGACGAAGCGGCGCAGCTTGCCGTCGTCGACGATCCGGGCCCGGATGCCCGCGTGCCGGGTGTCGAGGTCGGCGAACAGGTCGGCGAGGGTCTCCCCGGTGCCTTCCACCGCCTTCTGGCCGTCGGTGTAGGTGCGGAGGATGGTGGGGATGCGGACCTCGATGGCCATGGCTCAGGGCTCCTGTCGGAAGGTGTCGTGGGGTGGTACGGGCGCGCTGGTGGCGCACGCCGCGGCTCACGGCCGTACGGCGGCAGGGGTCACGTCAACAGATGGCGCTGGCGAGCCTGCACAGGTCGACGTGCAGCCGCGCCACGAGCAGTGCGCCCGGCGTCCTCGTGCTCACGTCGTGAGAAACCATGCGGTCATCGTATCGATTCCCGGTCCGGGTTCTGGAAGGTGATCTCACCCTTCGGACGATGTTCATCCGTAGTGCGAGACCACCCGTACCTCCTCCTCCGTGACCTCGCCTTCGACGATGCGGAAGGAGCGGAACTGGAAGTCGCCGGCGCCGTCGGTGTCGGCCGTGGAGACGAGGACGTAGTGGGCGCCGGGCTCGTTGGCGTAGGAGATGTCGGTGCGCGAGGGGTATGCCTCGGTGGCCGTGTGGGAGTGGTAGATCACCACCGGCTCCTCGTCGCGGTCGTCCATCTCGCGGTAGAGCTTGAGCAGGTCCTGGGAGTCGAACTCGTAGAAGGTGGGCGAGCGGGCCGCGTTCAGCATGGGGATGAACCGCTCGGGGCGGCCCTGGCCCACGGGGCCGGCGAGCACGCCGCACGCCTCGTCGGGGTGGTCCTCGCGGGCGTGGGCCACGATCTGGTCGTACAGGGCCTGGGTGATGGTCAGCATGGGAAGCAGGATAAGCAGACGGGCCGTCCCGTACCGATGGGTGGTACGGAACGGCCCGAATGCTGGACAGGGGCGGGTGGTCAGCCGACCTTCTCGAACTCCGGCTCGCCGCCCCGCTCGCCGTCGCCACGCCGGGTGACCTGCGGGTTCCGGCTCTTGAGGACCGCCCAGCCGATGCCGAGGGCGACGGCCCAGCCGGCCATCACGTACAGGCAGACGCGGGCGTCGGCGTCGTAGGCGATCAGGCCGGTGACGAAGAGCAGGAAGGCGATGGCGACGTACGAGCAGACCGAGCCGCCCGGCGCCGGGAAGGAGGAGGCGGGCAGGCGGCCCGCGACGACCTTGCGGCGGTACACGACGTGGCTGATCAGGATCATCAGCCAGGTCCAGATGCCGGCGGCGGTGGCCACCGAGGTGACGTAGCCGAAGGCCTTCTCCGGGACGACGTAGTTCAGGACGACGCCGATGCCCATGAAGACCACGGAGACGCTGATGCCGAGCGCCGGGGTCCTGGTGGCGGAGAGGCGGCTGAAGAAGCCGGGGGCCTCGCCGTTGTCCGCGAGGGTGCGCAGCATCCGGCCGGTGGAGTACATGCCGGAGTTGCAGGAGGACAGGGCCGCGGTGAGCACGACGAAGTTGACGATGCCGGCGCCGGCCGGGATGCCGATCTTCGCGAACGCGGCGACGAAGGGGCTCACGCCGGGCGCGAACTCGGTCCACTTCACCACGCAGAGGATGACGGTGAGGGCGCCGACGTAGAACAGGGCGATCCGCCAGGGCAGGGTGTTGATCGCCTTGGGGAGGGTCTTCTCCGGGTTCTCGGACTCGCCGGCGGTGACGCCGACCAGCTCGACGGCGAGGTAGGCGAACATCACGCCCTGGAGGGTCATCAGGGAGGAGCCGATGCCCTTGGGGAAGAAGCCGTCGAACTCCCAGAGGTTGGAGACGGCGGCGGTGTCACCTGCCTGGCTGAAGCCGAAGGTGAGCACGCCGAGACCGATGACGATCATGCCGATGATGGCGGTGACCTTGACCATCGAGAACCAGAACTCGATCTCGCCGAACAGCTTCACCGAGATCAGGTTGGCGACGAACAGCACGATCAGGAAGACCAGGGCCGTCACCCATTGCGGGATGCCCGGGAACCAGTAGTTGATGTAGATCGCCGCGGCGGTCAGCTCCGCCATGCCGGTGACCACCCACATCAGCCAGTACGTCCAGCCGGTGAAGTAGCCGAAGAAGGGGCCGAGGAACTCGCGCGAGTACTCGGCGAAGGAGCCCGAGACCGGCCGGTAGAGCAGCAGCTCGCCCAGGGCGCGCATGATGAAGAAGATGATCAGGCCCGCGAGGGCGTACATCAGGATGAGACTGGGACCCGCCTTGGCGATGTTCGCCCCGGCGCCCAGGAAGAGTCCGACGCCGATCGCGCCGCCGATCGCGATCATCTGGACCTGGCGGCTGCCGAGTCCTCGCTGGTAGCCCTCCTCGGGGGCCTTGTCCGTGTCGACCTGCGCTGAGGTCATGTGTGGTGCGCCTTTCTCCATAACCGACCCGGGCCTCTCGTCGGCCGCGGACCGGATCGCGATCCCCCCGGATACTGGAGCTGAGCGGGCCTCACGTCCCGCTCGTGCCTGGCCGGCGGTCCGCCGGCTCGGTGGCGCACCCGGCGGACATGCGGGTGGTGTCCCCCGGGCGGTCGTGAAGATTTACCACGGTCGCGGCGGAGATCACAGAGGCGCACTGTGGCACACTTCACGGACAGAAGTGAACAAAAGGGTGCCGAAAGGTGCACAGCAGGGCGCCATGGTGACGCGATCGTTATCCGGAATTGAGGCCCCGCTGAGCGAACCGTGAACGGGTGGCGTCAGGGCGTCAGGGCATCAGCGTCGACACCAGGGTCTCCTGGAGCCCGCCCAGCCACAGGTACGCCATCACCATCGGCTTGCGCGGGTCCTGGTCGGGGAGGCGGTAGAGCAGGTCGGTGTCGTCCTCGGCGGCGATGTCCAGCCGGGAGCCGAGGGCCAGCCGCAGGTCGTTGAGGGTGCCGAGCCACTGCCGGGACTCGTCCGGCGCCAGCTTCAGGACCGCGCCGCCCTCCCCGGCGGAGGCGGAGGCGAGGGCGTCCAGGGAGCGCACCACCGCCAGCGCGTTCTCCCGCTTGCCGGCCCGCAGGTCGTTCTCGGTGAACCGGCGGAACTCGGCCGAGTGCGCCCGCCGCTCCTCCGCCTCGGCGGCCTCCGGGGTGCCCCCGGGGTCGGTGTAGGCGTCCGGGAAGAGGCGCTTGAGCACCGGGTCGGAGGGGGGCTCGCTGGGGCCCTCGGCGAAGAGGTCGGCGAGCGGGTCACCGGACGCGTCCTCGCCCGGACCGGGGCCGATCAGCTCCAGGAGCTGCACGGCCAGCGACCGGATGATGGAGATCTCGACGTCGTCGAGGGCGACGGCCGCGCCGCCGCCGGGGAGCGGTTCGAATTGTCCTGGCATCGAGGCGTTTCAGCTACTTCCGGTCCTGCTGGAGGGTGGCCCACAGACCGTAGCCGTGCATGGCCTGCACATCGCGTTCCATCTCCTCGCGACTGCCGCTGGAGACGACCGCCCGGCCCTTGTGGTGGACGTCGAGCATGAGCTTGGTGGCCTTCTCCTTGGAGTAGCCGAAGTACGTCTGGAAGACGTAGGTCACGTAGCTCATGAGGTTGACCGGGTCGTTGTGGACGAGGGTGACCCAGGGGACGTCGGGCTCGGGCACGGCGAAGGCTTCCTCCGCCGGCTCGGTGCGTTCGGTCTCTACGGGAGCGGGTGACGTCACATCACCCATGCTGCCACCGCGAGGGGGCGGTCGCACAAACGGGGTCCGGCGGCCGTGGTCCACACCGCGGCCCGCGCCGCGCCCTGTGACGCGGATCAAAATCGTCAGACTGACGAAATGGGGGTACGATTCCCGTCATGAACACAGCGGACCTCGGGCTGCCGGTCGACGTTCCCTCGACGGCGCTCTTCACGGACCAGTACGAGCTGACGATGCTGCGGGCCGCCCTGGCGGCGGGCACGGCCGGACGGCGCAGCGTGTTCGAGGTCTTCACCCGGCGGCTGCCCGACGGGCGGCGGTACGGCGTGGTGGCCGGAACCGGGCGGGTCCTCGACGCCGTCGAGAACTTCCGCTTCGACGCCGGCGTCCTCGACTTCCTGCGCGAGCGGGACATCGTCGACGAGGAGACCCTCGCCTGGCTGGCGGACTACCGCTTCAGCGGCGACATCTGGGGCTACCCGGAGGGCGAGGTGTACTTCCCGGGCTCGCCGATCATGCGGGTGGAGGGCAGCTTCGCCGAGTGCGTGCTGCTGGAGACGGTGATCCTGTCCATCCTCAACCACGACTCGGCGATCGCCGCCGCCGCCTCCCGGATGGCCTCCGCGGCCGGGGACCGGCCGCTGATCGAGATGGGCGCCCGCCGCACCCACGAGCTGGCCGCCGTCGCCGCCGCCCGCGCCGCCTACGTCGGCGGGTTCGCCACCACCTCCGACCTGGCCGCCGGTTTCCGCTACGGCATCCCGACCGTCGGCACCTCGGCGCACGCCTTCACCCTGCTGCACGACACCGAGCGGGACGCCTTCCGCGCCCAGGTGGACGCCCTCGGGTCGGGCACAACCCTGCTGGTGGACACGTACGACGTCGCCGAGGCGGTCCGTACGGCGGTGGAGGTCGCCGGCCCGGAGCTGGGCGCGGTCCGCATCGACTCCGGTGACCTGCTGCTGGTCGCGCACCGGGTGCGCCAGCAGCTCGACGAGATGGGCGCGACGGGCACCCGGATCGTCGTGACCTCGGACCTCGACGAGTACGCCATCGCCTCGCTGGCGGCGGCGCCGGTGGACGCCTACGGGGTCGGCACCCAGCTGGTGACCGGTTCCGGGCACCCGACCGCGTCCATGGTCTACAAGCTGGTCGCCCGGGCCGAGTCCGACGACCCGAAGGCCCCGCTGAAGCCGGTGGCGAAGAAGTCCAGCGGCGGGAAGACGTCGATGGGCGGACGGAAGTGGGCCGCGCGGCGCCTGGACGCCGACGGGCACGCCGAGGCGGAGGTGGTCGGCACCGGTCCGGTGCCCGCCGCGCTGGCCGGCCGGCAGCTCCTGGTCGAGCTGGTCAAGGGCGGTGCGGTCGTCGCCCGGGAGCCGCTGGAGGCGGCCCGCGACCGGCACGCGGCGGCCCGCGCCAACCTGCCGCTGTCCGCGACCCAGCTCTCCCGGGGGGAACCCGTCATTCCGACGGAGTACGCGCCCGAGGGCTCGGGTAGCTAGAGCGAGTGCGCAGCGACACCCCGGCGGGCCCCGGCCCCACCCCAGTCACCGCAGTTCCGACAGCCGAAGGACACCGACCATGCGCCGCGCCCTGATCGTCGTAGACGTGCAGAACGACTTCTGCGAGGGAGGCAGTCTCGCCGTCTCCGGCGGCGCCGACGTGGCCGCCGCCGTCACCGAGCTGATCGGGCAGGCGCCGGCCGGCTACCGCCACGTCGTCGCCACCCGCGACCACCACATCGCGCCCGGCGGTCACTTCGCCGACCACCCCGACTACGAGCACTCCTGGCCGGCGCACTGCGTCGCCGGCACGGAGGGCGTGGGCTTCCACCCGAACTTCGCCCCCGCCGTCGCCTCCGGCGCGGTCGACGCCGTCTTCGACAAGGGGGCGTACGCGGCGGCCTACAGCGGCTTCGAGGGCGCCGACGAGAACGGCGTCCCGCTCGCCGACTGGCTGCGGCAGCGGCGGATCGACGAGGTCGACGTGGTCGGCATCGCCACCGACCACTGCGTCCGGGCCACCGCGCTGGACGCCGTACGGGAGGGGTTCCGTACGCAGGTGCTGCTCGGCCTGACCGCCGGGGTGGCCGCCGCGACCACCGAGCGGGCCCTGGAGGAGCTGCGGGCGGCGGGCGTGGAGCTGACCGGGAAGCCCGTCGTGCGGTGAGCCGCCGCCCGGTCAGGTCTGGGCGGCGGGGCGGCCGAGCAGCGCCCGGATCGGGTGCCACAGCTCCTGGGCCCGCTCGGGTCCGGGGGCGGCGGTGCCGGTCGGGGCGGTGCGCCACAGCAGGCCGTCCGGGTGGTGCAGGACGGCGGTGATCTCGTCCGGGGTGGGCGGTGCGGCGTTGCCCCGCAGGTAGACCGCGCGCAGACCGAGGTTGCGCAGCCGGGTCAGGGCGCGCGCCCGGTTGCGGGCGTGGACCAGGACGCGGACGGCGGCGGGTCCGGCGGCGGCGGGGCTGGGCAGGTTCAGCGCCACCACCACGGTGCCGTTCGGCAGTTTGCTGAAGCCTCCTGCGGCCATGCGGTCATACCCCCGTGTCAGCCGGTGTCAATAAGAGAACCACACCCCGCACCTAAACACGGATCGGCGGTGCCCCGCCAGGGGGTCACCGCCGATCACGCTCTGACCTGGGCTTTAGCGGTCTACTTCACCGCGGGGCCGACCTCCAGCTCGATGGTCGAGCCGTCCTTGGCCTCCTTGGTGATCTTGATCTTGGTGTTGGTGTCAGTTATCTCGACACCCCCGGCCGGGTTGGTCTCGTCGTAGTAGTCACCGGTGTGATCGTTGAAGACGGGGACGCCCGGCGAGGACGGGATGCGGACGGCGACGTCCGCCTTGTGCAGGGTGATGCCGTCGGTGCGGTAGGTGCTGAACGGCGAGTCGTACGCCTGGAAGCGGTTGCGCATCAGGGTGCCGTCGGACCACTTCGTGGCCGTCGGGTGGGAGTCGACCGGGAGGATCAGGCCGGTGCCCGGGTGGGCGCTGGTGTTGTTGTCCGCCTGGGAGGTGTCCCACTTCCAGATCAGCAGACCGTTCTGGTACGGGAAGTGCTCGACCCAGTCGGGGCGGGTGGTGGAGAAGCCGAAGTTGTACGGGCCGGTCCTCAGCGTCGTGTCGTAGGAGACGTACTGGCGGTTCTCCGCGATGTAGTACTGCGCGTACTCCTTGGTGAAGGAGGCGCCGACGCGGGAGAAGCCGGCGGCGGTCCAGGCCGCGTCCGCGGTCTCGGCGTTGTCGGAGAAGAGCGCGGCGCCGTCGGCCGTCACGGTGATCTCGTCCGCGGTGAAGCCCTTCTGGGCGACGCCGCCGTCGGTCTGGTAGCGGAAGCGGATGTCGATCCTCTGGCCCGCGTAGGCGTCCAGCGGGTACGTCAGCGTCCGGTGGGCGTCGACCGAGCCGGTGAGGGCGGGTTTGTCACTGGCGTCGCGCGGGATCGGCTGACCGTCCGCGGTGCCGTCCAGGGGCGTCCAGGCGGCGCCGCCGTCGGTGGAAACCTCGGTGTAGAGGTAGTCGTAGCCGGACTCGATGTCCCACCAGCCGTCGAGGGTCAGCGCGGCGGAGGTCTTTCCGGTGAGGTCGACCGTGCGGCGCAGGGTGTTCTTCAGGTCGTCGCCGCTGCCGCTCCACCACTGGGTGGCGCCCTCGGCGGGCGGGGCGACCTCGGTGGTGACCTCCTTGTCGGGGAGGGTGACGATCAGCGCCTGGTCGTTCTCGGTGTTGTACTCGGCGACGCCCAGCTTGTGCCTGGACCTGGTCCCGGCCGCGGCGGTGGTGTAGTCGAGCCAGCCGAGCTGGAGCTTGTCCCAGGCGTTCATGTCGCCGGGCAGGTCGCCGATGGCGTCCTCGCCCCGGCCGAGCCAGGAGCCGGAGGACATCAGCGTCCAGAAGCCGGTGGAGTTCTCGCCGCCGTCGGTGTCGTACTCGTCCGGCAGGCCGAGGTCGTGGCCGTACTCGTGGGCGAAGACACCGAGTCCGCCGTTCTCCGGCTGGATGGTGTAGTCGCCGACCCAGATGCCGGTGTCGCCGACCTGGGTGCCGCCGAGCTTGTTGCCGGCCGGGCCGGTCGCGCCGGCGTCGGTGCCGAAGGCGTACCAGCGGTGGGCCCAGATGGCGTCCTCGCCCTGCGCGCCGCCGCCGGCCGACTCGTCCTCTCCGGCGTGCACGAGCTGGAAGTGGTCGATGTAGCCGTCGGCTTCGTTGAAGTCGCCGTCGCCGTCGTGGTCGTAGCGGTCCCACTGGTCGTACTCGGCCAGGTCCGCCTTGATGTCGGCGAGGGAGCGGCCGGCCGCCTCCTGGTCGGCGACCCAGGCGGTGACACCGTCCTCGACCGCGTTCCAGGCGCAGGTGTCGCAGTCGTTGGAGCCGTAACGGGCCTCGTTGTAGGGGACCTTGACCCAGTCGGTGACCTCGCCGTCCACCGAGTAGCGGCCCGAGGACTGCTTCTCGTAGTACTTCTTCAGCGACTCGGTTCCCTTGCCGGTGCCGAAGTAGAGGTCCTGGTAGTGCTGCTGGTCGTAGTCGGCCAGCCAGTCCGTGCTGTTGTCCACGGAGCGGTCCGGCTCGGCGATCTGGTTGTGCAGCGGGCCGGGGGTGCCGCCGTAGCGGCTGTCGACCTGGTCGCCGAACTCGACCAGGATGGTGAAGATCTTGTCGGTCTTCTCCCGGCCCAGCTCGACGTACTTGGTGTCGCCCTTCCTGCCCTTGAGGCCGACGACCTTGGAACCGTCGCGCTCCTTGGCGGTGGCCTTGCCGGAGAGCACCTGGTTGAGGGCCTCCTGGCGCTGGGCCTCCTGGGTCTTGCTCAGGGGGCCGTCGAGGTCGTGTTCCCGCTGGTTCTCGGGCTGCGGGTCGTGCCGGTCGACGGTGACGGGCCGGGCGGACGGGTCCGCCCCGGTCGTCGCGGAGGCGGGCAGCGCCGCGGTGGCGGTCGCGGCGGCGAGTGCCACGGCGGTCGCCGCCACCCGGAACGTCCAGGGTCTGCTGGTCACTTGTTGTCCTCCCCTGAGCACGTGAGATCAACGCGCGTAGTCAAGTGACGACATTCGACTAGACGTTCGCGAGAAAAGACAGACCTTGACTTGAACAGATCAAGAGCGTTATGCGGAGCCGACGTCCGGGTAACGGACACATGGCGGCAACACGGCCGACATCCGCCGTCATATTCAACGGGCGCATGCGAGCGTCCAGTCCGTGCGTGGCATGACTCCGTGCGCCCCCCGTGCTGCGACCCCGGGGACACCATGGGTCAGGCCACGCTTACTCCTCGTTCCACTCGGGCATGCGACCGATTAGAGTCGCTTGGCGGAACGCCTGGGAGTCGGCGGAAAGCCAGGCCGACAGCCCGTCTCACCCCCCGAGATCACTCCCCCCTTCCGAGGACACGATGGCCATGCCCCGTCCGACTGTCGCACAGCTCGCCTACGGTTCCCTCACCGTGATCCTCTCGGCCTTCGCCATGCTGCTGCTGTCGCGGACGACCTCCGCCGGGTGGATCGCCGTCGTCGCCGTCGTGGCGCTCGCCCTCGGGCTGCTGGTGGCGATGACCGTGCCGGCGGGCAGGCCGCGCACCGTCGCCGTCCACCGGCCGTCCACCGGCGCTGGTGCCGGGCCGGCACCGGTGTCCGTGGGCGCCGGCGCCTCCGGCCGCGCCGACGAGGTACGCCGGCACGCGGCCTGAGCCGGCCGCGCGGACCCGATGCCCCCTTGGCGGTTGTCCCGTCGGCCGTCGGCCCGTTGACCCGGACCTGTGGATCAGGTCCGGGTCAACTCGTGCTGACCACCACCGTCTTGGCCGCCTTGTCGTGCAGGCCCTGCTTGTAGGGCCGGTCGAAGAAGCTCCAGCCGCCGCAGATGATCGTCCACACGCAGGCGCAGCAGAACGCGAACGGGACCCACAGCACCACCGCGCGCACCAGCGCGGTCTGCGGGGCGGGCGTCGACCCGTCGCTCAGGTCAGCCACCCGCATCCCGAGCCACTTCTTGCCGAGCGTCTGCCCGGTGCGGCTGATCATGAAGGTGTCGTACGCGATGTAGAGCACGGCGGCGATCAGCGACTGCCAGAACGACTTGCCGACGTTGACCTGGTCGCCGTCCACCTCGTACTCCTGGACGTGGAACGCCCAGCTGAGCAGCCAGACCACGAGACCGACGAGGATCATGTCGATGATGCGGGCCAGCGTGCGCCGGGCGCTGTCGGCGAGCGGCGGCATCCCGGCCACGGGGTCGGTGGGCGGGCCGCCCCCGTGGCCGCCGTAGGGGTCACCGCCGTACGGCCCGCCGCCACCGCCGTAGGGGCCGCCGCCCCCGGGGGGCGGGGGCCGGTCACCGCCGTAGGGAGGCGGGGTGTCGTAGGGGGAGCCGGCGCCGCCCGCGCCCGGACCCGTTCCGGAGGGCGGGGGCTGCTTCCTGAACGGGTCGTCTTCCGGCGGCTGCCGGCCGGGGCCGGGGGGCGGTTCACTGCTCATGGCCCGAGTCGACCGTGAACGCCCCGGCGACGCATCCGGCGAGCGGCCGTCCGGAGTACGGAAATCCCCTGCGCCGCCCGACGGAGACGGCCCGCCCGCGACGGACGCAGGGATCGACGGAGACGGCCGGCCCGCGACCGCGGACCTACGGAACGGCGGAGACAGCCGGCCCCGCGGCGGACGTACGGAACGACGGAGGCGGTCAGCCCGCGACGAACGTGCGGGCCGCCTTGTCGTGCCAGCACTGGTGCCACGGACGGTCGAACAGGCACCACAGGACGCCGACCACCCCGATGGCCAGCAGGCCCGGCACGCTGTAGACCAGCCAGCGGCGCAGGGACGCGCCGAACGTCGGCGGCTCGTGCGCCTCGATGTCCCGCACCTCCAGACCGCACAGCTTCTTGCCGAGGGTGCGGCCCCACTTGGCGGTGGGCAGCGCCTCGTAGACGACGCCGAACAGGAGCAGGACGGCCAGGACGACGCCCAGGTAGACGGAGGTCGTGCCGTCGAGCAGCCAGACGGTGACCGTCTCGCCGGAGAGCCTCGCCTCGTCGATCTTGGCGCTGATGTGGTCGGCGGCCTTCATGCCGAGCGGGACGGCCGGGACCGCGGTGACGGCGGCCAGCACGAGGGTGTCCAGGAGCCGGGCGGCCAGCCGCTTGCCGAGCCCGGCGGGGCGGGCCGCGGCCTGCCGCCGGGCGGCGGCCTGGAAGACGTCGTCGACGGGCGGGCGCCAGGGGGCGACCGGCTGCTGCGACTCGCCCCCGCCACTCGCGAGGTGGTGCACCTGCTGCGCCCAGGAGGACTGCCCGCCGCCGGGGCCGGTGGTGAGGGGCGGTTGCGGGGCGGGGGCGGGGACCGTCCGGGCCGGGGGTGCGGCCGGGACGGGGGCCGGGCCCGGGGTCCGCGGGGGCAGGGCGCCGGGGGTGAGCTGGGGGCCGGAGGGGGCGGGGGCCGGGCCCGGGGCGGCGGGGGGCTGCGGGGCGGGGGCGGGCGCGCCGGGGATCTCGCGGGGGATCTCGCGGGGGGCGGCCGGGGCGGGGGCGGGCGCGCCGGGGATCTCGCGGGGGGCGGCCGGGGCGGGGCGCGGGGTCGCCGGGCGCGGGGCGACCGCCCGGAACTTCATCGTGCCGGGGTCGTCGTCGCCCGACGCGGGCGCCACGGGACTCGGCCCGTCCCCCGGCCCCGGGCGCCGGAAGAGGACCGTACCGTCGGACTCCGCCTCCGCCGCGGCGTCGGCCGGCGCCTCGGCGGGGGCGGCCGGCCGGGGCACCCGGGGGTCGGCGCCCTGGGGCGCGGGCCAGGCGGGTGCGCCCTGGCCGGCGGGCAGGCCCGTCTGGCGGGCGGGGTCGGCGCCCCAGCCCGAGGCGGGCTCGGGGCGGCTGCCGTGCGGGGTCCGGGTGGACGCCACGGGAGCGGGCTCGGGTCCGGCCGGGTCCTCGTCGAAGAAGTGCGGGCCGGTCTCCTCCACCGAGGGGGCGGCCCGGTCCGCGCCGGACGGCGGGGCGAGCGGTTCGCCGTCCACGGGCGCCGGGCGGCTGGTGCCCGGCACCCAGGCGGCACCGTTCCAGTACCGGACATATCCAGGAATGGACGGGTCCGGGTAATACCCTTCGCGGGGCCTGTCGTCGCCGGGGGCCGGGGTTGGGGCGCTCATGTCCGTCGTCCCGTATCTGCTCGGTGGAGTGATGGAGGTGTCCACATCTATCAGACGGGCGCACTCCGCACCCGGCTCTCCCGCCGGACCCGCCCCTTTACGGGCGACCCCGCACACGGACTTCACCCCCCGTGCCACCGTCTCGCGAGAAATTTCCGCGAACCCGCGTAATGCCCGTGCCGCCGGCCGCTCTTCCGACGGTACGGGCCGTGGCCCCGCGGCCCCTTGCGAGAGAGAGGACACGCACCGATGCGTCACACCGTCGTCGAACGGGAGCTGGAACTGAGGCTCGTCCTGGCGCCCGAGTACAGCATCCCGGTCGCCGCCCGGCTCACCTACCGCACCGCCGACCCCTACGCCGTCCACGTCTGCTTCCACATCGACTCCGCCCACCCCGTGCACTGGGCCTTCGCCCGGGAGTTGCTCGTGGAGGGGGTGTTCCGGCCGTGCGGGCACGGGGACGTGCGGGTGTGGCCGGCGAGGTCGGAGGGGCGTGCCGTGGTGCTGATGGGGCTGAGCAGCCCGGACGGCGAGGCCCTGCTGGAGGCGCCGGCCGCGCAGGTGTCGGCCTGGCTGGAGCGGACCCTGCGGGCCTGCCCGCCGGGGAGCGAGGGCGACCAGCTCGGCCTGGACGAGGGGCTGTCCGGGCTGCTCGCCCAGTGAGGCCGGCGCGGGCGGGCGAGTCAGAACAGCTTGCCGGGGTTGAGGATGCCGAGCGGGTCGAAGGTCTGCTTGACCGCCCGCTGCATCTCCAGCCCCACCGGGCCGAGTTCGCGGGCGAGCCAGTCCTTCTTCAGGACGCCGACGCCGTGTTCGCCGGTGATGGTGCCGCCGAGTTCCAGGCCGAGGGCCATGATCTCGTCGAAGGAGGCGCGGGCCCGCCGGGACTCGTCGGGGTCGGCGGCGTCGAAGCAGACCGTGGGGTGGGTGTTGCCGTCACCGGCGTGGGCGCAGACGCCGATGGTCAGGCGGTGCCGCTCCGCGACGCGCTCGACGCCGTCGAGGAGGTCGGCGAGCCGGGAGCGGGGCACGCACACGTCGTCGATCATCGTGGTGCCCTTGACCGCTTCGAGCGCGGTGAGGGAGAGCCGGCGGGCCTGGAGGAGCAGTTCGGACTCGGCGGGGTCGTCGGCGGGGACCACCCGGGTCGCCCCGGCGGCCTCGCACAGCGCTCCGACGGCGGCGAGGTCGGCGGCCGGGTCGGGGGTGTCGAAGGCGGCGAGCAACAGCGCCTCGGTGGTCTCCGGCAGCCCCATGCGGGCCAGGTCGTTGACCGCCCTGACGGTCGTACGGTCCATCAGCTCCAGCAGGGACGGGACGTGGCCGCCGGCCATGATCGCGCAGACGGCGTCGCAGGCGGCGCGGGCCGAGGGGAACTCGGCGGCCAGCACGAGCTGCGAGGGCGGCGCGGGACGCAGGCCCAGCACCGCGCGGACGACGATGCCGAGGGAGCCCTCGGAGCCGACGAAGAGGCGGGTGAGGTCGTACCCGGCGACGCCCTTGGCGGTGCGCCGGCCGGTCGACATCAGGCGGCCGTCGGCGAGGACGACGTCGAGGCCGAGGACGTACTCGGCGGTCACCCCGTACTTGACGCAGCACAGGCCGCCGGACGCGGTGCCGATGTTGCCGCCGATGGTGCACGTCTCCCAGCTGGAGGGGTCCGGCGGGTAGTACAGGCCGTGCTCCCGCACCGCGCGGGAGAGCGTGGCGTTGACGACGCCGGGTTCGACGACGGCGACGCGGTCGACCGGGCTGATCTCCAGGATGCGGTCCATCCTGGTGAGGGAGAGCACGATCCAGCCGTCGTGGGCGTTGGCGCCGCCGGACAGGCCGGTGCGGGCGCCCTGCGGGACGACGGGCACGCGCAGCTCGGTGGCGACGCGCAGCACGTGCTGGACCTCCTCGACGGTGCGCGGCAGCACCACGACGGCCGGGGTGCCGGCCGGGCAGAAGCTCGCCATGTCGTGGGCGTAGGAGGCCGTGACGTCGGGGTCGGTGAGGACGGCGTCGGCGGGCAGCGCGCCGAGCAGCCGGCCGGCGAGGTCGCCGGTCGCCGCGGTGGCGTCGTCGCGGGGCGCTTCGATACGGCTCATGATCCTCAGGGTGGCACCGGGGGCCATCGGTGTGAACCCCGTCGGCACCGCCGTTGGGCTGCCGGGGTGGCAGGGCGTACGGGCGCACAGTGAGCGGTATGACGATCCGACTTCAGCGGCGTCCGGTCGGGTGGCGGCGGTGGCTGGTCGCCTCGGCGGCGGGGTGTGCCGTCCTCGGCGGTGTCCTGGCGCTGCTGCCCGGGAGCCCCGGGGAGCTGTGGGCGCGCGGCCCGGCGGCGCCCGCGCCGGGTCCCGCGGCACTGGCGCACGACGCGGTGGCCGCCGGGGTGCCGGCCGCGCTGCCCGATCTGGCGGTGCTGATCGGCGACCGGGAGGCGCGGGTGCGGGCCCGCCCGCTGGACGCGCGGAGCTGGGCGGTGCTCGGGGCCGCCTACGTCGAACAGGGCCGGCGGACGGCCGACCCGGCGCGCTTCCCGCAGGCCGAGAGGGCGCTGCGCACCGCCCTGCGGCTGGCGGAGTCCCCGGCGGCCCTGGAGGGCCTCGCGGCGTTGGCGGTGGCCCGCCGGGACTTCGCCGGGGCTGCGCGGTGGGGCGAGCGGGCGCGGCGGCTGGCGCCGGGGCGGTGGACCACGCAGGCGGTGCTGGTCGACGCGTACACCGGGCTCGGCGACCACGAGGCGGTGGGCCGGGCGCTGGAGCGGCTGGTGGAGCTGCGGCCGGGGACGGCGGCGGTGCGGGCGCGCAAGGCGGCGGTGTACCGGGACCGGGGCTGGCGGGAGGACGCGGTGGCGCAGATCACGGACGCGGTGGCGACGGCGACCGCGCCGGCCGAGCGGGCGGCGTACCTGGAGCAGGCGGGGCGGCTGGCCTTCGAGCGCGGGGAGCGCGAGGAGGCGCTGCGGTACTTCCAGGAGGCGCTGCGCACCGACCCCGACCAGCGGGCGGCGCAGGCCGGGCAGGGGCGTGCGCTGGCGGCGCTGGGACGTACGTCGGAGGCGCTCACGGCGTACCAGGCGGCGCTGGAGCGGCAGCCGCGTCCCGAGGACGCGCTGGAGCTGGGCGAGCTGTACGAGTCGCTGGGGCTGGGACGGGCCGCGCGGGTCCCGTACGGCCTGCTGCGCGAGCGGGTGCGGGTGGCGGCGGCCGGCGGGGCGGACGAGGAGCTGGTGCTGGGGCGGTTCGAGGCGGAGCACGGGGACGCGGCGGCGGCGGTGCGGAGGCTGCGCGCCGAGTGGCGGCGGCAGCCGGCCACGGCCGTGGCGGACGCGCTGGGGTGGGCGCTGCACCGGGCCGGGCGGGCACGGGAGGCACTGGGGTACGCGGTCCGGGCGACCGACGGGGAGCGCGGGGGCGGAGTGCGCAGCGCGGCGTACGTGTACCACCGGGGGATGATCGAGCGGGAGCTGGGGCGGTACGGGGCCGCGCGGCGGCATCTCCAGGAGGCGCTGCGGATCAATCCGTGGTTCTCGCCCCTGGACGCGCCGCGGGCGCGGGAGACCCTGGCGGAGCTGGGCGAGCCCTCGGTGGAGGGCCCGCCCCCGCGGTAGCGCGGTGGTCGGTGGTCTGCCGCCGCGTCGTGCTGGTCGCGCAGGTCCCCCGCGTCCCCGGGGGTGCTGCCCGTCAGCGGTGTTTCAGAGGTTCCCGCGCTTCTCCTGCTCCCGCTCGATGGCCTCGAAGAGCGCCTTGAAGTTGCCCTTGCCGAAGCCCATCGAGCCGTGGCGTTCGATGATCTCGAAGAAGACGGTCGGGCGGTCCTGGACCGGCTTGGTGAAGATCTGGAGCAGGTAGCCGTCCTCGTCGCGGTCGACCAGGATCTTCAGCTCCCGGAGCACGTCGACGGGGACGCGGGTCTCGCCGGCCCACTCGCCGAGGGTGTCGTAGTAGGAGTCCGGGGTGTCGAGGAACTGGACGCCGTTCGCCTTCATGGTGCGCACGGTGCGGACGATGTCGTTGGTGTTGAGCGCGATGTGCTGGACGCCGGCGCCGCCGTAGAACTCCAGGTACTCGTCGATCTGGGACTTCTTCTTGGCGACGGCGGGCTCGTTGATCGGGAACTTGACCTTGAGGGTGCCGTCGGCGACCACCTTGGACATCAGGGCGCTGTACTCGGTGGCGATGTCGTCGCCGACGAACTCCTTCATGTTCGTGAAGCCCATGACCTGGTGGTAGAAGCCGACCCACTCGTTCATGCGGCCCAGCTCGACGTTGCCGACGCAGTGGTCGATGGCCTGGAAGGTGCGCTGGGCGGGGGGCTCGACGATCGGGTCGGCGGCGACGTAGCCCGGGAGGTAGGGACCGTCGTAGCCGGTGCGTTCGACCAGGGTGTGGCGGGTCTCGCCGTAGGTGGCGATCGCGGCGAGGACGACCGTGCCGTGCTCGTCCTCGACCTCGTACGGCTCGGCGAGCGAGCGGGCGCCGTGCTCGACGGCGTAGGCGTGGGCGGCGCGGGCGTCGGGGACCTCGATGGCGAGGTCGACCACGCCGTCGCCGTGCTCGGCCACGTGCGCGGCGAGGAAGCGGCCGTGGTCGGTGGACGGCTTGATGACCGAGGTGAACACGAAGCGGGCGGAGCCGTTCTCCAGGACGTACGCGGCGGTCTCGCGGTTGCCGTTCTCCGGTCCGGAGTAGGCGACCAGGCGCATGCCGAAGGCGGTGGAGTAGTAGTGCGCGGCCTGCTTGGCGTTGCCCACGGCGAACACGACCGCGTCCATTCCCTTGACCGGGAAGGGGTCGGCCTGCCGGGCGGTGTCGGGAACGTGGTGTGTGGTCTGCGTCATAGCCGCAGGGTCCCCCTGGCCCGCAAGGTGCGCAATAGTTCGCGTTTCGGCTGGGCATCCTGCCCAGTGGCGCACGGGATACGCCGGGCGATCTGTACAGGATGACCAGCCGAGGGGGCCGGGATGGGCGCGGGGTCGGGGATCGACGGGCTGGACGGGCGGATCATCGTGCTGCTGGCGCGGGAGCCGCGGATCGGGGTGCTGGAGATGTCCCGGCGGCTGGGGGTCGCGCGGGGCACGGCGCAGGCGCGGCTGGAGCGGCTTCAGTCGAACGGAGTCATCCGCGGTTTCGGCCCCGAGGTGGACCCGGCGGCGCTCGGCTACCCCGTCACCGCCTTCGCCACGCTGGAGATCCGGCAGGGCCAAGGCCCTCAGGTGCGGCGGCACTTGGCGTCCGTGCCGGAGGTGCTGGAGCTGCACACCACCACCGGCACCGGGGACATGCTGTGCCGGCTGGTGGCCCGCTCCAACGCCGACCTCCAGCGGGTGATCGACCGCGTCGTCGGTTTTGATGGCATCGTCCGGGCCGCCACGGCGATCGTCATGGAGAATCCCGTACCGCTGCGGATCATCCCGCTGGTGGAACAGGCGGCCCGGGACCGGTGACCGACCTGGCGACGGGGGTGAGCGGACGTGAACTTCTGGGAGTTCCTGACCAGCCGCCACCAGCAGTTGCTCGCGGACGCCGGGCAGCACGCCAGCGCCGTGTTCCAGTGCATGGTCGTGGCGACCGTCCTGGGCGTGCTGATCGGTGTGGTCACCTACCGCAGCGAGTGGGCCGGGAACCTGGCCACCTTGACGACCTCGACCATCCTGACCATTCCGTCCCTGGCGATGATCGGTCTGCTCATCCCGGTCGTCGGACTCGGGGTGCCGCCGACGGTGACCGCGCTGACCCTGTACGGGCTGCTGCCGATCGTGCGCAACGCGATCGTCGGGCTGCGCGGCGTCGACCCGGCGCTGGTGGACGCGGCCAAGGGGATCGGCATGTCCCGCGTGACGCGGCTGCTGCGGGTGGAGCTGCCGCTGGCCTGGCCGCCGATCCTGACCGGCATCCGGGTCTCCACCCAGATGCTGATGGGCATCGCCGCCATCGCCGCCTACGCCTCCGGGCCGGGGCTCGGCAACGAGATCTTCCGCGGGATCGCCTCGCTGGGCAGCAAGAACGCGCTGAACCAGGTCCTCGCGGGCACGCTCGGCATCATCGTTCTCGCGCTGCTGTTCGACGCCGCGTACGTCCTGCTCGGACGGCTGACCATTTCCAGGGGGATCCGTGCCTGAGACAGCCCCGGCCGCCGCCACGGGTGCCACCATCGAGCTGGAGAGCCTCAGCAAGCGCTATCCGGGCAGTCCGCAGCCGGCCGTGGACAACGTGTCCATGGAGATCGGGGCGGGCGAGACGGTCGTCTTCGTCGGCCCCTCGGGGTGCGGGAAGTCCACCACGCTCAAGATGATCAACCGGCTGATCGAGCCGACCGGCGGGCGCATCCGGATCGGCGGTGAGGACGTCACCGACATCGACCCGGTCAAGCTGCGCCGCAAGGTCGGGTACGCCATCCAGTCCTCCGGCCTGTTCCCGCACATGACGGTCGCGCAGAACATCGCCCTGGTGCCCAGGATGATCGGCTGGTCCAAGGCGCGGATCAGGGGCCGGGTGGAGGAGATGCTCGACCTGGTGGGCCTGGACCCGGGCGAGTTCCACGGCCGCTATCCACGCCAGCTCTCCGGCGGCCAGCAGCAGCGGGTCGGCGTGGCGCGGGCGCTGGCCGCCGATCCGCCGGTGCTGCTGATGGACGAGCCGTTCGGCGCGGTCGACCCGATCACCCGGGACCACCTCCAGGACGAGCTGATCCGGCTCCAGCACGAGCTGCACAAGACGATCGTCTTCGTCACCCACGACTTCGACGAGGCGATCAAGGTGGGCGACCGGATCGCGGTGCTGCGGGAGCAGTCGCACATCGCCCAGTTCGACACCCCGGAGGCGATCCTCACCAACCCGGCCGACGACTTCGTCTCGGGTTTCGTCGGCGCCGGGGCGGCGCTGAAGCGGCTCAACCTCACCCGGGTCCGGGACGTCGGCATCACCGACTACCCGACGGTCACCATCGACGACCCGCTCCAGCACATCTTCGACCGGCTGCGGGACAGCGGCAGCAACGAGATCCTGCTGCTGGACAAGCGGCGCCGCCCCTACAAGTGGCTGCGCCGCGGCGACCTGATGCGGGCCAAGGGCTCGCTCGCCCGCGCCGGGGCGCTGGTGCACGACACGGTGACCCGGGACGCCACGCTGCGGGACGCGCTGGAGGCGGTGCTCACCGACAACGCGGGCCGGGTCGCGGTCACCGGGCGGCGCGGCCAGTACGAGGGCGTCGTCGACATGGAGACGCTGATGAACTCCGTTCACGAGCTGCTGGAGGCGGACCGGCTGGACGCGCTGGAACACCAGCACGACCTGGAGGAGCAGCGGGCCGAGCGCACCCACTCCGAGCAGGAGGGCTTCGGGCGGCCCACCGGGGAGGCGCCGGCGTGATGTCCCCTTCCTCCCGCTTCCCGCAGCCGGGCGGCGCTCCCCCGGACCCGGACCCGGTCACGGACGACGACGCGACGGAGACCGCCACCGTCGCTCCCCCGCCGTCCCCGGCCGCCACCCGGCGCCGGATCGGCTGGCGGAAGCTGACCTTCCTGCCCGTGGTGCTGGCCGGTGTGCTGCTGGCGACCTGGCTGTGGTTCCAGCAGGCCGAGCTGGACGCGCTGAGCGAGAACGCGCTGGCCGGCGGGCAGGTCACCAAGGCGCTGTGGCAGCACGTGCAGCTCACGGTGATCTCCACCTTCTTCGTGCTGGTCATCGCCATCCCGCTGGGGGTGCTGCTCACCCGCCGGATATTCCGCCGGGCCACCCCCCTCGCCCTCGCCTTCGCCAACATGGGCCAGGCCACCCCGGCGATCGGACTGCTGGCGCTGCTGGTGATCTGGCTCGGCATCGGCCGCCGGTCCGCGCTGATCGGCATCATCGTCTACGCGATCCTGCCGGTGCTGTCGAACACCATCGCCGGCCTGAAGGCCAACGACCCCACCCTGCTGGAGGCGGCGCGCGGCATCGGCATGTCCCCGTTCGGCGTGCTCACCCGCGTCGAACTCCCCCTCGCCGTCCCGCTGATCCTGGCCGGGGTGCGCACCGCCCTCGTCCTCAACGTCGGTACGGCCACCCTGGCGACCTTCGGCGGGGGCGGCGGCCTGGGCGTGCTGATCACCACGGGCATCACCAGCCAGCGGATGCCGGTACTGGTGCTGGGCTCGGTGCTCACCGTCGCCCTCGCCCTGCTGGTGGACTGGCTGGCCTCGCTGGCGGAGCTGCTGCTGCGGCCGCGGGGACTGGAGGCGGGCGGATGAGACGGCCCCTGTGCCTGGCGCTCGCCGGCGTGCTGCTCACCGGCTGCGGGCTGACCAGCGGCTCCCCCATGGTGGACGACGTCGGGCCGGGCACCATCGGCCGGGGCCGGCCCCTGGAGGGCGCCGACCTCACCGTCGTGTCGAAGGAGTTCACCGAGCAGCTGATCCTCGGCGCGATCATGGGCATCGCCTTCGAGGCGGCCGGCGCCGAGGTGCTGGACCGCACCGGCATCCAGGGCTCGGTCGGCACCCGCGCGGCCGTGGAGAACGGCGACGCCGACGCCACCTACGAGTACACCGGCACCGCCTGGATCACGTACCTCGGCAACAGCAGGCCGGTCCCGGACCCGGAGCGGCAGTGGGAGGCGGTGAAGGCGGCCGACGCGAAGAAGGGCCTGACCTGGCTGCCGCCCGCCCCGATGAACAACACGTACGCGCTGGCGATGAACCAGGCGCACTTCAAGAAGTACCGGACGCGGACGATGTCCCAGGTCGCCGCGCTCGCGAAGCGGGACCCCGGTGCGGTGACGCTGTGCGTGGAGGGCGAGTTCGCCAACCGGGCGGACGGGCTGCCGGGGCTGGAGAAGACGTACGGGATGAGCCTGCCGGCCCGGAACATCACGCAGATGGACACCGGGATCATCTACACCCAGACCGCCGTGGGCGCCTGCACCTACGGCGAGGTGTTCACCACCGACGGGCGGATCACGTCGATGAACCTGGTGGTGATGGAGGACGACAAGCGGTTCTTCCCCAACTACAACGCGGCGCCCATGGTCCGCACCGAGACGATGCGGAAGTGGCCGGCCATCGCCGGCGTACTGGACCCGGTGACCCGGGCGCTGACCGACGACGTGGCGCGGGAACTGAACGCCAGGGTCGACGTCGACGGGGAGGACCCGCACCAGGTGGCGCTGGACTGGATGGTGGCGAAGGGCTTCGTGACGGAAGGGTGAGGCCGCTCAGCAGGAGGGCACGCCGCCCTTGCCGGCGGTCAGGTCGCGCAGGGCGGCGACCGCGCCCTTGAGCGTCGTCACCGGGATCAGCCGCAGCCCCTTCGGCAGTTCGGCCCGCGCGTCCGCGCACTCGTCCTCGGGCACCAGGAAGACGGTCGCGCCGTCCCGCCGGGCGGCCTTCGTCTTCAGCGGTACGCCGCCGACGGCGCCGACCTCGCCGCCGGCGGTGATGGTGCCGGTGCCGGCGACGGTCCGGCCGCCGGTGAGGTCGCCGCCGTCCAGCTTGTCGACGATGCCGAGGGAGAACAGCAGGCCGGCGCTGGGCCCGCCGACATCGGCCAGCTCCAGCTTCACGTCGACGTCGTCGGGGTCGAGGTCCAGGTAGTCCAGGGCCGCGGCGGTGGCGGAGTTCTGGGACTCCTTCATCTGCTCCGCGTTGTACTGCTCGATCTCCCGCTCGTCGTCCCCGCTGGGGTAGACGGCGTCGCGGGGCATGACCGCCCGGTCGGTGGCGAACCAGTTGTCGATCACGTCACCGAGCGAGACGCCGGTGTCCGGGCCGGTCGCCTCGATGGTCGTCATCCGGAGCTGCCCGGTCGTCCGGTGCACGGGGGCGCCGGAGACGGTGATCACCGGGGTGCCGCGGTTCTCGCCGAGCACGTCCGCCGTCATGCCGGGCTGCGCCACGGAGAACGGCAGCGGCGCGAGGACGGCGGCGGCGAACAGCGCCACGACGGGCACGGCGCAGACGGCCAGGGCCCGGGGGCGGGTGAGGCGGGAGAGCACGGAGAGCACGGGGTCAATCTAACGCGGCGGGCCGCGGCACCCGGCACGGGTGCCGAAGCGGGGCCACCGCGGGCTCAGCGCAGGGCCTCCGCGACCTCCCGGGCCGCGTCCATGACCCGCGGGCCGACCCGCTCCGGTATCACGTCGGAGAGCATCACCACGCCGACGCTGCCCTCGACGCCCGAGACCCCGACCAGCGGCGCCGCCGCCCCGCACGCCCCGGTCTCCAGCTCGCCCTCGGTCAGGGTGTAGCCGGGCTCGGTGGCCGGCTGCTGCCGGGCGGCGAGGATCGCCTTGCCGGCGGCGCCCCGGTCCAGCGGGTGCCGGAAGCCGGCCCGGTAGGCGACGTGGTAGTCGGTCCAGGTCGGCTCCACGACGGCCACGGCCAGCGCCTCCGCGCCGTCCACCAGCGTCAGGTGGGCGGTGGCCCCGATGTCCTCGGCCAGCGAGCGCAGCGCCGGCATCGCGGCCTCCCGCACCAGGGGGTGCACCTGGCGGCCGAGGCCCAGCACGCCGAGCCCGACCCGGGCCCGGCCGCCCAGGTCGCGGCGGACGAGGGCGTGCTGTTCCAGTGTGGCCAGCAACCGGTACACGACGGTACGGTTCACGCCCAGCCGGAGGGACAGCTCGGTGACGGTCAGCCCGTGGTCCGTTTCGGCGAGCAGCTTGAGGACACGCAGTCCCCTGTCGAGCGTCTGAGAGGTCTCCGCGGTCACGACGCCCACTCCTTTTGTGGTGAGGTCCGCGGCCTCCTCCGCGGCGTCAGCGCCGCCGAGTCCCGTCGGCGACGCGCGTCAGAGGCCGCCGATCGGCCGGCGGCCCGGCGTGTCCGGGCCCGAGTCGCTTCACGGCTGCGCTCCGCGGCGGCGCTGCCACGGGGCGTGTGCATAGCGTGACAGTAGCGAGCCGGTCCGCTCAGCGGAAGGTTCCGTCCAGAATCCGGTCACCGGCCGGTATGGACTACCTGTGTTTGTCCGTATACGTACCGCACACGGCCGGACACGGCCGCGCGGGTCCTCGGGCCGATCCGCGGGCCGCCGCGGGTCACTTCATCCGGGTCGCCCACTCCTGGACCTTGGCGATGCGCTGGCGGAGCTGTCCCGCGCTGGCCTCGGCGCTCGGCGGGCCGCCGCAGACCCGGCGCAGTTCGGTGTGGATGACGCCGTGCGGTTTGCCGCTCTGGTGGACGTACGCGCCGACCATGGTGTTGAGCTTCTTGCGCAGCTCCATCATCTCCTTGTGGGAGACCACCGGGCGCCGCTCGGCGGGCAGTTCGAGGAGGTCCGCCTCCTCGTCGGGCTTCTTGCGGCTGTGCGCGATCTGCCGGGCCTGCCGCTTCTGGAGGAGGAGCTGCACCTGGTCGGGTTCGAGGAGTCCGGGGATGCCGAGGTAGTCCTGCTCCTCCTCGCTGCCGGGGTGGGCCTGCATGCCGAACTCGGCGCCGTTGTACATCACCCGGTCGAAGACGGCGTCGGACTCCAGCGCCTCGAAGGAGAACTGCTCCTGCTCGCCGGTGTCCTCGTCCTGCTCCTTGTTCGCCTCGTCCATCTCCTTCTCGGACTCGGCGTAGGGGTCCTCCTCGCCCGCCTTCTTGGGCCTGTCGAGGACGTGGTCGCGTTCGCGCTCCATCTCGCCCGCGAAGGAGAGCAGGTCCGGCACGGTCGGCAGGAACACGGACGCGGTCTCGCCGCGCCGCCTGGACCGCACGAAACGCCCGACGGCCTGCGCGAAGAACAGTGGAGTGGAGATGGTGGTGGCGTACACCCCGACCGCGAGGCGCGGCACGTCGACGCCCTCGGACACCATGCGGACGGCGACCATCCACCGGTCGTCGCTGTTGCTGAAGGTGTCGATGTTCTTGGACGCGCCGGCGTCGTCGGAGAGCACGAGGGTGGCCTTGCAGCCGGTGATCTCCCGGATCAGCTTGGCGTAGGCGCGGGCGGAGTCCTGGTCGGCGGCGATGACGAGGGCGCCCGCGTCCGGGATGGCCTTGCGTACTTCGGTCAGCCGCTGGTCGGCGGCGCGCAGCACGGACGGCATCCACTCGCCGCGCGGGTCGAGGGCGGTGCGCCAGGCCTGGCTGATCGCGTCCTTGGTCATCGGCTCGCCGAGCCGGGCCGCGATCTCGTCGCCGGCCTTGGTGCGCCAGCGCATGGTGCCGCTGTAGTTGAGGAAGATGACGGGACGCACGACGCCGTCGGCGAGCGCGGAGCCGTACCCGTAGGTGTAGTCGGCGGCGGACCGCCGGATGCCGTCGTTCCCCTCCTCGTACGTGACGAAGGGGATGGGGTTGGTGTCCGACCGGAACGGCGTACCGGTCAGCGCCAGCCGCCGGGTCGCCGGTTCGAACGCCTCCAGGCACGCCTCGCCCCACGACTTGGAGTCGCCGGCGTGGTGGATCTCGTCGAGGATGACGAGGGTCTTGCGCTGCTCGACGCGGTTGCGGTGCAGCATGGGCCGGACGCCGACGCCCGCGTAGGTCACGGCGACGCCCTGGTAGTCCTTGCCGAGCGGGCCCGCGCTGTACTCGGGGTCGAGCTTGATCCCTATCCGGGCCGCCGCCTCCGCCCACTGCTTCTTCAGGTGCTCGGTCGGCGCGACGACGGTGACCTGCTGCACGACGTGGTGGTGCAGCAGCCAGGACGCCAGGGTGAGCGCGAAGGTCGTCTTGCCGGCGCCGGGGGTGGCGACCGCCAGGAAATCGCGGGGCTGTTCCTGGATGTACTTCTCCATCGCCCCCTGCTGCCAGGCGCGCAGCTTGCCGGCGGTGCCCCAGGGGGCACGGCCGGGGAAGGCCGGCGACAGGTGGTGCGACGAGCTGGAACTGGCGGTGGTAGTCACGGTCTCCGAAGGGGGTCGGTCGGCTCGGCCACGTATGACAACCGGGCCACCCTACCGGCGCCCGGGACCCCGCGACGCCGGGACCAGGCCGGGGCCGGCTCCGGTGGGACCGACGTCACAGTGGCCGTGCGGGCCGTTCCGGCGCGGTCCCGGTCCCGGGTGCCGGGCGGTGGCGCCGCTGGTCAGCGGGGGTCCCGCAGGCGGGTCGCCACCCAGGCGCCGAGCAGGGCCACCGCGGCCATCGGCAGGAAGACCGCCGCGAAGGCCGCCGGGTGCGAACCGGTCGTCCCGGTCGCCGTGTGCGTGACCGTGCCGCCGCCGAGCGCGGCGAAGGCCGCCCCGCCGGCCGCCAGCAGCAGGACGTTGCAGAGGCCGTCGGAGATCTGGAGGGCGGCGGAGTTGGTGCCGGCCTCCTCGGGGGCGGAGAGCTTGAGCAGGAGGACGCTGGTGGAGGAGATCACCAGGCCCATGCCGAAGCAGCCGAAGGCCCAGGCGACGGCGACCGTCCAGGCGGGTACGGCGTCGATGAGGACGCTGGGCGCGGTGGCGACGGCCGCGGCGACCAGGACCATGCCGAGGGTCATCAGACGCTCCCGGTACGGTTCCAGCCGCGCCCGGGACTGCACCCAGGAGCCGCCGGCCCAGGTCAGCCCGCCCGCCGCCAGCGAGAACCCGGCGAGCGTCGGGCTGAGCCCGCGCTGGGTGACCAGCATCAGCGGGACGAAGGACTCCGCGGCGATGAAGGAGCCCGCGGCGACGCCGCGCAGCAGGACGACGGAGGGCAGGCCGCGGGCCGCCCGGCAGGTGCCGCGCGGGAGCAGTCCGAGGACGGCCGGGACGAGCAGGGCGGCGCCCGCGGCGCCGGGGAGGAGCGATGTCCAGCGCAGGTCCTGGGCGGCGTACTGGAGGAGTCCGGCGCCGAGCGAGATGGCGAGGGCGAGGCGGATGCGGCGGCGGTCGAAGGAGGCCGGCTCCCCGGGGGCGCCGGGGCCGCGCACCGGGCCGGACGCGCGGTCGCGGATCTGCGGCAGGGCGAGCGCCAGCGGCAGCACCACCAGGACCGGGATGCCGACGAAGACCCAGCGCCACCCGAGGTGCTCGGTCACCGCGCCCGAGGCCAGCGGGCCGACGATGGACGGCACGATCCACCCGGCGGCGAACCCCGCCATGATCGCCGGGCGGAGCCGCTCCGGGTAGGCGCGGCCGACGACGACGTACAGGGCGACGATCACCAGTCCGCCGCCGAACCCCTGGACGGCCCGCCCCAGGATGAACAGCCACATCGTCCCGGCCGTCCCCGACACCAGCAGACCCGCCGCGAAGCTGCCGATCCCCCAGGTCAGCGGCGCCAGCGGGCCGCGCCGGTCGGACCACTGACCGGAGAGCACCATCCCGAACAGGCTGGTCGTGAAGTACCCCGAGAACGCGAAGGCGTACAGCGACACCCCGTCCAGCTCCCGCGCCGCCACGGGCATGGCCGTCCCCACCGCGGTCGCCTCGAAGGCGATCAGCACGATGACGGAGACGATGCCGATGCTCAGGGCCCGGTGGGCCCGGCTGAGCACGGTCTCGGGCTTGCCCGGCGGTGCGGCGGGCGGGACGGCGGCGACACCGGTGTCGCGCGGTTCGGAGACGGTCATGACCGTCAGGGTAAGGCGCCAACCCGGGGTTGGCCCCTGTCCCGAGACGGGCCCCGGCCGGGACCTTGGTCGTACGACCGCCCCGCGGCGGGAACGTCCCGTTCATGAACGGCGTATGGCAGTCCCGTTGCGGCCCCCGCCCCGCCCTTGAGCCCGCCCGGCACCCGCCCCTACGGTCGTATCGGAACGACGCACACGGCCGTGTGCCCGAGTGGTTGAGGGACTCGCCTGCAAAGCGAGTTACGCGGGTTCGATTCCCGCCACGGCCTCCAGGACCCGGACCGGGTGGGATGCGGGCGGGGGTCTCGCCTCACCGCTTGTCGCGGTGGCTGTCGCCCCTCGTGGGCAGCGTGTCGTGCTGGGCGATCGCGTTGAAGGAGTGCCGGGCGCTGTCGGCCGCCGAGCGCCGCTCCTGCTCGATGCGGAGCCCCTCGATGTTCTCCGTGGGCCCGCTTCCGCGCCGGCCCACCTTCCAGACGATGGCCGCGATCACGCACAGGAGCAGCCCGAAGAACACACCCAGCGTCACCATCTCCGTCCCCCGGTCGCCGAAGCCAACCGCCTGACGCGTCGGCTCACTTCACGATGACGGCGGGTGGTGAAAGGGGGACGCGTCCTCGCCTGGCCCGACAGGGGACAGGAGGGGGACGCGTCGGTCCGGCCGCCTGCCGTCGACAGGGTCACGCGCGCTCCTCCGTCGCCGTCGTCTCCAGGCGGGTCGCCCGGTGGCGGGCCCAGAGAGCCAGGGTGAACGCCGGGAGGTCCGGGGCGAGGGGGTGGAAGGTGGCGGTCGGTTCCCGCCAGGTGAGGACCGCGCCCGTCGTGCCGTCCACCGTCACCGTGCCGCCGTCGGCCAGCCGGCCGAGGCGGACGTGGCGGGACGCCTCGGCGGGGAGGGCGGGGCCTGCCTCGTGGAACTCGGCCAGGGTGGGCAGGGGGATGTCCTCGTCGCGGTCCCGGTGGAAGGGGAACGCCCGGTCCGGCAGGCCCGTCTCGCGCAGGAAGCGGCGGGTGGGCTCGTGGGTGAGGCACGGCGGGATGTCCACGTCCTCGAAGCGGGTCACCCGGCCGCGGCCGAACTCCCGGTCCAGGAAGCGGTACGGCAGGTCCGGCGCGGGCACCGTGCGGCGGCCCGTGGCCAGGGCGAGGCAGCCGATCAGCGTCGACGTCCGCCACAGCAGCGGCGTCTCGGGGCCCGCCGGCGCGCGCCGGACCGCGGCACGGGTCCAGGACGGGTCGTCCACCGAGGTCGCGGCGCGGACCAGGGTGAGGAGGGACGGAGCCGGGCGGCAGGCGGCTTCCGTCGGTGCGCTCGTCGTCACAGTCGTCACAGTCGTCACCTGCATGGTCGTGTCTCCCCCGAGAGTCGTGCGTGCCCGTGGACGGGCCCGGCGGCGCCGTTCCCATCGCTTCGCACACTACGCGCCACCACTGACAACGCCCGGGTGCGCGGCACTCGTACGTCTCTGAGGACGCACCGCGCGCCCCGCGCGTTGCCCCGCCGGCGCGGAGAAACTCAGGTGACCACGGCCGCCTGCGGGCGGATCGGCAGGCGGTTGACCGAGCGGCCCGTCGCCGCGCGCACCGCCGAGGCGACCGCCGCCGGGGACGCCACCACCGGCACCGCGCTGACCGCCTTGGCGCCGAACGGCGCGACCACGTCCCGTTCCTCGACGAGCTTGACGATGCGGATGTCGGGGGTGTCCAGGGAGGTGGGGAGGGCGTACCCGGTGAGGTCGGGGTGGCGGATCAGGCCGCGCGGCGTGCGGAGGTTCTCCGTCAGCGCGATGCCCACGCCCTGGGTGACGCCTGCCTCGATCCGGGTGGCGAGCTGGGCGGGGTTGAGGACCCGGCCCACGTCCTGCGCGACCGCCAGCTCCACGACCCGTACCGAGCCGAGTTCGATGTCGACGTCGACCACCGCGCGGATCGCACAGAACGCCATGCCGACGAAGGCGTCGCCCTGCCCGGACTCGTCCAGCGGCTCGGTGGGGTGCGGGCGGCACTGGGCGGTGGCCCACAGTTCCTTGCCGTCCAGCGCCTCGGTGACCGTGGTCGACAGGACACCGTCGTACGAGGTGATCTTGCCGTCGGCGATCTGGAGCAGCTCGGTCGACATGCCGAACTGGTGGGCGAGCGGCTGGAGGAGCTGGGTGCGGACCATCTTCGCGGCCCGCTCCACCGCGCCGCCCGACACCCAGGTGTGCCGGCCCCGGCAGCCCGCGCCGGCCGGCGGCTGGTCGGTGTCGACGGGCGCCACGCGCACCTCGTCGATGCCGAGGGTCTCCTGCACGATCTGCCGGGCGAGGGTCGTGAAGCCCTGGCCGGTCTCCACGGCGGCGCACAGCACCGTCGCCACGCCGTCCTGGACCTTCACCGTCGCCGTCGACACCTCGTCCGCGCCCTCGGCGCCGAGCATGTGCACCATGCCGATGCCGTAGCCCACGCCCCGGCGCACCGCGCCCGGTTCGCCCGCGCCCTCGGGGCCGCCGGGCAGCAGCCACTCGTCCTCGGGGGTGTCCTTGGGCAGGGCGGGCAGGGGGAAGTCGCGCACGGCCTGCAGCAGTTCGGCGACGGGGGCCGGGCAGGTGACCGTCTGGCCGGTCGGCAGGACGTCGCCGGTGGCCAGGACGTTGCGCATCCGCACCTCGGCCGGGTCCAGGCCCAGCTTCTTCGCGATCTTGTCCATCTGCGCCTCGTACGCGGCGCAGACCTGCATCGCGCCCTCGCCGCGCACATGTCCGGACGGCGGGTTGTTGGTGCGCACCGCCCAGCCCTCGATGAAGGCGTTCGGCACGACGTACGGGCCGCAGGCGAAGGCGACGGCGGCGGCCAGGGCCTCGGAGGAGGTGTCGGCGTACGCGCCCGCGTCGAGCAGGATCTGCGCCTCGACCTTCACCAGGCGGCCCTCGGCGTCGGCGTGGTGGCGGTAGCGCAGCAGCGTGGGGTGGCGGTGGGCGTGGCCGAGGAAGGACTCCTCGCGCGTGGCGGTCAGCTTCACCGGGCAGCCGGTCTTCAGCGCCAGCAGGCCGAGCGGGAGCTGGAAGCCCTGGTCCTCGCGGTCGGCGGTGGCGCCGGGCACCCCGGTGACCACGATCTTCACCTGCTCGGGGGCGAGCCCGAAGGCGGCGGCGGCCGTGTCGCGGTCGGTGTGCGGGTCGGTGGAGGCCAGGTACAGCTCGACGCCGCCGTCCGGGCGGGGCACGGCCAGACCGGCCTCCGCGCCGATGGGCGCCGGGTCCTGGCGGCCGATGCGGTACAGGCCCTCGGCGACGATCTCGCCGACCGCCTCCGGGTCGCCGTGGCGCAGCGGGATGTGCCGGATCAGGTTGCCGTCGGGGTGCAGCGGCTCCGCCTCGAACGCCTGCTCGGGGTCGGTGACCGGGTCCAGCACCTCGTACTCGACGATGACGGCCGCCGCGGCCATCCGCGCGGTGTCCGGGTGGTCGGCGGCGACGGCGGCGATGGGCTCGCCGTGGTGGCGCACGACCTCGGAGGCGAAGACCGGCCGGTCGGCTCTGCCCCGGCCGTGCAGCGCGGTGCCGGGCACGTCCTCGTGCGTGACGACCGCCCGTACGCCGGGCATCTCCCGGGCGTGCGTGGTGTCCACGGAGACGATGCGGGCGTGCGGGTGCGGGGAGCGCAGGACGGCCGCCCAGAGCAGGCCCTCGGCCCACAGGTCGGCGGCGTAGGGGAAGGTGCCCTCGGTCTTGGCGCGGGCGTCGGCCGGCGGGAGGGAGGCGCCGAGGCCGTGCGGGATCGGTTCGGGGGCGGGGGGCGCCGGCGCGGTGCCCGCGGCCGGGGCGGTCGCTGCCTCGTTGCTCACGCGTGGCCTCCGTCCTGGCCGTGGGAGGGATCGTGGGAGGGGTCGTAGGAGGAGGTGTCCTCCGGGGGCGGGGCCGCCTGGTGCGGGATGCGGGGCGTGTCACCCTCCGCGCCGGTGGCCACGGGCGCCGCGTCCGCCTCGGCGTCGGCGTGCGCCTCGCGCTCGGCGACGACCTCCTCGACGGCGCGCAGGACGCCCCGGTAGCCGGAGCAGCGGCACAGGTTGCCGCAGAGCGCCTGCCGGGTCTCCAGCTCGGTCGGCGCCGGGTTGCCCTCCAGCAGGTCGTGCACGGTCATCGCCATGCCGGGCACGCAGAAACCGCACTGCACCGCGCCGCACCGGGCCAGCGCCCGCTGGACGTCGGAGGGCTGCCCGTCGGTGGCCAGGCCCTCGACGGTACGGACCTCGCTGCCCGCCGCGGTCACGGCCGGGACCAGGCAGGAGGCGACGAGCCGGCCGTCGACCTGCACGTTGCACGCCCCGCACTCGCCCTGCGAGCAGCCGTCCTTGGCGCCCGCGAGGCCGAGCCGCTCACGCAGCACGTAGAGCAGCGACTCACCGATCCAGGCGTCGCTGACGGGCCGGTCGGTGCCGTTGACGCGCAGCGCGTACGAGGCGAGGGGGTGCTCCTCGTGGGGGCCGGCGGGGCCGCCCGCGGGGGTCTCCGGGGCCGTGGCCGCCGGGGACGCGGCGGGCTCCTCGGGGGTCCCCGGGGTCCCGGGGTCGGCGGCCTGGTCCGCCTCGGGCTCCTCCAGGGCGCCGTCCTCGGGAGCGGGGCCTTGGGCGGCGGGCTCGGGGTCCGGGCCGGGCTCGGTGTCCGGCGCCGGGTCCGGCGCGCGATCGGGCTCAGGCTCGGGGGCGGGGGCGGGGGCAGGGGCAGGGGCGCCCGCAGCCTCACCCTCGGTCGCGGCCTCGGTCCCGGATTCCGCCGCGTCGCCGGTCACGTCCTCGGCCTCGGGCGCCCGCGCCGGCTCCGGTCCGGAGGTCGGCTCCGGCTCCGGCTCCGACGCCTCGGCGGTCGCCGCCGGTTCCTCGGTGGCCTCCGGCACGCTCCCGGTCTCGACGGTCTCTGCGGTCTCGGCGGTCTCGGCGGTCTCTGCGGTCTCGATGGCCTCGGCGGACGGGGCGGGCGCCTCGGGAGCCTCGGGAGCCTCGGCGGCGCTCTCGAAGCCCTCCTGGACCGCCTGAGCCTCATGAGCCTCATGGACCATCCGCGCCTCATGGGCCGCTTGGACCACCCGAGCCTCGTGGGCCGCCTGGACCACCTGAGCCTCATGGGCTTCGTAAGCCTCTCGGGCCTCATGGGCCACCTGTGCCTCGTGCGCCACCTGCGCCGCGTGCACGGCCGCCTGAGCCGCGTGCACCGCATCGGCGGCCGGGTCGGCCGTCACCCCGCCGGTCACCGTCCCGTCGGCCGTCGCCCCGCCCGCCGGGTCCAGATACGGCCGTACGTCCGGGAAGGGCTCCCTGCCGCCGCCCTGGGCCGGCTCCATGCCCTGACTCTCGTCGGCGCCCGGGTGTTCGAGCCGCTCCGCCTGCTCGCCCCACGGCTGTCCCGCCGCCTGCGTCGCCCAGGGGGCGGGCGCGCCGCCCGGCAGGGTGGCCGGCGGCGTGCCGCCCCACTGCTCGACCAGGGACGACGTGGTGAACTCGCCCGACTCGTCCGGCAGTTCGCCCCCGGCGACCGGGATGGACCACTGTCCGGTCACGTCGTGGCCGGGTCCGGGCGCCGCCTCCTGCGGGGGCGCGGCGTCGCCGAAGTCCCAGTGGCCGGTGGCGTCCGGGTGGTAGGCGAACCGGTCGTCCGGCCCGGCGTGCTGCTGCTGGTGCCCGGCGTAGGGCTGCTGCCCGTGCCCGGCGTACGGGGCCTGTCCGGCGTACGGGTCGTGCGCGTGCCCCGCGTGCCCCTCGTACTCCGGCTCCGCGTACTCCGGGTACTCCCCGTGGCCCGCGTACTCCGTGCGCTCCGCGCCGTACTCCGCGCCGCTCCCGTGCTGTCCGGCCGCCCCGTAGGGGTCCTGCGGGGCGTCGCCGTACGCCGTCTGCCCGGTCCCCGGCGCCTGCCACTGCGTGCCGTGCGCGGGGGTGTGCGGGACGGCCCAGGTGCCGGTGGCCGCGGGGTCGGTGCCCGTGGCGGGGGCGACCGTTATCTGCGGCGGCACGAAGCCGTGGCCGGGGGCGGCGAGGGGGCTGCCGGCGGCGTCCAGGAGGGCGTCGATGCCGCCCTCGGGGAGCTGGACGAAGGCGGTGGCGCCGTCGTCGTAGTCGCCCTGGGGCAGCGGGTCCCAGCGGCCGCCGCCCCGGGGGGTGCCCTCGGTGCCCTCTCGCTGCTGGTCGTCGGTCACGACAGCGCCCTCCCCAGTGCTCGTCGGGCCAGCGCGGCGACGGTGCGCCGCAGATGCAGTACGGCGGGCGGAAGCTGCGGCACGGACCCGTCCTCGGCGGGGGCGGGGTCCGGGATGCAGGCCGCGGCGACGTACTCGCCGAAGGCGGCCAGCGCCTCCGGGACGATCGCCCGGTTGTTGTCCCAGTCGATGAGCTGGGCCACCCAGTGTTCGGCCTCCAGCGGGCGCAGCGGCATCGGCGCTATGGCGCCGACCGCGCACCGCACCCCCCGCCGGGCCGGGTCCAGGACCAGCGCCACGGAGGCGACCGCGCGCCCCGGGCCGGTGCGCCCGGTGGCCTTGAGGAAGACCTGCGGGGCGTGCAGCAGCGGGACGCGGACGTAGCCGATGAGTTCGCCGGCGCGGAGCATCTCCACCCCGGCCAGCAGGTGGGAGACCGGGATCTCGCGGCGGGCGCCGCCCTGGCCCGCGATGATCAGGGTCGCCTCCAGCGCGGCCAGCACGGGCAGCGCGTCGCCGGTGGGGGCGGCCGAGGCGACGTTGCCGCCCAGGGTGCCCGCGTTGCGGATCTGCGGCGGGCCGGCGGCGCGCGCGGCGGCGGCCAGCGCCGGGATGAGCGCGGCGAAGTCCGGGCGGCCCATGCGGGCGTGGGTGAGTCCGGCGCCGAGCAGCGCGTGGCCGTCCTGGTACTGCCAGCCGCGGATCTCGCTGATGCGGCCGAGGCCGACCAGCGCGGCGGGCCTGAGCTGGCCGGAGTTGACGGCGGCCATGAGGTCGGTGCCGCCGGCGACCGGCACGGCGGCGGGCCGCTCGGCGAGGGCGGTCACGGCCTCGTCCAGTGTTGTGGGCAGCGTGACGGCCTGCGCCGCCTGCGGTGCGTGCGTGCTCAAACCGGCTGCCCCTTCCCGCTGTCCCACTGGTCCCGCCCGTGCGCCGTACCGTACGTGCTGACAGGGCGGACGTGGCAACTCTGGCACATCATCGCAGCACCCGGACGCGCGGGTCCGCTAAGGGGTGTTCGCCCACCTCACCGGGGAGATGGGCGGGTTCGGCACGGCATCGCCACCGATCACCGTTGTGCGGGAAATGCAACTCTCCGGTGAAAAAGAGACCGAAGACGAAGAAGGGGGAGAAGGGGGAGAAGGTGGGGTTACGTGAGTTCTCCTCCCCCTTCGTCCGTCACCTGTTCGGGGGCGGGCCGTCGAGGGGGCGGCCGAGAACGCCGGGGCGACGCTGCCACGGCCGGGGTCCGGCGGGCGGCCGGTAGGAGACGCCGAGGGCGTCGAGGCGCCGGTAGTGGCCGGTCATCCGGCGCTCGAAGGCCGCGAAGTCCCGCCGGGCCGGGGCGGGCAGGGGGCTCCAGGCGACCTCGGCGAAGGCGGCGAGCCTCGGGAAGGTCTGGTAGTCGACGCGGGCCGGGCTCTCCATCACCTCGGTCCAGACGTTGGCCTGGGTGCCGAGGACCCGTCCGGCCTCCTCCTCGGTCAGCTCCGCCGGGACGGGCTCGAACCGGTAGACGTCCTCCAGGGTGCGCACGTACCCGATGGGCACCGGCTCGTCGGCGCCGCCGTCCTGCCGGTGGTCCAGGTACACGTACTGCTCGGGGCACATGACGACGTCGTGCCCGGCGCGCGCGGCGGCGACGCCGCCCTGGTAGCCGCGCCAGGAGGAGACCGCGGCGCCCGGCGTGAGGCCGCCCTCCAGGATCTCGTCCCAGCCGATGAGCCGGCGTCCGCGCGCGGCGAGCCAGGACGCGAAGTGCCCGATGAACCAGGACTGCAGCGCGTCCTCGTTCGGCAGTTTCAGGTCCTCCGTGCGGGCCTTGGCGACGGCCGAGCGGCGCCATTGGTCCTTGGGGCATTCGTCGCCGCCGACGTGAATGAACTCGCCGGGGAAGAGGGCGAGGAGTTCCTCGAAGACGCCTTCGTAGAAGCGCAGGGTGTGTTCGGTGGGCGCGAGGACGTTCGGGGAGATGCCCCAGGTGTCCCAGACGCCGAGTGCGGAGGTGTCGACGACGTCGGTGTTGCCGAGTTCCGGATAGGCGGCGATGGCCGCCTGGGAGTGTCCGGGCACGTCGATTTCGGGGACGACGGTGATGTGCCGTTCGGCGGCGTAGGCGACGATCTCGCGGATGTCGTCCTGGGTGTAGAAACCGCCGTGCGGCTTGTCGTCCCAGAGCGGTGAGGCGCGATGGCCCCATTTGGTGCGGGGGCGCCAGGCGCCGGTCGCGGTCAGCTCCGGGTAGCGCTCGATCTCGATCCGCCATCCCTGATCGTCCGTCAGATGGAAGTGGAAGACGTTGAGTTTGTGGGCGGCCATCAGGTCGAGATAACGCAGGACGCCGTCCTTGGGCAGGAAGTGCCGGGCGACGTCCAGCATCAGGCCCCGCCAGCGGAAACGGGGGGCGTCCTCGACGGTGACGCGGGGCAGTTCCCAGACCCGGTCGGGCCGTACGGGCGCGCGGCGGAAGGCGTCGGGGCCGAGGAGCTGGCGCAGGGTCTGCGTGCCCCAGAAGACGCCGGCGGGGCTGCCGCCCCCGATCCGCACGTGCCGTTCCCCGGTGGCCAGCCGGTACCCCTCGGCCGGCAGTCCCGGGTCGACGGCCAGCTCGATCCGCTCGGGGCCGTCACCGTCCGCCAGCGGCAGCCCGGTCGCCGCGCCGAGCGTCTCCCGCAGCCGGCGGGCCACGCCCTCGGTGCCGGGGCCGGCCGCCAGCCGGGTCCCGGGACCGAGGCGGACCGGTCCGGCCGGGCCCGTGCGCAGTTCCCGGGGGGCCGGTACGAGGTCGGTGCTCATGGTCATATCAGTCCTTCACCGCTCCGCCCAGGCCGGAGACGAGTCGTCGTTGCACGAGTACGAAGAAGACCAGCACCGGGATCGTCATCACCGTGGACGCGGCCATGACGCCGCCCCAGTCGGGGTCGTCCGGGTTGTAGAAGACCAGCAGCGCCATCGGCAGGGTCGACTGCGAGGTGTCGCTGATGAGGAACGACTTGGCGAACAGGAAGTCGTTCCAGGTGGAGATGAAGGAAAAGACGCTGGTGGCCACGAGGCCGGGGAAGACGAGCGGGAAAAGGACCTGCCAGAGGAATCGCGACCGGCTCGCCCCGTCCAGGTAGGCGGCCTCCTCCAGGGCCTCCGGTACGGCTTTCACGAAACCGCGCAGCATCCAGATCGCGAACGGCAGCGAGAACGCGATGTGGGGCAGGATCAGCGACCCCAGTGTGTTCAACTGGCCGAGGTCGCGCATGAGGAAGAACAAGGGGATGGTGAGCGCTTCCACGGGCACCATCTGGGCCACCAGGAACATGATCAGCAGGGTGGTGCGGAAACGGAACCGGAATCGCGTCACGGCGGTCGCCGCGAGAAACGCGATCAGCGCGGAGGCGACCACGACGACCCCGGCGACGAGAAGGCTGTTGAGGAAGTAGCGGCCGAATTCCTGCTGCCCGAAGACCCGCCGGAAGGAGTCGAGGGACGGCGCCAGGGTCCAGGGCCGGGGCGTGTCCGACTCGATCTCCCCGGCCGGCCGGAAAGCGCTCAGCACCATCCAGTACAGCGGGAACGCGACCACCGCCGCGATCAGCAGCGCGCTCGCCTCCGCCGCGAATCTCCACGGACGCCTCACAGTTCCTCCCCTTGCCGGCGCAGCAGCCGCAGGTACCCGAGGGTCACGGCGAGCAGGATCAGCAGCATCACGACGCCGATCGCGGAGCCGAGGCCGTACTGCGAGGACGCGAACGCCTTCTGGTAGGCGTAGACGTTGAGGACGAGGTTCTGGCCGGCGATGCCGCCGCCGTTGGTCATGACGTAGATCTGCGTGAAGACCTTGAAGTCCCAGATGACCGACTGGACGGTGACGACGACCAGGATCGGGCGGAGCATCGGCGCGAGCACCGACCGCCAGATCCGCCACTGGGAGGCGCCGTCCAGGGCGGCGGCCTCCAGCACCTCCGCGGGGACGGCGCGGATACCGGCGTAGACGGTGACCATGACGAACGGGAAGGAGCACCAGACCACTTCGAGCAGGACCAGCGCGAAGGCGCTGTACCGCCCGTACGTCCAGGAGTGGTCGCCGAGACCGAGGACCCGGTTGACCGGGCCGAAGTCGGGGTCGAACAGCAGCAGCCACACCGTGGACCCGGTCACCGCGGGCGTCGCCCACGCCCCGAGCGCGGCCAGCATCAGCACCAGGCGCGGCACGGCCCGGACCCGGGTCAGCAGGACGGCGAGCGCGCAGCCGACGGCCAGGGTCGACACCACGCAGGCGGCGGCGAAGAGGACGGTGGCGAGCAGCACCCGCCAGAACTCGGGGTCCCCGAACAGCTCGGCGTAGTTCCCGAGCCCCCGGAAGGAGGTCGGCTGCCCGCCGCTGACCTGGGCCTGCGTGTACTCCAGGAAGGAGATCAGCCCGAGCTGGTAGACGGGGTAGACGAGCAGGCCGCCGAGGACGACGAGCGCGGGGGCGAGATAGATCCAGGGGGTGCCGGCCCGCCCTGTGCGGCGCGGGGTCGCGGCCGGCCGCGGGCGCGGGGCGGCGCGGCCCGCCGGCGTCCGGGAGGCCACCGTCACCGGGCGTCGCCCAGCGCCTCGTCCACCTCGCGGGCGGCGTCCCCGGTCGCGGCGGCGACCGTCTCGCGGCCGCTCACGACCCGCTGGTACATCGTCGGCAGCACCGCGCCGGAATCGACGGCGGCCCACCCCGGTGAGACCGGCACGAACTCCGTCCCCGCCTCCAGCGTCTTCACGAACGGCCGCACGAACGGCTCCTTCGCCGCCGCGTCGTCCCGTACGTCCTCGAAGGTCGGCAGGAATCCCATCGCCTCGAACAGCTTGCCTTGCGTCTCCTTGGAGGCGAGCCGCTTCATCAGGTCGACGGCGAGGGTCCGGTGGGAGGTGGACTTCAGCACCCCGATGTTGTTGCCGCCCGCGAAGGCCGGTGCGACCGAGCCGGGCCTGACCCCGGGCAGCGGGACGACGGCGTACTTCCCCTTCACCTTGCCCGCCTCGACGGCCTGGTGGCTGAAGTCGCCGCCGATGGCCATGCCCGCCTTGCCGGCGGCGAACGCGGTCACCGTGTCGTTGCCGCCCATCCCGGCGCACTTCGCGGCGGGGCAGTTGTCGTCGCCGAAGAGACCGGTGTACGCCTCGACGCCGGCGCGGGACGCGGCGCTGTCCAGGTCGGTCACGTCACCGCCGTGGGCCCACAGGAAGGGCAGCGCGCCGTAGGTGTAGGCGCCGCCGACAGCGAGTCCGTACAGGCCGGGCTCGGCGGCCCGGATCTCACGTGCGGCGGTGGTCAGTTCCGCGAGCGAGCGGGGCGGTTCCAGGCCCAGTCTCCGGAACAGGTCGGTGCGGTAGTACAGGGCGCGCACACCGACGAAGAAGGGCGCTCCGTAAACCTTGCCGTCGACGGTGACCGACCGGCGGGCGGTCGGGTCGGTGTCCTTCGCCTCGCTCCAGGCGCCGAACTCGGCGGTGACGTCCGCCAGTCCGCCGTCCGCGACATAGCCGGCGGTGTCGGTGTTGCCGTACTCGATGACGTCGGGTGCCGAGGCGGGGTCGTTGAAGGCGGCCTTGACGCGCTGCGCGCGGGTCTCGACGGGGATGTACTCGACGGTGACGTCGGTGCCCTCGTGGTCCTTCTCGAAGCCGGCCAGGACGGCGTCGACGACCTGTTCCTTCGGCTGGTTGCCGACCTCCTGGAAGAGCCAGACCCGCAGGGTGCCGGAGGTCTCGTCCGCGCCGGAGGGCGAGCCGCCGGACGTCTGGGGCGCGCAGGCGGAGACGGCGGTGGCGGTGAGGGCGGTGAGCAGCAGGGCAAGTCGGACGGGGAGCTTCATACAGCGGTCCTCCGCAAGCAGGCGTTGCAACATACGCAATGGCGATTTCGCTCTGCACAACACCATGGAGGCTAAGGACTACAGGAACGTGTCCACAAGAGGTCTGAACCATTTCCGCGGCAACGCGCAGGCCCCCGGAGCGCGTCGGCACGCGCTCCGGGGGCCTGCGGAAAAGCCGGGTGAGCCGGGGGACCCGGGCGGGCTACTTCTTGCCGTCGCCCTTGCCCTCGTCGCCGCCGCCGCTCATGGACTCGTAGATCTCCTTGCACATGGGGCACACCGGGTACTTCTTCGGGTCGCGGCCCGGCACCCAGACCTTGCCGCACAGCGCCACGACGGGCGTGCCGTCGAGCGCGCTCGCCATGATCTTGTCCTTCTGGACGTAGTGGGCGAAGCGCTCGTGGTCGCCGTCACCGTGGGACACCTGCGGTGTCGGCTCGACGAGGGTCCCCGTACCAGTCCCGCGCTCGGGCTCAAGAGTGCTCATAACCGCCAAGGGTACTGAAGCGCACCCGCTTCAGTTGAGCGACGGGTCGTCCGGGTAGGTCGCCACCATCGCCAGCTCGCTGCGCTGGCGGCGCAGCACCTCCCGCCAGAGCCGGCCGGGCAGCGGCGAGGAGACGTCACCGGGCTCGGACTCCACCACGTACCAGGCGCCCTCGGCGAGTTCGTCCTCCAGCTGGCCCGGTCCCCAGCCGGCGTACCCGGCGAAGATCCGCAGGCTGCCCACGGCCGGCGCGAGCAGCTCCGGCGGCGCCTCCAGGTCGACCAGGCCGATCGCGCCGTGCACCCGGCGCCAGCCCAGCGGGGCGCCGCCGTCGCCGTCACCGGGGACGACGGCCACGCCGAGCGCCGAGTCCAGGGAGACCGGGCCGCCCTGGAAGACGACGCCGGGGTCGCCGGCCAGCTCCGCCCAGCCGTCCAGGATGTCGCCCACCCCGACCGGGGTCGGGCGGTTCAGGACGACACCGAGGGAGCCCTCCTCGTCGTGGTCGAGGAGCAGCACCACCGCACGCTCGAAGTTCGGGTCCGCCAGGGCGGGAGTGGCCACGAGCAGCCGCCCTGTGAGCGAGGACACCTCGGTCATGCCTGACATGATCCCGCATCCCGCCCCGCGATGGGGAGGCGGCCGGAGGCACCGGAGTGAACGCGACCCCCGGGACGCCCCGGTACGCCCCGGTACGCGCCCGCGGCGGTGACCGCGCGTGCCCGCGGCGGTTACCGTGCGTGCCCGACAAGGGACCGTTCGTGTTGTGACAGAACCATGAAACGGCTGTGCGGTGCCGGGCTTACGGCCGCGGCCCGCGAGACGATTACCCTTTCCCTTCTGGCCCCTGCCCCACTCCACGGAACGCGAGATTCATGACCGTCAACGGCGCTGATGACGTACTGCTTGTCCACGGCGGAACCCCGCTGGAGGGCGAGATCCGTGTCCGCGGTGCGAAGAACCTCGTACCGAAGGCCATGGTGGCCGCACTCCTCGGCAGCGCGCCGAGCCGGCTGCGCAATGTTCCGGACATCCGCGACGTGCGGGTCGTACGCGGACTGCTGCAACTGCACGGGGTGACGGTCCGTCCGGGCGACGAGCCGGGCGAACTGGTGCTCGACCCCACGCACGTGGAGAGCGCCAACGTCGCCGACATCGACGCCCACGCGGGGTCGAGCCGCATCCCGATCCTCTTCTGCGGCCCGCTGCTGCACCGCCTCGGGCACGCCTTCATCCCCGGCCTGGGCGGCTGCGACATCGGCGGCCGGCCCATCGACTTCCACTTCGACGTGCTGCGGCAGTTCGGCGCGACCATCGAGAAGCGCGCCGACGGACAGTACCTGGAGGCCCCGCAGCGGCTGCGCGGCACCAAGATCCGGCTGCCGTACCCGTCGGTCGGCGCGACCGAGCAGGTGCTGCTGACGGCGGTGCTCGCGGAGGGCGTCACGGAGCTGTCCAACGCGGCCGTGGAGCCCGAGATCGAGGACCTCATCTGCGTCCTGCAGAAGATGGGCGCGATCATCGCCATGGACACCGACCGGACCATCCGCGTCACGGGCGTGGACCGGCTCGGCGGCTACAACCACCACGCCCTGTCCGACCGCCTGGAGGCCGCCTCCTGGGCGTCGGCGGCGCTGGCGACCCAGGGGAACATCTACGTCCGCGGCGCCCAGCAGCGGTCGATGATGACGTTCCTGAACACCTACCGCAAGGTGGGCGGCGCCTTCGAGATCGACGACGAGGGCATCCGCTTCTGGCACCCGGGCGGCCGGCTCAAGTCCATCGCCCTGGAGACGGACGTGCACCCCGGCTTCCAGACCGACTGGCAGCAGCCGCTGGTGGTGGCGCTCACCCAGGCCACGGGCCTGTCCATCGTCCACGAGACGGTCTACGAGTCCCGGCTCGGCTTCACCTCGGCGCTGAACCAGATGGGCGCCCACATCCAGCTCTACCGCGAGTGCCTGGGCGGCTCCGACTGCCGCTTCGGCCAGCGCAACTTCCTGCACTCGGCCGTCGTCTCCGGGCCCACCGAGCTGGAGGGCGCCGACCTGGTCATCCCCGACCTGCGCGGCGGCTTCTCGTACCTGATCGCGGCGCTGGCCGCCCAGGGCACCTCCCGGGTGCACGGCATCGACCTGATCAACCGCGGCTACGAGAACTTCATGGAGAAGCTCGTGGAACTGGGCGCGAAGGTGGAACTGCCGGGCAAGGCACTCGGCTAGACCCCCGCCGCAACGCCGATGGGGCGGTCACCCGAGTCCGGGTGACCGCCCCATCGGCGTTGCGTACGGCGCCCCGAAAGGGGCGCGGGGAACTGCGCGACCAGCCACGACGGGCCCGCAGATCCCCGCGGCGCTCACACGTGAACGCTCACTTGCCCTTGGCGGCTTCCTTGAGCTTCGAGCCCGCGGAGACCTTCACGCTGTAGCCGGCCGGGATCTGGATCGGCTCGCCGGTCTGCGGGTTGCGGGCGGTGCGAGCGGCACGGTGGGTGCGCTCGAAGGTCAGGAAGCCGGGGATGGTGACCTTCTCGTCGCCCTTGGAGACGATGTCGCCGACGACGTCGGCGAACGCGGCCAGCACGGCGTCGGCGTCCTTGCGGGTCACCTCGGCGCGGTCGGCCAGCGCGGCCACCAGCTCACTGCGGTTCATGTTGTTACTCCCGTGTCTTTCTTGCCGTTGAGGCGTGCCACGCGGCCAGGCCGCATGTTGGGCACAGCGAAGCCGATGCTGCCAGGGTCCTCGGACAGTCCCCGGACCCGGGTCCGGTGCCGGACCCACGCGCCCAGGGAGGCATCCTGCCTCTACCTGCGGCGGTAAAGCCAATCCGGCACCCGCAGGAGTCGTGAGAACGCCCTTGGGAGTCACACGTAGAGACGGCCGGGGCCCGGCCGCCCACCTTAGGGGGCCGTCGCGCGGCGCCGGGCGCGCGACGCGCCGGGTGAGGACCCCGCGGTCCGTGGTGATCCTCACAGCCGGCGCCCCGCGGCGCCGGTCAGACGGTGACGCCCGCCGCCTTCGCCGCGTCGCGCACCGCGCCGGCGACGGCGCCGGCGACCTTGTCGTTGAAGACCGAGGGCACGATGTAGTTGGGGTTCAGCTCGTCCTCGGTGACGACGCCCGCCAGGGCCTGCGCGGCGGCGAGCATCATCTCGGTGTTGACGGTGCGGGACTGGGCGTCCAGCAGGCCGCGGAAGACGCCCGGGAAGACCAGCACGTTGTTGATCTGGTTCGGGAAGTCGCTGCGGCCGGTGGCGACCACGGCGGCCGTCCGGCGGGCGACGGCGGGGTCGACCTCGGGGTCGGGGTTGGCGAGGGCGAAGACGATCGCGCCGTCCGCCATGGCGGCCACGTCGTCGCCGTCCAGCACGTTCGGGGCGGAGACGCCGATGAAGACGTCGGCGCCGCGCACGGCCTCCTTGAGGGTGCCGGTGAGGCCCTCGGGGTTGGTGTTGTCCGCGATCCAGCGCAGCGCCGACCCGGGGGCGGCGTCGACGAGGTCCTCGCGGCCGGCGTGGACCACACCGTGGATGTCGGCGACGACGGCGTTCTTCACCCCGGCGGCCAGCAGCAGCTTCAGGATCGCCGTACCGGCCGCGCCCGCGCCGGACATGACCACCCGCACGCTCTCGATGCCCTTGTCGACCACGCGCAGGGCGTTGGTGAGGGCGGCGAGGACGACGATGGCGGTGCCGTGCTGGTCGTCGTGGAAGACGGGGATGTCCAGGGCCTCGCGCAGCCGGGCCTCGATCTCGAAGCAGCGGGGCGCGGAGATGTCCTCCAGGTTGATGCCGGCGAAGCCCGGGGCGATCGCCTTGACGATCTCCACGATCGCGTCGGTGTCCTGGGTGTCCAGGCAGATCGGCCAGGCGTCGATCCCGGCGAACCGCTTGAACAGGGCCGCCTTGCCCTCCATGACGGGGAGCGCGGCCTTCGGGCCGATGTTGCCCAGGCCCAGCACCGCCGAGCCGTCCGTCACGACCGCGACGGAGTTGCGCTTGATGGTCAGGCGGCGGGCGTCCTCGGGGTTCTCCGCGATCGCCATGCACACGCGGGCGACGCCCGGGGTGTAGATCATGGAGAGGTCGTCACGGTTGCGGATGGGGTGCTTGGACTGCATCTCGATCTTGCCGCCGAGGTGCATCAGGAACGTACGGTCGGAGACCTTGCCGAGCGTGACGCCCTCGATGCCGCGCAGTTCCTGCACGATCTCGTCGGCGTGGGAGGTGGAGCCGGCGGCGATGGTGACGTCGATCCGGAGCTTGTCGTGGCCCGACGCCGTGACGTCGAGGCCGGTCACCGAGCCTCCGGAGGACTCCACGGCGGTGGTGAGCTGCGAGACGGCGGTTCCGCTCGCGGGCACCTCCAGCCTGATGGTCATCGAGTAGGAGACGCTGGGCGCCGTAGCCATGGCCGACTTCCTCTGCTTTTACCGTGTCGCTTGGTTGTGCCGTTGTGCCGTCCGATGGTCGCACCTACCCCTGAGTACGTGGTAGCCGCCCCCGACCGCGACGACAAAGCGGAAAATGACTTCCACCATACGAGAACTGAGAACTCGGGGGAAGAGAACCCCGGGACGGGAATTGTCTTGCGGGGATCGTTTGTTACCTTGGACATGGCACCGGCCCGATCCAAGCCCCCGGGCCCAACCATCGTCGCTACGAGCGACCACTTGCCGCGAGGCGAGCATGGCGGGTCGGTGTCACCTACGTCACAGGAGAGCGGGGCCCGCACCGGACGGTGCGGGCCCCGCTCCCGTGCCGTCGGGGTCAGTCGCGCAGCAGGTCCGGCACCCCGGCCGCGTCCGGCTCGTCCCGCTCCCCCGAGACCACCGTGAGCTGCTGGGTGGCCCGGGTCAGGGCGACGTAGAGGACCCGCAGCCCGGCCGGGGACTCGTCGGCGATCTCAGCGGGCGAGACCACCACCGTCGCGTCGTACTCCAGGCCCTTGGCCTCCAGGCTGCCCAGCGCCACCACCCGGTCCCCCAGCCCGGCGAGCCAGCGGCGGGCCTCCTCGCGCCGGTCCATGGCGACGACGACGCCGACCGTGCCGTCGACCCGCTCCAGCAGCCGCGCCGCCTCCTCGCGGACGGTGGCGGCCAGGGTGTCCCGGACGACGGCGAAGCGCGGCTCGACGCCCGTGGAGCGGACCGCCCGCGGCGCGGCGGCGCCGGGCATGGCGAGGGCCAGGACCCTGGCCGCCAGATCGGCGATCTCGGCCGGGTTGCGGTAGTTCACGGTCAGCTCGAAGCGGCGGCGCGGGCGGGAGCCCAGGGCCTCGTCGCGGGCCGCCGCCGCCTCGTCCGGGTCCGACCAGGAGGACTGGGCCGGGTCGCCGACCACCGTCCAGGTGGCGTGCCGGCCGCGGCGGCCGACCATCCGCCACTGCATCGGCGTGAGGTCCTGCGCCTCGTCCACGATGACGTGCGCGTACTCCACCCGCTCCTGGGCCAGCCGCTCGGCGCGCTCGCGGCGGGTCTCCTCGCGCTGCGGCATCAGCTCCTCCAGGCCGGTGAGCTGGTCCAGCGGGTCCAGTTCCCGGCGCTTGCGGGGCCGGGCCGGGGCGCCGAGCACCGCGTGCAGTTCGTCGAGCAGGGCGATGTCGTGGACGGAGTACCCGTCCCGTCTCAGCGAGCGGGCCACCCGGCGCACCTCGCCGGGGTTGAGCACCCGGCGCGACCAGCGGCCCAGCCGCTTCTCGTCGGCCATCGCGGCGAGCACCGAGCGCGGGGTCAGCTCGGGCCACCAGGCGTCCAGGAAGGCGACGAACGGGTCCTCGGAGGTGACGTCCTCGTCGAAGGAGGAGCGCAGCTCGGCGGCCAGCTCCGGGTCGGTGTGCCGGGTGGCGCCGCCGGACTTCGCCCACAGGGCGTCCAGGAGCAGCTTGCGGGCGCGCGGGCGCAGCAGGTTGACCGGGGCGGTGCCGGTGAGGACGTTGCGGCGGATCTCCGCCAGTTCCTCGGCCTCCAGTTCGAGACGCCGGCCGAAGGCGACGACGCGGAGCCGGGCCGGAGCGCCGGGGTGCTCCAGGGCACCGCGCGCGGCCCGGCGCAGCACCTTCAGCATCCGGGCCGAGCCCTTGGCGCGGGCGGTCGAGGGGGTGTCGTAGAGCGTCGCCTCGGCCTCGTCGACCAGGGAGCCGATGGCGCGGATCGCCACCTGGCCCTCCTCGCCGAGGGAGGGCAGGACGCCCTCGGTGTACGCCACGAGCAGCGGGGTCGGGGAGACGATCAGGATGCCGCCGGAGTAGCGGCGCCGGTCCTGGTAGAGCAGGTACGCCGCCCGGTGCAGGGCGACGGCGGTCTTGCCGGTGCCGGGGCCGCCCTCGACCTGGGCGACGGAGGCGGCGGGGGCGCGGATGACCAGGTCCTGCTCGGCCTGGATGGAGGCGACGATGTCCCGCATGGAGTGGGTGCGGGCCTGGCCGAGGGCGGCCATCAGGGCGCCGTCGCCGATGACGGGCAGCTCCTCGCCGTCGAGGTACGCGGTGATCTCGGGGCGCATCAGGTCGTCCTCGACGCCGAGGACGCGCCGCCCCTTGGAGCGGATCACGCGCCGGCGCACGACCCGCCCGGGGTCGACCGGCGTGGACCGGTAGAACGGCGCGGCGGCGGGCGCCCGCCAGTCGATGACCAGCGGGGCGTACTCGGCGTCCAGGACGCCGATCCGGCCGATGTGCAGGGTCTCGGCGATGTCCGCGGTGCTGTCCGGCCGTACGGCCCCCTCGGCGGGCTCCACGGCGGTGTACGCGCCGTCCGGGCCCCTCTTGCCGTCCTTCCCCCGCAGCAGGTCGATCCGGCCGAAGAGGAAGTCCTCGAACTCGCTGTTCAGCCGGTTGAGGTGGACCCCCGCCCGGAAGACCTGGGCGTCGCGCTCGGCCAGCGCGCCGGGCGTGCCCACCTGGCCGCGCCGGGCCGCGTCGTCCATGAGGAACTCCGCCTCGTGGATCTTCTCCTCCAGTCGGCGGTACACCCGGTCCAGGTGTGCCTGCTCCCGGCTGATCTCTCGGTCGCGTACGGAATCGTCGCGTACGGGTGCGTCGCTCACGGGTTCGTCGCGTACGGAATCGTCGCGTACGGGTGCGTCGCGTACGGCGTCCCGGTCCGAGTCGACGGCCGAATCCTGTTGCGCCTGTGCGGCCACCGGGCCCCCTTCTGACGTGCTGGGCAGCCGTCAACCGTACGCGAAGGGGGCGCGTGAAGCTACGCGTCGGTCTCCACCAGACGCTTCCCGTCGAAGGTCATGACCTCGAAGTGGTCGATCTGGTTCGGCGTGAGGGCGGCGCCGCCGTCGACGTACAGCGGTTCCCTGGCTTTGGCGGTGGTGGCGTCCGGGATGCCGCAGCCCCGTGCGGGGACCGACCAGGAGGTGAGCGTCTCGCGCTCGCCGTTCTTGCCCACGGCGATCAGCGCGCGCTTCTCGGGACCCTTGACGTTCTTCAGCTCCAGGACCGCGCGCGTCCCCCAGGCCTTCTCCTCCAGGGCGACGGTCGCGCTGACCTGGGTGCCGGGGTCGGTGGCGCTGACCCGGTCGGTCAGGCCGCCGAAGGCCTCCCGGGCGGTGCCGGAGCCCCGCGCCTCGGTGGTCCGGCCGTCGTCACCGCCGCCGGTGGTGGCCACGGCGGCGAACGGGCCGCCGACGATCAGCGCGGCGGCGGTGCCCACCAGGTAGAGGTTGCGGCGCTTCCTGCGGGCGCGGCGCTCGGCGACCGAAACCCGTCACGCCCGGGCCACCGCAGCGACCCGCCGCCGGTGGCGAGCGACCCGCTCCCGATTGCCGCAGACCTCGCTGGAGCACCACCGCCGCCGCCGGCCACGGGAGGTGTCGAGGTAGACGACGGTGCAGTGATCCCCCTCGCACTGCCGCAGACAGCCACGGGCGACGGGATCGGTGAGCAGCTCCACCGCGTCCCGGGCGAGAGCCCCCAGCAGCGCGGAGCACGCCGGCGGCCCCGCCAGCTCCCGTACGAGCAGCCCCTCCTCGCCGACGACCACCCGGGGCGCCGGAGGCGCGTCGCGGGCGAGGTCGTTGACGCGGTCGAGGGCGCCGGCCACGGCCGCGGCGGGCGGACCCGTCCCGGCGGAGAGCCGGTCCCGCACCAGCCGCCCCGTGTGCGCCCGCAGTTCCCGGAACCCGGCGAGCCAGCCGGTGTCGGCGTGGTCGAGGGGGGTGCCCGGCGGCACCAGCCCGGAACCGGTGATCCAGGCGCGCAGGGCCTCGACGGAATCGAGGCGTTCGGCGGGGTGGGCGGTGGCGAGGAGGTCCAGGCAGGGCCGTCCGGTGGCGAAGCGTGCCATGTTCCTGTCACCGCCTGCTCTACGACTGCGGGGGACCGTCCTCCCACAGTGCCCGCCCGCCGGGGCCGCCGGAACCCCTCGTACCGGCCGCTATGACGCGGGCGGGGCCGGTTCCGTCCCGGCCTCACCCCGGCCGGCCGCGAACCCCGCCGGGGCCAGGAACAGCGCGAGGGCCGGGAGCAGGTACAGCAGCCACACGGCGGCCTGGAGGACCGTGGGGTCGGGCTGGAAGTTGAACACGCCCTTGAGCAGGGTGCCGTACCAGCTGTCCGGCGGCACCGTGCCGCTGATGTCGAAGGCGAGGCTGGTCAGGCCGGGCAGCAGGTCGGCCTCCTGGAGGTCGTGGACGCCGTACGCGAGCACACCGGCCGCGACGACCACCAGCATGCCGCCGGTCCAGGTGAAGAACCTGGCGAGGTCGATCCGCAGCGCGCCGCGGTAGAACAGCCAGCCCAGCAGGACGGCGGTGGCCAGGCCGAGGGCGACGCCGATCAGCGGGCGCGGGGTGCCGTCGCCGGCCGCGTGCACCGACGCCCACACGAACAGCGCGGTCTCCAGCCCTTCCCGGCCCACCGCGAGGAGCGCGGTGGCGACCAGCGCCCCGGTGCCCATCGCCAGGGCCGCGTCGAGCCGGCCGTGCAGTTCGGTCCTCAGATGGCGGGCGGTACGCCGCATCCAGAAGACCATCCACGTCACCAGGACCACGGCGACGATCGACAGGGAGCCGCCGAGCGCTTCCTGCGCCTGGAACGTCAGCTCCTGCGACCCGAACTCCAGGACGCAGCCGAAGCCGAGCGCGAGGGCGATCGCGATGCCGATGCCCGTCCAGACCGGCCGCAGGGCGTCCCGGCGGCCGGTCTTGACCAGGTAGGCGATCAGGATGCAGACGACGAGGCTGGCCTCCAGCCCCTCGCGCAGTCCGATCAGGTAATTGGAGAACACCGATCTACGCCTCCTCGGAGAACAGCGTCCGCCCCCACCAGTCGCTCGCGTCACGAACGCCGGGCGGGATCGCGAAGACCGCGGAACCCACGTGCTGGATGTACTCGTTGAGCGCGTCCGACGCCGCGAGCCGGCGTTGCAGCGGAATGAACCCGGTTCGCGGATCGCGCTGGTAGGCCAGGAAGAACAGACCGGCGTCCAGCCGGCCGAGGCCGTCCGTGCCGTCGGTGAAGGAGTAGCCCCGGCGCAGGATGGTGACGCCGCCGTTGGAGTCGGGGTGCGCGAGCCGGACGTGCGCGTCGGGCTTCATCGCCTTCAGGAACGGCGCGTCATGCTCCTTCGCCCGGCCGGCCGGCGCGCCCTCGCCCTTGTCCCGGCCGAAGACGTCCTCCTGCTCCCGCAGCGGCGTACGGTCCCAGACCTCGATGTTCATCCGGATGCGCCGGGCGACCAGGTACGAGCCGCCGGTCATCCAGCGCTCGTCGCCCGCGCCGGCCCAGACGTACTTCTCCAGCCGGTCCGTCTCGGTGCCCGCGATGTTCCGGGTGCCGTCCTTGAACCCGAAGAGGTTGCGCGGGGTCTGCGCGCCGGGCGTCGTCGACGAGGTCTTGCCGAAGCCGAGCTGGGACCAGCGGACGGCGACCTTGCCGAAGCCGATGCGGGCCAGGTTGCGGATCGCGTGCACGGCGACCTGCGGGTCGTCGGCGCAGGCCTGGACGCACAGGTCGCCGCCCGTGCGGGACTCCTCCAGGTTGTCGCCGGGGAAGCGGGGCAGGTCGACCAGGGCCGCGGGCCGCCGGCCGGCGAGGCCGAACCGGTCGAAGAGGGAGGGTCCGAAGCCCAGGGTCAGGGTGAGCCGGGAGGGCGGGAGGCCGAGTGCCTCGCCGGTGTCGTCCGGGGGTGCCTCGGCCAGGCCGCCGTAGGCGCCCTCCCCGACGGCCCGCCCGGCCGTCATCCGCCGCGCCGCCGCCGTCCAGTCCTTGAGCAACCGGACGAACGCGGCCCGGTCGTCAGTGGTCACGTCGAACGCGGCGAAGTGCAGCCGGTCCTGGACCGGGGTGGCGATGCCCGCCTGGTGGGGGCCGTGGAAGGGGACGGCGCCGCCGGTGCCGGCCGGGTCGTCGTCACCGGCACGGGCCACGGCCACCGCGCCGCCGGCCGCGGCGGCGCCGAGGACCAGCCCGGCGCCGCCCCAGCCGAGCAGCGCGCGCCGCCCGGGCGCGCTCCTGAGCCGCTCGGACCGCTCGGACGCCCCCGGCTCCCCGGACTCCCCGGACTCCCCGGACTCCCCGGACTGCCCGGGCTCCTGCCCGGCCGTGCTCCGCGTCATGATCGTCGTCGCCTCCGCTCCGTCACTTCACCACGGTGGCGGCGAGCCGGGACAGCGGTTCGGCGAGCGCGTTGACCGCGTCCGACAGCTTCTTGCGGCCGGCGGTGCCGACCTTGTCGTACGAGGTGAACTCGTACCCGTCCGGGTCCGTCCGGTACGTGTCGAGCAGCGTGTTCAGCGCCGTGAACTGCCGGTCCAGTTCGCCGGTCAGCGCGGCGTCCTTCTTCGCGGCGACCGGCTTCAGCAGCTCGTACGCCTTCTGCGCGCCCTCGACGTTGGCCTTGAAGTCGACCAGGTCGGTGTGCGCGTAGCGGTCCTCCTCGCCGGTGACCTTGCCGGTGGCGACCTCGTCGAGGAGTTCCTTGGCGCCGTTGGCCATGGAGGTGGGGGTGATCTGCGCGGTGCCGACCCGCTTCTGCCAGTCCTTCAGATCGGTCTCCAGCCGGCCGGCGAGGGTCTTCTCGGCCGCGCCGATCTTCCCGCCCTGCCAGAGCGCCTTCTCCAGCCGGTGCCAGCCGGTCCACTCCTGGCCCTCCTCCAGGCCGTCGGCGCGGGTGTCGACCTTGGGGTCGATGTCGCCGAAGGACTCGGCGACCGGCTCGGTGCGCTCCCAGCCGATCCGGGAGGGGGCGTACGCCCGCTTCGCCGCGGCCAGGTCGCCCGCCCGGACCGCCTTCACGAAGGTCCCGGCCTTCACGAGGGTGTCGTCGGCCTGCTCCTGCGCGTAGTCGCGGTAGGCGGCGACGGCCTTGTCCAGCTCGGGGTCGCGCGCGGCGGCCTTCCCGCCGGTGACGGTCAGCTTCTGCCGTACGCCGTGGCCCTTCATCCCGGGGCGGCAGGCGATCTCGTACGAACCGGCCTTGACCTCGGCGGTCAGCGTGTACGAGGTGCCCGGGCCGATGTTCTCCTTCTCCGAGACGATCCGGTCGTCCGGGAAGAGGATCTCGACCTCGGTGGCCTTGGTCCCCTTGTTCCGGATCTTCAGGGTGACCTGGCCGGCCGGGACGGACGCGGTGGAGGTGGTGCAGGTGGCGTCGGCGGCGGTGACCTGGATCGCGTCGTCGCCCTTCGCGTCGCTCTTGGCGGTGCAGCCGGTGACGGCGGCCGAGGCCAGCGCGGTGGCGGCGGCGAGGACGGCGGGGAGTCGGGCAGCGCGCATCAGGGCTCCTGGGCAGCGGGGCACACGGGGATCGCCCCACGACGCGCGGCGTCCGGCTTGGTGAGGCTGCCCTAACTTAACCGAGCTTCACCTCGGTCATACCCCCCTGAGCCGTGACGCACCTCTCAGATTGCGGCCCCCGCAACGGCTTGATATCGACGGCGGAAAATCGCCTTCAAGGCGGGGTCAAGGCAGCCTCAAGCCGCCGGGGGGACGCGTGTGGCAGGCCCCTGCCCTCAGGCGTCGTACTTGGTCCCGGCAGCCGGTTCCAGGGCGAGCCGGTAGCCCCGCTTGACGACGGTCTGGATCAGCTTCGGCGTGCCCAGGGCGGTGCGCAGCCGGGCCATGGCGGTCTCCACGGCGTGCTCGTCGCGGCCGGTGCCGGGCAGCGCGCGCAGCAGTTCGGCGCGGGGCACCACCCAGCCGGGACGGCGCGCGAGCGTCCGCAGCAGGGACATCCCGGCGGGCGGTACGGGTTTCAGCTCGCCGTCCACCAGCACGGCGTGCCCGCGGATCTCCACCAGGTGCCCGGCGACCGGCAACGACCGGGCGCGCGCGGGAAGTTCCCGGCAGAGCAGCTGGACGAGGGGGCCGAGCCGGAACCGCTCCGGCTGCACGGTGTCGACGCCGCGGGCCTGCAACGGCAGGGCGGTGACCGGGCCGACGCAGGCCGGGACCACGTCGTGGCCGAAGGCGGTGAGCAGTTCGGGCAGCAGCCCGCGCTCGTCGGCGCGGGAGAGCAGGGACGCGGCGGCGGGCGCGCTGGTGAAGGTGACGGCGTCCAGGCCGCGGGAGACGGCGGCGTCCAGGAGCCGGTCCACGGGCCCGATGTCCTCCGGCGGCATCCACCGGTACACCGGCACCCCGACCACCTCGGCGCCCCCGGCCCGCAGCGACTCCACGAACCCCGGCAGCGGCTCCCCGTGCAACTGGACGGCGATCCGGCGCCCGTCGACGCCCTCCTCCAGGAGCCGGTCGAGCACCTCCGCCATGGACTCCGACGACGGCGACCACTCCTCCGTCAGCCCGGCGGCCCGCACCGAGCCCTTGACCTTGGGGCCGCGGGCCAGCAGTTCCACCGTGCGCAGCCGCTTCAGCAGGGCCTCGCCGAGCCCCCATCCCTCGGCGGCCTCGATCCAGCCCCGGAACCCGATGGCGGTCGTGGCCACCACGACGTCCGGCGCCTGGTCGATCAGCTGTTCCGTCGCCGCCAGCAGTTCGCTGTCGTCGGCGAGCGGCACGATCCTGAGCGCCGGGGCGTGCAGCACCGCAGCTCCGCGCCGGGTGAGCAGGGCCCCCAGTTCGTCGGCCCGGCGGGCGGCGGTCACGCCGACGGTGAAGCCTGCCAGGGGTCCGTGGTCGTCGGTTCGCTGCTGTACGTCGTCCATGGCCTCGTCCCGCTCGGATCACTTGCGCCCATCGTGGCGACCGAGCCTGTCAACGGCGCGTGACAGGCTCGGTTCGGCTGTATGTCGCCGGTGTTACGTCACACCTTGGCGTAGCTGAGCTGCGCCTTCTCCTCGGTGGGGGCCGCCGGTCCGGCGGCCGGCGCGGCCGTACGCCGAAGGTATACCGCCCAGGTCAGCAGGAAGCAGGCGGCGTAGAAGACGAGGAAGGCGACGAAGGCGCCGGTGCCGGAGCCGTAGGAGAGGAAGGACTGCCGGAAGGCGAGGTTGATCCCGACGCCGCCGAGGGCGCCGACCGCGCCGATCAGCCCCATCGAGGCACCGGACAGCCGCCGCCCGTAGGAGGCCGCGGCCTCGCCCGTCAGCCCCTTGGCCTCGGCCTTGGCCTGGAAGATGCCGGGGATCATCTTGAACGTCGACCCGTTGCCGAGCCCGCTGAGCACGAACAGCACGACGAACGCGGTGACGAACAGCCCCAGCGACTCCCGCATGCTCGCGGCGATCAGCACGGCGGTGGCGGCGCCCATCGCGACGTAGTTCCAGAGCGTGATCCGCGCGCCGCCGTACCGGTCGGCGAGCTTCCCGCCCACGGGCCGGATGAGGGAGCCGAGCAGCGGTCCGATGAAGGTGACGTACGCGGCCTCCAGCGGTGTCCGCCCGAACCCGTTCTGCAGCACCTGCCCGAAGGCGAACGAGTACCCGATGAACGATCCGAAGGTCCCCACGTACAGGAAGGCCATGATCCAGGTGTGTCCGTCGCGGGCGGCGTCCTTGGCGGCGCCGGTGTCGTTCTTCACGGAGGCGATGTTGTCCATGAACAGCGCGGAGAGGACGGCGGCGACGACGATGAGCGGGATGTAGATGCCGAGCAGCACCCGCGGCCCGCCGCTCGCCCCGATGATGGCGAGCGCGACGAGCTGGATGACCGGTACGCCGATGTTGCCGCCGCCGGCGTTCATGCCGAGCGCCCAGCCCTTCTTCCGCAGCGGGAAGAAGGCGTTGATGTTGGTCATGGAGGAGGCGAAGTTGCCGCCGCCGATGCCGGCCAGCAGCCCGACCAGCAGGAACGTGGAGAACGACGTCCCCGGTTCCATCACCACGAACGCGGCGGTGGTCGGCACGAGCAGCAGGCTGGCGGAGATGATCGTCCAGTTCCGCCCGCCGAAGAGGGCGACGGCGAAGGTGTACGGCACCCGCACGACGGCCCCGACCAGGGTCACCACCGACGTCAGCAGGAACTTGTCGGCGGGGGTGAGCCCGTACTCGGGGCCCATGAAGAGCACGAGCACGGACCACAGGGTCCACACCGAGAAGCCGATGTGCTCGGAGAGCACGGAGAAGAACAGGTTCCGGTTGGCCGTCCGCTCCCCGCCCTCCTTCCAGAACGTCTCGTCCTCGGGATCCCAGTGCTCGATCCAGCGACCTCCTGCTGCCATGACGCCTCCACGCTCCTCCGGGCTTCGGATGTCCGAAGGTAGGGAGGCCGCGTTTCGGGGTTGTGGCTGTGGGTGACCGGTAAGGAACGTTGCTCTCACCCCGGGGGCGGGCGGGGTGAGAGGTCGCCGCGTCTCCCGCTCCCCCCACCTCGGACCACGGCGGCTTCCCCGCGCACCCGGACCGCTCTGTCCGGCTCCGGCACGGAAGTGATCCGTCCCAGCAGCCGCTGGAAGACCCGTGCCGCCACCGGCAGGCGCACCGGGGCCCGCCCCGCCCGGGGGCCGGCCCCGCACCCGTCAGCCCTGGCGCCGCCGGCCCCCGGTTCCGCCCCGCGCCGCGACCGACCCGTCCGGCCACAGCCGCGGCTTCCGCTTCGCGGCCAGGTCCTCCGCCCACCCGAACGCCACGATGCAGACCGCGATGAGGGCCCAGGCGAGGGCGAGGACGGGCCAGGGACTCTCCAGGAGCCATGCCTCGTGATCGGCGAGGGTGTCGATGCTCCACAGGTCGTCCCACACGGTGGCGGCGACGAGGATGCAGAGGTTGTGCCACAGGTAGATCGTCACGGCCCGGGAGTTGAGCAGGGTGACGAGCCGGTCCCAGCGCCGCAGCCGGCGCGGCCACTCGGTCCACGAGGGGCTGATGTGCAGCAGCAGCGCGACCGTGGCCAGGGACCACAGGGACTGCGCGAACGGGATGTCGTCGAGGTCGTGGCCCTCCTCGAAGCCGTGCGTGAGGGCGTACCACAGGCCGAACGCGGCGACGAACGGGGCCAGCGACGGCACGGCATAGCGCGGGAGTCGCCTGAGGACGCCCTGCTGGTGGGCCATGCCGAGGATCCAGCAGGCCCCGAAGGTGCTGAAGTCGGTGACGGCCGAGTCGATCCGCGCGACGGGGATGTGCAGCCAGCCGAACTCCAAAGCGGCGGCCAGGGCGACGGGCGACAGGATCGTCGGCCAGGGGAGCGCCTTGAGGGCCTTGAGGAGGAACGGGGAGAGGAGGACGTACCAGAGGTAGGCGCGGATGTACCAGAGGGGACCGCCGAGTTCGGCGGCCCAGTCCTCGCCGAGGATGTGGTGCACGCCGGGCAGGCCCTCGGCGAACGGCGGGTCGCTGAGCGGCACGATCCAGTACAGGAGGTGGAACCACCACCAGCCCGGGTGCCCCTCCGAGTCCGGCCCCCAGCCCTGGGCCACCATGCCCGTGACCCCGACGGCGCCGAGCAGCCACAGCGGGGGCAGCAGGCGGCGCGTGCGGCTGCGGACGACCTGGACCGCCGGGCGCTTGAGCGAGCGGGCCATCAGGTTGCCCGCGAGCGCGAACATCACGCCCATGGAGGGGAACACCACCGGGAGCCAGGCCCAGCCCATCAGGTGGTAGAGGACGACCCGGAAGAGGGCGATCGCGCGCAGCAGGTCGAAGTAGCGGTCGCGGACCGGCTTGCGCGGCTCGGCCGTCACCGGGGGCGCGGGCGGGGTCGTGTCGTCGGTGCCGGGAGGCGGGGAGGACAGCGCGTCCGACGGCGGCGGGACGGTGCTCATCGGACGGGCTCCTGCTGCTCGTTCATGACGCGCTGCCGCTGCGTCGGTATCCCACCGGGCGCCTCCACGGCCCCCGTCCGCCGCAGTTTCTGCCAGCGCAGACGCCCGCCGGTGAGGGCGGTGATCCAGGACTGGAGGAGCACGACGTACATGAGCTGGCGGTAGAGGATCTGCTGGAGGGGCAGCGAGATCAGGTGGGTCATGCGTTCGCGGTCCAGGCGGAAGGCGTACGCCGCGCAGACCGCCTGCAGCACCAGCACGCCCAGCCACGCGCCGATCGTCTTCTCGGTCGGGCCGAAGACGATGCCGTAGAGCAGGAAGATGTCGATCAGCGGGGCGAGCAGCGGGGCCACGACCATGAACAGGGAGACGAAGGGCAGGCCGACGCGGCCGAAGCGGCCCGAGGGGCCCCGGTCGACGACCGCGCGGCGGTGCTTCCAGATGGCCTGCATCGTGCCGTAGGACCAGCGGTAGCGCTGGGACCAGAGCTGCTGGACGGTCTCGGGCGCCTCGGTCCAGGCGCGGGCGTCCTCCGCGTAGACGACCTTCCAGCCGTCGCGGTGCAGCGCCATCGTGACGTCGGTGTCCTCGGCGAGGGTGTCGTCGCTCATGCCGCCGATCCGGGCCAGCGCGGAGCGGCGGAACGCGCCGACCGCGCCCGGGATGGTCGGCATGCAGCCCAGCACGTCGTACATGCGCCGGTCGAGGTTGAAGCCCATCACGTACTCGATGTGCTGCCAGGCGCCGATGAGGCTGTCCTTGTTGCCGACCTTGGCGTTGCCGGCCACCGCGCCGACCTTCGGGTCGCCGAAGGGCTGGACGAGTTCGCGGACGGTGGACGGTTCGAAGACCGTGTCGCCGTCCATCATCACGACGATGTCGTGGCTCGCGTTGGCCAGGCCCCGGTTGAGGGCGGCGGGCTTGCCCGCGTTGAGCTGGCGGATGACGCGGACGCCTGGCAGGCCCATCGCCTCGACGATGCGCGCGGTGCCGTCGGTGGAACCGTCGTCGACGACGATGATCTCGACCGGGTGGTCGCTCGCCATCAGCGAACGGACGGTGTTCTCGATGCACTTGGCCTCGTTGTACGCCGGCACCAGCACCGACACCGGCCGGGTGACCGGCGGTCCCCAGGCGAAGTTACGGCGGCGCACCTTGCGGGCGTGCGCGAACGACAGCAGGAGCATCAGGGCGAACCGGCCGATGACCAGCGTGCCGATGACCGCGAGGCCGACGACGAGGGCGTCCGTGACCTTCTCCGACGCCTGGACGAGGAAGACCCACGCCTTGGCCTTCCACAGGCCGGCCCCGGTGACCTCGGAGTGCGCGCTCGGCAGGTCGAGCGCCTCGGAGAGGTTGTCGAACTCGTAGCCCTGCTCCTGGAGTCCGGGCAGGAACCGGTCCAGCGCCTGGACCGTCTGGTGGCGGTCGCCGCCGGAGTCGTGCATCAGCACGATCGCGCCCTTGCCGCCGTGCGGGGTGGCCCGGCGGATGATCTCGTCGGCGCCGGGCCTCTTCCAGTCCTCGCTGTCGGTGTTGTTGACGACGGTGAGGTAGCCGCGGGAGCCGATGTACTCGGTGACCGGCCAGGACTTGTTGTCCATGGCGTCGGCGAAGGAGGAGTACGGCGGCCGGAAGAGCGAGGTGCGGATGCCGGCCGCGCCGGTCAGGGCGAGCTGGTTCTGCGACAGCTCCCAGTCGATGCGGGACGTCGACTGGTAGGAGAGGTCGGGGTGGTTGAAGGTGTGCAGGCCCACCTCGTGGCCCTCGTCGACCATCCGCTGGACCAGGTCCGGGTAGCGGGACGCCATGGTGCCGGTGACGAAGAAGACGGCGTGCGCGTGGTGCTCCTTGAGCACGTCCAGGACTTTCGGGGTCCAGACCGGGTCGGGGCCGTCGTCGAAGGTGAGGACCAGCTTGTGGTCGGGCACGCTCATCGACTCGGTCCGGCCGGCCCGGGTGTCGATGACCGGGCCGCCCTCCAGGATCTTCTGCGGCACCTGGTCGGTGGCGGCGGGCGGCTGGACGCGGTGGTCGGCGAGGATCTCGCTGTGCACGTAGCCGCGGAGCATGAGCATCGCCATCAGGGCGACGAGGACGAGCACCGGCAGGAGCAGGCGCAGCGGCAGACGGCGCCGCCGGGAGCCGCCACGGGCTCCGGGTGCGGCTCCGTGACGACGGGTGCGGGGGGCCATCAGAGGGTGTACTCCACGAGCGGTGAGTCGGAGGCGGGGCCGGCGGGCGCGCCCGCCGCGAGGGGGGTGGGGGTGCCCGGGGCCTGGGCCAGGTTGCCGGGGTCGACGCCGGTGCCGGCGCTGTCGCCGCCGCCGGGCGCGGACTCGGTCGGGTCGGCCGTACCGCCGTCGGTCGCGGTCGGGTCCGGGGAGGCGGTGACCTCGTCCCCGGTGGTCTCGGCCGGGCCGGGCGCGCTCGCGCCGCCGCTCTGGGCGGGCGCGGACTCGGTGACGGTGGGCGCCGGGTCGGCCGGGGTCGCCGGCCCCTCGGTCGCGGGGGCGGTGCCGGTCGTGCCGGCGCCGGTGTCCGGGAGCTGCTCCGCCACACCGGTGGCGGGGGGCGTGGGCCGTGGTGCGGTGCCGCCGGTGGCGGACGGGCTCGCCGCTCCGGTGGGCAGCGGGGTGGTGTCGACCTGGCCGGCGGGCTTGCCCGCCTTCTCGCCCGGTACGGGCAGCCAGGGGGCGTCGGAGTTGCCCGACAGGAGGGTCACGACCATGACGACGGCGTAGACGGCGCAAGCGAGGCCGACGGCTATGCCTATCCGGCGGTACAGGCGGATGCGCCGGCCCGACTCGTCGACGAAGACCGGCCGGTCGGCGGGGTCGGCGGACAAGGTCCCGCCCGCCGCCTTCCGCAGCAGCGCCCCGTCACCGAGTTGTACGGCGTCGAGCTGGACGGTCACCTCGTGCGGGTCGTGCTCCTGGCCGTCCGCGCCGCCGGGTTCCCGCCAGGGGTCGCGGACGGAGGCCGCGGGGGTGGCCGGCCGGACGTCCGTGGCGGCGGTGGCCGGGGTGGCGGTGGCCGGGGTGGCGGCCGGGCGGCCGGGGACCTTGGTGAAACGGTCGGTGGCGGCGGTGCCGGCGATGGCGCCGCTGGTGGCGGTCGGACGCGGCATCTTGGGCCATCCGCCGGTCGCGGGGGCGGGAACGGGGCCGCGTGCGGGGGCGGATGCCGGTGCGGGTGCGGATATGGGGGCGGATGCGGATGCGGGTGCGGATATGGGGGCGGATGCGGGTGCGGGTGCGGATATGGGGGCGGATGCGGGTGCGCCGGGCAGTACGCCCGTGACGCCGGCACCGCGCCCCGGAGATATGACACCCGTGGCATCCGCATCGGACACCGGAGATATGACACCCGTGGCGTCCACGCCGGACACCGGAGATATGACAGCCGTGGCATCCACGCCGGGTACCGGGGACATGACGGCCGTGGCCCCGGCGTCGGAGACCGGAGGCAGCACAGCCGTGGCGCCCGCGTCCGGCGCCGGAGGTATGACGGCGGTGGCGCCCGCGTCCGTGTCGGGCAGGGACGACAGCACCTCGGTCACATCGGCACCGGACACCGACGGCAGGACCTCCGTCGCGCCCGCACCACCGGCTCCGGAACCGGAACCCGTGCGGCCGTCACCGGCGCCGGCCGGGCCTCTCACGAACCAGGAGCTCGCGCTTCCCGGGCTCCCGGCATCCCGGCCTTCCCCGGACGCCCCCGTCCCCGACGCGGCCTCGGGCCACTTCGGTTGGGCGTCTTTCTGCCAGTTCTCCACGCGCGTGCACTTCCCCCCAACGAGCAGGTACGGGTGCGCTTCGACTCCGAGCACCTGTCGGGCGAACATGGCCCTCACCAGGTTCGAGCGCCCCCGTTACCACACAGTGCTCAGGCGACGAATGTAGCGCACAGGGAGACGGCGTGTCGGCCTGGTGCCCATTTGTTAGGACGCCATCACCTCCGCGTCACTGTCCGGAATCCATCCCCTCACCGGCCGACGCAGCCACCCTTCCTCCGCCGCGACGAGGCCCGCGGCCCGGCGCAGCGCCCGCAGTCCCGGGTGCACCAGCCCTTTCCGCCACACCAGGGAGACCGGCGACAGGGGCACCGGATCGACCAGGGGACGCACCACCGTCGCGGGCATGGCCGGAAACCCCACCACGACGAGGACCGGGTTCCGGGTCTTGGCCATCAGACGTTCGAATTCCTCCTCGCCCACCGCCAGCGGCGCGGGCGGCGCCACCTCGATGCCGCGCCCCGCGAACAGCCGGCGGGCGAGGTCGGTCCACTCCGGCGTCCGGGGGTTGCCCGCACCGGCGTACACGGTCTCGCCCGCGAGCGCGTCCAACGGCACCTCGGGCAGCGGCGCCAGCGGGTGGTCCTCGGGCAGCACCAGCGCCATGGGCTCGTAGCGGACGGGCTGCTGCTCCAGCCCCGCGCGCAGCGCCGGCGCCAGCCCGGCGTACCGGCCGAAGGAGACGTCCAGCCGCCCGGCGAGGATCTCCGCCGCCGCCCAGGTCAGCCCGCTCTCGTAACGGGCCATCAGCTCCAGCTCGGGGGCGAGGCCACGGGCCCGGTGCAGCACCCGCCGTCCGGTGCCGAGGCCCGGGGAGTTGAGGTCGACCAGCAGGGGGCGGGCCTGCCCGAAGGCGGCGAGCAGCTCGTCCTGCGCCTGGAGGACGCGCCGCGCGTACGGCAGCAGCCGCTCGCCGTCGGCGGTCAGCGTCACCTGCCGGGTGGAGCGGACGAACAGCTCGGCGCCCAGCTCCCGTTCGAGGCGGCGCACGTCCCGGCTGAGCGCCTGCTGGGCGACGTAGAGCCGGGCCGCGGCGCGGGTGAAGTGGAGTTCCTCGGCGACGGTGACGAAGGCGCGCAGGAGACGGGGGTCGAGGTGGCTCGGCACGGGCATCCGGGCAATTTACAACGGGGGTGCGTGAATCGGGGCCCGGCAGGTGTTGGACCCCGCCGCCCGCTCCGGGGGACGGTGCCGCCATGCCGCCTCGCACTCCGACCCGCCCGCCCGTCACCATGACCGTCACCGCCGACAGCCTCGTCGCCGCCGACTTCCGCCCCCGCGCCCGGGAGCGCCCGCGGGGGCCGTACCGCCGGCTGCTCTCCGTGCCCGGTGCGCGGGCGTTCACGGCGGGCAACCTCGTCGCGCGCCTGCCGCAGGGCATGTTCAGCGTGAGCGCGGTCGTGATGATCGCCGGGACCCGGGGGTCGTACGCCCTGGCCGGCGCGGTCGTCGCGGCCGGGCTGGCCGTGTCCACGGTGGTCGCCCCGCTGATCGCCCGGCTCGTCGACCGGCACGGGCAGGCCCGGGTGGCCGTGCCCGCCACCGTGATCGCCGTCCTCGGCTCCCTCGCACTGGTGCTCTGCGTCCGCCAGGGCGCCCCCGGCTGGGCGCTGTTCGCCGCGCAGGCCGCCACCGCCACCACTCCCAACACCGGCGGCATGGCCCGTGCCCGCTGGAACCACCTGCTGCGCGGCGACCCCGCCGCCCTGCACACCGCCAACTCCTTCGAGCAAGCCGCCGACGAGCTGTGCTACATGCTCGGCCCGGTGCTGGCGGCCTTCCTGTGCACGTCGTTCTTCCCGGAGGCGGGCACGCTCGTCGCGGCGGCGCTGCTGCTGGGCGGCATCCTGCTGTTCACCGCCCAGCGCGCCACCGAGCCGCCCGCCCGGCCCGGCGCGTCCGCCGGGAAGGCCCCGCTGCGCGCCCCCGGCATCCCCCCGCTGCTCGCGGTGTGCCTGGCGACGGGTGCGGTGTTCGGCTCGATGGAGGTGGTCACGATCGCGTTCGCGGACGCGCAGGGGCACCGTCCGGCGGCCGGCGCGGTGCTGGCGCTCCAGGCGGGCGGCTCGTGCGCGGCCGGCCTGCTCTTCGGGACGCTGCGGCTGTCCGGGTCCGCCCGGTCCCGGCTGCCCTGGTGCGTGGCGGCGATGACCGCCCTGATGTCCCTGCCGCTGCTCGCGGCGGCCGGCACCGGTTCGCTGCCGCTGCTCGCGGGGGCGCTGCTGCTGGCCGGGACGGCGACCGCCCCGACGATGGTCACCACGATGACGCTGGTCCAGGAGCGCACCCCCGAGGGCCGCCTCAACGAGGGCATGACCCTGGCGGTGACCGGCCTGCTCGGCGGCATCGCCTGCGGCAGCGCGACGGGCGGCTGGGTGGCGGAGCACCTCTCCCCCGCGGCCGGGTACGGGGTCCCGGTCACGGCGGCGGCGGTGGCGCTGCTGCTGGCCGGGGCGGCGACGGGCCGGCCCCGCGCGTCCCGTCCGGCGCGCGCGACCCATTGACGGCCCCGCCCGCCGGGTCTACGTTCCTCCGTCACAGCCCGTCGAAGCGCTTCGACCGTCCCGCCCCTCCGTACGCCTTCCCGCCCCTCGCCCCGGAGGCACCGACCATGCCGGCAGCAGCCTGATGGCCAGGATCACCGACGTGGCCCGGCGGGCCGGGGTCTCCCCCAGCACCGTCTCGTACGCCCTGAGCGGCAAGCGGCCGATCTCCGCCGAGACCCGGCGCCGGGTGGAGGCGGCCGTCCGCGAACTGGGATACCGGCCGCACACCGGCGGCCCGACCGGGGTGCTGGGCCTGCTGCTGCCCCTGCGCACGGGCCTGCGTCCGCCGCCGGAGCTGTGCTGTGCGATGGCGGTGGTCACCGCCGCCCGGGCGCACGAACGCGACGTCCTCCTGATCACCGGGGAGGACGGCGAGCGGGCCCTGCGCCGGGTGGCGGACGCGCTGATCGTGATGGACGTGCGGCTGCGCGACCCCCGGCTGCCGTCGCTGCGCGACCGGCCGTCCGTGCTGATCGGCGTGCCCGCCGAGCCGGCGGGGCTGACCTGCGTGGACCTCGACTTCCGGGTGGCCGCCGAGCGGTGCGTCGCCCGGCTGGCGGAGCTGGGGCACCGGGTGGTGGCGCTGGTCGGCGCCCCGCCGGAGGAGTACGCCCGGCACGGCGCCGCGGCCCACCGCGTGCTGCGTGGCTTCACGGCCGCCGCCGACCGCGCGGGGCTGCTCTCGTCCGTGCACCCGAGCGGCCATCCGACCGGCCCGGACGCCGCCCTGGAGACGGCCGGGCGGCTGCTGCGGCTGAGCCCCGCGCCGACCGCGGTCGTCGTCCACAACGAGCCGCTGCTGCTCCCCCTGCTCGACGCCCTCGCCCGCCTCGGCCGCCGGGTGCCGCAGGAGCTGTCGGTCGTCGCGATCTGCGCGGACGACGTGGCGCTGACGCCCCGCACCCCGGTCACCTCGGTCACGGTCCCCGCCGCGGAGCTGGGCACCCGGGCCGTGGACCTGGCCGTACGGGCCCTCGCGGGCACCGCCGCGCCCGGCGTGACCCTGCTGCCGCCCCGCCTGACCGATCGTGCGACCACGGCACCCCGGGCATGACGGAAGCCCCCGCCGCTCACGCGACGGGGGCTTCGGCCCACAGGGGGCAAGGGGGTGCGGATGGCGGAGCCCCCGCCTCGCGCGGCGAGCCGCGCGGACATGACGAAGGCGACGTGGCCCGCGCTGTCGCGGGCCACGTCGCCTGTCGTCTTCGTGGAGATGGCGGGAATCGAACCCGCGTCCAACGGTGCGGAACCAGGGCTTCTCCGTGTGCAGTTCGCTTCGCTTTTCTCGGCCCCGGCGATCACGCGAACAAGTCGCCGACGGGCCCAGTCACTGTGTGGTTTCCCTTTTCACCCCGTGACCGGGATCAAGGTTTAGTCCCCTAGCTGATGCCAGGATCCGGGTCGGGAACAGCCCCGGGCTGACACTCCCTTAGTAGGAGGCTCGCTTCGCTACCTGAGATCAGGCAGCGAGGGCGAAGGCCTGCTGGGAGGAATCGCGCTTGGTGTTGGCGATTATTTTTTTCGGCCTGTGGTTTACGAGATCATGGCCGCTTCCTCGACACGCTTCCCCTGCTTCGACAGCCGCTGTCGAAACCGATCATCCCCATGTTGATTTTTCAATCCACGTCGCACCTGCAAGGGGTGCGAGTGCCATCGTACGTGACCAACGCACGACCGTGCCAGCCCATTCCCGGCGCCCCGCCGAGGTCAGCCGCGCTCCCGGCGCTTGATCGCCGAGATGGTCCGCTCCGCCTCCCGCCGGTCCTGCTTCTCGCGCAGGGTCTGACGCTTGTCGTACTCCTTCTTGCCGCGGGCGAGGGCGATCTCCGCCTTGGCCCGGCCGTCCTTGAAGTACAGGGCGAGCGGCACGATGGTGTGCCCGGTCTCCTGGGACTTCGACGCCAGCTTGTCGATCTCCTCCCGGTGCAGGAGCAGCTTGCGCTTGCGGCGCGCGGAGTGGTTGGTCCAGCTGCCCTGGTGGTACTCGGGGATGTGCGCGTTGTACAGCCACGCCTCGCCCCCGTCGATCTGGACGAACCCGTCGGTCAGCGAGGTCCGCCCCTCGCGCAGCGACTTGACCTCGGTGCCGGTGAGCACCATGCCGGCCTCGTAGGTGTCGATGATCGCGTAGTCGTGCCGGGCCTTCTTGTTCTGGGCGACGATCTTCCGTTTGCCGCCCTTCTCGCCGTCCCGGGCCCTGCCGCCCCCGCCGCCCTGCTTGGGCTGGGACTCCTTCGGTACGTACATTCCCTTGCTCATAGTCCCGCCATTTTCGCACTACGACAGGGGTCGGGGGGAAGCCGATTACCGCGCGCGCCGGCCGCGCGGGCGGCGGTCAGCGTCCCAGGCCGTCGAGGACCGCCGCGGCCCGCTCCACGGCCGCCGGCCGGTCCGGGTCGATCTCCAGGTCCGGGGTGATGCCAGTCCCGTCGACGCCCCGGCCCGAGGGCGTGCGGTAGTGGCCGACGGTCAGCTCGGCCACCGAGCCGCCGGGCAGCCGGCTCGGCATCTGGACCGAGCCCTTGCCGAAGGTGCGGGAGCCGACGACGACCGCCCGGCCGCGGTCCTGGAGCGCCCCGGTGAGCAGTTCGGCCGCGCTCATGGTGCCGCCGTCGACGAGCGCGACCAGGGGCGTGGTGGTGTCCCCGCCCCGGTCCGCTTGCAGGGCGCGCTGCTCGCCGTCGACGTCGTACGTGGCGACCAGGCCGCCGTCGAGGAAGGCCGAGGCGGCGATGACCGCCTCGGTGACCAGTCCGCCGGAGTTGCCGCGCAGGTCGAGGACGACACCGGCGGCGGACGGCGTGTCGCGGACGGCGGCGCGGACCTGGTCGCCGACGCCCTTGGTGAAGGAGGTGACCTTGACGACGTCGGCGCCGTCGGCGAGCCGGCGGACGGTCACCGGCTGGGTGGACAGCCGGGCCCGGCGCACCGTCTCGCTCCACGCGTGCGTGCCGCGTTCCAGGCCCAGCCGGACGGTGGTGCCGGCGGGCGCGTCGGTGGCGTCGCCGCGCAGCAGGGCGACGACCTCGGTGACGGGCCGCCCGTCGACCCGCTCGCCGTCGACGCTGCGCAGCCGGTCGCCCGCGCGGATGCCGGCCTCGGCGGCGGGCGAGCCGGAGCGCACCTTCGTCACCTCGATGGCGCCGCCGCGCTCGCGCCGGGCGGAGAGCCCGATGCCGGTGTACCGGCCGTCGAGGGCGTCCTCCAGGTCGGCGTACTCGTCCTCGGAGTAGACGGCGGCCCAGCGGTCGCCGCTGCGGCTGACCGCGCGTTCGGCGGCCTCCACGGGGGACTTTCCGTCGGCCATCGCCTCGGCCGCGGCGCGGGCCACCTCGCGGCCGGCCCGGCCGGTGGCGGGCGCGGCGGCGCGGGCGGCGTCGGAGGCCGTGTTCCGGTCGGCCTCGGGGAGCGTGCCGGTGGCCGCGCCGGCCGCCAGGACACCGGCGAACACCAACGTCAGGGCGGCCCCGTGGCGGAAGCGGCGGGGCTGACAGAACAGGTCACGACCTGACATGCGGGTGAGTGTAGGACACGGCGAGAGGGCCGCAGGGCGGCTTGCCCGTACGGCCCTCTTGGCGTGTGTCACACCTTCAGGTACTTGCGCAGCGCGAAGAACGCGGCCAGCGCGGGCATCAGGACACTGGCGGCGAGGATCAGCGGCAGCTTGGTCAGGACGGCGTCCCAGCCCACGAAGTTGATGAGGGTCAGCTTGTCGGACAGGGCCATGCCGTGGTCGATCGTGAAGTACCGGCCGACGACGAGGAAGACGCACGCGAGGCCACCGCCGATGAGGCCCGCGACGGCTGCCTCCATGATGAACGGCGCCTGGATGTAGAAGCCGGAGGCGCCGACGAGCCGCATGATGCCGGTCTCCCGGCGGCGGCTGAAGGCGGACACGCGCACCGTGTTGACGATCAGCAGCAGCGCCACGACCAGCATCAGCACCATCACACCGAGCGCGGCCCGGTTCATCAGGTTCAGCAGCTCGAAGAGGTTGTCCAGGATGCCCTTCTGGTCCTGCACCGACTGCACGCCGTCCCGCCCGTCGAAGGCGGTCGCGATGACCTGGTACTTCTCCGGGTCCTTGAGCTTGATGCGGTACGACTCCTGCATCTGGTCCGGCGTCAGGGACGCGGCCAGCGGCGAGTCGCCGAACTGCTCCTTGTAGTGCTTGTACGCCTCGTCCTGCGACTCGTACGTCACGTCCTGGACGACCGACATCTCGTCGAGGTCGGCGAGGATCTGCTTCTTCTGGTCCTCGGTGACCGCGCCCTTGGCGCAGTTGGGGTCGGACTCGGCGTCGCTCTTGTTGCAGAGGAAGACCGAGACGTTGACCTTGTCGTACCAGTAGCCCTTCATGGTGTTGACCTGGTCGCCCATCAGCAGCGAACCGCCGAACAGGGCCAGGGAGAGGGCGACGGAGACGATGACCGCGAAGGTCATCGTCAGGTTGCGGCGGAGACCGACACCGATCTCCGAGAGGACGAACTGGGCGCGCATGGCGTCTGGTTAAGCCTTTCCGTGGATACCGGGCGAGCGGCGTGTCTCAGTGCTGGTAGCCGTAGACACCGCGTGCCTGGTCGCGGACGAGGCGGCCCTTCTCCAGCTCGATGACGCGCTTGCGCATCTGGTCCACGATGTTCTGGTCGTGCGTCGCCATGATCACGGTGGTGCCCGTCCGGTTGATCCGGTCGAGCAGCTTCATGATGCCGACGGAGGTCTGCGGGTCGAGGTTGCCCGTGGGCTCGTCGGCGATGAGCAGCTTGGGCCGGTTGACGAAGGCCCGCGCGATGGCGACGCGCTGCTGCTCACCACCGGACAGCTCGCCCGGCATGCGGTCCTCCTTGCCGCCGAGCCCGACGAGGTCCAGTACCTGGGGCACGGACTTGCGGATCTCGCCGCGGGACTTGCCGATGACCTCCTGGGCGAAGGCCACGTTCTCGCCGACCGTCTTGTTCGGGAGCAGGCGGAAGTCCTGGAAGACCGTGCCGAGCTGGCGGCGCATGTGCGGCACCTTCCAGTTGGACAGCCGGGCGAGGTCCTTGCCGAGCACGTGCACCTGTCCGTGGCTGGCCCGCTCCTCGCGGAGGACCAGCCGCAGGAAGGTGGACTTTCCGGAGCCTGAGGACCCCACGAGGAACACGAACTCGCCCTTCTCGATCTCCAGGGAGACATCTCTGAGGGCGGGGCGGTTCTGCTTGGGGTAGGTCTTGGTGACGTTGTCGAGTCGGATCACGGATGCACCACGGGTCGCCGGGGGTAGATGAGCGTGACCATACGCGAAGTGGGTAGGGGACCGCAGGCACCGGTCGGGGTTGCGTCAGGGTTGCGCGGTATGTCCCGCGCCGGCCTCCCCGGGAGCGCGCGCAGCGACGCGCGGAACCTGGCACAGTGGAAGGGGAACGTTCGCGGTCGCGCGGGCGTTGTTCCCATGGAGACCGGTGCGAGGAGGGCGAGCGCATGACGTACGACCGGCTGGTGTGCGCGAACTGCGCGGCGCCCGTGAGCGAGGGCCGGTGCCCGGTGTGCCGGGCGAACCGCGAGCGGATGCAGCAGGACAGCTTCTTCGGCGGGCTGAACGGCCTGAGCCCCGCGGCGCTCGTCGCGCTGCTGGCGGTGCTGATCGCGGCGGTGGCCCTGCTGGCCCACCAGACCGCCTAGAGACGACAGACGGCCGAGGGGCCCGGAGCGCCGTACGTACGCTCCGGGCCCCTCGGCCGTCATGCGGTGCGCGTACGGCGTCCCGTACGCGAACGGTCACACTCAGGCAGCGGCGCCCCGGCCGGCCATCAGGCGCGGCAGCACGCGGAAGCCGACGCCACCGGCGATCATGGTGGCGGCGCCGATGACCAGGAAGGTGGTCTCGGCGGCACCGGTCTCGGCGAGCTCGTCGCCGTTGCCCTGCGCCGAGGTCCGGGCGGCGGTGTCCGTGCCGGTGTCGGTCAGCGCGGAGGTGCCCTGGTTCTGCGGGGCGTTGTTGTTGCTGCCGCCGTCGGGGTTGGCGTTGTTGCCGCCACCGGTGTGGCCGCTGTCGCCGGTGCCGCCGGTCGGGTTCTCGCTGGGCTCAACCGGGTTAGTGGTGTTGCCGCCACCCGGCTGCCCGGTGTCACCACCCGTGCCGCCGCCCGTGCCCCCACCGGTGTCACCACCCGTGCCGCCACCGGTGTCACCACCCGTGCCGCCGCCCGTGTCACCACCCGTGCCGCCGCCCGTGTCACCACCCGTGCCGCCACCGGTGTCACCACCCGTGCCGCCGCCCGTGTCACCACCCGTGCCGCCGCCCGTGTCACCACCCGTGCCGCCACCGGTGTCACCACCCGTGCCGCCACCGGTGTCACCACCCGTGCCGCCGCCCGTGTCACCACCCGTGCCGCCGCCCGTGTCACCACCCGTGCCGCCACCGGTGTCACCACCCGTGCCGCCACCGTCACCTGGATCGGGGCAGAGCGGGTCGACGCCGACCGTGCAGCCGGGGTTAGGCTCGGTGCCAGCCGAAGCGACACCCGCCACCATCAGAGAAGCACCCGCGGCGATCACTGCGCCGGCTGCGATGCGCGCGACACGAACCCGTGTCTTCTTGGTCATATGTTTGCTACCCCCAGTAGCTGAATCGTCAAGGTGGCGGCGTTCGGGGCCGTGATCGACGGAGGTAGCTGCACTGTGAAGTTCCCCCGGTTCACATGCGCCCCGGAAACACGCATGCCGCGCATCACCTTTCCCATTTTTAAAGGCAACGTCAAGGCCATTGCGTACGCGATGTCCAGGTACGGGGCGTATGCCGGATACAAAGACTGTGAGTGTGATGTAAAACCCGGACATCACCCACAGGGAAAAGGCAACTGACGCCGTGAAAGCGTCAGTTGCCTTGTCGACAAAGCGGCGTGAATGCGCTGCGGCTACTTCTCCTGCTGCTTGCGCCAGCGAATCCCGGCCTCCAGGAAGCCCTGGATCTCGCCGTTGAACACGGCCTCCGGGTTGCCCACCTCGTACTCGGTGCGCAGGTCCTTGACCATCTGGTACGGGTGCAGGACGTACGAACGCATCTGGTTGCCCCAGGAGTTGCCGCCGTCGCCCTTGAGCGCGTCCATCTTGGCCTGCTCCTCCTGGCGGCGCCGCTCCAGCAGCTTGGCCTGGAGGACGTTCATCGCGGTCGCCTTGTTCTGGATCTGCGACCGCTCGTTCTGGCAGGAGACGACGATGCCGGTGGGGAGGTGGGTGAGGCGCACCGCGGAGTCCGTGGTGTTGACGCCCTGGCCGCCGGGTCCGGAGGACCGGTAGACGTCCACCCGCAGCTCGGACTCGTCGATCTCGATGTGGTCGGTCTGCTCGACCACGGGCAGCACCTCGACGCCCGCGAAGGAGGTCTGCCGGCGCCCCTGGTTGTCGAAGGGCGAGATGCGGACCAGCCGGTGCGTGCCCTGCTCGACGGAGAGCGTGCCGTAGGCGTACGGCACCTGCACGGCGAAGGTGGTCGACTTGATGCCGGCCTCCTCCGCGTACGACGTCTCGTAGATCTCCGTCTTGTAGCCGCGCTGCTCTGCCCAGCGCAGGTACATCCGCTGAAGCTTCTCGGCGAAGTCGGCGGCGTCCACGCCACCGGCCTCGGCGCGGATGTTGACCAGCGCCTCCCGGGAGTCGTACTCACCGGACAGGAGGGTGCGGACCTCCATCTCGTCCAGCGCCTTCTTCACGGCCGTCAGCTCGGACTCGGCCTCGGCGCGGGTGTCCGGGTCGTCCTCCTCCTCGGCCATCTCGAAGAGCACGGCGAGGTCGTCGATCCGGCCGCGCAGCGCCTCCGCCTTCCGCACCTCGGCCTGGAGGTGGGAGAGCTTGCTGGTGATCTTCTGCGCCGCCTCGGGGTCGTCCCACAGGGAGGGCGCGGCCGCCTGCTCCTCGAGCACGGCGATGTCTGCCCTCAGCTTGTCGAGGTCCAGAACGGCCTCGATCGACTCCATGGTCGAGGAGAGGGACTTGAGCTCTTCGGATACATCGACGACTGCCACGCCCTCCAGCGTAACGGCTCCGCCGGGCGACCCACGCCGGACCGTGCGGGCGGCGGCCTCAGGGGGTGTCCGGCGCCGAGTTCCGCGTGTCCTGGGGGCCCATGCCGGTGTCGTCACCGTCCGTGGCCAGCCAGGTACCGACGCCGATCGCCGCCAGCAGCGCGACCGCGCCGGCGCCGACCGCGATCCGGCGGCGCCGGGCGGTGGCCCGGTTGCGGGCCGAGCCGGGGCGGGGCGCGCCGCTGGCGCGGGGGGCGCGGGCGGTGCCGTGGGCGGGACCGGCCAGCTCGTCGGGGGCGGGGACGCGCATGGAGGTGTGGGTGTCGCGGTGGGAGCCGGTGGGCCTGGCCCCCGGCACCAGCGGGACCGCGCCGCGCCGCCGGCCCGCCGCCCCGTCCCGGGCGGGCCCGGCGGACGGCTCCCGGCCGCCGCGGTCGGCGGCGTCCCCGGAAGCGGCGTCGGCGGTTTCGGCGCTCTCGTCATCGGGATGGTCCCCGCCGGACTCGTCCACGTCGAGCGGCGGCATCCCGGCCAGCAGCGGCAGCAGCTCGCGCAGCCGGGCGCCCAGCTCGGAGGCACGCAGCCGGGAGGCCGGTGCCTTGGCCAGGCACTGCACGAGGAGCTGCCACAGCTCGTCCGGGATGCCGGGCAGCGGGACGACGGTCTCGGTGACATGGCGGCGCAGTACGGCACCGGGGTGGCCGCCGCCGAACGGGGTGAACCCGGCCAGCAGCTCGTACAGGACGGTGGCGAGGGCGTAGATGTCGACCGAGGCGCGCGGCGGCAGGCCCTCGACGATCTCCGGGGCGAGGTAGTCCGGGGTGCCGATGATCTTCGTGGCGCGGGTGCGGCGCGGGGTGTCGATGAGCTTGGCCACACCGAAGTCGGTGAGCAGCGCGCGGTGCGAGCCGCCGGGGCCGAGCGGGCCCCGCATGTCGAGGAGGATGTTCTCCGGTTTGACGTCGCGGTGGACGACCCCGGCGGCGTGCGCGGCGGCCAGTCCGTCGGCGACGTCGGCGGTGATCGCCACCGCCGCCTCGGGCGGCAGCCGCCGCTCCCGGTCCAGGCGGGTGCGCAGGTCGGTGCCGCGGACCAGGTCCATGACGAGGGCGAGGTCGTTGCCGTCGACCACCAGGTCGCGGACGGTGACGATGTGCGGGTGCTCCAGGCCGAGCAGGGCGGTGCGCTCCTGGACGAAGCGGCCCACCAGCTCCTGGTCGGAGGCGAGGTCCTCGCGCAGCAGCTTGATCGCGACGGGTCCCTCGGGGCCCTCGCCCAGCCACACCGTGCCGGCGCTGCCCCGACCGAGGATCTGGTGGGCGGTGTACCGGCTGCCGATCTTCCGTGCCAAGACTGCTCCTACCGACGCGTGTTGCCGACAAAGCTACGCGTCCGGGGAGCCGGCCTTCACCTCCGAGGCGGAAATCACCCACGGGAAGTCGACAAATCGCCCGCCCCGCCGTCCGGCGGGGCGGGCGACGGGTCAGGCGGAGCCGCCGCCGAGGTCCTGGACCCAGTCGGTGGCGTCGCCGATCCAGGTGGTGAGCTGGTCCCAGTAACCCTTGCCCGTGCCGATCCACTCCTGGAGCGGGCTCAGCTCCCAGACCAGCCAGCCGGCCACGAACAGGACGACGATCGTGACCAGGCAGCCCTTGAGGCAGCCGAGACCGGGGATGCGCACCGGGTTGGCGCTGCGCTGCCGGGGCGGCCGGGGCTCGCGCCGGGGCGGCTGCGGCTCGGGCGCCGGCGGCGGGGCGTACCGCTGCGGCGGGGGCGGCGGCTGCGGGGTGGCGTACCGGGGCTGCTGCTGCGGTTGCCGGGGCTGCTGCCCCGCGTGGCCCTGCGGGGGCCGCTGCCGGCGGGGCGGCTCCTGGGGGCGGGCGACCTGGCGCTGGGGGCGGCGGCGCAGCGGGTCCTCGTTCGGGTCGAGGTACTGCACCTGCGTCTGCTCGTTGCGGTCGCGGGCGGCGCGGAGCTGGCTCTGCCAGGGGTGCGGGTCGTCCGGTCCGGCTCCCTGGCCGGGCTCCCCCGGGGGAACCGGCGGCATGACGGCCGTCGGATCGGGCGCGCCGGCCGGGCCGCCGGTGTGCGGGAGCACGGCGGTGGGGTCGGCGGCGCCGGCCGGGGTGCCGGTGTGCGGCAGGACGCTGGTCGCGGCGTTGGGGTCGTAGGCGCCGGCCTGGCCCTGCGGGAGGACCTGGGTCGGGTCGGCGGCGCCGGGGGTGTCGGGGACGGGCGCGGGCGCCGGGTCGGGGGCGAGCAGCGCGCCGACGCCCTCGGCGGCGCCGATCTGCGCGGAGTTCGCGTGCACGCCGATGCCCTCGGCGACGACGCGCAGGGCGCGGGCGAGGTTCTCGGCGCTGGGGCGCTCGTCGGGGTTCTTGCGCAGGCAGCGCTCGATGACCGTCCAGAGCGGGTCGGGGACGGTCGACGGGCGGCGGGGCTCGGCGCTGAGGTGCTGGTGCAGGACTTCCAGCGCGGAGCCGCCGGCGAACGGCGGGCGGCCGGTGACCAGCTCGTACAGCAGGATGCCCGCGCCGTAGATGTCGACGGCGGAGGTCTGCGGGCGGCCCTCGGCGGACTCCGGCGCGACGTACGCGGGCGTGCCGACGAACTCGTGGGTGCGGGTGAGGCCGGGCGAGTCGGCGAGGCGGGCGATGCCGAAGTCGGTGAGCATCGGGTGCATCTCGCCGCCGGTCTGCCTGAGCAGCACGTTGGCCGGCTTGAGGTCGCGGTGGACGACGCCGTCGGCGTGGCTGGCGGCGAGCGCGTCGGCGATCTGGGCGGTCAGCAGGGCGGCGGCGACCGGGCTGAAGGGGCCGTTCTCGCGCAGGTAGCGGTGCAGGTCGGGGCCGTCGACGAGGTCCATGACCAGCGCCAGCAGCTCGCCCTCGACGACCAGGTCGCGGACCCGGACGATGTTCGGGTGGGTGAGCCGGAGCAGGACGGAGCGCTCCCGCAGGAAGCGCATCACGATGTCGGGGTCGCTCGCCAGCTCCTCCTTGAGGACCTTGATCGCGACGGTCTCGCCGGGCTGTCCGGGCACGGCCGCCTCGGCGCCCGCGGTCTCCCTCTGACGGGCTCGCCAGACGGTGCCGGTGGCACCGCGTCCGAGCGGCTCCTCCAGGAGGTACTTGCTGCCTACCGGCCGCACGTGATGGCTCCCTGTCGCTTGCTGGCTGTTCCGACCCACTGTAGTGCCGAGGAGTACGGCACCGGGCTGTCGTCCGGCCGCGCTCCCGCCGTGCGTCCCCGTGCCCCGCCCGCCCGGCCGTGGCCGCGCTCCGCTTCCGGCACGTGTTCGGGGGAAAGACGCGCGAGGCGGTCTCCTGGTTGCCGGACCCGGACGGGACCGATCCCAGGAGGGCTTCGAACGATCACCTTGAGGGCACTCGTCAGGCATTTTTGAGGGCAGAGCCGACCAATCAAGATCATTTGACGGTCGAAGGCGGGCGCGCTGTCAGTGGCAGGTGCGAGGATGCGTGCAGTACTGGCCGACGTGCGCGTGCGGCGGCGGGGGAAGTCCGCGGTGGGGGACCGCGGGGCGGCTTCGTCCCCTTCTGCGCGGGCGCCCGCGCAGAAGGGACCGCTGACGGCGATGCAGATCCGGCTGACCGTCGTAGACCCGCTGGGACCGACCTCCCCCGCGGCGCCCGGCCTCCCCGTCCGCCGTGACGTGCTGGTCACGGCACCCGCCGGCACCGCCCTCGCCACGGTCGCGCCGGCGCTCGCCTCGGCGGTCCCGGGCGCCGACGCCACGGGCTCCGGTTCGGTGGTGCTGTACGCGGGCGAGCGGCGCCTCGACGCCCAGCGCTGCACCCTGGGCGAGCCCCCGCTGGTCGACGGGGCGGTGCTGTGCGTCGGCGCTCCCGGCGATCCGGAGCCGCATCCGGAGTCCGCCGACGCCCCGACCCTGCTCCACGTCGTCGCGGGCCCCGACGCGGGCGGCGTCCACCTGCTGCACGGCGGGCAGATCCACATCGGCCGCGCCGCCGACGCCGACGTCGCCCTCGACGACCCGGACGTCTCCCGGGCGCACTGCGCGGTGACCGTCGCGGCCGACGGCCGCGTCTCGGTGGCCGACCTCGGCTCCACCAACGGCACCACGCTGGACGGCACGCCCGTGGGCGAGCGCCCGGTGCGGTTCCCGGCGGGGGCGCTGCTGCGGATCGGCGAGTCGGCCCTGCGGCTGGTGCCGGCGCGGGGCGCGGCGGCCCGGGTGGAGACGACCCCGGACGGCGAGGGGTGTGTACGGGTGCCGATGCGCCCGGCCGCCGGGACGACCACGGGGTACGGCGAGGCGTACGGGCTGCGGGGAGCGGCGGGGGCCGGGGGCGGGCCGGAGGGCACCGGGGCCGCGTCGGGTGACACCGGGGCCGGCCCGGGTGGCCCCGCCTCGCCGCGCGCGGTCTCCGCACACGCGGCCTCCGCGTCGGGCGGCGGCGCCTTCGTGCCGGGGGCCCGCGGCTCCTCACCGGAGGCCGGCGCCACGGGGCCGGGGCGGGCGGGTGACACGGCCGGGGAGGAGCACGGCCGTACGGCACACGCGCGCGTGCCCGACGCCGAGGTGCGGGACGGCCTCGCGGTGCGGGACGGCTCACCCGCGCGGGACGGCTCCCCCCGGCGCGAGGGCACCTCCCTGCGGGACGGCACCTCGTTCCGCGACGGCACCTCCGGGCGGGACGGCTCCCCGGTCCGGGAGGGTTCCTCCCGGCGCGACGCCGACGGGCCGGCGGAAGGAGCGGGCGGCGCGCCGCGGCCCCCCGGGCACGGTCACCGCGCGGCGGCCCCCGGTGACGGCCGGCACCCGGAGCCCGCCGCCCGTCGGACGCCGGAGGCCCGCCCGGCGCCGCGCGCCGCCGGGCGGGCCGTGCCGGAGCAGGGCGGTGCCCCGCGGATCGAGCGACACCCCGCCGACGCCCCGGCGCCGCACCCGGCCGCTCCCCCGCACACCGGAGCGGCGGGCGGCGGGGCCGGCCCCACCCACGGCGGCCGGTCGGACCTCCCCGACGCCGCTCCGGACGGCAGCGGACATCCACAGGGCCGGGGCGGCGGCGGACGCAAGGGGACGCCGCTGCGCGGCACCGACGTACCGCAGGGTGTGCGGCGGCGGGGCGGGCTCACGGCCTGGGCGCGGCGGCTGACCGGCGGGCGCGGCGAGCAGCCGGCCCCCGCGGGGACGCCGTACGACACGCCGGCCGCGGACCTCTCCGCCGCGCCGGCGCCCGGCCGGCCCGCCCCCGCGCCGGAGACCTGGCCGGACCCCGCCGCGCTGCTGCTGACGGCGCTGGGTCCCGGCCCCCGGCTGTGGGAGCGCGCGCCGGGACACCCGGAGGCGCTCACGGTGCGGCTCGGCACGGCCGACCGGGTGGCCCCGGGCGGCACCGCCCCGCTGCCCGCGGTCCCGGTGACCGCCGGGCTGCGCGAGGCGGGGGCGCTCGGCCTCGCCGGTCCGCGCGAGCGGCTGGCCGGACTGGCCCGCGCGGTGCTGGCCCAGCTCGCCGCGCTGCACTCGCCCGACGCGCTGGAGATCGTCCTGATCAGCGCGGACCCTGCCCGGCCGCTGCCCGAGCGGACCGCGGAGTGGTCCTGGCTGGGCTGGCTGCCCCATCTGCGGCCGGGCCACGGCCAGGACTGCCGGCTGCTGCTCGCCCACGACCACGACCAGGCCACCGCCCGCGCCCAGGAACTGCTGCGCCGCCTGGAGGACCACCTGGCGGAGGCCAGGACCGGCGTCCGCCCGGTGGCACCCCCCGGCCCCCGGCCCTCCTGGGCCCGCCCGGACGGCGCCGGTGACACCGAGGAGTCCTCGGCCGGCTCCCCCGGCCCGTACACCGTGGTCGTCGTGGACGGCGACGTCCCCGGCGCCGACGCGCGCGCCGACCTGGCGCGGCTGGCCCTGGAGGGCCCGCGGGCCGGCATCCACGTGGTGTGCCTGGCCGAGACTTCCGCCGCCTCCCCGGCCTCACCGGTGACCCGGACGTACGAGGCGGCCTGCGCGGCGTCGCCGGTGTTCCGGCACTGCGGCGCGGTCGCGCTGCTCAGCGGGGACGTGGCGACGGCCCTGCGGCTGCTGCGGGTGGCGCCGGCGGGCGCGGCCCCGGCCGGTCCGGTCGGCCACGGCACACTGGCCACCGTGGACGCCGTCTCCCTCTTCTGGGCGGAGCGGTTCGCGCGGGCGCTGGCCCCGCTGCGCCCGGAGGGCTGCTCCGGGGAGCGGCACGCGCGCGTGTCGGCGCCGCTGCCGCAGGCGGCCCGCCTCCTGGACGAGCTGGGCCTGGCCCGCGCCACCCCGGCGTCCCTGATGGCCCGCTGGGCCGACGCCGCCGACGACGCCGGGGCCCTCGGCGGCCGGGCGCACGGCGTGCTCGGCGCCGGGCCGCGCGGCCCGGTCGGCGTGGACCTCGTCGCCGAGGGCCCGCACCTGCTGGTCGAGGGCCCGCCGGGCAGCGGCCGTACGGAGCTGCTGCGGGCGCTGGTCGCGTCGCTGGCCTCGGCCGAGCGCCCCGACCGCCTGGGCATCGTGCTGGTGGACGGCCGGGACAGCGCGGGCCGGGGCGCGGACGGCGGCCCCGGCGACGGCCTGGGGGTCTGCACGGACGTGCCGCACGTGACCACCCACCTGACCGCCAACGACCCGCTGCGGATGCGGGAGTTCGCCCAGGCGCTCAGCGCCGAGCTGAAGCGGCGGGCCGAGCTGCTCGGCCGGTCCGACTTCGCCGAGTGGCACACCGGGCGCGAGGTGTCGGGCCGGATGGTCGCCCAGCGCACGGCCGGGTCCCGGGGGACGCCGGGCGCGGGCGCCGCCGATCTGGACACGCCGCCCACCGCGACGATCCGGCTGCGGCCGGGAGCGGCCCGGCGGCAGGCGGAGGCGGCGCCGCCGCTGCCCCGGCTGGTCGTGGTCGTCGACGACCTGGACGCGCTGGTCACGCCGCCGCTGGGGTCGCCGGGCCGGCCCGCCGCCGGGTCGGTGATGCGGGCCCTGGAGGCCGTCGCCCGCGACGGGGAGCGGCTCGGCGTGCACCTGGTGGCCGCCACCGGCCCGGACAGCCGTACGGCCCAGACGGAGCCGGCCCGCCGGGCGGAGCTGCGCGTCACCCTCGACCCGCCCGTCCCCGGCCCGGACGAACCGGCCCCCGGGCGCGGCCGGCTGACCGGCCCGGACGGCCGTACGGTCACCTTCCAGGGCGGCCGGGTCACCGGCCGCATCCCGCGCACGGCGACGCTGCGCCCGACGGTCGTCCCCCTGGAGTGGCACCGCATGGGCGACCCCCCGGCCCGCCGCCCCGTGCGCGAACTGGGCAACGGCCCGACCGACCTGGCCCTGCTCGCCAGCGCGCTGGAGCGGGCGGCCCGCCAGGTGTCGGCGGCGGAGGTGCCGTCGCTGCTCTGACCCGCGCACCGCTGCTCCGACCCGCGCGCCCCGGACCTGTCGTACCGTCACGACGCGGTCACGATCGCCCACTTGACAAGGGACGCGGTCTTGCCGCCCTCACCCCCCTGGCGTACACCAGAGCGCACGGGACAGCGCACGGCGTTCGACGAGGCCGAAGAACGGGGCAGTGATGCGCACAGGCAGCACCACCGGCACCATCCGGACACGCAGGACCGTGAGAGCCGCAGCGGCCGTCGTCGCGACGGGGCTCGCCCTGACGCTCGGCGGATGCGGCGGCGACGATGACGGCGGCGGCGCGGAGACCGTGCCCGACGAGAAACCCGTCACCGTCGACCTCCCGAAGCTGGACGGCGAGACCCTGGAGATCGCGGCGGTCTGGACCGGCGCGGAGCAGAAGAACTTCAAGCAGGTCCTCGCGGAGTTCGAGAAGCGCACCGGCGCCAAGGTGACCTTCGTACCCGCCCAGGACCCGATCATCAACTTCCTCGGGTCGAAGATCGCGGGCGGCAAGCCGCCGGACCTCGCCCTGCTCCCCCAGCCCGGGGCCGTCAAGCAGGCCGTGGAGAAGGGCTGGGCCAAGCCGCTGGGCGCCGCGGCCGCCAAGGAGCTGGCCGAGAACTACTCACAGGGCTGGCAGGACATCGGCAAGGTCGACGGCAAGAGCTACGGCGTCTACTACAAGGCCGCCAACAAGTCGCTGATCTGGTACAACAACCAGGTCTTCGAGAACGCGGGCGCCGCCGAGCCGAAGACCTGGGACGAGCTGCTGACCGCCGCGCGGACCGTCTACGACTCCGGGGTCACGCCGTTCTCGATCGGCGGCGCCGACGGCTGGACCCTCACCGACTGGTTCGAGAACATCTACCTCTCCCAGGCCGGCCCGGAGAAGTACGACCAGCTCGCCGCGCACGAGATCAAGTGGACGGACCGGTCCGTGAAGGAGGCCCTGACCACCCTCGCGGAGATCTGGGGCAAACAGGAGTACCTCGCGGGCGGCGCCAAGGGCGCGCTGCAGACGGAGTTCCCGGCCTCGGTGACGCAGACCTTCACCGGCGGCGACCAGCCCAAGGCCGGCATGGTCTACGAGGGCGACTTCGTGCAGGTCAACATCGGGGAGACCAAGGCGGAGGTGGGCACGGACGCCAAGGTGTTCCCGTTCCCGGCGGTGGGCGACAGCGCGCCCGTGGTCTCCGGCGGCGACGCGGCCGTGATCCTGAACGACTCGAAGGCCGCGCAGGCGCTGGCGACCTTCCTGGCCTCGCCGGACGCGGCGACGGTCCACGCGCGGCTCGGCGGGTACCTCTCGCCGAACAAGGCCGTCGAGATGTCGGCGTACCCGAACGACGTGCAGCGCGAGATGGCCCAGGCCCTGATCGAGGCCGGTGACGACTTCCGCTTCGACATGTCCGACCAGGCCCCGCAGGCGTTCGGCGGCACGCCCGGCAAGGGCGAGTGGAAGGCGCTCCAGGACTTCCTGAACGACCCGAGGGACGTCGCGGGCACCCAGGCGAAGCTGGAGGCGGACGCGGCGGCCGCCTACGGGGACTGACGCGATGGCGTCGACGGCAGCGGCGGGGACCCCACCGGGCCCCGCCGCCCCCAGGTCGCGCAAGAGCGTCACCGGCACCCGCAGGGCGGTGGCGGCGCTGTTCCTGCTGCCCGCCCTCGTCCTGCTCGGCGCGCTCGTGGTCTACCCGATCGGGTACTCGGTGATCCGCAGCTTCTACGACCAGTCCGGCGACGGCTTCGCCGGATTCGACAACTACGAGGCGCTGTTCACCGACGACGGCATCCGCACCGCGCTGAAGAACAACATCATCTGGGTGGTGTTCGCGCCCACGGTCGCCACCGCGCTCGGTCTGGTCTTCGCCGTCCTGACCGAACGGGTGCGCTGGGGCACGGCGTTCAAGCTGGTCGTCTTCATGCCGATGGCGATCTCGATGCTGGCGGCCGGGATCATCTTCCGGCTGGTGTACGACCAGGATCCGGAGAAGGGCGTCGCCAACGCGGTGTGGGTCGGGGTGCACGACACCTTCGCCCAGTCGTCGGCGTTCCCCAAGGCGCATCCGGGGCGCGAGTCGCCGCTCCGGGCGGCCGGCGGGGGCGCGTTCGTCACCAAGGAGCCGGTCCGGGCCGGCACGCCGGTCGCGCTGCCGCTCGTCGGTGTGGCCCCCGACCAGCTGCCGGACGGCGCCGGGAAGGCGGCGGCGCCGAAGGCCGAGCCGGGGAAGGTCACCGGCACCACCTGGCAGGACTTCACCCGCGGCAAGGGCGTCGGCACCCTCAACGGCGTCGACGGGACCGAGGTGGGCTACGGCGGGATGCGGATCGAGGCCGTCAAGGACGGCAAGGTCGTCGCGTCGGCCACCGCCGCGGGCGACGGCACCTTCACGCTGCCGGCCGAGGCGGACGGGGCGCTGCTGCGGCTGCCCGGCGACAACTTCGAGGAGGCGTACAACGGCCTGGACTGGCTCGGCCCGGCCCTGGTCACCCCGGCCGTCATCGGCTCGTACGTGTGGATGTGGGCCGGTTTCGCCATGGTGCTGATCGCGGCCGGACTCGCGGGCGTGCCCCGGGAACTCCTCGAGGCGGCCCGGGTGGACGGGGCCGGCGAGTGGCAGGTGTTCCGCCGGATCACGGTGCCGATGCTGGCGCCGGTCCTCGCCGTCGTCACCGTCACCCTGATGATCAACGTGCTGAAGGTCTTCGACCTGGTCTTCATCATCGCGCCGGGCTCCTCGCAGGACGACGCGAACGTGCTGGCGCTGGAGCTGTACCGCAAGGGCTTCTCCGAGGACCAGCCGGGCATCGCCAGCGCTATCTCGGTGTTCCTGCTGCTCCTGGTCATCCCGGTGATGTGGTTCAACGTCCGGCGGCTGCGGCGGGAGGTGCGGCGATGAGCGCGGAAGCCGGTTCCCACGCGAAGCCCCGGCGGTCGCTGGCCTCGCGGCTCGCCGAGCGCGCCGGCGGCGGCCTGGTGCGGGTGGTGCTGATCGTCGTAGGACTGTTCTGGCTGGTGCCGACGGTCGGGTTGCTGCTGTCGTCGCTGCGCAGCCCGGAGGACATGGCGGCGGACGGCTGGTGGAACGTGCTCACCGAGCCGTCGCGGCTCACCTTCTCCGCCTACTCCGACCTCCTGGCCAACGGCGACATCACCGACTCGCTCGTCAACACCGTGCTGATCACGGTCCCGGCGACGGTCCTGGTGGTCGTCATCGGGTCGCTCGCCGGGTACGCGTTCGCCTGGATGGAGTTCCCGGGGCGGGACTGGTGGTTCCTGGGCGTGGTGGGGCTGCTGGTGGTGCCGGTGCAGGTGGCACTCATCCCGATCGCCGAACTGTTCGGGAAGGTCGGCCTGTTCGGGTCGCTGCTCGGGGTGATCCTCTTCCATGTCGGTTTCGGACTGCCGTTCGCGGTGTTCCTGCTGCGGAACTTCTTCGCCGAGATCCCGCGCGAGCTGCTGGAGGCGGCCCGGCTGGACGGCGCGGGTGAACTGCGGCTGTTCGCGCGGGTGGTGATGCCGCTGGGCGGGCCGGCCATCGCGAGCCTCGGCATCTTCCAGTTCCTGTGGGTGTGGAACGACATGCTGGTCGCGCTGATCTTCACCGACTCCGGGAACCAGCCGGTCACGGTCGCGTTGCAGACCCAGGTACGGCAGTTCGGCAACAACGTGGACGTGCTGGCGCCCGGCGCGTTCATCTCCATGGTGGTCCCGCTGGCCGTGTTCTTCGCGTTCCAGCGGCAGTTCGTGTCCGGGGTGATGGCCGGCGCCGTCAAATAGGCGGCGGGCGGCGGGCGGCGGGCGGGCCTCACCGGTCCGCCCCTCTGTCGTTCACCGGGGTCCCCCATATGCCGTAGCGGCCGTAACCAAGTCACTCCATTGGCCGTTGCCGGGCCGAACGCCCGCGCCGACCCATGGATGTCCCGTGCCCCGGTTCAGTGTCATCGTCCCCGCGTACCAGGTCCAGGCGTATCTGCACGAGTGCCTGGAGTCGGTGCTGTCCCAGTCCTTCCCGGACCTCGAACTGATCGCGGTCGACGACGCCTCGCCGGACGCCTGCGGTGACATCATCGACGAGTTCGCCGCCCGCGACGCGCGCGTACGGCCCGTGCACCTCCCCGCCAACCGGGGCCTGGGCCCGGCCCGCAACGCCGGGATGAGCCGGGCCACCGGCGACTACCTGGTCTTCCTCGACGGCGACGACACCCTCACCCCCGACGCGCTGCGGACCGTCGCCGACCGGCTGAAGGAGACCGGCGGCCCGGACGTCCTGGTCTACGACTACGCCCGCACCTACTGGACCGGCGACACCGTCCGCAACCAGGCCGCCGCCCGGCTCGCCGAGGAGGGCCCGGCGCCGTTCCGGCTGGCCGACCGGCCCGAGCTGCTGCACCTGCTGATGGTGGCCTGGAACAAGACCTGCCGCCGGGAGTTCGTCGAGCGCCACGGCTTCACCTTCCCGCCGGGCCTGTACGAGGACACGCCGTGGACCTACCCGGTGCTGATGCGGGCGGAGTCGATCGCCACCCTGGACCGGGTCTGCGTGCACTACCGGCAGCGCCGCCGCGGCTCCATCCTCGGCACCCCCGGCGAGGGCCACCTCGACGTCTTCGCCCAGTACGACCGGGTCTTCGCGTTCCTCGACTCCGACCCGGAACTGGACCGCTGGCGGCCGGTGCTGTACCGGCGGATGGCGGACCATCTGGCGGTGGTGTTCTCCCGGCGGGACCGCCTGCCGCGCGGCGTCCGCGCCGAGTTCCTGCGCCGGGCCCGCACCCAGCTGCGCCGCCACCGCGTCCCCGGCGCCCGCGCCCCGCTGCCCGTCCGGCTGCGGCACGGCCTGATCCGCCTCGGCCTGCACCGCACCTACCGGGTGCTGCGGCTCGCCTCGGCCGGCTGCCGCCGTCTCCTCGGGCTCACCGCCGGGATGCTGCGCGCCGTGCGCTCCGGCGTGCTCCGCCTGCACTACCGCACCCAGCGCCTGCTGCCGGTCCGCGCCGACCGCGCCCTCTTCGCCGTCCGCCACGACCGGGGGCACGGCGGTGACCCGGGGGCGCTGGAGGAGGCGTTCCGCTCGGTGGTGCCGCACATCCGCACGGCCTGGGCCGTCGCCCCCGGGCTGCGGCACGCGGTACCGCCGGGGCCGCGCCGGGTGGTGCCGGGCACGGCCGCCTGGTTCACCGAGCTGGCCCGCGCCAAGTACCTGGTGCGCGACGCGCCGTTCGACCCCCGGCTGGTCAAGCGCCGGGGCCAGGTGCTGGTGCAGACCCAGGGCGGCACCCCGCTGGGCCACGCGGGCCTGGACCTCCAGGAGCGTCCGGCCGCCGCCGGGGACACGGACTTCGCGGCCCTGCTGCGCGACGTCGACCGCTGGGACCATGTGCTCTCCGCCAACCGCCACTCGACCCTGACCTGGCTTCGGGTGCACCCCGGCACCTACTCGGTGGTGGAGTGCGGGCAGCCCCGTACGGACGTCTTCCTGCGGGCGACGGCGGCGGACACGGTACGGCAGCGGGAGCTGCTCGGCGTGCCCGCGGACTCGGTGGCGATCCTGTACGCCCCGGCCCGCCGCGACCACCGGCGCGGCCAGCGCTTCCCGCTCGACCTGGAGCGCCTGGCGCGCCGCCTCGGCCCGCGCTTCGTGGTGCTGGCCCGCGGCGACACCGGGGCCGGCGTCCGGCCGGGCGACTGGACCGTCCCGCGCGCCGCCCGGGTCGTCGACGTCACCGCACACCCGAACCTGCCGGGGCTCTGCCTCGCCTCCGACGTCCTGGTCACCGACTACGCGCCGCTGATGGTGGACTACGCGGTCCTGGACCGGCCGATCGTGCTGCACACCGGAGACCACCAGGCGTACGAGGCGGCCCGCGGCCTCTACGTCGACCTGCGGGCCGTCGCGCCGGGGCCGGCCGCGCGGGACGAGGACGAGCTGGTCGGCCTCTTCGCCTCCGGGCGGTGGTGCGACACGCACGCCGCCGGGCTGCGGGCGGCGTTCCGGGAGCGGTTCTGTCCCTGGGACGACGGCCGGGCCGCCGAGCGCGCCGTCCGCCGGATCGTCCTCGGCGAGAGCGAGCCGCTGCCGGTGACGCCGCTCGCCCGGCGCCGCCCGGCGCCCGCCGCGACCCCGCGCGCGCTCCAGGTCACGGTGCCGGCCCCGGCCACGCTCGGCCCGCCGACGGGCACCCCGCTCCCGGTGGGCACGGCGCCCGCCCCGCCGCGCGGCGCCGCCGCCGTGGACGCGCCCGCCGGTCCCGTCCCCCACGCGCTGCGACCGCGCCCGATCGTCCCCGACCGCCCCTGACCGCCCCTGACCGCGCCGGACGTCCCGGACCGCGTCGCACGACCCGTACCCACAGGAAGAACCGCATGCCCCGCTTCAGCATCATCGTCCCGTCCCATGGGGTGGCGGGGCGGCTGTCCCAGGCCCTCGACTCGGTGCTCACCCAGTCCTTCGGCGACTTCGAGCTGATCTCGGTCTGCCGCACGCCGGACTGCCCCGCCGCCGATGTCGCCGCCGCCCGTGCCGCCCGCGACACCCGGGTGGCGCCCGTGCACTCCCCGCCGGAGGCCGGCCTGTCCGGGGCGCGCAACACCGGCGCCCGCGCGGCCACCGGCACCTACCTGCTGTTCCTCGACGGCGACGACACCCTTGCCCCCGGGGCGCTCACGGCACTGGACGCCCGGCTGGCCCGCACCGGCGAGGTCGACGTGCTGTACTTCGAGCACGAGCGCACCCCCTGGTGGGAGGGCGAGCCGGCCAACCCGGCCGCCCCGCTGCTGGCCGGCGCCCCGGACGGTGCCTTCGCCCCGGACGCCGCGCCCCGCCTGACCGGCGTCCAGCTCCCGGCCTGGAGCGCGGCCTACCGCCGGGTCTTCCTCGCCGAACACGGACTGGCCTTCCCCGACGGGCACTTCACGGACGTCGGCTTCGGCGGCCGGGTCGCGGCGGCGGCCGGCCGGATGGCGGTGCTCCGCTCGGTCGTCGTACGGCATCTGGTGCGGCGCCAGGGCAGCCGGCTGAACCAGCAGGGCGCGCACCACGCCGACCTGCTGGACCAGGCGGAGCTGGTGCTCACCGAGGCCGCCGCGCTGCAACTGTCCGACGCGCGGCGCGAAGCCCTGTTCGAGCAGGTGTTCGCGGCGGTCCTGAAGACGGCCGCCCATCCGCGCCGGCTGCCGTCCCGGCGCACCGGCCCCGGCAAGGGCTCCCCGCGCCGCGCCTTCTTCCGCCGGGCGAGCGCGCTGTACGCCGCCCACCGCCCCGCCGGCTTCCGCCCGCCCGGCGGCAGCCTCGGCGTGCAGCACCGGCTGCTGGCCCGGGGGGCGTACGCGATGTTCCGCGCGCTGCGGGGCGCCAACCGGGCGGTGACGGCGGCGCGCGGCGCGGTGCCGTACCCGCGCGGGCTGCGCACCCGTCTGCTGTACCGGGTGCAGCTGCGCCGCCCGCTGGACGAGAACCTCGTCGTGTACTGCGCGTACTGGGGCCGCGGCTACGCCTGCAACCCGGCCGCGATCCACGCCAAGGCCCGCGAACTCGCCCCGCACCTGCGCTCGGTGTTCCTGGTGGAGGCCGGGCAGGAGCGGACGTTGCCGCCCGGCGTCGAGCACGCGGTCCTCGGCAGCCGCCGCTCCTGGGAGGTGCTGGCCCGCGCCAAGTACCTGGTCAACAACGCCAACTTCGCGGAGGGCGTGGTCAAGCGCCCCGGCAGCGTCCACCTCCAGACGCAGCACGGCACACCGCTGAAGAAGATGGGCGTCGACCAGTCGGCGTACCCGGTGGTGGCCGCGGCCACCGGCAGCTTCGGCAAGCTCCTGGGCCGGGTGGACCGCTGGGACTTCAACCTCTCCTCCAACCGCCACTCCACCCAGATGTGGGAGCGCGCCTTCCCCGGCTCCTACGAGCACCTGGAGTACGGCTATCCGCGCAACGACGTCTACTGCACGGCGACCGCCGCCGACGTGGCCCGCGTCCGCGCCGAACTGGGCGTCCCCGAGGGCGCGACGGCCGTGCTGTACGCCCCCACCCACCGGGACTGGGAGACCGGCTTCGACGCCGGCGGCCTGGATCTGGAGGCGTTCTGCGAGGCGGCCGGCGAGGACGTGGTGGTGCTGCTGCGCGCCCACTACTTCTACGACCGGGGCGGGGCGCGCGGCCGCACCGGCCGGGTCATCGACGTGACCGGGCACCGATCCTCCGAGGACGTCTGCCTGGCCGCCGACGCGCTGGTCACGGACTACTCGTCGATCATGTTCGACTACGCCAACCTGGACCGGCCGATCGTGGTGTACGCCGACGACTGGGAGGTCTACCGGGAGACCCGCGGCGTCTACTTCGACCTGCTGGCCGAGCCGCCCGGCCCGGTCGCCCGGACACCCGAGGAGCTGGCGCGGGTCTTCCGCGACGGCGCGTACGCGGGCGCGGAGTCGTCGGCGCGGCGGGCCGCGTTCCGGGAGCGGTTCTGCGAGTTCGACGACGGCCGGGCCGCCGAGCGCGTGGTGCGCCGGGTGCTGCTGGGCGAGCCGCCGGAGGCGATCGCGCCCGTGACGCCGCTCGCCGAGCGCGTGCCCGCCCCCGCCGCCACCCCGCTTGTGAGGAGCCAGTGACCGTGCCCCGCTTCAGTGTCATCATCCCCTGCTACAAGGTGCAGGGTTTCCTGCGCGAGTGCCTCGACTCGGTCCTGGAGCAGTCCTACCGGGACATCGAGGTGATCGCCGTGGACGACCGCTCGCCGGACGGCTGCGGCGCGATCCTCGACGCGTACGCCGCCCGCGACGACCGGGTGCGGGTGCTGCACCTGCCGGAGAACGTGGGCCTGGGCCGGGCCCGCAACGCCGGTCTGCCGCACGCGCGCGGCGACTACCTGTTCTTCCTGGACAGCGACGACACCCTCACCCCGGGGGCGCTGCGCGCGCTGGCCGACCGGCTGGCCGAGACGGCCGAACCGGACGTCCTGGTCTTCGACTACGCCCGCACCTACTGGTGGGGCGGCACCCGCCGCAACGTCCTCGCGCACGTCCTCGCCGAGTCCGCCGGGTCCGTCTTCACGGCCGCCGAACGGCCGGAGATCCTCGACCTGCTGATGGTCGTGTGGAACAAGGTCTACCGGCGCGACTACATCGAACGCGAGGGCTTCGCCTTCCCGCCCGGCTACTACGAGGACACGCCCTGGACCTTCCCGGTGCTGCTGAGCGCCGGGCGGATCGCCACGCTGGACCGGATCTGCCTGAACTACCGCCAGCGCCGCCAGGGCAACATCCTCTCCACCACCAGCCGCAAGCACTTCGACGTGCACGCCCAGTACGAGCGGGTCTTCGCGTACGTCGCGGACCGGCCGGAGCTGGCCTCCTGGCGGCCGTTCCTGCACGCCAAGATGGGCGAGCACTGCCTGGACATCCTCGGCAAGCCGGACCGGCTGCCCCCGTCGGACAAGGCCGAGTTCTTCCGCCGGACCGCCGAGCTGTTCCGTACCCACCGCCCGGAGGGCGTCCGGACCCCGCCGGAGCTGCGGGTGCTGGAGCGGGGCTACCCGGCGTACGTGGCGCGCAGCCAGGGCGCGCGGGCCGGGCGGGCGCTGGCCCGGCGCGCCGGGCGGGTCCGTACGGCGGCGGCCGGGCGCGCGCACCGGGCCTCGGCTGCGCTGCGCTCCCGGCTGCCCCTGGACCCGGACCTCGCCGTGTACTCGGCGTTCTCCCACCGGGGTGTGCTCGGCGACCCCGCCGCCATCCACCGGGAGGCCCGGCGGATCGCCCCGCACCTGCGCGGCGTGTGGGTGGTGCGCGACGAGGAGCTGGCCGCCGGACTGCCGCCGGACACCGAGCACGTGGTCCTCGGCAGCGCGGCGTACCGCCGGGTCACCGAGCGGGCCACGTTCTTCGTCAACAACGTCAACTGGCCCGGCACGCTGCGCAAGCGGCCCGGCAGCGTCCACATCCACACCCACCAGGGCACCCCGCTGAAGTACATGGGCGTCGACCTGCTGGGCAAGCCGGGCGCCCGGCACGGTCTGGACGTGCCGCAGATGCTGCGCCGCGCCGACCGCTGGGACCACAGCCTGGTCGCCAACCTCCACTCGGAGCTGGTGTGGGAGCGGGCCTACCCCTGCCACTTCGCCTCGGCCCGCACCGGCAGCCCCCGCAACGACGTGCTGGTCCGGGCGCGCGGCGACCAGGCCGCCGGGGAGGGGTTCCGGCTGCGGCACGGCATCCCGGCCGGGCACACGGTCGTGCTGTACGCGCCGACCCGCAGGGACTACCGGCGGGGCGGGCACGTCGACCGGATCGACCCGGCCCGCCTCGCCGCCGACCTCGGCGAGGGCCACACCCTCGTGGTCCGCCTCCATCCGTCCCTGGCCTCCGGCCCGGCGCGCGGCCTGGGCCTGTCCGAGCTGCACCGGCGGGGCGTACTGGTCGACGCCACCGACGAACCGCACGTCGAGGACGTGCTGCTCGCCGCCGACATCCTGGTCACCGACTACTCGGCCCTGATGTTCGACTACGCCAACCTGGACCGGCCGATCGTGGTGCACGCCGACGACTGGGCGGCGTACGCGGCGAGCCGGGGCGCCTACTTCGACATCACCGCGGAACCGCCGGGCCATGTGGCGCGCTCCTACCGGGAGCTGGCGTGGCTGCTGGCGTCGGGGACCTGGCGGGACGCGGAGGCGGCCCGGCTGCGGTCGGTGTTCCGGTCGCGGTTCTGCGCATTCGACGACGGGCGGGCGGCGGAGCGGGTGGTGCGCACGCTGATGCTGGGCGAGGACATGCCGGAGCCGGCGCCCGTGCCGGGGGCCCGCGCCGCGTCCGGCCGCGATCTGCTGCCCTCCTCGTGAGGCCGCGCACCTGGGTGCTGGTCCTGGCGGCCGTCTTCGCGGTCCTCCAGCTCGCGAACGTCACCGGCCGGGACACCCCGGACACCAAGAACTACCTCTCGTACGCCCTGAGCCTGTCCGGCGAGGGCAAGCGGGGCGCGGCGGCGGGCGCCATCGAGCACTACTGCGCGAGCCGGGCGGCCGCCGCGAAGCGGGCGCAGAGCGTGCACGTGATCCGCTTCCACCGGGCCGACCCGACCGCCCGGGTGACGGCCGGCTGCCGGGAACGGGAGTGGGCGAACGTGGAGCGGCGGCTGCGGGCCGGGCAGACCGGCGGGCACACCGCGCCGTTCATGCCGGAGCGCTTCATGCGGATCTTCGAGGCGCGGCCCGGCTATCCGGTGTTCCTGGTGCCGTTCGTGGCGCTGCTCGGCGTGACCTGGGGGGTGTGGACGGCGAGCGTGCTGGTCGCGGCGGCCGGCGGCGTCCTGGTCTTCGTGGTGCTGCGCACCCTCGCGGTCCCGGTGCCGCTCGCGCTGACCGGTCAGGCGCTGTACTACGTGCTGCCGTGCGGGACGACCGCCATGCGGCCGATGACCGAGGGCCTGCTGATGGCGCTGACCCTGGCGGCCGTCTGGGGCTGCGCGCTGGCACTGCGCGGCGGACGGGAGGGGCGGCGGTCCGTCCGGCGGGGGTACTGGCTGGTCGGCGGGGCGCTGGCGCTGCTGTTCACGGTGAAGCACTCGCAGGCGCTGTTCCTCGGGGTGTGCCTGGCGGCGGCGGGCGCGGCGGTCGCGCTGGTGCGCCGGCGCCGGGGCACGCCGCCCGGCCGGGCGGTGCCGCGGCTGGCCGGGCTGGGCCTCGCGGCGGCCCTGCTGACCTCGGTGCTGGCCCGGCTGCTGCACTACCCCTCCGAGTCGGAGAGCCTCCAGGACCTGCTCACCGGCCACTTCGCCCGGCCGGACCGGGCGGACCCGTGGCCGGAGTTCCTGCAGTTGCAGGGCAACTTCTGGACGGAGTGGTCGCGGCGGCAGCTGCGGGAACCGCTGTTCGCGGCGGCGCTGGCGGCCGGGGTGTGGGGCGCGCTGCGGCGGCCCGCGTTCGGCGCGTTCCTGGTCGCGGCGGGTGCCACCGGCATCCTCACCCAGGCCGGGCACCCGGACATCGGCATCTGGGGCGAACGGCTGATCGTCCTGGCCTGGCTGCTGCCGGTCGTGGGGGTGCCGCTGCTCCTGGAACCGGTGGTGCGGGGCGGCCGGGTGCCGCTGCCCGCGCAGGGGCACCCGGACCGGGCGGGCGCGGTGAGCTGATCGCCGTACCGGATCGTTCCGGACACCGGCTCGTTCCCGTATCGACCGGTCCCCGTATCGTTCGATCTCCGTACAGAGAGATCATCACTCGATACGGTGATGTGATGTCATGCCGTTGACGCGGCCGGGAACATACGGCAAATGCCCCAGACGCTCCCCGCCCCCTCGCCCCCCTCGTTCGCCCGGTGAGCGCCGGAGTCCTCGTCCGGCGGGCCGTCCACGGTGCCACGGCGCTGCGCGGCGGCCGGTTCTGGCGCCCCACCCCCTACCAGGCGGCCGGCCTGCTGTTCTGGCTGGTGATGACGGTGGCCTACTGGCGGGTGCCGCTGTGCTGCGACGCCGGGCAGCACGCGGCCGTCGTCGAGCGCCTCAAGGCCGACCTCCTCCACCCCCGGCACCCGATGGCCGACCTGCCCGGCGCGGGCAGCGCCTACTACTCCCCGTACGCCCTGGCCGAGGGCGTCTTCGCGCGGCTGACCGGGCTGGGCGGCTGGGAGGTGGTGCGGCTCGCCGGGCCGCTGAACCTGCTGGTGCTGCTGACCGGCGTCAACCGCTTCGTCCGGATGCTGACCGCCCGCCCGTGGGCGCCGGTGCTGGCGCTGGGCGCGATGACGCTGCTCTGGGGCACCGAGCGGGCCTGGTGGAGCGGCTACCTCGGGCTGATGTCGATGACGGGCAACCTCGGCTACCCGTCGACGTTCGCGATCGGCCTGGCCTTCTGGGCCTGGGCGCTGACCGGGACCCGCGCCCGGGACCCGCGCCGGGTGCGCTGGGTCGGCCCCGGCGGGCTGCGCGGGCTGCCCGGGTACGCCGCGCTCGGCGTGCTCTACGGACTGGTCCTGCTGATCCACCCGATCACCTCGGTGGCGGCGGCGCTGGGCGCGGTGGCCCTGGTCGCGGGGTGGCAGACGCGCTGGCGGCGGGCGGTGCTGGGCCGCTGGGCGCTGACCGGCGGGACGGCCCTGCTGACGGCGGCGGTGTGGCCGTACTTCGACGTGTTCGCGCTGGCCGGCGACGACAGCGTGGACGCGATGCACCGCACGCTGTACCGGCACCTGCCCGGGGAGTTCTGGCTGGCCGTGGTGGTGGGGCTGCCCGCGCTGTGGCCGCGCGGGCGCCGGTCGCGCCGGGACCCGCTGGTGCTGATGTTCGTCCTTGACTGCCTGGTGGTGGCGTACGGCTGGGTCAGCGGGCACTACACCTACGGCCGCATCCTGGGCCTGACCCTGGTGCCGTTGCAGTTCTCCCTGGCCGTGGAGCTGGCGGCGCCCCGGCCGTGGCGCGCGGCGCGCCGGGTGCTGGGGTGGGCGGCGGGCGGCGGAGCCCTGCTCGGGCTGCTCACCGTGCACGCGGGGGCGCTGGTGCCGGCCGGTTTCCCGCAGCCGCCGCGCTGGCCGGAGTACACCTGGGCGGCCCGGCACATCGGCCCCGGCGAGGTGGTGATCACCGACGGGTACTACGCCGGTCACGCCATCGCCGGGTACGGGCCGAACCTGGCCGCGCCCGCCTGGCCGGACCCCTCCCTGGACGAACGGGAGCGGCGGCGGCGCGAGGCGGACGTCAAGGGTTATCTGGCCCCGGACGCCACCCGCGCCGAGCGCGCCGCCGTGGTCCGCCGCTACCACGTCCGCTGGCTGCTGCTGACCCGCTGGCGGCCGGTGCCCGAGGAGGCGGTGGTGGTGGCGTGGAGCGAGCGGACCGGCGAGGTGCTGGCGCGGGTCGGGACCGCCGCGGCGGCTACTCGATGACCAGCTCGACCGGGATGTTGCCCCGGGTGGCGTTGGAGTAGGGGCAGACCTGGTGGGCCTGCTCGACCAGCTTGCGGCCGGTCTCCTCGTCGAGGCTGTCGGGCAGCTCGACGCGGAGGGTGACGGCGAGCGCGAAGCCCTCGCCCTCCTTGCCGATGCCGACCTCGGCGGTCACCGCGGCGTCGCTGACGTCCACCTTGGCGGCACGGCCCACGGCACCGAGGGCGCTGCCGAAGCAGGCGGCGTACCCGGCGGCGAAGAGCTGCTCGGGGTTGGTGCCCCGGCCGTCGCCGCCCATCTCGACCGGGAAGCCGAGCGCGAGGTCCAGCTTGCCGTCGGAGCTGACGGCGCGGCCGTCCCGGCCGTGGGTGGCGGTGGCGACGGCGGTGTAGAGCGGGTCCATGGAGAACCATCCCTCTCGGTGGGTCGGGGGCTTACGCTCCACAGTGAAGCACACAATTCAGTTGTGCACAATCTAATGCCGCGCACCGGGTACCCTGGAGGCATGAGCACGCCCACAGCGGACTGGCTCCGCCTCGACCAGCAGATCTGCTTCTCGCTGAACGCCGCCTCGCGCGCCTTCGGCGGCGTGTACCGGGTGGTCCTCAAGGATCTCGGGCTCACCTACCCGCAGTACCTGGTGATGCTGGTGCTGTGGGAGGACGGCGAGCTGCCGGTCAAGCGGCTGGGCGAGCGGCTGCGGCTCGACTCGGGCACCCTCTCGCCGCTGCTCAAGCGACTGGAGGCGGCCGGCCTGGTCCGGCGCGAGCGCAGCGCCCGGGACGAGCGGTCGGTGCAGGTGCGGCCCACCGAGGAGGGCCTGGCACTGCGGGAGCGGGCCGTGGAGGTGCCGCGCCGGATCGCCGCGGCCACCGGCTTCGAGCTGGCGGAGATCGAGGAGCTGCGGGCCCGCCTGGACCGCCTGACGTCGGCGCTGGACAGGGCGGCGGCCGAGGGCTGAGCCGTGCCGGCGAGGGCCGCCGGCCCGTTCCGGCGGGCCCCGCCCCGCCCGGCGGGGCCGCCGACCCACCCCGGCGAGCAAAAGCCGCCCGTCCGGCATACCGGGCGTTTTACTGAAGCATGCCCGCTCGTCCGGCCCGCTCCTCCGCTCCCGACCACCCTGCCGTTCCCGCCCGCGCACGGTCCCGTCAGGTCGCCGTCGTCGTCATCGGCTACCAGGACGCCGCCCATGTGACCGACGCCGTGCGGTCCGCGCTGGCGCAGGGCGACGCCGTGCGCGAGGTCGTCGCGGTCGACGACTGCTCGACCGACGGCAGCGCGGAGCTGCTCGCCCGGCTCGCCGCGCGCGAGCCCCGGCTGCGGGTGGTCCGGCTGCCGGCCAACAGCGGCGGCTGCGGCACCCCGCGCAACACCGGCCTGGCGGCGGTGACCGCGCCGTACGTGATGTTCCTGGACAGCGACGACGTCCTCCCGCCGGGCGCGGTGGACGCGCTGCTGGCGGCGGCCGTCGAGGAGCGCGCGCAGGTGGCGGCCGGGCTGTGCGTGCGCCGGGAGCTGCCCGCCGGGCGCGAGGTGGCGTGGCAGGCGCCGCTGTACGCGACGCGCGCGGTCGTCGCCCACCCCGCCCGGCACCCCCGCCTGGTCCACGACACCCTCTGCGTCAACAAGCTCTACCGCACCGCCTTCCTGCGCGAGCACGGCATCCGCTTCCCCGACGGCCGCTTCCCCTACGAGGACTTCGTCTTCACCGCACGCGTCCTGGCCGCCGGCCCCCGGACGGCCCTCGTCCCGGACCGGGTCTACGTCTGGCACGTACGCCGGTCCGCCGCGCGCCTGTCGATCTCCCTGGACCGCGCCGACGTGGGCAACTGGCGGGCCCGCCTGCACGCCTGCCGGACGGCGCACGACATCCTGCTGGCCGCCGGGGAGAAGGGGCTCGCGCGCGCCGCCCGCGCCAAGTTCCTCGACCACGAGCTGCGGATGTACGTCCGTGAACTGGGCCTGCACGACGCGCACTACCGGCGCGCATGGTGGGCGCACACGCGGGCGTACCTCGCGGAGTACGACGCCGCCGACTGGGCCCGCTCCCCGACCGCGCCGGGCCGTCTGATCGGGCGGGTCGTCCTGGCCTCCCCCGAGCCGCGCGACCTGCCCCGGCTGCGGGAACTGGCGGCCCGCCCGGCCCGGCTGCTCCCGCCGTACGCGACGGGCCCCCGCGGCACGCCCGTCTGGTCGCCGTCGCTCCCGCAGGTCACGCTGGAGCCCCTGCTCAGCCGCCCGCTCCGGCTGCTGCCGCTGGCTGTGGACGCGGAGCTGGCCCCGGCCGGGGTCCTGCGGCTGCGCCTGCACGAGCTGTACGGCCGGATCGCGCGGGCCGGCCCCGTAGCCGTCGACGCGGAGTGGCGGCGGCGGGAGGACGGGCTGGCCGGCGGACGCCGGACGGCGCTGTTCGAGACCCCCGCGCCGTCCGCGCCGACCTCCGGGGGGCCGGTGTGGCCGGCGGCGGTCACCGTCGGCCTGACCGGGCGGGCCGCCCTCGGTCCCGGCACCTGGGAACTGCGGCTGCGCCTCCGCTTCCGGGACGGCACGACACGCGAGGTGACGGCGCACGCCCGCACGGACACCGGCCGCACGCGCCGCCGCGCCCTGCCGAGCGTCCGGCACGGCGTGGTCCTCGTCCAGCCGTACGCCACGCACTCCGGCGCGCTGGCCCTGCGGGTGGCGCACGGGGCGCGGGGCGCGGCGGCGGTGGTTCGTGGCAGGCTCCGCCGCCTGCTTCACTGAGAGGCGACCACCGGAGGGGCGACCACCGCCACTCAGGCAACTGACGAGGGGACGGCCACCATGACCTGGCTGATCACCGGCGGCGCCGGCTACATCGGAGCGCATGTCGTACGGGCCATGACCGACGCGGGTGAGAGGACCGTGGTGTACGACGACCTGTCCACCGGCGTCGCCGCCCGGGTGCCGAAGGACGTGCCCCTGGTCGAGGGCTCGGTCCTGGACGGCGACCGCGTCCGCCGGGCCCTGGCCGGCCACCGGGTCACCGGCGTCGTCCACCTGGCCGCGAAGAAGCAGGTCGGCGAGTCGGTGGAGCTGCCGCTGCGCTACTACCGGGAGAACGTGGAGGGCCTGCGCGTCCTGCTGGAGGCGGTCACGGAGACGGGCGTGCCGTCCTTCGTCTTCTCCTCCTCGGCGGCGGTGTACGGGACGCCCGACGTGGACCTGGTCACCGAGGAAACGCCCTGCGTGCCCCTGTCGCCGTACGGCGAGACCAAGCTCGCCGGCGAGTGGCTGGTCCGGGCGACGGGCCGGGCGACGGGACTGTCGACGGCGTCGCTGCGCTACTTCAACGTCGCCGGCGCCCGCGCCCCCGAGCTGGCCGACACCGGCGTGCACAACCTCGTCCCCATGGTCTTCGAGCGGCTGACCGGGCACACGCCCCCGCTGATCTTCGGCGACGACTACGCCACCCCCGACGGCACCTGCGTACGGGACTACATCCACGTGGCGGACGTGGCGGAGGCCCATGTGGCCGCGGCCCGCGCGCTGCGGTCCGCCCCCGGCCGCGACCTCACCGTGAACATCGGCCGGGGCGAGGGCGTCTCGGTCCGCGAGATGATCGACCGGATCACCAGGGTCACCGGCCATGACCTCTCCCCGACGGTCGCCCCGCGCCGCCCCGGCGACCCGGCGAGCGTCGTCGCCTCCGCCGAGCGCGCCACCGCCGACCTGGGCTGGAAGGCCAAGTACGACGTCCAGGACATGATCACGTCGGCCTGGGAGGGCTGGGTGCGGCTGCACCCGGAGGCGGCACCGGCCCGCTAAGCCGGGGCCGGGCCCGATGCGACCGCGGGCTACAGCGCCCTCAGCGCCGCCGCCGTCGCCCGGGTCAGCGCCGCCAGGTATCCCTTCGGCGGCTTCGGGCCGCGGATCACCACCGAGCGCCAGTACAGCGGCCCGGAGATCAGGTCCAGCGCCAGGTCGTGGTCGTAACCGGCGCGGATCTCGCCGCGCCGCTCGGCCGCCGCCAGGATCGAGCTGGCGACCCCGTCCTGCCCTTCCCGCACCGCCTTCTGCATCGCCTCGGCGATCTCCGGGTTGCGGGCCGCCTCGGCCTGGAGGTCGGGGATGACCTGCGAGGCCACCGGGTGCCGCAGGGCCCGCGAGGTCACCTCGTACAGCATCCGCAGATCGGTGTCGAGGGAGCCCGTGTCGGGCGCGGGCAGCCCCTGCACGGCCAGCGCCGACACGATGTCCAGCACCAGGTGCAGCTTGGAGCGCCAGCGCCGATACACCGCCGTCTTGCCGACGCCCGCCCGGCGCGCGATCCCCTCGATGGACATCCGCGCGTAGCCGACGGCCGCGAGTTCCTCGAAGACGGCCGCCCTGATCGCCTCCGTGACGTCCGCCCGCAGGACGGCGGCCCCGGCGGGGGCCCTGCGGCGCGGACGTGGCTGAGGCTCGTCGGCGTGGGTCGTCATGCGCCCCAAGCATAGGGGCGTCACGACGAAACGGTTGCGTTCCGACGCCGATTCGGCCTACGCTCCGTTGCGACGATACGGTCCCGTCCCGACGTAGCGGGCTCCTCGCGCGCCGTTCCGGCGGAATCCGGCGGAACAGGCCGCTACCGTCCCGACGGGTCGGTCCCGTCCCGGCGAGTCGGTTCCGTTTCGACAGGCCAGCCCCGTTTCGACGGGTCGGTCCCGTTCCGACGGGTCGGTCCCGTTCCCACAGGTCGGACCCGTCCCGACCGCACCACCACCGCAGTCCCGTTCTCGACACAGCACCGCCGTCCCGTTCTCGACACAGCACCGCAGTCCCGTCCCGACGCAGCCGCCACTCGTCCGACGCGGGCACCGCGACTCATCCCCCCGAGTCCCTCCCCCGAGTGAAAGCAGCGGATGTGAGCCAGGTCCTCCACACACCGCCCCCGACGACGACCGCCGCCCCGGCCGCCGAAGACCTCGCGGCGCTCGCCGCCCGCCACGGCCTCTCGGTCAGCGGCGCCCGCCCCTCCCTGCCCGCGTACGTGCGTCAGCTGTGGGCCCGCCGGCACTTCATCGGCGCGTTCTCCACCGCCAAGCTGACCGCCCAGTACAGCCAGGCCAAGCTGGGCCAGGTCTGGCAGGTCATGACGCCACTGCTGAACGCGGCGGTGTACTTCCTGATCTTCGGCGTGCTGCTGCAGACCAAGAAGGGCGTGCCCGACTACGTCCCCTTCCTCGTCACCGGCGTCTTCATCTGGACCTTCACACAGAGCTCGATCATGTCGGGCACCCGCGCGATCTCCGGCAACCTCGGCCTGGTCCGCGCCCTGCACTTCCCGCGGGCCGCGCTGCCGGTGTCGTTCTGCCTCCAGCAGCTCAAGCAGTTGCTGTACTCCATGGCCGCGCTGGTCGTCATCCTGCTGGCGTTCGGTGTGCCGCCGGCCCCGTCCTGGGTGCTGGCGATCCCGGCCCTGGTGCTGCAGTTCACCTTCAACGCCGGTGTGGCGATGATCATGGCCCGGCTGGGTTCCAAGATCCCGGACATCGCCCAGCTGATGCCGTTCGCGCTGCGCACCTGGATGTACGTCTCCGGCGTGATGTGGAGCATCGACCACCTGATCAGCAAGCACGGCGACCTGCCGTCCTGGGTCGGCCCGGTGCTCCAGGCCAACCCCGCCGCCGTCTACATCGACCTGATGCGCTTCGCCCTGATCGACACCTTCCACGCGAGCCAGCTGCCCTCCCACGTGTGGCTGCTCGCCCTGGGCTGGGCCCTGCTCGCCGGGATCGGCGGCTTCATCTACTTCTGGAAGGCTGAGGAGACGTACGGCCGTGGCTGACAGCAACGAGAAGGTCCCCACCGTCGTCGCCGACGGCGTCGACATCGTCTACCGGGTCAACGGCACCGGCGCCGGACGCGGCTCGGCGACCGCCGCCCTCAACCGCATGCTCCGCCGCAAGCAGGCGGAGAAGGCGGCCGGCGTGCGCAAGGTGCACGCGGTGCGGAACGTGTCCTTCGCCGCGTACCGGGGTGAGGCCATCGGACTGATCGGCACCAACGGCTCCGGCAAGTCGACGCTGCTCAAGGCGGTGGCCGGCCTGCTCCCGGTGGAGAACGGCAAGATCTACACCGACGGCCAGCCGTCCCTGCTCGGCGTCAACGCCGCGCTGATGAACGACCTGACCGGTGAGCGCAACGTCTACCTCGGCGGCCTCGCCATGGGCATGTCCCGCGAGCAGATCAAGGAGCGCTACCAGGAGATCGTCGACTTCTCGGGCATCAACGAGAAGGGCGACTTCATCACGCTCCCGATGCGCACGTACTCCTCCGGCATGGCCGCCCGGCTGCGCTTCTCCATCGCCGCCGCCAAGGACCACGACGTGCTCCTCATCGACGAGGCGCTGGCCACCGGCGACCGCTCCTTCCAGAAGCGTTCCGAGGCCCGCATCCGCGAGCTGCGCAAGCACGCGGGCACGGTGTTCCTGGTCAGCCACAGCAACAAGTCCATCCGCGACACCTGCGACCGGGTGCTGTGGCTGGAGCGCGGCGAGCTGCGCATGGACGGCCCGACGGACGAGGTGCTCAAGGAGTACGAGGCGTTCACCGGCGGCCCGGACAAGGCACGGCCGAAGCCCAAGCCGAAGCCGAAGGCCGCGCCCGCCACCCCGAAGGCCGACCCCACCGGACAGGCGGAACCCGCTCCGAAGGCCGACCCCACCGGACAGGCGGAACCCGCTCCGAAGGCCGGCCCCGCCGGGAAGACCGCCGGCGTTCCCTCGTGAGGCGCAGCCCCGGCCGCACCTTTTGTCGGTTTGATGCCATCATGTCCGCATAGGTGTGCCGGGGAGCGTCGCAGGCGAAGGAGACCACCGAGATGCCCGAACTCAGTGTCGTCGTCCACGGGCCCGACCCCCAGGACCGCCTGACCGGGCTCCTCGACTCCCTCACCGCCCACCCGCGCCCGGAGACCGAGGTCGTCGTCGCCGCCGTCGGCGACTGGGCGCGGCAGGCGGCCGAGCGGCACGCCGCCGTCTGCCTGGTGGTGCCCCTGCCGGACGGCACCGGCGCGGCGGCGGCCCGGTCGGCGGGGGCGGCCCGCGCGACCGGCCGCTGGCTGCACTTCGTCCACGCCGAGGACGGCCTGCCCGTCGGCACCCCGCGCGCCGTCGCGGAGCACACCGCCGCCCTGCCCGACCCGGACGCGGTCGACGTCCTCCTCCTCGACCACGTCCGCTCCACCTGGCGGACCTCCGCCCTGCCCTCCCCGGACGGCCCCCCGCTGGCCCGCGCGGGCCGCGCCCCGCTGCCGCTCGACGACCGCGCGTACCTGCTGAGGACGGCCCCGCTGCTCGGCACGCGGGTGGTCCGGGCCGCGTTCTGGCGGGCGCACGAGCGGTTCCTGTCGGCCGGCGACGAGCCGTTCGCCGCGTACGCCGCGCTGCTGCTGGCCGACCGGGTGGCGGCCCTGCCCCGCCCCGCGTACGAGGACCGCCGGCCGCGTCCGGAGAGCCTGCCCCCGGTCACCGCCGAGCAGCGCTACGCCCTGGTCGAGCGCTACGAACGGCTCCTGGACCTCGCCCGCGGGCGCCCGGCCCCGTACGCCGTCCTGTACGACCTCATGGTCCGCGACTGTCTGCGCACCTTCGTGCGGGCGGGGATGCCCGAGCCGGTCGCCCGGGAGTTCTTCCGCCGCGCCTCGCTCGCCGCCGTACGCCGCCGCCCCGAGGGCCACCCCCGCCCGGCCGGTCCGGAGGGCGTGCGCCGGTCGCTGCTGGAGGAGGGCGCGTACGGCAGGTACCGGGCTTTCCAGGCCGCCAACAAGGCCCGCCGCACGGTCCGCGGCACGGTACGGGCCGGCCGTCGCCAGGCCGCCGCCCGGCTCCGCGACCACCGGTACCGCCGCGCCCTGACCGCCCCCGTCGAGCCCCGCCTCGCCGTCTTCTCCGCGTACTGGAACCGCGGCGTGGCCTGCAACCCGGCCGCGATCGCCGCCAGACTCGGCGAACTCGCCCCGGACATCCACCCGGTGTGGGTGGTGAACGCCGCCGACGCCGCCCTCCTGCCGCCCGGCACCGACCACGTCGTCCCCGGCACCCGCCGCTACGGGGAGGTCCTGGCCCGCGCCAAGTTCCTGGTCAACAACGTCAACTTTCCCAACGCGGTCGTCAAACGCCCCGACGCGGTCCACCTCCAGACCCACCACGGCACGCCCCTGAAGCGGATGGGCCTGGACCAGTTGCCCTACCCGGCGGCCTCCAAGGGCCTGGACTTCCAGGCCCTGCTCGAGCGCGTCGACAAATGGGACTTCAGCGTCTCCGCCAACAGCCATTCCACCCGCATGTGGCGGCGGGCCTACCCGTCCCGCTGGACCTCCCTCGACCACGGCTATCCGCGCAACGACGTCTACTACACCGCCGGCGCCGCCGAGGTCCGCGCGGTCCGCGAGCGCCTCGGCATCGCCCCCGGCCGCCGCGCCGTCCTCTACGCCCCCACCCACCGCGACTACGAGGCCGCCTGGAGACCCCGTCTGGACCTCGCCGCCCTGGCCGACCAGCTCGGTGAGGAAACGGTTCTGCTGGTGCGCGCGCACTACTTCTACGACACCGGCCCCTCCCCGCTGACCGGCCTGCGCCGCACCGGCCGCGTCATCGACGTCTCCGCCTACGACCCCGTCGAGGACCTCTGCCTGGCCGCCGACGCCCTGGTCACGGACTACTCGTCGATCATGTTCGACTACGCCAACCTGGACCGCCCCCTCGTCATCCACGCCGACGACTGGGAGGTCTACCGCGAGACCCGCGGCGTCTACTTCGACCTGATGGCCGACGCGCCCGGCCCGGTCGCCCGTACCCAGGCCGAACTGACGGAGATCCTCACCACCGACGCCTGGCGCGACGACCGGGCGGCGAAGGCACGGGCCGCCTTCCGCCGCCGGTTCTGCGAGTACGACGACGGCCGCGCCGCCGAACGCGTCGTCCGCCGCGTCTTCCTCGGCCAGGACGAGCCGTCGCTGCCCCCCGTGCTCCCGCTGGAGGACCGCACCCCGGCCCCGTCCCCGGAGGAGATCGCATGACCACCGCCCCCGACGTCACGGTCACGGTCATCGTCCACGACGACGCCGCGCGCCTGCCCCGCGCCGTGGCCTCCGTCCGCCGCCAGACCCACCCGAACATCGAGATCGTCATCAGCGACGACGCCTCGACCGACGACACCCCGGCCGTCGCCCGTGCCCTGGCCGCCGAGGACCACCGGATCGTCTACGTCCGGCTGCCCGAGAACAGCGGCGGGTGCAGCGCCCCGCGCAACCGGGGCATCGAGCTCTCCCGCGCCCCCTATCTGATGTTCCTCGACAGCGACGACGAACTCCCTGAACGCGCCGTCGAACTGCTCCTCGCCGCCCACCGCGCCCGCGACCTCGACTTCGCGATGGGCGCGGTGCGCCGGGTCCGCGCCGACACCGGCCGCCGCTCGACCTGGATGCCCCACCTGGTCGCCGAACGCCGCACCCTCGACGGCATCGAGGCCGACCCCCGCCTCCTCTTCGAGCACCTCGCCACCAGCAAGATGTACGCCCGCGCCTTCCTCGACCGGCACGCCCTGCGCTTCCCCGAGGGCATCCACTACGAGGACCAGCTCTTCTCCGCGCAGGCGTACTGCCTGGCCAAGACGTTCAGCGTCATCCCGGAGCCGGTCTACCTCTGGTACATCGCCCCGTACGCCGGCTCCGCCGCCGCCTCCATCTCCAACCAGCGCGACCGGCTGAGCAACGTCGCCGACCGCGTCCACGTACAACGCCTGATCGACGCGTTCCTCGCCGAGAGCGGGCACGAGTCGCTCCGCGAGGACAAGGACTACAAGTTCCTCAAGCACGACTTCCGGATGTACGCCGGTGACCTGCCGTTCCGCGACGAGGCGTGGCTGGCCTCCTTCGCCGACCTCGTCGTCCCCTATCTGGACACGCTCACACCGGGCGCGTACGCCCGGCTGCCGCGCGCCGAACGGGTCGTCACCCGGCTCGTCCGCGACCGCCGCCTGAGCGACGCGCGCCTGGCGGCCCAGGGGCTGGGCCACGGCGTGGCACCCCGGTGGACGGCGACCGACGGGGACGGCAGGGTGTACTGGGGCGACCGTGTGCCCGAGTCCCCCGCCGCCCGCCTCGACCTCGACCTGACCGACCTGGAACTGGACACCCGCCCGTTCTTCAGCGCCTGGTTCCGCCACGAGATCACCGAGGTGGTGCCGGGGCCGGGCGCCTGCCTCGACCTCGCGGTCCGCACCTACGACCCCGCGCTGCGCCTGCCCGTGGGCCCGCGGCGCGCCGCCCTCCTCCTCTCCCCGGGCGCCCGGCGCCTGACCGTCCCGTTCCGCCTCTCCCCCGTCCGCCCCGGCGTCTTCGAGGGCCGGGTCCGCCTGGACCTGGCAGCCGCCCGGCTCCCCCCGCACGGCTTCGCGGGCGTACGGCACCCGGTGCTCCGCCTCCGCCACGAGGGCCACACGCATACGGGCCTCCTCCTGGCCCCGCCCTTCCCGCCCCGCACGGCCCGGGTCCCCTACCGCGCCGGCCTCACCCCCCACCGGATCACCGCGGCCCCGGAACTTCACGCCCCCGGCCGCCTCCAGCTCCGCTGGGTTCCGGCGGGCCCCGCCCGCACCCTCCACCAGCTGACCAGCCCCCGCCTCCGACACGCCGCCCGCGCCGTCAGATCCTTCCTCCGCTGACCCCACGTACGGGCCACGGACACCCGCCGCCTGCGGGCAGTCGTGCCTCTCCCCGTGCGCGAACGTCCCGGGAGGTGTCCCCAGGGCGGCACGGCTGGGCGCAGACAGCGCCCCGCAGCGCCGCGCCGCGCACCGCTCCCCCACCGCGCCCTCAACGCCGGACCGCCCCTCCGCACACCGCGCCCCGGCCCCCTCACCCCACCACCTCATACAGCACCTGCCCCCGAGGCCCCCGCGCCACCTCCCGCACCCCCTCCCATCCCCGCCCCACCCCGTCCACCACCCACCGCACCCCGTACTCCCGCAGGATCCCCACCCGCTCCCCCGCCCCGGCCCCCGCCGCGAAGTACCGCCGGACAGCCACCCCCCGCGCCCGCTCGTCCGGCAGGAAGAAGTCGGGATACCCGGGCGCCACCGTGTACGCCCCGTACGCCGGGATCTGCCGCGCCGGAAACGTCCGCGCCATCACCACGTCCCCGTACCGCACCCACGGCGTGATCCAGTGGTACCCCTCCCACGGCTCCCGGTACTTGCCCGCGATCACCCCCGGCAGCACCCCCCGCCCGACGACGTACCCGAGCGTCCCCGACTGCGCCCACGCCCCCACCACCAACGCGCACCCCAGCGCACCCGCCCACCCCGCCCGCACCACCCGCCGCCGCCCGGCCGCCGACGCCTCCACCCCCGCCGCCACCTGCGCGGGAATCAGCGCCGCCGGCAACGCCCGCCCCCACGACCAGTGCCCGCTCACCCATCCCGCCCCCACCACGACCGCCCCCAGCAGGAAGAACAGCACCAGCGCGTCCCGCCGGTCCCGCCGCCACCGCGCCCCCAGCGCGACCAACCCGAGCAGCAGCAGCCAGTACCGTCCGCCCCACCCCCGGTACAGCGGCCGGTGCACCGCCTCAAGACCGCCCCCGGCCCCGGCCAGCGCGAAGAAGTCGTAGTACGGCCAGGCCCACACCACCGCGGTCCCTACGATCACCGCTGCCACCAGCCGCAGGCCCACCGCCCGCCACACCGGCCGCGCCCCGACCACCGTGGCGACGGCCCCCAACGAGGCCACCACCCCGGTGAACTGATGGCACAGCAGCACCACCGCCCACAGCACCCCGAGCCCGGCCCACCGCGCCCACCCGCCCCGGCCCGCCCCCGGTGCCGCCGCCGACGCGAGCCCGGCCCAGAGGTGGAAGGACAGCCCCAGCGCGACCACACTCGGATACGCCACCGTCAGCGCCAGCGAGTTCAGCCCGACGAACCCGCTCCACGCGAACGCGTCCGTCCCCCACAGCAACAGCAGGCACAGCAGCACCACCGCCGGCGCCGCCCGGTGCGCGCTCAGCGTCCGGACGTAACGCCACACCCCCGTCACCAGCACCGCCAGCCCGGCCAGCGCGCCGCAGCGCAGCACCACGAACACCGGCGCCCCGCTGACCTTCGCCACCGCCCCGAGGACGACCGTCCACGGCGAGTAGTACGGACTCGGCGTGTCCGCGTCGACCAGCGGGTTGCCGGGGTCGGCCAGGCTGTGCCGCAGCCGTTCGACGGTGGCCGCGTGCAGCCCGAGGTCACCGGCCCACGGCAGCCGCACCACGACCAGCAGCAGCAGGAAAAGCACGAGCACGGCGGCCGCCCAGGGGACGTCCGCCGTGCTCGGCCCGGATTCGGAACGCGACCACCCAGCCATCCGGCCACTTTATCCGTGATGACCTGAATGTCCGGAAGGTCAGGGAGGGTCGGCTCCTACGAGTGCGTGCGCAGCAGCGTCCTCATCGTCCGCATCGCCACCGACAGATTGGCCAGATCGAAGGCGTCCGAACTGCGGATCTCCTCCAGCGTGGCCCGCGCCCGCCCGAGGATCGCCGTGTTCTTCTCCTCCCACACCGTGAACCGCTGCTCCGGCGTCGACGTCCCGTTGCCCGCCGCCAGCACATCGGCGGTGAGCGAGGCGTGTGCCGCGTACAGGTCCTCCCGGATCGACGCGCGGGCCATGGACTGCCAGCGGTCCGCGCGCGGCAGCTCGCTGATCCGGTCCATGAGCTGGGTGATGCCCAGCCGGTCCGCGAGGTCGTAGTAGACCTCCGCGACGTCCAGCGGCTCCTTGCCCGTGCGGTCGGCCACCGACACGATGTCCAGCGTCGGGAAGGCCGAGGAGAACCCGGCCACCCGCGTGGCCACCTCGTCCGGGACGCCCGCGCCGGTCAGCTCGTCGTGGATGCGCTGGTACCAGTCCGCGTCCGCGCCGCGCAGCAGCTTCGGCAGCTCCGACCAGACCTGCTCCACCCGGTCGGCGAAGAAACCGACCGTCTCGGCGAGCTGGAGCGGCTGCGGCCGGTTGTTCAGCAGCCAGCGCGTGCCGCGCTCGACCAGCCGGCGCGAGTGCAGCCTGATCCGGGTCAGGACGGCCGCCTCCACCTTGTTGTCCAGCCCCTCCACCGCGTCCCACACGTCGTAGGAGCGGAAGATGGCGCGGGCCGCGGTCTGCGCCCGCACGATCTCCTCCAGCGACGCGCCGGTCTCCTCGCGCAGCCGGTGCAGATACGTCGTACCGCCGGTGTTGACCGTGTCGTTGACCAGCACGGTCGTGGTGATCTCGCGGCGCAGCGGGTGCGTGTCGATCCGGTCGGCGAACCCTTCGCGCAGCGCGGCCGGGAAGTACGCGTGCAGCAGGCCCTTGAGGTACGGGTCGTCGGGCAGCGAGGTGTGCAGCAGTTCCTCGGCGACCGTGATCTTCGTGTACGCCAGCAGCACGGCCGTCTCCGGGCCGGTCAGCCCGCGCCCGTTGCTGAGCCGCTCGCGGATCTGCCGGTCGGTGGGCAGGAACTCCAGCGCCCGGTCCAGGTGCCCCTCGCGCACCAGGTGCTTCATGAACCGCTGCTGCGCGTGGAGCATGTCCTTGGACTGGGCCAGCGCGTTGGCGATCGCCGTGTTCTGCGCGTAGTTGTTGCGCAGCACCAGCCGGCCGACCTCGTCGGTCATCTCGGCGAGCACCTTGTTGCGCTGCTTGACCGTCATGTCGCCGTCCGCGACCAGGCCGTTGAGCAGGATCTTGATGTTCACCTCGTGGTCGGAGGTGTCCACGCCCGCGCTGTTGTCGATGGCGTCGGTGTTGACCCGGCCGCCCTTCGCGGCGAACTCGATCCGGCCGAGCTGGGTCAGACCCAGGTTGCCGCCCTCGCCGACGACCTGGACGCGCAGGTCGGCGCCGTCGACCCGGATGGCGTCGTTGGCCTTGTCACCGACGTCGGCGTTGGACTCGGTGGACGCCTTGACGTACGTGCCGATGCCGCCGTTCCACAGCAGGTCGACCGGTGCGTGCAGGATCGCCTTCATCAGGTCGGCCGGGGTCATCTTGGAGACCTTGCCCTCGATGCCCAGGGCCTCGCGGACGTGCGCGTTGACCGGGATCGACTTGGCCGACCGGGGGAAGACGCCGCCGCCCGCCGACAGCAGCTCCTTGTTGTAGTCCGCCCAGGAGGAGCGGGGCAGCTCGAAGAGGCGGCGGCGCTCGGCGTAGGAGACGGCCGCGTCGGGCTTCGGGTCGAGGAAGATGTGCCGGTGATCGAAGGCGGCGACCAGGCGGATGTGTTCGCTGAGCAGCATGCCGTTGCCGAACACGTCACCGGACATGTCACCGATGCCGACGACCGTGAAGTCCTCGCTCTGGGTGTCGGTGCCCAGCTCCCGGAAGTGCCGCTTGACGGACTCCCAGGCGCCGCGCGCGGTGATGCCCATGCCCTTGTGGTCGTAGCCGGCCGAGCCGCCGGAGGCGAAGGCGTCCCCGAGCCAGAAGTCGTAGCTCTCGGCGACCTCGTTGGCGATGTCGGAGAAGGTGGCGGTGCCCTTGTCGGCGGCGACGACCAGGTAGGTGTCGTCCTCGTCGTGCCGGACCACACCGGCCGGGGGCACGACCTCGCCGGCCACCATGTTGTCGGTGATGTCGAGCAGCGCCGAGATGAACGTCCGGTAGCTGGCGATACCTTCCGCCAGCCACGCGTCCCGGTCCGCGCTCGGGTCGGGCAGCTGCTTGGCGACGAAGCCGCCCTTGGCGCCGACCGGGACGATGACGGTGTTCTTCACCATCTGCGCCTTGACCAGGCCGAGGATCTCGGTGCGGAAGTCCTCCCGGCGGTCGGACCAGCGCAGCCCGCCGCGCGCGACCTTGCCGAACCGCAGGTGCACGCCCTCGACGCGCGGCGAGTACACCCAGATCTCGAACGCCGGGCGCGGCGCGGGCAGGTCGGGGATGGCCTGCGGGTCGAACTTCATGGAGACGTAGTCGTGCGGCCGGCCCGGCTCCGCTTCCTGGAAGAAGTTGGTGCGCAGGGTCGCCTTGATGACGGTGAGGAAGGACCGCAGGATGCGGTCCTCGTCGAGGCTCGCCACCTGGTCGAGGGCGGCCTCCAGCTCCTCCAGGAGGGCGTCGACGATCTCGTGTCCGGCGCGCTGCCGGTCGGGCGACATCCGCGCCTCGAACAGGGAGACGAGCAGCCGGGTGGTGTGGACGTTGTTGCGGAGGGTGTCCTCCATGTAGTCCTGGCTGAACGTCGACCCGGCCTGCCGCAGGTACTTGGCGTAGGCGCGCAGCACCATGGCCTGCCGCCAGGTCAGCCCGGCGCTGAGCACCAGGGCGTTGAAGCCGTCGTTCTCCGCCTTGCCGTTCCAGGCGGCGGCGAACGCGTCCTGGAACCGCTCGCGGGCGTCGTCGCCGAGGTAGTCGGCGCCGCCGGCCACCGCCTTGGGCATGCGCAGCCCGAAGTCGTAGATCCAGGCCGTGGTGCGGTCGGCGCAGCGCAGCTCGTACGGCCGCTCGTCGGTGACCTCGACGCCGAGCCGGCTGAGCACCGGCAGCACGGCCGACAGGGAGACCGAGCCGCCCTTCTGGTAGATCTTGAACCGGCGTTCCTCGGGCGTGGCGCCGACCGGCTCGTACAGGCTCAGCGCGAAGGTGCGCTCCTCGTCCAGCGCCTCCAGGTGGCCGAGGTCGGCGACGGCCGAGCGGGGGCCGTGGTCGGCCTTGTAGCCCTCGGGGAAGGCGCCGCCGTAGCGGCGCAGCAGCTCGGCGGAGCGCTCCTCGCCGAACTCGGCGGTGAGCGCCTCGGCGAAGCCGTCCGCCCAGGAGCGGGCGGCCTCCACCAGCCGGGCCTCGATGCGGTCCTTGTCGGCGTCGGACAGCTCGGGCAGCTCGGTGCCCTGCGGGACGCGGACGACGAAGTGCAGCCGGGAGAGGATCGACTCGGTGTTCCAGGCGGTGAAGTCGACGCTGATGCCGCCGAGTTCCTCCTTGAGGATGTCGATGATCCGCAGCCGGACGCCGGTGGTGTAGCGGTCGCGGGGGAGGTAGACCAGCGCGGAGTAGTAGCGCCCGTACTCGTCCTGGCGGAGGTAGAGGCGCAGGCGCCGGCGCTCCTGGAGGTAGAGCACGGAGGTGGCGATGGTTTGCAGTTCGCCGACCGGCGTCTGGAACAGCTCGTCGCGCGGGTAGGTCTCCAGGATCTGGAGCAGGTCGCGGCCGTCGTGGCTGTTGGGCGAGAACCCGGCCCGTTCCAGCACCTCCTGCACCTTGCGCCGGATGACCGGCACCCGGCGGACGGACTCGGTGTACGCGGCGGAGGAGAAGAGCCCGAGGAAGCGGCGCTCCCCGACGACGTTGCCCTCGGCGTCGAACTTCTTGACGCCGACGTAGTCCAGGTACGACGGCCGGTGCACGGTCGCCCGGCTGTTGGCCTTGGTCAGCACCAGCAGCCTGTGCTCGCGGGCCTTGGCGCGGGCGTCGGCCGGCAGCCGCTCGAAGGACGGGCTGACGGGGTGGTCCTCGCCGGCCTCGTGGTGGGGGTCGGCGCGCAGGATGCCCAGGCCGGTGCCGGGGACGGCGGCGAGGGAGTCGTCGCCGCGCAGCTCGTACTCGCGGTAGCCGAGGAAGGTGAAGTGGTCGTCGGCCAGCCAGCGCAGCAGCTCACGGGCCTCGTCCACCTCCTGCCGGTCCAGGTCGGCGGGGGCGGGCTCGGCGGGCAGGTCCTCGGCGAGGGCGACGGCCGCCTGGCGCATCTTGCCCCAGTCCTCGACGGTCTCGCGGACGTCGGACAGGACCCGCAGCAGATCGGCGGTGATCTGCTTCAGGTCCGCGCGGTCGGTCTCACGGTCGATCTCGACGTGGATCCAGGACTCGACGTGCGCGTCGTGCGGGAGGTCCTGGCCGGGCGGGGTGGTGAGGACCTCGACCAGCTTGCCGCTGACGTCGCGCCGGACCACGAACTGCGGGTGGACGACGACGTGGATGCCGCGTCCCTGCCGGGTCAGCTCGTTGGTGACGGAGTCGACGAGGAAGGGCATGTCGTCCGTGACCACCTCGACGACGGTGTGGCTGCACGTCCAGCCGTTCTCCTCGACCGTCGGGGTGTGCACCCGGACGTTGGCCGTGCCCTGCGGGCGGTTCTCCGCCAGCCGGTGGTGCGAGACGGCCGCGCCGAAGACGTCGACCGGTTCGCGGTCGCTCAGGTCCTCCGGGGCGGTGTGCCGGTAGTAGCGCCGGAGGAACGCGAACACGGATTCACGGTCCGGGGTGTCCGGGGAGTCCTCGTCCGTCGTCCCAGTCGGTAGATACCCCCCGACCGGGCTGTTCTCAGCTACCCGTGCGGCCCTGTCGAGCAGCTCGGCCTTTGCTTCGTCCAGCTTGGTCTGCATTGTCCTCTGGCTCCTGTCGCGCGCCGTTGCGTGACGTAGAAGGAAGTACGGTCTCCTGCCTTCCGACGCAACGCCCAGACGCGGGGTGTCCGTTCTGTTCCGACGCTATGCCGCAAGGTGAGATGAGCGGGGGCATATCAGCCATGTCGGACGCGCCCGCCGGGTGTGATACCGCTCTCGTCGGTGTCATCGTCCGGGGGAGGCCCGGCGTACCGGGGCTCCTCGACGCCCCGTCCCGCCCGCGAGGACCAGCGACCGCCGCCCGGTCACGGATGTGGTCCGTGCTCTCCGGGCGCAGGGCAGGGACACGGAGGTCCCCGCGAGCTATCGCGCTGATCACGCCATAAGGCTATCGCTCCTCTCCCCGAACCCGTCATGAGCCGTAGGTGTACAAAAGCGGGAGGTGACTTCGCCGTTCCGCACAGCCACGGGCGCCCGGCGGGACGCGGGGACGGGACGGGCGGTGCCGGCCCCTCACGCCGCCAGGCGCTCGGCCTCCTCGACCGCCTCCGCCAGCGTGTCCACCACGGGCACGCCCGCCTGCTCCAGGCTGCTCCGGCTGTGCGAGCCGCCCGTGTACAGCACCGCCCGTGCTCCCGCGTGCCGGGCGGCCGTCGCGTCGTCGACGGCGTCCCCGATGACGACGGTCCGGGCGGGCTCCACGCCGGTCAGCGCCCCCAGGTGCCGGACCATGTGCTCGGCCTTGCCGCCGCCCGAGGGGCCGGTCCGCCCGTCGACGCGTATGAAGTGCGTCTCGATCCCGAATTGGCGCACCAGCGGCACCAGTTCCTCATGGCCGTACATGCTGAGGATCGACTGACTGCGCCCCGCCGACCGCCACCCGGCGAGCAGCTCCGCCACTCCCTCGGCGAGCCCGCACCGCACCCTGCGCTCGGTGTAGTGGCGGTGGAAGGTCTCGTCCATGACCTGCCACTCGGCGTCGGTGGGCAGCCTGCCCAGCAGCCGCTCGTAGAACTTCGGCACCGGCACGCAGTACAGCGCCCGGTACCGCTCCAGCGTGATCGGGGCCAGGCCCAGTTCGGCGAAGGCCGCGTTCGTCGCCTCGATGATCGCGTCGTTGTCGTGGAACAGCGTCCCGTTCCAGTCCCAGACGATGTGCGCCCCTGTCCGCATTCGCATCCCCATGCCGACAAACGTACCCGCCACCACCGACAGTCACGTCCCGATCACTTCCGGTGCAGGTCAGGGGCGGGAGCGCGGGTCAGTCCCCGGGTCCGACCAGGTGGGGGACCTCCTGCGTCGCGTACCACAGCAGTTCGTGGTCCTCGGCGCCGTCCACCACGAACCGGGCGTCGTCGTCCCCGCCGTCCGCCGCCGCGAGCGCGTCGGCCGCGGCGGCCACGTCGGCCTCCGCGTCGGAGGAGTCGACGTGCACCGCCGCGGCCTTGGCCAGCGGCACGCTCCCGGCCACCCGGACCTGGCCGAGCGCGGCCGGGTCCAGGCCCCGGCCGGGGTCGCCCTGGGTGGTGCCGTCGGGCACGTCGACGGCGACCACGACCCGGCGGCGGGCGGCCCCGGGATCCCCGGCGAGCAGGCGCAGCGACGCGAGGGCGGCCCGGCCGAGGGCGGCGTACTCCAGTTCCTCGATGTCGTCCGAGAGGTACCACTCGCGCAGCGCCGGCGTGACGGCGTAGGCGGTGAACGGCCCGCTCCCCAGGTGTCCCGACCGGTGCGCCTCGGCGAGACCGGGGAGGGTCAGGGGAACGTAGACGCGCATGGCTGGCCGCTTTCGTGGTCGGGTCGGGGGTCCGCCGGCGAGGGGAGTCGGGGGGCTTGTCGGAGGTCGTCGGGAAGTCATCAGGATACGCGCGGGACTCCCCCATCGGGTTTCCCGTCCACCGGCCGAGGCGTCCACCGCGCGCCGGATATTCACCCGGCGCGGCCCCACGGCACCGGGCCCCGCCGCCATTCCGTCCCCCGGATAGGTGAATTGCCCAGGCCGTGACCGGCCGTCCGCGCCCCCTTGCCAGCGGCCCGCCACACCCCGTACAAGGTCCGCAACAGCAAGTTACTGCCCGGTATCGCTCGGGCCCGCCGAACGGGGACCCCATGAACAAGGTCATGAACAGGGCACAGCGCCGCCACCGCCACCCCGGCTCCCGCCCGCCCGGCCGCCACGACTCCCGCCGCCCTTCCGCGGCGCCGCCCCGCGGTCCCGGGGCCTTCCCCGCCGTGCGGACACCGGTGCCCGGGGACCGGCCCCCGGCCACCCCCGCGCGCCCCGCGCAGCGCCGTACGCGCCCGCTGGACACCCGCCCGTCCGGCGCCCCCGCCGGCACCCCCGCGTCCGCCGCCGCCCGGACGGTCCCGGCCCGCCGTGCCGAACCCCGGCCCCGGCTCACCGACCTGTTCGCCGAGCGGCTCCTCGCGGTGCTCAGCGGGCGGCGGCCGGTGCACTTCATGCTCCGCCACACCGTCGGCCGGGCCTACGACGACCTGGCCCGGCTGGCCGAGCACGGCCCCCTGCGCGCCCGCGGCACCCGCCCGGTCGTCCGCGACATCGGCTGGTTCGAACCGCGTCCCGGCGCCGTGGAGGTCTTCGCCCGCATCGGCGCGGGCGAGCAGTTGCGCGCGATGGCGTTCCGCCTGGAGTACGGGACGGACCTGCGCTGGCGCTGCACCGCCGTGGAACTGGGCGGCCCGCGCCCGCCCCGCGGGGACGACGACTGAACCGGCCCGGAACGCGGCGGGGCCGGGCCACCCTCAGGTGCCCCGGCCCCGTGCCCCCGCCCGGCCCCGGGGAGACGGGCTCGCCGCCGCCCCGGAGACCGCCGCGGTCACTTCTTGCGGCGCCGCCCGCCCTTCGCCTGCTTGCGGCGCTCGGCGCGGGTCAGGCCGTCGCCCCCGGCACTCACCGCCTCGTCCTCGGCGCGCTCCTCGCGCTCGACGACACCGCCCTCGCCGTCCACGGTCGGCGCGGAGAGGTGGAGGTTGCGCCGCTGGGGGGCGTCCAGCCCCTTGGCGCGGATCTCGGGCCGCGAGGCACCGGCCTGGGCGGGCACCGCGTCCTGCGCGCCCTTGTCCAGGGACGGCTTCGCGTCCTCGACCGGGACCTCCTCGACCTGCTGCTCGACCTGGACCTCCAGGTTGAACAGGTAGCCGACGGACTCCTCCTTGATGCCCTCCATCATGGCGGTGAACATGTCGAAGCCCTCGCGCTGGTACTCGACCAGCGGGTCCTTCTGCGCCATGGCGCGCAGGCCGATGCCCTCCTGGAGGTAGTCCATCTCGTAGAGGTGCTCGCGCCACTTGCGGTCCAGGACGGAGAGGACGACCCGGCGCTCCAGCTCACGCATGATCTCGGAGCCGAGCTGCGCCTCCCGCGCCTCGTACTGCTCGCGGATGTCGTCCTTGACGGACTCCGCGATGTACTCCGCGGTCAGCCCGGCCCGGTCGCCGGCCGCCTCCTCCAGCTCCTCGATGGTGACCTTCACCGGGTAGAGCTGCCGGAAGGCGCCCCACAGCCGGTCCAGGTCCCAGTCCTCCGGGAAGCCGTCGGCGGTCTCCGCCTGCACGTAGGCGTCGATCGTGTCGTCCATGAAGTGCTGCACCTGCTCGTGCAGGTCCTCGCCCTCCAGGACGCGGCGGCGCTCGCCGTAGATGACCTCGCGCTGGCGGTTGAGGACCTCGTCGTACTTCAGGACGTTCTTGCGCGTCTCGAAGTTCTGCTGCTCGACCTGCGACTGGGCGGACGCGATCGCGCGGGTGACCATCTTGTTCTCGATCGGCACGTCGTCCGGCACGTTGGCCATGGACATCACGCGCTCGACCATCTGGGCCTTGAACAGGCGCATCAGGTCGTCGCCGAGGGAGAGGTAGAAGCGGGACTCGCCGGGGTCGCCCTGACGGCCGGAACGACCGCGCAGCTGGTTGTCGATGCGCCGCGACTCGTGCCGCTCGGTGCCGAGGACGTAGAGACCGCCGAGCGCCTCGACCTCCTCCTTCTCCGCCTTGACGGCCAGCTCGGCGCGCTCCAGGGCGGCGGGGAGGGCCGCGGCCCACTCCTCGATGTGCTCCTCGGGGTCGAGGCCGCGCTGGCGCAGCTCCGCCTCCGCGAGGTCCTCGGGGTTGCCGCCGAGCTTGATGTCCGTACCGCGGCCGGCCATGTTGGTGGCCACCGTGACGGCGCCCTTCCGGCCGGCCTGGGCGACGATCGTCGCCTCCCGGTCGTGCTGCTTGGCGTTGAGCACCTCGTGCTGGATGCCGCGCTTGGCGAGCTGCTGCGAGAGGTACTCGGACTTCTCGACCGAGGTGGTGCCGACCAGGATCGGCTGGCCCTTCTCGTGCTTCTCGGCGATGTCGTCGACGACCGCCTCGAACTTGGCGACCTCGGTGCGGTAGATCAGGTCCGACTGGTCCTTGCGGACCATCGGCCGGTTGGTGGGGATCGGGACCACACCGAGCTTGTAGATCTGGTGGAACTCGGCGGCCTCGGTCATCGCCGTACCGGTCATGCCGCACAGGCCGGGCAGTTCCTTGCCGTCGTGGCCGTGGCGCTTGTAGAGGCGGAAGAAGTTCTGCAGGGTGATCGTGGCGAGGGTCTGGTTCTCGTCCTTGATCTTCACCCCTTCCTTCGCCTCGATCGCCTGGTGCATGCCCTCGTTGTAGCGGCGGCCGGCGAGGATACGGCCGGTGTGCTCGTCGACGATCATGACCTCGCCGTCGATGACGACGTAGTCCTTGTCCTTCTTGAACAGTTCCTTCGCCTTGATGGCGTTGTTCAGATAACCGACGAGCGGGGTGTTGACCGACTCGTAGAGGTTGTCGATGCCCAGCCAGTCCTCGACCTTGGCGACGCCGGACTCGTGGATGGCGACCGTGCGCTTCTTCTCGTCGACCTCGTAGTCGCCGGTCTCCTCGATGCCCTTGAGGGGGTTGCCGGCCTCGCCCTTCTTCAGGCGGGTGACCAGCTTGGCGAAGTCGCCGTACCACTTGGTGGCCTGGTCGGCCGGACCGGAGATGATCAGCGGCGTACGGGCCTCGTCGACGAGGATGGAGTCGACCTCGTCGACGATGGCGAAGTTGTGACCGCGCTGGACGAGTTCGTCCTTGGACCACGCCATGTTGTCGCGCAGGTAGTCGAAGCCGAACTCGTTGTTCGTGCCGTAGGTGATGTCGCAGGCGTACATCTCGCGGCGCTGGGCCGGCGTCTGGTTGGCGAGGATGCAGCCGACCTCGAGGCCGAGGAACTTGTGGACGCGGCCCATCATCTCGGAGTCGCGCTCGGCCAGGTAGTCGTTGACCGTGACGATGTGGACGCCGTCGCCGGACAGGGCGTTGAGGTACGCGGGCAGGGTGCCGACGAGGGTCTTGCCCTCACCGGTCTTCATCTCGGCCACATACCCCATGTGCAGCGCGGCGCCGCCCATGATCTGCACGTCGTAGTGGCGCTGGCCGAGGACGCGCTTGGCGGCCTCGCGGACGGTGGCGAACGCCTCGGGCAGCAGGTCGTCGAGGCTCTCGCCGTCGGCGTAGCGCTGCTTGTACTCATCGGTGAGGGCCCGCAGCTCGGCGTCGGAGAGGTCGACGAAGTCCTCTTCGATGGAGTTGACCTGGTCCGCGATGCGGTGCAGCTTGCGCAGGATCTTGCCTTCGCCTGCACGCATGATCTTCGAGAGGACGGACACGGGGGTTGGTCTCCTTGCCGGTCGGGCCTGGGACGGTCGGTTTCCGTTGATGTGACTGAGCAACGGCCATCGTAAGCGAGGACACCGTCACGCCGGGAGGCCTGCCGCGACGACGGCCGCCCGCCTCCGGTCCGCTCCGGGTCCGCTCCGATCCGTTCTCACCCGTGACAACGTGCGGGCCCCGCGGATGGTGCCGCGCGCCGCCGGCGATGTGCGCGAAACGTGACCGGCCGCGTACGCGCGGCAAAGGCATGGCGCGCCCGCGCGCGCGGGGAGCAGAATCGGCCGATGGAACCCCACACGCTCACCACCGGCCGTCTCCTGCTGCGGACGGTCGGCCCGCGGGACGCCGACGCCGTCCTCGCCGCCTGCCAGGACCCCGACATCCAGCGCTGGACCACGGTCCCCTCCCCCTACCTGCCGGAACACGCGCGGAGTTTCACCGAGCAGGTGGTGCCGGCGGGCTGGGCGAACGGCACCATGTTCACCTTCGGCGTCTTCCTGCCCGCCGGGGACCTGACCGGCATGGTCGCGCTCACGATGATGTCCCCGGGCGTGGCGGAGATCGGCTTCTGGGGCACCGAGGAGCACCGCGGCAACGGTTACGTCACCGAGGCGTCCGTGGCCGTCGCGCGGTGGGCGTTCACCCGGCTGTCGGTCGACCGCGTGGAGTGGCGCGCCGAGGTCGGCAACGCGGCCTCCCGCTCGGTGGCGCGGCGCGCGGGTTTCACCCTGGAGGGCACCCTGCGGTCCTCGATCAACAACAAGGGCGTCCGCCGTGACGGCTGGGTCGGCTCCCTGCTCCCCTCCGACCTGGGCCTGCCGTCGACGGCCCCCTACATACCCGCCCGGCCGTAGCCCGGCCCGGTCCGTTGTCAGTGCCACCCTCTATCGTGCGGACGTATGACGAGCTTCCCGCGCCCCGCGACGGAACTGTCGGCGGACGAGGCCCGCCGCATCGCCCTGCGGGCCCAGGGTCTCCTGGGCGCCCCCGACCGCCGCGCCGGTGTCCGCGGCGTCCTGCGTCGGCTGGGCGCGGTCCAGCTGGACACCATCTCGGTCCTCGCCCGTTCCCACGAGCTGGTGCCGTACGCCCGGCTGGGCGCCACGGGCCGCGACACGGTCGAGGACGCCTACTGGAAACCCGGCCGCACCGGCGCGCCGCACGCCTTCGAGTACTGGTCGCACGCGGCCTGCATCCTCCCCATCGAGGAGTGGCCCCACTTCGCCTTCCGCCGCCGCGCCTACCGCGACCGCCCGCACTGGAATCACGAGCTGCCCGAGGGCACCTACGAGCAGGTGATCAAGCAGCTCCGCGCCGAGGGCCCGCTGACCGCCACCGAGCTGGGCGGCGCCAAGCGGACCAGCGAGTGGTGGGACTGGTCGAGCACCAAGGTCGCCGTGGAGCGGGCGCTGATGTACGGGGAGGTGGTGTGCGTCGAGCGGCGCGGCTGGAAGCGGGTCTACGACCTGGCCGAGCGCGCCGTCCCGGAGGCGCTGCTGCACGACCGGCTGGACGACACCGAGTGCCTGCGCCGCCTGGTCCGCCTGGCCGGCCGGGCGCTGGGGGTCGGCACCCGCGCGGACCTCGCCGACTACCACCGCCTCAAGGCCGAGCAGGTCGACGCGGTGATCGCCGACTCGGGTCTGGTGCCGGTGACGGTGGCGGGCTGGGGCCGGCCGGCCTGGGCCGACCCGGCCGCGCTGGAGACACCGCCGCGCGGCCGTCACCGCACGACACTGCTGTCCCCCTTCGACTCGCTGGTCTGGGAGCGGGCGCGCACGGAGCGGATCTTCGGCTTCACCCACCGTCTGGAGGCGTACGTCCCCCGGCCGAAGCGGGTGCACGGGTACTACGCGATGCCCGTCCTCGCCGGCGGCCGGCTGGTCGGCCGGGTGGACCCGGGGCGGGAGGGCCGCACGCTGGTGGCCCGGCAGGTCACGCTGGACGGCCCCAAGGCGGTCCCGGCGGTGGCCCAGGCGCTGGTGGAGGCGGCGAGCTGGGTGGACTGCACGGACGTACGAGTGGAGCGGGTGGACGCCCCGGAGATGCGGGCGCTCCTGGCCGGGGAACTGGCCCGGCTGCTGGCCTGAGCCGCCCGGCGGCGGGCGCCGGCCGCAGCGTCGGTCAGCGGATCTCGAGGATCTTCTCCCGCATCGCGTAGACCACCGCTTCCATCCGGGAGTGCAGTTGCAGCTTCTCCAGGATGTTGCGCACGTGGTTCTTCACGGTGTTCTCGGAGATGAACAGTTCCTTGGCGATGTCGCGGTTGTTCATCCCCGTGGCGACGAGCTTGAGGACTTCCAGTTCCCGGTCGGTGAGCCGGGGCGCGGGCACCAGCTGGCGCTCGTCGGTCCGCTGGATCATCGACTTGAACTCGGTGAGCAGCTTGGACGCCATGGACGGGCTGATCTGCGACTGGCCGTCGGCCACCGCGCGGATGGCGGTGGCCACCTCGTCCGTGGAGATCTCCTTGAGGAGGTAACCGGTCGCGCCCGCCTTGATCGCGTCGTAGAGGTCGGCTTCCTCGTCGCTTATCGTCAGCATGATGATCTTGGCGCTGGGGGCGACCTCCTTGATGGAGGTGCACGCCTCGATACCGCCCCGCCTGGGCATCCGCACATCCATCAGCACGATGTCGGGGAGCAGGTCCGCGGCCTTCTCGACGGCCTCGGCGCCGTCCCCGGCCTCGCCGACGACCTGGATGTCCTCCTCGGCGGCGAGCACGATCTCCAGGCCGCGGCGGAACAGGGCGTGATCGTCCACGACCAGGACTCTGATCGGCTCCGTGCGTGAAGTGCCCGCCTCCGGGCCCATGCCGACGACGCCGCCATGGGCATCCCCGTCCCGCATCGGTCCGAAGCTGTCCGCCATCGTTCCTCCCCTGAAGGCTGTGGCCATGGAACCCGGCCAGCGCCAACCCAAGGCAACGACCCACCTGTTGGGCCGTTGCGGCCATGATTCCATGCTCGGCCGACATCGAGATGACGGCGCGGGGCGCGAACGGGGTCGCACACCGGTGCCCCTGGGGGCGCACACGCGCTCCAGGGGCACCGGCCATGCCGTGCGCGGGCCCGGTCAGCCGCCGAGCGCGCCCCCCGCGTCGGGAGAGGGCGTCTGGGTGACCATGGTGTCCGTCTGGAGGTGGATCACGCCGTAGTCGTACGCGTGCCGCCGGTAGACGACACTGGGCTCCTTGGTCTCGGCGTCGACGAAGAGGTAGAAGTCGTGCCCGACCAGCTCCATCTCGTAGAGCGCCTGGTCGAGGCTCATCGGGGCGGCCACGTGCGTCTTCTCGCGCACGACGAGCGGCCCGTCGCCCTGCACCTCCAGCGAGCCGACCTTCTTGGTGGGCACGCCGTCCTGGTCGTGGTCCCCCGCGGCGCCGTTTCCGTTGAGCGTCGCCACGCCCGGGACGTGGTTCGGGACCTCGGCGGCCGAGATGCGGCGCGCTCCGCGCCGCGAGTACCGCTTGTCGTGCTGCTTGCGCAGCCGGGCGTCGAGCTTCTCCGCCGCGAGGTCGAGCGCCGCGTACGGGTCGCTCGCCGCCGCCTCCGCCCGGATCACCGGACCGCGTGAGCGGAGCGTGATCTCCACTCGGTCACAGCGGTCGGCCTGCCGGGGATTGGGCTCCTTGGACACCTCGACGTCGAGGCTGATCACCTTGCCGTCGAGCTTCTGGATCTTCTCCAGCTTCAGCTTCTCGGCCACGTGCTTCCGGAACCGCTCGGGCACCTCGGTCTTGCGGCCCTTGACGACGATGTCCACGCAGAACTCCGTTCCCGGATCACTCCGCTCGATCGCGGAGCATCTCCCTTTCGCACCAGGTTCCGGTGAACTCCGGAACCTCGGACTCGGTGACGTCCACCTCCTCCCCGGAGGGCGGGATATCCACTCCACCGGCGCGGGTGATGGTCGACGGGGACCCGCGCCGCGGCGTTCGGACAAGAGGGGTGTGGCCTGCGGCTTTCCCTCACGACCGAACATATCTCGCCCGGACGGATGTCGTCACCCTCTACTGCGGCGTACCTCCGTTCAAACGAATTGATCGGCTTATTCTCTGCAACGACGTAAGTCCTCAGTCAGTTCCGGTTTATTTCGAAAGAGTCTGGTGGTGCGGCGATCACCGCCGCCCGGATCACGCCGCGGACGGCGTCATCTCTTTCCATTCCGCCCGTCGTTCCCGGCCCGGCGGGCGCCTTGTCCGCCCTCACTTCCGTCGCTCCGGCTCTCCGTTCCTCTCTGCCTTCCCACACCGCTGCGGGATACACGGCCGTCCGCACCGTTCTGTCCGGACGGGACCCCGTCCCGCGCTCAGCCGTGACGGCCGGCGCCTCCCGCACCGCGCGCGCCGCCTCCGCGAGGGACGCCCCGGTCGTCACCAGGTCGTCCACGAGCACCACCGGACCGCCCCCGCCCAGCAGCCGCACGGCGCCGGGGACCACGGCCAGTGCCCCGGCGAGGTTGGCCGACCGCTGCCGGGAGCCGAGCCCCGACTGGTCGGCCACAACACGCCGCTGCCGCAGTACGGCGGCCACCCGGGCCGGCACCCCGGCGCGCCGCAGTTCGCCCGCCGCCGCCAGCGCGATCCGCCGCGCCGGATCGTGCCCGCGGGCCCGCACCGCCCGCCGCGCGGACGGCACCGGCACCAGCAGTACGGGCCGCGCCCCGCCCGGTCCACCCGGCACGCCGTCCACAGCCCCCGGCGTCACCCGGTCCACCGCCCCGCACCGGGCCCCCGCTGCCGCCCCCTCCGCATGCCCCAGCGCCGCCCGCACCGCGCCCGCCAGGGACGCGCCGAGCGGCCCCGCCAGTGCGAGCGCGCCGCGCTCCTTGTGGGCGAGCAGCACCGCCCGTACTTCGTCGGCGTACGCCGCCGCCGCGTACACCACCGGCAGCCCGGCCGGCTCCGGCACCGGCCGCACCCGGCGCGGCCCGTCCCCGTCGAGAGCGGCCCGGCACGTCCGGCACAGCACCGAGCGCGGCCTGCCGCATCCCCCGCACTCGGTCGGCAGCACCAGGTCGGTGAGGTCCTGCCACCAGCCCCGCACGGCCACCACTGTGCCGGTCCGCGCACGGTCCTGCCGGGCCCTGTGGACAGAGCGGGCCTGTGGAGAACCCGCCCTCCCCCGGGCCGGCCGCCTGTGGAGAACCGCCCGGCGCCCCGGCCCGCGCGGGCCGCCGACGAGGGCCGCCGCCTCACCCCGGATAGACCGGCGCCATCCCCGTGCTGACCTTCTGCCACTGCGTCCCGGACGGCAGCCGTACGATCCCGTCCTCCGAGTACGCCACCAGCGGCACCCGGTCGTCCTCGGACGCGGCGATGTCCTTGACGCCGGTGAGCGCGGCCGGCACCGCGGCCTCCGGCGCGGAGCCGTCGACCTGGACGTAGCCGACCTGCTGCACGCCCCCGCGTTCGCGGCCGACGACGACCAGGCGGCTGTCACCGGCCCAGGACATCGCCGTGACCTCCTCCAGCTCGGGCGTCGCCGACCGCAGGTCCCGTACCGCCGGCGGGTCGCCGGCCTTCGCGCCCCGATCGATCCGCCCGATGAGCAGCGACCGGTCGCCGTCCTTCTCCACGATCAGCGCGATCCGCACCCCGTCGGCGGCCACCCGCACCGCCTGGACCCGCCCGTCCAGTCCCGGCGTACCCACCTGGACCGGCTCCCCGGACCCCTCCCGCAGCACCAGCAGCCGCGGATCGTCGGGATTCCGGTCGGCGATCCACAGGTCGCCCCGGGTGTCCCAGCTCGGCGGCGTCAGCCGCTCCTCCTCCGTGGCACCCTCGCTGACCAGCACCGGGTCTCCGAGCGAACCGCTCGACACCAGCGACCCGACGTACAGCGACCTGGCGTCGAGGCCGACCCCGGCGGCGGTGTGCTCGTCGCGCGAGACCGCCACCGACCGCAGCGCCGTGCCGCCCTCGCCCAGTGCCCCGGGGACGGGCTCCACGGCCGTGGAGCTGCCTCCGGAGGGCAGCCGTACCAGCCGCTTCTTCCCGTCCACGAAGTACAGGTAGTCCGGGCGCTCGGCCGAGCCGCGGGTCGCGATCGCCTCGGCCCCGTCGTCGGTGAGCGTGCACAGCCGCTCGCCGCCGGAGCGCAGTTCGACCTCGTCCACGGCGGGCGTGAGGCTCTGGAGCGTGTAGAGCAACTGGGCCGCCATCTCGGCGCACCCCTGTGCACCGGCGCGAGCGGCCCGGCCGTTCAACGGCACCGTCAGCTTGCTGTGTTCGTCGGGGGTCAGGGACGTGGTGTGCTTCGCCAGGGCCGTGCCGGCGGGGAAGCTCGACCTGACGGCGGGCCCGAGCAGGCTCGTCGGACCGTCGATGAGGGAACGCACGGCCTGTGCCAGGGGTTCCACGCGCCGCCGCACATAGACCGGGTCGGCGACGGCGGTGGCTTCCGCCGCCCCGTCGGCCGCCTCGGCCGCGCCGCCGTCCGAGGCGAAGTAGTACTTGTTGACGGACACGTAGTTGCGCTGGAAGTCCGACTTGCCCATGACGACGCCGTTCGGCGGGGCGTCGATGCGCCACTGCCCCGTCTCGCTGTTCCGCGTCAGGTGCACCGGCTGCTGGTACTCCCCCTCGGCGGGCTCGTAGGACTGCTGCGCGTCCACGGTGGCGACCTTGGTGCCGGTGAGGGTGACGGAGTAGTCGCCGGCCTCGTCACGGCCGCGCGCGGGGTCGACCACCGTGCCCGGCCCGCCCGCGAGCACCGTCGTGGACCGCTCCGGACGCCACTTCTCGGCCGCCTTGGCGGTCAGGTACTTGCGGGCCGTCTCGTAGTCCGGGTCGTCGCTGGTCAGCGCCTCCAGGAAGCCCTGCACGACGTCCGTGGCGGAGGCGTCCTTCGCGGGCGGCATCGCGAACACCCGCACCTGCGTGTCCTGCCGCGGCGTCGACGCCACGTCCCGCAGGTCCCCGCGGTCGGGCATCGACGCGCACCCGGCCAGCAGTACGACACCGCAGGCGGCGTACGCCACCGCGCGCACCGGCCGCACCCGGTGGCCCCCCTCGCGGTCAGTGCCCACGCCTGCCCTCCCCTTGCCTGTTCACGTCCTCGGGCCCGCCGGCCGTACGGCCCGTCCCCGCGCCGGGCTGATCGTCCTGCCGGGCGCCCGGCACCGGCCGGGGCACCACCCGCGCGCCGCTCGTGGGCAGCGCCGTCGGATCGGCCGTGGGAGCCGCCGTACCCGGCCGGGCCGGTATGGCGTCCCGGGCCGTGGCGGCGGCCGTCTGCGCCGGTACGGTGACCGCCCGGTCCGCGCCCTCGGCGCGCCCCGTGCCGTCCCCGCGCAGCGCGGCCCGTGCCGGGCCGGTCCCGCCGGGTCCGCGGTTGCGCCGTGAGTCACCGGGTTCCAGCGGGATCGGCGACCCCCGCAACGGCTCGTCGGCGGTCCTGGGCAGCGTCAGCCGGAACTGCGACCCGCCGCCCGGCTCGCCCCACGCCTGGAGCCAGCCGCCGTGCAGCCGCGCGTCCTCCAGGGCGATGGACAGCCCGAGGCCGGTGCCGCCGGTGGTACGCGCGCGTGCCGGGTCCGCCCGCCAGAAACGGCTGAAGACGCGGGTCGCCTCGCCGGGCTTGAGTCCGACGCCGTAGTCGCGGACCGCCACCGCCACGGCCCCGCCCGCGGCGGCGAGCCTCACCACCACGTCCCTGCCCTCGCCGTGTTCGACGGCGTTGACCACGAGGTTGCGCAGCACCCGCTCCACCCGCCGGCCGTCGGCCTCGGCGACGACGGGCTGCTGATCACCGACCACGCGGATCCGCGTCCCCTTGCGCTCCGCCAGCGGCTCGGCCCCGCTGACCACCCGCCGCACGACCTCCCGGAGGTCGATCGGCTCCGCCTCCAGCGCCGCGGCGCCCGCGTCGAACCGGCTGATCTCCAGGAGATCCGCGAGCAGCGTCTCGAACCGGTCCAGCTGGTCGGCGAGCAGTTCCGCCGACCGCGCGGTCACCGGATCGAAGTCCACGCGCGCGTCGTGGATGACGTCGGCCGCCATCCGTACGGTCGTCAGCGGCGTCCGCAGCTCGTGCGACACGTCGGACACGAACCGCCGCTGCATCCGCGACAGGTCCTCCAGCTGGCTGATCTTCTGCTGGAGGTTCTGCGCCATCTTGTTGAAGGCCTCGCCGAGCCGCGCGATGTCGTCCTCGCCGGTGACCTTCATCCGTTCCTGGAGCTTCCCGGCGGACAGCCGCTCGGCGATGCTCGCCGCCATCCGTACGGGCGTCACCACCTGCCGCACGACCAGCCAGGCGATCGCCCCGAGCAGCACGACGACGAACAGCCCCGCCGTCGCCAGGGTGCCCTTGACCAGGCTCAGCGACTTCTCCTCCTGCGTCAGCGGGAAGAGGTAGTACAGCTGGTACGGGGCACCGTTGGGGTCGTTGACCTGCTTGCCGATGACCAGCGCGGGCTGGGACTCCTGGGCGGAGTTGTAGACGATGCGGGTGTAGCTCTGCGCGGCGACCGTACTGGCGTCGACCCGCTCGCGCAGTTCCTCCGGCACGCTGGACGACGGGTCGACCAGACCGGAGGCACGCGGTCCGCGTCCGCCGCCGCTCTCGCCGCCCACCGGCAGCGTGACCACGTCGAAGGCGCCCTGGCCACCGCTGGAGAGCGACTTCACCAGGTCGCTCATCCACTGGATGACGTTCTGCGCGGGCCGCCCGTCCGTCGCGGTGACGTCGTCGCCCGTCACGGTCGCCGACTCCTCGGCCTTCTGCTTGGCCACCGCGAACCCGCCGGTGGCCTGCGACTGCGAGGCCCTGACCTTCGCGTCCAGCAGGCCGTTGCGGACCTGCCCGATGACGACGAAACCGAGCAGCAGGACCACGCCCAGCGACATCAGCAGGGTGGTGACGACGACCTTGAGCTGGATGTTGCGCCGCCACAGCCGCATCACGGGCAGCAGCGGCCGCCGTACCCAGCGCATGAACAGACGGAGCACGGGACTGCCCTGCACACCGCCGTGCAGCAGCCCGTCCTCCAGCAGGCGTCCCCACCGGGAGCGCGCCGGTTCCCGGCCGACAGGCCGCCCGGCGGGCTCCCCGGACCGTCCGGGCGCCGAAGCGGCACTGTCCCCGGACATGTCAGCTCGGCCCCGCCTTGTAACCGACGCCCCGGACGGTCACCACGATCTCCGGCTTCTCGGGGTCCTTCTCGACCTTGCTGCGCAGCCGCTGCACATGCACGTTGACCAGCCGGGTGTCCGCCGCGTGCCGGTAGCCCCACACCTGCTCCAGGAGCACCTCGCGGGTGAACACCTGCCACGGCTTGCGGGCCAGCGCCACCAGCAGGTCGAACTCCAGCGGCGTCAGCGCGATCGACTGCCCGTCCCGCTTCACGGAGTGCCCGGCCACATCGATGACCAGGTCACCTATGGCGAGCTGCTCCGGCGCCGGCTCCTCCGACCTGCGCAGCCGTGCCCGGATACGGGCCACCAGCTCCTTGGGCTTGAACGGCTTCACGATGTAGTCGTCGGCCCCGGACTCCAGGCCCACGACCACGTCGACGGTGTCGCTCTTGGCCGTCAGCATCACGATCGGCACCCCGGACTCCGCCCTGATCAGACGGCACACCTCGATACCGTCCCGGCCCGGCAGCATCAGATCCAGCAGCACCAGGTCGGGCTTGGTCTCCCGGAAGGCGGCCAGCGCCTTGTCGCCGTCGGCTACGAAAGACGGCTCAAAACCCTCACCACGCAGCACAATGCCGAGCATCTCGGCCAGTGCGGTGTCGTCGTCGACGACAAGGACTCGTCCCTTCATAAACGACATCATCCCATTCTCATAACGGACACAGAGGCGCAGGTGAGGCAGGTCACTGCCCTGTGACCCTAGTGGCAGGGAACCGTCACTGTCTGCCCCCGTCCCCGGCGCCGCGGTCAGGGCCGGATCTCAGGCGTCCGCCGCCCGCCCGGCCGGACACAGGAACGCGTGTGCGGGCAGGACGGGGTCGCGCGGCAGCGGATCGACGACGCGGATGTGCACGGCGAGGACGACCGGGGCGCGCGGTGCCGGCGCCTTGATCAACCGCCAGCGGTACCGCTGCGGGACCTCTTCGGCCGGCAGCTCCACGGTCGCCAGATCCACCCACCGCTCGTAGTACGTCGGATACCTGCGCACCACCCCGCGGCACGCACGGCACCTCGGCGGCCCGTTCCCCGCCGGGTCCTGCGGCGGGGCCGTCGCCCCCTCGACCGTCGCGAGACCGTTGGCGAGCCGCTGCCAGCACTCCTCGCACATCTCGGCCATGAGGTCGACATGACCGCGACTGCGCACGGTGGGGTCCCACCGCCGGCAGAGCCGGCACAGGCATCGATCACTCACGACCGCCATACGCCGATGGTGAATGCCCCGACCGCCCTCCGACAGAGCGCCAACCGGCCTTACCGCCCTTTTCGGACAAGACAGCCCCCTACGTATCCGCCCCTCTCATCTCACCCGCGCCACCCCCACCACGGCGACGACCGCCCCAGCGCGACCGCACGGCATCACCAGCCACCCCGGAACCACACGGCATCACAGCCACCCCGGAACCACGCGGCCCCCACGACCTCGCGCACCGTCACCGCCGCCGAGCCACGCGGCCACGCGGAACGCACCGCCCCCCCCTCCCGGAGCTACGCGGCCACGTGGCCATACGGAACGTCCCCGCCCCGAGCCACGCGGCCGCAGCCGCAGCCGCAGCCCGCCGGGCGACCAGCCGCCACCCGCCCCGCGGCCGCGGCCGCCTCCTCTCAGCCGGCCGCGCCCCGGCGCGGCGCTCCCGCGCCGAGCCCGGCCAGCGCTTGCGCCGTCACGGGCGAGACCACGCCTTCCTCGGTGACGATCGCCGTCACCAGCTCGGGCGGCGTCACGTCGAACGCCGGGTTGTACGCCTGCGTGCCCAGCGGCGCGATCGGCACCCCGCCGCCCGCACCCGTCACGGGAACCTGGGGCACCGAGATCTCGGTCACCTCGTACCCGGGCCGCTGCTCGACCTCGATGGCCGCCCCGTCCGGGGTGTCCGGGTCCAGTGTCGTCACCGGGGCCACCACGATGAACGGCACGTGGTGGTACCGGGCGAGCACCGCCAGCGGATAGCTGCCCACCTTGTTCGCCACCGACCCGTCGGCCGCGATCCGGTCCGCCCCGATCAGCACCGCGTCCACCTCACCGGCCGCGAACAGCGACCCGGCCGCGTTGTCGGCGAGCAGGGTGTACGCCATCCCGTTGCGGGCCGCCTCGTACGCCGTGAGCCGGGCGCCCTGCAGCAGCGGACGCGTCTCGTCCACCCAGAGCCGCCGCAACCGTCCCGCCCGGTGCGCCGCGAGCGCCACCGCGAACGCCGTCCCCTCCCCGCCGGACACCAGCGACCCGGTGTTGCAGTGGGTGAGGACGCGGTGCCCGCCGCCGGGGAGCAGTTCGTCCAGCAGTGCCAGCCCGTGCGCCGCCATCCGGGCGCTGGCCTCGGCGTCCTCCCGGTGCAGTGCCCGCGCCGCGGCCAGCGCCGCCTCGGCGGCCCGCGGTGCCCCGCCGCCGTCGGCGAGCGCGGCCCGATAGGCGGCGTGCGCCCGGCGCACGCCGACGGCGAGGTTCACCGCGGTGGGACGGGCACCCGCCAGCGCGTTCGCGGCGTCGTCCACGTCGTAGCCGCGTACGGCGGCGAGCGCGACGCCGTACGCGCCCGCGATGCCGAGCAACGGTGCCCCGCGCACGGCCAGCGAGCGGATCGCCTCCACGAGCGCGGGCGCGTCCGTGCAGACCAGTTCGACCTCCTCGGCCGGCAGCCTCGTCTGGTCCAGGAGGACCAGGACCGGTCCTTCGGGGGGTTCCTCCCAGCGGAGGGCCGGTATGTCCGTCGGCCGCTTGTCCTCGCCGGTCTGCGCGTACTGATCAGCCATGCGTTCAGTCTGCCCCGTGTCCACCGGACAATTGAAGGTGCGCAGCACCTACCGCGGCCGGTCACCGTCCGACCACCCCATGGCACGATGGCTGCCAACCTGCCGCCGCGACCGCGGACGGGCACCGTGAAGGAGCGACGATGAACGACACTCCGGGCTGGGCCACGCCCGGATCCGCCCCGTCCGACGGGCAGCGGCCCGGCGCGTCCGGCCCCGCCGACCGCCCCGGCACCGACCAGCCGGCGGACCGGCCAGGCGCGGATCCGGCAGACCCCGGCGCGAAGTGGTCCAAGGAGCAGCCGCCCCCCGGCCAGTGGTCCGCGCCCACCGGCCCCGCGGGCCCCGGCCAGGCCCCGCCGCCCCCGCCTCCGCCCGGCCCCGGCTGGGGCACCCCGCCTCCCGGCGGCGGCCCCCAGGGCCCAGGCGGCCCCGGCGGCTGGGGCACCGGCCCGGCAGGTCCGGGCGGACCCGGTCACGGCGGCCCCGGAGGTCCCCGCGGCTACGGCGGCCCCGGGGGATACGGCGGCTGGGGCGCCGGCTGGGGCGGCCCCCCGCCCGCCGCCAAGCCCGGTGTGATCCCGCTGCGCCCGCTCGGCATCGGCGAGATCCTCGACGGCGCGGTCTCGACCATGCGCTCCTACTGGCGCACCGTCCTCGGCATCTCGCTCACCGTCGCGGTGGTCACGGAGATCATCGTCGTCCTCCTCCAGGGCCTCGTCCTGGACTCGAGCACCGACGCCCTCAGCGACCCCAGCGCGACCCTCAGCGAGCTGGGCGACGCCATGGCGAGCACCATGATCAGCTCGGGTGTCGTCTTCGTGGTCTCCCTGGTCGGCACGGTCATGGCGACCGCCCTGCTCACGACCGTCACCAGCCGTGCCGTCCTCGGCCGGCCGGTGACCACCTCGGAGGCGTGGCGGGACGCCCGCCCCCAGGTGCTGAGACTCTTCGGCCTGATCCTCCTGCTGCTGCTCATCGCCGTCGGCATCGTCGCGGTCGGCGCCCTGCCCGGCATCGTCGTCGCCGTCACGGCGGGCGGCGGAGCGGCCGTCGCGCTCACCGTCCTCGGCATCCTGGGCGCGGGCGTCGTCGCCGCGTGGCTCATGAACCGCTTCTCCCTGGCCTCTCCCGCGCTGATGCTGGAGAAGCAGGGCATCGTGAAGGCGATGAGCCGCTCCACCAAGCTCGTCCAGGGCTCCTGGTGGCGGGTCTTCGGCATCCAGCTGCTGGCCACGATCATCGCGAACGTCGTCGCGTCGATCGTCGTCATCCCCTTCACGTTCCTCGCCGCGGCCCTCAGCGGCGGCGGAGTCAGCGGCCTGGTCGACGCCGGCGGTGACCTGGGCTGGACCTTCCTGATCATCAGCGGCGTCGGCTCGGTGATCGGCTCCATGATCACCTTCCCGATCACCGCGGGCGTCACCGTGCTCCTCTACATCGACCAGCGCATCCGCCGCGAGGCCCTCGACCTCGAACTGGCCCGCGCCGCCGGCGTCCAGGGCTACGGCGCCCCCGGCGCGACCCCGGGGAGCTGATGCGGTGAGAGGCACGGGGGGAGTGCTCTGCGAGGCGCTGCCGCACACCGCCGTACGGTCACTGCTGCGCGCCGGGCACCACCTGGCACCGGTGCTGGCGGACTCCGGCGAGGAGCCGCCGCTGACGACCCCGCGCGACCCCGCCCGGGAGGCGGCCCGGCGCGAACTGACCAAGGGGATGTACCACGAGAACGACCCCAGCTGGTACCAGCGTGCCCTGAACGCCTTCTGGGACTGGATCGCCGACCTGTTCGGCGCCGCCGCCACGGCGACTCCCGGAGGCACGCTCGGCCTGGTCGTCGTCATCGTCGCCGTCGTGCTGGTCGTCGCCGCGCTCTGGTGGCGGCTGGGCGCCCCCCGCCGGGACCCCGCCACCGCCGCCGCCCTGTTCGACGACCGCCCCCGCAGCGCCGCCGAGCACCGCTCGGCGGCGGAGGCGCACGCCGCCCAGGGCCACTGGAACCAGGCCGTCCAGGAACGCATGCGCGCCATCGTCCGGGCCCTGGAGGAACGCGCTCTCCTCGACCTCCGTCCCGGCCGCACCGCCGACGAGGCGGCCATCGAGGCCAGCCGCGCCCTCCCCGCCCACGGCGACCGGCTGCGCGCCGCGGCCCGCGACTTCGACGACGTCACATACGGCGGCCGGACGGCGACCGGGGAGTCGTACCGGCGCGTCGCCGGCCTCGACCGCGACCTGGACCGCACCAGGCCCGTGACGACGGCGAGCAGCATCGCGGCGGCCGGCGCGGACGACCACACCCGCCAGGGAGCCGCCGGATGACCACCGAGGCCACGCTCCCGTCCACCTCGGTCTCCCCCACCGTCCGCCGGCTGTGGTCCCGCACGCGCGGCATCGCCCTCGCGCTGCTGCTGCTCCTCGCGGGAGCCGTCGCGATCGCCGTCGTCCGCTCGGACGCCCGGCACGGCGAACTCGACCCGCGCTCGGCCGACCCCTACGGCAGCCGGGCCGTCGCCGAACTCCTCGCCGACCGCGGGGTGTCCACCCGCGTGGTCACCACCCTGGCCGAGGCCCGCGCCGCGACCGGTCCCGACGCCACCCTTCTGGTCGCCGTCCCCGATCTCCTGACGGAGCCCCAGCAGCGCCGCCTGCACGCGGCCACCTCCGGCTCCGGCGGACGCACCGTCCTCGTGGCACCCGGCAGCGCCTCCGTCGAGGGCCTCGCCCCCGGCGTCATCGCCGACCCCGCGATCAGCGCCGACTCCACTCTCTCCCCCGGCTGCGCCCTCCCCGCCGCCCGGCGCGCGGGCACCGCCGACACCGGCGGCCTGCGCTACACCGCCCTCCGCCCCGACGCCGACGCCTGCTACCGCAGCCAGCGCCTGGCCACCTTGCTGCGCATCCCGGAGGCGCCCGGCGAGCCTTCCGCGGAACGCCCCGGAACGCCGTCCGCGCAGACCCCGACGGGCGACACGATCGTCCTCGGCGCCCCCGACATCCTCCTCAACAACCGCCTCGACGAGCACGGCAACGCCTCGCTCGCCCTCCAACTCCTCGGTTCCCGCCCGCATCTGGTCTGGTACCTCCCCTCGCTCTCCGACACCGCCACGACGGACGACGGCCAACGCACCCTCTTCGACCTGCTCCCCTCCGGCTGGCTCTGGGGCACCCTGCAGCTCTTCGTCGCCGCAGCCGTCACCGCCCTGTGGAGGGCACGCCGACTCGGCCCCCTGGTGCCCGAGAACCTCCCCGTGGCCGTCCGCGCCTCCGAGACCGTCGAAGGCCGCGCCCGCCTCTACCGCAAGGCGAACGCCCGCGACCGCGCGGCCGCCGCTCTCCGCTCCACCACTCGCACGCGCCTCGCCCCCGTGGTCGGCATCCCCGTACCCCAGGCCCACACGCCCGAGGCCCTGCTCCCCGCCCTGTCCGCCCGCCTCCACGACGCTTCCGGCGGACACGAGACCGGACAGTCCCTGCACACCCTCCTCTTCGGCCCGCCGCCCGGCGACGACGCGGCCCTCGTCTCCCTCGCCGATCACCTCGATCAACTCGAAAGGCAGGTACGCCGTCCATGATGGACCCGACCACTGACAACGCCGGGCCGGCCGGGGGCCCGGGCGGCGCCCGCGCGTCGCTGGAGGCCCTGCGCGCCGAGATCGCCAAGGCCGTGGTCGGCCAGGACGCCGCCGTGACCGGCCTCGTCGTGGCCCTGCTCTGCCGCGGCCACGTCCTCCTCGAAGGCGTCCCCGGAGTCGCCAAGACCCTCCTCGTCCGCGCCCTCGCCGCCGGCCTCCGGCTGGAGACGAAGCGCGTGCAGTTCACCCCCGACCTGATGCCGAGCGACGTCACCGGCTCCCTCGTCTACGACGCCCGCACCGCCGAGTTCTCCTTCCAGCCCGGCCCGGTCTTCACCCACCTCCTGCTCGCCGACGAGATCAACCGCACCCCGCCGAAGACCCAGTCCTCCCTCCTGGAGGCGATGGAGGAACGCCAGGTCACCGTCGACGGCACCCCCCGCCCCCTCCCCGAGCCCTTCCTGGTCGCCGCCACCCAGAACCCGGTCGAGTACGAGGGCACCTACCCTCTCCCCGAGGCCCAGCTGGACCGTTTCCTCCTGAAACTGACGGTCCCCCTCCCCAGCCGCCAAGACGAGATCGACGTCCTCACCCGCCACGCCGCGGGCTTCGACCCGCGCGACCTGCACGCCGCCGGCCTCCGCCCGGTCGCGAGCGCCGCCGACATAGAAGCGGCCCGCTCCGCCGTCGCCAGGACCACCGTCTCCTCCGAGATCACGGCCTACGTCGTCGACATCTGCCGCGCCACCCGCGAGTCCCCGTCCCTCAACCTCGGCGTGTCCCCGCGTGGCGCCACGGCCCTCCTTTCCACGGCCCGCGCCTGGGCCTGGCTGACCGGCCGCGACTACGTCACCCCGGACGACGTGAAGGCCCTCGCCCTGCCCACCCTCCGCCACCGGGTCCAGCTCCGTCCGGAGGCCGAGATGGAGGGCGTGACCACCGACTCCGTCATCAACGCGATCCTCGCCCACGTCCCCGTTCCCCGCTGATGGCACTCACCGGACGCGCCGCGCTCCTCGCGGCCCTCGGCTCCCTCCCCGTCGGCATCTGGGCCCCCGACTGGACCGGCGTCCTCGCGGTCGACGGCGCCCTGGCCGTCGCCTGCGCCTGCGACTACGCCCTGGCCGCTCCCGTGCGCCGTCTGCGCCTCTCCCGCTCCGGAGACACCTCCGTACGCCTGGGAGAAACCGCGGACGTCACCCTCACGGTCACCAATCCTTCCCGCCGTCCCCTGCGTGCCCGCCTCCGTGACGCCTGGCCTCCCAGCAGCTGGCAGCCGGGCACGGAAGCCACGGCATCCCGCCACTCGCTGACCGTCCCGCCCGGCGAACGCCGACGCCTCATCACCCGCATCCGCCCCACTCGTCGCGGCGACCGCCGGGCCGACCGCGTCACGATCCGCTCCTACGGTCCTCTGGGCCTCGCCGCCCGCCAAGCGACGCACCAGGTCCCCTGGACGGTGCGCGTCCTCCCCCCGTTCACCAGCCGTAAGCACCTCCCCTCGAAGCTGGCCCGCCTGCGCGAACTCGACGGCCGCACCAGTGTCCTCACCCGTGGCGAAGGCACCGAATTCGACAGCCTGCGCGAGTACGTTCCCGGCGACGACACCCGTTCCATCGACTGGCGCGCCACCGCCCGCCAGACCACGGTCGCGGTACGCACCTGGCGCCCCGAACGGGACCGTCACATCCTGATCGTCCTCGACACCGGCCGCACCTCCGCCGGCCGCGTGGGCGACGCCCCCCGCCTGGATTCCGCCATGGACGCGGCCCTGCTTCTCGCCGCCCTGGCCTCCCGCGCCGGCGACCGCGTGGACCTCCTCGCCTACGACCGTCGCGTACGCGCCTCGGTCCAGGGCCGCACTTCCGTCGACCTCCTCCCCTCCCTGGTCAACGCGATGGCACCGCTGGAACCCGAACTCGTGGAGACCGACGCGCGCGGTCTGACCGCCACAGTCCTCCGTACGGCCCCCCGCCGCTCCCTGGTCGTCCTGCTGACCACGCTCGACGCGGCCCCCATCGAGGAGGGCCTGCTCCCCGTACTCCCCCAGCTCACCCAGCGTCATACGGTCCTCGTGGCCGCCGTTGCCGACCCGCACGTCGCCCGAATGTCCGCCTCTCGCGGCACCACCGACTCCGTCTACGAGGCGGCAGCCGCAGCCCAGGCCCAGGAAGAACGCGAGCGCACCGCGGACCGACTCCGCCACCACGGTGTCACTGTCGTGGATGCCACCCCGGAGGGCCTCGCACCGGTCCTCTCCGACGCCTACCTCACACTGAAGTCAGCGGGACGTCTCTAGAAAACAAAAAAGGGGCCTTCACGGCCCCTCCTTTCGCACGTCACTGAACGCAGAAAACCCCGCACCATAAGGTGCGGGGTTCCCCGACAAAAACTGTTCGGCGGTGTCCTACTCTCCCACAGGGTCCCCCCTGCAGTACCATCGGCGCTGAAAGGCTTAGCTTCCGGGTTCGGAATGTAACCGGGCGTTTCCCTAACGCTATGACCACCGAAACACTATGAAACAAACAACAACCAGCACTACATGGCTGTTCGTGGTTTCAGAACCAACACAGTGGACGCGAGCAACTGAGGACAAGCCCTCGGCCTATTAGTACCAGTCACCTCCACACCTCACGGTGCTTCCAGATCTGGCCTATCAACCCAGTCGTCTACTGGGAGCCTTAACCCCTCAAAGGGGGTGGGAGTCCTCATCTCGAAGCAGGCTTCCCGCTTAGATGCTTTCAGCGGTTATCCCTCCCGAACGTAGCCAACCAGCCATGCCCTTGGCAGAACAACTGGCACACCAGAGGTTCGTCCGTCCCGGTCCTCTCGTACTAGGGACAGCCCTTCTCAAGACTCCTACGCGCACAGCGGATAGGGACCGAACTGTCTCACGACGTTCTAAACCCAGCTCGCGTACCGCTTTAATGGGCGAACAGCCCAACCCTTGGGACCGACTCCAGCCCCAGGATGCGACGAGCCGACATCGAGGTGCCAAACCATCCCGTCGATATGGACTCTTGGGGAAGATCAGCCTGTTATCCCCGGGGTACCTTTTATCCGTTGAGCGACGGCGCTTCCACAAGCCACCGCCGGATCACTAGTCCCGACTTTCGTCCCTGCTCGACCCGTCGGTCTCACAGTCAAGCTCCCTTGTGCACTTACACTCAACACCTGATTACCAACCAGGCTGAGGGAACCTTTGGGCGCCTCCGTTACTCTTTAGGAGGCAACCGCCCCAGTTAAACTACCCATCAGACACTGTCCCTGATCCGGATCACGGACCCAGGTTAGACATCCAGCACGACCAGACTGGTATTTCAACGACGACTCCCCCTGAACTGGCGTCCAGAGTTCACAGTCTCCCAGCTATCCTACACAAGCCGAACCGAACACCAATATCAAACTGTAGTAAAGGTCCCGGGGTCTTTCCGTCCTGCTGCGCGAAACGAGCATCTTTACTCGTAGTGCAATTTCACCGGGCCTATGGTTGAGACAGTCGAGAAGTCGTTACGCCATTCGTGCAGGTCGGAACTTACCCGACAAGGAATTTCGCTACCTTAGGATGGTTATAGTTACCACCGCCGTTTACTGGCGCTTAAGTTCTCAGCTTCGCCCCACCGAAATGGAGCTAACCGGTCCCCTTAACGTTCCAGCACCGGGCAGGCGTCAGTCCGTATACATCGCCTTACGGCTTCGCACGGACCTGTGTTTTTAGTAAACAGTCGCTTCTCGCTGGTCTCTGCGGCCACACCCAGCTCAGACCGTAAAGATCATCACCAGACGTGGCCCCCCTTCTCCCGAAGTTACGGGGGCATTTTGCCGAGTTCCTTAACCATAGTTCACCCGAACGCCTCGGTATTCTCTACCTGACCACCTGAGTCGGTTTAGGGTACGGGCCGCCATGAAACTCGCTAGAGGCTTTTCTCGACAGCATAGGATCATCCACTTCACCACAATCGGCTCGGCATCAGGTCTCAGACTATTGCCAGGCGGATTTACCTACCTGACGTCCTACACCCTTACCCCGGGACAACCACCGCCCGGGATGGACTACCTTCCTGCGTCACCCCATCACTCACCTACTAACCGCTTGGGCCGGCGGCTCCACCACTTTCCATCCCCCGAAGGGTCCGGAACGGCTTCACGGCCTTAGCATCACGATGCTCGATGTTTGACGCTTCACAGCGGGTACCGGAATATCAACCGGTTATCCATCGACTACGCCTGTCGGCCTCGCCTTAGGTCCCGACTTACCCTGGGCAGATCAGCTTGACCCAGGAACCCTTAGTCAATCGGCGCACACGTTTCCCACGTGTGTATCGCTACTCATGCCTGCATTCTCACTCGTCAACCGTCCACAACTCGCTTACACGGCTGCTTCACCCGGCAGACGACGCTCCCCTACCCATCACAGCAGGCGTTGGCCCTATAGCTGCAATGACACGACTTCGGCGGTACGCTTGAGCCCCGCTACATTGTCGGCGCGGAATCACTAGACCAGTGAGCTATTACGCACTCTTTCAAGGGTGGCTGCTTCTAAGCCAACCTCCTGGTTGTCTCTGCGACTCCACATCCTTTCCCACTTAGCGTACGCTTAGGGGCCTTAGTCGATGCTCTGGGCTGTTTCCCTCTCGACCATGGAGCTTATCCCCCACAGTCTCACTGCCGCGCTCTCACTTACCGGCATTCGGAGTTTGGCTAAGGTCAGTAACCCGGTAGGGCCCATCGCCTATCCAGTGCTCTACCTCCGGCAAGAAACACACGACGCTGCACCTAAATGCATTTCGGGGAGAACCAGCTATCACGGAGTTTGATTGGCCTTTCACCCCTAACCACAGGTCATCCCCCAGGTTTTCAACCCTGGTGGGTTCGGTCCTCCACGAAGTCTTACCTCCGCTTCAACCTGCCCATGGCTAGATCACTCCGCTTCGGGTCTTGAGCGTGCTACTCAAACGCCCTGTTCGGACTCGCTTTCGCTACGGCTACCCCACCCGGGTTAACCTCGCAACACACCGCAAACTCGCAGGCTCATTCTTCAAAAGGCACGCAGTCACGAGGCAAGCACAAGTGCTCACCCGACGCTCCCACGGCTTGTAGGCACACGGTTTCAGGTACTATTTCACTCCGCTCCCGCGGTACTTTTCACCATTCCCTCACGGTACTATCCGCTATCGGTCACCAGGGAATATTTAGGCTTAGCGGGTGGTCCCGCCAGATTCACACGGGATTTCTCGGGCCCCGTGCTACTTGGGTGTCTCTCAAACGAGCCGCTGACGTTTCGACTACGGGGGTCTTACCCTCTACGCCGGACCTTTCGCATGTCCTTCGCCTACATCAACGGTTTCTGACTCGCCTCACAGCCGGCAGACTGTGAAAGAGAGATCCCACAACCCCGTATACGCAACCCCTGCCGGGTCTCACACGCATACGGTTTGGCCTCATCCGGTTTCGCTCGCCACTACTCCCGGAATCACGGTTGTTTTCTCTTCCTGCGGGTACTGAGATGTTTCACTTCCCCGCGTTCCCTCCACTTGCCCTATGTGTTCAGGCAAGGGTGACAGCCCATGACGACTGCCGGGTTTCCCCATTCGGACACCCCCGGATCAAAGCCTGGTTGACGACTCCCCGGGGCCTATCGTGGCCTCCCACGTCCTTCATCGGTTCCTGGTGCCAAGGCATCCACCGTGCGCCCTTAAAAACTTGGCCACAGATGCTCGCGTCCACTGTGCAGTTCTCAAACAACGACCAACCACCCACCACCCCGGGACAACAACCCGAGTTCACTGGGGCCGGCAACTGAAGGCGACCTCACGGCCGTACCCTCAGACACCCAACAGCGTGCCCGACACTCCCGCCCTCTCCTCGTCCCGTTCCACGCCGAAGCAGTACTAGGAACCAGAAGCCGGTCAAGAGTGCCGAATAGTCAACGTTCCACCCATGAGCAACCGTGCAAGACATTTGCTTGCAGTCGGCCATGTGCTCCTTAGAAAGGAGGTGATCCAGCCGCACCTTCCGGTACGGCTACCTTGTTACGACTTCGTCCCAATCGCCAGTCCCACCTTCGACAGCTCCCTCCCACAAGGGGTTGGGCCACCGGCTTCGGGTGTTACCGACTTTCGTGACGTGACGGGCGGTGTGTACAAGGCCCGGGAACGTATTCACCGCAGCAATGCTGATCTGCGATTACTAGCGACTCCGACTTCATGGGGTCGAGTTGCAGACCCCAATCCGAACTGAGACCGGCTTTTTGAGATTCGCTCCACCTCACGGTATCGCAGCTCATTGTACCGGCCATTGTAGCACGTGTGCAGCCCAAGACATAAGGGGCATGATGACTTGACGTCGTCCCCACCTTCCTCCGAGTTGACCCCGGCGGTCTCCCGTGAGTCCCCAGCACCACAAGGGCCTGCTGGCAACACGGGACAAGGGTTGCGCTCGTTGCGGGACTTAACCCAACATCTCACGACACGAGCTGACGACAGCCATGCACCACCTGTACACCGACCACAAGGGGGACCCTGTCTCCAGGGTTTTCCGGTGTATGTCAAGCCTTGGTAAGGTTCTTCGCGTTGCGTCGAATTAAGCCACATGCTCCGCCGCTTGTGCGGGCCCCCGTCAATTCCTTTGAGTTTTAGCCTTGCGGCCGTACTCCCCAGGCGGGGCACTTAATGCGTTAGCTGCGGCACGGACAACGTGGAATGTTGCCCACACCTAGTGCCCACCGTTTACGGCGTGGACTACCAGGGTATCTAATCCTGTTCGCTCCCCACGCTTTCGCTCCTCAGCGTCAGTATCGGCCCAGAGATCCGCCTTCGCCACCGGTGTTCCTCCTGATATCTGCGCATTTCACCGCTACACCAGGAATTCCGATCTCCCCTACCGAACTCTAGCCTGCCCGTATCGACTGCAGACCCGGGGTTAAGCCCCGGGCTTTCACAACCGACGCGACAAGCCGCCTACGAGCTCTTTACGCCCAATAATTCCGGACAACGCTTGCGCCCTACGTATTACCGCGGCTGCTGGCACGTAGTTAGCCGGCGCTTCTTCTGCAGGTACCGTCACTTTCGCTTCTTCCCTGCTGAAAGAGGTTTACAACCCGAAGGCCGTCATCCCTCACGCGGCGTCGCTGCATCAGGCTTTCGCCCATTGTGCAATATTCCCCACTGCTGCCTCCCGTAGGAGTCTGGGCCGTGTCTCAGTCCCAGTGTGGCCGGTCGCCCTCTCAGGCCGGCTACCCGTCGTCGCCTTGGTGAGCCACTACCTCACCAACAAGCTGATAGGCCGCGGGCTCATCCTGCACCGCCGGAGCTTTCAACCCCTCCCCATGCGAGGAGAAGTATTATCCGGTATTAGACCCCGTTTCCAGGGCTTGTCCCAGAGTGCAGGGCAGATTGCCCACGTGTTACTCACCCGTTCGCCACTAATCCCCACCGAAGTGGTTCATCGTTCGACTTGCATGTGTTAAGCACGCCGCCAGCGTTCGTCCTGAGCCAGGATCAAACTCTCCGTGAATGCTTCAACAGCTCACGGGAGCGGAACAGCCGGAGGAATAATCCGACCGTTCACAGCGTCCTCGCTGTATTTTTCTTCAAAGGAACCTCGCCCCAGCAGAAGCTGGAGACGGGGTATCAACATATCTGGCGTTGACTTTTGGCACGCTGTTGAGTTCTCAAGGAACGGACGCTTCCTTTGTACTCACCCGAGAGACTCTCTCAGGCTTTCCTCCGGGCGCTTCCCTTCGGTCTTGCGTTTCCGACTCTATCAGATCTTTCCGACCCGATTTCCTCGGTGCTTTCCAGGTTCCCGCTTCCGCGTTTCCCTTTCCGGCGGTTCCGACTTTATCAGAAGCTTTCGGCCGGTCTGAACCGGCGTTCCGTTTCCGATTTCATCGGGGGCGCTTCCTCGGAACTCGTATGGAGAGTTCGAGAAGCTGATAGTTACGTTCGGTTACCCCGGGGCTCAGCCTCCAGCAGGCAACTGTTCGAATCTACCTCCTCGCGCCAGCCGTGTCAACGGCTCTTGCGGGGCGAAGAGGAGATTAGCAGCTCGTCGGCCGTGCGCGCACATCAGGCGGCTGTCGGCACGGTCGCGCTGCGCTCGGTGGCGTCGACGTCGCCGGTTTCTCCGGCGCGGACGGCTCGGCCGCCGAGGACGTACACGTAGGCCAGGAAGGCCAGTTCCGCCAGGATCCCGATGGTCAGACGGGCCCAGGTGGGGAGGCCGGAGGGGGTGACGAAGCCTTCGATGGCGCCGGAGACGAACAGGACGAGGGCCAGACCGATCGCCATGCCGAGGGCTGCTCGGCCTTCCTCGGCGAGCGCCGTGCGGCGGGTGCGGGGGCCGGGGTCGATCACGGTCCAGCCGAGGCGCATGCCGGTGCCGGCGGCGACGAAGACCGCGGTCAGTTCGAGGAGGCCGTGCGGGAGGACGAGGCCGAGAAAGGTGTCGAGGCGGCCGGCCGAGGACATCAGACCGAAGCCGATGCCGAGGTTGAGCATGTTCTGGAAGAGGATCCAGAGGACCGGCAAGCCCAGGAAGACGCCGAGGATCAGGCAGAGCGCGGCGGCCCAGGCGTTGTTCGTCCAGACCTGGGCGGCAAAGGAGGTCGCCGGATGGGTGGAGTAGTACGCCTCGTACTGGCCGCCGGGGCGGGTGAGGTCACGTAGTTCGCTCGGGGCCGCGAGGGTCGACCGGACTTCCGGGTGGGTGCCGATCCACCAGCCGAGGAGGGCGGCCACGGCCGTGGAGAGCAGCGCCGTGGGGACCCACCAGTGGCGTGCCTTGTAGACGGCGGCCGGGAAGACGTGGGTGAGGAAGCGGGTGACGTCGCGCCATGAGGCGCGACGGGCGCCAGTGACGGCGGCACGCGCGCGTGCCACGAGCTGGCTGAGCCGGCCGGTCAGCCGGGGGTCCGGGGCACTGGACTGGATCAGGGAGAGATGGGTGGCCGTGCGCTGGTAGAGGGTGACGAGCTCGTCCACCTCGGCACCGGTGAGGTGGCGCTGCCGCTTGAGCAGGGTGTCGAGACGGTCCCACTCCGCTCGGTGGGCGGCGACGAAGACGTCGAGGTCCATCGGTGTGTCTGCTCCTCGGCTGTTCGTCGGGGGACCGTCATGGATCAGCTTGTCGTACTGCGGCGCGATGCGTGCTCAGCTTGGCAGACTGGCGGTGTCGGGGGCAGGTCAGGGGAAGGGCGGCAGGCGTGAGTGAGCTGGTGACCGGCGAGGCGGTGGCGTTGGAACTGCGCCCCGCGAAACTGCCCAGCAGGGCGTTGGCCGTGCTGCTCGACCTGGCGGTGGCCGTGGCGGTCTATGTGGCGGTGACCATCGCCCTCGTCGCGGCCACGTCGTCCCTGGACACGGCGGCGCAGACGGCGCTGTCGGTGGCGGCTTTCGCCCTGCTGCTGGTGGGTGCGCCGATCGCGGTCGAGACGCTCAGCCACGGACGGTCGCTCGGGAAGATGGTGTGCGGCCTGCGGGTGGTGCGGGACGACGGGGGACCGATCCGGTTCCGGCACGCGCTGGTGCGGGGGCTGATCGGGGTGATCGAGATCCTGATGACCTTCGGGGTCGCCGCCTGTATCGCCTCGCTGGTGTCCGCGCGGGGGCGGCGGATCGGCGACGTGTTCGCCGGGACGCTGGTGGTGCGGGAACGGGTGCCGGCGGGTCCCGGCGGGTTCGTGCCGCCGCCTCCGCCGTGGCTGGCGGGGCGGTTCTCGGAGCTGGATCTGTCGGCGGTGCCGGACGATCTGTGGCTGGCGGTACGGCAGTACCTGACGCGGGTGGGGCAGTTGGACGCGCAGGTCGGCCAGGCCATGGCGGGTCGGCTCGCCGCCGACGTCGCGGCGCGTACGGGGGCTCCGGTGCCGCAGGGTGTCGCAGCAGCCGCGTACCTGGCGGCGGTGCTGCAGGAACGGCAGGCGCGGGAGGCGCGGCGGGCCTTCGGGGCCGGGTCGGTCGTGCCGGGCGGGGCGGTCGCCGCGGGCGGGGGTGCCTGGTCCCCGGTGGGGGGTGCTCCGGTGCCGCTCTCGCCGTCCTCGCCGGAGCCGCCGGAGCCGCCGTCGCGGGTCGAGAAGCCGGCGGAAGGCGGGGTGCGCCGTTCGTCGGCATGGGGTGAGGCGTCGGAAGCGGGGGCGGCCGAGAGCCGGTCGGCCACCGGCTTCGTGCCGCCGGCGTAGGCGTCTCAGGGCGGTCGACGGAAACCGGGTCAGGGGAAGACGGACGGCGGGGTTTCCAGGTCCTCGAGTTCGACGCCGGGGGCCGCGAGGACCACGTCGCCGGCCAGGTGGACGGTGTGCTGCTCGCCCGTGTCCAGGGCTGTGACCTGGTATTCGTCGACGGTGAGGGGGCCACTGTCAGTGGCGTGTGCTTCTCTTTTCAGCAAGGCCCAGGACTGGTCCACGGTGCGGGGGGCGAGGACCGGTTCCGTGAGGTCCACGAGGCGTACGCGGGTTGCTGAGGGGGAGGGGGTGAGGCGCAGGAGACGGGCGGTGGCGACGAGGAAGGCCGGGCTGGTGCCGGTGAAGGCGTGGGCGCGCACATTGCCTTCGGTGGCGTGGGTTCCGGTGGTGTCGGAGCGGACCCAGGTGACGCCGTCGAGGGCCGCGCCGCGGACCTGCCAGTCGGCGGTGTGGAGTTCGAGGCGGAGCGGGCGGCCGAGCTCGTCGAGGGTGAGGTCGACGGAGCCGCCGGGGTGGCCGGCGGCCGTGACCCGCTGGGAGACGTAGCGCCAGCCGGACGGGCCGGGGGCGCACTGGAAGTGTTCTTCGGCGAAGGGGGTGTGATCGTGCGGGTCGTGGAGCGAATAACGGCCGCGGGGCATGGGGGTCCTGGGTCGTGACGGGCTGGCCGGTGCTGCCGGTCCACCGACGGGGCAGGCCCCCGGCACGGGGGTGCGGGGGCCTGTTCTCGGAGGATCCGGCGCCGGGCGCGTGTCCGTGCACGGATACGCGCCCGGCGGGCCGGGCTCAGTAGCGGTAGTGGTCCGGCTTGTACGGGCCTTCGACCTGCACGCCGATGTACTCGGCCTGCTCCGGGCGGAGCGTGGTCAGCTTGACGCCGAGGGCGTCGAGGTGGAGCCGGGCGACCTTCTCGTCGAGGTGCTTGGGCAGCACGTAGACACCGGTCGGGTACTCGTCGGGCTTGGTGAACAGCTCGATCTGGGCCAGCGTCTGGTCCGCGAAGGAGTTGGACATCACGAACGACGGGTGGCCGGTGGCGTTGCCCAGGTTGAGCAGGCGGCCCTCGGAGAGCACGATGAGGACCTTGCCGTCGGGGAAGGTCCAGGTGTGGACCTGCGGCTTGACCTCGTCCTTGACGATGCCGGGGATCTTGGCGAGGCCGGCCATGTCGATCTCGTTGTCGAAGTGGCCGATGTTGCCGACGATGGCCTGGTGCTTCATCTTGGCCATGTCCGAGGCCATGATGATGTCCTTGTTGCCGGTCGTGGTGATGAAGATGTCGGCCTTGTCGACCACCTCGTCCAGCGTGGTGACCTGGTAGCCGTCCATCGCCGCCTGGAGGGCGCAGATCGGGTCGATCTCGGTGACGATGACGCGGGCGCCCTGGCCGCGCAGGGACTCCGCGCAGCCCTTGCCCACGTCGCCGTAGCCGCAGACGACCGCGGTCTTGCCGCCGATGAGGACGTCGGTGGCGCGGTTGATGCCGTCGATCAGGGAGTGGCGGCAGCCGTACTTGTTGTCGAACTTCGACTTGGTGACGGCGTCATTGACGTTGATCGCCGGGAACAGGAGGGTGCCGTCGCGCTGCATCTCGTACAGGCGGTGGACACCGGTCGTGGTCTCCTCGGTCACGCCGCGGATCTCCGAGGCGAGCTGGGTCCACTTCTGGGAGCCGTCGGTGATGGTGCGGTTCAGGAGTTCCAGGATGACCCGGTGCTCCTCGTTCTCGGCGGTGTCGGGCGAGGGGACCTTGCCGGCCTTCTCGTACTCGACGCCCTGGTGGACGAGGAGGGTGGCGTCGCCGCCGTCGTCCAGGATCATGTTCGGGCCGCCGGTGGGGCTGTCCGGCCAGGTCAGGGCCTGCTCCGTGCACCACCAGTACTCCTCCAGGGTCTCGCCCTTCCAGGCGAAGACCGGGACGCCCTGGGGGTTCTCCGGGGTGCCGTTCGGGCCGACGGCGATGGCCGCGGCGGCGTGGTCCTGGGTGGAGAAGATGTTGCAGGAGGCCCAGCGGACCTGGGCGCCCAGGGCGACCAGGGTCTCGATGAGGACGGCGGTCTGCACGGTCATGTGCAGGGAGCCGGTGACGCGGGCGCCGGCGAGGGGCTGCGCCTCGGCGTACTCCTTGCGGATCGCCATCAGGCCGGGCATCTCGTGCTCGGCGAGGGTGATCTCCTTGCGGCCGAAGGCGGCCAGGGAGAGGTCGGCGACCTTGAAGTCCTGCCGGTTGTCGACAGTCGTCATTACGAGCTGCTCCTCGGGATCGGGTCGAGGTGGGTACGGCTGATCTGCGCGGCGGCGGACACAGGGGTGCCCCGAAGAGGACACAGGCATGCCCGCGTGCGCAGCGCAGTCCGTCGGAGGCCCTCTCTCCCTCGGCCGGCCCGTGGGGGCCGCCCGACCGCCATCAGCAGCGACGTCTGGCTCCGTCCCAAGCTACACCGGTGCCGCCGTCGTCCCCAGTCCGCCTCCGAACACATTCGGACACATCCGTGTTCGAAGGCGGTGGTGGGTGACGGCGGGGCGGGTCAGTGTCCGGCGGGAGGGGTGACCGGGCCGCCGGGGGTGGCCTCGCGGTCAGGGCCCTTGGCCGCTTCCGCCTCGCTGTAGATGTCCGGCTCCAGGTAGATCACGCGGGCGATCGGTACGGCGTCGCGGATGCGGGCCTCGGCGGCGTCAATGGCGGAGGCGATCTCGGTGGCGCCGCCGTCGTGGCGGACAGCGATCTTGGCGGCTACGAGGAGTTCCTCGGGGCCGAGGTGGAGGGTGCGCATGTGGATGACGCCGGTGACCGTGTCGCCGGCGACGATCGCGGACTCGATCCGCTCGACCGCCTCGGTGCCGGCGGACTCGCCGAGCAGCAGGGACTTGGTCTCGGCGGCCAGGACGAGCGCGATCAGGATGAGCAGGATGCCGATGCAGAGGGTGCCGACGCCGTCCCAGACGCCGTCGCCGGTGAGCAGGGCGAGGCCGACGCCGCCCAGGGCGAGGACCAGGCCGACGAGCGCGCCGAAGTCCTCCAGGAGGACGACCGGCAGCTCGGGGGCCTTGGCGCGGCGGACGAACTCCGTCCAGGACTGCTTGCCGCGCAGGGTGTTGGACTCCTTGATGGCCGTCCGGAAGGAGAAGCCCTCGGCGATGATCGCGAAGACCAGGACGCCCACCGGCCAGTACCAGTGCTCCAGCTCGTGCGGGTGCTTGATCTTCTCGTAGCCCTCGTACAGGGCGAACATGCCGCCGACCGAGAAGAGGACGATGGAGACGAGGAAGGCGTAGATGTAGCGCTCGCGGCCGTAGCCGAAGGGGTGTTGCGGGGTGGCCTCGCGCTGGGCGCGCTTGCCGCCGAGGAGGAGCAGCGCCTGGTTGCCCGAGTCCGCGAGTGAGTGCACCGACTCGGCGAGCATCGAGGACGAGCCGCTGAAGAGGAACGCCACGAATTTCGATACCGCGATGGCGAGGTTGGCGCCCAGTGCCGCCACGATCGCCTTGGTTCCGCCTGACGCGCTCATGTGCCGCGTTGTCCCTTCGCCTTCGTCTGCCTACGCGTGCCGGGTGCCCGCGTAAGCCGCCCGGGGGCTCGGCCGGTGACCGGCTTTGCCCTTCCTTTGCGGTGGGCCATTGTTGCAGCCCGGTCGCGCGGGGTGTGCGGGACCGGGCTGCCGTGTTCGCGTCAGACTCGGACGGTGGCCCGGAAGACCGTGCCGGTTCCGGACAGTTCGGTCTTTTCACCGGCGGGTACGAAGACGGACGCGCCCGGGGTCAGTTCCTGGCCGCCCGCGCGGACGGTGCCGGCCGTGCAGAGGAGGATCTGCGGGGCGGGGCGGGTCAGGTCGCGGGCGGGGGCGCCTTCGGGGAGGACGTGGCGGGAGAGGCGGAACTCGTCGATGGGTGTCTCGTAGACCTCCTCGCCGTCGGGGGCCGCCTCGGGGCGCAGGACGCCGGGGCCGGCGGGCCGGAAGCGGACGACGCGCAGCAGTTCGGGGACGTCGACGTGCTTGGGGGTCAGGCCGCAGCGCAGGACGTTGTCGGAGTTGGCCATGATCTCGACACCGAGGCCGTTCAGGTAGGCGTGCGGGACGCCGGCGCCGAGGTAGAGGGCCTCGCCGGGCTGGAGCCGGACGTGGTTGAGGAGCAGGGCGGCGAGGACGCCGGGGTCGCCCGGGTAGTGGTGGGCGATGTCGGCGTAGGGGGCGTAGACGCCGCCGAGGCGGGCGCAGGCGGCGGCGGTCTCGGTGACCGTACGGGACATCCCGTCGGGGTCGGCCGTGAGGACGGCGGTGAGGACCTCGCGCAGGGCGGCGTCCTCGGGGTGGGCGCGCAGCAGGTCGGCGTACGGCTTGAGGGAGGGGACGCCCAGGCCGTCGAGGAGGGCGGCCGTCCCGGCGGGGGCGCGGAAGCCGCACAGGCCGTCGAACTCGGTGAGGGCGCAGATCAGTTCGGGCTTGTGGTTGGCGTCCTTGTAGTTGCGGTGGGGGGCGTCGGCGGGGACGCCGCGGCGTTCCTCGTCGTCGTAGCCCTCGCGGGCCTGCTCCAGGTCGGGGTGGACCTGGAGGGAGAGCGGGGCGCCGGCCGCGAGGATCTTGAGGAGGAAGGGCAGGCGGGGGCCGAACCTGGTGACCGTGGCGGTGCCCAGTTCCTGTTCGGGGGCCGCCGCGATGACCGCGTCGAGGGTGCCGCGGGCGGTGCGCGAGGGGGCGCCTGGGTGGGCGCCCATCCACATCTCTGCCTGGGGTTCGCCGGTCGGCTCGGTGCCGAGGAGGGCGGGGATCGCGGTGGTGGAGCCCCAGGCGTAGGGGCGGACGGTGTTGTCGAGGCGGTCCATGGCGTTGCGTGGGCTCTCTCTGCCGGTGTGCTTGCTGCCGGTGTGCTTGCTGCGTGCGGGAGGTGTGCCTACGAGATCAGGCGCCGGAGGCGAGCGCCAGGTAAACGGCGGTGAAATCCGTGATGGCGATCAGTTCCGCGAGGGTCTCCAGTTCGCCGCCCTCCTCCGGTTCGAGTTCGCTGATCGGGGTGTCGTGGCCGAGGGCGAGGTCGCGGGCGGCGGGGGCGGCGGTGAGGCCGCCGAGGGGGCGGTCGCGCAGCAGGACGACGCGGGCGTGCAGGGCGGACGGTTCTTCGACGCGGTCGCGGAAGAAGTCGTCGGGGTCGGCGCCGGCGGCGAGCGGGCCCGCGAGCAGGACGCTGTGCGCGGCGAGGGCCTCGGGGAGTTCGGCGACGACGGCCGGGGTGCCGGAGAGTTCGGCGAGCGCGGAGGCGAAACGGCGGCCGGCGGGGCCCGCGGAGGTCCCCTCGGTCCAGACGACCGGGAGGGCGTCGGCGAGTTCGGCGGCGAGGGTCTTGGCCGGGTTGCTGTACGTCGCGATGGCGGGGCCGCAGCGTTCGGCGACCTGGTCGAGGCGGTCGGCGACCTTCTCCAGGGCCTCGGGCGGGGCGGTGAGCAGGCCGACGCGGTCCAGGAGGGCGAGGAGGGGGGTGAGCAGGGCCCACAGGACGCCGGGGGCGGAGGCGGCGAGGGGTTCCTCGTGGTCGTAGGAGGCCGTGGCCATCGGGAGGAACAGGCCGTGGGAACCGGCGACGGTCTCGCTGAGGGGCGTGCCGGGTGGTGCTACGGCTACGACGGTGCAGCCGCGCCGGTAGGCGGCTTCGGCGAGCAGGGACAGGCCGGGCTCGGTGCCGTCGGGGGTGGCGACGAGGAGCAGGTCCACGGAGCCGGCCCAGCCGGGCAGGTCCCAGCGCAGGGCGCCCGCGGCGGGGGCGACGCCGCTGGGGGCGAGGCGGGTGACGGGGCTGCCGGGGCCGGCCAGGGTGCCGAGGAGGTCGGCGGTGTGGGTGGCGGCGGCGCCGGGGCCGGCGATGAGGACGGCGCGGGGGCGGCCGTCGGGTTGGAGTTGGGGGACGCCGGCCTCGGCGGCGAGGCGGGCGGCGGTGCGGACGCGGGCGCCGGATTCGGCGGCGCCGCGGAGGAGGCCGCGGTGGTCGGCGGCGGTGAGTCCCCCGGGGTTGTCGAGCAGGGTTTCGTCGAGCATGTGCGGCGGTCTCCGATCGCCGGGGCGGGGCGCGGGGCCGGTCCTTCCGGTTCGGTCCTCGGCTGGGCGCCGGTGCCGGTGGCTGCGCCCGCCTGGTGGCTCGTGGCTTGGGTGGCGCGTGGTGGCCGCGCCGGCCTGGTGGCTCATGGCCCGGGTGGGGCCGGGCTGCGTATCCGGCGGGGCTGGGCTACTCGGGGCGGCGGGCCTCGTCGATGAGGAGGACGGGGATGCCGTCGCGGACGGGGTAGACGAGGCCGCAGTCCTGACCGGTGCAGACGAGTTCCTCGGACTGTTCCTCCAGGGGAGCGTGGCAGGCCGGGCAGGCGAGGATGTCCAGGAGGCCGGCTTCGAGGGGCATGGCGGGTCCTTTCGGGGGTGGTGTTGTACGGGGCTCGGTGGGGCTGTGAGGGTGAGTGGATCTGCTGGTCAGGGTACCGCCGGTGGGGGCGGTGACCGAGGTGCGGGCGTTGTCCCGGCCGTACCGGGGGCTCCGCCCCCCCGGACCCCCGGGCCTGTGCCCACACACCGCCCGACTCGGTCGGCCGGAAGGTGGGCGGCCCCGGGTCCTCCCGGGTCACGGCGTGGGAGCCGGCTCGGTCGGCCCGCGGGCGGGGCCCCAGGACCTTCACGCGTCACGGCGAGGGTAGGCGGCTCGGCCGGCTCAGATGGGCTCAGGCTCTCCCTCGTCACGGCGAAGACAGGGGACCCGGTCGGCTCCTCGGCAGGCCGAGGCCCCGGGCCGCGGCCGGGACGGTCGACTCGGTCGGCACTCAGACGGGTCCGGGGCCCTCATGCGCCCCGGCGAGGACGGTCGGCTCCCAGCACGCCCCCGGCCCTCCCACCCCACAGCCCGGACGAGCGACCGGGGGCAACTCCCGGACAGGTCTCGGCCACCCCCGCCCCACGGCCGAGCACAGACGACCCGGACAGACACCGGCCCGACCCCTGCCACGGCATGAGGGGAGGACGACACGGTCGGCTCCCAGCACACCCCCGGCCCTCCCCACCCCACAGCCCGGACGAGCGACCGGGGGCAACTCCCGGACGGGTCTCGGCCACCCGCCCCACGGCCGAGGACAGGCGGCCCGGACGGGCGCCGGCCCGGCCCCTGCCATGGCATGAGGGGAGGACGGCACGGTCGGCTCCCGGACGGGTCTCGGCCACCCGCCCCACAGCCCGGACGAGCGCCTCGGACAGCTCCCGAACGGGCAACGGGCCGCCCGCCCCACGGCCGAGGACAGGCGGCCCGGACGGGCGCCGGCCCGGCCCCTGCCGCGGCGTGAGGGATGGCGAGGGCCCCCGGTCAGGTGCGGATCAGGGTCAGGGCCTCGTCGCGGATTCGGGTCATCGTCGCCTCGTCGCGGGCCTCCGCGTTCAGGCGGAGGAGGGGTTCGGTGTTGGACGGGCGGACGTTGAACCACCAGTCGGCGGCGGTGACGGTGAGGCCGTCGAGGTCGTCCAGGGTGATGCCGGGGCGGCCCTCGTAGGCGGCGCGGAGCGCGGCGAGGCGGGCCTGCTGGTCGGCGACGGTGGAGTTGATCTCGCCGGAGCCGGCGTAGCGGTCGTAGGAGGAGACCAGGGCGGAGAGGGGGCCCTGCTGGCCGCCGAGGGCGGCGAGGACGTGCAGGGCGGCGAGCATGCCCGTGTCGGCGTTCCAGAAGTCGCGGAAGTAGTAGTGGGCGGAGTGCTCGCCGCCGAAGATGGCGCCGGTGCGGGCCATCTCGGCCTTGATGAAGGAGTGGCCGACACGGGTGCGGACCGGGCTGCCGCCGTGCTCCCGGACGACCTCGGGGACGGACCACGAGGTGATCAGGTTGTGGATGACCGTGCCGCTGCCGCCGTTGCGGGCCAGCTCGCGGGCGGCGACCAGGGCGGTGATGGCGGACGGGGGGACCGGGTCGCCGTTCTCGTCGACGACGAAGCAGCGGTCGGCGTCGCCGTCGAAGGCGAGGCCGAGGTCGGCGCCCTCCTCGCGGACGCGCTTCTGGAGGTCGACGAGGTTGTCCGGGTCGAGGGGGTTGGCCTCGTGGTTGGGGAAGGTGCCGTCCAGTTCGAAGTACATCGGCACCAGGTCGAGGGGGAGGCCGGCGAAGACCGACGGGACGGTGTGGCCGCCCATGCCGTTGCCCGCGTCGACGACGACCTTCAGCGGGCGGATGGCGGTCAGGTCGACCAGGCCGCGCAGGTGGGCCGCGTAGTCGGCGAGCGTGTCGCGCCGGGTGAGGGTGCCGGGGCGGGCGGCCGGGGCGGGGGCGCCGGTCGTGAGCCAGCCCTCCACCAGGGCGCGGATCTCGGTGAGGCCGGTGTCCTGGCCGACCGGGGCGGCACCCGCGCGGCACAGCTTGATGCCGTTGTAGCGGGCCGGGTTGTGCGAGGCGGTGAACATGGCGCCCGGCAGGTCCAGCGCCCCGGAGGCGTAGTACAGCTGGTCGGTGGAGCACAGGCCGATCTCGGTGACGTCGGCGCCCTGGGCCGCAGCGCCGCGCGCGAACGCGCCGGACAGGCCGGGGGACGAAGGGCGCATGTCGTGGCCGGTCACCACGGCGCGCGCGCCGGTCAGCCGGACGAAGGCGGCGCCGAACAGCTCGGCCGTCGACTCGTCCCACTGGTCCGGGACCACGCCGCGTACGTCGTACGCCTTCACGATCCGGGACAGATCGACGGGCGCTGACGGCTCGGTCGGATCGGTCGGGTCGGTCGGACCGGTCGGGTCAGTAGTCACTGCCAGCCTTCCTGGACGTGCTGTCGGTCGTCATCGGCGGTCGGGGGCCCCGCTCCTCGGCCACAAACTACCCGCAGTCACCGGCGGTCCGGTCGTCACGGCAGCGTCCAGCCCAGGACCGGCGAGGACTGGCCGACCACGATCAGGCACATCACCAGCAGCAGGCCGAGGCTCCAGGGCAGCACCGTGCGGAGCAGGTCGCCCTCGCGGCCGGCCAGGCCCACGGCGGCGCAGGCGATGGTGAGGTTCTGCGGGGAGATCATCTTGCCGAGGACACCACCGGAACTGTTGGCGGCGGCGAGCAGCTCCGGTGAGAGGCCCGACTCCCGCGCGGCGGTCACCTGGAGGGCGCCGAAGAGGGCGTTGGCCGAGGTGTCGGAGCCGGAGACGGCGACGCCGAACCAGCCGAGCACCGGGGAGAGGAAGGCGAGGCCCGCGCCGGCCGCCGCGACGAAGTGGCCGATGGTGGCGGCCTGTCCGGAGAGGTTCATGACGTGGGCGAGGGCGAGGACGGAGGTGACGGTGAGGAGGGCGAAGCGCAGTTCGCGGACGGTGGCGAGCCACTCCTTCACCGCCACGCGCGCGTGCACGCCGATGGCGAAGGCGGTGACCATCCCCGCGAAGAGCACCAGCGTGCCGCCGGTGGCGACGACCGGCCAGGTGAAGACGTTGCCACCGACCCGTTCGCCGTCCGCGGACACCACGTCGAGGAACGGCCAGTCGTACGTCCGGGTGGCGCCGGCCAGCCGGTCCTTCACCGCCGGGAGCTGCGCGACCGAGAAGACGACGACGATCAGCGCGTAGGGGGCGTAGGCGCGGGCGACCTCCCGCACGGGATCGCGGGCGTCGAGTCCCTCGGCGCGTACGCCGGTCAGGACCGAGGCGCGTACGGGTTCGCCGGCGGGCCGGCGGGCGTGCGGTACGGCGACCAGGGCGCCCGCTCCGACGAGGGCGGCGGCGATGTCGGCGAGCTGGGCGGAGACGTAGTTGGAGGCCGCGAACTGGGCGGCGGCGAAGGCGGCTCCGCAGACCAGCGCGGGCACCCAGGTCTCGCGCAGCCCGCGCCGCCCGTCCACCAGGCCGACCAGCAGCAGCGGCACGATCAGGGCCAGCAGCGGGGTCTGGCGGCCGACCACGGAGGCGACGTCGTCCAGCGGCAGACCGGTGACCTGGGCCAGCGTCACCACCGGGGTGCCCATGGCACCGAAGGCGACCGGGGCGGTGTTGGCGACCAGGGAGACGACCGCCGCGCGGACCGGGTCGAAGCCGAGGGCGACGAGCATGACCGAGCAGATGGCGACGGGCGCCCCGAACCCGGCGAGCGCCTCCAGCAGGGCGCCGAAGCAGAAGGCGACGACGAGCGCCTGGACGCGCGGGTCGTCGGAGAGGCGGCCGAAGGACCGGCGGAGGACGTCGAAGTGCCGGGTGCGGACGGTCATGCGGTACACCCACAGGGCGTTGACCACGATCCACAGGATGGGGAAGAGGCCGAAGGCGGCGCCCTGGACGCCGCTGGAGAGCGTCTGGCCGAGCGGCATGCCGTAGGCGAGCCAGGCCACCAGGACGGCCGCCAGGAGGCCGACGAGACCCGCCCGATGGGCCTTCACACGGACACCGCCGAGCAGGACGAGGACGATCACCAGGGGCAGGGCCGCCACGAGGGCGGACAGGCCGAGCGAGCCGTGGACGGGTTCGAGTTCCTGGACGTACACGCCACGCCTCCCGTGTTCCGCCACCCGGAAGCGATCTCTCGCCGCCGGGGCACCACCGAAGGGAATGGTCGTGTCCGCGACAAGTACGCGTCAATGAGCGCGCAGGGTGCGCGGCGGTGACGGCGCCGTACGGAACCTCAGTTGTCGGGCGACCGCAGGACCCGCAGGTGACCCCGGCGCGCGACCTCCATCGGGTCGGCCGACCGGGTACCGCCGGCTCCGGCGGCGCGCTCCTGGGGACGGGCCGCCTCACGCACCGCGTTGGCGAGCGCCTCCAGGTCGTCGCCGCTGGGGCGGGCCGGGGCGGAGCCGTCGAGGAGCCGGACGACCTCCCAGCCGCGCGGCGCGGTGAGGCGCTCGGAGTGCTCGGCGCACAGGTCGTAGCAGTGGGGTTCGGCGTAGGTGGCGAGCGGGCCGAGGACGGCGGTCGAGTCGGCGTAGACGTACGTCAGCGTCGCTACGGCGGGACGGCCGCAAGCGGTGCGCGAACAGCGACGTACAGGGCTCACGATGTTGGACGGTACCGCACTCTTGAGCGGGCCGCGACGACTCCCCACCGGGTCACTCCCCCGTGTCGCGGTGTGAGTCGCCCCACACTCCCTTTCCGACGCACCGCGCTGACCTGCGCGGACGCGTACACGTACCCCCTCGGGGCGCCCACCGGGAGGGCATGATCCCACACAAACCGCATCAATCGTCCCGAGGCCGCCGATGGCCGAGAGATACGGAATCGAGCCCCGACCTTGGCCGGAACGGTCGCCCCAGGCGGGGCGACGGGCCCCCGCGGCCGGTGTGGAGCCCGGCGCCCGGAGCGCGCGAGGACTACCCTTCACCGGTGATGGACAACCCCGTGACGCCCCGCGAAGCCGCCCCCGGCCCCCGCCGCCGTGACCGCCACGGCCGGGGCATGCGCGGCCCGATCGCACCGCCGCAGGTCCCGCTGGCCGCGAGCCGCGCCGACCTGTTCGCGGACCTGGTGCAGGACTCCGTGGAGCGGCTGGAGCGGCGCTGGCCGCAGCTCGCCGACATCGATTTCCTCGTCCTGGAGGTGCCCCGGCTGGACGAGGCGGGTGACGTCTGGAGCGACGAGGCGGTGCCGCTGGGCGGCACGGCGCCCGCCCGGGACGGCCGCAAGGCGCGGGTCGTGGTGTACCGGCGGCCGGTCGAGATCCGCACCAAGGGGCGGGACGAACGGGCCCTGCTCGTGCACGAGGTGGTGGTCGAGCAGGTCGCCGACCTGCTGGGGCTCACCCCGGAGACGGTCGATCCGCGGTACGGCGAGGACTGACTCCCGTACCGCGGTCTCCCGCTGTCAGCGCTGGAGGACCGACAGGTCCTCGTCCGCCTTCGGCACGGCCACCGTGCCCCGGTCGTCGGGGAGGGTCTGCACCGTGAAGGCCGAGACGCCGTCCGCCGCGCGTGTCAGCGTGCGCGCCGCGTAGACCGGGCCGCCCGACACCGGCTCGACGGTGAGCGCGTACGTGCCCTTCAGACCCTCGGGGACCGGGAGTTCGACGGCCTGGGTGGTGCCGCCCTCGATGGTGTACGTCTTCGTCGCCCGGGTGCCGCCCTCGCTGCCCGCCGACGCGGTGACCTCGACCTTCGCGGCCTTCCCGGGGGCGGTGACGGAGAGCGTCGCGGCCTTGGCGGCGTTGTCCACGGCCGTCGCGCGGGTCTGAACGGGGGCGGTGGCGGTGACGAACGCCGTCTCCTGGCCGGAGTTCTTGCCCCGCACCACGCGGGCCGCCGCGACGATCGGGACGGAACGGCCGGTGGGCGCCAGCACCAGCGAGCCGGCCTCGCCGCGGGTGACGTCGGCGAGGTCGACGGCGGTCGTCGCGCCGCCCTTCACCCGGACCGTCTCGTGCCCGGCCGGGGTGATCAGCCCGGACGGCGTGGCCAGCCGCACCTGGACGTCGGCGTCGTTGTCGCCGGGCGCGAACAGCACCAGCCGTACGTCCTCGGCGTCCGCGGGGATGCCGGGCAGGACCAGGCCGCCCGCCGGGTCGGCGGACGCGGCGAGCCAGTCGCCGCCCAGCTTGTCGTGGAGCGCCTGCACGGCGGCGCCGACCCGGCCGCTGCGCACGTTGACGTGCACGGTGAGGTCGGCCTCGGCGGCGTCGCTGAGGGTGGACAGCAGCACCGACTCGCTCTCGTGCGGCTTGACCGTGATGCCCTCCCCCACTGTGGACTCCACCGCGCCGTCCTTGCCGTACAGCTCGATGTCGACCACGGCGGCCGAGTCGTCCGGGTTGGTCAGGTGCACGTAGTCGGTACGGCCCGGGTCCGTGCTGGCGCCCGGGAACCAGAACTCCGTGTCCGCCTCGGCGCAGGTGACGCCGAGCAGGCCGCGTCCGGTGCCGGCGGCGACCTCCGTGGTCTGCTGCACGGTCCAGCCGGGCGCGTAGGCGCCCTCCGCCGTGCCGAGCAGGGCGGGCGCGTCGGCGCCCGAGACGTCACCGGTGGCCGGCGTACCGGGCTCGGCGGGCTCCAGCACCTGCTCGGTGCCGCCCTTCGCCGCCCCGGCCGGGGCCAGTTCGGCCCGGCCCTTGCCCTCGGCGCCCTCGGTGACGGGCGTGAAGGAGGTGTACGTCGTCTCCGCGAGGTCGGACGCGCTGGGCGCGGGGCACACCAGGCCGGTGCGCTCGACGGGCAGCAGGGCGGCCGTCCCGGCCGGGTCGGCGCCGGTGTCCTGCGGGGTGGCGACCGTCGCGAAGCCGGTGACGGCGGCGAGCGCGGCCACCGCGGCGAACAGGGACAGGGTGGTGCGGTTCACTGCTGACTCCCGTCGGGACGCTCGCTGCCCGCGCCGCGCGGGTGCGGGGGCGGCTGTGCCGGGTCGTACGGCGTCTCGTAGCCGGCCGGGTCGTAACCGGACCGGTCGTAGCCGGGCTGGTCATGGCCCGGCCGGCTGCCGCTGTGGCCCTCGGCGTACTGCTGCTGACCGTGTCCGGCCTGGTCGTAGCCCTGGTCGTACCCCTGGCCGTAGCCCTGCTGGTACGTCTCCGCGCCGCCGTAGGCGTACGGGTCGTACTGGCCGTCCTGGTACGGGGCGGCCGGGTAGGGCTGCGGGGCCTGTTCGTAGCCGTCCGCCGGGTACTGCTCCTGCTGGTGGGGCGCGGCGTAGGCGTCGTAGGTGCCGGGGTCCGGCGTGGCCGGCCAGTCGTCGTAGGACTGCTGGCGGGGGATCGGCACGGGGGTGGCGCCGGGGGCGGCTTCCTCCTCCGGGCGGTCCGGCGCGGTCCCGGCCGGGGTGTCCGTCCCGGCGTCCGTCCCGGCGTCCGTCCCCGCCTCCGCCTCGGCTTCCGCCTGGGCGCGCAGCCGGCGGGCCCGGCGGCCCTCGCCGGCGACGGCCTCGGCGGGGACGGCCGGCTCCTCGGGCAGGTCGTCGTCGACGTCGCGGCGGCGGCCGGGCAGCGCGAGGACGACCAGGACGACGGCGAGCAGGCCCTGGGCCCACAGCCACGCGGTGTGGGCGAGCGGCGCGTCGTAGGTGACGTCCAGCCGGCCGCCGGAGGCGGGGAGTTCGAAGCCCTGCGCCCAGCCGTCGACCGTGGTGCGGGTCAGCGGCTCGCCGTCCAGGGTGGCGGTCCAGCCCTCGTCGGCGGTGTCGGCCAGGCGCAGCACACGGCCCTCGGCGCCGGCCTTGAGGGTGGTGTGGATCTCCACCGGTCCGGCGGCGACCGGCTCGGGGGTGCCTGACCCGGTCACGACGGTGGCCCGCGCGACCTCCTGGTCGACCCGCCACAGGCCGCTGCCGTCCTGCTGGCTGAGCCGGCTCAGGCCGGGGGTGGCGTCCAGGACGCGGGTGACCTCGCGAGGCGCGCCCTTGTGGACGAGGACGTACCGCACGGCGTAACCGCCGAGCTGATCGGCCTGGTCGGCGCCGGACCCGGCGACGAGATTGGCGACGATCTTCGACAGGCCGCTGTCCGAGCCGCCCGCGGCGGACAGTTCGGCGTCGCCGAGGCGGGCGCCGGAGCCGCGGACCAGGGTGTAGCGGACGTGGGCGGCGGAGTCGCTGTCGAGGACGAGGGTGCGGGCCTGGTCGCGGCCGCCGCTCTCCTCGGCGACGAACGCGGGCACCTGGACGGGGTCGCGCCGCTCCAGCGGGCCGTCGGCGCCGCCGATCACCCAGCTCCCGGCGGCGATCAGCGGTCCGACGGCCGAGGCCAGCGCGATCAGCACGGCGACCGGCTGGCGCCAGCCGAAGCTCTGCTCGGCCACGCGCGCGCGTGCCCCGTCGGCGCCGAGGACGGCGGCGGACAGCAGGGCGAGGCCGTAGACGAGGGTGGCCGGGCCCGCCCAGGCCGACCGGTTGGCCAGTACCGCGAAGACCAGCCCGGCGAGGGCGGCGACCCAGGCCGTGCGGATGCCCAGCCGCCGCTCGGAGCGGAGCAGGGCGGCCAGCGCGGCCAGCACGATGCCGATGAGCAGCAGTCCGCCGACCGTGCCGGGGCCGCCGGGGCTCGCGCCGAGCAGGTCCAGCGCGGAGGCGGCCGAGGAGCCGTACTCCAGTCCGGCCTCCTGGAAGAAGCCGAACGGGAGCAGCGACAGCGACCAGGGGGCGAGGACCAGCAGCGGCGTGCCGAGCTGGGCCAGGAACCGGAGGCCGTAGGCGGTGATCTCGCCGCGGCGCAGGGCCAGGACGCCGAGGCCGAGGAGGAGCGCGACGGGCCAGACGACCGGCGTGAAGGCGGTGGTGACCGTCAGCAGGAGGGCGTAGGCCCAGGTGGCGCGCCAGGTGCCGCGACCGCCCGCGGTGCGGGTGAGGCCGGCCGCGGCGACGCCCGCGCGGGCGAGCAGCGGCAGCAGGACGGCGAGGACCGCGGTGCCGACGCGGCCGCCGGCCAGGGCGCCGGTGGCGGCGGGCAGGAAGGCGTAGACGACGGCCGCCCAGGCGCGCAGCAGCCGGGAGGTGACCAGCGGCCGGGAGGCGAAGTACGCGCTGAGGCCGGCCAGCGGGACGGAGCAGACCAGCAGGAGCGTGACGGCGAGTCCGGTGGAGCCCAGCAGCACGGAGGCGAGCAGGGCGACGAGCGCCAGGTAGGGCGGTGCGGAGGCGGTGTCTCCGGTGCCGACCGCGTGCCAGGAGGAGCCGTAGCGCGACCAGAGGTCGCCGGCGCCGTCGGGGACGGGCAGCAGGGCGCCGCCGGCCAGCGCGCCGCCGCCGAACAGGGCTCGGCAGGCGGCCAGGGAGACGAGCAGCAGCACCAGGAAGAGCACCGGGCCGGGCTTGCGGGCGATGCGCTTGAGACGGGCGAACTGCTCGATCTCCAGGAAGTCGGCGTCGTCACCGCCGGGACCGGACTCGACGGCGCCGCCGTGGCGTCCGGCGCCGGAGGCTGCCTCGGCGTCGGAACTGCCGAAGAGGCTGCCGGCGGCCTGCTCGACGGTGGCGCGGATCGTGGCGCCGGGCGGCGGGAAGAGCGGGCGCAGTTCGTCCTTGTCGGCCTGGGGGCGGCCGCGCCGGCGCCGGCCGGCCAGGACACGTTCGGGGCGCAGCAGGACGCCGAGCAGGCCGCGGATCTCGTCGAGGGCCTGTCCGGGCACCTTGCCGACGAGGTAGGCGAGGGTGCGCAGCAGGGTGCCGAGGACGATGCGGAACAGCGTCCAGGGCAGGGCGGCGGTGCGGGTGTTGACGAGCAGGGTGTGGACGGCGCCGGCCTTGTCGACCTTGTGCGGGGAGGCGGTGGTGCGGCCCGCGCAGTCGACGGCGCGGCGCTCGCGGGAGGCCGCCTCGGCGTGCCGGACGACGGCGTCGGGGGCGATGAGGACGCGGTAGCCGGCCGCGTGGGCGCGCCAGCACAGGTCGACGTCGTCGCGCATGAGGGGCAGCAGCCGGTCGAAGCCGCCGAGCGCCTCGAAGACGTCGCGGCGCACCAGCATGCCGGCGGTGGACACCGACAGCACGGTACGGACGTGGTCGTGCTGTCCCTGGTCCTGTTCGCGGCGGTCCAGGCCGGTCCAGCGGCGGCCGGAGTTGGCGATGGAGACGCCGACCTCCAGCAGCTGCCTGCGGTCGTACCAGCCGCGGAGCTTGGGGCCGACGACGGCGACGTCCTCGCGGCCCAGTTCGTACTCGTGGTCCACGACGCGCAGCAGTTCGGCGAGGGCGTCGGGTTCGGGCGCGCAGTCGTCGTGCAGCAGCCAGAGCCACTGCACCGGGTCCCCGTGGGGGAGGTCGGGCAGGTCGTAGGCGTCGTCGCGCCAGCTGCGGGTGACGGGGTCCCAGCCGCTGGGCCGCTTCAGGTACGGCAGGTCCTCGGGGGTGAGGAGGGGTGCGGTGCGGGCGGCCTCCTCGACGGCCTGGCCGAAGCCGGTGCGCCGGGCGAGGTGCAGCACCCGGTCGTCGCCGAGGGCCTCCGCGACCAACTGGGCGGAGGTGTCGGCGCTTCCGGTGTCGGCGGCGACGGCGTACTGCGCGGGCCGCTCCTGCCCGAGCAGGCCGGCCAGCGCGTCGGGCAGCCAGCGGGCGCCGTCATGGGAGACGAGGACCGCGGTCACCACATGACGCGGGAACTCAGGTGTGGCAGCCGTGTCGTGATGGGCTGCCGTGTGGCTGTGCACGGACATCGAGGTACGGGCCCCGGTTCGGTGGACTGCGGTGGACGCCGGTGCCTGATGGGAAGGGCGGGGCGTCTCGGACGAGCGACCACACTATCGGCTGGGCACACATGCGGCCCGCCGCCTGTGGACAACCCGTGCGCGACGGGCCGTTCGTACCGTAAGTCCCTGTGCGCGGCCGGTCCTGCGGGCGGGCGGCCGCCCGTCAGACCGCGGCCTTCTTCAGCCGGCGGCGCTCCCGCTCGGACAGGCCGCCCCAGATGCCGAAGCGCTCGTCGTTGGCGAGGGCGTACTCGAGGCACTCGGAACGCACCTCGCAGGCGAGGCAGACCTTCTTGGCCTCGCGGGTGGAGCCGCCCTTCTCGGGGAAGAAGGACTCGGGGTCGGTCTGGGCGCACAGCGCGCGCTCCTGCCAGCCGAGTTCCTCGTCCGCGTCGTCGACCAGCAGTTGCTGCACCAGCTCGGTCATGTGCGCCCCTCGTCTGTCTTTCGCGTCCCCGTGATGCGGCCGTTACCGATTCCGGCTGAACGACACGAGTGAAATTACAAGTGTGCTGCTCCGGGCGAGTCAAGCCGAGATCTGCTATTGGGCCCCTTATTCACTCTGCGGAACCAAGGCCAAGCGGAAAGTGTTCAAATCGGCCTAAACCTTGACACGCCGACAGGGCTCACCGAGGCGGCACCCCGGCGCGGAACCCGCACGGAGCCCGTACGGACCCTCTACTGGGGAGGACGTCCCGGTGTTCGATCTCGTTCCGGCACGCGCTCCGAAGCGGCCTTGATCACATTCGGATCACAGGATCGCAACGGGGGTTGTGCGCCCGGCTTGTGCCGCATGTGTCCCGGAAGCCCCCTGAGCAAACCTTTCATCTTTCAGGGGAACCGGATGAGGTGAACCATGTCCCACATTTCGGGCGTCGAGTTGACAGTGCAGGTGTGAGCCGCTGTCCTTGTGGGCATGCTCGCGAATTCGGCACTCGCCTCGACCCGCGCCGCCGGGTCCCACGGTGCTGCCCGCGCTCGCTGTAGCTGTCGCTGTTCCAGCTGTTGAGCCGATCCCGCTCCGGCTGCTCCAGGGGTCCACACGACCCCGCTCCCTCTCGCACCTCCGCCCGTCCGGGCCCGCTTCCGCCTTCCCCGCACTCTTCCGCCGAGGAACCACCGCACCCATGAACAGCGACAGCGACCTGCAGATCGCCGGCGACATCCTCGAAGTACCGCACCTGCTGCAAGCACCGCGCGAGCACCCGGCCACGGTGGCCGAGTTCGCCGGTCTGGCCCGCGCCATCGCCGCGGACCGCGCCCAGTGGGACCACCTCGTCCGCTACGACGCCGTCTCGCGCTGGTACCACCGGCTGCGCACCGGGCCCGGCTACGAGGTGTGGCTGCTGTCCTGGGTGCCCGGCCAGGGCAGCGGACGGCACGACCACGGCCCGTCCTCGGGTGTGCTGACCGTCCTGGACGGCACGCTGACCGAGCACAGCCGGGGCGGCACGCGCGCGCTGCGGCCCGGCGCCCAGCGGGTGTTCGCGCCGGGGTACGTGCACGAGGTGGTCAACGACGCCCTGGAACCGGCGGTCAGCCTGCACGTCTACCACCCGGGCCTGACCGAGATGACGATGCACGCGGCACGCTGCACGCCCACCCCGGCGACTGCCTGACGCACTGTCGTACCCGCCTGCGAGACTGGACGCATGCGCATTGTGGTTCTGGCAGGCGGCATCGGTGGTGCCCGGTTCCTGCGCGGTCTGAAGCGGGCCGCGCCGGACGCGGAGATCACGGTCATCGGCAACACCGGCGACGACATCCACCTCTTCGGGCTGAAGGTCTGCCCGGACCTCGACACGGTGATGTACACGCTCGGCGGCGGCATCAACGAGGAGCAGGGCTGGGGGCGCGCCGACGAGACCTTCCACCTCAAGGAGGAGCTGGCGGCGTACGGCGTCGGGCCCGAGTGGTTCGGTCTGGGCGACCGCGACTTCGCCACGCACATCGTGCGGACCCAGATGATCAGCGCGGGCTATCCGCTCAGCGCGGTCACCGAGGCCCTCTGCGACCGCTGGCAGCCCGGCGTACGGCTGCTGCCGATGACCGACGACCGGGTGGAGACGCACGTCGCCGTCGAGGTGGACGGCGAGCGCAAGGCGATCCACTTCCAGGAGTACTGGGTACGGCTGCGGGCCTCGGTGCCCGCCGAGGCGGTCGTGCCGGTCGGCGCCGAGCAGGCCAAGCCGGCGCCGGGGGTGCTGGAGGCGATCGCCGAGGCGGACGTCATCCTCTTCCCGCCGTCCAACCCGGTGGTCTCCGTCGGCACGATCCTCGCCGTGCCCGGCATCCGCGAGGCGATCGCCGAGGCGGGCGTGCCGGTGGTGGGCCTCTCCCCCATCGTCGGGGACGCGCCGGTGCGCGGCATGGCCGACAAGGTCCTCGCGGCGGTCGGGGTGGAGTCCAGCGCCGCCGCCGTCGCCGAGCACTACGGCTCCGGGCTGCTCGACGGCTGGCTGGTCGACACCGTCGACGCCGGCTCCGTCACGCGAGTGAAGGCGGCCGGCATCCTCTGCAAGGCCGTTCCGCTGATGATGACCGACCTCGACGCCGCCGCGCAGATGGCGCGCGAGGCCCTGGCGCTGGCGGAAGAGGTGCGGGGCGCTTGAGCGGGGACGGTTACCGGGTCTGGGCCGTGCCGGGCCTGCCGGAGGTGCGGCGGGGCGACGACCTGGCCAAGCTGATCGCGGCAGCCGAGCCGGGGCTGGCCGACGGGGACGTGCTCCTCGTCACGTCCAAGATCGTCTCCAAGGCCGAGGGCCGGGTGCTGGAGGCCGCCGACCGGGAGGCCGCGATCGACGCGGAGACGGTCCGGGTGGTCGCCCGGCGCGGCACCTTGCGCATCGTGGAGAACCGGCAGGGGCTGGTCATGGCCGCGGCGGGCGTCGACGCGTCCAACACGCCCGCGGGCACGGTCCTGCTCCTGCCCGAGGACCCGGACGCCTCGGCGCGGGCGATCCGGCAGGGGCTGCGCGAGGCGCTCGGCGTGACGGTCGGCGTCGTCGTCACCGACACCTTTGGCCGGCCCTGGCGCTCGGGGCTGACCGACGTGGCGATCGGCGCGGCCGGGGTGCGGGTCCTGGACGACCTGCGCGGCGGCACGGACGCGTACGGCAATCCGCTCGCCGCCACCGTGGTCGCCACCGCCGACGAGCTGGCCGCCGCCGGCGACCTGGTGAAGGGCAAGGCGGCCGGGCTGCCCGTCGCGGTGGTCCGCGGCCTGCCGCACACCCTGACCGAGGACGACGGGGAGGGCGCCCGCGCGATGGTCCGCGGCGCCCGCGACGACATGTTCCGGCTGGGCACCTCGGAGGCGGTCCGGCAGGCGGTCACCCAGCGCCGTACGGTGCGGGAGTTCACGGACGAGCCCGTCGACCCCGGTGCGGTGCGCCGGGCGGTGGCCGCGGCGGTCACGGCACCGGCGCCGCACCACACCACGCCGTGGCGGTTCGTGCTCCTGGAGTCGCCGGAGTCCCGGACCCGGCTGCTGGACGCGATGCGGGACGCGTGGATCGCGGACCTACGGCGGGACGGCAGGAGCGAGGAGTCGATCGCCAAGCGCGTCCGGCGCGGTGACGTCCTGCGCCACGCGCCGTACCTCGTCGTGCCCTGCCTGGTCATGGACGGCTCGCACACCTACGGGGACGCGCGGCGGGACGCCGCGGAGCGGGAGATGTTCGTGGTCGCCGCCGGGGCCGGGGTGCAGAACTTCCTGGTGGCGCTGGCCGGGGAGCGGCTCGGGTCGGCGTGGGTGTCCTCGACGATGTTCTGCCGGGACGTCGTACGGGAGGTGCTGGAGCTGCCGGCCGGCTGGGATCCGATGGGGGCGGTCGCGGTGGGTCATCCGGCCGGGGAGCCGCGGCCACGGCCGGAGCGGGACGCCGGGGCGTTCCTCCGGGTGCGGTGACCTGCTCGGGCGAGCGCCTACCCTCGTAGGGACCCTCCGGACTCGGCTTCCGGCTCTCCTCATCAGGGACCTCGCTCGTGGCAGGACGTTTCGCTCCCCGGCCCGCGCGTACGGCGACCGTGCGCGACGGGCTCCCCGGCGTGCCCGCGCAGGGCGGGGCGCCCAGGCCGGGGAAGGCGCGCGTCTGGGTCCCGGACGGGCCGCTCGACCTGGGGCTGGTGCTCGGTCCGCTGCGGCGGGGGCCGGGCGATCCGACGTTCCGGGCGACGCCGGACGGGTCGGTGTGGCGGGCCAGTCTGACACCGGTCGGGCCGGGGACGCTGCGGGTCGCGGCGCGCGGCGGGCGGGTGCGGGGCGAGGCGTGGGGGCCGGGGGCGGAGTGGCTGCTGGACCGGATGCCGGAGCTGCTCGGGGCGGGGGACGACCCGGCCGCGTTCACGCCGCGGCACCGGGTGCTGGCGGTGACGTGGCAGCGGACGCCGGGGTTGCGGCTGGGCCGGACCGGGCTGGTGCTGGAGTCGTTGATCCCGTCGGTGCTGGAGCAGAAGGTCACGACGCTGGAGGCGTACGGGGCGTGGCGGCTGCTGGTGCGGAGGTTCGGGTCGCCCGCGCCGGGGCCTGCGCCGGGCGGGATGTTCGTGATGCCGGCGCCCCGGACGTGGGCGCTGATCCCCTCCTGGGAGTGGCACCGGGCCGGGGTCGAGGACAAGCGGGCGGCCACGGTGCTGCGGGCGGTGCGGGTCGCCACACGGATGGAGGAGGCGGCCGGGATGGAACCGGCGGCGGCGCGGGCGCGGCTGGAGGCCGTGCCGGGGGTGGGGCCGTGGACGTCGGCCGAGGTGGTGCAGCGCAGCCATGGGGCGCCGGACGCGGTGACCGTCGGGGACCTGCATCTGCCGGGAATCGTGGGGTTCGCACTGGCGGGGAATCGGGGGGCCGACGACGCGGAGATGCTGCGCTTGCTTGAGCCGTATGCGGGGCAGCGGCACCGGGCGGCTCGGTTGATCCTGCTGAGTGGGAGGGGGCCGGGGCGGCGGGGGCCGCGGATGTCTGCGCGGGGGATTGCGGAGTTGTAGGGGGCGGGTGTTGTACGGGGGCGTGGCGCGGGCCGGCGTCGCCTCGTGACCGGCGCGGTGGCTGAGGCCGGGGCGTGGCGCGGGCCGACGTCATGTGGTGACCGGGGTCGCGGCTGGGGCGGGGGCGTCGCACGGGCCGACGCGAGCGGGGTGCCGCCGCGCCCGCCCTTCCCCAAGCTCTCGGCTTCGCTCGGGCAGGGGCCCCCATCGCCCTTGGCGGCACGATTGCCCGCGGTGGGGCAGGGCCGGCCCGCCCCACCGGGCGCGTCACAGCCGCAGTGGGGTGGAGTCGGCCGCTCCGCCCGGCGCGTCACAGCCGCGGTGGGGCGGGGCAGCAGCCCGGCTGCGCCGGACACGGCACGCCAGCACCGGCGCAGAGAAGACCTGGGCACCGCCCGCGCGACGCGCAGCCGGACACAGCCGCCACCCGCGCCACACGCTGAGACGCAGTAACAGCGCGCCTCACGAAGCCGGACGCACACCCAGCCCACCCGGCGCGCAGCCCGACGCGTGGGCCGGCCGGCGGGCACCGGAGCCGGGCGAGAGCCGCGGTCGCGTACGGCACGCGCCGACCGCTGCGGGCGGACCCCCCGCCCCGGACACCCCCCTCCCCGGCCCGACCCACCCCGGCCCGACCCACCCCGCCCGCACAAGGCGCTAGGCGCACCCCACCACCCGCACAGGCGCCGCAGGCATCACACCGCACCCCACACCGGGCACCGGGCACCGGGCACCGGGCACCGGGCCCCTACTGGTCGGACGAGAAGCGGAGCGCACCCGCTGGGATGCGGGCGTCGCACCACACGCGTACCCCTTCGCGGAGCTCGTTGTCGGCGCCGACGACCGCGCCGTCGCCGATGACCGTGCCCGTGACCACGGAGCGGGTCCCGACGCGGGCCCGGGTGCCGACGAGGGAGTCCGTGACGACCGCCTCCGGTTCGATCACCGCGCCCGGCAGGATGGTGCTGCCGAAGATCCGCGCGCCCTCCGCGACGAACGCGCCCTCCCCCACCACCGTCCCCCCGGACAGCTTGGCGTCGGGTGCCACGGTCGCCGTGGGCAGGACGAGACGGTCGCCGCAGCGGCCCGGCACCGCCGGGGACGGGGCGCGGCCCAGGACGAGGTCGGCGGAGCCCCGGACGAACGCGGCGGGGGTGCCGAGGTCGAGCCAGTAGGTGGAGTCGACCATGCCCTGGAGGTGGGCGCCCGTCGCCAGGAGTTCGGGGAACGTCTCGCGTTCGACGGACACCGGCCGGCCCGCCGGGATCGTGTCGATGACCGAGCGGCGGAAGACGTACGCCCCCGCGTTGATCTGGTCGGTGACGATCTCCTCCGGCGTCTGCGGCTTCTCCAGGAACGCCAGGACCCGGCCCGTGGCGTCCGTGGGCACCAGCCCGTACGCCCGGGGATCGGTGACCCTGGTCAGGTGCAGGGAGACGTCCGCGCCCGTCGCCTCGTGGGTGCGGACCAGCGCCCCGATGTCCAGCCCGGTGAGGATGTCGCCGTTGAAGACCAGCACCGGGTCGTCGGGCCCTGAGCGCAGCCGCCCGGCCACGTTGCGGATCGCCCCGCCGGTGCCGAGCGGCTCCTTCTCGGTGACGTACTCGATGTGCAGGCCGAGCGACGAGCCGTCGCCGAAGTACGGTTCGAAGACCTCCGCCAGATAGCTCGTCGCGAGCACGATGTGCTCGACCCCCGCCGCCTTCGCCCGCGCCAGCTGGTGCGTGAGGAACGGCACCCCCGCCGCCCTGACCATCGGCTTCGGCGTGTGCACCGTGAGCGGGCGCAGCCGGGTGCCCTTGCCGCCGACCAGGAGGATCGCTTCTGTCACCTGTCGTCTCTGCTTCCTGCCGGGACCGGCCGAACTGTTCTTTCGGCCGGTCAGTGTATGCAGAGTTCCCCCCGCTCAGCGGCCCTGGTACTTGGCCGCGGTCGAACGGGCCGTGCCGAGTTTCTTGTACAGCTGCGCGCCCGGACAGCTCGTGTTGAAGCCGTCCCGGTGCCCCGAGATCACGTTGAGTCGTACGTTCTTGCCTTTTCGGTAGAGATTGCCACCGCCGGACTTCAGGTATGTCTTGCCGCGGGGATTCATGCCGTACAGACCGAGCTTCCACGCCGCCAGGCGGGCCACTCCCTTGACCGCCTTGGCGGACGGCTTCTTGGTGCTGTACGTGCCGAGGACGGCGATCCCCATGCTGTCGGAGTTGAAGCCGAGGGTGTGCGCGCCGAGGACCGGCTTCGCCACGCCCCCCGCCCGGCCCTCGTAGATCTTCCCGCACTTGTCGACGAGGAAGTTGTAGCCGATGTCCCGCCAGCCCATGCTCCTGACGTGGTAGCGGTAGATACCGCGGATGACCGAAGGGGCCTGCGCGCAGGTGTAGTTGTTGCCGGTGGCCGAGTGGTGCACGAAGGCCGCCTTGACCTTCTTCGTGTACTTGAACCCCTTTTCCCGCAGCCCCTCGTCCGCACCCCAGCCGCGGCGCGTCACGATGCCGGGGCGGGGGCCGATGTGCGGCTTGGCCTGCGCGTACGTGGCCGGTTCGGGGGTGGCCTGGCCGGTGGCGGCGGCCTCCTCCTCCCGGGTGGCGCCGAGACCGGGGTCGACGAGTTCGAGGCGCAGGCCCTCGGGCAGGCCCCACCACGGGTCGTCGTCGTCCGCCCGGACGCGTAGTTCGACGCCGTCGGAGTCGCCGACCCACAGCGGCGCGGTCGCCCCGCGCACCCGGTCCGAGCCGCGCTCGGTGGTGCCGGGATCCGCGCCGTGGTCGGCGTTGTGGGTATCCAGGTCCTGCCAGTCGGACCAGGCGCCGGTGCCGGTGTCCCGGACGCGGACCTGGGCGCTGCCGTGCAGTGCGCTGTCCGGGTCGTCCCATACGACGCCGACCAGGGAGAAGGGCGGTACGTCGCGGCGGGTGACGCCCTGTTCGGCGGGGCCGGCGGCACGGTCCCGGGCCAGGGGCCGCAGCGGCAGCGAGCGGGTGCTGCCGGACACGGACGCCTCCGCGGACGCCTCCGCGGACGCCGCCGGGGCGGCTGCCGGGGCGGGCGGGGGGACGGCCGCCGCCGCGGGCGGGGTGAGTGGCAGGGCGAGGGCCGCCGCGCAGGTGACACCGATCGAGGATGCGAGGAATCCATGCATGCCCCTGATCGTGGACATGGTCGTATAAATCTGTCTATTCGGAACTTCTCGGACTCCAGGGCGCGTTCGGCCGAACCGGTGGTCCCGGGGACCCGCGCGCCGCCTCGCCCGCCGCGCGTCCCGCGTACGCTTGCCCGGGTGAACGCGACCGACCGCACCCCTGCCGACCTGCTGAGTTCCGCGCTCGCCGCGGACCCGGGACGCCCCCTGGTGACCTTCTACGACGACGCCACCGGCGAACGCGTCGAACTGTCCGTGGCCACCTTCGCCAATTGGGTGGCCAAGACCGCCAACCTGCTCCAGGACGAACTCTCCGCCGAACCCGGCGACCGGGTCGCGCTGCTGCTGCCCGCGCACTGGCAGACGGCCGTGTGGCTGCTGGCGTGCGCGTCGGTCGGCGCGGTCGCGGACGTGGCCGGCGACCCGGCCGCGGCGGACGTCGTCGTGAGCGGCCCGGACTCCCTGGAGGCGGCCCGCGCGTGCTCCGGCGCGCGGATCGCGCTCGCGCTGCGGCCGCTGGGCGGACGGTTCCCCCGGCCGCCCGAGGGCTTCGCGGACTACGCGGTGGAGGTGCCGGGGCAGGGCGACCGGTTCGTGCCGTACGCGCCGGTGGACCCGGAGGAGCCCGCGCTGATCGTGGCGGGGCGGGAGTTCAGCGGTGCCGAGGTGGTGGAGCGGGCCCGCGCGGAGGCGGCGGCGCTGGGGCTGACCGGGCCGGGGGCGCGGCTGCTGTCCGGGCTGCCGTACGACACCTGGGAGGGGCTGAACGCCGGGCTGTACGGGCCGCTCGCGACGGGCGGTTCCGTGGTGCTGTGCCGGAACCTGGACCGGCTGGCGGCCGACGCCCTGGACCGGCGGATCGAGAGCGAGCGGGTGACGGCGACGGCCCGCTGAGGCCAAAACCGGCCACCGGCCCCGTTCACCCGGTTCGCCGGTCGGCTCCCCCGCCCGGCGTACTCCCGTCCGTCCCCGGCCCGGCGGCCGGGCCATGGTCGTAGGAGCAGCACGCGCGCAGGACGCTCGGACGGCAGGAGGGGTGGCCAGAGGTGACCGACACCGCAGGGGGCCCCGGGGACCGCAAGGGGGTCCTCGGGCCGGGAGCGGGGGCGTCCGCGACCGGGCGCGGGCTGCGCCGGCGCCGTCGGCGGCGGTGGCTCGGGGGGTCGGCGCTGGCCGGGGTGGCCGTCCTGGCCGGTGCCGGGGGCGTCGGCTGGACCGTCTACACCAAGCTGAACGGCAACATCACCCCCGACGAGGCCGCCGCCGCGGAACTGTCCCGGTACGAGAAGGAACGCCCGACGGCGCTGGTGCGCGGCGCGCAGAACATCCTGCTGATCGGCTCGGACTCGCGGTCGGGTGAGGACAACTCCCGCTACGGGCGCGACCCCGGGACCGAGCGGTCGGACACCGCGATGCTGCTGCACCTGTCCGCGGGCCGGCACAGCGTCACCGCCGTCTCCCTGCCGCGCGACCTCATGGTGGAGGTGCCCGGCTGCCGGCGCCCGGACGGGTCGCGGTCACAGCCCGCCTTCGCTCAGTTCAACTACGCCTTCGAGGTGGGCGGTTCGGCCTGTTCGGTCCGGACGGTGGAGAAACTGACACACATCCGGATCGACCACCACGTGGTCGTCGACTTCCACGGCTTCAAGGAGATGGTGGACGCGGTCGACGGCGTCGAGGTCTGCCTGGCCCGGCCGGTCGACGACAAGGCGGCCAGGCTGCGGCTGCCCGCGGGCCGGGTGACGCTGAGCGGGGAGCAGGCGCTCGGGTACGTACGGGCCCGCAAGTCGCTCGGGGACGGCAGCGACACCGAGCGGATGGAGCGGCAGCAGCGGTTCCTCGGGGCGCTGGTCAACAAGGTGCAGAGCAATCGGGTCCTGCTGAATCCGGTGAAGCTGTATCCCGTGCTGAACGCGGCCACGTCCGCCCTCACCACCGATCCGGACCTGGCGAATCTGCGTGGTTTGTACGCACTCGTGCGGGGGCTGCGTGACATCCCCACCGAACGGGTGCAATTCCTGACGGTGCCACGGGAGTCGTGGGACCAGAACGCCAATCGCGACCAGCTCGTGGAGCCCGCCGCGCGGAAACTCTTCACCCGGCTGCGGAAGGACGAACCGGTGACGGTCGCGGAATCCGCCTCCCGCCCCTTCGGCGGAGACGACGGGACGGGCGGCTCCGGAACGGGCGGTCACGACTACCGTGCGTACGGGAACGACCACGTACCGTCCGCCGGGAAACGGGGCGACGAGCCCGCGGACGACGCCGTGCCGACCCCGACGTTCCGCGGGAACACGGCCGCCGAGGAGCGCTGCGAGTAAAGCGGACTCCAAGGTCGTCCACAGTATTGGGTTCCGGTCCGGGGGAATGGGCGGATTGCCGGTTGTAAGCGACGTGGAATGCGTCACCGGCGTCGCCGTACGCCGAACGGGGCGGTTAGTGTGAGCGATCCGGTGTGCCCTACGCGAGTTCCGTTCTCGGGTCGGGCCTGGAGGACCGAGAACGACCGAGACCCGAGCGCCTTGGAGGGGAAAAGGCGCCGCGTGGCCCCGACGGAGGATTCGGACAACCGTGGACGCGCAAGGCCGTGGGCGGGCGGACGACATCGACCCCGCAGACCAGTGGGTACTCAACCCGAGCACTGGTGAATACGAACTGCGACTGAGCCCTTCCGCTCCGCAGCCGACGGTACCGGGGCCGCGCAGATCCGCGCCCCGCCGGCCGGCCGCTCCCGGCGCGGACGGCCCGGACGGCGCCGGGACCACGGACGCCCCGCGCGGACGCCGGGGCGCACCGGCGCCCGAGCGCGACGTCCCGCCCCAGCGCAGGCGCCGTGGCGCCCCCGAGGAGCCGCCGCCCGGCCGGCGCGGACGCCGCCCGGTGAAGAAGAAGTCCAAGACCCGCAAGGTGATGCTGTGGAGCGGCGGCACCATGGCCTTCGTCGTCCTGGGCACCGCCTCCACCGCGTACTTCTACCTCGAACACCTCAACGGAAACATCCAGTCCGTCTCCGACGACGGTGCCAGCACCGGTGGCTTCCAGAAGGACAAGGCCATCAACATCCTGCTGATCGGCACCGACAAGCGCACCGGCGCGGGCAACGAGAGCTACGGCGACTCGGGCAGCGTCGGCCACGCCGACACCACGATCCTGCTGCACGTGTCGAAGGACCGCTCCAACGCGACCGCGCTGAGCATCCCCCGCGACCTGATCGTCGACGTGCCCGACTGCCCGACCACGCAGGAGGACGGCTCGACCAAGGTCATCCCCGGCACCACGGGCGTGCGGTTCAACACCAGCCTGGGCCAGGACGGCCGTACCCCGAGCTGCACCGTGCGCACGGTGACCGAGCTGACCGGGGTGCAGCCGGACAACTTCATGGTCGCCGACTTCAACGCGGTCAAGACGCTGACCACGGCGGTCGGCGGCGTCGAGGTGTGCCTGGCCAAGGACATCGACGACCCGGACTCGCACCTGAAGCTGTCGGCGGGCACCCACACCATCCAGGGCGAGCAGGCGCTGGCGTTCGTGCGCACCCGGCACTCGGTCGGCTTCGGCGGTGACCTGAGCCGGATCGAGATCCAGCAGCAGTTCCTCAGCGCGCTGATGCGCAAGCTGAAGTCCAACGACACCCTCACCAGCCCCTCGAAGATGCTGAAGCTGGCCGAGGCGGGCACCGAGGCACTGACCGTCGACTCCCAGCTCGACAGCATCGGCAAGCTGAAGGACCTCGGTCTGGAGCTGGGCAAGCTCAACACCAAGAACCTGACGTTCACCACGATCCCGGTGGTCGACAACCCGGAGGAGACGGTCAAGTCGACGGTCGTGCTGAACGACTCGAAGGCGCCCGAGATCTTCGAGATGATCAAGAACGACGTCTCCTTCACCGAGGTCAAGCAGCAGAAGAAGCAGGAGAAGGCCGCCGTCGCCGCCCGGCTGAAGGGCACCAAGGCCGACGCCTCCGAGGTCCGCGTCCGCGTCCTCAACGGCGGCGCGGCCGGCGGCGCCGCCCAGCAGGAACTCAACTGGCTCCAGACCGAGGCCGGCGTCACCAAATCGGAGAACGGCGGCAACGCCGGCACCGAACTGAGCAAGACCCAGCTCGAATACGACCCCGACCAGGCCGACCAGGCCCGCCGCCTCGCCGACCTGCTCGGCCTCTCCGGCTCGGCCATGAAGCCCGGCGAGAGCGTCACCAACGCCCAGGGACTGCCGACGATGACCCTGACCCTGGGCAAGGACTTCAAGGGCGCCGGAGTGAAGCTGAACGCCTCGTCGAACACGTCGGTGGACGTCGACAAGACCACGGCCGACGAGGTGAAGTGCGCCAAGTGACCCGCCGGGAACGGCGAGTGGGCCGCCCCGAGTGAACCCGGCGGCCGTGTCCGCCGTCTGACAGGGTGGCCCCGCCGTACAACCCATGGGGGCCGCCGAGCGTCCACTTCACGGTGGCCCGGCCGAGGACTTCGACGCCGGGCGGGGCCGCCGTTCACCGGTGGACACGTCGTAAGGGCGGAAGACAGGCATGACGCTGTACGAGCAGGAACCTCGCACGACACCCGAGTGATCGATCGGGGAAGGCCCGGGTGACGGGCCCGGCCCCGTCACCGCAGTCCTTCGACGCCGCACCGGGCGGATAGGGTGAGCGCTCAGCGCCCACCGCCGTGAGGCCCGCCCGGCGTCGCGCACTCGCTGATTCTTACCGCGCGCCTTCTGGAGAAGGTGCCGTGTGGCCCCCGACGGAGGATTCGGACAACCGTGGACGCGCAAGGCCGTGGGCGGGCGGACGACGTGGACCCCGCAGACCAATGGGTACGCAACCCGCAGACCGGTGAGTACGAACTGCGGCTGCCGGACTCGGACTCCGCACCGCGCCCGCCCCAGACACCGCGGGCCCCCGGGACGGCGTCCCGGCGCCGGCCCGCCGCCCCGCCCCCCGGCGTCCCCGCGCCCCGGACCGCGCCCGCGCCGGACGGCCCCGGCGTCCCGCCCCCGCGCAGGCACCGCGACGGCCCCGGCGGAGCGCCGCCCGGCCGCCGGGGCCACCGGCCGGAGAAGAAGGGGTCCAGGGGCCGCAGAATCCTGCTGTGGACCGGCGGCTCCACCGCCTTCCTCGTCCTCGCGGCCGGCACCGGCGGCTACCTCTACCTCAAGCACCTGGAGGGCAACGTCGCGACGGCGGACGTCGGGGACGCGGGGTCGAGCAGCTTCCGCAAGGACGAGGCGTTCAACATCCTCGTCATCGGCACCGACAAGCGCACCGGCACGGGCAACGAGGGCTACGGCGACGCCGGCAGCGTCGGCCACGCCGACACCAACATCCTGCTGCACGTGGCGGAGGACCGCTCCAACGCGACGGCGATGAGCATCCCCCGCGACCTGATCGTCGACATCCCCGACTGCCCGACCAAGCTGGCGGACGGCACCGAGCAGGTGGTGCCGGGGCAGCAGGGCGTCCGCTTCAACCGGAGCCTCGGCGAGAGCGGCCGGGACCCGGGCTGCACCATGCGGACCGTCGAGGCGGTGACCGGCATCAAGCCCGACCACTTCATGATGGCGGACTTCAACGCGGTCAAGACGCTGACCACCGCGGTCGACGGCGTCGAGGTGTGCGTGGCGCACGCCATCGACGACAAGGAGTCGAAGCTGCACCTGGACGCCGGCAGGACCAAGGTCGAGGGCGAGCAGGCCCTCGCCTTCGTCCGCACCCGGCACTCCTTCGGCAACAAGGGCGACCTGGACCGGATCGGGGTGCAGCAGCAGTTCCTCGGTTCGCTGATGCGCAAGATGTCCTCCGGCGACACCCTCACCGACCCCGCGAAGCTGCTGAAGCTGGCCGACGCGGCGACCAAGGCACTCACCGTGGACAGCGCGATCGGCAAGGTCGGCACGCTCAAGGACGTCGCCCTGGAGCTGAAGAAGGTGCCGACCAAGAACATCTCGTTCACCACGGTGCCGGTGCTCGACAACCCGGCCGAGAAGGTCCCGGTGACGGTCGTCGTCAACGAGGCCGAGGCGCCCGCGCTGTTCGGGCTGATCCGCGACGACGTCTCGCTGACCGAGGTCGAGCAGCAGAGGAAGCGGGACAAGAAGGAGGAGAAGGCCGCCGTCGCCGCCCGGCTGAAGGGCACCAAGGCCGACGCCTCCGAGGTCCGCGTCCGCGTCCTCAACGGCGGCGCGGCCGGCGGCGCCGCCCAGCAGGAACTCAACTGGCTCCAGACCGAGGCCGGCGTCACCAAGTCGGAGATCGGCGGCAACGCCGGCACCGAACTGAGCAAGACCCAGCTCGAATACGACCCCGACCAGGCCGACCAGGCCCGCCGCCTCGCCGACCTGCTCGGCCTCTCCGGCTCGGCCATGAAGCCCGGCGAGAGCGTCACCAACGCCCAGGGACTGCCGACGATGACCCTGACCCTGGGCAAGGACTTCAAGGGCGCCGGAGTGAAGCTGAACGCCTCGTCCGCCGCGACGAAGGTGAAGGACAAGACCACGGCCGACCAGGTGACATGCGCGAGCTGAGCGCGGCCGGGGCGGTCCGGGCGGCGGCGCGGTGCCGCGGCCCGTGGGCGGGGAGGGACACGCAGTGAAGACGGAAGACAGCTCGCCCGGCGACGGGCCCGGGGAGGAGGGCGGGTCACCCCGTCCGCGCCGCCGCCGGCGGGTGCTGCGCTGGACGGCGGTCACCCTGGCCGTGGTGATAGCCGGCACGGCCGGCGCCGGATACCTCTACTACCGCCATCTGAACGGCAACATCCAGCAGGCGGAGCTGAACATCGGCGACAGCAAGGTCGCCGCGCCGAAGCCGAACGCCGCCGGGCAGACCCCGCTGAACATCCTGGTCATCGGCTCCGACGCGCGGGACACCGAGGAGAACCAGGAACTCGGCGGCGCCAGGGAGACGTTCGGGTCGGCGCCGCTCGCGGACGTGCAGATGCTGGTGCACCTCTCCGCCGACCGCAGCAACATGTCGGTGGTCAGCATGCCCCGCGACACCCTGGTGCAGATCCCCAAGTGCACCGACCCCGAGGACGGGACCGTCTACCCGGCGAGCGACGGCCGGACGATGACCAACCAGAGCCTCGGCCACGGCGGCCCCGGCTGCACGGTCGCCACCTGGCAGGAACTGACCGGCATCCACATCGACCACTTCGTCATGGTCGACTTCTCCGGCGTGGTGTCGATGGCGGACGCCATCGGCGGCGTACCGGTGTGCGTGGACGCCAACGTCCACTCCCGCGACAGCCAGGGCCACGGCTCCGGGCTGAAGCTGACCAAGGGCACCCACTCCATCAAGGGCGTGCAGGCCCTCCAGTGGCTGCGCACCCGGTACGGCTTCGAGGACGGCAGCGACCTCGCCCGCGCCAAGGCCCAGCACATGTACATGAACGCGATGGTCCGCGAGCTGCGCGAGAACGCCACCCTGAGCAGCCCCAACAAGCTGCGCCGGCTGGCCGAGGAGGCCACCGAGGCGCTCACCGTCGACGAGGGCCTGGACACCGTCAAGAAGCTCTACGACCTGAGCACCGAGCTGCGCAAGGTCGAGCCGGCCAGGATCACCATGACCACCATGCCCAACCGGTATGTGGGCGCCCGGGTCGAACCGACCGAGGACGCCGAGCAGTTGTTCCGGCTGGTGCGCGAGGACATCCCGCTGGACGGCCAGGACGCGGCCCAGGTGACGGCGAGCCCGTCGCCCCCGGCGGACCCGGCCGCGCCGGACGACGAGATCGCCGTCCAGGTGCGCAACGGCAGCGGCACCGACACCCTCGCCCCGGTCCGCGGACGCGCGACCTCGGTGGCGGAGCTGCTCACCGGCGACGGCTTCGGCAAGGCGGTCGCCGACCCGGGGACCTACCCGAGCGAGGCCACCACGGTCGTCCGGTACCCGAGCACCGACCTCCAGGGCGACGCCGTACGGGTCGCCGCGTCCCTGGGCATCCCGCAGACCGCGGTGCGGCGGTCGACGGCGGTCTCCGGCGTCACCGTCGTCGTCGGCGCCGACTGGCGCGACGGCGGCGCCTACGAGGCGCCGAAGGTGGACAACAGCCTCCCGAAGACGGCGGAGGCCCTCAACGGCGCCGACGCGTCCGCGTGCATGCACGTGGACCCGGACTTCACCTGGTCCTGACGGACGTCAGCGGGCGCCGGCGGCATCCGCGCCGGCGCCCGGCAGCACCGCCGGGCGGCGGGACGCGATGACCTTGCGGGCCAGCGACTTCGGGCTGGTCAGGAAGCCCCAGCCCCAGGACATGTGCATGGTCGCCAGCGCCACCGGGATCTGGAGCCGGGCCTTGAGCGGCAGCCCCTTCCCGGCGGGCAGCGACCCGGCGACGATCGCCGCCAGATAGCCGCCGGGGACCACGAAGCCCCACGGCGTCAGCACCGCGCCGATCACCACGCCGGCCGCGATCGCGCACACGGCGGCCGGCGGGGCGAGGTAGCGCAGGTTGATGGAGCCGGAGTGGTAACGGGCGACGACGTGCCGCCAGCGGCCGTAGTCCTTGTACTGCTTGGCGAGCGCCTTGACGCTGGGCCGGGGCCGGTAGGAGACCTTCAGCTCGGGCGAGAACCAGATCAGGCCGCCGGCCTCGCGGATGCGGAAGTTCAGCTCCCAGTCCTGGGCGCGGATGAACTCCTCGTTGTAGCCGCCCTGCCGCTCCAGCGCCTCGCGGCGGAAGACGCCGAGGTAGACGGTCTCGGCCGGGGCGGCCTCGCCGCCGGTGTGGAAGGCGGCGTTGCCGACGCCGATCTTCGAGGTCATGGCGGCGGCGACGGCCCGCTCCCAGTCGTTCTCGCCCTCGGCGTGCATGATGCCGCCGACGTTCTGCGCGCCGGTCTCCTCCAGGAGCCGCACGGCCGTGGCGATGTACCCGGGCGAGAGCATGCCGTGGCCGTCGACACGGACGACGACCGGGTGCCGGGACGCCTTGATCGCGGCGTTCAGCGCGGCCGGCGTACGGCCGGTGGGGTTGGGCACGGTGCGGACCCGCGGGTCCTCGCGGACCAGCGCGGCGGCGATCTCGTCCGTGCGGTCCGCGGACGGACCGAGGGCGATCACGACCTCCATCTCGCCCGGATACTCCTGGGCGAGGATGGCCTGGACAGCGCCGCGCAGATGACGTTCCTCATCGAGGACGGGCATGATCACGGAAACGGCGGGGAGCCGCACGTCGGACTTGGCGTTCATCGCCGCTCACGTTACCGCGAACGGGGGACACGGGTGCGCGCCGCGGGGGCCGCTGCACCGGTCCGCAGATCGTATGGGCCTACGGTGCTCAGGATTCCACGTCCGGCCGCCGCCCGTACCTCGGCTCCCGTCCTCAGCGCCCGTCCTCGCGGAGGTGTCCCCTTGTCCACGCCGCCCCGCTCCCCCGCCCGGCGGGTCCCGCCGCGTCCGTCCCGGCGGTCGCCCCGCAGGCGCGGACCGCGCTGGGCCGTGCGGATGTCGTCCGCGCTGTCGGTGGCGGTGCTGGCCGCCGCGGGGATCGGGCACTCGGTGCTGACCGGCCTGGACTCCGACCTCGACCGGGTCGACGCCTTCAAGGACATGAAGAACCGCCCGCGGGGCGGGCACGGCATGAACGTCCTGCTGGTCGGCACCGACGGCCGGGACCGGATCACCGAGGAGGAGCGCCGCGCGTACCGGCTGGGCGGCGCGCCCTGCCACTGCACCGACACCGTCATGATCGTGCACATCTCGGCGGACCGGGAGCGAGCCAGCGTGGTCAGCCTGCCGCGCGACTCCTACGCCGAGACCCCGCCGCACACCGACCGCACCACCGGTGAGCGGCACCGGGGGCACCCGCTGAAGCTGAACGCGGCGTACGCCGAGGGCGGCCCGCAGCTGACCGTCCGGACCGTCGAGGCGATGACCAAGGTGAAGATCGACCACTACCTGGAGGTGGACTTCACCAGCTTCATGAAGACGGTCGACGTGCTGGGCGGGGTGCGGATCTGCACCGCCCAGCCGCTCAAGGACAGGTACACCGGCCTCGACCTGCCGGCCGGCACGCACACCCTGAAGGGCGGCCAGGCCCTCCAGTACGTCCGCTCCCGCCATCTCGACGGCGCCTCCGACCTGAGCCGGATGCGGCGCCAGCAGCGGTTCATGGCGGCCACCATCGACCGGGCGACCTCCTCGGGCATCCTGCTCAACCCGATGAAGTTCCGGGACGTGACCCGGGCGGTGCTGGGCTCGGTCCGCGCCGACGAGGGCTTCGGCACCGACGAGCTGCTGGCGCTGGGGCGGGCGATGCGGGACTTCTCGCCGTCCTCGTCGGAGTTCACCACCGTCCCCGTCGGCCGGATGGGGTACGCCGTGAAGGGCGTCGGCTCGACCCTGAAGTGGGACGACGCGGCGGCCGGGCGGCTGTTCGCGGCGCTGCGCGAGGACCGGCCGCTGACCGCGGCGAAGCCCCCGGAGGAGGCGGCGGCGGTCCGGGTCCCGGTGGACCCGCGGCGGATCCGCGTCCAGGTCGCCAACGGCACGCGCACCACCGGACTGGGCCGGCGCGTCGACCGGGCGCTGCGGGCGACCGGCTTCCGCACCACCGGCGCCCCGGTCAACGCCCCGGCGCCGGACGTGCGGCGCACGGTCGTCGCCTACGACCCCCGCTGGGACAACTCGGCCAGGTCGCTGGCGGCCGCGCTGCCCGGCGCCGAGCTGCGGCCGGTCGAGGGCCAGGGCGCCACGCTGAAGGTGATCGCGGGCGCCGACTGGAAGGAGGTCCGCGCGGTGCGGCCGGAGGAGCCCCCGGAGCGGACGGGGACCGTGGTCCGGGGGGACGAGGTGGTGTGCGGGAAGGAGGACGGCTGAGGGGTCAGTTGCCGGAGACGGTGACCTTCTCGTCGTTCTTCAACTCGTTCACCAGCGTCTTCACCTTGGCGCTGTCCCACTGGAGGTTGCCGTTGCCGGCGTTGCCCGCGATCGGCATGTTCAGCGAGGTGCCGTCGCCGCCGCTGACGCCCTTCATCGCCCAGAACATGCTCGCCAGGTCGAACAGGCCCATGTCCTTGTCGACGACGAGCGAGTCCAGGCCGGCGCCCATGGTCGGGTAGAGCTTGAACGGGTTGAGCACCGTCGACGGGGTGGCGACCTGGCTCGCCAGGGCGGAGAGGAACTTCTGCTGGTTCTTGGTGCGGTCCAGGTCGGAGCCGGCCAGCGCGTACCGGGTGCGGACGAAGGCGAGGGCCTCCTCGCCGTTCAGGGTCTGTTCGCCCTTCTTGAGGTTCGCGCCGGACTTGGTGTCCTTGATGTCCTGCGGGATGTCGAGGGTGACGCCGCCGACCGCGTCGACGATGTTGGCGAAGCCGCCGAAGCCGATCTCGACGTAGTGGTCGATGCGCAGCCCGGTGTTGTACTCGACGGTGCGCACGAGCAGCTCGGGGCCGTCCTCCGCGTAGGCGGCGTTCAGCTTCACGTGGCGGCCGGTGCCCTGGTAGGTCTTGCCGGAGTCGGAGCCCTTGAAGGTGGGGATCTCGACGTCGGAGTCGCGGGGCAGGGAGACCAGCGTGGAGCCGTTGTCGCCGGTGTGCAGGATCATCATCGAGTCGGTCCGCTTGCCCTCGGCGGAGCCGGTGTGCAGTTCCTTCTTCTCCTCGGCGGACATGCCCGCGCGGCTGTCGGAGCCGACGATCAGGTAGTTCGTGCCCTCGCCGGCGTCCGGGCGGTCGATGACCTTGGAGAGGTCGACCTCGCGGTTGAGCTTGGAGTCGGCCCAGAAGTACGTGCCGACGAAGGTGACGACGAGCGCGGTGGCCACGGTGATCGCGGTCCACTTGATCCGGCGGCCCCAGTCCGGCGCGGGGCGCGGGGCGCGACCGGGCCCGGCGCCGGGTCCCGAGGGGCCGTGGCCGCCGGGGGTGCCGTACACCTGGCCGGTGTTGTAGCCGCTGTCGTAGCCGCCGTGACCGCCGCCGTCGACGTACGACGGCTGCTGCGGCACCCCGGCGCCGTACGGCGGGGCCGCGGGGCCCTGGCCGGGCGGCGTCTGGCCGCGCCGGACCTGCCGCATCACGCGGGCGCTCTCGGGCTGCGCGCTCGCGCTGCCGCGTCCGTACCGGGCGCCGTCGTCGCCGGGCCTTCCCTGGGGCCAATCGCTCATGCGGACCAGTGTGCAGGTCCCGGCTGTGCCCCATACAAGGGTCGTCGGAAAATCAGGGCGGTGCTGTTGCGAAGCTGACACAAATCACACCGTTGTCGCCGCGGCATAAGGTGGAGGTCATGACAGACCAGGCAGAACAGGCCTCGGCCGGCGGGCCGGCGGCGCCGGAGATCCCGGGCAAGCCGACCTCGGCCTCCCGCACCACCCTGAGCCACATCATGACCCACAGCGACACCAACCTGCTGGGCACGGTGCACGGCGGCGTGATCATGAAACTGGTGGACGACGCGGCCGGCGCGGTCGCCGGGCGCCACTCGGGCGGACCCGCCGTCACCGCGTCGATGGACGAGATGGCGTTCCTCGAACCGGTCAGGGTCGGTGACCTCGTCCATGTGAAGGCCCAGGTCAACTGGACCGGGCGGACCTCGATGGAGGTCGGGGTGCGGGTGCTGGCCGAGCGCTGGAACGAGTCCGCGCCGCCCACCCAGGTCGGCTCGGCCTACCTGGTCTTCGCCGCGGTGGACGCCGACGGCAGGCCGCGCCGGGTGCCGCCGGTGCTGCCGGAGACCGAGCGGGACGAGCGGCGCTGGCAGGAGGCGCAGATCCGCCGCACCCACCGCCTGGCCCGCCGCCGCGCGATCATGGAACTGCGGGAGCGCCGGGCGGCGGAGGGCATCGAGGACTGAGCGGAACCGGCGGTACGGGGGTACCGGGCGGTCAGCCGGTCAGCGGGCGCCAGTCCCCTTCCCGCCCGGGGGCGAGTCCGCCGGCCCACCTCAGGACGCCGCCGGCCAGACCGGGCCGGTCCCGGGTGGCCAGGGCCGGCGCCCGGAGCATGTCGGCGGTCTCCTCCAGATAGGTGACCAGCGTGTCCGGCTCCTCGGCGGGCGGCTCGTCGTAGCGGGACCAGCGGCCCAGGCAGCCGGTCTCGGCGTCCAGGTACAGGCCCGAGGTGGTGTCGGCCGTGCCGCGCGCGACGACGGGAATCCAGGACGCCCGCCACCCGGGGATCGCGCGCCGCGTCCGGTACTGGTCGGCCACGGTCTCCAGCGGCATCAGCGCCTCGTTGCCGGGCAGGCATCCCCCGCCGTCGACCCCGTCGTCCCCGGCGGTCAGCAGCCACAGGACGCGCAGCTCCACGGGGACCGGCCGGCCGAGGCCGGCTTCGAGGGCGGCCAGGGCGGCGGGTCCCGCGCCGGGGCGGAGGGCCGCGTAGGAACCGGGGGCGTGGTCCCGCAGCCAGCCGGTGACCCGGCCCCAGGCGTCGGCGACCTGCCGGACGGCGACCGCCTCGGCTGCGGGGCCGGGCCGGGGCGCCGGCCGGTCCGCGCCGGTCCCGGCGGTCGCGGGCTTCCCGCCGTCCGCGCCGGCCTCGGGGACCGGCTCCGGGTCCAGCGCCCGTACGAACCGGATCCGGATCCGGTCGGGCTCCCGGATGTACCCGATGTCCAGGTCGGGGCAGTCCTCGAACAGGTCGCCGTCGACCCGCAGGCTGAGGATGCCGGGCAGGGCGGACGGCACCCCGAGGTCCGGTTCCCCGGCCAGCCGGGCCGCCGTCGCCTTCAGGGCGTAGGGCACACCGGGCGCGATGTTCCCGGCCGTCTCCCGCAGGACCCGCTCGATCTCGACCTCCACGGCCGACCACCCGCCCCCGTCCCGGTGATCGCTACGGCAGGTTGCGCGCCATCACGATCCGCTGAACCTGATTCGTGCCTTCATAAATCTGGGTGCTTCACAGACCATACGGCCGTGACCTGGGCGAGCACCCCTCCCAGAGGGAGGCTCCCCAGCATTTCCCCATGATGGTCAAGAGTCTGTCCAGGTGGGACCAGCCGCAGCAGAGGCACAACCGGATGGGCAGTGGACGAGCAGGCATGCGGGAGGTTACGCGGTTTCCCGTTCCGTCAACCGTGATCGCTTGACCCGCGCGTCCCGGCCTCGGGAGCATCAACCCAGATGCCGGGAACTGGCAGCAGCGTGGGAGAGGGGAACCCGGACCATGAAGGTCACCAAGCTGGTCAGCACGTGCGACATCAAGGACTGCCCGACGATCTACGCGACGGATCGTGGCACCTTCCTGGTGCAAGGCGAGACGCCGACCGGCCACGGGCTTCAGATTCCCGCTCACGAAACCCTGGTCGAGATCCCGATGGAACTGCTCCAGAAGGCCGTCCGTGACAACCTCATCTAAGACCCTCGGTGACCTCTTCGACTCGTTCGAGTATGAGGCTTTCCGCCTGGAGACCCTGGACGACTACAGCAAGTCCGGGAATGTGGACGCGTACCACGCCTACCTGGCCGGAGAGCCGCAGCCGGATGACTACAACGCCGGGTGGGTGGAGGAACTGCGCTCGCACACCGAAAAGGGAAAGCGGGTCTATAGGGTGCACCTTCTGTCGCGCCCGCTCACGGACTATCTTTGCTTCGAACTCGGGTGGGGCTACCGGAAAAACATGACCGGGGGCGAAGAGTTCTTCATCCTCGACATCACCGACAAACCCAATCCCCTGCCCGGCGTGCCGGACTTCTGGTGCTTCGACTCGAAGTCCGTGGCCGTGATGAACTACGACGGGGCAGGAAAGTACCTGGGTTCGCAGGTACTGGAGCCAGACCGGGCAGCAGAGTTCGTCAGGTACCGTGACACGGCACTTGCGCACGCGGAACCATTCACCGAATGGTGGGCCAAGTACGGGGCGTGAACAGAGCACAGATTGGGGCCGCGCTGCGGGCGCTGCGCATGGCATCCGGAAAGGAAGCCAAGGCAGTGGCCCGCAGCGCCCTCATGTCTCCGTCCAAGCTGTCCAAGATCGAGAATGCCAAGCTCGCACCGAGCGCCACGGACGTTGAACGCATCCTGACCGCCATCGGCGTCTCAGATGAGGTCAAGGCCGCGTACACGGAGGCTGCCCGAGCATCGGCGACGGAAGCGACAGCGTGGCGGCTACTGAAGCGCATCGGCGTCCACAAAGGGCAGCAAGCCGCCAAGGCCCTGGAAACCCAGATGTCGACGCTGCGGCTCTTTCAACCGGCCCTGGTCCCCGGCCTGCTTCAAACCCCCGAGTACATCCGCGCCGTTCTGAAACGGCACAACCTGAGTGAAGACGCCGTCACGCGCACGATCAACGGAAGACTTGAACGGCAAGCGGTTCTCTATGACAGCACGAAATCACTTCAGTTCGTCATCACAGAACCCGTGTTGAGGTGGAGAATCATCCCCCCACAGATGATGGCGGCGCAACTCGACCGCATCGCCTCCATATCGCGTCTGTCTCACGTGGATATTCGAGTCGTACCCCTGGCTGTTCAACAACGGGACATCGCCAATCACGCATTCGTCATTCGCGATGACCACATGGTGACGATAGAGACCGTGCACGCTGAAATCGTCGTTACGGACCCCAGAGACGTTGGGCTGTACGTAGGTAAGTTTGATGGGTTCGCAGCCGTAGCTCTGTCAGGTGACCGAATGCGGGGCCTGCTCGAAGACATCCGAAACGACTTTTTGCGAGAACAGGAAACACCCTAGAGGAACGCCCTCGGCCAGCCGACCATGGCGTCATGGGGAGCGAAGAGAGAACTTCCGATCCAGTGTCGACCGCATCGGCAATCAGCCTGATGGAGGGGCGAAGTGAGCCATCTCCTAAGCCTGGTTGCCGTACCTGCCTCTCACTCTCGGTCGCTCGCGAGAACGCGCGATTCGCAGGGGACCACAGCGGGGTTTCAGACGGCAACGTGAGGCTCCGCCGCCACCAAGCTGAGGCGCACGAGTGACGCGCAGGGGAGCGGCGCAGCGGCTGTTCACTGATCGACCGCTGATGACGATGCGCGTTTCCCGTGACTCCGGGCGAACGTGGGAGCCCGAGCGGGCAGTGCCGGCGAGCGAGGATCTGGCACCTTCGATGACGTCAGCGTGGCCGCCGTGCAAGTGCGCGCGGTGCGCCGAGTCCGGCAAGCGTTCCGACCGCTGAGCGGCTCTCCCCTTTGACTCCCGCCCGAACGGGCGGCGGCGGTCAGCCCTGGCCGCGATCAGTTAGCAGGAAGGTGCAGTGATGCTGGACGGAACCGACCTGTACGCGCTCGACATCGACGGGGCCTCGTTCGTGAAGGCGTGCGGCGGCCCCTGCACCGAAGGGTGCGTGACCCTGGCCCGGATCGGTGACGACGCCTGGGCTCTGGGCGACAGCAAGCGGCCGGACGCGCAGCCGCTGCGGTTCACCACGGAGGAACTGGACGCGGCCGGGATCGACCCGGCGCGATTCGGTCTGAACGTCTGACCCTCCTCCCTGGCCAACCGGCCCGGCCTCCCCTCCACACAAGCCGGGCCGGTTGGTGGCGCAACCCCCACCACCGAACGGTAATCGACTGGTGCACCACCATCACGGCTATCTGTGGGTCGGCCCGAGAGAACGCTTCGACCAGGAAGCCCTACGGCGGCCCCCGCACCCCGAGCCGCCACCGCCCGGAAGCAAGCCCGAACTGATCCAGCGCTACCGAGAGGTGGCAGCGGAGTTCCCCACGTCTGATCTGCCACCGCTGGAGACGGCGTACTGGCTCATCAAGCCCTGTTCGTTAGTCCGTGGCACCTGGGACGAGGCCAAGGAAGCAGCGGGATGGATCGGGGAACGGCTGACTGAGCTCGCGCCCCGGTTCGCCTCTGAGCGTGACCGGGACACAACCCGCCTGGCCCGACTGGTGAGCGCTGCTGCTGAGCAACTGCACTCGGGTACGGATGTGTCCTATGGCTTCTATCTGGAGCGCCCCTCGTATCTGTCCCTGGCGGTGGTGACGTGCTCTCCGAACCGCTCGATGCCTGAGCTGCCCTGCCCACTGGCGTAGTCGAGGCAACGAAAGAAGCCCGGCCGACGTGGCCGGGGCTTCTGTGGTTGGTCACAGCAGGGCGCGGAAGGGGTTGAAGTCCGAGAGTGGTTCCGGCCCCTTTGGTTGCTGCTCGGGCTCAGAGGCGGCCTGCTTGGGTTCCACACGGTAGGCGTCCAGGCGGGCGACCCGGGCACGGTTCTGCTCACGTTCCGCGCTGGCCGGCTGGGCCTCCGCGTGACGAGAAGTGTCCCGGTTCTTGTTGCTGTAGGTGCGGGCCGGCTGCGGCGCAGCGTGACGGGAAGTGTCGTCACGGAGTGAGAAGACGGTGGCCGGTCGGCCGGTCTTCCCCGCCCGTTCCACGGTGATGACGATTCCGGGCAGTGCCTTGACCTCAGCCGCGGTCGCTCCCACGCAGGGGAGCACCTGGGAGGACGTGGCCCGGCCGCCGTGCATTTCGATCCGGACCCGGACTGCCCCCCTTGCCCCCACTGTGAACGATGCAAGTAGGAAGCAAGGAGGGAAGTGCTTCTCTACGTTGTCCCTCTCACAGGGAGGTGTCCGCAGAGCCTCATAACGACTTAGGAACTGCCCGGCCTGTTGGCCGTGCCAGAGGCATCAGGGCCGCCGCCATGTCGGGTCGCCTGATCCCCACACGACAACAGCCCCCGGCAACTCACCGGGGGCTGTGTTCGTTCGTGCTGGTCAGCGGGCGTTTTCGAGTCGCCAGCTCCCCAGGACTCCCCCAGCATGACGCCCATGAACGGCCCTGATCAGGCCGCAACGGGCAGAAAGCCGAGAGCGCTCCTCCGGAGCCTCGGAACCACCTCTGACCTGCAAAAACCCTGCTACGGAAGGTTCCTGGCCATGACGATCCGCTGAACCTGGTTCGTCCCTTCATAAATCTGGGTGATCTTCGCGTCGCGCATCATCCGCTCCACCGGGTAGTCCCGCGTGTAGCCGTACCCGCCGAGGAGCTGCACCGCGTCCGTGGTGACCTCCATCGCCACGTCCGAGGCGAAGCACTTGGCCGCCGCGCCCTGGAAGGTGAGGTCACCTTCTCCGCCTCCGGCGGCGACGCGCTCGGACTTGGCCGCCGCCGCGTACGTCAGCTGACGGGCCGCCTCGATCTTCATGGCCATGTCGGCGAGCATGAACTGGATGCCCTGGAAGTCCGCGACCGGCTTGCCGAACTGCTTGCGCTCCTTCACGTAGCCCTTGGCGTAGTCCAGCGCGCCCTGCGCGATGCCGAGGGCCTGGGCGGCGATGGTGATGCGGGTGTGGTCGAGGGTCTTCATCGCCGTCGCGAAGCCGGTGCCCTCGGCGCCGATCATGCGGTCGGCGGGGATGCGGACGTTGTCGAGGTAGACCTCGCGGGTCGGGGAGCCCTTGATGCCGAGCTTCTTCTCCGGGGCGCCGAAGGATACGCCCTCGTCGGACTTCTCCACGACGAAGGCGGAGATGCCCTTGGAACGCTTCTCCGGGTCGGTCACGGCCATCACCGTGTAGAACTCGGACTCGCCCGCGTTGGTGATCCAGCGCTTCACGCCGTTGAGGACGTAGAAGTCGCCGTCGCGGACCGCCTTCGTCTTCATGCCGGCCGCGTCCGAGCCCGCGTCCGGCTCGGAGAGGCAGTACGAGAACATCGCGTCGCCCTTGGCGAGCGGGCCCAGGTACTTCTTCTTCAGCTCCTCGGAGCCGGAGAGGATCACCGGGAGGGAGCCGAGCTTGTTCACCGCCGGGATGAGGGAGGAGGACGCGCAGACGCGGGCCACCTCCTCGATGACGATCACGGTGGCCAGCGCGTCGGCGCCCGCGCCGCCGTAGGACTCGGGGACGTGCACGGCGTGCAGGTCGTTCGCGGTCAGGGCGTCCAGCGCCTCGCGCGGGAAGCGGGCCTCCTCGTCCACCGCTGCGGCGTACGGCGCGATCTTCGCCTCGGCCAGCGAGCGGACGGCGTCGCGGAGCATGTCGTGCTCCTCGGACGGGCGGTACAGGTCGAAGTCAGCCGATCCGGCCAAGGTCTCTCACGCTCCAGAACGATGCGGTCATGACGCTAACTACTGTTAAGTAACCCCGATTTTAGGGCGGGGTCGCCGGTCGTGGGTAGGTGAGCTTGCCGACAGCGGCAGGCTGCCCGTCCGAGGCCGGCGCCACGCCCCCGGTTATGCTCGCTCCCGCACGCCCGCCGTACATCCCTGGAGCACCCATGGCCCTCAAGATCACCGTGATCGGCACCGGCTACCTCGGCGCGACCCACGCGGCGGCCATGGCGGAGCTGGGCTTCGAGGTCATGGGCCTGGACGTGGTGCCGGAGAAGATCGAGATGCTGCGGCGCGGCGAGGTCCCGATGTACGAGCCGGGCCTGGAGGAGCTGCTGCGCCGGCACGTCGCCGGGATCGAGGGCTCCAGCGGGCGGCTGCGCTTCACCACCGACTTCGCGGAGGTCGCCGCCTTCGGTGACGTGCACTTCCTGTGCGTCAACACCCCGCAGAAGCACGGCGAGTACGCCTGCGACATGAGCTACGTGGAGTCGGCGCTGGCCTCCCTCGCCCCGCACCTGCGCGGCTCCGCGCTGGTCGTCGGCAAGTCGACGGTGCCGGTCGGGTCGGCCGACCGGCTGGCCGCCTACCTCGCCGAGCACGCCCCGGCGGGCGGCGACGCCGAGCTGGCCTGGAACCCGGAGTTCCTCCGCGAGGGCTTCGCCGTCCAGGACACCCTGCACCCGGACCGGATCGTGGTCGGCGTGCGCAGCGACCGGGCGGAGAAGCTGCTGCGCGAGGTGTACGCGACGCCGGTCGGGGAGGGCTCGCCGTTCGTGGTGACCGACTTCCCGACCGCCGAGCTGGTGAAGACCTCCGCGAACTCCTTCCTCGCCACCAAGATCTCCTTCATCAACGCCATGGCGGAGGTGTGCGAGGCCGCCGACGGCGACGTCGCCAAGCTGGCGGAGGCGATCGGGTACGACGACCGGATCGGCAAGAAGTTCCTGCGGGCCGGGATCGGCTTCGGCGGCGGGTGCCTGCCCAAGGACATCCGGGCGTTCATGGCGCGCGCCGGGGAGCTGGGCGCCGACCAGGCGCTGACCTTCCTGCGCGAGATCGACTCCATCAACATGCGCCAGCGCGGCCGGATGGTCGAGCTGACCCGGGAGGCGCTGGGCGGCGGCCCGTTCCTCGGCAAGCGGGTCGCGGTCCTCGGCGCCACCTTCAAGCCCGACTCCGACGACGTACGGGACTCGCCCGCGCTAAACGTCGCCGGGCAGATCCACCTCCAGGGCGGCCAGGTCACGGTGTACGACCCCAAGGGCATGGCGAACGCGCGGCGGCTCTTCCCGACCCTCGGGTACGCCGAGACCGCGACGGACGCGGTGCGCGGCGCCGACGTGGTGCTGCACCTGACGGAGTGGCGGGAGTTCCGCGAGCTGGACGCGGCGGCGCTCGGCGAGGTCGCGGGCGCCCGGGTGATCCTGGACGGGCGCAACGCCCTGGACCCCGAGGTCTGGCGCCGGGCCGGCTGGACGTACCGCGCGATGGGCCGCCCGACCGCCTGACGGCACAGCCCTGGTGGACGCGGCGGGCACGCCGGTCCGGCCGGGGCTCAGTCGGCCGGACCGGCGTCCGGGCGCATTCTGCCGCACGGGGACGGACGGCGCGTCACGCCCCCTTGGCCCGGTATCGGCGCATCTTCGCGCGGGCCCCGCACACCCGCATCGAGCACCAGCGGCCGCGGCCGGCCGGACTGCGGTCGTAGTACGCCCAGAGGCAGTCGGCCGCCTCGCACGCCTTCAGCCGGGTCCAGGTGCCCGCGACCAGCGCCTCGGCGACGGCGGCGGCGACCCGTCCGGCCAGGGAGTCGGGCCCGGCGGGGAGCAGTACGGCGGTGCCGTCGGCCGGATCGACCGCCACCCGCAGCGGGGCCCCGGCCAGCAGGTCGGCCAGCGGGGTCACCGCACGGTGCGGCGGATGGCCGGCGTGGGCGAGCAGCGCCGCCCGCAGCGACTCGCGCAGCTCCACGGCGGCGGGCACCTCGTCCGCGGTGAGGCCGAACGGCGCGCGCCCCCCGGGCGTGTCCAGCGAGTCGGCGCCCGTCTCGACGTCCAGCGTGTTCACCAGGGCCTGGACCAGCGCCAGCCCTCCCGGCGCGGGCGACCTCTCACTCATGCTTGCGACGTTACCGCTTTTACGGGACCATGGGGTAACCGTTACCGGTTACCGGGGCCTGCCGGTAACCACGAGGCTCCGAGGAGGAAGTCATGGCTGTCGCCGAACTGGGCGCCGTCGTCCTGGACTGCCCCGATCCCCACGCCCTGGCCGCGTTCTACGCCGAGGTGCTCGGCGGGACGGTGCGGGACCAGGGCGAGTGGGTGGATCTGACGCTTGCGGGCGGACAGACGCTGGCCTTCCAGGCCGCCCCCGGGTTCGTCCCGCCGAAGTGGCCCTCACCCGAGCACTCCCAGCAGTTCCACCTCGACCTGGACGTGCCCGACCTGGACGCGGCCGAGCGGGCCGTCCTCGCGCTCGGCGCGACGCCGCTGGAGACGGAGGACCGCACCCGGTCCTTCCGCGTTTACGCGGACCCCGCCGGGCACCCGTTCTGTCTCTGCGCCGGCTGACCCGGGAGGTCCCGTCCATGGCATCCGCCGTACGTTTCCGTTCCGTCGTGCTCGACTGCCCCGAGCCCCTCGAACTGGCCCGTTTCTACGCCCAGGTGGTGGGCGGCACGCCCGAGGAGGAGGACCCGGACTGGGTGGTCCTGGAGGTCCCGGGCGGCCCCCGGCTCTCCTTCCAGCGGGCCCCCGGCCTGACCCCGCCGGAATGGCCGCGCTCCGACCGCAACGCCCAGCAGTTCCATCTGGACCTCGACGGCGGCGCGACCTGGGAGGAGATGGACGCCGCCGAGGAGAAGGTCCTCGCCCTCGGCGCGCGGGTGCTGGACAAGGAGGACAAGGAGAAGAGGGACTTCGTCGTCTACGCCGACCCGGCGGGACACCCCTTCTGCCTCTGCCGGATCGAGCGCCCCTGACCGGGCGGCCGGTCGCCGGCGTCAGCCGTCCAGGTCCGCGATCGACGCGGTCGACGGCTGCCGCCGGGTCTGGAACGCGCGGGCGGTGAACGCCGCGCCGCGCAGCACCCGCTGGACGTTCCCCCAGGTCAGCAGGGCGACATCGGCCTCCTCCCAGCCGCGCCGCAGCAGCTCCGCGACGAGCCGGGGGTAGCAGGAGGCGTCGCCCAGCTCCTGCGGGTGCGCGATGCCGGTGTCGTACGTGCCGGACAGGCCGACGCCCCCCGCCCCGGCGACCTCGCGGACGTGGTCGAGGTGGTCGGCGACGTCGCGGACGGTCGGGCCGGTCTGCTCGGCGGTCAGCGGCACCATGCACAGCCCGCCGGCCGCGCCCAGCTCGGCCAGCAGGTCGTCGGGGAGGTTCGCGGGGTGCGGACGCAGCGCGCGGGCCGCCGAGCGGGTGCACAGCGCGGGCGCCTTGGAGACGGCGAAGGTACGGCGGAAGGTCCCCGGCGACGCCCCGGAGAGGTCGATGATCACGCCGAGCCGGTTCATCTCCCGGACGACCTCCTCGCCGAACCGGGTCAGTCCGGGCCCGCCCGCCCAGCTCGCGCCGGTCAGGGTGAGCACGCGCAGGCCGAGCAGGTGCAGCGAGCGCAGGATGCCGAGGGAGTCGCCGAGGGCGGCGGCGCCGGCGGGTCCCGGCAGCACGGCGACCCGGCCGCAGTTGCGGGCGTCGATGGCCTCCCCCGCGTCATGGGCGAGGCGCAGCCCCTCGGGGTGCTCCCGGACGACCGTCTTGACCAGGTCGAGCTGCTCCATGGTGGCGCCGACGGCCCGGTCGCCGGTGACGGCGTCGGGCAGGTGCAGGGAGGCGAACAGCGCGCCGACGTGTCCCTCGCGGAGCCGGGGGATGTCGGTGTCGACGGCGCTCTCACCGATCTCCAGGTCGTACCAGGGCAGGTGCTTGAGCGCCCAGGGCAGTCCGCTGTAGCCGTCGGCGACCGGATGGGCGGCCAGGACGGCCTGCGCCCGCCGAAGGGGAGTGTCGTCCGGATCGGAGACGGGTGTGTAGGGCTCCGGGGCGAGCACTTCGGCGGGGAAGGACGCGGGCAGGTCGTCGAGCTCGCCGGCCTCGGTGCTCGGGTGCAGGTCGTCCTGGAGGTCTGCCATGGCGGGCTCCGTACGGTCGTCGTGCGATACCGACACCGTCGCACGGGGCACGGGGCGCTTCCTGGTGGGTAAGGCGTTAGGGGGTACGCCGCCCGGCGTACCCCCCGGTGTCCCGGCCGGCTCAGCCGTCGAGCGCGTCCGGCGTGGCGTTGGACGGGCCGCGGGTGGCCCGCAGCGAACGGGCCACGTCCTCCGCGGCGCCCAGCACCCGTACCGCGTTCTTCCAGGTCAGCTTGGCCAGGTCGGCCTTGGACCAGCCGCGGTCGAGCAGCTCCGCGATGAGGTTCGGGTACCCGGAGACGTCGTCGAGGCCGGCCGGGGTGAACGGCGTGCCGTCGTAGTCGCCGCCGATGCCGAGGTGGTCGACGCCGGCGACCTCGCGCATGTGGTCGAGGTGGTCGGCGACCGTGGCGACGGTGGCCACCGGACGCGGCCGGCTCTCCTCGAAGGCGCGGTGCACCTTCATCGCGTCCGGCCCGGAGTCCAGCGGGTGGAAGCCGTGCGCCCGCATGTTCTCGTCGGCGGCGGCCGTCCAGTCCACGGCCGCCTGGAGGACGAACTTCGGCACGAACGTCACCATCGCCACGCCGCCGTTGGCGGGCAGCCGCTCCAGCACGTCGTCGGGGATGTTGCGGGGGTGGTCGCACACGGCCCGCGCGGAGGAGTGCGAGAAGATCACCGGCGCGGTGGAGGTGTCCAGCGCGTCCCGCATGGTCGACGCGGCGACGTGCGAGAGGTCCACCAGCATGCCCAGCCGGTTCATCTCCCGGACGACCTCGCGGCCGAACGCCGACAGGCCGCCGACGCCGGGCGCGTCGGTCGCGGAGTCCGCCCACGCCACGTTGTCGTTGTGGGTGAGCGTCATGTACCGCACGCCGAGCGCGTACAGCCCGCGCAGCGCCGCGAGGGAGTTCTCGATGGAGTGGCCGCCCTCCGCGCCCATCAGCGACGCGATCCGGCCCTCGGCCCGCGCGGCCTCCATGTCGGCGGCGGTCAGGGCGGCCCGCAGCTCGCCGGGGTGGCGGTCGATGAGCTGCGTCACGCAGTCGATCTGCTCCAGCGTCGCGGCGAGCGCGCCGGGCTGGTCGGAGCGGACGTACACCGACCAGTACTGCGCGCCGACGCCGCCCGCCCGCAGCCGGGCGAGGTCGGTGTGCAGGTGCGCGGACTGGTCGGCGGCGATGTCACGGGCGTCGAGGTCGTAACGGACCTGCTCGCGCAGCGCCCAGGGCAGGTCGTTGTGGCCGTCGACGACGGGGAACTCGCGCAGGAGCTCCCGGGCCTTCTCCAGTGAGGTCATGGGGACCTACTTCCCGAAACCGAAGGAGGCCGATCCCTCCACCTTGGTCCGCAGCCGCCTGCCCTTCTCGGTGGCCTGGTCGTTCAGCTCCTGCTGGAACTCGCGCATCCGGCCGAGCAGCTCCTCGTCGTGCGCGGCGAGGATGCGGGCGGCGAGCAGCCCGGCGTTGCGGGCGCCGCCGACCGAGACGGTCGCGACGGGCACCCCGGCCGGCATCTGCACGATCGACAGCAGGGAGTCCATGCCGTCGAGGTACTTCAGCGGCACGGGCACGCCGATGACCGGAAGCGGGGTGACGGAGGCGAGCATGCCGGGCAGGTGAGCGGCACCGCCCGCGCCCGCGATGATCGCCTTCAGCCCCCGGTCCGCGGCGTGCTCGCCGTACGCGACCATCTCCCGCGGCATCCGGTGGGCGGAGACGACGTCGACCTCGTAGGCGATCTCGAACTCGTCGAGGGCCTTCGCGGCGGCCTCCATGACGGGCCAGTCGGAGTCCGACCCCATGACGATGCCGACAACAGGGCTCATTCGGTGATCGTGCCTCTCAGGTAGCCGGCCGCGTGCCGGGCGCGTTCCAGTACGTCGTCCAGGTCGGCGCCGTAGGTGTTGACGTGGCCGACCTTGCGGCCGGGCTTCACGTCCTTGCCGTACATGTGGATCTTCAGCTGGGGGTCGCGGGCCATGCAGTGCAGGTACGCGGAGTACATGTCCGGGTAGTCGCCGCCGAGGACGTTGACCATGACCGTCCAGGGCGCGCGGGGGCGCGGGTCGCCCAGCGGGAGGTCGAGGACGGCGCGGACGTGGTTGGCGAACTGCGAGGTGATCGCGCCGTCCATGGACCAGTGGCCGGAGTTGTGCGGGCGCATCGCCAGTTCGTTGACGAGGACGCGGCCGTCGCGGGTCTGGAACAGCTCGACGGCGAGGTGGCCGACCACGCCGAGTTCCTTGGCGATGCCGAGGGCCATCTCCTCGGCCCTGAGCGCCAGCTCCTCGTCCAGTCCGGGGGCGGGGGCGATGACCGTGTCGCACACGCCGTTCACCTGCCGGGACTCCACCACCGGGTAGGCGACGGCCTGGCCGTGCGGGGAGCGGACGACGTTGGCGGCCAGCTCGCGGACGAAGTCGACCTTCTCCTCGGCGAGGACGGGAACGCCCGCGCGGAACGGCTCGGCGGCCTCCTCGGCGGAGTCCACGACCCACACGCCCTTGCCGTCGTACCCGCCGCGGACCGTCTTGAGAACGACCGGAAAACCGTCGCCCTCCGCCGCGAACGCGGCCACGTCGGCCGGATCGCGGACGATCCGGTGCCGCGGGCACGGCACCCCGATCTCCATGAGCTTCGCCCGCATCACGCCCTTGTCCTGGGCGTGCACCAGCGCGTCCGGGCCGGGGCGGACGGGGATGCCGTCCGCCTCCAGGGCGCGGAGGTGCTCGGTGGGCACGTGCTCGTGATCGAAGGTGATCACGTCACAGCCGCGCGCGAACTCGCGGAGCGTGTCCAGGTCGCGGTAGTCGCCGACGACGACATCGCTCACCACCTGGGCCGCGGAGTCCTGAGGAGTGTCACTGAGGAGCTTGAACCTGATGCCCAACGGGATGCCCGCTTCGTGCGTCATACGCGCGAGCTGGCCCCCGCCGACCATGCCGACTACCGGAAACGTCACGCCCCTAGCGTATCGGCAGCCCGGAGGGAGGCCGCTTCCCGGCCGTTTTCGCCGGTCCGGGCCCCCGCTCGCCCGGCTCCCGGCCGGTCGTCCACAGGAAATTCGCGCGGGCGGGTGGTTAGCATGGCTGGGTTGACGCCGACGACGGACGGGGGCCTGCACGAGCATGGGACATGGTTCCTCGGTGCCACCGGCGCCTCCCGCGCCCCCGGGCGCCTTCCGGCAGCGCGTGGCCGGGCTCGTCCGCGAGGTGGTGAAGTTCGGCGCGGTGGGCGGCGCGGGCGTCCTGGTCAACCTCCTCGTCTTCAACCTGGTCCGGCACTCCACCGACCTCCAGGTGGTGCGGGCCAGCATCGTCGCCACGGTCGTCGCGATCGTCTTCAACTACCTGGGCTTTCGCTACTTCACCTACCGGGACCGCGACAAGAGCCGCCGTACCAAGGAGATGTCGCTCTTCCTGCTGTTCAGCGCGGTCGGCCTGGTGATCGAGAACGGCGTGCTGTTCACGGCGACGTACGGCTTCGGCTGGGACAGCCCGCTGCAGAGCAACATCTTCAAGTTCCTCGGCATCGGCCTCGGCACGCTGTTCCGGTTCTGGTCCTACCGCTCCTGGGTGTTCCGCGCGCTGCCCGCCCGGGACGCCGTGGCCCGCGCCGAGTCCTTCCTGGAGCACGAGAGCCCGACGGCGGCGCCCGCGCCGGGCCGCTCCCGCTGACCCTTCCGCGCCGGGCCGTACGTCACCTGACGGTGCGGTCCGCCTCGGACTCGTCCGGTTCCGGCGGCTGGGTGCGGGAGAGGAACAGCCCGAAGACCGGCGGGTTGGACTGGAGCAGCTCCAGCCGTCCGCCGTCCGCCTCGGCCAGGTCCCGGGCGACGGCCAGTCCGATGCCGGTGGAGTTCCGCCCGCTGATGGTGCGCTCGAAGATCCGCGCGCCGAGGTCGGCGGGGACGCCCGGCCCCTCGTCGGTGACCTCGACCACGGCCTGGTTGCCGGTGACGCGGGTGCGCAGGGCGACCGTGCCGCCGCCGTGCATCAGGGAGTTCTCGATCAGCGCGGCCAGCACCTGGGCGACCGCGCCGGGCGTGCCGACCGCCGTCAGGTGCCGCTTGCCGGAGGAGACGATCGCCCGGCCGGCGCTGCGGTAGGCGGGGCGCCACTCGGCGATCTGCTGCTGGATGACGTCGTCCAGCTCGAAGGTGACGGCGGAGCCGCTGCGCGGGTCGCGCGAGTTGGTCAGCAGCCGCTCGACCACGTCGGTGAGCCGCTCGACCTGGGCCAGCGCGATGGTCGCCTCCTCCTTCACCGTCTCCGGCTCGTCGGTGAGGGTGATCTCCTCCAGCCGCATCGACAACGCGGTCAGCGGCGTGCGGAGCTGGTGGGAGGCGTCGGCGGCGAGGCGGCGTTCGGCGGTGAGCATCCGGGCGATGCGCTCGGCCGAGGAGTCCAGCACGTCGGCGACCCGGTCCAGCTCGGGGACGCCGTAGCGCTTGTGGCGGGGGCGGGGGTCGCCGGAGCCGAGGCGCTCGGCGGTCTCGGCGAGGTCGGTGAGGGGGGAGGCGAGGCGGTTGGCCTGGCGGACGGCGAGCAGGACGGCGGCGATCACCGCGAGCAGCGCCACCAGCCCGATGATCAGCAGGGTCCGGCCGACCTCCCGGGTCACCGAGGAGCGCGGCTCCTGGACGACGACCGTCTCGCCCTCCTCGCCGGTGGCCTCGCCCCGGATGACCTCACCGGACGGCTCGCTGCCGACCTCGATGGGCCGCTCGCCGGGGATGCGGATGACGGCGTACCGGTCGCCCTCGACCTGGCGGCGCAGCACCTCTGCGTCGACGCTGCCGGTGCCGAGCAGCCGGCTGTCCACGATGCTGGCGAGCCGGGCGGCCTCCAGGTCCACCCGCTCCTGGGCGGTGCTGCTGATGGTCTGCGCCTCGACGATGACCAGGGAGACGCCGAAGACGGCGATCACGACGAGCACCACGGCGAGCGTGGACTGGATCAGTCGGCGGCGCATGGTCCCTTACGTATCAGTTCTTCTCGAAGCGGAAGCCGACGCCGCGCACCGTGGCGATGTAGCGGGGGTTGGCGGCGTCGTCGCCGAGCTTCTTGCGCAGCCAGGAGATGTGCATGTCGAGGGTCTTGGTCGAGGACCACCAGGTGGTGTCCCAGACCTCGCGCATGAGCTGGTCGCGGGTGACGACCCGGCCGGCGTCGCGCACCAGCACCCGCAGCAGGTCGAACTCCTTGGCCGTGAGCTGGAGCTCCTCCTCGCCCATCCAGGCCCGGTGCGACTCGACGTCGATGCGCACGCCGTGCGTGGCCGGCGGCTGCTGGGGCTCGGCGGCGCCGCGCCGCAGCAGGGCCCGGACCCGGGCGAGCAGCTCGGCGAGGCGGAAGGGCTTGGTGACGTAGTCGTCGGCGCCCGCGTCCAGGCCGACGACGGTGTCCACCTCGTCGGCGCGCGCGGTCAGGATCAGGATCGGCACCGAGTGGCCCTCGGAACGCAGCCGGCGGGCGACCTCCAGGCCGTCCATGCCGGGCAGGCCCAGGTCCAGCACGACCAGGTCCACACCGCCCTGCATCCCGGCGTCGAGCGCCGTGGGTCCGTCCTCACGCACCTCGACCTCGTACCCTTCCCGGCGCAGTGCGCGGGCCAGCGGCTCCGAGATGGACGCGTCGTCCTCGGCGAGCAGTACACGGGTCATGAGCCGATGGTAGTCCGCCCGGGACAACGCCCGAGGTGAGATCGGTGCGGGGCGTTCTTACCTCCGGACATGCCGGATTCGTACCCCGGGCCCCCGGGAGAGAGCCCTTCGGAAAGGGAGGGTGGAATGTAGTATTCCGGTTCCATCACTCCCTGTGATCCGCATCTCAAGTCCTTCCATACCGGGCAGTACCTTGCCTTATGGTGGATTAACGCCTGAAGCACCGCAGGGACCTTTGGCGAGGCGCGCTGGCTCTTGACGCCGAAGGTCTCTTTCGTGTGCGGGCCGGCCGCGGTTCTTCCCGTGCGGCCGGTCTCGAAAGGAATGACCTGTGGCCGGGCCTCGCAGCGCAGAGCCGCGCGCCGAGGCGTGGATCCCGGTGGTCACCGTCCACCGTCCCGTGATCCGGGGCGGACGCCCCGCAGGCGTGGGGTGGACGGCCCGACCCGCCGGTGCCGGCCTGCCCCCCACCGGGCGCGCATCGCCTCCGTGAGCGCGTCCCGACCAGCAAGGATCGACCATGGCGTCCAGCCTGACGAAGGACTCGGTCACCCCGGGCACCCCCGGCTCCGAGAAGACCTTCTTCGGCCACCCGAGGGGTCTGGCCACCCTCTTCATGACCGAGATGTGGGAGCGTTTCTCCTACTACGGCATGCGGGCCCTGCTTCCGCTGTACCTGGTGGCCCCGGGCGGTCTCGGCATGAACGCCGGCACCGCCACCGCGATCTACTCGGTGTACCTGTCGCTGGTGTACCTGCTCACGATGCCGGGCGGCTGGTTCGGCGACCGTGTCTGGGGCCCGCGCAAGACCGTCGCCATCGCGGGCGGCATCATCATGCTCGGCCACCTCACGCTGGCGCTTCCCACCTCCGGCACGTTCTTCGCCGGGCTCGGCCTGGTCGCGATCGGCTCGGGTCTGCTGAAGGCCAACATCTCCACGATGGTCGGCCAGCTCTACAAGGGCCCGGACGACCCCCGCCGCGACGGCGGCTTCACCGTCTTCTACATGGGCATCAACCTGGGCGCCTTCGTCGCGCCCCTGGTCATCGGCACCATCGGTGAGAACGTCAACTGGCACCTGGGCTTCGCGCTGGCCGCGGTCGGCATGGCCGTCGGTGTCGCGCAGTTCCTGATCGGCAGCCGCCACCTGGACCCGCACTCCAGCGTCGTCCCGAAGCCGCTGTCCGCCGCGGAGAAGACCTCGACCCTGCGCAAGTCCGCCTTCTGGGCCGCCGTCGCGGTCGTCTTCTACGCGATCGTCGGCTTCTCCGGCCACTACACGCTGAACTGGATCCTGGTCCCGCTGACCCTGCTCGGCGTGATCATCCCGATCCTGGTGCTGGCCCGCATCAAGCGCGACAAGTCCCTGGACCGCTCCGAGCAGTCCAAGATGTCGGCGTACATCTGGTTCTTCGTCGCCGCGGCCGTCTTCTGGATGATCTACGACCAGGGCGGCTCGACCCTGTCGATCTTCGCCGAGTCCTCCGCCGAGAACAGCGTCCTCGGCTGGTCCTTCCCGGTCTCCTGGTACCAGTCGGTCAACCCGGTCATCATCATGGCGCTGGCCCCGGTCTTCGCCACGCTCTGGCTGGCGCTGGCCCGGCGCGGCAAGGAGCCGAGCACGATCGTGAAGTTCTCGTTCGGCCTGGTCCTGGTCGGCGCGTCCTTCTTCCTCTTCCTGGCCCCGCTGGCCATCGCCGACGGGGGGCACAAGGCGGCGGCGCTCTGGCTGGTCGCGATCTACTTCGTCCAGACCTGCGGCGAGCTGCTGCTCTCCCCGGTCGGCCTGTCGGTGACGACGAAGATGGCGCCGGCGAAGTACGCCTCGCAGATGATGGGCGTCTGGTTCCTGGCCGTCACCGCCGGTGACGCGACGACGGGTCTGCTCTCCATCGCCGGTGTCGACCTGAACAAGACCGGCATCGTCGCGGCGGAGGCGACGCTCGCCGTGGTCGCGGGCGTGGCGGTGTGGATGTACCGCAAGCGCGTGAAGACCATGATGGGCGACGTCCGGTAACGCCGCCCGTCGGCCCGGTTTCGGACAGGAGGGTCACCGTCCCCACGGGACGGTGACCCTCCTGTCGTTCCGTGGACGCGGGCCGGCAGCCGTGGCCGCGGATGCCGCCTCGGGAACAGGGACGGGGCCGGCATCGCCTCGGGAACGGGGACGCGGACCGGCATCCCCTCGGGAACGGGGACGGGGGCCGGCAGCCGAGGCCGCAAGTCCACCTCACGAACGGAAGCGCGGGCCGGCAGTCGAGGCCGCAGGTGCCACTCAGGAACAGGGACACGGATCGGCAGCCATGGCCGCAGGTGCCACCTCACGAACAGGGACACGGACCGGCAGCCATGGCCGCAGGTGCCACCTCGGGAAAAGGGACGCGGGTCGGTAGCCGTGGAGGAGCCAGGCCGCGGAGTCCGCCCCGCGCGGCCGGGAAGCCGCGGGGGCCCGCCCTGAGCGGTCGAGAGGCCGCGTGGCCGCCCCCTGAGCAGTCGGAGAGCCGCAGGAGGCCGCCCCGCGCGCCGCGAGCCCGTGGGGGCCGCTCTCTGCGCGCCGGGGCGGGTTCGGGCTACGCCGGTGCCGCCAGCTCCGCCCAGACGGTCTTGCCCGCGACGCCCGGGGAGCGTACGACGCCCCAGTCCAGGCAGAGCCGCTGCACGATGAACATGCCGTGGCCGCCGGGGCGGCCGGCGCGGTGCGGGGTGCGGGGCGAGGGCTGGCCGGCGCCCCGGTCGGAGACCTCCAGCCGGATCACCTTGCGGTCGCAGCTGATCCACAGCTCGTCCGGCCCCTCAGCGTGCAGGCACGCGTTGGTGACCAGCTCGGAGACGACCAGCAGGACGTCCTCCGCGGCGGCCCGCTGGTCGGCCGTGTCGGAGGGCAGCCAGCCCCACGCCTGGAGCGCCTGGCGGGTGAAGTCGCGAGCGAGCGGCACCACACCGCTCTCGCCGTCGAAGCTCAGTCTGCGGGTCTGGCGGCCGGTGGCGGCGGTCGGCGCGGCCACGCCCCCTTCGGACGCCCCGGTCACGGGCGCACGCCCCGCGGCGGACTCCCCGGTCACGGGCGCGCCCGGCGCGGACGCCCCGGAAGCGCCGCTGGGCTCCGGACCGCGGTCGCCCGGCGGGTAGGGCCGGGTGGTGCTCATCAGCGCTTCACCTCACCGATTCACCAATTCATGATTCAACGTCGTTCACAGTCAGTCAGTATGCGGTCGGTACGCCCGCCCCCGGTTTCCCCGTTCCGGCAGCCGACAGGTTCAGGATGTCTCCTGCCCGACCCGACCGACAGAACACCCCTGTATTCGGCACGAATCACAGGACGGGGCGGGACCACCGGTCACAGGGGGCGCGGACCTGCCGCGGGCGCGCCGGGCCGGCTCAGCCGGACTCGTCCGCCAAGGCCGTGTCGAGGGTGTCATGGACGGTGAAGACCGCGTCCGCCCCGGTGATCTCGAAGACCCGCGCCACCACGGGCTGCATGCCGACCAGATGGACGCCACCCCCCGCGGCCTCCGCCTTCAGCCGCGCGCCGAGCAGGACGTTGAGTCCCGTGGAGTCACAGAACTCCAGGCGCGAGCAGTCGACCACGAGTCGACTGAATCCCTTGTCCAGGCAGTCGTCCAGCGGCTCGCGCAACAGATCGGCGGTGTGGTGATCCAACTCACCCGCCGGGGTCACGACGGCACTGGGGCCCTCCTGCCGCACCTCCACCAGAAGGCGGCCAGACTGTGTACTGCCGACCGTCCCGCGGTCCATGCCGTCTCTCTCTCCCGACGTCGACGCTCTTGCTGACGCCCTCGAACACTACGCCTTCCGTACGCCCATTGACACCCGACCATCCACACAGAAACGGACATAAGCGAACAAAATGCACTTGCGGAGGGCTCGGTGCAGCCGGTAGGGCTAGTAAGAACACACAACCGACACGGCCGGCTTTGGAGGCGCCGCACACCGCAGTGCACGCAACTGGCTTCGGCAGCCGTATGCCGAGAACGATGGAGGACACCATGTCACCCCGGCTCGACGCATCGCGTACCCAGAAAGCGACGTCGACACCCCCTCCGGAACCACTGGATCCCATCGACCCCACCGGGACCGCCGTCGCGCACGACGGCGCCCTCGCCGGGCTTCCGGACATCCCCGCGTTCGACGAGGTGGCCCCGGCGGACGCCCGGGCCCTGTCCAGAACCCTCTTCGAGCGCCTGGAGACGCTGGAGGAAGGCACGCACGAGTACGCGTACGTACGCAACACGCTCGTCGAGCTCAACCTCGCGCTGGTCAAGTTCGCCGCCTCCCGCTTCCGCTCGCGCAGCGAGCCGATGGAGGACATCATCCAGGTCGGCACGATCGGCCTGATCAAGGCGATCGACCGCTTCGAACTGTCGCGGGGCGTGGAGTTCCCCACGTTCGCCATGCCGACGATCATCGGCGAGATCAAGCGGTTCTTCCGCGACACCTCGTGGTCCGTGCGCGTCCCGCGCCGCCTCCAGGAACTCCGCCTGGACCTCGCCAAGGCCGGTGACGAGCTGGCCCAGAAGCTCGACCGCGCGCCGACGGTCGCCGAACTGGCGGAGCGGCTCGGCATCACCAGCGAGGAGGTCGTCGAGGGCATGGCCGCGTCCAACGCGTACACGGCCGCCTCGCTGGACGCCCAGCCGGAGGAGGACGACGCGGAGGGCGCGCTCGCGGACCGGATCGGCTACGAGGACCACGGGCTCGAAGGCATCGAGTACGTCGAGTCGCTGAAGCCGCTGATCGCCGAGCTGCCGCCGCGCGACCGGAAGATCCTCTCCCTCCGCTTCGTCGCGGGCATGACCCAGTCGGAGATCGGCGAGGAGCTGGGCATCTCCCAGATGCACGTCTCCCGGCTGCTGTCGCGGACGCTGGTGAAGCTGCGCAAGGGGCTGACGGTCGAGGAGTGACCCGAGCCTCCCGAGCCGCCGCCGCCGGGTGACGGTTGTGCTGCCGTGAGAGGGGCGGTCCCGGCGCGGACCGCCCCTCTCACGCTGCCGCCCGCCCCCGCGCGCCGGCCTCACACGGCGCGCACGCCCCGCCGCCACACTCCCGCGACCAGCGGCACGCCGGGCCGGTAGGCCAGATGGACGTGGCTCGGCGCGTCGAGGAGGGTCAGGTCGGCGTAGGCGCCCGGCGCGATGCGGCCGATGTCCTCCCGGCGCAGCGCCGCCGCGCCGCCCGCGGTGGCCGCCCACACCGCCTCGTCCGGGGTCATTCCCATGTCGCGTACGGCGAGCGCGATGCAGAAGGGGACGGAGGACGTGAAGGAGGAGCCGGGGTTGCAGTCCGTGGAGAGCGCGACCGTGGCGCCGGCGTCGAGCAGGCGCCGGGCGTCGGGCCACTCGGCGCGGGTGGAGAACTCGGCGCCGGGCAGCAGGGTGGCGACCGTGCGGCTGTGCGCGAGGGCGTCCACGTCGGCGTCGGTGAGATGGGTGCAGTGGTCGGCGCTGGCGGCGTCGAGTTCCACGGCGAGCCGGACGCCGGGGCCGTGGGTGAGCTGGTTGGCGTGGATGCGGGGGTGCAGCCCCCTGGCCTTGCCCGCGGTGAGGATCGCGCGGGCCTGGTCGCCGTCGAAGGCGCCCTGCTCGCAGAAGACGTCGATCCAGCGGGCGTGCGGGGCGCAGGCGTCGAGCATCTCGCCGGTGACCAGGTCGACGTAGGCGGCGGGGTCGTCGGCGAGTTCGGGCGCGACGACGTGGGCGCCGAGGAAGGTGACCTCCTCGGTGTGGCGGGCGGCGATCCGCAGGGCGCGGGACTCGTCGGCGGTGGTCAGGCCGTAGCCGGACTTGGTCTCGAAGGTGGTCGTGCCCTGGCGCAGGGCCTCGCGGAGGTGGCGGGTGAGGTTGGCCTCCAGTTCCGCGTCGGTCGCGGCGCGGGTGGCGGCGACCGTGGTCCGGATGCCGCCGGCGCTGTAGGGGCGGCCGGACATCCGGGCGTTGAACTCCTCGGTGCGGTCGCCGGCGAAGAGCAGGTGGGAGTGGGAGTCGACGAAGCCGGGCAGGACGGCCCGGCCGCCGGCGTCGACCCGCTTGTCAGTGGCGGGTGCTTTGCTTGATTCACCGGTCCACGCGACGCGGTCGCCGTCGATGACGACGGCCGCGTCCCGGACCAGGCCCAGGGGGGTTCCGGTGCCGAGGGAGGTGTCGTTGGTGACCAGCGTGGCGATGTTGGTGATGACCGTGCTGCCGTGGTGCGCGCTGTCGGTGCTGCTGCTCATGGCGTCGTCCTCGGGGGTGGCGTGCGGGGGCGGGTCGGTCAGGCGCGCAGGGCCGCCACGGCCCGCGCGAGCGCGTCCGGCACGTCCGGTACGCGGGTGTGGGCCCCGTCGCGCACGATGTGCCGGCCGTCCACGACCGTGTGCCGTACGTCGGCCGCCGTCGCCGCGAATACGGCCGCCTCGGCGCCGAGCCTGGGCAGCGGCCCCGCGGTCCTGACCGAGTCCAGGGCGACGGTCGTCAGGTCGGCGCGGGCGCCGGTCTCCAGGGCGCCGGTGTCGTCCCAGCCGAGCGCCGCGTGGCCGTCGGCGGTGGCGGCGCGCAGCAGCGCGGTGACCGTCCAGTGGCCCCGGGTGCGGGTGCGCAGCCGCTCGTTCAGCTCCAGGGCGCGGGCCTCTTCGAGCAGGTCGATGACGGCGTGGCTGTCGGAGCCGAGGCTGAGCGGGGAGCCGGCCCGCTGGAGCGCGGTGGCGGGTCCGATGCCGTCCGCGAGGTCCCGTTCGGTCGTCGGGCACATGCAGGTACCGGTGCCGCTGTCCCCGATCAGCGCGATGTCGGCGTCGGTGAGGTGGGTGTTGTGCACGCCGGTGGTGCGCGGTCCGAGGATGCCGTGGTCGGCGAGGAGCTGGGCGGGGGTGCGGCCGTGCGCCTCCCGGCAGGCGTCGTTCTCGGCGGTCTGCTCGGAGAGGTGGACGTGGAGCGGGGCCCGCCGCTCCTCGGCCCAGCGGGCCACGGTCGCCAACTGGCCGGCGGGCACGGCCCGTACGGAGTGCACGGCGGCCCCGATCCGCGCGTGGTCCCGTTCCTTGAGGAGTGAGGAGCGCAGCGCCCAGTCGTCCGCCGTGCCGTCGGAGAAGCGGAGCTGGTGCCGGTTCGGAGGCTGTCCGAAACCGGCGGAGAGGTAGCAGGTGTCGAGGAGGGTGATGCGGATGCCGGCCTCGGCGGCGGCCTCGATCAGCGCCTCGCCCATGGCGTTGGGGTCGGCGTAGGGCGTGCCGCCGGGGGTGTGGTGGACGTAGTGGAACTCGCCGACGGTGGTGATGCCGGCGAGGGCCATCTCGGCGTACACGGCACGGGCGAGGGCGTAGTAGTTCTCCGGGGTGAGGCGGTCGGCGACGGAGTACATCACCTCGCGCCAGGTCCAGAAGGTGCCGGAGCCCACCTGGACGGTGCCGCGCAGGGCGCGGTGGAAGGCGTGGCTGTGGGCGTTGGCCAGGCCCGGCAGGGTCAGTCCGCGCAGGACCTCGGCGCCGGGCGGCGGGGCGGGGGTCTCCTGGCGGACGGCGGTGATGCGGCCGTCCGCCACGTCGAGGGCGACGCCCGGCTCGACACGGGTGCCGAGCCAGGCGTGCTCCAGCCAGTACGTCCGCCGGGGGGCGGTCGCGTGCGGGGAGGTCACGGGCAGGCCAGTCCTTCCAGTACGTCGGCGAGGGCGAGGACCCCGGCCGTGCAGTCGTCCTCGGTGGCGGACTCGGCCGGGGAGTGCGAGACGCCGGTGGGGTTGCGCACGAACAGCATGGCGGTCGGGACGCGTCCGGAGAGGATTCCGGCGTCGTGTCCGGCGCCGGTGCCGAGGACGGGCACCTTGAGGCCGGCGGTGGTGCCGAGGATGCGGGCGAGTTCGTCGCGCAGGGCGTGGTCGAACTCGACGACGGGGGTGAAGGACTCCCGGGTGACGTCGAGGGTGGCGCCGTGGGCGGCGGCGTGGGCGCGGGCGGCCCGTTCGATGCCGGCGACCACGGTGTCCAGGGTGTCCTGGCCCTCGGCGCGGGAGTCGAGCCAGCCGCGCACCAGGGACGGGACGGCGTTGACCCCGTTGGGTTCGACGGCGACCTTGCCGAAGGTGGCGACCGCACCGGCGAGGGCGGCCTCGCGGCGGGCGGCGAGGACGGTCTCGGCGTAGGGCAGCATCGGGTCGCGGCGGTCGGTGAGGCGGGTGGTGCCGGCGTGGTTGGCCTCGCCGCGGAAGTCGAACCGCCAGCGGCCGTGCGGCCAGATGGCGGAGGCGATGCCGACCGGGTCGCCGGACAGGTCCAGGGCGCGGCCCTGTTCGACGTGGAGTTCCACGAAGGCGCCGATGCGGGCGAGCCGTTCGGGGTCGGGGCCGAGGGCACCGGGGTCGTGTCCGGCGGCTTCCATGGCCCGCGGGAGCGTGATGCCCTCGGCGTCGGTCAGGCGGTGGGCCTGTTCGGCGGTGAGCGCCCCGGCGGTGAGCCGGGAGCCGACGCAGGCGAGGCCGAAACGGGCGCCCTCCTCGTCGCCGAAGTTGACGATGCCGAGCGGCTTGGCGAACCGCGCTCCGCGGCGGCGCAGTTCGTCCAGGGCGGCGAAGGCGGACACCACGCCGAGGGGTCCGTCGAAGGCGCCGCCGTCGGGCACGGAGTCCAGGTGGGAGCCGGTGACGACGGCGTCCCCGGCGGCCGGGTCGCCGAGCCAGGCCCACTGGTTGCCGTTGCGGTCCACCTCGTGGGTGAGGCCCCGGTCGCGGGCCTGCTGGGCGAACCAGGCCCGGCAGTCGGCGTCCGCGCCGGTCCAGGCGAAGCGCCGGTAGCCGCCGGAGGCGGCGGCGCGGCCGATCGGCAGCAGCTCCGCCCACATGCTGTGGAAGCTCACGCGGCGCCGCCCCCGTCGCCGGCGCCGCCCTCGCGCATGGGGACGCGGACGTGGCGCTCGTCGGCGACCGCCTCGGCGATGTCGTAGCCGGCGTCGACGTGCCGGATGACGCCCATGCCGGGGTCGTTGGTGAGGACGCGGCGGATCTTCTCCCCGGCGAGCTTCGTGCCGTCGGCGACGGTGACCTGCCCGGCATGGATCGAGCGGCCCATGCCGACGCCGCCGCCGTGGTGGATCGAGACCCAGGAGGCGCCGGAGGCCACGTTGACCATGGCGTTGAGCAGGGGCCAGTCGGCGATGGCGTCGGAGCCGTCGAGCATGGCCTCGGTCTCGCGGTAGGGGGAGGCGACGGAGCCGCAGTCGAGGTGGTCGCGGCCGATGACGACGGGCGCGGCCAGTTCGCCGCTCGCGACCATGTCGTTGAACCGCTCGCCGGCCTTGTCGCGTTCGCCGTAGCCGAGCCAGCAGATGCGGGCGGGCAGGCCCTGGAAGTGGACGCGCTCGCCGGCCATGTCGATCCAGCGGGCCAGCGACTCGTTCTCCGGGAAGAGGTCGAGGACCGCCCGGTCGGTCGCGGCGATGTCGGCGGGGTCGCCGGAGAGCGCGGCCCAGCGGAAGGGGCCCTTGCCCTCGCAGAAGAGGGGACGGATGTAGGCGGGGACGAAACCGGGGAAGGCGAAGGCCCGGTCGTACCCGGCGAGCCGGGCCTCGCCGCGGAGGGAGTTGCCGTAGTCGAAGACCTCGGCGCCGGCGTCCTGGAAGCCGACCATGGCCTCCACGTGCCGGGCCATGGACTCGCGGGCGCGGGTGGTGAAGCCGGCCGGGTCCTTGGCGGCGGCGTCGGCCATGTCCTCGAAGGCGATCCCGGTGGGCAGGTAGGCGAGCGGGTCGTGGGCCGAGGTCTGGTCGGTGACGATGTCGATGGGGGCGCCCAGGGCGAGGAGCCGCGGCACGGTCTCGGCGGCGTTGCCCAGCAGGCCGATGGAGAGCGGCCGGCGCCGGTCGCGGGCCTCGGTGGCGAGGCGGAGGGCGTGTTCCAGGCTGTCGGCCCGTACGTCGAGGTAGCGGTGCTCGATACGGCGGTCGATGGCGCGGGGGTCGCAGTCGACGCAGATCGCGACGCCGTCGTTCATGGTGACGGCGAGGGGCTGGGCGCCGCCCATGCCGCCGAGGCCGGCGGTGAGGGTGATGGTCCCGGCGAGGGTGCCGCCGAACTTCTTGGCGGCGACGGCGGCGAAGGTCTCGTAGGTGCCCTGGAGGATGCCCTGGGTGCCGATGTAGATCCAGGAACCGGCCGTCATCTGCCCGTACATGGTCAGGCCGAGGGCCTCCAGGCGGCGGAACTCCTCCCAGTTGGCCCAGTCACCGACGAGGTTGGAGTTGGCGATGAGGACGCGCGGGGCCCATTCGTGGGTCTGCATGACGCCGACCGGCCGGCCCGACTGGACGAGCATCGTCTCGTCCTGCTTGAGGGTCTCGAGGGTGCGGACCATCGCGTCGAAGGACCGCCAGTCGCGGGCGGCCTTTCCCGTCCCGCCGTAGACGACGAGCTGGTCGGGGTGCTCGGCGACCTCCGGGTCGAGGTTGTTCTGCAGCATGCGCAGGGCGGCCTCCTGCTGCCATCCCGGGGCGCTGAGCTGCGTGCCTCGCGGTGCGCGGACGGGGCGGGGTCCTGACATGGCGGCCTCCTGAGGGCTGGTTCCCGACGCGATGTTGCATGCCTATTCACATAGTTGCGAGATGAATAGAGCTAGTCAACATGTCGTGGGGGGCGCGCGTGGCGGCCGTCGGGTGTTTGGCTGGACGGCATGAGCGCGGACTTCGGCACGACGGGGAACGGGACGGACCGGGGCGAGGGCACGGACGAGGGCACGGACGCCGTCGCCGGGCGGCGGGCGGCGCGGCGGGACGCCGCCGTGCGGGCCGCCGTGGCGCAGGGGCTGCTGGGGCCGGGGCCGGGCGCGCCCGTCGTGGGGCTGCTCGACGTCACCGGCATCCGGGAGTCCGCGCGGGCGCTGCGGGCGGCGTTCGCGGCGGTCACCGCGCCCGGCACACCCGTGCTGCACGCCTTCGCGGTGAAGGCGTCACCGCTGGTGCCGGTGGTGCGGCTGCTGTGGGAGGAGGGCATCGGCGCGGAGGTGGCGAGTCCGGGGGAACTGGCGCTGGCGCGGGCGGCGGGGGTGCCGGCGGAGCGGACGGTGCTGGACTCTCCGGCCAAGACGCCCGAGGAGCTGCGGGAGGCGCTGGCCCTGGGGATCGCCGTCAACGCCGACAATCCGCAGGAACTGGAGCGCCTCGACGGCCTGACGCGGTCGGCACGGACCGCCTCCCCGCTGGGCATCCGGGTGAACCCGCAGGTCGGCGGCGGCTCCATCGAGGCGCTCGCCACCGCGACGGCGACCTCGAAGTTCGGGGTGGCGCTCAGGGACGAGGGGGCCCGGGAGTGGGTGGTCCGGGCGTGTCTGGACCGGCCGTGGCTGACCCGGCTGCACGTGCACACCGGGTCGCAGGGCATTCCGCCGGCCCGGATGGCCGAGGGGGTCGCGGCCGTGTACGCGCTGGCCGAGGAGGTGAACGGACGGGCCGGGCGGCGGCAGGTCGACACCGTCGACATCGGCGGCGGCCTGCCGGTGAACTTCGCCTCGGAGGTGACGGCACCGACGTACGGGCAGTACGCGCGGGCGCTGCGGGAGGCGGTGCCGGGGCTGTTCGACGGGCGGTACGGGCTGGTGACCGAGTTCGGGCGGTCGCTGCTGGCGAAGCACGGGACGGTGGTGGCGCGGGTCGAGTACACCAAGAGCGCCGGGGGCCGGCCGGTCGCGGTGACCCACGCGGGGGTGCAGGTGGCGACGCGGACGGTGTACGCGCCGCGGTCGTGGCCGCTGCGGATCGCCGCGTACGACGGCGCGGGGCGCCCCAAGGAGGGGCCGCCGGTGGTGCAGGACGTGGCCGGGCCCGCGTGTTTCGCGGGGGACCTGCTGGCGACGGGGCGGGCGCTGCCCCGGCTGGAGCAGGGGGACCACGCGGCGGCGCTGGACACCGGGGCGTACTACTTCGCCCACCACTACGCGTACAACTCGCTGGCGCGGCCGGGGGTGTACGGGTTCCTGGCGGACGAGGCCGGGAGTGTGCGCTTCCGAGTGGTGCGGGAGGCGCAGCCGGTCGAGGAGATCGTGGCGGAGGCGGGCGGGGCGCACGCGGAGTCGCTGACGCGGGCGTCATGGGTCCGGCGGTAGCCGTGTGATGCGGGTGTGCGGTGGCTGGTCGCGCGGTTCCCCCGCGCTCCTGAGGGGCGTTGCCCGGGTCGGCCTCAGGGGCGCGGGGGATGCGCGACCGGCCACCCTGCGCCCGCGCCCGACCCACGCGCCCGCGCCCGATGCACGGACCCGCGCGCCCCCGTACCCCGTGCCCCGCACCCGGCCCTCAGGCCCGGCCCGCCACCCCCGGGATCACACCAGCGCCGCCGTCTTCCTCCGGGCCCCGCCCGGTTCCGCGTCCCCCGCCGCGACACCGGTGCCCCGGTACCCCTTGACCGTCTTCCCGGCGGGCCGCCCCGCGCCCCGGCCGAGCCAGTCCACCCGGACCCACAGCAGCGCTTCCCCCGCGCGTTCCCGGCGGCCGATCCACGCCGCCTTCAGCCAGAGACCGGCCCCGCAGCCGGCCAGCAGCAGCCCGCCCGCCGCCGGGACGGCGAACGCGCTGCCCACCGCCGCGAGGAAGCCGAGCAGCAGCCACCAGCGGTGCCCGCGGCGCCAGTTGCGCGTGGTCACCGCCCGGTCCTGGAGGACGTCGTACTTGCCGGCCCGGGCCGCCGCCCCGGCCAGCGCCACGTACCTCCCGCGCCGGACGTACGCCACCACGAAGGCGGCGACGACGAAGAGCGCCGCTCCGGCCAGGACCCCGATCCGGCGTCCGGTCAGTCCCGGCACCAGGACCCCGATGCCCGCCGCGACCACGCCCAGCCACCACAGGGGCGCCGCGCCCGCCCGTACGACGACGGCCACCCGGGCCAGCCCTTGTCCTCCACGTGCCATCGCTGCCTCCCGTCACATCTGCCCAGCGTCGAGGGGTGTGCAAGGACGGCAGGTTAACGGCGGAAGGTGAGACGAATCTGAGAGCGCCCGGCGGTACCCGGCCGGCGCCGGTCTCACTCCGCGAACAGCCCCCGCGCCGCCGCGTGCGCGTCGAATTCCTCCAGCCGCGCCTGCGCGTCGGGCAGGTCGTCGCACATCGCCTCCAGCAGCACCCGGCCCAGCAGCATCGGCGCGCACGCGGTGTCGAAGGCGAGCCCGGTGCCGACGGCGGCGGGCAGCAGCACGTCGGTCACCTTGGCGACGGGCGCGAAGGCGGAGTCGGCGACGGTGACGACGGTGAGCCCGGCCTCCTTGGCGTAGGCGAGGGTGTCGACGACCTCACGGGGGTGCCGGGGCAGCGCGAAGCAGAGCAGCGCGCTCGCCCCGGCCCGTACGGCGCCGTCGATCCGGTCGTGCAGCATCGTGCCGCCCTCGCCGAGCAGCCGGACGTCGGGGTGGACCTTGGCGGCGAAGTAGGCGAACCCCTGCGCCTGGGCCGCCGCCGCCCGCAGGCCGAGCACGGGCAGCGGGCGGCTCGCCGCGAGGAGGCGGCCCGCCCGGCGCACGGGGCGCGGGTCGGCCAGCACCTCGGCGAGGTGCCGCAGGTTCTCGATCTCGGCCTCGACGGCCTGCTGGTACTCGTTGGCCGTGCCGGGCTCCGGCACCGGCTCGGCGGGCGTGACCTCGCGCAGGTGCCGGCGGAGGTCGGGGTAGCCGTCGAAGCCCAGGGCGACGGCGAAGCGGGTCACGGACGGCTGGCTGACCCCGGCCAGTTCGGCCAGTTCGACGCTGGACAGGAACGGCACGTCGGCGGCGCGGCGCACCATGCTGTGCGCGATGCGCCGCTGGGTCGGCGTCAGCCGGTGCCCCTCGAACAGCGCCTGCAGCCGCGTGGCCGGGCTGTCCGTCACGCCCATGACCTGCTCCCCCTCCAGAGGTCCGTCCCGGGAGGCTACCGGGCCCGCCGCTTCTGCCGTCGCCCCGGACGGACGCCGGGGCGGGGACGGCGTACGGAGCCATCCTATTCAGCCACTCCCCTCCCTGCATACGCCCATACATCCGGGGTGGGGACCCGCCCGGCGGCCCCACCCCGGATACGGGGGCTGTCCCCAGTGCGGCGGGCACCGCCGCTCCGTAGCGTGAGCGGCATGACGGGAATCGACGCGCGCGACGCCGAGCTGAAGAGGGAACTCGACGCGACCCTGCGGGCCCGCGGGGATCTGGGCGAGGAGTACGACTCCGCGCTGATCGAGTCCTTCCTGGAGAAGGTCGACCAGCGCATCGACGGCGCGGTCGAGCGCCGGGTGCGCCGGCAGTTGGCCGAGCATCAGATGGTGTCGGCCCGGGACTCCCGTTCCCCGGGGCCGACGGACCCCTGGGGCGAGCGCTTCGGCTTCGGCATCGTCTCGCTGGTGCTGGCCGTCCCGCTGTCCGCGATCGGCGGGGGCGTCGCGGGCCTGCCGGGACTGCTGGTCGCCTGGGCGGGCATCGCCGGGGTGAACGTCGTCCAGGCCGCCCGTACGGCACCGGGGCTGTTCCGCAGGCGCCGCGAAGCGCCGTAGGCCACGCGGGGAGAGCGGTCACGGGGCGGCGGGCGCCGGGGGACGTCATGCGCGGGGACCGCCGCACCCCCGTTGCCGGGGGGCGGGACGACGGCGGTCCCCGCGAGGGACACGGGGCCGGGTCAGGGACCGGGCCTTCCGCGTCCTGGCGTCCATGGAGGTCCGGGAGCCGCTCCGGAGGTCCTTGGCGCCGTTCGGCGCCGGCCCGGACGGGGAGCCGCTCCCGCCCTTGCCGACACCCCTAATGTGCCGGACCCGTGTTAAGCGTGTGCTGCGCGAACGTGACACCCGCGTACCAGTTCGGAAAGGTCCCACAACCCGGCAGCCACCGGGAGTTCGCCGCAGTCACCCGCCGTTCACCGGAGATTCTCCGCTACTTCCCCGCGCCGGCCAGGAAGGACAGCAGGTCCTGACGGCTGACCACACCGGTCGGCTTGCCCTCGACCAGGACGATCGCCGCGTCCGCCGTGCCGAGCACGCCCATCAGGTCCTCGACCGGCTCGCCCGAGCCGACCTGCGGCAGCGGCGCCGACATGTGCCGCTCCAGCGGGTCCTCCAGCGAGGCCCGCTGGGTGAACAGGGCGTCGAGCAGTTCCCGCTCCACCACCGAGCCGACCACCTCGGCCGCCATCACGTCCGGGTGCCCGGCGCCCGGCTTGACGATCGGCATCTGCGAGACGCCGTACTCGCGCAGCACCTCGATGGCCTGCCCCACCGTCTCGTCGGGGTGCATGTGCACCAGGGAGGGGATGGAGCCGTGCTCCTTGTGGTCCAGGACGTCGGCGACGCGGGCGCTGGGGCCGGAGTCGTCCAGGAAGCCGTAGTCGGCCATCCACTCGTCGTTGAAGATCTTCGACAGGTAGCCGCGTCCGCTGTCCGGCAGCAGGACGACGACCACGTCGTCCTCGGTCAGCCGCTCGGCGACCCGCAGCGCGGCGACCACGGCCATGCCGCAGGAGCCGCCCACCAGCAGGCCCTCCTCCTTGGCCAGGCGCCGGGTCATCTGGAAGGAGTCCTTGTCGGAGACGGCGACGATCTCGTCGGCGACGGTCCGGTCGTAGGCCGTCGGCCAGAAGTCCTCACCGACGCCCTCGACGAGGTACGGGCGTCCCGAGCCGCCGGAGTAGACCGAGCCCTCGGGGTCCGCGCCGATGACCTTGACCTTGCCGTCGCTGGCGTCCTTGAGGTAGCGGCCGGTGCCGGAGATGGTGCCGCCGGTGCCGACGCCGGTCACGAAGTGGGTGATCCGCCCCTCCGTCTGCTTCCACAGCTCGGGGCCGGTCGAGTGGTAGTGGGAGAGCGGGTTGTTCGGGTTGGAGTACTGGTCGGGCTTCCAGGCGCCCGGCGTCTCGCGGACCAGCCGGTCGGAGACGTTGTAGTACGAGTCCGGGTGCCCGGGGTCGACCGCCGTGGGGCAGACGACCACCTCGGCGCCGTACGCGCGCAGGACGTTGATCTTGTCGGTGGACACCTTGTCCGGGCAGACGAAGATGCACTTGTAGCCCTTTTGCTGGGCCACGATCGCGAGTCCGACGCCGGTGTTGCCGCTGGTCGGCTCGACGATGGTGCCGCCGGGCCGCAGCTCGCCGCTCTGCTCGGCGGCCTCGATCATGCGCAGGGCGATGCGGTCCTTCACCGAGCCGCCCGGATTGAAGTACTCCACCTTGGCCAGGACGGTGGCCCTGATGCCCTCGGTCACGCTGTTGAGCCGCACCAGCGGGGTGTTGCCGACGAGGCTGATCATCGAGTCGTGAAATTGCACCGTTGTCTCCGGATGCCGCAAAAAAGTGGGGTGATGGTTCCGTCGGCCAGCCTAGGGCCTGCCGTTGCCCGGTGATCCCAGGACGGTTGTTCACTCACGGTGGAGATTGGGCGACGGTCCGTACGGGGCAAGCAGTGGGTGTACGGCTCGTGAGGAGGTGGCGGCGACGCATGACGAGCATGTCGAGGGCGAGGGTGGCCCGGCGGATCGCGGCCGGCGCGGCATACGGCGGCGGCGGCATCGGACTGGCCGGTGCGGCGACGGTCGGTCTGCTGCTGGCGGAGGTGCAGCTGGCCAGGCGCCGGGTGGGCATCGGCACGCCCGTGCGGGTGCCGAACGCGGAGGGGCTGTACGGCGGTGCGCTGCCCGCGTCCGCCGGGCCGCCGCTGCGGCTGGTGATGCTGGGCGACTCCACGGCGGCCGGGCAGGGCGTGCACCGGGCCGGGCAGACGCCGGGCGCGCTGCTGGCGTCCGGGCTCGCGGCGGTGGCCGAGCGCCCGGTGGAGCTGCGGTCGGTCGCGGTGCCGGGGGCGCGGTCGGACGACCTGGACCGGCAGGTGGGGGTGGTGCTGGCCGATCCGGTGCGGGTGCCGGACGTCTGCGTGATCATGATCGGCGCCAACGACGTGACCCACCGGATGCCGGCCACCCGGTCGGTGCGTCATCTGGCGGGGGCGGTACGGCGGCTGCGCACGGCCGGCGCGGAGGTGGTCGTGGGCACCTGTCCGGACCTGGGCACGATCGAGCCGGTGCGGCAGCCGCTGCGCTGGCTGGCCCGGCGGACCTCGCGGCAGCTGGCGGCGGCGCAGACCATCGGGGTGGTCGAGCAGGGCGGGCGCACGGTGTCGCTGGGCGATCTGCTGGGCCCGGAGTTCGCGCGGAACCCGCGCGAGATGTTCGGCCCCGACAACTACCACCCGTCCGCGGACGGCTACGCGACCGCCGCGATGGCGGTGCTCCCGTCGGTCTGCGCGGCGCTCGGCCTGTGGCCGGCCGACGAGGAGCGTCCCGACACCTCCCGCCGGGAGGGCTTCCTGCCGGTGGCGCGGGCGGCGGCCGAGGCCGCCGACGAGGCGGGCACGGAGGTCGCGGCGGCGATGCCGGCGGGGCCGCGGGGCCCCTGGGCCCTGCTCAAGCGCCGTCGGCGCCGGCGGGTGTCGGAAACGGAACCGCAGACATCGGCGCAGCCGTCCTGACCGGGCCGCCCGGCATGGCCCGCGCTTCGGCCGACCCGACCTGCCGGGCCGGGGGGCGGGGTCGATCCGGCGCCGGGCCCGCCCGCCGGGTACGCCCTGGATGGGGGGACGGGACCGCATCGGTGCCGGGTACTCCCGAGATGGAGGGAGGGACCGCTTCCGTGCCGGGTACTCCCGCGATGGAGGGAGGGACCGCTTCCGTGCCGGGTACCCCCAGGATGGGCGGACGGGACCCGCTTCCGTGCCGGGTACTCCCGCGATGGAGGGAGGGACCGCTTCCGTGCCGGGTACCCCCAGGATGGGCGGACGGGACCCGCTTCCGTGCCGGGTACTCCCGCGATGGAGGGAGGGACCGCTTCCGTGCCGGGTACCCCCAGGATGGGGGGGGGCGGGGCCCCCTCGGTGCTCCCGGGATGGAGGGACGGGACCGCCCCGGCGCCGGACACGCCCGGAAGGGAAGGACGCGTCCGGAAGGGAAGGACGCGTCCGTGCGCGCCAGGTTGCGTGCCACCCCGGTCCGCACCGTGCCGCCCCACGCCGCCGCTCCCGGCGCCTCCTCGCCTCCACCCCCTACCCCAAAAAGCAAGCGCTTAGTAAATTGCGGCCAGGGTCACACCACCACCCCCGTGACCCCAGCCCTACGTACGGGTAACTTCCCAAGCAGTCCCGCCCGATCCGCACGCCGACCGCCCATGGAGCCGTGATGCCCGAAGCCGTGATCGTCTCAGCCGCCCGCTCCCCCATCGGCCGGGCCTTCAAGGGCTCGCTCAAGGACCTGCGCCCCGACGACCTGGCCGCCACCATCATCCAGACCGCCCTCGCCAAGGTCCCGGAACTGGACCCCCGGGACATCGACGACCTGATGCTCGGCTGCGGGCTGCCCGGCGGCGAGCAGGGCAACAATCTCGGCCGGATCGTCGCCGTGCAGATGGGCATGGACCACCTGCCCGGCTGCACGGTCACCCGGTACTGCTCCTCCTCGCTCCAGACCTCCCGCATGGCTCTGCACGCGATCAAGGCCGGCGAGGGCGACGTCTTCATCTCGGCCGGCGTCGAGATGGTCTCCCGCTTCGCCAAGGGCAACTCCGACAGCCTCCCGGACACGCACAACCCGCTCTTCGCCGACGCCGAGGCCCGCACCGCCGAGGTCGCCCAGCAGGAGGGCACCACCTGGCACGACCCGCGCGAGGACGGCCTGCTGCCCGACCCCTACATCGCGATGGGCCAGACCGCGGAGAACCTGGCCCGGGTCAAGGGCGTCACCCGCCAGGACATGGACGAGTTCGGCGTCCGCTCGCAGAACCTCGCCGAGGAAGCCATCAAGAACGGCTTCTGGGAGCGGGAGATCACCCCGGTCACGCTGCCCGACGGCACGGTCGTCGGCAAGGACGACGGTCCCCGGGCCGGCGTGACCATGGAGGGCGTCACGGGCCTCAAGCCGGTCTTCCGCCCCGACGGCCTGGTCACCGCGGGCAACTGCTGCCCGCTCAACGACGGCGCCGCCGCCCTCGTCATCATGAGCGACACCAAGGCCCGCGAGCTGGGCCTGACCCCGCTGGCCCGGATCGTCTCCACCGGCGTCTCCGGCCTCTCCCCCGAGATCATGGGCCTCGGCCCGGTCGAGGCCAGCAAGCAGGCTCTCGGCCGCGCCGGGCTGACCATCGGCGACATCGACCTGGTCGAGATCAACGAGGCGTTCGCCGCGCAGGTCATCCCCTCCTACCGCGAGCTGGGCATCCCGCTGGAGAAGCTGAACGTCAACGGCGGCGCCATCGCGGTCGGCCACCCCTTCGGCATGACCGGCGCCCGCATCACCGGCACCCTCATCAACTCCCTCCAGTGGCACGACAAGCAGTTCGGCCTGGAGACGATGTGCGTCGGCGGCGGCCAGGGCATGGCCATGGTCATCGAGCGCCTCAGCTGACCCTCGGTAGCGCGCCGCGGACCCCTGGTGACAGCGGCCCGGGACCCTGGAGAACCCCAGGGTCCCGGGCCGTTCCGTGACCCAATCTCCCCCAGGATGTGACCTATCTCCCTCGCCACCTGATTTACGCAGGTCAGCCCAGCCCCAGCGGCCCCTTCGAGGCCCAAAGTCCTGTCCGTTTCGTGACGTTACGCACTGACAGCGGGTTAGTCCGCCCTTCAAGCTGATGTAGGAAGTCGGGGGTCGACTTTGAACCGGGAGTACGTCAGTGAGCGCCACTTCGATCGCCCTGCTGCTCACCACGGCAGCCACCGGCGCCGTGGGCGTCGCCGTCCTGCGCAGCGTGCTGGTGCTGCGCCGCCAGGTCGCGGCCCTGCACACCGAGCTGGCCGAGGGCCACGCCGCGGCCCTGCGGGGCCGGGTCCCCGCCGCCCGCACCACGGCCGACACCGAGGAGATACGCGCCGCGGTCGCCGCCGCGCTGGCCGAGGAACGGGAGCGGGAGCTGGCCGAGGCCCGCGCCTTCTGGGCCGCGCAGGAGAGCCGCGGCGTCTCCGACGCGCCGCTGCTGCTCGGCCTCTCCGACAGTGAGCCGTTCCTGCCGCACCCGGCCGACCTCGCGGGCCTGGACCCGGTGCCGGAGACCGGTGCCGACGCCGACGAGCCCGCCCCGGACTCCGCCGAGCTGGCCGCGGCCCGCCGCCGCCACCCCTCGCACCCCGACTTCGTACCGAACCCCTCCCCGGTCAACGACCACGAGCGCACCGTCACCGCCCTGGAGGAGCTGGCCGCGGGCCGGGTCGAGCTGGCGGACGTCCGGCCGGGTCCGCTGGGCACCCTGGACGTGTACGTCTTCGCCGACGGCACCACCCTGTGCATGACCCCGGGCCACCGCGAGACCGCGGAGCGGCTGGCCGGCGCGCTGCGCGCGGGCGACACCCCGGTCCTGCTCGGCGGCTCCGGTGTCTCCGGCGCCTACGCCCTGACCTTCGCCTGCGGCGAGGAGAGCGTGTACGTCCTGGCGGACCGCGTCATCGCGTCCCTCTGACCCGCCGCCGGCCGTGCTGCGAGCGGGTCACACCCCGGCGCGCCGCTGCGCCTCCGCCACCAGCCGCACCGCCTCCGCCACCTCGTCCTCGGTCCTCAGTACGAGGGCAAGGTCGTGCCCGGCGACGGTGATCTGGTCGGCGGCGGCGAACATCCCGGCGTCCGGCATCACCCGCGGCTCGGCGCCGGGCTCCTCGGCGAGCTGGGCCCGCCGGGACAGCTCCCTGGCCAGTTCCAGCGCCTCGGCGGCGGCACCCCGCTGGAGTCTGCTCTGCGGCGCGGCCCGCAGACGGTCGGCGAAGGTCTCCAGCGCACGGGTCACAGGCGTCGTATCAACCACGGCGTGAGCGTACGCGGCCGTCCGGGACTGTTGCCAACGGAGGGCGGCTCGGGCACGGTGACCTGAAGGACCGGCTCACATCCCCTTTCGCCCGGAGGCGCCGATGTCCCCTGTCTTCTCCGAGGAGACCCATCGCAATCTGCTCGCCCGCATCCCCCACTGCACCGGTCGTGAGATCGCCGACTGGCTGCGCACCGTCGAGGACGGCCCGGCTCTCTTCCGCTTCGAGGAGAAGGTCAGCTGGCTCCGCCACGAGCACGATCTCGCCTACGGCCACGCCAAGGCGATCGTCCACGAGTACGACCTCAGGAGGGCCGCGCGCCGGCTGCTCTGAGCACGCCGTCGTCGACGTACGCGAAGGGCCCCGGACGGCGGTGCCGTCCGGAGCCCTTCTGTCACGCCTGGTCCGTCGCCGGTCAGTCGCTGCTGTTGAAGATCGCGATGAGGCGCAGAAACTCCAGGTACAGCCACACCAGCGTCAGGGTGAGGCCGAAGGCCGCGAACCAGGCCTCCTCGCGGGGAGCGCCGTAGGCGATGCCGTCCTCGACCTGCTTGAAGTCCATGGCGAGGAACAGCGCGCCGAGGATGACGCCGATGACACCGAAGAGGATGCCGAGGCCGCCGCTGCGGAAGCCGAGGCCGTCACCGCCGCCGAACACGGCGAACAGCATGTTGACCATCATCAGCAGCACGAAGCCGAGCGAGGCCGCCATCACGAAGCCGACGAAGCGGCGGTTGACGCGGATCCAGCCCGCCTTGTACGCCACGAGCACGGCGGCGAAGGTCGCCATGGTGCCGATGACCGCCTGCATGGCGGCACCGTCGGCGATGCGGTTGTCGACGACGCTGGAGACGACGCCGAGGAAGACGCCCTCGAAGGCCGCGTAGGCGAGGATCAGCGCCGGGGTCGGCGTCCGCTTGAACGACTGGACGAGCGCCAGGACCATGCCGATCAGCGCGGCACCGATGGCGATGCCGTACGACCTGCCGATGTTGGCGTCGTCGACCGGCAGCAGCGCCCAGGAGAGCGCTGCCGTGACGATGAGGACGCCGAGCGTGCTGCCCGTCCGCAGGACGACGTCGTCGATGGTCATCCGGCCGGTGGCGGCCGGTGCCTGCGGCGCGCCGAGGTCGGTCTGGGCGTAAGGGTTCTGCGCGTACGGGTTGCCGGTGGGCTGCGCGTACGGGTTGGCCTGCGTGGCGACAGCGGGTCCCCCGGCCTGCGGCGCGGTGTTGAAGCCCGCGTAGCCGTTGTCGCGGCTGAACCCCCGTCGCGAGAAGACCGGGTTTCTGCTCCTCATTTCACTCCTCCATGGCCACACGACGTGGCCTTGGCTCAAGAGTAATAGAACGGCAAAGGGATGACCCTAGTGCTTGGGGAGGATCTTTCCCCCACCTGCCGCAGCAACACGCCGCACCCCCCGCACATTCCCCGCACCGGCCCCCTACGGGGCACCCGGCCGGCACCCGCCCCCGCCCGGCGGCACCCGGCGGCGGCCGGGACGGCCGGCGCCGGCGGCCCCGAGGACGCGGGGCGGCGGCGCCACCCGTGCCGGGGAGGGGCCGCGGCGACGGATGGGCACGGATTTCCCGGGCCGGAAAAAGCGGAATACCGCCTCGCATTGCCGCACTCTGGACAGACCGCACCCCCCCGAATACAGTGAATTCGGGGGGCGGGACAGAAAAAGAAGGGGCGGCAATTCCGGATGGCGACCGAGACGCCGCCGTACCGCACAGAAGGCATTCCACCGCCCCCCGTCATCCGGTATCGCACAGGCCGTCTGCCGCACTGGACACCGCACGATCTCCGTGACGCGCCCAGACACCACGAAGGGGGATCACATGCCCTTATCGGCGACCGACCTCGCACAGTCCGGGAACACTCCGGTCACCATTCGTTCGACGTTCTTCCAGAACATCTATCTCCGGATGGACGGCACAGGAGTGACCTCCGCCACCGACAACGGCGGCGGTACGGTCAACTGCCAGTACGGCCCGGGCCCCTGGACGGCGTACAAGGTCCGGCCGCAGGCCGACGGCTCGTACTGCTTCGAGTCCGCGGCCTTCCCGAACGTGTACCTGCGCATGGACGGCAACGGGGTGCCCGCCACCCGGGCCGGGGGCGGGAAGGTCAACTGCCAGTACGGCCCCGGCCCCTGGGAGAAATTCAGAGCCCGCCCCCAGGCCGACGGTTCCTTCTCCTTCGAGTCGGTGGATTTCCCGGGCGTATTCCTGCGCCTGGTGACCGGCAGTGGAGTCACCACCGCCACCGGGCCCGGCGGGACCGTGAACTGCCAGATCAATGCCAACGGCGGGGAACACGAGAAATTCTTCCTCGAACCGGCGTAGCCAGTGGATCGCCCCGGGGGCGGATTCACCGCCCCCGGGAGCTTTTCCTGTTCATCCGGCGACCGCATTCCTCACTTCGGCTTCCACATCTGGATTCTCGACTCGCCGCAGCCCCCTACCACGAGGAAACGGAACACACTGCGCCAGGAAGACCCGGTGTTCGTATTCCCTGGCCTGGCGTGCCTGAGGACCTCGCGGGTCTTCCGACGATCCGGCGTCAGCCCCGGCCACATGACTGTCCTCACCAGACCCGCACTCACGCCGGAGAGACAACGCCGGGAAGGCTCACCTGGCGGACGCGGGGCCGTACAGCTGTGCCGGGTCGCCGGCCAGGGCCGCCTCGACGAAGCGGCTGGGACCGTCGGCCGGCACTTCGAGGGAGCCGCCCTGCACCCCGTCAAGGAACCGCGGGCCGCCGCGTGGACCCTCTCGGCCCCGCGGGCCGGCAATTCGTCGACGAAGCGCCGACCGATGCCCCGGTTGCCTCCGGTCACGAGAGCGGTGGAACCAGCGATGTCCATGATCACCGGCCGCCGAGGTCGTCATCGGGCAGGGGACGGCGGTCACTCCCGCTCCTCGCGCCTACGCCAGAACTCGACGTCGGCGTCGAAGGCACATCGGACACCGCCGAGCGAGAGGCCGGTCACAGTCCGTATCGGAGAGCCGGCCGGCCGGACCCGTATCCGTACGCGCGCTCTGCGCTACCACGAGGAGCAGGGTCTGCGCGTTCCTCGCGCACGCAGGAGGAGAGCGTGTCCACCCGCGGTCGGCGGAAGACCGTGTACGGCTGATCCGCGAGCTCCATACGGCCGGACTCACCAGCCGCTTGATCGCCGCACTCCGGCCGGCCATCGGCGCACGCCACGTCGGTCCCGAGTCGCTGGCGCGCTTGCCCGACGAACGTGCCCGCACGGCGGCGAAGGCCGCCGAGTCGCAGTCGGCGGGCCGACGCCTCGACGCCTTGATCGTCCTCGCCGCGCACCCGGACGCCGGCTCGTGTCCGGCCTCACCCGACCAGGCGGCCGCAGGAGGTCCCGCCCCGTGGACGGAGCAAGCGCGAGAGTCCTGAACATGGAGGGCGCGGTGAATCCTCCTCCGCTGCGGTCTCCCCGGAGCCGAGGAGCAGGTTCACGGAAGCGCACCGCGGTGACCGGACAGGAGCCGTGCGCGCATTTCACCCGAAAGGAGCATCCGTAGGCTCATGGCCGTGATGGGGAGAGGAGTGGGGCCGGAGGCTCACGAGTCGCCGCGCCCGGCCATCCGCCGCGCCGGCCTCCCGCCCCGGCGACGCCGCGCGGGGCCCCGGCCGGGTCCGACGGAAGTGCCCGGAGCCGGACTCGAACCGGCACGCCCGCGAAGGGGCAGCGAGGTTTAAGCTCGCCGTGTCTGCATTCCACCATCCGGGCAAGGCCATGGGCTCCGCGTCGAGGATCGAGCCTATCGGGGCGCCTCCCCCGAACAGCGGCAGGGTGGGCCGATGTTGTCTTATTTTATTGATGCCTGAGGGACCATCAGACCCGCGAACAGGCCATCCGCACTTGCCAGTAGCCTTGCGCGCCGCCGCCCGCCGCGCATGCGGAATGACGGAATTTCACCGTACGAACGAGGGCGCTCCACCGGTTCTCGACCAGCGCCGTGTCCTCGGGGTGGGGCGTCATCCCCAGGTATGACGCGGACCGGGGACGTCCGACCGGAGTCGCCCCCGGGAACGGGAACAGCGGCTGACTACACGGCGTCCGGTGGCCGGGACGATGGATCACGATCCACTCCGGATCGAGGATCCCCGTCGTCGTCCCCCACAGGAGCGCCTTCCGTGACCACCGCATCCCTCGTCGACCGGTCGACCGCCGTGGCGGCGCGCGCGACCGAGCTGTCGAAGATCTACGGACAGGGCGAGACCCGGGTGGTCGCCCTGGACCAGGTCTCCGTCGAGTTCCGGCAGGCCGAGTTCACCGCGATCATGGGGCCGTCCGGCTCCGGCAAGTCCACGCTGATGCACTGCGTGGCCGGGCTGGACACCTTCACCTCCGGTTCGGTGCGCATCGGCGAGACCGAGCTGGCCTCCCTCAAGGACCGGCAGCTGACCCGGCTGCGACGGGACAAGATCGGCTTCATCTTCCAGGCGTTCAACCTGCTGCCGACCCTGACGGCCCTGGAGAACATCACGCTCCCCATGGACATCGCCGGCCGCAAGCCGGACCAGCGGTGGCTGGAGACCGTCATCGACATGGTGGGGCTCTCGGGCCGGCTCGGGCACCGGCCCGCGCAGCTCTCCGGCGGACAGCAGCAACGCGTCGCCGTGGCCCGCGCGCTGGCCTCCCGGCCGGAGATCGTCTTCGGTGACGAGCCGACCGGCAACCTCGACTCCCGGTCCGGCGCCGAGGTGCTGGGCTTCCTGCGCAACTCGGTGCGGGAGCTGGGCCAGACGGTGGTGATGGTGACCCACGACCCGGTCGCCGCGGCCTACGCCGACCGGGTGGTCTTCCTCGCGGACGGGCGGATCGTGGACGAGCTGTACGGGCCGACCGCGGACAAGGTCCTGGACCGGATGAAACGGTTCGACGCCAAGGGCCGGACCAGCTGACGCCCCGCGGAAGCGAACGCCCCCACCGCCCTCACGTCTGGACAGAGAAAGCCCCCATGTTCCGTACCGCCTTGCGCAACGTCCTCGCGCACCGGGCCAGGCTGCTGATGACCGTGCTCGCCGTCCTGCTCGGCGTCGCCTTCGTCTCCGGCACCCTGGTCTTCACCGACACCGTCTCCGCGGCGTACGAGAAGTCGTCCGCCAAGGGCTTCGACGACGTCGACGTCTCCCTCACCCCGGCCTGGAAGGACGGCGAGGAGCAGACCGAGCTGACGCCGGCCCTGCTCGGCCGGGTGGCGAAGACCGACGGCGTGGCCTCGGCCGTCGGCGGCGTCGGCGGCTTCACCGCCCTCGCCGACCGCAACGGCGACCCGGTCGGCGACGGCTGGCAGGTGCGCGGCGCCAACTACTGGGGCACCGACGACCCCCGCTACCCGCTCACCGAGGGCCACGCCCCCGAGGGCGGCGGCGAGGTCGCTCTCGACGCGGCGACCGCCGAGCGGACCGGGTACCGGGTCGGCGACACGGTCCGCCTCTCGGTCGACGGCCCGGTCCTGACCCCGACCGTCAGCGGCATCTTCACCACCGACGACGGCACGGTCGCGGCGGGCGGCAGCCTCACCCTGTTCGACACGGCCACCGCGCAGCGGCTGTTCGGCACCACCGGCAGGTACGACGAGATCATCGTGACGGCGGACCCGGGCGTCGGCCAGAGCGCGCTCACGGCCGCCCTGCGCAAGGCGCTGCCCGAGGACACCGTGGAGATGACGACGGGCGCCGAACTCGCCGCCGACCAGGCCGAGGCGACCGCGTCCTCCATGGACAGCCTGAAGCAGACCCTGCTGGTCGCCGCCGGCCTCTCGCTCTTCGTCGGCACCTTCCTCATCGCCAACACCTTCACCATGCTGGTCGCCCAGCGCACCAAGGAGCTGGCGCTGATGCGGGCGGTGGGCGCCTCCCGCCGCCAGGTCACCCGGTCGGTGCTGATCGAGGCGTTCGTCCTCGGCGTGATCGCCTCGGTCACCGGGCTGCTCGCGGGCATCGGCATCGGCGCCGGGCTGCGCGCCCTGATGGACTCCTTCGGCGCGAACTTCCCCGACGGCCCGCTCGTCGTCGGCGGGGGCACGGTCGGGGCGGCGCTCGCCGTGGGCGTCCTCGTCACCATGCTGGCCGCCTGGCTGCCCGGCCGCCGCGCCGCGAAGATCCCCCCGGTCGCCGCGATGAACAGCGTGCACGCCGCGCCGACCACCCGGTCGCTGGTGCTGCGCAACACGATCGGCTCCCTGGTCACGGCGGCCGGCGTCGCCGTGGTGCTGGCCGCGACCACGATGGACGACGCCACCGGCGCGCAGGCCCCCATGGGGCTCGGCGCGGGCCTGGTCGTCATCGGTGTCTTCGTCCTCACCCCGCTGCTGTCCCGCCCGCTGATCGCCGCGGCGGCGCCGGTGCTGCGCGTCTTCGGCGTCTCGGGCAAGCTCGCCCGGCAGAACGCGGTCCGCAATCCGCGCCGTACGGCGGCCACGGCGTCCGCGCTGATGATCGGGCTCACCCTGATCACCGGCATGACGGTGGCGGCGATCGGCGTGCAGCAGGCGATCGGCAGGATGGCCTCGGACTCCGTCAGGGCCGACTACGTGGTGTCCATGGCGGGCGGCGGCGTCCTCTCCCCGGACGTGGAGAAGAAGCTCGCCGGGGCCGACGGCGTCACCGCGATCAGCCCGATGCGCAACGCCTACTCGACCGTCGACGGCCGGGACGAGTACCTGACCGGCGTGACCGGCTCCGCGTTCGGGAAGCTGACCGACCTGCCGGTGACGGACGGCGCCTTCACGATCGGCGGCACCCGGGTGGTCGTGGACGAGGACACCGCCGGGCGGCACGGCTGGCGGGCCGGGTCCACGTTCACCGCGGTCCACGAGGACGACGCGCGGCAGAAGCTGACGGTGGCCGGCGTCTACGAGCCGAACGAGATGTTCCGCGGGATCATGCTGGACCTGGCGGCACTCGCCCCGCACCAGGACGAGCCGGGCGACATGCAGGTCCTGGTCAAGACGGCCGACGGGGCGTCCGGCGCGGCCAAGGACGGCCTGGAGAAGGCCCTCGGCGACAGCCCGGCCGTCGCCGTCCAGGACAAGCAGGACATCTCCGAGGAAATCGCCGGGATGGTCACCATGATGCTGAACATCCTCTACGGGCTGCTGGCCATGGCGGTGATCGTGGCGGTCCTCGGCGTCGTCAACACCCTGGCCATGTCGGTCTTCGAGCGGTCCCAGGAGATCGGGATGCTCCGCGCGATCGGCCTGGACCGGGCCGGCGTCAAGCGGATGGTCCGTCTGGAGTCCCTGGTCATCTCCCTGTTCGGCGCGGTGCTGGGCATCGGCCTGGGCGTGTTCTTCGGCTGGGCGGCGGGCGAGCTGGTCGGCTCCCGGCTGACGACGTACGAGCTGGTACTGCCGTGGGGCCGGATCGCCGTCTTCCTGGCGCTGGCCGCGGTGGTCGGCGTCCTGGCCGCCCTGTGGCCGGCCCGGCGCGCGGCCCGGCTCGACATGCTGTCGGCCATCAAGGCGGAGTAGTCCCGGCCGGTACGCGGGAAAGGGCCCCCTCCCGGGAGGGGGCCCTTTCCCGTGCCCGGAGCACCTGGAGGTCAGTTCCAGGTGCGGGCACGCAGCGGCACGCCGGAGGCGCCGGACTCGGGGGTCTTCACGGCGAGGACCTGGTTGACGCCGATGCGGTTGTGCTCGAAGGAGAGCGCGGAGGCGGCCATGTACAGGCGCCAGACACGGGCCCGGCCGGGGCTGACCAGCCGCACCGCCCGCTCCCAGCCGGCCTCCAGGTTGGCGACCCAGCGGCGCAGGGTGTGGGCGTAGTGCTCGCGGATCGCCTCCACGTCGCGCACCTCGAACCCGGCGCGCTCCAGCTGGGTGACGGTGGTGCCGACGGGGGCCAGCTCGCCGTCGGGGAAGACGTAGGAGTCGATGAACTCGTCGACGCTGTACGCCGACTCGTCGCGCTGCGGGCGGCGGGCGATCTGGTGGTTCAGCAGCCGGCCGCCCGGCTTGAGCAGCGCGTACAGGTCACCGGCGTACTCCAGGTACTTCTCGGCGCCGACGTGCTCGGCCATGCCGATGGAGGAGATCGCGTCGTAGGGGCCGTCCTGGACGTCACGGTAGTCCTGGACGCGGATCTCGATCCGGTCGGTGAGGCCCTCCTCGGCGATGCGCTTGCGGGCGTACGCGGCCTGTTCCTGCGAGAGGGTGACGCCGACGACGGTGACGCCGTGCTCGCGGGCGGCGTGGATGGCCATGGAGCCCCAGCCGCAGCCGACGTCGAGGAGACGCATGCCGGGCTTCAGGTCCAGCTTGCGGCAGACGAGTTCGAGCTTGTCGCGCTGCGCGGTCTCCAGGGTGCCGCCCTCGGATTCGGGGGCCGGCCAGTAGGCGCAGGAGTAGACCATGGAGGGGCCGAGCACGAGTTCGTAGAAGTCGTTGCCGACGTCGTAGTGGTGGCTGATGGCGCGCTTGTCGGTGCGGCGGGTGTGCAGGTGGCCGCGCCGGCGGCGGATCTCTTCGGCGGGCGGCGCGGGCGGCAGCGGGGGGCCGGCCAGCTTGACCAGGCCGCGGACGGCGGCGCGCACCTCGGGGTCGCGGAGGGCCTGGCCGAGGGTGCGGGCGTCCTCGCCGCGTTCCCAGATCAGCTCGGCGAGCAGGTCGAGGGCGGCGTAGAGGTCGCCGTCGACGTCGAGGTCGCCGGCCACCCAGGCGCGGGCCAGGCCGAGTTCGCCGGGCTTGAAGAGGAGACGGCGCAGGGCTCGGCGGTTGCGTACGACGAGCGTGGGAGCCCCCGGCGGGCCGGCCTCGGAGCCGTCCCATGCGCGGACGCGGACCGGGAGCGGGGCCCCCAGCATCTGTTCGACGAGGCTCTTCAGCCGCAATGCGGCGTCTGCCATGGCGCACACCTCCGTGAGACCTGGATGTCTGGGCACCACGTAAACACCGGACGGGGCGATCCGCAGTCCCGCGCCCGGGTCACGACTCCGCAAAACAGTTGTACTTCACATCGAGTTTCCCGGGCCTGTTTCCCCCGGGCGGAGCACGCCGAAGGGGCCGTCCGCACCACGGATGGCGGACGGCCCCTTCGACGACTGCGGGGACTGCGGTGACCCGGCGGGGTCAGGACGCCTTGGCCTCCTGGGCCTGGGGGGCGGCCGGAACGGCGGCGGGCTTCGGGGCCGGCTTGGCGGCCTCGTAGAACTCCTCGCGCGGCGTCTCGACGGCGCCGAGCGAGACGACCTCACGCTTGAGGAACATGCCGAGCGTCCAGTCCGCGAAGACGCGGATCTTGCGGTTGAACGTCGGCATCGCCATGCCGTGGTACGCGCGGTGCATGTACCAGGCGAGCCGGCCCTTGAGCTTGATCTTCATCTTGCCCAGAACGATCATCGCGACGCCCTTGTGCAGGCCGAGACCCGCGACCGCGCCCTTGTTGGCGTGGCTGTACTCCTTCTGCGGGAAGCCCCGCATGCCGGAGACCACGTTGTCGCCGAGGACCTTGGCCTGGCGCAGCGCGTGCTGGGCGTTGGGCGGGCACCAGGCGTTCGGGTTGCCGTTCTTGCGGCCGATGACGTCCGGGACCTGCGCGTTGTCGCCCGCGGCCCAGATGTAGTCGGTGCCCTGCACCTGGAGGGTGGCGGCCGTGTCGACGTGACCGCGCGGGCCGAGGGGCAGGCCGAAGCGGGACAGCACCGGGTTGGGCTTGACGCCCGCGGTCCACACGATCGTGCCGGCGTCGACCTCCAGGCCGTTCTTGAGCACCACGTGGCCGTCGACGCAGGAGTCCATGGAGGTGGAGAGGTAGATCTCCACGCCGCGGCTCTCCAGGTGCTCCTTGCCGTACTGGCCGAGCTTGGGGCCGACCTCGGGGAGGATCTTGTCGGCGGCGTCCACCAGGATGAACCGCATGTCCTCGCGGGACACGTTGGTGTACTCCTTGGCCGCGTCCCGGGCCATGTCCTCGACCTCGCCGATGGTCTCCGCGCCCGCGAAGCCGCCGCCGATGAAGACGAAGGTGAGCGCCTTGCGGCGGATCTCCTCGTCGGTGGTGGAGTCGGCCTTGTCCAGCTGCTCCAGGACGTGGTTGCGCAGGCCGATGGCCTCCTCCACGCCCTTCATGCCGATGCCCTGCTCGGCGAGGCCGGGGATCGGGAAGGTGCGGGAGACCGCGCCCATGGCGATGACCAGGTAGTCGAACGGCAGCTCGTACGCCTCGCCCGACAGCGGGGCGATCGTGGCGACCTTGCGGTCCTGGTCGATGGTGGTGACCCGACCGGTGAGGACCTCCGCCTTCGGCAGCACGCGTCGCAGGGGTACGACGACGTGGCGCGGGGAGATGTTGCCGGCGGCGGTTTCGGGGAGGAAGGGCTGGTAGGTCATGTACGACCGGGGGTCGACGACCGTGACGGTCGCCTCGCCGTAACGCATCTTCTTGAGAATGCGTCGAGCCGCGTACAGGCCTACGTACCCACCGCCTACTACGAGGATCCTGGGACGCTCCGTGGTGCTCATGGGATCGAGTATCCACCTGCCCCGGGGGGGTGCTTCGTGCGCCCCTTCACAAGCTCCGACAGGGGTTGTGTTACACTCCTCCGCCCGCGTGACGCAGGTCATGGTCCACGACGGGAACCGCCGCGCCGTAGATCGCGTTGTCAATGCCGCTTGAGCTGCCGCTCCGATACCCCGGAGCCCTCCGGACCCCCCTCCCCGACGCCTTCCGCGACCTTTTCCGTACCACACTTCTGAACATGTTCAAAGGGCTGTCACGGCCCCGGAAGGGTCAACGGAAGGCCGTTCGTCGCCCATCACGGCCCAATCTCTTGTGAAGAACTTCACGAACTTTCCGGCGAGGAGCCCGCACAGGTCGTCCGCGAAAGTCCTGAAGACCGCTCAGACGTTCCCCGACCTGCTCATACGGAGGCTGCGGCGCACTCCGGCGTGGTCCGCGCGGAGCCGTTATCCCCCTGCCACTTCGTCCCTTTCATTACGTTTGCCCCATGAGCCCGCACCGCCGTACGACGGGGCTGCTGCCCCACACCCCACCCCCGCAGCCCGTGACCGCCCCGGCCTGGGTGTGGTGGCTGCCCGTGGCGCTGACCGCGCTGGCCTGCGCGGTGGACCTGCCCACCCCCGGCGGGCTGAGCGGGGACGGGCTGCTGATCCTCAGCTCCATGACGGCCGCCTGTGTGCACCCGCTGCGCCGGACGGTCCTGCTCGCGCTCCTCAACACCGCCGTGGGCCTGCTCTTCCTCTTCGCCCGCCACCTCGCCTCCGACGGCGACCACGCGGTGGTCGACTTCTGCGCCCTGCTCGTCCTGGTCTGGGCGACCGTGCCGCTGTGCCGGCTGCGGCTCCTGCTGGACCGGCGGCTGCGGGACACCTGGCAGGCCGCGGAGTACGCCCAGCGGGCCGTGCTGCCGCCGGTGCGCGCCTGGTTCGGCCGCACCTGGATCGCCGTGCGCTACGAGGCGGCCGCACACGCCGCGGCGGTGGGCGGCGACCTCTACGCGGCCGAGCAGACCCCGTACGGGGTGCGGCTCCTCATCGGCGACGTACGCGGCAAGGGGCCGGACGCGATCCCGGCTGTGGCGGCGCTGGTGGGGTGCTTCCGGGAGGCCGCGCACCACACGTCGACGCTGCCGCTGCTCGCCCGCCACCTCGACGAGGCGGTGGCCCGGCACATCCGGGAGGCGGCCCTCGTACGGGGCGCGGACGCGACGCCGGGCGAGCAGTTCATCACCGCCACCGTGGTCGAACTGCCCCCGGGCGGCGGCGAGGTGCGGCTGCTGAGCCGCGGCCACTGCCCCGCGTTCCTCGCCTCCGAGGAGGGCGTCCACCGCTGGGAGCCGGCCGATCCGGGCCTCCCGCTGGGCCTCGGCGACCTGGACCCGGGACCCTGGGGCCACGAGTGCCGCCCCTTCGCCCCCGGCGACCTCCTGCTGCTCTGCACGGACGGCCTGCTGGAGGCCCGCGACGCGCACGGCGTCTTCTACTCCCCCGAGCCGGGCCTGCGCGACAGCTGGCGCGCGGGCCCGCCGACCGTGGTGGAACGGCAGGCCCGCCTGGTCCACCGGCACGCCGGCGGCGTCCTCGCGGACGACCTGGCGCTGATCGCGCTCACCGTGTCGGAGACGGGACCGCCACCGCCCTGACCGGGGCCGCGACGGTCAGGCCACCGACCGGACGATGCCGTCGAGGATCGCGCACGAACGCGCTTCCCTCCACGATGCGCCGTGTACACCCCGCCGCGTACACCGATGGCACGACCGGGAACACCGTGACCGTACGGGAAGCCCGCGCGCACCTCGCCGATCACAGCAACCGGGCCGAGGAAGGTGTCCCGACCGTCATCACGCGCGACGGCGCATCAGTGGCAGCCGTGGTCCCGTTCTCGGACTTCGAGGCGTTGGAGGAAGCCGGCGACGTGATGTCGGCGCGCGAGGCCGAAGCCGTTCTGGCGGAGGGCGGCACCACCGTGACGCTGGCGGAACTGTTCACCGAGCTGGGCGGCGAGGCGGCGTGAAGTACGCCTTCCGGTTCACCGCGGCGGCACGGCGTCGGCTTCGGACGATCAGCCGACCCGACGCCATGCGCAGCCTGACCGCGTCGACCGCACTCGGTGACGACCCGCACCGCCAGGACGCCGACGTCGAGAAGCTCACCGGCCCGTCGGGCCGCTACCGGCTCCGGGTCGGAAGCTCCAGAGTCGCCTACCGGATCAACGACGGTGAACCGGTCGTCCCCGTGGCCGAGGTGGGCGACCGGCGGGACGTCTGCCGCGGCCTGTGACGCCCCGCCCGGTGCCGGCATCGCCTGGCAGTGCCGCTCAGCGCGCCCCGGCGGCGCAGCTGTGAGCGATGCCGTCCAGGATGTCGTGCTCGCTGACGACGACCTCCGCGGCGCCGGTGCGTTCCATGATCGTGCGCAGGACGAGCGCGCCGGCGCCGATCACGTCGACGCGGCCCGGGTGCATGGCGGGAATCGCGGCGCGTTCGGCGTGGGTGGAGTGCAGGAGGCGGGCGGTGATCTCGTCCACCTGGGCGCGGGTGACGCGGGAGTGGTGGATCGCCTCGGAGTCGTACTCCGGGAGGCCCTGGGCGATCGCGGAGATCGTCGTCACCGTGCCGGCCAGGCCGACCAGGGTGCGCGCCTCCCCCAGCGGGACCGTCTCCCCGGCGAGGTCCAGGGCCGCCTCGATGTCGTCCCGCATCGCCGCGATCTGCTCCTCGGTGGGCGGGTCGGTGACGGCGCCGTCCACCACCAGGTGCCGCTCGGTCATCCGGACGCAGCCGACGTCGACGGAGCGGGCGGCGCGGACCCGGTCGTCGCCGACGACGAACTCGGTCGAGCCGCCGCCGATGTCCACGACCAGGAAGGGGCGGTGGAGGTCGGCGCGGCCGGTCAGTTCCCTGGTGGCGCCGGTGAAGGAGAGCGCGGCCTCCTGGTCGCCGGTGATCACCTCGGGTTCGACGCCGAGGATGTCGAGGACCCCGCGCACGAAGTCGGCGCGGTTCTCGGCGTCCCGGGAGGCGGAGGTCGCGACGAACCGGACCCGTTCGGCGCCGTGCCGCTTGATGATCCCGGCGTACTCGCGGCAGGCGGCGAAGGTCCGCTCCAGCGCCTCGGGGGCGAGGCGTCCGGTGCGGTCGACGCCCTGGCCGAGCCGGACGATGGTCATCCGGCGGTCCAGGTCGGTCAGCTCGCCGGTCGCCGGGTCGGCGTCCGCGACCAGCAGCCGGATGGAGTTGGTACCGCAGTCGACGGCGGCGACTCGGGTCACTTCTCGTCCTCCTCGGCGGGCGGGGTCACGCACGGGCCCTTGCGCCACCACTCGGGCAGCATCCCGATGGCCTCGTCGCCCAGCGGGTTCACGCCCGGCCCGGCGGCCAGCGAGTGGGCGACCAGGACGTGCAGGCACTTGACCCGGTCCGGCATGCCGCCGGCGCTCGGGAATCCGGTCAGCTCCTCGATCTCGTCGCGGCGCCGGATGTAGTCCTCGTGCGCGGCGCGGTAGGCGGCGGCCAGTTCCGGGTCGGCGGCCAGCCGCTCGGTCATCTCCTTCATCACCCCGTTCGCCTCCAGGGTGCCGATGGCGGAGGCGGCCCGCGGGCACGTCAGGTAGTACAGCGTCGGGAACGGCGTGCCGTCGGGCAGCCGGGGCGCGGTCTCCACGACGTCGGGCTGCCCGCAGGGGCACCGGTGCGCGATGGCGCGCAGTCCGCGCGGCGGACGGCCCAACTGCTGCCGGAACGCCTCGACGTCCGCGTCGGTGGGTTCGGTGCGCGGGGTGGGCGGCGGGGGCGTGTGCATGACTGGCTTCTGTCGGTCTTCCTGTAAGTCCTACTGATGACTGGTGCCGGCGTCGGCCTTGTCGACCCCGTCGAAGACGGTCCGGTACCAGGGGCGGCCGGCCGCTCCGGCGCCGGCCCGGGACTGCCGCGCCGTGCCCGGGTCGATGACGATGAAGCCCGTCTCCCCCGGCATCACGTAGTGCAGCCGCTGCCGGATCTGCTGCTCGGCGTAGGCGTCGTCCTGCCAGCGGGCCTTGAGGTCGCGCAGGTGCTCGACGCGCTGCCGGGCCTGCTGCTTCTCCCGCTGGAGGTCGGCGATCTCGGCGCGCTGGGCGACGTACTGCCGTATCGGGTAGGCGAGCACCACGACGAGGGAGCAGAGCACCATCACGAGCAGGGCCGCCCGGCCGGTCAGCCGGGAGCGGCGGGCCTGCCGCTTGGTCTGCGAACGGTAGACCCGGGCCGCCGTCTGCTCCCCCAGCGCCCTGATCCTGGTCGTGGTGGAGAAACGGTCCCGGTCCTTCACGGCCATCCGTCTTCCGCCTCCCGTGCACGCGCGTACGTCCCCGCACACGGTACGGGACCGGGTACGGGGACGTACGTACGACGCTGCCTACCGGCGGGCGGTCAGCCCTTGAAGCGGGGGAACGCCGAACGGCCGGCGTACACCGCGGCGTCGTCGAGGATCTCCTCGATGCGCAGCAGCTGGTTGTACTTGGCGACGCGCTCGGAGCGGGCCGGGGCGCCGGTCTTGATCTGGCCGCAGTTGGTGGCGACGGCGAGGTCGGCGATGGTGACGTCCTCGGTCTCGCCGGAGCGGTGGGACATCATGCACTTGAAGCCGTTGCGCTGGGCCAGCTCGACGGCGTCCAGGGTCTCGGTGAGCGAGCCGATCTGGTTGACCTTGACGAGCAGCGCGTTGGCGGCGCCCTCCTCGATGCCGCGGGCGAGGCGCTCGGGGTTGGTGACGAACAGGTCGTCACCGACGAGCTGGACCTGGTCGCCGAGGCGCTCGGTGATGGTCTTCCAGCCCTCCCAGTCGTCCTCGAACAGCGGGTCCTCGATGGAGACCAGCGGGTAGGCGTCGACCAGCTCCGCGTAGTAGTCCGTCATCTCGGCGGCGGTGCGCTCCTTGCCCTCGAAGGAGTAGACGCCGTCCTTGTAGAACTCGGAGGCGGCGACGTCCAGGGCGAGGGCGATCTGCTCGCCGGGGGTGTAGCCGGCTTCCTTGATCGCTTCGAGGATGAGGTCGAGGGCCTCGCGGTTGGAGCCGAGGTTCGGGGCGAAGCCGCCCTCGTCGCCGAGGCCGGTGGAGAGGCCCTTGTTCTTCAGGACCTTCTTCAGCGTGTGGTAGACCTCGGCGCCCCAGCGCAGGGCCTCGGAGAAGGACTCCGCGCCGATCGGGGCGATCATGAACTCCTGGATGTCCACGTTGGAGTCGGCGTGCGAGCCGCCGTTCAGGATGTTCATCATCGGCACCGGCAGCAGGTGCGCGTTCGGACCGCCCAGGTAGCGGAAGAGCGGCAGGTCGCTGGCCTCGGAGGCGGCGTGCGCGACGGCCAGGGAGACGCCGAGGATGGCGTTGGCGCCGAGCGAGCCCTTGTTGTCGGTGGCGTCCAGGTCGAACATGGCCTGGTCGATCAGGCGCTGCTCGGTGGCGTCGTAGCCGACCAGCTCCGGGCCGATCTGCTCGATGACGGCGAGGACGGCCTTCTCGACACCCTTGCCGAGGTAGCGGTTGGCGTCTCCGTCGCGCAGCTCGATGGCCTCGAAGGCGCCGGTGGAGGCGCCGGACGGGACGGCGGCACGACCCGTGCTGCCGTCGTCGAGGCCGACCTCGACCTCGACCGTGGGGTTGCCTCGGGAGTCCAGGATTTCCCGGGCTACGACGACGTCGATGGACGGCACGAGCATCTCCTTCTTCAATGTGACGCTTCGGTGTGACGCGGGTGCGCGGCACGCGGCGGCTCTGCGGGTCCGAGCCTAACCGGCTCCGGGCGATCGGCCAGCCGGTCACCCACCCGTTGTACGGAACCGAGAGTAAATTGTTTCTGAACGGAACAAAAGAAGCCCCCGCTTTCGGGCGGCCGGACCTGGACATGACCCCGCCCCGGCGCGTACGGGGGAACACGCGCCGGGGCGGGGAGCCGTGCGGGCTCAGCTGAGGTGCAGCTGCTGGCCCGGGTAGATGAGGTCGGCCTCGTCGATGATGTCGTCGTTCAGGTCGAACAGCTTCGACCAGCCGCCCTTGACGTCGTGCGCCGCGGCGATCGAGCTGAGGGTGTCGCCCTTGACCACCTTGTACTCGCCGTCGCCCTTCTCGACCTTCTCGCCGGTCGGGGTGGTGACGGTCTTGCCGGACTTCTGCGTGGACTCGGCCGCCGGGCGCTCCTGCGAACGGCTGGCGGGCTGCTCCTCGGCCGTGCGGCTCCCGGTGGAGCCGGTGCTCTGCTCCTGGGTGCTCTGCTCCTGGCCGCTCTGCGAGGAGCTGCCCGAGGAGCCCGAGGAGGAGGAGCCGGAGCCGCTGTACGAGGCACCCGACAGGCCCGTGCCGCAGTTCGGCCAGGCACCCTTGCCCTGGGCCGCCAGGACCTTCTCGGCGACCTGGATCTGCTGGTCCTTGCTGGCCTGGTCGGCGGTGGAGGCGTACTGCGTGCCGCCGTACGCGGCCCAGGTGGAGGCGGAGAACTGCAGACCGCCGTAGTAGCCGTTGCCGGTGTTGATGGACCAGTTGCCGCCGGACTCGCACTGGGCGACGGTGTCCCACTCGGAGGTGGTGGCGGCGGAGGCGTTGCCGGCCGCCATCAGCGGGGCGGCGACGGCGGCGCCGGTCACGCCGGCGATGGCGATGGCCCGGGTGGCCTTGAACGGACGACGGTGCTTGCCCTTGCTGGAAAACAGCATGGTTGATCCCCTCACCGACGCCTGCGAGGTGAGCTGTCGGGTTCGGGCCGGTTGAGTTGCCCGGCCGGGTCCCTCACGGGAGCCGGCTTCACCCCTAGCCGCCCCGGCTCAACTGCCCGGTGCGGCGCCTACCTTGGGTCCCCCGCTCCTGCCTGCGGCGCTTGACGCGACGACTGTTCCCGGACTGCCGCTGGCAGGATTCGGCGTTGCGGCGGCCGGGGCCCGCGATGGCGAGCGGTCTTGACCGTAGCCAGGCTCGCGGGGGATTTTCAAAGACGATCAGTACTTCTGAGACCTATCTCTCACGATGTTTATTACGGACATTCAGCGCGAAGCATGACGCGAACTGCCGCTACTTTTCAACCGGTTCGACCGCAACCGCAAGCTTCTGACCGGGCAGGATGTGGTCGGGGTCGGCGCCGACGGTGGCCTTGTTCCCGGCATAGAGGGAGTGCCATCCCCCGTCCAGCTCCAGCGAGTCGGCGATGGCCCAGAGACTGTCGCCGGTCCGCACGGTGTACGTCCCGTCCGCCGCGTCGCGGGTGTCGCCCTCGCCGCGCGAGGCATGCCGCCCGGAGGACGCCGCCGAGCGGCCGTCCGCGGCCTCGCCGTCGGCGGCCGTGCGGCGGTGCCGTCCGGCGCCGGAGGCGTCCGGCCCGACGGTCTCCGTCAGATGCGAAGTCGCGGGGCGGGGCTCGACGTTGCCGGAGCCGTCCCGCTCGGTGGTGGCCGCGTCGCCGGGGTCGCCGGAAGCGGCGCCCGAAGCGGGCGAAGAGGGGGAATCGGAGGAAGTGTCGGACTTCGGCGTTTCATCACTGTCGTCCGACGAGGTGTCATCCGTCGCCCCGCCGGAGGGGGTGGGCGACGGCGAGCCCTTCGACGCCTTCGCACCGGCGGACTCCTCCGACGGGGCGGAGGAATCGGATGAACCGGAGGAAGCGGATGAATCATCCGGCTTCGACTCCGAGTCCGGCTTCGCCGTCGACCCCGCGCCCGACTCCGCCGTCGTCCCGGACGCGTCGTCCGACGCGCCGGCGTCCGGGGAGCCGCCGTCGAGGCCGGAGAGCAGCCCGCAGGTCGGCCAGGTGCTGACGCCCTTCGCGGCCAGGACCTTCTCGGCGACCCGGATCTGCTGGGCGCGGCTGGCCTGGTCGGCACTGGAGGCGTAGGCGAGGCCGCCGTACGCCTCCCAGTCGTCCTGCGTCAACTGCAAACCGCCGTAGTACCCGTTGCCGCTGTTCTGGCTCCAGGCGCCGCCGGTCTCGCACTCGGCGACACGGTCCCAGGTCGTGCCGTCGGCCGCGTGGGCGCCGGTGGCTCCGAGGAGCGGGATCGCGATGGCGGAGCCGGTGACTCCGGCAGCGACGACCAGGGCCGGGGCCTGGCGGGGGCGACGGTGTCGGCCGTTCCCGGAGAGCATGCGGAGACCTTTCACGAGACAGCAGGGCCCGCGCGGCGGTCTGACTCGGCGCCGCGCTGATCCGTGAACGTATAGGCATACGATCACTCATCACAAGTTCATGCCGTGCAGATCACATGGAGATCACGGACCTGAGTGCGTGTCACCTTTGCGGGTGTGACGGCTCCTTCAGGGGACGGGGGTGAAGGAGACGGGCAGGGTGCGCAGGCCGCGCATGATGAGGCCGCCGCGCCAGCGCAGTTCGGCCGGGTCGGCGGCCAGACTCAGGTCGGGCAGGCGGGTCAGCAGCGTGGCGAGCGCGGTCTGGCCCTCCAGGCGGGCGAGCGGGGCGCCGAGGCAGTAGTGGATGCCGTGGCCGTAGCCGAGGTGCTGGCTGTCGCGGCGGGACAGGTCGAGGGTGTCCGGGTCGGTGAAGCGGGCCGGGTCCCGGTCGGCGGCGGCGAGGACGACCAGGACCGGCTCGCCGGGGGCGATGTCCTGTCCGCCGAGGGTGAGGGGCCGCGTGGCGTACCGCCAGGTGGCCAGCTCGACCGGGCCGTCGTAGCGGAGGAGTTCCTCCACGCCCGTCTCCAGGAGGCCCCTCTCCCCCGCGGCGAGGGAGTCCTGGAGACGGGTCCGCTGGCCGGGGTGGGTCAGCAGGGCGTAGGTGCCGTTGCCGATCAGGTTGACCGTGGTCTCGAAACCGGCGAAGAGGAGGATGAAGGCCATCGCGGCGGCCTCGTTCTCGGTGAGGTGCTCGCCGTGGTCGGAGGCGCGGATCAGGCCCGAGATCAGGTCGTCGCCCGGGTCGGCGCGCTTGCGGTGGATGAGGTCCGCGAGGTAGCCGCGCATCTTCTTCACCGACCGGGCGACCCCGCCCCGGGGGCCTCCGCCGTGCCGGATCATCATGCCCGCCCAGTCCCGGAAGTCGTCCTGGTCCTCGCGGGGGACGCCGAGCAGGTCGCAGATGGCGTAGATGGGGAGCGGGAAGGCGAACTCGTGGATGAGGTCGGCGCTTCCCGTGCCGGCGAACCCGTCGATGAGGCCGTCCGCCAGTTCCTGCACCCGGGGCGCGAACTCGGCCACCCGGCGCGGGGTGAACGCCTTGCTGACCAGCCGCCGCAGCCGGGTGTGGTCCGGCGGGTCGATGTTGAGCAGATGCGTCATCAGCTCGGCCTTGCGCTCGCCCGGGATGCCGGTCTTGCCCTTGGCGTGGGCCGGTTCGGCGTGGTGCGCCGGGTTCTTGGACAGCCGGGGGTCGGCGAGCGCCTGCCTGGCGTCGGCGTACCGGGTGACCAGCCAGGCCTCCACCCCGCTGGGCAGCCGGGTGCGGTGCACGGGGGCGTGCTCGCGCAGCCAGGCGTAGGCGGGGTAGGGGTCGCTCGCGAATTCCCAGGTGAACAGCTCGGGGGCGGGTCCGGGGGTGGTCGCGGAGGCGGCGGGGGCGGTGCTGGGGGTGTGGGCGTGCTCGGTCACGCGTCGACCGTATCCGTCCCTCTCCCTGCTCCCCCGTCCGCGTCCCTCTCCCTATTCCCCCGTCCGTTCCCCCGGCCGCGTCCGGGTCTCCGCTTCCCGGATCGCGTCCCGGTAGGCGCGGGCCGCCGCGCGCAGGGCGGCCTCCGGGTCGACGCCGTCCGCCTCGGCGCGCACGGCCAGCGCCAGCAGCTCGTAGCCGAGGCCCTCGCCGCGCGGCAGCGGCACGTCCAGGCCGGCCGTGCGCACCCGCGAGGCCAGCTTGGCGGCGAGGGCCAGGCCGGGCTGGCCGAGCGGGACGCCCTCGGTGACGGAGGTGCGCTGCTTCTCGGCCTGCTTGGTGCGCAGCCAGTGCGCGCGGACCTCCTCCGGGGTGGTGGCGGTCGCGTCGCCGAAGACGTGCGGGTGGCGGTGGATCAGCTTGGCGACGATCGTGCCGGCCACGTCGTCGACGGAGAACGGGGCCTCGGGGTCCTCCTCGGCGATCCGGGCGTGGAAGACGACCTGGAGGAGGACGTCGCCGAGTTCCTCGCGCAGTTCGTCGCGGTCGCCGTCCTCGATGGCCTCGACCAGTTCGTACGCCTCCTCGATGGCGTACTTGGCCAGGCCCTCGTGGGTCCGCCGCGACGACCAGGGGCACTCGACGCGGATGCGGTCCATGACCTGGACGAGGTCGAGCAGGCGGGCGCCGGGCAGGTCGTAGGAGGCGGGCAGCAGCTCCAGCTCGGGCATGGTGACGCGGCCGGAGCCGGCCAGCCGGGCCAGTCCGTCGGTGAGGGCCGGCTCGCCCTCGCCGGTCGCCACGACGACCACCGTGTGTCCGCCCGCGCAGGCGCCGACCAGTTCCTCGGCGGTCGGGGCCGCCTCGTCGACCCGTACGCCGGCCTCCCGCAGATACGGCAGCTGCGGATGGGCGCCGTCCGCGCACAGCACGCGGTCGGCGGCGCGCAGCGCCTGCCAGGCCGGCCAGGAGAGCAGGCCGGGGGCGACGCGGTGGCTGGTGGTGAGCAGGACGACGCGGCCGGGGGCGGGGGTGGGGGCGGTTTCGGCGGAGGTGGCGTTCACCTCCGAAACGTAACCCACCCGCCGTCACGCGGTCAGCGGTGCTCCAGCGGCCCCCGTGACCTCCCGGACCCAGGGGGTCTTCGCGTCGGCGCGGCTGCTCTTCTCGACGTCCCAGGTGCCGTAGCGCGGGTTCAGGTCGATGTCCAGCTCTTCGGAGGTCTTCGACAGGGCCTTCCAGAAAGCGGGCTGCCCGGTGTCGGTGCCGAGGTGCTCGGCGAGCTTCTGGGCCTCCAGCTGGAGGCGGAGGTTGTCGTCGACCCGCTGCGGGGCGATGCCGTACTGCTGGAGCCAGACCGTCTCCAGGCCCTCGGCGCCGCCGGCCTGCTGCTCCAGCGCGGCACGCATCCGCTGGATCTCCTTGCGGGTGACGGTGACGCCCGCGTCCTGGGCGGCGCGGTGCAGGACCCGGTCGAGGACCATGCTCTGGAGGGTGTCGCGGGTGAGGCCGCCGGTCCTGGCGATGGCCTGCTCGTACTGCTGCTCGTCGGGGACGGCGGCGCGCTGGGCGGCACGGACCTCGTCGACCCGGTCCTCCAGCTGCGCGACGGTGATCCGCCGGCCGTCGACGACGGCCGCCGCGCCGGGGTGCGCGTCGTTGCCGCAGGCGGTGAGGAGGGGGGCCGCGGCGGCGATCGCGGCGGTGAGGACGAGCGCGGTGCGGCGGCGGTGCAAGGGTTACCTCCCGTTGGAGATTGTGCGACGGTGCACAAAGTCTTGCGGTGATCGATGGTAGGCAGCGGGCGGCCTCCGGCCAACCCATTCGACCAACGATTCACCGGGACTTACGGCACCGGCACATCCGGGCGGCGGACCGGGCGCCGGGACACCGCGCGCCCCGTCCTGGGGGGCGACGGCCGTGAGCAGGAGGAGTTCCCGGCCGTCCCACCGGACCGTGATGGCCTGCTCCGGGCCGGTGCAGGACGAGGACGGGGTGCGGGGCGGGAACGTTCAGCCGCCCATGCGGCCCAGCCAGTGCAGGGTGCGGCGCAGGTCCCCGGCGAGGGGGTGGCCGGGGCCGCGGGTGTGCTCGACGTCGTGGAGGAGGCGGACCAGCGTGGCGTGGGCGCCGGCACGGTCGCCGAGGGCGAGGAGCAGCAGGCCGATGCGGCGGCGCAGGTCCAGGACGAGGTCGGGATCGTCGGCGGCGACGTACCGGTTCTCGTAGAACGGCAGCAGCGCCCGGTACTCGGCGAGGGCGGCGGCCGGTTCGCCGAGCTGTTCCAGGCACTGGGCGGCCTCGAAGCGGAAGCGCAGGGACCGCGGGTCGGCCTGGCCGGCCTCGGCGGCGCGTTCGTCGGCGAGGCGGCGCAGTTCGGGCAGGGCACGCCGGTACTGGCCGTCGTCCAGGAGGGTGGCCGCGTACTGCTTGCGCAGGGTGCGGACGACCGGGGAGTGCTCGCCGTGCTGCTGGGCCGCGGCGGGCAGGATGGCGCCGAGGAGGTCGACGGCCTGCGTGATGCGGCCCTCCCCGAGCAGCCGCTTGACCTCGTCGACGGCCCGCGCGACGTCCGGCTTCTCCTCGACCGGCGCGACGGGGGCGGGCTGGGGCGCGGGGGTGCGGGCACGGTCGGGCCAGGGGGCGTGCGGGCGCAGGAAGGGGCGGGTGGGGTCGAGGGGCGCCCCGGTGGGCGTGCCGCGGGCCGGGAGGAGCGGCGCGAGGTGCTCGTAGACCTCCTGGGCGGAGGCCGGGCGGTGCTGGGGGTCCTTGGCGAGCAGGCGCAGGACCAGCGTTTCGAGGGCCTCGGGGATCTCGGGGCGGATCCGGCGCACCGGCAGCGGCGGCTCGTACAGGTGGCGGTGGAGCACGCCGAGGGCGGTGGAGCCCGCGAACGGCACGTCGCCGCTGAGCAGTTCGTGCAGCAGCACCCCGAGGGCGTACAGGTCGGTGTAGGGGCCGACCGCGCCGCCCATCGCCTGTTCCGGGGCCATGTAGGCGGGCGAGCCGATCGGGGAGCCGGTGTGGGTGAGGCGGGTGGTGTCGTTGTCCATGACGGAGGCGACACCGAGGTCGAGGACGGTGACGGTGCCGTCCTGCTTCACCATCACGTTCCGCGGTTTGAGGTCGCGGTGGATGATCGGCACGGCGTGCACGGCGCTCAGGACGGCGCACAGTTGCGCGGCGACCGCGACGGCCCACTGCCATGGGTACGGGCCGTGCTCGGCGAGGTGGCCGGAGAGGTCGGCGCCGTCGACGTACTGCATGACGAGGAACAGTTCCTCGCCCTCGCTGCCGGCGTCGTGCACGGTGACCAGGCCCGGGTGGTCGACCTGGGCGGTGACGCGGCACTCGCGCGCGAAGCGGCGGCGCAGTTCGCCGGCCTCCTGGCCGGCCACCTTGTCGGGGCGCAGCAGCTTCACCGCCACCCGCCGGTCCAGCCGCTGGTCGTACGCCGTCCAGACCTGGCCCATGCCGCCCTGCCCGATGAGCGTGGCCAGCGCGTAGCGGCCGGCGACGACCCGTCCCGTCGTCACGGTCACCGTCCGCCCTCGCGCTCCCGGCCGGCGCCGCCGTCACCGCTGCCGCCGCCGCTGCTGTCGTGCTTGCGCAGGTAGTCGCTGAGTTCGTCGAGTTCGGCACGGACCTGGTCGATGCGGGCCGGGGCCGGGCGGTGCGGCGGGGGCGTGGGCACCGGGGGCCCGGCGGGTACGGGGGTGTGCGCCGCCGGGGGCGGCGGGGCGAACGGGGGCCGGGGCGAGTACGGGACCGGCGTGGGGGCGTAGGGGCCGGCCTGCCGCCCGCCGTGACCGGTCGGGTGGCCGGGGCCGCCGTAGTAGGGCGGGGCCGGTCGCGGCGGGTAGCCGGGGAACGGGCGCGGCTTGGCGTGCGCGCGGACGTCGACCACCAGGAAGTACGCGGTGGACGCGGCGCCGAGCAGCAGCAGGACGGCCATGGCGGCGTCCGTCCGGGGGTCGGTCTCGGGCAGCGAGCCGACCACCGCGAGGCCCCCGGCGGAGACCGGCATGCTCAGCCAGGCCGCCGCCCAGTCGTACCACCGGCCGCGCAGCACCGCGACCCGGAACAGCGGTACGCAGGCGAGGAGGCCGCAGGTGAGGAAGCCGGCGACGGCGAACAGCACCCGCAGGGTGACGACGGTGGCCGCGCTGCGCGAGGGCGGCCCCACGCTGTTGCCGTACATGACTGCTCCTGGACCGGTGGCGCCGGCATGGCGGACGGACGGTTCGTTCACGCTGTTCGTACGGGCTTCCGCTGGTAGTCCAGAGGTACGGAGTCCCGCCGAGGACCCGAGCGTATCGGCCGGCACCGACACGCGGCCCGGGGATGCCGAACCGTTGCGGTACGGGCGGGCCGGGCGCCGGCCATCCGCCGGGGGCGGCCGTGCCGTCCGTCCGGCCGTCGCGCGTCCCGCGCAGGCGCTGCGCACCGAGGCGGCCCGCTTCCCGGAGGGCGCGTTCGGACTCGTCCGGGTCAGCGGCTCCGCGGCGGATCCCGGCAACCTCACCTTCAGTGACCACGACGTCCCGGTCGCGGCCGCCGAGCCCGCCGGAGAGATCCTCGGCCTTGACGCGCCGGGCGGCTGACCGGTCCGCCGTGAGCCCTCCGCGTCACCCCACCCGGCACCGCCCACCTCCCGCGGCTCCGCGTCACCCCCCGCACTGCCTCGCCAACGCGCTCCGGTCCGCCGTCGTCACCGGCAGCTCGTACTTGACGGCGACCTGCGCGAAGCGGACCGCGTACGCGCAGCGGATCCTCTTGCTCGGCGGCAGCCAGGCCGCGGGGCCGGAGTCGCCCTTGGCGGAGTTGGCGGTGCCGTCGACCGGGAGGAGGTTGAGGGGGTCGTTGGCCAGTTGCCGCCGCTTGCTCTCCGGCCAGCGCGAGGAACCCATCTGCCAGCTGTAGGACAGCGGCACCACATGGTCGATCTGCACCTCGGCGGCGTCCTGCTTGCGCCACTCGATGGTCCGGGCGGTGTACGGATCGTCCAGGGTCATGGAGACGACCACGCAGTCGGAGCCAGACTTGAACCTCACCTCCTCCCCGTCGCGCTGGAGGACGTCGTTGCGGGTGTCGCAGCCGTTGCGGGCGAACGGCACTCCCTCGGCCGTGTCCATCCAGGCGTAGCCGAACTCGTCGCGGTCGTAGCCGGTCTTCGGGCCGCGGCCCTTGGTCCTCAGCTGCTCGATGAGGTCGCGGGCGGCGGTACGGTCGTCGCCCGTGACCGCCGCCAGGCCGGGTTTCGTGCCGTCCGGGTTGCTCAGCGGGCTCACCGCCCGGCCGTCCGCCGGGGCGGCCGACGCGTCGCCGCCGCCCGCGCCGGCGCTGCCGGAGGACGTGGTCCCGCCCTCCTGGACGCTGTCGCACCCGGCGACCAGGGCCAGCGCCAGTGCCGCGCAGACGGCCCAGTTCTTGCCGGTCGGTCCCGTACCCCTCGTGGTGTGCCGCCGCCTCACGCGTGCCTCCCCTTGCCGTGCTGTCGATCACTCATCACCGTAGCGAGGCAGAGGTCCAGACCAAATACGACCTTAAGGGGCATACGTGACGCATCCGGCGTACCGTCGGAAAAAGGAGTCACTCCTCGGAAGGAGCTGTGCATGGGCATCCTCGACAAGGTCAAGAGCATGGCCGGCAAGGACAAGGACCGGTCCCGGAAGGTGTCCGACGCCGCCGAGAAGCAGGTCAACCGGCGGACCGGCGGCAAGTACGAGAAGCAGGTGGACACCGCCCAGCAGCAGGCCGAGGGCAGGCTCGGCATGGGCAGGCGGGGCATGGGCAGGCGGGGCGGCGACCGGCCGGACCAGCGGTGACGCACCGCTCCGCGTAGACAAGGCCGTCCGCGGTGCCCGGGCACCGCGGACGGCCGCGCCTCACTCCCGGGTCAGGACCCCGGCACGGTCGTCAGGAACTCCCCGACCCAGCTCAGCAACTCCCGCCCGACCAGCGGCTTCCCGCCGACCTTCGCGGTCTTCGGGCGCGGTACGAGGATCTGGTGCGCGGTGGCCTTGATGACGCTGCCGGGGTAGATGCGCTTGAGCCGCAGCTCCTGGGACTCGCGCAGCTCGACGGGCGCGAACCGGATGTTGTTGCCCTGGAGCACGATCTCGCCGACGGCGCACGCCCGCGCGAGCATCCGCAGCCCCGCCACCAGCAGCAGGTTCTCCACCGGTTCGGGGAGTTTGCCGTAGCGGTCGACGAGTTCCTCCCGTACCGCCCGGATGTCCTCCTCGCTGTTGGCGGAGGCGATGGAGCGGTACGCCGCCAGGCGAAGCCGCTCGCCGGGGGCGTAGTCGTGCGGGACGTGCGCGTCGACCGGCAGCTCGATCTTCACCTCCAGCGGCGGTTCCTCCTCCACGCCGCCCTCCAGCGCGGCCCGGTAGTCGGCCACCGCCTCGCCGACCATCCGGACGTACAGGTCGAAGCCGACGCCGGCGATGTGCCCGGACTGCTCGCCGCCGAGCAGGTTGCCCGCGCCGCGGATCTCCAGGTCCTTCATGGCCACGTACATGCCCGCGCCCATCTCGGTGTGCTGGGCGATGGTGGCGAGCCGTTCGTGCGCGGTCTCGGTGAGCGGCTTCTCCGGCGGGTAGAGGAAGTACGCGTAGCCGCGCTCCCGGCCGCGGCCGACCCGGCCGCGGAGCTGGTGGAGCTGGCTCAGGCCGAAGTTGTCGCCGCGCTCCACGATGAGGGTGTTGGCGTTGGAGATGTCGATGCCGGACTCCACGATCGTGGTGGAGACGAGGACGTCGAACCGCTTTTCCCAGAAGTCGACGACGACCTGTTCCAGGGCCTGCTCGGACATCTGGCCGTGCGCGGTGGCGATCCGCGCCTCGGGGACGATCTCGCGCAGCCGCGCCGCGGCCCGGTCGATGGACTCGACGCGGTTGTGGATGTAGAAGACCTGGCCCTCGCGGAGCAGTTCGCGGCGGATGGCGGCGCCGATCTGCTTCTGCTCGTAGGGGCCGACGAAGGTCAGCACCGGGTGCCGTTCCTCCGGCGGGGTGGTGATCGTGGACATCTCGCGGATGCCGGTGACCGCCATCTCCAGGGTGCGCGGGATGGGGGTGGCGGACATGGTCAGCACGTCGACGTTGGCGCGGAGCTTCTTCAGCTGCTCCTTGTGCTCGACGCCGAAGCGCTGCTCCTCGTCGACGATGACCAGGCCGAGGTCCTTGAACTTGGTCTCGGAGGAGAAGAGGCGGTGGGTGCCGATGACGACGTCCACCGAGCCGTCGCGCAGCCCCTCCAGGGTCGCCCTGGCCTCGGTGTCGGTCTGGAACCGGGACAGCGCCCGCACGTTCACCGGGAACTGCGCGTACCGCTCGCTGAACGTCCCGAAGTGCTGCTGCACCAGCAGGGTCGTGGGGACGAGGACGGCGACCTGCTTGCCGTCCTGGACGGCCTTGAAGGCGGCCCGGACCGCGATCTCCGTCTTGCCGTAGCCGACGTCGCCGCAGATCAGGCGGTCCATCGGGACCGTCTTCTCCATGTCCTCCTTGACCTCGGCGATGGTGGTGAGCTGGTCCGGGGTCTCCGCGTAGGGGAAGGCGTCCTCCAGCTCGCGCTGCCAGGGGGTGTCGGGTCCGAAGGCGTGGCCGGGGGCCGCCATCCGCGCGCTGTACAGCTTGATGAGGTCGGCGGCGATCTCCTTGACCGCCTTCTTCGCGCGGGCCTTGGTCTTCGTCCAGTCGGCGCCGCCGAGGCGGTGCAGCGTGGGGGCCTCGCCGCCGACGTACTTGGTGATCTGCTCCAGCTGGTCGGTGGGGATGTACAGCCGGTCACCGGGCTGGCCGCGCTTGGCCGGCGCGTACTCCACCACCAGGTACTCGCGGGTGGCGCCCTGCACGGTGCGCTGCACCATCTCGATGTACCGGCCGACGCCGTGCTGCTCGTGGACGATGTAGTCGCCCGCCTCCAGGGTGAGCGGGTCGATGGTCTTGCGGCGCCGGGCGGGCATCCGCGCGCCTTCGCGGCCGGCGGCCTTCTGCCCGGACAGGTCGGTCTCGGTGAGCACGGCGAGTCTCAGCGCCGGCTCGACGAACCCGTGGTCGATCGACCCGCAGGCGACGTGCACGACGGACGGGCTCAGCTCGCCCAGCCCGGCCGACTTCGCGCCGGGGACGTCGAGCCGGGCGGCAATCCCCTCCCCGCCCAGCACCTCGACGGTACGGGCGGCCGTCCCGTGCCCCTCGGTCACGTACGCGACCCGCCAGCCGTCGGCCAGCCACCCCTTGGTGTCGGCCAGCGCCTTCGCGGTGTCGCCGCGGTAGCTCTCGGGGGCGTGCATGCCGAGCTTGAGGGTGTCGGCCTCCTCCAGGGCGTCGTCGGCGGCGAACGGCGACACCGACCACCACATCATGCCCAGCTCGCGGGCCCGGTCCCGGACGTCCGCGAGGGACCACAGGGAGGCGGCGTCCACGTCGATCGGCGCCTCGCCGCCCTGGGCGGTCGCCGCCCAGGACGCCTGGAGGAACTCCTGGCTCGTCGCCACCAGGTCGGCGGCGCGCGTCCGCACCCGCTCCGGGTCGCACACGACGGCCATGGCACCGCCGGGCCCCTGCGGCAGTACGTCGAGCAGCAGCTCCATCTCGTCGACGAGGACCGGCGCGAGGGACTCCATGCCCTCGACGGCGATGCCCTCGGCGATCTTCCCGAGCAGCTCGCCCAGCTCGGGGTGCCGCTCGGCGAGGGCCGCGGCCCGCTCCCGCACCTGGTCCGTCAGCAGCAGCTCCCGGCAGGGCGGCGCCCACAGCCCGTGCTCGGCGACCTCCAGGGACCGCTGGTCGGCGACCTTGAAGTAGCGGATCTCCTCGACGTCGTCGCCCCAGAACTCGATGCGCAGCGGGTGCTCCTCGGTGGGCGGGAACACGTCGAGGATGCCGCCGCGCACGGCGAACTCGCCCCGCTTCTCCACCAGCTCCACGCGCGCGTACGCGGCGGCGGCGAGGGCGCCGACGACCTCCCCCAGGTCGGCGCTCTGCCCGCTCCGGAGCGCCACGGGCTCCAGATCGCCCAGCCCCTTGACCTGCGGCTGGAGCACGGAGCGCACCGGCGCGACGACCACGGAGACGGGCCCCGTCTCCGGGTCGTCGGCACGGGGGTGGACGAGCCGCCGCAGCACCGCCAGCCGCCGGCCCACGGTGTCGCTGCGCGGGCTGAGCCGCTCGTGCGGCAGCGTCTCCCAGGACGGGTACTCCACGACGCCCTCGGGCGGCAGCAGTGAGCGCAGGGCCGCGGCCAGGTCCTCCGCCTCCCGTCCGGTCGCGGTGACGGCGAGCACGGGCCGGCCCGCGTCCCGGGCCAGCGCGGCGATCGAGAAGGGCCGGGCGGCGGGCGGGCCGACCAGGTCGATGTGCATACGGTTGCCGTCGCCGGCCGCCGCGATCGCTTCCGCGAGGGCGGTGTCCTTGACGACGGCGTCGAGCAGACCGTGCAGGCTCATGGAGAGGCTTTCCGTCCGAACTGTGGAACCTGGGGTGGACAACACGAAGGGCCCGGCGCGCTCGGCGGGCCGGGGGTGTCCAGGGTACGTCGCCCCGGCACGGTACGCCCGGGGGTGTGGACAGCGCGCCTTTCCGCGGCGACGGCGGTCCGGGAACAGGGGGTGCCGGACGCCCAGCCCCTCACCGGCCGGGCGCGACGGCTGTCCTCAGATCATGTACGGGTCCCATGTACGGGTCCTCACTGCCGGCATTGGTCCACCGCGTCGGCAGTGGTCCACTGCCTCACGGACACGGCAGTCCGGTTGGCCGAGGAGACGGAGAAGAACCCCGCGTCGGCGGCACGGCCGACGACGTGGACCGATCGGACGGAGCGAGCAGCCGTGACCGACCGTATCCGCCGGGCACCGACCTGGATGAGGGCGCTCCGGTGCGGCCCGCGCACCCGTCGACGCCTCGGCCGACCCCCGGCGCCCCGCGGAGCCGTACCGTACCCGCGCCGGCACCTACCCCCTACGGCCCTGCTCGGGTACTGCCCCCCGTTCCCCTCCGGGCTCCCGGCGCCACGGAGGGAGGCCGATGACGAGCGCCCCCGAGACGGACTGGCAGCGCACCTACCGTCAATGGTTCGAGCACGCGCGTGTGAGGTGTGCGGGCGGGTGGCTCGCGTCGCGGAAGGGTGTGAGCGGGGGCGGGAGCTGTGGGGCGTCTACCGGAGGACCGGGCCGGGCGTGGAGCGCCGGGCGGGATCTGCCGCGGGTGCCGGCGGAACCGTTCCGACTCGCGCGGATCGGCGGGGGGTGCCAGTAGTGGGCATGACCCTCGAGGTCTGCCGGATCGACCCGCGAACCGGTGAGCGGACCCAGGTGCGGGAGAAGTGCGAGGTCACGCCCGACGCGGTGCCGGAGCTGAGCAGCCGGATGCCGCCGTGCGCGTGCCCGCGCTGCCGGCGGCGCTGACACCGGGCGCACAGCGGCGCCGGGGAGTCTCCATGACTCCCCGGCGCCGTCCCCCGTGCCCCCCGTGCTCCCCGTGCCGGTGGTTACTCCGTCGCAATCGCGTTCAGGACGTTCATGCGGCCCGCGCGGAACGCCGGGATCAGGGCGGCGAAGAGGCCCACGAAGGCGGAGGCGATGAAGACCCCGGCGATCGTCGGCCAGGGGATGTCCAGGACGTTCAGGCCCTCCAGGGCGAGGAGCCGCTGGGCGGTGGTGCCCCAGCCCATGCCGAGGCCGAGGCCGAGCAGGGCGCCGAAGAGGGCGATGACCACGGACTCCAGGCGGATCATGCGGCGCAGCTGGCGGCGGGAGAGGCCGATGGCGCGCATCAGGCCGATCTCCCGGGTGCGTTCGACGACCGACAGGGCCAGCGTGTTCACCACGCCGAGGACCGCGACGACGATCGCCAGGGCGAGCAGGCCGTAGACCATGTTGAGCAACTGGCCGATCTGGTCCTTCAGTTGCTGCTTGTAGTCGGTCTGGTCGCGGACCTGGTACTGCGGGTAGGCGTCCAGGGACTTCTTCAGCGCCGCGTACGCCCGGTCCTCCTGGCCGTCCGCCGCCTTGGCGAACATGATCGTGTCCGGGGGTACGGCGGTGGCGGGCAGGTACTTCCGCATCGTGTCGAGGCTGATGTACCGGGCGCCCTGGTCGATCGCCGTGTCGTCGTCCGTGACGGCGGCGACCTTCAGTTCCGCCGTCTTCCCGCCCTTGAAGGCGACGGTGATCGTGTCGCCGACGCCGACGCCGTGCTCCTTGGCGTAGTCCGAGCCGACCGACATCGCGTCCGTGCCGTACGCGTCGGCCAGATCGCCGGCCGTGGTCGGGCGGCGCAGGTCCTCGGCGTAGGTGGCGTCGGCGGCGGTGAGGCCGGAGTCGTCCTTGTCGCCGTCGGGCGAGGTGAGCGTGGCGTCGAGGGTCTTGTAGCTGGTGACGTGTGCCAGGCCCGGCGTGTCCCGCACGGCCCGCTCGGCCTGCGGCACGATCCGCTGGTTGCCCTCGACGATGAAGTCCGCGCCGACCGACTGGTCCAGCTCGCTGGTGGCCGAGGCGACCATCGAGGAGCCGACCACCGACAGGCACGCCACCAGTGCCAGCCCGATCATCAGGGCCGCGCCCGTCGCGCCGGTGCGGCGCGGGTTGCGCAGCGCGTTGCGCTCGGCCAGGCGGCCCACCGGGCCGAAGACCCGCAGCAGCACCGCGCCGAGCACCCGGACGACCGCCCCGGCCAGCAGCGGGCCGATCACCACGAAGCCGATGAGCGTGAGCACCACGCCCACGCCGAGCAGGGACGCCCCCTCGCTCGCCTGGTCCGCCGTACCGGCCGCGTACAGGGCCGCGCCGCCCGCGAGGGTGAGGACCAGGCCGGTCGCGGCGCGTGTCCGGCCCGCCCTGCCGTCGGCCGGGGTGCCGGCGTCGCGCAGCGCGGCCATCGGGGAGACCTGGCCGGCCCGGCGGGCCGGGAGGTACGCGGCGAGGACGGTGACGACGACGCCGAGGACCAGGCCGACGGCCGGGGTGGCCGCCTTCACCGTCAGGTCGTCGGTGGACAGGTTCATGCCGGCCGCCGACATGAGCCGCATCAGGCCGACCGCGATGCCGACCCCCGCCGCGACACCGAGGACCGAGCCGACGACTCCGAGGAACAGCGCCTCGATCAGCACCGAGCGGTTGACCTGGCGGCGGGAGGAGCCGATGGCCCGCAGCAGGCCGATCTCGCGGGTGCGCTGGGCGACCAGCATCGAGAAGGTGTTGATGATCAGGAAGATGCCGACCAGGAACGCGATCCCGGCGAAGCCGAGCATGGCGTACTTGATGACGTCCATGAACTCGCCGACGTCCGCGCGGGCCTCGTCCGATGCCTCCTGGGCCGTCTGGACCTCGTACCCGCCGCCGGTGGAGCCGGCCAGGGCCGCGGAGACGTCCTGCTTCAGCCGCGCGTCGGGGACACCGTCCGCCGCGGTGACGTTGAGCTGGCTGAACCGGCCGGTTCCGCCGAGCAGTTCGCGCTGGGCGGTGGCGGTGTCGAAGTAGACCACCGCGGCACCGGGGTTGGTGACGGTGAAGGAGGCGATGCCGACGATCCGGGTCCGGAAGTCGCCGGTCTGCGCGATGGTGCGCAGCTCGTCGCCGATCCTCAGGTGGTGCTTGTCGGCGGTGTCGGAGTCGATCATCGCCTCGGTCGGACCGCGCGGGGCGTGCCCGGAGGTGATCTCCATGGACCGCAGGTCGTTCCTGGTCCAGTTCCCGGCGATGGTGGGCGCGCCGCTGGTGGCGCCCACGTTGTCGTTGCCGGAGTCGACGACGGTCACGTTCATCGAGACCACCGCGCCCTCGGCCGACTTCACGCCGTCCACCGAGCGGACCGTCTCCAGGGTGGCCGCCGGCAGGGCCGCGGGCACCCCGTTCTGCGGTGCGTCCTCGGCCTCGGCGTCCTTCGGGGCGACCGTCACGTCCGCGGAGGTCACGGCGAAGAGCTTGTCGAACGTCGTGTTCATCGTGTCGGTGAACACCAGCGTGCCGCAGACGAACGCCACCGACAGCAGCACCGCCACCGCCGACAGCGCCATCCGGCCCTTGTGCGCGAAGAAGTTGCGCATCGAAGTCTTCAGCACGGTCATGACGTACGCCCCCGGGCGCCGAGGCCGGGAGTCTGCGGCTGTCCGCCGGAGAAGCGCAGCATCCGGTCGAGGACCCGGTCGGCGGTGGGGTCGCGCATCTCGTCGACGATCCGGCCGTCGGCCAGGTACAGCACCCGGTCCGCGTGGCTCGCGGCCACCGGGTCGTGGGTGACCATCACGATGGTCTGGCCCAGCTCGTCCACCGACCGGCGCAGGAAGCCCAGCACCTCCGCGCCCGCCCTGGAGTCGAGGTTGCCGGTCGGCTCGTCCCCGAAGATGATCTCGGGCCGCGCGGCCAGCGCCCGCGCCACCGCCACCCGCTGCTGCTGGCCGCCGGAGAGCTGGGCCGGCCGGTGCTTGAGCCGCCCGGCCAGCCCCACGGTCTCCACGACCCGGTCCAGCCACGCCCGGTCGGGCCTGCGGCCGGCGATGTCCATGGGCAGCGTGATGTTCTCCAGCGCGTTCAGCGTCGGCAGCAGGTTGAACGCCTGGAAGATGAAACCGACCCGGTCCCGGCGCAGCCGCGTGAGCTTCTTGTCCTTCAGGCCGGTGATCTCGGTGTCGTCCAGGTGGATCTGTCCGGACGTCACCGTGTCGAGCCCGGCGAGGCAGTGCATCAGCGTGGACTTGCCGGAGCCCGACGGCCCCATGATCGCGGTGAACTCCCCGCGCGCTATGTCCACGTCCACGTGGTCGAGGGCGACGACCCTGGTCTCCCCCGTCCCGTACGCCTTCACCACCTGCCGCGCCCGCGCGGCCACGGCCGTACGGCCTCCGGTGCTCCCCTGTGCGGGAACGGTCACGGCCGATGTCATGGCATGTCTCCTAAGTCGGTCATCAGATGTGCCGCCGGTGCCCCGGCGACGGGTGACGCGTGGATGTGCTCGGCGAGCCGGACGGGCGGGACGGCCGGACCGCCCGCCGCGGGAAGAAGTCTCGCCGCCGCCGCGGGTCTGCCGCGATGGTGCGCAGCGCAGTCTTCTCCTGAGGAAAACCCCACCCCCGCGACTCCGGTGCACCGCCCCCCGGCGGCGTGAGACCAGGTTAAGGACGGCCCGGCCCCCGTCTCGTCCTCCGGCGGTACGACCCCTCCCCGAGCCGTTGTACGGAGATACCCCTAGGGGCAGTCCGCCCTCCGGCCGAGGGCGTCTCGGGGTCGGACTCCGCCCTCGGGCGGACCCGCTCGGTGCCCTCCCGCGATGTCAGCCCCAAGTGGGAAGCTGATACCCCCGGTTGAGGAGGGTTGCGGAGTGGACAGCACCACGGGCGCGGACGCGGTGCCCGGCACCGCCCGGACCGGAGCGGAGGGCCGGCGCGGGGCGGTCGTCGCCGCGCTCATGCTGGCGATGGCGCTGGCGGCCCTGGACTCCACCATCGTCTCCACCGCCGTCCCGCAGATCGTCGGCGATCTCGGCGGCTTCTCCGTCTTCTCGTGGCTCTTCTCCGGCTACCTGCTGGCCGTCACCGTCACCCTGCCCGTCTACGGCAAGCTCTCCGACACCTTCGGCCGCAAACCCGTCCTGGTCGCGGGCGCCGTCCTCTTCCTGCTGGGCTCGCTGCTGTGCGCGCTCGCCTGGAACATGACGGCGCTCATCGCCTTCCGCGTCGTCCAGGGCCTGGGCGGCGGCGCGCTCCAGGGCACGGTGCAGACCCTCGCCGCCGACCTGTACCCGCTGAAGGAGCGCCCGAGGATACAGGCCCGGCTCTCCACGGTGTGGGCGGTGTCCTCCATAGCCGGGCCCGCGCTGGGCGGGGTGCTGGCCGGTTACGCCGACTGGCGGTGGATCTTCCTGGTCAACCTGCCGGTCGGCGCCCTGGCCCTGTGGCTGATCGTCCGTCACCTGCACGAGCCGCGGCGGGCAGCGGGCGGGCCGCGGACGCGGGTGGACTGGGCGGGCGCGCTCGCGGTGTTCGCGTGCGGCGGGGTCCTGCTCACCGCGCTGGTGCAGGGCGGGGTCGCCTGGCCGTGGGCGTCCGCGCCCTCGCTCGCCCTGTTCGCCGGCGGCCTGGTCCTGCTGGCGGTCGTCGTCGTGGTCGAGCGCCGGGCGGCCGACCCGATCATGCCGGGGTGGGTGTGGCGCCGCCGCACGATCGCCGCGGTCAACCTGGCGCTCGGCGCGCTGGGCCTGCTGATGGTGGCGCCCACGGTGTTCCTGCCGACGTACGCGCAGTCGGTGCTGGGTCTCGCGCCGGTGGCGGCCGGGTTCGTGCTGTCGGCGTGGACGCTGAGCTGGCCGGTGTCGGCGGCGCTGAGCCAGCACGTGTACCGCAGGATCGGCTTCCGCAACACGGCGATGCTGGGCATCGGCACGGCCGCCCTGCTGCTGTGCGCGTTCCCCTTCCTGCCGTATCCCGGCGCGGCCTGGCAGCCGGCCCTGCTGATGCTGTTCCTCGGCGCCGCGCTCGGCCTGTTCCAGTTGCCGCTGATCGTCGGCGTGCAGTCGACGGTGGGCTGGTCGGAGCGGGGGACCGCGACCGCGTCGGTGCTGTTCTGCCGGCAGAGCGGGCAGACCGCCGGGGCGGCCGTGTTCGGCGCGATCGCCAACGGGGTGCTGGCGGCGCGGCTCGGCGGCGCGAGCGACCTGGACTCGGTGACCCGGGCGCTGGACGCGGGCCCGGCGGGCGACGGCGTACGACGGGCGGTCGCCGACGCCGTGCACGCCGTCTACTTCGGCGCGGCGGGCGCGGCGGCGCTGGCGTTCCTGGTGCTGCTGACGCTGGCGCCGCGCAGGTTCCCGGTGCTGACGGACTGACCGGGGGCGGGCGGGTTCCGGGTACCGACGGACTGACGCGGCGGGCGCGTTCCGGGTACCGACGGACTGACGCGGCGGGCGCGTTCCGGGTACCGACGGACTGACGCGGCGGGCGGGTTCCCGGCCTGCCGGTGGCGGCCTTCGGTCTCCTGGTCCGCGCGGGCCCGTCCCCGGTCCCGACGCACCCCGCCGGTCCCCGGCCTCCCGGTCCGGGCGGACACGCACCCGGAAGCCCCGGGTTTTCCACATACCGACCACTCAGTTTGGGGAAAACCCCACACGCCCCGAGGCCGGCGAGTAGCGTGCGGGCACCGCACCCCCCTCTCCCTGCGGTCCGCCTCCGGCGGACCCGAGCCTCGCAAGGAGCAGCACGGGATGTCACATGACCCGTACATGCCATACCACGCACCGCCGTCCCACCCGCCCCGCGTCCCCGCGTACGTCCCCGAGGACAGCCACACGCTCCGGCTGCCCTCGGTCAGGAAGCGCGGGGACGTGCGGGGGCTGCGCGCCGCCTACCGCAGGCAGCGGCGGACCGCCACCTTCGCCGCGCTCGGCTACTTCCTGGTCTTCCTGCTCCTCGCCGCGTTCGCCCCGGCCACGCTGACCGGCGACGTCACCGCCGGACTGCCCCTCGGCATGCTCCTGGCCCTGCTCCAGCTCCCCGTCACCTGGCTCGCCATCGCCCTGTACGAGCACACCGCGCGGCGCCGCGTCGACCCGCTCGTGGACCGCCTCCGCCGGGACGGCGCGGCCGGCGCGCGCGGGGAGGCCGGACGATGACCGGGTTCAGCGACGACGCCAGGGCCATGTCCCTGGTCGGCTTCTGCACCGTCGTCACCGTCACGCTGCTGCTCTGCGTGATGACCGGCCCCGACCGCGACGACCTGGACGAGTTCTACACCGGCTACGGCTCCCTCTCCCCGCTGCGCAACGGACTGGCCATCGCCGGCGACTACATCTCCGCCGCCACCGTCCTCGGCACCGGCGGCGTCATCGCCCTGTTCGGCTTCGACGGGGTCGTCCTCGCCCTCAGCACCGCCCTCTCGCTGCTCCTGCTGATGTTCCTGATGGCCGAACCCCTGCGCAACGCGGGCCGGTTCACCATGGGCGACGTCCTGGGCCGCCGCATGTCCGGCCGGACCGTCCGCGTCACCGCCTGTCTGGTGACCCTCACCGCGCTGGTGCCGATGATGCTGGTGCAACTGGCCGGCACCGGCCAGCTGATGTCGTTCCTGCTCGGCTTCGACAGCGCCGCGCTCCAGACCGGCTGTGTCATCGGCGTCGGCGCCCTGATGATCAGCTACGCGATGATCGGTGGCATGAAGGGCACCGCCCTCATCCAGATCCTCAAGATCGTCATGCTGCTCGGCTCCGGCGCCGTGGTCACCGCGCTGCTCCTGCACCGGTTCGGCTGGAACCCGGGTGCCCTCTTCGACGCCGCCGCCCGCCGCAGCGGCGCCGGACAGGCGTTCCTGCACCCCGGCCTGGAGTACGCCGCCGGCCCCTGGCCCGGCCTGGACATGGTCTCCTCCCAGCTCGCGGTGGTCCTCGGCGGCGCCTGCCTGCCGCACGTCACCATGCGCATGTACACCGCCTCCAGCGCCCGCGAGATACGCCGTTCGATGTCCTGGGCGGTCTCCCTGGTGGCGCTGTTCGTGCTGGTCGTCACCGTCGTCGGGTTCGGCGCGACGGCCCTGGTCGGCCGGGACACGGTCGCCGCGACCGACGCCGCCGGCAACTCGGCCTACCTGCTGGGCTCCCGGGCGGCCTTCGGCACCGACGTCACCCTGGCGGAGACCGCCCTGTTCACCACGGTCGGCACCGCCATGTTCCTCACCCTGCTGGCCTCGGTCGCCGGAATGATCCTCGCCTGCGCCAACTCCCTCGCCCACGACGTCTTCGCCACCCGCGCCCGGCCCCTGACCCCGCGCCGCGAGATGCTGCTGGCCCGGCTGTCCGCCGTCGCCGTCGGCATCCCCGCGATCCTCCTGGCCGTACTGGTGCAGCACCGCAGCCTCCAGCCGCTGGCCACCCTCTCCTTCTGCGTGGGCGCCTCGGCGCTCTGCCCCGCCCTGGTCTACAGCCTCTTCTGGCGCCGCTTCACCCGCGCCGGCCTGCTGTGGACCCTGATCGGCGGCACCCTCACCGTCCTCGCCCTCACCCCGGGCACCAGCCTGGTCTCCGGCACCCCCGTCGCCGCCTTCCCCGACGCCGACTTCAACTGGTTCCCGTTCACCACCACGGGCCTGGTCTCCATCCCGGCCGGCTTCGCCTTCGGCTGGCTCGGCACCCTCGCCTCCGGCCGCCGCCGGACCGAGGAGCAGCGCGTACGGTACGAGGCCCTGGAGACGGACCTCTACGCGGGCTCGGCGCGCGGCTGACCGGAGGCACCCGGCGGCCGGGCGGGCCGGGTCACTCCACCGCCCGGCCCGTCAGGGCGCTGATCCGGCTGCGGACCTGGTCCATCTGCGTCCGCAGCTCGTCCCACCGCTCCCCGTGCTCCCGCAGCACCCGCTCCGTCTCCCGGGCGGTCCGCTCCGCGCTCGCCCGCGCCGCGGCGACCACCTCGGCGGCCCGCTCCCGCGCCTCCGCGGGCCACCGCCGGGCCGCCTCCCGGGCGGCGGCCAGCTCCCGCTCCGCGTCCGCCAGTTCCCGCTCGGCCCGCGCCGACCGCTCCACGAGCGCCGCCTCCGCGGCGGCCGCCCGCTCCGTCTCCTCCCGCTCGGCCGCCGCCCACCGCGCCGCCTGCTCCCGAGCCTGCTCAGCAAGCATCCCGGTGGTACGCCGCCGCATCTCCCGCAGCGCCGCCAGCGCCTCCGCGCGCCCCGCCTTCACCTCGCGCCGGGACCCGATCCGCGCCCCGTCGGCCTCCGCCCGCGCCGCGAGCAGCCGCTGCCGGGCCCGCTCGTCCGCCTCGGCGCGTACGGCGTCGGCGTACGCCCGCACGGACTCCGCCACGCCCTCCGCGTACGCCCGCGCCCGGTCCACCTGCCGCTCCGCATCGGCCCGCGCCCGCGCCCGCAGCCCCGCGGCCTCCTCCTCGGCCCGCTGGAACAGCTCCCGCGCGCCCTCCCCCAGCTCCTCGTACGCCTGCGGAGCCAGCCCGGCCACCGTCTCCCGCAGCCCGGCCAGCTCCTCCTCCATCCGCCGCGCCAGCACGGTGAGCCGGGCGGCCCGCTCCCAGGCGGCGTCCCGCTCCCGGGAGAGGACCGCGGCACACGCGTCGACCTGCTCGGGACGGTAACCGCGCCCCCGTACGGTCACGAAGCCGTGGGGCGGCACCGATGCGCTGCTCATGCTGGAACCCCTTGTCGCCCGACTTTACGTACATAACGGACTCAAGGGACTTTAGGGATCAAACGTAAGTGTTCATAACGCGACACTCCGCACACCGGACCCGGCCGGGACCGGCGCGGTCACCGCGTCACAGCAGGCCGTCCCACATCTGCTCCAGCAGCACCGACCACCAGCTCTCCGGCGACCCGAGCGCCGCCGCGTCCAGCGCCGCCAACTGCGCCTGGAAGTCCACGGTCCAGCGACCCGCCTGCTCCTGGTTGAGCCCGAACCGCAGCCGCCACATCCGCCCCAGCAGCGCCAGACAGCGCGCGAACTCCGGCAGCCCCGTGTTCACGAACTGCGGCGGCACCGGCGCACCGCCCGGCCCGGCCTCCACCGGCACCGCCACGATGTTCGCCGTGCCGTACTGCACACAGAGCGCCTTGCCGAAGTCGCTGCCCACCACCAGGTACGACCCGGCGTCCGAGGCCGGCCGCACCCCCCGCTCCACCGCCAGCTCCGCCAGCGTCGGCACCGGACGGCCCGGCTGCGCCTGCGCCCAGAAGAACGGACCCATGTCCAGCGGCAGCCCCGCCACCACCAGCGTGTGCGCCACGACCGGCGGCACGCCCTGCCGGTCCACCGCCGCCTGCTCGAACCGGAACACCCCCGGCCCGAACGCCGCGGCCAGTTCCCGCGCGATCCCCTCCGGCGGCACCGGCGGGGCGGCCTGCACCGCCGGCAGCGGCGCCCGCACCGGCGCGGGCCGCGCGGGGCCGTCCGCCACCTGGTGCAACTCGCCCTGGTGACTGAGCAGTTCGCGCATGCCCTGCTGCCGGCTCGCGTGATCGGTACCGTACGGCGCGATCGACGTGATCCGCGCCTGCGGCCACTGCTCCCGGATCATCCGCGCGCAGTACGCGCCCGGCAGCTCGCACGACTCCAGCTCCGTGTGCAGCTCCAGGACCTGGTCCGGCGGCACGCTCATGGCCCGCAGCTCGTGGTAGATCTGCCACTCCGGGTGCGGGGTGCCCGGCGCGGACCGCCGGATGAGCTGCTGCTCGGAACCGTCCTGCGCCCGGTAGCGCAGCACCGCCTGGTACCCGGGACCGACGGTCGGCTGCCCCGGGGGCGGCGGATACCCGTACGCCGGCGCCTGCGGCGCCGCTGCCTGCGACGGCCGGGGCTGCGGCGGTCCCGGCGGCGGTACGGCACCCTGCGGCGGGGGCACGCCGGGTCCGGGCGGGGGCGGCGACGCGACCGGCACGGCCGGCACGGTGTGCGCCCCGGCGGGGCCGGGCGGCACGGGGGCCGGCGGCGCCACCGGAGGCTGGGGAACGGCGGGCGGCCCCGGTACGACGGGCGGCTGCGGCGCGGGAACGGGGGACGGCACCGCGGTCGGCTGCGGAGCAGCGGAAGGCACCGGCACGACAGGCGGCCGGGGAACGGCGGCCGGCTGCGGAGCAGCGGAGGACGACGGCACAGCGGGAGACGGCGGCGCGGCGGGCGGCTGCGGCGCGGCGGGCGGCTGCGGCGCGGCGGGCGGCTGCGGTACCCCCGCCGACCGGGACGCCTCACCGGCACCGGCCGCGTCGGCATCCGCACCGGCACCCGAGCCGGCACCGGACCCGGGACCCTGCCCGTCGCTCTCCTCACCCACCGGCGAAGCGAACACCGTCTCCGGCAACGGCACGGAACGGTCCTCGCCGCCGTCCCCGTTGGTGTCCGTACCGGCCCACGGGGTCACACCCTCAGCAACCCCGGGAACCCCAGAAGCCCCAGGAGCCCCCGCGTCCTCCGGTCGCCCGGCGCCGCTCCCCTCCCGCCGGTCCGCGACCCCCAGCTTGTCCGCCGCCTCCTGCAACCACTCCGGCGGACTCAGCAGGAACGACGTCTGGTTCAGATCCACCCGCGCCGCCGGCACCGGCCCCGCCACCGGCTCCGACCGGCCGTACTCCTCCTCGTACCGGCGGATCACCTCACCCACCGGCAGCGCGGGCCACAACGACGCCTCACCGCTGTCCCGGGCGAGCACCAGCCGCTGCGCGCCCCCCGTACCGGCCGGGCCCTCCGCCCGGTCCTCGCCCCACACCACGAAGCCGAGCCCGAACTCCCTCACCCGCACCTCACGGTGGAGCGACGCCGGCACGTCCCCGTTGATCCACTCCTCGCCGCGCTCCTGCGCCTGCGCGAACGTCACCATCGCCAGCTCACTCTCCCGCGACAACAGCGGACGCCGCGACCGGCACGGCCCGCGCGAACCCGCCGTCCACCATCAGATTCGCCACCGTCTCCAGCTCCGGCGGCGACCCCGCCAGCCGCGACAGGAACGCGTCGAAATCCTCACCGCACGGCAGCAGCAGCCGCTCCGCGCGCTCCGCCGGCGACCACCCCGGATCGACGTCCCGCGCGTCGTCGTACGCGCAGAACCACACCGAACCGGCCCGCTCGCCCTTCACCTTCACCGCCAGCAGACCCCCCTGCACGAACGCCACCCCCAGGTAGTCCTTCGTCAGATGGTCCCGCAGGCACTTGTTGACGTAGACCAGGTCATTGACCGCCGCCTCCTCCCGCACCGTGAAGAACGGCTGGTCGATCAGCAGCCCCAGCTCCGCGTCCAGCGCCGTCCCCACCGGCGCGCAGCCCCCCGCCGCCTTCAGGAACGACCGGTACGCGCCCGGCAACCGGTACCCGAGGTCCTCCTCCGCCCCCTGCACCTGCGCCTCCGAGACCGCCGGCCCCCGTTTCGGCAGCCCGAGATGCGCCGGCCGCGTCTGCTCCAACGGCCGCGTCCCCCGCTTCGACTGGTCCACCGCCGCCGTCGCGACCCCCCCGTGGTGCCGCAGCAGCGCCTTCACCTCGACCGGCACCAGTTCGAGGCGCCGCGACCCCACCACGTGGTGCCACGTCCACCCGTGCGGTGTCGCCACCGCCGGCACCGTGTCCCACAGTTCGTGCCCCGACGCCGCCAACGCCGCGTTCGCGGAGACGTAGTCGGTCAGCCGCAGCTCGTCCACACCGAAACCGCCCGGCGGTTCCGCCACCTCCGCCGCGGCCCGCGCGTACGGCGAGAAATCCGGATAACCCGCCCCGTCCACCCGCACCCCCCGCGGATGACGCGCCGCCCGCACCGGGTCCGGGAAGTGCACGACCTGCCCGGCGTAGGCCGCGTTCGGCGGCACGGCCCGTCCCCCGGCCTGGCGGCCGGGAGGAACCCCCAGCCCGAGCCGACCTGTCGTCATGGCGGTTGCCCCCTGCGGCGTATGTCCGTTGTCCGTGCGGACACTGTCTCTGACTGACTGCATCTGTCGTGAACTGCCTGAAACTGCCCGGAACTGCGAAGATCAGCGCAGCGCACGCGGTGCCGACAGCCTATGCGGTACGACGACACCGGTCACCGGCAGCGGCACCACACCCCTCCGCTTCCGTGACCAGCCGTCACTCACCGGTGACAGACCGCCCATATGCGGGCGTGTCGCCCCGCCCCAGCTTCCCCACCAGCAACGCCATTTGGCAGTCTGTGACCTCCGGGGGAGGCACAGAGGGGATGACGATCATGAACGCGACACAGACGGGACACCACACGGGCAGGTACGACAACCCCCGCAGCGGCGACCCCCGCATCGGCTGGAGCACCACCGACACCCGCCACACCCCCACCCTCCGCCACCGCCGCGACGGCATACTCCCCACCGTCGCCGCCGCCCTCTCCGTCCGCGGCACCACCCTCACCGGCACCGCCGCCCGCGGCGACACACCCCCCGCCCTGCACCCCCTCGTCCAGGACTTCCTCGACACCCTCACCAGCTCACAACGCGACCGCTTCACCGGACGCTGCGCCGAGACCATCCTCATCTCCCGACACCTCACCACCGCCGACGCCGCCCGCAGCAAACGCGCCGCCCGCAGACCCATGACCAACGGCGAAGCCCGCAAAGCCCTCAAACACGCCAAACTCACCGCCCGCCGCATCCGCGAGGACGGCGACCCCCTGCACGGCACCTTCGCCACCCCCTGCCGCACCTGCACCGCCCTCAGCGCCCACTTCGGCGTCCGCATCATCGACCCCACACCCACCACCCCCTGACCCGCCCCCGCCCCACACACCCCCAACGGACGACGAACGAAAGCCATGCACCCCGACCACACCAGCGCCCCCACCCGATTCCCCGCCCCCGTCGACACCGCCCTGCGCGACGCCGGCTGGCACCCCGGACGCTGGGACATCACACAAGCCGAGATCTGGGCCGACACCCTCCGCGCCCACACCTCACCCGCCGGCCACCGCCACACCGTCTTCCCCGCCGCCGTCGAAGCCTGGGCCGAATTCGGCGGCCTCACCATCACCCCCACCGCACCCGGCCGCCAGATCGCCCCCGCAACCCTCCACCTCGACCCCCTGCACGGCCTCCACCTCGCCCGCACCCTCGGCGACCTCGGCCGCGCCCTCGACACCGACGTCTGCCCCCTCGGCACCGAGACCGACACCCAGGCCCTCCTCGCCGTCGACACCCACGGCCGGATCTACGCCCTCGACCACACCGGCGACTGGTACCTCGGCCCCCACATCGACCACGCCCTCACCGCCCTCGTCACCGGCACCGAACCCCACCGCCTCAGCACCATCTGACCCAAGGACCCCCACCCCCGGCCCTCACGAAGCGGCCGACGCCGGAATCACCGCCGACACCCGAAAACCCCCCGCCTCCGTCGGCCCCGACACAAACACCCCACCCAACGCCGCCACCCGCTCCTTCATCCCCACCAGACCATTGCCCCCCGACGGCAACCCCGCCACCGACGCCGACCCCGGCTCAGGCGGCGGATCGTTCTCCACCTGCATCGCGATCTCCGACACCCGATGCGCCAACCGCACATACGTCTTCGCCCCCGACGCATGCTTGTGCACGTTCGTCAACGCCTCCTGCACCACCCGGAACGCCGTCTGCTCCACCTCCGGCGCGTACGACCGCACCTCCCCCTGCACCGACAGATCGACCACCATCCCCGCCGCGGCCGACTGCCCCACCAACTCACCCAGCTCCGCCAGCGACGGCCCCTCCCCCTCCTCCACCGCCGCCCGCGAAGCAGCGGCGGCAGCCGCCGCCCCCACCGCCGCCAACGGCACCGAACGCTCCCCCGGCGCACCACCCCCACTGCGCAGCACCCCGAGCATCTCCCGCAACTCCGTCAGCGCCTGCCGCCCCATATCCCCCACCAACGCGGCATTGCGAACCGCCTTCTCCGGGTCCTTCCGCGCCACCGCCTGCAACGCCGCCGCATGCACCACCATCAAGGACACCCGGTGCGCGACCACATCGTGCATCTCCCGCGCGATCCGCGTCCGCTCCTCACTGCGCGCCCACTCCGCACGCTCCTCCGCACGCTCCGCAAGCAACTGAAGCTCCCGCTCCAGACTGTCCGCCCGCTCCCGCAGACTCTCCATCAACCGCCGCCGCGCCCCCACATACAGCCCCAACAGCACCGGAGGCGCCGTCAGCCCCAGCGAGATCGTCACCGCCGCGAACGGCACGAACCAGTCCCCGATCCCCAGCTCGCCCCGCGCCATGTCCTGCCGCACCCGCACGAACGTCACGATCAACGTCCCCACCGACGACATCCCGGCCAGCGACCCGATGATCCGCCGCGGCAGCTCGCACGCCGCCAGCGTGTACAGCCCGACGACCCCCATCAGGAAACCCATCTGCGCCGGCGTGACGGCGATCGCCACCAGCACCACCGCGATCGGCCACTTCCGCCGCACCACCAGCACCGAGCCGGCCAGCGCACCGAAGAGGACCCCCGCCCACACCGGAATCCCGGCGTCCCACGCGAAGGACACCCCCTCCGCCGCACACTCCAGCACCGACAACGCGGCCAGCCCCCCGTCGAGCACCGCGCCACGCCACCGCTCCCACCACCACGGCCCACCCCGGGCCGTCACATGGTCTTCCCCCGTCGAGGTCATGCCTCCAGCCTACGGGCGCACGGCGGCGCGTTTCCGGGGAGTTTCGGTGGATCGGCGCACACCACGGACCGTGATCCCACGGTAGCGATACGACGCGATACCCCTCGAACTGGTGAACCGCTCCCGACCCACCCCCGAACACGCCGTTCCACCCCAAAACTGTCCCCATGAACCCCTCACCGAACAGATACGCCGACTTCGAGCACCTCCGCGAACAGGCGGTGGAGCTCCGCCGCGAGGGCTACAGTCTTCGACAGATCCGGGACGAGCTGAAGGTGTTCAACAACGACATCCTCAACCAACTGGTGAAGGGCGAACCGCCGCCCGCCTGGACGAAGCGCCCGAACGCGAAGGACGACCTGAGGGCGAGAGCGCGCGAGCTCCGCCTACAGGGGTGGACCTACGACCGGATCGAAGCAGAACTGGGCTGCTCGAAAAGCTCGGTCTCACTCTGGGTCAGAGACCTCCCGAGGCCCGAGCCCCGCTACACGCCGGAGGAACAGCGAGCCCTCATGCACGAGGGCCTGGCACGGCGCCGCGCGGCCGAGGACGAGAACCGCCGACGGATCAAGGCGGATGCCAAGGGCGAGGTCGGCGCGCTCACGAACCGCGACCTTTTCCTGGTGGGCGTAGCTCTCTACTGGGCGGAGGGCTCTAAGAGCAAGCCGTACGACCGCCGGGAACGCGCCGTCTTCGTCAACAGCGACCCCGGAGTGATCAAGACGTACCTCGCCTGGCTCGACCTGCTCGGCGTGGGGAGGGACCGTATGGGTTTCCGCCTGCTCATCCACGAGTCCGCCGACATCGACGCGGCGCACAGGTTCTGGGCGGAGACGGCCGGCGTCGACACGACCAGCTTCGCGAAGCCAACGCTCAAGAAGCACAACCCCAAAACCGTCCGCAAGAACGTCGGGGACGACTACCACGGATGCCTGGTCGTCACCGTGTCCCGCAGTGCCCACCTGTACAACCGTATCGAGGGTTGGTGGAACGGAATCGTGGCCCACGCACAAGGACCTCTCCGGTAAGGTCTGAAGCGTGATCCCCCGTGGTGTAACCCGGCAGCACACCAAGTTTTGGTCTTGGCAGGTCAAGGTTCGAATCCTTGCGGGGGAGCCTGCGAAGTACGGGCCCTGACAGCACAGTCAGGGCCCATACTCATGTTCCCCACGTAACCCCCCGGTATCCTGCGGTTGTCCACCCCCACCCACAGCCGAAGGGCATCCCGTGAGCGCCAACCGCCCGGCCGCCGTCGTCGTTCTCGCAGCGGGTGAGGGCACCCGTATGAAGTCGGCCACGCCGAAGGTCCTGCACGACATCTGTGGCCGCTCGCTCGTCGGGCACGTGCTCGCCGCCGCCGGCGAGCTGGACCCCGAGCACCTGGTCGTCGTCGTCGGGCACGCCCGTGAGCAGGTCGCCGCGCATCTCGCCGAGGTCGCCCCCACCGCCCGTACCGCCGTGCAGGAGCGGCAGAACGGCACCGGGCACGCCGTGCGGATGGGCCTGGAGGAGCTGGGCGGGGCCGTCGACGGGACGGTCGTGGTGGTGTGCGGGGACACCCCGCTGCTGACCGCGGAGACGCTGCGGTCGCTGGCCGGCACCCACGCGGCGGACGGGAACGCGGTGACCGTGCTGACGGCCGAGGTGCCGGACGCGACGGGGTACGGGCGGATCGTGCGGGACGCGTCGGGCGCGGTGACGGCGATCGTGGAGCACAAGGACGCCGACGAGGCGCAGCGGGCGATCCGGGAGATCAACTCGGGGGTGTTCGCGTTCGACGGGCGGTTGCTGGTCGACGCGCTGGGGAAGGTGCGGACGGACAACAGTCAGGGTGAGGAGTACCTGACGGATGTCCTGGGCATTCTGCGGGAGGCCGGGCATCGGGTCGGGGCGTGTGTGGCGGGTGATCACCGGGAGATCGCGGGGATCAACAACCGGGTGCAGTTGGCGGAGGCGCGGCGGATTCTGAATGACCGGTTGTTGACGGGGGCGATGCTGGGCGGGGTGACGGTGGTCGATCCGGCGTCGACGTGGGTGGACGTGTCGGTGACGTTCGAGCGGGATGTGGTGGTGTATCCGGGTACGGAGCTGCGGGGGGCGACGCATCTGGGCGAGGGTGCCGAGGTGGGGCCGCATTCGCGGTTGACGGATACCCGGGTGGGGGCGGGTGCGCGGGTCGAGAACACGGTGGCGCTGGGCGCGGAGGTGGGCGCCGAGGCGTCGGTGGGGCCGTTCGCGTATCTGCGTCCGGGGACCCGGTTGGGGGTCAGGGGCAAGATCGGTACGTATGTCGAGACGAAGAACGCGTCGATCGGTGAGGGTACGAAGGTGCCGCATCTGTCGTATGTGGGGGACGCCACGATCGGCGAGTACACGAACATCGGGGCGGCGAGTGTGTTCGTGAACTATGACGGGCAGGACAAGCATCACACGACGGTCGGGTCCCATTGCCGGACGGGGTCGGACAATATGTTTGTGGCTCCTGTCACGGTCGGGGACGGTGCGTACACTGCCGCCGGCTCGGTGATCACGAAGGATGTGCCGCCTGGTTCGCTGGCCGTGGCCCGTGGTCAGCAGCGGAATATCGAGGGTTGGGTGGCTCGTAAGCGGCCGGGGAGTGCGGCGGCGCGGGCGGCCGAGGAGGCGTCCCGGGAGCGGGGCGCCGAGGATTGACCGGAAACCGGTGCGTCGAAGTCGTCGTACCGTGATAAGTGCACACCCGCACCCTTACCAGCCGGGACGTCCGCTCTGCTCCGGCTGCGAGACCTCTGAGGAGACAGTGCTGTGACCGGGATCAAGACGACCGGCGTGAAGAAGATGATGTTCTTCTCCGGCCGCGCCCACCCCGAGCTTGCCGAGGAGGTCGCCCACGAGCTGGGTGTCGGGGTCGTCCCGACGAAGGCCTTCGATTTCGCCAACGGTGAGATCTATGTGCGTTATCAGGAGTCGGCCCGTGGGGCGGACTGTTTCCTGATCCAGAGCCACACGGCTCCGATCAACAAGTGGGTCATGGAGCAGTTGATCATGATCGATGCGTTGAAGCGTGCGTCGGCTCGTTCGATCACCGTGATCGTGCCGTTCTACGGTTATGCGCGGCAGGACAAGAAGCACCGTGGGCGTGAACCGATCTCGGCGCGTCTGATCGCGGATCTGATGAAGACGGCCGGCGCGGACCGGATTCTCGCTGTGGACCTGCACACGGACCAGATCCAGGGGTTCTTCGACGGGCCGGTGGACCATCTGTTCGCGCTGCCGCTGCTGGCGGATTATGTGGGCGCGAAGGTGGACCGGAACAAGCTGACGATCGTGTCTCCGGACGCGGGCCGGGTGCGGGTCGCGGACCGGTGGTGTGACCGGCTGGGTGCGCCGTTGGCGATCGTGCACAAGCGGCGTGACAAGGATGTGGCGAATCAGGTCACCGTGCACGAGGTCGTCGGTGATGTGGAGGGGCGTATCTGTGTGCTGGTCGATGACATGATCGACACGGGTGGCACGATCTGTGCGGCGGCGGATGCGCTGTTCGCGCACGGTGCGGAGGACGTCATCGTGACGGCGACGCATGGTGTGCTGTCGGGTCCGGCGGCGGACCGGTTGAAGAATTCGCAGGTGAGTGAGTTTGTGCTGACGAACACGCTGCCGACGCCGGGTGAGCTGGAGCTGGACAAGATCACGGTGTTGTCGATCGCGCCGACGATCGCGCGGGCGGTGCGTGAGGTGTTCGAGGACGGTTCGGTGACGAGCCTGTTCGACGAGCAGTAGATCGTTTTGGGTGTGGCCTCTTTTGCCGAGTAGACTGCTGAGGTTGCTCGGCGAGGGAGGCCGTACTCGTTTTCTGGCGGGTGTCGGCGGTCCGTTATCGACGCGCTCTTCGTAGCAGGCCGTTCGTGGCCGGGTGACCACGTCCGTTTCTGTTGATGTACGAGGAGTGAGCATGTCCGAGGTGAAGATCTCCGCGGAGACGCGCAGTGAGTTCGGCAAGGGTGCGGCGCGCCGTATCCGTCGTCAGGACAAGGTTCCGGGTGTGCTGTACGGGCACGGTTCGGACCCGCTGCACCTGACGCTTCCGGGTCACGAGCTGCTGCTGGCGCTGCGTACGCCGAACGTGCTGATCGCGCTGGACATCGACGGCAAGTCCAATGAGCTGGCGATTCCGAAGTCGGTGCAGCGTGACCCGATCAAGGGTTTCCTGGAGCACGTCGACCTTCAGCTGGTGCAGCGTGGTGAGACGGTCAGCGTCGAGATCTTCGTGCAGACCGAGGGTGAGCTGGCGCCGGGTGGCAACCTGCTGGAGCACGTGCTGAACGCGCTGCCGGTCGAGGCCGAGGCGACGCACATCCCGGAGTCGGTCACCGTGTCGGTGGAGGGTCTGGAGGCCGGTGCTTCCGTCCTGGCGAAGGACATTCCGCTGCCGTCGGGCACGAAGCTGGGTGTGGACGGGGAGACCGTGGTGCTGCAGGTGCTGGCCGCGCAGGCCGAGGAGGCCCCGGCCGAGGGTGAGGGCGACGAGGCCGCGGAGGCCTGATCGTCGTCATCGTCGTAGCGGCGTTGTCTCGTCGTTTTCGATCTGTTGTCAGCCGCTGTTCCCTTCGGGGGGCAGCGGCTGGCGTGTATCTGAGGAGGTGTGGGCGTGACGACCGATGCGGGTGGGCCCTGGCTGGTGGTGGGGCTGGGGAATCCGGGGCCGGAGTACGCGGGGAACCGGCACAACGTGGGTTTCATGGTGGCCGATCTGCTGGCGGAGCGGATGGGCGGGCGGTTCAAGCGGCATGGGAAGGCGCAGGCCCAGGTGGTGGAGGGGCGGGTCGGGCCGCCGGGGCCGGCGGGGCGTCGGGTGGTGCTGGTGAAGCCGATGTCGTACATGAATCTGTCGGGTGGTCCGGTGACGGCGTTGCGGGATTTCTACAAGGTGCCGGCGGAGCGTGTGGTGGCGGTGCATGACGAGTTGGACATCGATTTCGGGGTGTTGCGGCTGAAGCTGGGGGGTGGGGACAACGGGCACAACGGGCTGAAGTCGATGACGAAGGCGATGGGGCCGGGGTATCACCGGGTGCGGTGCGGGATCGGTCGGCCTCCGGGGCGGATGCAGGTGGCGGATTTCGTGCTGAAGGACTTTTCGTCGGCGGAGCGCAAGGAGCTGGACTGGTTCGTGGACCGGGCGGCGGACGCGGTGGAGTGTCTGGTGCTGGAGGGGTTGGAGCGGGCGCAGGGGTCGTACAACTCCTGACGTTGGGCTCATCGGGGTCGTCCGTGTGCGCGGGCATGCCGAGGTTCGCGGCCGTGCTTCTGCGGTGGTGTCGTTCGGTCGGGTCGTGGTGATGGGCGCGGTCGTCGTGCTGGTCCTGATCGTCGGGGTGGGGGCGTCGTGGGGGGGGCGCAGCACGTGATGCCGGCCGGGGGGCGGGAGCGCGGCTTGGTCGGGGTGGCGCGGTGTGCGGCCGGGGTGTGTGGGGGGCCGTACGCGCCGGGGTCGGTGGTGCGGGGCGGGGTGGTGCCGGAGAACTCGGTGGCCGTGGCGGCGGCGGGGCGTCGGTCGGGTGGAAGCCGGGGGGCGGCGGGGTGGTGTGGTCGGGGCCTGCGGGGGTGGGGTACGCGTGGGTGCCGCTCGGTGGTGTTCCGCGCGTGCCTTGAGGGCTTGGGGGTCCTCGGCTGCTGGCGTCGGTGGTGGTGGCGGTGTGACGACGCCCCCGCGCGGGGGTGTGGCGCGGGGGCGTGCGGGGGTTGGCGGGGTCAGCCGGTGTTGCGCAGGCCGGCGGCGACTCCGTTGACGGTGAGGAGCAGGGCGCGGGCGAGCAGCGGGTCGGGGTCGGTGCCGTTCGCGGCGGCGTCGCGGTGGCGCTTGAGCAGGGCGACCTGGAGGTAGGAGATGGGGTCGAGGTAGGCGTCGCGGATGCTGAAGGTCTGCTTCAGGACGGGCTGGGCGTCGAGGAGTTCGCTTTCGCCGGTGACCTTGAGGACCTCGGTGACGGTGAGTTCGTGTTCGGCCTTGATGGTGTCGAAGACGTGCTTCAGTTCGTCGGGGACGAGGGTGTCGACGTAGTGCTGGGCGATGCGCAGGTCGGTCTTGGCGAGGGTCATCTCGACGTTGGAGATGAAGTTCTGGAAGAAGTGCCACTGCTGGTGCATCTCGTCCAGGACGGTGTCGAGGCCGGCTTCGCGGAGTGCCTTGAGGCCGGAGCCGACGCCGAACCAGCCGGGGACGATCTGCCGGGACTGGGTCCAGCCGAACACCCAGGGGATGGCGCGCAGGCCGTCGAGGGAGACGCCGGAGCCGGGGCGGCGGGAGGGCCGGGAGCCCAGGTGCAGGTCTGCGAGCTGGTCGACCGGTGTCGACGCGAGGAAGTACGTCGGCAGGTCGGGGTCCTCGACGAGCTTGCGGTAGGCGGTGTGGGCGGCGTCGGAGACGACGTCCATGGCGGCGTCCCAGCGGGCGAGGGCCTCGTCGGACTGGCGGGGGGCGGTGTGCAGGGCGGACGCCTGGAGGGTGGCGGCGACGGTCAGTTCGAGGTTCTCCCGGGCCAGGGACGGCACGAGGTACTTGTCGCTGATGACCTCGCCCTGTTCGGTGACCTTGATCTCGCCTTCGAGGGTGCCCCAGGGCTGGGCGAGGATGGCGTCGTGGGAGGGGCCGCCGCCGCGGCCGACGGTGCCGCCGCGGCCGTGGAAGAGGCGCAGCCGCACGCCGTAGCGGTGGGCGACGTCGCGCAGGCGGCGCTGGGCGCGGTGGATCTCCCACTGGCTGGTGGTGATGCCGCCGAACTTGGAGGAGTCGGAGTAGCCGAGCATGACCTCCTGGACGTCGCCGCGCAGGGCGACCAGGCGCCGGTACGACGGGTCGGAGAGCAGGTCCTCCAGGATGGTGTCGGCGGCCTTCAGTTCGTCCGTGGTCTCCAGGAGGGGGACGATGCCGATCTTGGCCCAGCCGGCGTGCAGGTCGATGAGGCCGGCCTCGCGGGCGAGGACGGCGGCGGCGAAGACGTCGTCGGCGCCCTGGCACATGGAGATGATGTACGACTCGATGACCTCGGGTCCGAAGACCTCCAGGGCGCGCTTGACGGTCTGGAAGACGCCGAGGGTCTTCTCGCCGGCCGCGTCGACGGGCGCCGGGGTGGGGGCGAGGGGGCGCCGGGAGCGGAGTTCCTTGGCGAGGAGCTTGGTGCGGTACTCGCGGGGCATGTCGGCGTAGCGCCAGGATTCCTCGCCGAGCCGGTCGAAGAGCTGGCCGAGGGCGTGGTGGTGGGCGTCGGCGTGTTCACGGACGTCCATGGTGGCGAGCTGGAGGCCGAAGGCGGCGAGGGTGCGGATGGTGCGGGCGAGGCGGCCGTCGGCGAAGAGGCCGCCGCGGTGGGCGCGGAGGGAGGTCTGGAGGAGGCGGAGGTCGTCGAGGAGCTCGGCGGTGCCGAGGTAGTCGTGGCCGTCCTTGTGGGGGGTGTCGGTGGCCAGCCGGGTCTTGGTGTTCTCCAGCTTCTGCCGGATGGCGGTGGCCTTGAGCCGGTAGGGCTCCTCCGCGTTGAGCCGCTTGTAGCGGGGGCTGATCTCGGGGAGGCGGTCGAGGTCGGCGGTGAGGGAGTCCAGCAGTTCCTGGGTGGCGCCGGTGTAGCGGATGGAGTTGGAGAGGAAGCCGCGCAGCTCGTCGATCATCTCCAGGGCGTCGTTGATGCCGTGTTCGTGCTGGAGGATGAGGATGTCCCAGGTGACCTCGGGGGTGACGTTGGGGTTGCCGTCGCGGTCGCCGCCGATCCAGGTGCCGAAGGTGAGGGGGCGGGTGTCGTCGGGGAGCTTGACGCCGACGCGCTCCAGCTCGGCTGTGAGGTCCTCCAGGACGTCGCCGACGGCGCCGGCGTGCAGTTCGTCCAGGTAGTAGATGGCGTTGCGGGCCTCGTCGGCGGGTTCGGGGCGGACGACGCGGAGTTCGTCCGTCTGCCACACCAGGTCGATGTTCTCGGCGAGGCGGGTGTCCAGGCGGCGCCGGTCGGACTCGATGACGGGGGTGTCGAGGAGGGCGGCGATCCGGCGGAGCTTGTTCAGCACGGAGCGGCGGGCGGCCTCGGTGGGGTGCGCGGTGAAGACGGGGCGCACGTTGAGGTTGGCGACGGTCTCCCGCAGGTGGTCGGGGTCGGCGTCCTTGAGGCGGTCGGCGGTACGGGAGAGCAGTCCGCCCTCGGCGGCGCGGCGGGCGCGCAGTTCGCGGCCGCGGTGGACCTGCTCGGTGACGTTGGCGAGGTGGAAGTAGGTGGAGAAGGCGCGGACCAGCTTGGCCGCGGTCTGCAGTTCGGTGCCGCGCAGCAGCTCCGCGGCGGCCTCGCCGTCCTCTCGGGTGAGTCGGCGGACCTTCTCGACGAGTTCCAGCAGCTCCGGGCCCTCCTGCCGGACGAGGGTCTCCCCGAGGAGATCGCCCAGGCGGCGGATGTCGGCGCGCAGTTCGCTGTTGGTGGTCGCCGTGGTGGTCTGGTCGTCGGCACTGCTCACAGGTGCGGCTCCTTGCAGTGTTGAAGCTCGTCTGGGAGGGAACCCGGACGGAGTCTCGCGCGGCGGGTGCCGCTTACGGGGCCGGGCGTCCGGGAAAGAGTCAGAGCGGACCGCGCTGTCCGACCGACTCCCAGGATAGGTGTCCACCGGGACGCGCAGGCTCACGGGCCCTCGCCGCGTGACTACGCGCTGCCATACTTACGTCGCCGTAGGTTACGGAACCGTAGGCACGACCGCTCGGTCTCCGCGGCCCGGCATCCCGACCTCTACCCCCGACCCCCTCAGAGGACGCGCATGACCACGAGTTCCGATGTGATCCCAAACGCTTCGAAGACGCCTGACGACGCCGGCGCGGCCTCCGCGACGCTGGGCGGTGAGCAGAAGCGTTCGATCGAGCAGATCACCCTGCTGCTCTTCATCACGGTCCCGTTCCTGGCGCTGGTGGCGGCGGTGCCGCTGGCGTGGGGGTGGGGTGTGAGCTGGCTCGATCTCGGCCTGCTCGTCTTCTTCTACTTCCTCGGGTGCCACGGCATCACGATCGGGTTCCACCGGCACTTCACGCACGGTTCGTTCAAGGCGAAGCGGCCGCTGAGGATCGCGCTGGCGATCGCGGGGTCGATGGCGGTGGAGGGACCGCTGGTGCGGTGGGTCGCCGACCACCGCAAGCATCACAGGTTCTCCGACGCGGAGGGTGACCCGCACTCGCCGTGGCGGTACGGGGAGACGGTCCCGGCGCTGCTCAAGGGCTTGTGGTGGGCGCACATCGCCTGGATGTTCGATGAGGAGCAGACGCCGCAGGAGAAGTACGCGCCGGACCTGGTCAACGATCCGGTGATGCGGGCGATCTCCCGGCAGTTCGTGCTGTGGACGGCGTTGTCGCTGCTGCTGCCGGCGCTGATCGGCGGTCTGGTGACGATGTCGTGGTGGGGGGCGTTCACCGCGTTCTTCTGGGGGTCACTCGTGCGGGTGGCGTTGCTGCACCACGTCACCTGGTCGATCAACTCGATCTGCCACGCGGTCGGCAAGCGGCCCTTCAAGTCGCGGGACCGTTCGGGCAACGTGTGGTGGCTGGCGGTCCTGTCGTGCGGGGAGTCCTGGCACAACCTGCACCACGCCGACCCGACCTCCGCGCGGCACGGTGTGGAGCGCGGTCAGATCGACTCCTCGGCGCGGTTCATCCGGATCTTCGAGATGCTCGGCTGGGCCTATGACGTGCGCTGGCCGTCACGCTCGCGTATCGATTCGCGCCGTAAGCCGGACGAGAACGGTTCCCGCCGCCGGAAGGAGACGGCCGAGGCGGCATGATGGAGGCCGTGGCGACCGACTCCAGCAGCACCCCAGGCAATGACAAGCCGCGGCGCGTGCGCCGCACCCGGATGACCGGTGCCGAGCGCCGCGAACAGCTGCTGGAGATCGGCCGCACCCTCTTCGCCGCGAAGGGTTTCGAGGGCACCTCGGTGGAGGAGATCGCCGCGCGGGCGGGGGTCTCCAAGCCGGTGGTGTACGAGCACTTCGGCGGCAAGGAGGGGTTGTACGCCGTGGTGGTGGACCGGGAGATGCGGCGGCTGCTGGACATGGTGACGTCGTCGCTGACCGCGGGCCATCCGCGGGAGCTGTGCGAGCAGGCGGCCTTCGCGCTCCTGGACTACATCGAGGAGTACACGGACGGTTTCCGCATCCTGGTCCGGGACTCCCCCATCCCTCAGTCCACGGGCACCTTCGCCTCGCTGATCTCGGACATCGCCACCCAGGTGGAGGACATCCTGGGCCGCGAGTTCAAGAGCCGGGGTTTCGATCCGAAGCTGGCGCCGGTGTACGCGCAGGCGCTGGTCGGGATGGTGGCGCTGACCGGCCAGTGGTGGCTGGACGTGCGCAAGCCGAAGAAGGCGGAGGTCGCGGCGCACCTGGTGAATCTGGCGTGGCACGGGCTGGACGGGCTGGAGCAGAAGCCGCGGCTGATCGGACACCGCAAGAGTTAGGGCCGGTCGTCGTTCCGGCGGAGGGCGGAGGGGGTGAGCCGTGCAGCCGCTCAGCGGTGTCACCGTGGTCGCGCTGGAGCAGGCGGTGGCCGCGCCGTACGCCAGCCGTCAGCTCGCCGATCTCGGCGCCCGGGTGATCAAGGTGGAGCGGCCGGGGTCGGGGGACTTCGCCCGGTCCTACGACGGCCGGGTGCGCGGGCTGAGTTCGCACTTCGTGTGGGCCAACCGCAACAAGGAGTCCCTCACCCTGGACTTCAAGGACCCGCGGGGCCTGGCGGTGCTGCGGCGGCTGGTCGACCGCGCGGACGTCTTCCTCCAGAACCTGGCGCCGGGGGCCGCGGCCCGCGCGGGGCTCGGTGCCGGGGAGCTGCGGGCGCGCCGTCCGGAGCTGATCGTGTGCGACATCTCCGGGTACGGCTCGCCGGGTCCGTACGCGGGCCGCAAGGCGTACGACCTGCTGGTGCAGTCGGAGGCGGGGCTGCTGTCGGTGACGGGGACGCCGGAGGCGGTGGCGAAGGCGGGGATCGCGGTGTCGGACATCGCGGCGGGCATGTACGCGTACAGCTCGGTCCTCGCGGCGCTGCTGGAGCGGGGCCGGACCGGGCAGGGCACGCATCTGGACGTGTCGATGCTGGAGGCCACGGCGGAGTGGCTGGGCTTCCCGCTGTACTACGCCTTCGACGGCGCCCCGCCGCCTCCCCGGGCGGGCGCCGCGCACGCGACGATCTGCCCGTACGGCCCGTTCGCGGCGGGTGACGGCACGGTCGTGATGACGGCGGTCCAGAACGACCGTGAGTGGCGGGGCTTCTGTACGGGTTTCCTGGGCCGTCCCGCGCTGGCCACCGACCCGCGCTACGCCACCAACGCGGGCCGGGACGCGCACCGGGAGGAGCTGGGACGGCTGATCGCGGCGCGGTTCGGGGAGCTGTCCGGCGCGGAGGCGATGGACCTGCTCGACGCGGTGCCCGTGGCCAATGCCCGGGTGAACAGCCTCGCCGAGGTGTGGGCGCACCCGCAGCTCGCGGCCCGGGGCCGCTGGCACTCGGTCCCGACGCCCGCCGGCCCGGTCCCGGCCCTGGCCCCGCCGGGCCCGACCACCGGGGCGCCCCGCATGGAGGCGGTGCCGGCGCTGGGCGAGCACACCGGGGCCGTCCTCGCCGAGCTGGGCCTGTCCGAGGAGGAGATCGGCGCGCTGCGGGCGGACGGCGTGGTGTGATCAGGCCGTCGCCGCCTTGCGGGCCACGGCGAAGATCCGCCGGAAGGGGAAGGCCGTGCCGTGCGGTCCGGCGGGGTAGGCGGCGCGGAGCGCGGTGCGGTACTTCTCGGTGAAGGCGTCCCGGGCGCCGGGTCGTCGTCGAGGGCGTCGAGCACGGGCCGTAGTCCGGTGCCCTTGACCCAGTCGAGGACGGGGTCCTCGCCGGTCAGCAGGTGGACGTAGGTCGTCTCCCACACGTCGGCGGTGAGGCCGAGCGCGGTGAGGCGGGCGAGGTACTCGCCGGGGGTGCGGACGGCGTCGGTGTGGCGCAGGACGCCGGCGAGGCGGTGGCGCCAGCGCGGGGAGCCGGCCAGCTCGCGCATCAGGCGGTGGCTGGGCGCGTCGAAGTTGCCGGGGACCTGGAAGGCGAGGGTGCCGCCGGGGGTGAGGGTGTCGGCCCAGCGGGCGAACAGGTCGTCGTGGCCGGGGACCCACTGGAGGGTGGCGTTGCTGAGGATGAGGTCGTGGGGCTCGGCGGGGTGCCAGGTGCGGACGTCGGCGGGGGTGAAGTCGAGGTGTCCGCCGCCGGGTGTGGGTCCGGCGTGGGCGCGGGCGCGTTCCAGCATCGCGGGCGCGTTGTCGTAGCCGGTGATGCGGGCGGTGGGCCAGCGGTGGGTGAGCAGGACGGTGGCGTTGCCGGGGCCGCAGCCGAGGTCGGCGATGCGGGGCGGGTCGCCGGGGAGGCGGGGGACGCGGGCGAGGAGGTCGGTGAAGGGGCGGGTGCGGGGACCGGCGTGGCGCAGGTACTGGGCGGGGTCCCAGGTGGGGGCGGTGGCGGGCATGGTTCCTCCCGGTCCGGGGCGGGTCGGGGTCTGCTCCGGGGACGGGTTCCCCGCCCCGCACCAAAGTATCTCTACATCGAGATAGTTACTATCTAAAGAGTCATGGTCGAGATAGTCGATGTCAAGAGACTTCACGTCGACACAACGACTACACTGATCGTCATGGAGGACGAGGTCGATCGGCTGGTCGCAGCGTGGCGCCGGGAGCGCCCTGACCTCGACGTGGAGCCGCTGGAGGTGCTCAGCCGGGTGAGCAGGCTGGCCCGGCATCTGGACCGGGCGCGCCGCCTGGCCTTCTCCGAGCACCAGCTGGAGCCGTGGGAGTTCGACGTGCTCACGGCACTGCGCCGCGCGGGCACCCCGTATCAGCTCTCCCCGGGACAGCTGCTCACGCAGACCCTGGTCACGTCGGGCACGATGACCAACCGCATCGACCGGCTGGCGAAGAAGGGGCTCGTGGAGCGGTTGCCCGACCCCAGCGACCGGCGGGGCGTGCTGGTCCGGCTCACGGGCGAGGGCCGGGACCGCGCCGACCAGGCGCTGGCCGGGCTGCTCGACCAGGAGCGGGCCATCCTCGCGGAGCTGTCCGGCGCCCAGCGCGCCGAACTGGCGGGCCTGCTGCGCCAGTTGACCGCGCCGTTCGACAACATCCCCGGCTGACCGGGGCACCCGCCTCAAGCGCTGTGGGTCTCCTGCGCGCCGATCCGTCCGCCGGGCGGCGGACCCAGGTCGACCGGGCCGACGCCGGCCCGCCGGGCCAGGGCCACGGCGGCGAGCGTGGAGTGCACGCCGAGCTTGCCGAGGACGTTCTGCATGTGGGTGCGCACGGTGTGCGGGGACAGGAACAGCCGTTCGGCGACGGCCTTCCGCCCGAGCCCGGCCACCATGCACCGCAGCACTTCCCGTTCCCTCGGGGTCAGCGACTCCACCAGCCGCTCGCTCTCGGTGCGGTGCCTGCGGGCGGCGGTCAGCTCACGCAGGACGCCGGTGAGCAAGGCGGGCGGCAGATGCGTCTCGTCGCGCAGCACCCCGCGGATGACGGTGAGCAGCCGGTTCAGCGAACAGTCCTTCGCCACCCAGCCGGACGCCCCGGCCTGGAGGGCGAGCGCCGCCCGCCGCGGGTCGTCCTTCTCGGCGAGGACCACGACCCGCACCCCGGGCTGGGCCGACCGCACCCCGGTGACCAGGGAGATCCCGTCGACCCGGTCCTCGTCGGCGTCCCGTACGGGGACGGCGGGCCGGGTGGTGCCGGGGAGGGCGGCGCCGAGGTCGGCGTCGACGAGCAGCACGTCGAAGCGGCGGCCCTCGGAGGCCGCCCGTTCCAGGCAGCGCAGCGCGGCCGGGCCGCTGCCCGCCGCGGACACGTCGACGTCGGGCTCCGCGGCCAGCGCCGCGGCGAGCGACTCGGCGAAGATGCGGTGGTCGTCGATGACCAGGACTCGGATACGCACCACGTGACCCCCTTCCCCACGCTCCCGGGAGCGGGGGATTCCCAGTCTCAAAGGACGACTTCAGCACGGGTACGACGCCCGGACCGTTCCTGGTCCCGGGTCCGCCGGTGCCCGGTGACGCGCTGTCCGACACCGGGGCGCGGGACCGGCCGCCATCGCCGTGCGGCCGCCGCCGCCAGGAGATCGCTGCCCCGCCCCGGGCGCCGTACCCGACTGTCTCGCCCCCTGAACGGCACCGGCCCCCACCGGTGCTGTCCCTCAGGGTACGGGCGAGGGGCGGGAGCGGAAGGTTATTTGCAGAACTGGCGGTCGGGCCCGTTTATGGTGAGCCGCATGTTTCGTCTTGAGACAGAAGTCGACAGAGTACGGCGCGACATCCTGCACAGTCGTCTGAAGGAGACGAACACCGCGGCCTCCCCCGTCCTGCGCGCGCTGCGCGGAACCGCTCACGATCGCGAAGTCCCGCTGCACGTCTGGGTGATGGACGGGGACGACCGGCTGGCCGGCGGGCTGGTCGGCCACACCTGGGCGAGCTGGCTGCACGTGACGTACCTGTGGGTGGACGGCCGGCACCGCGGCGCCGGTCTGGGCTCCCGGCTGCTGGCGCGGGCGGAGACGATCGCGGTCCGGGACCGGGGCTGCCGGGCGGCGCGGGTGGAGACGTGGGACTTCCAGGCGCCGGGGTTCTACCGGAAGCGGGGGTACGAGGTGGTGGGCGTGATCCCCGACTATCCGCCGGGGATCACCGAGTACACCCTGGTCAGACGGCTCGCCTGACCCGGGTCACGACAGCCGGCGCGCGCCCGCCGACGGGACCGCCTCGAAGGTGCGCGGCGCGGTGAACCCGGCCGCCGCGAAGGCCTCTTCGACGGACTTGGTGACGCCGTCCACGTCTGCGGCCTCCACCAGCACGATCGCCGAGCCGCCGAAGCCGCCGCCGGTCATCCGCGCGCCGAGCGCACCGGCGGCGGCCGCGGTGTCGACGACGAGGTCCAGCTCCGGGCAGGAGATGCGGAAGTCGTCGCGGAGCGAGGCGTGCCCCTCGACCAGCACCGGCCCGATCGCCCGGGTCTCGCCGGACTCCAGCAGCCCCACGACCCGCTCGACCCGCTCGTCCTCGGTGACGACGTGCCGCACCAGCCGCCGCACCTCCTCCTCGTCCCCGAGCCGCTCCAGGGCCGCGTCCAGCTCCCCGTAGGGGATGTCCCGCAGGGCGTCGACGCCGAGCAGCGCCGCGCCCTTCTCGCAGCCGGCCCGGCGCTTGCCGTACTCGCCCTCGCTGTGCGCGTGCTTGACCTGGGTGTCGACGACGAGCAGGCGCAGCCCTTCGGCGGCGAGGTCGAAGGGGATCTGCCGCTGGGACAGGTCCCGGGTGTCCAGGAACAGGGCGTGCCCGGCCTCGCAGCAGGCGGACGCCGTCTGGTCCATGATGCCGACGGGGGCGCCGACGTAGACGTTCTCCGCGCGCTGGCAGAGCCGGGCGAGCTGCCAGCCGCGCAGGCCCAGCCCGAACAGGTCGTTCAGGGCGAGGGCGATCACGACTTCCAGCGCCGCCGACGAGGAGAGTCCGGCGCCGGAGGGGACCGCCGAGGCGAGGTGGACGTCGGCGCCGGTGATCTCGTGCCCGGCCTCGCGCAGCGCCCAGACGACGCCCGAGGGGTACGCCGTCCAGCTCCGGTCGGCCTCGGGGGTCAGGTCGGCCACCCGCAGCTCGGTGACGCCGCCGTCGACGTCCGCGGAGTGCAGGCGCAGCACGCCGTCCGTGCGGGGCGACACGGCCGCCACCGCGGTGTGCGGCAGCGCGAAGGGCATCACGAAGCCGTCGTTGTAGTCGGTGTGCTCGCCGATGAGGTTGACGCGGCCCGGCGCCGCCCACACCCCTTCCGGCGCGCTCCCGTACAGCTCGGTGAACCGCTGGGCGACCTCGGCGGCCGTCTCCACACTCATCCCCTGACCTTTCCCCTGCGTTCCGACAGGCGCTTTCAGTTGGCGCGCCGCTGGGCGAACTCCCAGGCGTCCGCGACGATTCCCGCGAGGTCCGCGCGGGACGGGTTCCAGCCCAGTTTCTCGCGCGCGGCCCCGGCGGAGGCGACCAGCACCGCCGGGTCGCCGCCCCGGCGCGGGGCCACGACCTCGGGGATCGGGTGCCCGGTGACCCGGCGCACGGTCTCGATGACCTCGCGGACAGAGAACCCGTTGCCGTTGCCCAGGTTGCAGATGAGGTGCTCGCCGGGGCGGGCGGCGGAGAGCGCCAGCAGGTGGGCCTCGGCCAGGTCGGCGACGTGGATGTAGTCGCGTACGCAGGTGCCGTCCGGGGTCGGGTAGTCGTCACCGAACACGGAGATGGCGTCCCGCCGTCCCTGCGCGACCTGGAGCACCAGCGGGATCAGGTGCGACTCGGGGTCGTGCCGCTCGCCGTACTCCCCGTACGCCCCCGCCACGTTGAAGTACCGCAGCGAGACGGCGCCCAGTCCGTGGGCGGCGGCCTCGCCGCTGATCATGTGGTCGACGGCGAGCTTGGACGCCCCGTAGGGGTTGGTCGGCGCGGTCGGCGCGGTCTCGACGATCGGCACCTGCGCGGGCTCCCCGTAGGTGGCGGCGGTGGAGGAGAAGACCAGGCGGCGCACGCCGGCCTCGCGCATCGCGCCGAGCAGGGCCATGCTCCCGCCGACGTTGTTCTCCCAGTACTTCTCGGGCTTCGCCACGGATTCGCCGACCTGCGAGAACGCGGCGAAGTGCAGCACCCCGTCGAAGGAGGCGTCCAGCCACTTGCCGGCGTCGCGGATGTCGCCCTCGACGAAGGAGGCCCCGGCCGGGACGCCCTCGCGGAAGCCGGTCGACAGGTTGTCGAGCACGACGACCTCGTGCCCGGCCTCCAGCAGATGCCGGGCGACGACACTGCCGACGTATCCCGCGCCGCCCGTCACCAGGTACTTCCCGCTCATGAACTCGCTACCTCTCGCAGTCGCTCGGCCGCGCGCTCCGGCGGCACGTCGTTGATGAACACGTTCATGCCGGACTCGGAACCCGCGAGGAACTTCAGCTTGCCGGACGTACGGCGGATGGTGAAAAGCTCCAGGTGCAGCGCGAAGTCGTCACGGGTGACGCCCTCGAACTCCTCCAGCTGCCCGAACGGCGCCTGGTGCCAGGCCGCGATGTAGGGCGTCGGAGGCTCGCCCTCGCCGAAGATCCGGTCGAACCGCCGCAACAGTTCCAGATAGACCTGGGGGAACTCTGTGCGCGCCGCCTCGTCCAGCCCCAGCAGGTCGGGCACCCGCCGCTTCGGATACAGGTGCACCTCGTAGGGCCAGTGCGCGGCGTACGGCACGAAGGCGGCCCAGTGCTCGGTCTCCAGGACGATCCGCTCGCCGCTCAGCTCGTCCTCCAGCACGGAGTCGAACAGGTTCTCCCCGCCGGTGGCCTCCTTGTGGGCCGCGAGCGACCGGAGCATCAGGGCGGTGCGAGGGGTGGTGAAGGGGTAAGCGTAGATCTGCCCGTGGGGGTGACCGAGCGTCACACCGATCTCGGCGCCGCGGTTCTCGAAGCAGAAGACCTGTTCGACGGAGGGCAGATGCGACAGCTCGGAGGTGCGGTCCGTCCAGGCGTCCAGGACCAGCCGGGCCTGCTCCTCGTCCAGGTCGGCGAAGGAGGAGTCGTGGTCGGAGGTGAAGCAGACGACCTCGCAGCGCCCGGAGTCACCGGCCAGCGAGGGGAAGCGGTTCTCGAAGACCACCACGTCGTACGACGAGTCCGGGATTTCGCTCAGCCGGTCGCCCCGCGTGGGGCACAGGGGGCACTGGTCGGCGGGCGGGTGGTACGTCCGCCCCTGGCGGTGCGAGGCGACGGCGACCGCGTCGCCGAGGAGCACGTCGCGGCGGATCTCCGAGGAGGTCACGGTCGGCTCCAGCGGACGGCGGTCCACGGCGTCCCGCACGACGTCGTCGCGCAGGTCGTAGTAGATCAGCTCGCGCCCGTCGGCCAGCCGGGTCGAGGTCTTCTTCACTGCCGGACTCCTCACACCTCTACTCCACCGCACCCAACACAATCAAACATAACACACCACAAGTCACCAGCGAGGCCGTTCATCACAATCAATCAAAGAACACCATCGAAAGTGTTCATTTTCTGAACGCGGAGCGTTAGGTTCCGCTCGGATCAGTTCACGCAACGAAGCGAGTACGCATGCAGACCCCCACATACCTGGCGGCGGAGCTCCGGCTCCCCACCAACTGGCTCGATTACACGATCCTCGCGATCTACTTCCTGGTGGTGCTGGGCATCGGCCTGGCCGCCCGCCGCTCGGTCAAGACCAGCCTGGACTTCTTCCTCTCCGGCCGCTCCCTGCCCGCGTGGGTCACCGGACTCGCCTTCGTCGCGGCCAACCTGGGCGCGACCGAGATCCTCGGCATGGCCGCCAACAGCGCCCAGTACGGCGTCTACACGACCCACTGGTACTGGATCGGCGCCATCCCGGCGATGGTCTTCCTGGGCCTGGTGATGATGCCGTTCTACTACGGCAGCAAGGTCCGCTCGGTCCCGGAGTTCCTCCTCCTCCGCTTCGACCGCTCCGCGCACCTGCTCAGTTCGATCCTGTTCGCCATCGCCGCGATCCTGATCGCGGGCGTCAACCTGTACGCCCTGGCCATCGTCGTCGAGGCCCTCCTCGGCTGGCCCCTGTGGGTGTCGATCGTCGTCGCGGGCGCCTTCGTCCTCGCCTACATCACCCTCGGCGGCCTGTCCTCGGCGATCTACAACGAGGTCCTCCAGTTCTTCGTGATCCTGGCGGCCCTGATCCCGATCACCATCCTCGGCCTGAAGAAGGTCGGCGGCTGGGACGGCCTGTCCGACACCCTCTCCGCCCAGCACGGCGGCGACTTCATGACGTCCTGGGGCGGCACGGGCATCGGCAGCGACAACCCGCTCGGCGCGAACTGGCTGACCATCGTCCTCGGCCTCGGCTTCGTCCTCGGCTTCGGCTACTGGACCACCAACTTCGCGGAGGTGCAGCGCGCGCTCTCCGCGAAGAACCTCTCCGCCGCGAAGCGCACCCCCCTGATCGCGGCGTTCCCCAAGATCTTCATCGTCTTCCTGGTGATGATCCCCGGCCTGGTCGCCGCGGCCCTGGTCCCGAAGATCGGCACGGCCGGCTCCGACCTTCAGTACAACGACGCGATCCCGTACCTGATGGAGCAGTTCCTGCCCAACGGTGTGCTGGGCATCGCGGTGACCGGTCTGCTCGCCGCGTTCATGGCCGGCATGGCGGCCAACGTGTCGTCCTTCAACACGGTGTTCACGACGGACATCTGGGCGAAGTACGTGAAGAAGGGGGAGTCGGACGAGTACTACCTGAAGTTCGGCCGGCTCATCACGGTCATCGGCGTGCTGGCGTCCATCGGCACGGCGTTCCTGGCGCAGTCCTTCTCCAACATCATGGCGTACCTCCAGACGCTGTTCTCCTTCTTCAACGTGCCGATGTTCGTGGTCTTCATCATCGGCATGTTCTGGAAGCGGGCGTCGGTGAAGTCCGGCTTCTGGGGTCTGCTCGCGGGCACGGTCGCCGCGATGGTCAACTACTTCTGGATCTACAAGCAGGGCGTCGTCGACATCCCCTCCGACCAGGGGGCCAACTTCGTCTCCGCGATCGTCGGGTTCGTCGCGGGCGCGGTGGTCATGGTGGCGGTGTCCCTCTTCACCGCACCCAAGCCGGCCGCCGAGTTGGAGGGCCTGGTCTACGGCACCCGGTCGGCGGGGATGTCCGAGGCGCCCGGAGAGGGCGACGACGCGTGGTACCGCAAGCCGGCGCTGCTGGGCTGGGGTGCGGTCGTGCTGGCGGCCGCCTGCTACATCCCGTTCTCGTTCTGATCGCGGGAGGATTGAGGAAGCATGTCTGAGTTCCACGAGAAGAACGTCCAGGAGGAGGTCTCCGAGCTGGAGACCAAGTCCGCGACGGCCGCGCGGCTGTTCGACATCCGGCGGATCATCGGCGGGCTGTTCGCCCTGTACGGCGTGATCGTCACGATCGCGGGCCTCACGGCGTCCGACGCGGACATCGACAAGGCGGAGGGCGTGAACATCAACCTGTGGACCGGGCTGGGGATGCTGGTGCTGGGGTTGTTCTTCCTGACCTGGCTGAAGCTGAGGCCCACGGCTCCTCCTACGCCGCCGGTCGAGAAGTAAGGGGCGCCGGTGGGCTTGGCCGGCGTGACGGCTCGGGCCGGGGGCGTGACGCAGCCCGGCGCGAGCGGGCTGCGTCACGCCCACCCGTGCCGCCCCGGGCGGCACGACTGCCCGCGGTGGAGCGGGGCCGGCCGCCCGGCCCCGGTCCCCGGCACGCGCGTACCGGCGTGGACGCGGTCCGCGCGGCGCGCAGCCAGGCGGGGCCACGGTCGCCTGCGGCCGTAGCCGGGCGGAGTCACAAACGCGCGGGGGCGGGATGGGGTGTCCGCCCGCAGGGGGCGGGGTGGGGCGAGCCCGCCCGCAGGGGGCGGCGCGCGTCCGCGCCGTTCACCACCGTAGAAGACCGATTCCGCGCCGTTCCGAGGACGGACACCCCCCAACCCCGTCCCCGACCCACCCACCCGCCCACCGGCAACAGGCGCTACGCGCACCCTCACCGGACCCGCACAGGAGCCTCGCAGGCACCCCACCGCACCCCACACCACCCGCAGGCACCCCACCGGCACACGGCGCTACGCGCGGCGGCCCCGGGTCACCCGCCGGAGGCACCCGCTCGGTCGAGGAGCCCCGTCCGCGCCGCCAGCGCCGCCGCCTCAAGACGCGACCCCACGCCCAGTTTCATCAGCACCCGCTGGACGTGCGTACGGGCCGTGGACGGCGCGATGCCCATCCCCGCCGCGATCACCCGCGTGTCCTCGCCGTCGGCCACCCGCACCAGGACCTCCAGCTCCCGGGGCGTCAGCAGCTCCAGCAGCCGCTGCCCCTCGTCGTCGGGCTGGGCGGCCGGGTTCAGCAGCTCGGCGAACGCCCCTTGCAGCAGCGTGGGCGCCACCGCCGCCTCCCCCGCCCGCGCCTTCATGATCGCCCGCTCGACGCCCTCTATCCGCTCGTCGTGCCGGACGTACCCCGACGCCCCCGCCGCGAACGCCGCCGCGATCCCGCGCGGACTCGGCACCGGCCCCAGCACCAGCACCGCCACCTGCGGCCGGTCCCGTTTGATCCGGGCCACCGGGTCGAAGATCCCCGGCTCGGCCGGCGTCGCCGTGCCCAGCAGACACACCTCCGGCGCCCGGCTGATCACCAGCTCCGCCGCCCCCGCGGCGGGCGCCGCCGCGGCCAGCACCCGGTGCCCCCGCAGCTTCAGCGCCGAGGCCAGCGCCTCGGCGAGCAATCGGTGATCGTCGACCACCATCAGCCGCGCTCCCACTGCCACCCCCAGTCCCGCCCCGCGGTCCCCCGGCCCGGCCGTCCCCCGACCTGCCCCCGGAAGCTACACGCTTGTTCGACGTCGCGCTGCCCTACCGGCGAGAACTGCCCCGGATCACCGAAATCCCTCGCAATACGGCACCGCACGCCCCGGCCCAGCCCGGCCCCCGGCAGGGATCACGCGTCCTCGGCCAGCTCCAGCCACCGCAGCTCCAGCTCGTCCCGCTGCCCGGACAGCTCCCGCAGCTCGGCGTCCAGCTCGGCGACCTTCGCGAAGTCCGTCGCGTTCTCCGCGATCCGCGCGTGCAGCTTGCCCTCCTTCTCGGAGATCTTGTCCAACTGCCGCTCGATCTTCTGGAGTTCCTTCTTCGCGGCCCGCTGGTCCGCGGCGCTCCGCTCGGCGACCGCCTTCTGCGCCACCGGTGCCGGCGCCGCCGAGGCCGCCGCCTCCTCCATCCGCTGTCGCCGCTCCAGGTACTCGTCGATGCCCCGCGGCAGCATCCGCAGCGCGCCGTCGCCGAGCAGCGCGAAGACCCGGTCGGTGGTGCGCTCGACGAAGAACCGGTCGTGGGAGATGACGATCATCGACCCGGGCCAGCCGTCGAGCAGGTCCTCCAGCTGCGTCAGCGTCTCGATGTCGAGGTCGTTGGTCGGCTCGTCGAGGAAGAGGACGTTCGGCTCGTCCATCAGCAGCCGCAGGATCTGCAGCCGCCGCCGCTCACCGCCGGACAGGTCCCCGACCGGCGTCCACTGCTTCTCCTTGCCGAAGCCGAACGTCTCGCAGAGCTGCCCCGCGGTCATCTCACGGCCCTTGCCGAGGTCGACCCGCTCCCGCACCTGCTGCACGGCCTCCAGCACCCGCCAGTCGGGGTCCAGCTCGGCGACCTCCTGGGAGAGGTAGGCCAGCTTGACCGTCTTCCCGACCCGGACCTGCCCGCCGGCCGGCTGCCGTTCGCCGTCGCTGTACGCGGCCTCCGCGAGGGCCCGCAGCAGCGAGGTCTTGCCCGCGCCGTTGACCCCGACCAGGCCGATCCGGTCGCCGGGACCGAGCTGCCAGGTCAGGTGCTGGAGCAGCACCTTGGGCCCGGCCTGGACGGTCACGTCCTCCAGGTCGAACACGGTCTTGCCCAGCCGCGAGGAGGCGAACTTCATCAGCTCGCTGCTGTCCCGGGGCGGCGGCACGTCGGCGATCAGCTCGTTGGCCGCCTCCACCCGGAACCGGGGCTTGGAGGTCCGCGCGGGCGCCCCGCGCCGCAGCCACGCCAGCTCCTTGCGGACCAGGTTCTGCCGCTTGGCCTCCTCGGTCGCGGCGATCCGCTCGCGCTCGGCACGGGCGAAGACGTAGTCGGAGTAGCCGCCCTCGTACTCGTGGACGACACCGCGCTGCACGTCCCACATGCGGGTGCAGACCTGGTCCAGGAACCACCGGTCGTGGGTGACGCAGACGAGCGCGGAGCGGCGCGCGCCCAGGTGCCGGGCGAGCCAGGCGATGCCCTCGACGTCGAGGTGGTTGGTGGGCTCGTCGAGGACGATCAGGTCCTGCTCCTCGATGAGCAGCTTGGCCAGCGCGATCCGGCGCCGCTCGCCGCCGGAGAGCGGGCCGATGACGGTGTCCAGCCCCTGCGGGAACCCGGGCAGGTCCAGCCCGCCGAAGAGGCCGGTCAGTACGTCCCTGATCTTGGCGTTGCCCGCCCACTCGTGGTCGGCGAGGTCGCCGATGACCTCGTGCCGGACGGTGGCTGCCGGGTCGAGGGAATCGTGCTGGGTGAGCACGCCGAGGCGCAGCCCGCCGGAGTGGGTGACCCGGCCGGTGTCGGACTCCTCCAGCTTGGCGAGCATCCGGATCAGCGTGGTCTTGCCGTCGCCGTTGCGGCCCACGACGCCGATGCGGTCCCCTTCGGACACGCCGAGGGACACCCCGTCCAGCAGGGCACGGGTGCCGTACACCTTGCTGACGTTCTCGACATTGACCAGGTTGACGGCCATTTCTCTCCTGACTGGGGGACGATCAGCCTTCAAGCGTAGGCCCTCCGAGGGGCGGGTTGACACGGAGAAGGCAGTCACTCTTTGTAATGACGTGGGCCGGATCGTCCCGCTACCGTGGAGGGCAGGCAGCAGGATCCCGTCCATGGGAGGAACCATGACCGCCGAGTCCGTAGAGCACCGCAGCCGCGTCCAGTGGCCGGTGCCGCCGCAGGACGGATACACCGTGGACGACCTGTTCACGCTGCCGGATCTCCCGCCGCACACCGAGCTGATCGACGGGAGCCTGATTTTCGTGAGTCCGCAGCGGGATTTCCACAGCGTCGTCATCGACCTGCTGGTGACCGGTTTGCGCAGCATTGCGCCGACCGGGCTGAAGGTCCGCCGGGAGATGACCATCGTCCTCGACCAGCGCAACGGCCCCGAGCCCGATGTGAGCGTCCTCCGTGCCGAGGCGGTCACCGGCCCCGCGAAGACCCGCTATCAGGCCGAGGACGTCCTCCTCGCCGTGGAGGTCGTCTCGCCCGACTCCGAGTCCCGCGACCGCACGACCAAGCCGCAGAAGTACGCCGCCGCGGGCATCCCGAACTTCTGGCGCGTCGAGCAGGTGGGTACGGACGGACGGCCGGTGATCCACGTGTACGAACTCGACCCGCTGACCAAGGCGTACGTGCACGTGGGCATGCACCGCGACCGGATCAAGGTCGACCAGCCCTACGGCATCGACATTGATCTGACCGCCGTGGACCAGCTCTGAGCCCTTGCTCAGACCACCGTCGCCCCCGCCACCGCCCCCTCCGCCACCCGCACGGACGCGCACGTGCCGGAGGCGCGCAGGACGCCGGCGATGACGGTCGCCCCGTCGGCGTCGCCCGCGAGGAAGGCGGTCGTCGGGCCGGAGCCGGAGACCAGGGCCGCCAGCGCGCCCGCCGCCCGGCCGGCCGCGAGGGTGTCGGAGAGTTCCGGGAACAGGGAGAGCGCGGCGGGCTGGAGGTCGTTGGAGACGGCGACGGCGAGCGCGCCGGGGTCGCCGGAGGCCAGCGCGTCGAGGACCGCCTGCGAGGCGGCCGGTTCCGGGATGTCGGCGCCCTCGCCGAGCCGGTCGAACTCGCGGAAGACGGCCGGCGTGGACAGCCCCCGCTCCGCCATCGCGAACACCCAGTGGAAGGTGCCGCCCACCTTCAGCTCGGTCAGCCGCTCGCCCCGCCCGGTGCCCAGCGCCGCCCCGCCGACCAGGCTGAACGGCACGTCGCTGCCGAGTTCGGCGCAGATGTCGAGGAGTTCCTCCCGGGAGGCGCCCGTGCCCCACAGCGCGTCGCAGGCCAGCAGCGCGCCCGCGCCGTCCGCGCTGCCGCCCGCCATGCCGCCGGCGACGGGGATGTCCTTGTCGATGTGGAGGTGCACGGCGGGTTCGCGGCCGTACCGCGCGGCGAGGGCGAGGGCGGCGCGGGCGGCGAGGTTGGAGTGGTCGAGCGGCACCTGGTCGGACCCCGGTCCCTCGCAGGTGACGCGGAGCGTGTCGGCGGGGGTCGCGGTGATCTCGTCGTAGAGCCCCACGGCGAGGAAGACGTTGGCCAGGTCGTGGAAGCCGTCGGGGCGGGCGGGGCCCACCGCGAGCTGGACGTTGACCTTGGCGGGGACGCGTACCGTCACACTCACGTGCTCGTCACTTTCCGTAGACAACAGGTGCGGTCACTGTCACTGCTTGTGTTCGGCGATGCGGGCGAACTCTTCGACGGTCAGGGATTCCCCCCGGGCCTGCGGCGACACACCGGCGGCGACCAGGGCCGCCTCGGCCGCCGCCGCCGAGCCCGCCCACCCGGAGAGCGCGGCCCGCAGGGTCTTGCGGCGCTGCGCGAAGGCGGCGTCGACCACGGCGAAGACCTCGGCCCTCGACGCCGTGGTCGGCAGCGGCTCGGCGCGGCGGACCAGGGAGACCAGGCCGCTGTCGACGTTGGGCGCGGGCCAGAACACGTTACGGCCGATCGACCCGGCCCGGCGGACCTCGGCGTACCAGTTGGCCTTCACGGACGGCACGCCGTACACCTTCGAGCCAGGGCCGGCGGCGAGGCGGTCGGCGACCTCGGCCTGGACCATGACGAGGGTGCGCTCGACGCTGGGGAAGGTGTCGAGCATGTGGAGGAGGACGGGCACGGCCACGTTGTACGGCAGGTTGGCGACGAGGGCGGTCGGGGCGGGGCCCGGCAGCTCGGTGACCCGCATGGCGTCGGAGTGGACGAGGGCGAACCGGTCGGCGCGCTGCGGCATCCGCGCGGCGACGGTCGCGGGCAGCGCGGACGCCAGGACGTCGTCGATCTCGACGGCGGTGACCCGGTCGGCCACTTCGAGCAGGGCCAGGGTGAGCGAGCCGAGACCCGGACCCACCTCGACCACCACGTCGTCGGGGCGGACCTCGGCGGTGCGGACGATACGGCGGACCGTGTTCGCGTCGATGACGAAGTTCTGGCCGCGCTGCTTGGTGGGGCGGACGCCGAGGGCCGCCGCCAGTTCGCGGATGTCGGCGGGGCCCAGCAGGGCGTCGTGCGGGGTGGGGCTGCTCACCCCGCAAGGGTAGCCGGGGATCAGTAGCCGAAGGCCCGCGCGGTGTTCGCGGCCAGCGCCGTGGCCAGCGTGTCCTCGTCGACGCCGCGTACGGCGGCCATCGCGCGCACGGTGACCGGGATCAGGTAGGGCGCGTTGGGCCGGCCCCGGTAGGGCGCCGGGGTGAGGAAGGGCGCGTCGGTCTCGACGAGGACCAGGTCCAGCGGGGCGACGGCGAGGGCGTCGCGGAGGTTCTGGGCGTTCTTGAAGGTGACGTTGCCGGCGAAGGACAGGTAGTAGCCGGCCTCGGCGCAGATCTCCGCCATCGCGGCGTCGCCGGAGTAGCAGTGGAAGACGGTCCGCTCGGGGGCGCCCTCCTCCTTGAGGACGCGCAGGACGTCGGCGTGGGCGTCGCGGTCGTGGATGACCAGGGCCTTGCCGTGCCGCTTGGCGATCTCGATGTGGGCGCGGAACGACCGCTCCTGCGCCTCCTTGCCGTCCTCGCCGGTGCGGAAGTAGTCGAGACCCGTCTCTCCGACGGCCTTGACCTGCGGCAGGGCGGCGAGCCGGTCGATCTCGGCGAGTGCCTCGTCCAGCGCCGCGTCCCCGCCGGGTGCCCGCGCCCCCTGCCGGGACCACCCGTCGGGGTCGCCGTGGACGATGCGCGGGGCCTCGTTGGGGTGCAGGGCGACGGCGGCGTGGACGTTGTCGTACGCCGCCGCCGTCTCGGCCGCCCAGCGGGACCCGGCGAGGTCGCAGCCGACCTGGACGACCGTGGTCACGCCGACGGACGCGGCCTTCGCGAGGCCCTCCTCGACCGTGCCGGACTGCATGTCCAGGTGGGTGTGCGAGTCGGCGACCGGTACCCGCAGGGGCTCGGGCGGCGGGGGTGCCGCGTTCTTGTCGGCCGGGGCGTTCGAAGGCATGCCCCGATCCTACAAACGCGGGTCAGTTCGCCGGGCGGTGCGTGCGGTGCAGGTGCAGGGCGTGCAGCAGGTCGGCGACGTGCCGGGGCCGGGGCCCGGCGGCGGGCTCGGGGACCTCCACCGGGCCCGCCTGCGGCGGCAGGGAGGCGGGGGCGGGGCGCGCTGCGTCGCGCGCGGAGGCGACCCGCCCCGGCCGCATGATCCGTACGACGTGTCCGTCGCAGTTGTGGCAGGTGGGCCGGGAGAGCGGGGAGGGCACGGTCCGCCCGTCCGCCGTGTACACCACGAACCGCCGGCCCTCGGCGTCCGTGTGGTGCTCTATCTCGTACGACTGCTCCCAGCCGGTGCCGCAGCGCATGCAGGCGAAGGAGTAGGACTCGTGCACCGTGGTCTCGCTCATTCCGGCTCCCGTGGTCCGCGAAGGAGGGGCGTGGACGCGTCCCGTTCCTCCAGTGGATGCCCGGATCGGCCCGGAATCACCAGGGCTGTCAAGTGTTGGGGGCGATTTGACGGTCCCTTGCCGAAGGGGCCGTCCGGCGCTTTACCCGGCCGACCGGCCGTTTGCCCGCCCATGGGGCGCGGGCGCGCACGGGAGGCGCACGTCACGCCCCGGCGCGCTTCGCACCCCGGCGTACTTCACGCCCCGACGTATTTCACGCCCCGGCGTTCTTCACGCCCCGGCGTTCTTCGCCGCGACGACGGCGTCGAACACCTCCCGCTTGGGGACGCCCGCCTCGACGGCCACCGCGGCGATCGCCTCCTTGCGCCGCTCTCCCGCCTCCTCGCGCACCCGCACCCGGCGCACCAGTTCCCCGGGCCCGATCTCCTCGGCGCCCTTCTCGGGGGCGCCCTCGACGACGACGGTGATCTCCCCGCGCACGCCCTCGGCCGCCCAGGCCGCCAGCTCGCCCAGCGGGCCGCGCCTGACCTCCTCGTACGTCTTGGTCAGTTCCCGGCAGACGGCCGCGCGGCGGTCGGTGCCGAAGACCCCGGCCATGGCGGCGAGGGTGTCGTCGAGGCGGTGCGGGGCCTCGAAGTAGACGAGGGTGCGGCGCTCGGCGGCGACCTCGCGCAGCCGGGTGAGCCGCTCGCCGGCCTTGCGCGGCAGGAAGCCCTCGAAGCAGAACCGGTCGACCGGCAGCCCGGACAGGGCGAGCGCGGTCAGGACGGCGGACGGGCCGGGCACGGCGGTGACCCTGATGTCCCGCTCGACGGCCGCCGCGACCAGCCGGTACCCGGGATCGGAGACGGACGGCATCCCGGCGTCGGTCACCAGCAGCACCCGCGCGCCCCGGGCGAGTTCCTCGACCAGCTCCGGCGTGCGCGCCGCCTCGTTGCCCTCGAAGTACGACACCACGCGCCCCTTGGGGGTCACCCCGAGGCCCTGGGTGAGCCGGCGCAGCCGCCGGGTGTCCTCCGCGGCGACGACGTCGGCGGCGGTCAGCTCCTCGGCGAGGCGGGGCGGGGCGTCGGCGAGGTCGCCGATGGGGGTGCCGGCGAGGACCAGGGTTCCGGTTGCGACTGTCACGTTTCCATCCTCGCAGGGGCAAGCACGGGACTCGCACAGACCGGTTCCCTACGATGGCGCGGTGACCAGTACAGCGTCGTCCACGGACTCCACGGACACCCGGCAGGACCAGGCGCCGCACGAGCGGCGGCCGGCCTGGCAGCGGCGGCTGCGCCGTTTCGGCTACTCGGCCCGGCCGCGGCCCGGTGTCCGCGAGCGGCTGGTGCCGCCGTACACGCGGCCCGGTCCCCGGCTGTGGAGCGTGCTCGGGGTGCCGCCGCGGGCCGCCGACCGGCTGGTGCGCTGGTCGGGGTGGGGCGGTCCGCTGCTGGTGACGCTGCTGGCGGGCGTGCTGCGGTTCTGGAACCTGGGCAGCCCGAAGGCGGTGATATTCGACGAGACGTACTACGCCAAGGACGCGTGGGCGTTGGTCAACCGTGGTTTCGAGGTCAACTGGGACAAGAACGCCAACGACCTGATCCTGAACTCCGGCGGGGACGTGACCGTCCCCACGGACGCGTCGTACGTCGTCCATCCGCCGGTCGGGAAGTTCGTGATCGGCGTGGGCGAGTGGCTGTTCGGGTTCGACCCGTTCGGCTGGCGGTTCATGACCGCGCTGCTCGGCACCCTGTCGGTCCTGCTGCTGTGCCGGATCGGGCGGCGGCTGTTCCGCTCGGCCTTCCTGGGCTGTCTGGCGGGCGCGCTGATGGCGCTGGACGGGCTGGCGTTCGTGATGAGCCGGACTGCTCTCCTCGACAGCGTGCTGGTCTTCTTCGTGCTGGCGGCGTTCGGCTGCCTGCTGGTCGACCGGGACCGGGCACGGGCGAAGCTGGCGGCGGCGCTGCCGGTGGACGCGGACGGGCTGGTCCGCCCGGACGCGTACGTCGCGGAGACCACCCGGCTCGGCGCGCGGCCGTGGCGGTGGGCGGCGGGGCTGATGCTGGGCCTGGCCATCGGCACCAAGTGGAACGGCCTCTACATCATGGTGGCGTTCTGCGTCATGGCGGTGCTGTGGGACGTGGGCGCCCGCCGGGTCGCCGGCGCCCACCGCCCCCGGACCGCCGTCCTCAAGCACGACCTGGGTCTGGCGTTCCTGTCGACGGTCCCGGTCGCGGTCGTCACCTACCTGGTCTCCTGGACGGCCTGGATCCTCTCCCCGAGCGACGGCACGGGCGGCTACTACCGCAGCTGGGCGGCGACCGACGGGAAGCACAGCGACTGGTCGTGGCTGTTCCCCGACTGGTGGCGCAGCCTGTGGCACTACGAGAGCCAGGTCTACGAGTTCCACACCCACCTGACCTCGCCGCACACGTACCAGTCGAACCCGTGGAGCTGGCTCGTCCTGGGCCGCCCGGTCTCCTACTTCTACGAGTCCCCCGCGCCGGGCACGGACGGCTGCCCGGCGGACGCGGGCGAGAAGTGCGCCCGCGAGGTGCTGGCGCTGGGCACGCCGGTGCTGTGGTGGCTGGGCTGCGCGGCGCTGCTGTACGTGCTGTGGCGCTGGGCGTTCCGCCGGGACTGGCGGGCGGGCGCGATCGCGTGCGGGGTCGCGGCCGGCTACCTGCCGTGGTTCGTGTACCAGGAGCGCACGATCTTCCTCTTCTACGCCGTGGTCTTCCTGCCGTTCCTCTGCCTGGCGGTGGCGATGCTGCTGGGGGCGGTGATCGGCCGGGCGGGGGCGAGCGAGGCCCGGCGGGTCGCGGGCGTGGTCGCGGCGGGCGTCCTGGTCCTGCTGGTGGCGTGGAACTTCATCTACTTCTGGCCGCTCTACACGGGCACGGCGATCCCGATGGAGGACTGGCGGGCGCGGATGTGGCTGGACACCTGGGTGTGACGGAGATCTCTGTGTCTCCGTTCGGCCACCAAACGGAAACAGCCGTACCGCAAGTCACGCCCGGCACATAGAGTGCCAGTGTGACCACTTTCTGAACGCGTTCAACGGGCGTGTCCGGGAAACCCGACGGGAGGGGACTGCCGATGGGCAGGGGGATGAAGGCCGCCGTCATCGGCGGGGTGTTCGCCGTGATGGTCGGCGGGGCCGGGTACGGCGCGTACAACGTGATGTCCGCGCTGGACGGCGGCGCGGACGAGGTGCGCACCGGGCCGCTCGGCGCCGACGAGGTCGAGGAGACGACGGGGAAGTTCTTCGCGGCCTGGGAGAAGGGGCAGGCGGACGCCGCGGCGGAGTACACCAACGACGACGCCTCCGCCCGTGCGCTGCTGAGGCAGTACGCGCGCGACGCCCACATCGAGGACGTCACCATCACCCCCGGCACCGCCGTCGGCGCGAAGGTGCCGTTCGCCGTGAAGGCGACGGTCTCCTACGGCGGCCGGAGCAAGCCGCTGACGTACAAGAGCCAGCTGACCGTGGTGCGCGGCAAGACCACGGGGCGGGCGCTGGTCGACTGGGCGCCGTCGGTCGTCCATCCGGAGCTGAAGGCCAAGGGCGACACGCTGGTCACCGCGGAGTCGGCGAACCCGCCGATCGAGGCGGTGGACCGCGACGGCACGGTGCTGACCAAGGAGAAGTACCCCTCGCTGGGCCCGGTCCTGGACACGCTGCGGGAGAAGTACGGCGAGCAGGCGGGCGGCGAGCCCGGTGTCGAGCTGGTGGTCCGGCACGCCTCGCAGCAGGTGGCGGACACCTCGCTGCTGACCCTCGCGGAGGGCGAGCCGGGCAAGCTGGAGACGACGCTCAGCGCGACCGTGCAGAAGGCCGCCGAGAAGGCCGTGGCGGAGTTCGACGAGTCCTCGGTGGTGGCGATCAAGCCCAGCACGGGCGAGGTGCTCGCGGTCGCCAACCACCGCGCGGACGGCTTCAACGCCGCCTTCCAGGGGCGGGTCGCGCCGGGCTCCACAATGAAGATCATCACCGCGGCGATGCTCATAGACAACGGCGTGACCTCGATGGACGGCGCCGCGCCCTGCCCCGACCAGGCGGTCTGGCAGGGCCAGGTCTTCAAGAACCTCACCGGCATGGAGCCGAACGAGTCGGCCACCCTGGCCAACAGCTTCCAGCGGTCCTGCAACACCGCCTTCATCAAGCTCATCGACGAGAAGCCGCTGACGGACTCCTCGCTGGCCGAGGAGGCGCAGGAGCGGTTCGGGCTGGGCCGGGACGACTGGAAGACCGGCATCGTCTCCTTCGACGGCAGCGTGCCCGCCGTCAGCGGCCCGGACCGCGCGGCCGGCGCCATCGGTCAGGGCCAGGTCCAGATGAACCCGCTCAACATGGCCTCGGTGACGGCCACCGCGATCACCGGCACGTTCCGCCAGCCCTATCTGGTCGCGCCGGACCTGGACGACCGGGAGATCGCCACCGCCAAGGGCCTGTCCCCGGCGACGTCCTCGCAGCTGAAGCAGATGATGCGGCTCACCGCCACGCAGGGCACCGCGGCCGAGGCCATGTCCGGGCTCGGCGGGGACATCGGCGCGAAGACCGGGTCGGCGGAGGTCGACGGACAGACCGTCTCCAACAGCTGGTTCACCGGGTTCCGCAACGACATCGCGGCGGCGGCCATGACGGAGGAGGGCGGTCACGGCGGCGACGCAGCCGGGCCGATCGTCGCGGACGTGCTGCGGGCCGGCGGCTGAACTCACCCGCGCGGGGCGGGACGGCGGGACGCGTGCCGTCGTTGGAAGACGTGACGGCACCGAGGGAACGGAAAGCAGTGGGGAACAGAAGGCGCGTCACCGAGCGGCGCAGGACCAGGCCCGTCGTGCTCGGCGGGGTGATCGCCGCGGTGGTCGCCGGCGCCGGGGCCGGGGTCTGGGCGCTGTCCGGTGACGGCACGGCCGCCGGGGACGACGCGCGTACCACGGCCGCCGCGAAGAAGGTGAGGAGCGGCCCCCTGTCGGCCGCCGAGGTCACCGCCACGGCCCGCCGGTTCCTCGCCGCCTGGCAGCAGGGCAGGCCGGCCGAGGCCGCCGCCGCCACCGACTCCGCCGCGTCCGCGCGGGCCCTGCTCACCTCGTACGCCAAGGACGCCCGGATCACGGACGTCACCCTGACCCCGGGTGCGGCGAGCGGCGCGAAGGTGCCGTTCTCCGTCGAGGCGACGGTGGTCTTCGAGGACGTGCGCGAGCCGCTGGCGTACGACAGTGAGCTGACCGTCGTCCGCCGGGACGGCGACGGCGAGCCCCGGGTCGCCTTCACCCCGGCCGTCGTCCACCCGGACCTGGCCGGCGACGGCGACCGGCTGGTCACCGGGGAGGCAGGGGACCCGCCGGTGAGGGCGGTGGACCGGGACGGCGGCGAGATCACCGCCGCGAAGTACCCCTCGCTGGGCACCGTGCTGGACGGGCTGCGCGAGAAGTACGGCAAGAAGGCCGGCGGCACCGCCGGGGTCGAGCTGCGGGTGGTGCGCGGCAAGGCGTCCAAGGCGAAGAAGCTCTCCGGCAAGACCCTGCTGGAGCTGACCGAGGGCACCCCGGGCACGGTGCGGACGACCCTCGACCCGGAACTCCAGGTGCTCGCCGAGAAGCAGGTGGAGGCCACCGGGAAGGCGTCGGTCGTGCTGACCCGGGTCTCCACCGGTGAGATCCTCGCCGTCGCCAACAGCGGCCACGGCTTCAACACCGCCTTCCAGGGCTCACTGGCCCCCGGCTCCACGATGAAGGTCATCACCTCCTCGCTGCTGATCGAGAAGGGCCTCGCCGCCGCCGACGAGGAGCACCCCTGCCCCAAGTACTTCACGTACGGCGGCTGGAAGTTCCAGAACGACGACAAGTTCGAGATCAAGGACGGCACCTTCAAGGCGAGTTTCGCCCGCTCCTGCAACACGGCCTTCATCAGCCAGGCCGGCAAGCTCCCGGACGACGCCCTGACGAAGCAGGCCCAGGAGGTCTTCGGTCTCGGCCGGAACGACTGGGCGATCGGGGTGCCGAGCTTCGACGGCGCGGTGCCGGTGCAGAGCGCCGCGCCGAAGGCGGCGTCCCTGATCGGGCAGGGCGGGGTGCGGATGAACCCGCTGAACATGGCGTCGGTGGCGGCGACGGTGAAGTCCGGCACCTTCCACCAGCCGTACCTGGTCGCCCCGTCGGTGGACGACCGCACGCTCGCCACGGCCTCCCGCACGCTGTCCGCCGGCACCCTCGCCCAGCTGCGGGAGCTGATGGCGTACACGGCCGTTCACGGCACGGCGGCGGAGGCGATGGCCGGGGTCGGCGGGGACACCGGCGCGAAGACCGGGTCGGCCGAGGTCGACGGGCAGAAGAAGCCCAACGGCTGGTTCACCGCCTACCGGGACGACCTCGCCGCGGCGGGCGTCGTGCAGGCCGGCGGCCACGGCGGAGACACGGCGGGCCCGATCGTGGCGGCGCTGCTGAAGGCGGCCGGCTGACGCCCCGGCGGGCTCAGTGCGGGACGGGCCGGGCCGCCGCCGCGTAGGTCCGGCGCAGGAACCGCAGCAGGTCGGTCGCGTCGAACTGGACCACCGAACACCCCCGCCCGGAGTGGAACTCCACCACCGCCCGCACCCGCCCGCACGGCCACACCCGCACCTCACCGGTGCCGGCGGGCGCACGCAGCCCCCGCTCCAGCAACTCGCGCGCGAAGGTGACATAGCGCGGACCGGGCAGCCCCACACAGACCGCGCCGGGGTCGCCGTCGGGGTCGTACCGGAGCACCACCGGCACGCACCGGCCGTCGTCGTCGGCTATGTCCACGTCGGTGAGGACCTGGACCCGCGCGTACTGCTCGACCACCGCCATCGACCGGCTCCTCGGTTCTCCTCGTCCGTGAGACCCACCCCCTTTGACTGTCCCATAACTTCATTTTCATACCTTTTGAGTGGAATATCGGATGTGAGGCAAGCCTTTACCCCGCTCTTGCACAGGTGTTGCACCTGCTCCCTATCATCGAGAGGTGCACGTACCTGACGGATTCATCAACGCCCCGACCTCCGCGGTCACCGGGGTCGTCGCCGCCGGCGCGGTCGCGGTCAGCCTGCGCGGCGCGCGCAAGGAACTGGACGAGCGGACCGCGCCGCTGGCCGGCCTGGTCGCGGCGTTCATCTTCGCCGTGCAGATGCTGAACTTCCCCGTCGCCGCGGGGACCAGCGGCCATCTGCTCGGCGGGGCGCTGGCCGCGATACTCGTGGGCCCCTACACGGGGGTCCTCTGCGTCTCCGTCGTCCTGCTCATGCAGGGCATCCTCTTCGCGGACGGCGGCCTGACCGCGCTCGGCGTCAACATCACCGACATGGCGATCGTCACCACCGTCGTCGCCTACGCCGTCTTCCGGGGCCTGGTGAAGGTGCTGCCGCGCACCCGGCGCACGGTGACCGTCGCCTCCTTCGTCGCGGCGCTGCTCTCCGTGCCGGCCGCCGCCGTCGCCTTCACCCTCCTCTACGCGGTCGGCGGCACCACCGACGTCTCCCTCGGCAAGGTCGCCACCGCCATGATCGGCGTGCACGTCCTGATCGGCGTCGGCGAGGCCGTCATCACCGCGCTGACCGTCGGCGCGGTCATCGCCGTCCGCCCCGACCTGGTGTACGGCGCGCGCGGCCTCCAGCAGAGGCTCAAGCTGCGCGTCGGCGGCGAACTCGTCGACGCCCCGGCCGCCGGACCCGCCCCGGTCCCGGCCTCCCGCTCCCACCGCAAGGTCTGGCTCACCGGCCTGGCGGTCTCCGTCGTCCTCGCCGGCTTCGTCAGCTTCTACGCCTCCGCCTCCCCCGACGGCCTGGAGAAGGTCGCCGCCGACAAGGGCATCGACGCCAAGGCCGAGGAGCACGCCGCCGCCGACTCCCCGCTCGCCGACTACGGCGTCAAGGACGTCGCCGACGCCCGGCTCTCCGGCGGTCTCGCGGGCGTGATCGGGGTCGGCGTCACGGTCGTCGCGGGCAGCGCGGTGTTCTGGGCGGTCCGCCGCCGCCGTACCGACGACACCTCCCCCGCCGACACCACCACGAGCGTCTGAGATGGGGGCCGGCCACGCCCACCGCCTCTACCGGCACGGGCACTCCCCCGTGCACGCCCTGCCGCCGCACACCAAGCTGGCCGCGGTCTTCGCCTTCGTGGTCGTCGTCGTGTCCACGCCCCGCGAGGCGATGTGGGCGTTCGCGCTCTACGCCGTCCTGCTGGCGTCGGTGGCGTACGCGGCCCGCGTCCCCGCCGGCTTCCTGCTGAAGCGGCTGCTGATCGAGGTGCCGTTCGTCGCGTTCGCGGTGCTGATGCCGTTCGTCGCCGAGGGCGACCGGGTCGGCGTCCTGGGCCTCTCGCTGAGCGTGAACGGCCTGTGGGGCGCCTGGAACGTGCTGGCCAAGGGCACCCTGGGCGTCGCCGCCTCGGTGCTGCTGGCCTCCACCACCGAACTGCGCGAACTGCTGCTGGGCCTCCAGCGTCTGAAACTGCCGCCGCTCCTCGTCCAGATCGCCTCTTTCATGATCCGCTACGGCGATGTCATCACCGACGAGATGCGGCGCATGCGGATCGCCCGGGAGTCGAGGGGCTTCGAGGCGAGCGGCGTCCGGCACTGGGGCGTCCTCGCGAAGTCCGCCGGGGCGCTGTTCATCCGCTCCTACGAGCGCGGCGAACGCGTCCACCTGGCCATGGTCAGCCGTGGCTACGCCGGTGCCATGCCGGTGATCGACGAGGTGACCGCCTCCCGGGCGCAGTGGTCGTCCGCGCTGGCCCTCCCCGGTGCGGCGCTGCTGGTCTGTCTGCTGGGATGGGTGCTGTGACGACTGCTTCCCTGGAGGTCTCCGGCCTCGCCTTCGCCTACCCTGACGGGCACCAGGCCCTCTTCGGTGTCGACTTCTCGCTCGCGCGGGGCGAGCGGGTCGCGCTGCTCGGCCCCAACGGCGCCGGGAAGACCACGCTCGTGCTCCACCTCAACGGCATCCTGACCGGCGGCGCGGGGACGGTGACGGTCGCCGGGCTGCCCGTGGGCAGACGGCACATGGCCGAGATCCGGCGCCGGGTCGGCATCGTCTTCCAGGACCCGGACGACCAGTTGTTCATGCCGACGGTCCGGGAGGACGTGGCGTTCGGCCCTGCGGCGGCCGGGGTGAAGGGGGCGGAGCTGGAGGAGCGGGTGCACCGGGCGCTCGCCCGGGTCGGCATGGAGGGCTTCCAGGACCGGCCCCCGCACCACCTCTCCTTCGGGCAGCGCCGCCGGGTGGCGGTGGCGACGGTCCTCGCGATGGAACCGGAGATCCTCGTCCTGGACGAGCCCTCCTCCAACCTGGACCCGGCCTCCCGCCGCGAACTCGCCGACATCCTGCTCTCCCTGGACGTCACGGTCCTCATGGTCACCCACGACCTGCCGTACGCCCTCCAGCTCTGCCCGCGCTCGCTCATCCTCAGCGACGGGGTGATCGCGGCGGACGGCCCGACCGCCGAGCTGCTCTCCGACGACGCGCTGATGCGCGCGCACCGCCTGGAACTGCCCTTCGGCTTCGACCCGCGCTCGGTGACGACCGCCACATGAGGAATCGCCGGTGAACGGTGTGTGTTGCACGCACTGTTGACGGCGGCGCGGGAAAGGGACGACGGACGTGGACGTGCACGGCACAGTGGCCGAGGGCTTCGAACCGGTCAGGGACGCGTTCGTACGGAACTTCACCGCCCTCGGCGACCGGGGCGCCGCCGTCGCCGTCCGCCGCGACGGCCGCACGGTCGTCGACCTGTGGGCCGGCACCCGCGACGTCGACGGCACCGAGCCCTGGCGGCGCGGCACCGCGCAGGTCGTCCGCTCCGCGACGAAGGGCGTCGCCGCCGCCGTACCGCTGCTGCTGCACCAGCGCGGGGAGCTGGACCTGGACGCGCCGGTGAGCGCGTACTGGCCCGGGTTCAAGGCGCACGGCAAGGAGCGGGTCCTGGTCCGGCACGTGCTGAACCACCGCGCCGGGCTCCCCGTCCTCGACCGCCCGCTGAGCGCCGGCGAGGCCCTCGACCCGCAGCGCGGCCCCGAGGCGGTCGCCGCGCAGGCACCCGTCTGGGAGCCCGGCACCGACCACGGCTACCACGCGCTGACCTACGGCTGGCTGCTCGACGGTCTGGTCCAGCGGGTGACCGGCCGCACCACCGGCGCCTGGCTCGCCGACGAGATCGCCCGCCCGCTCGGGCTCGACCTGTGGCTCGGCCTCCCGGCGGCCGAGGAGGCGGCCGGGAGGGCGGGCCGCGTGGGCCGGATCGACGAGCCCGAACCCCTCGCGGGCGGGCTGCGGCTGCGTCCGAAGCGCTCGGTCACCGCCGCCTACGACGATCCCGGCTCCCTCACCCGCCGCGCCTTCGGCGCCGTCGCCCCCTTCCCCGACCAGAACGACCCGGCGTACCGGGCGGCGGCGCTGCCCGCGACCAACGGCATCGCGACCGCCGACGCCCTGGCCCGTTTCTACGCCGCGCTGGCCGGCGAGGTCGACGGGGTCCGCCTGTTCACCCCGCGGACGCTGGCGGCGGCCCGGACGGAGGAGTCGGCGGGCCCCGACCGGGTGCTCGTCGTCGGCACCCGCTTCGGCCTCGGCTACATGCTGCACGGCGGCGCGTCCCCGTTCCTGGGCCCCGGCTCCTTCGGCCACCCGGGCCGCGGCGGCGCCCTCGGCTTCGCCGACCCGGAGTCGGGCATCGCCTTCGGCTACGTCACCAACGGCTTCCGCAGGAGCGTGACGGCGGACCCCCGCGCACAGGCGCTGGTACGGGCGGTGCGGGCGTCACTGGACGCCGCCTGAGCCGTCTCACACGTGGATGGGGTGGGAGACCCGGCCCGCCGCCTGGTCGATCTCGCCGTGCGCCTTGTCGAGCAGCCGCATCGCCAGCTCGTTCAGCGCGCGTGCCCCGGCGACCTCCTCGCCGACCCGTGGCTGGCGGGGGTCGGCCCGGTGCCGGCTGGCGTGGCCGTGGCCCCGTACTTCCGTGCCGTCGGCCAGCCGCAGCAGCGCGGCGGCCCGCGTGTGCCGGTCGTCCTCCGTGAATTCGACCTCGATGTGCCATCCGGCTGGGTTGTGCGTCATGACGCTCACCTCGCGCACCTGTTGTTCCCCCCTGCTCTTCCCGGGGTTCCCCCTGTTCCCAGGGTGCGCCGCTCCCGGCCGGCGCGCAGCGTCAGCACCCCGGCGGTGTCACGCGGAGGGCTGTTCGCGGACGTCCACGAGGGTGGCGCCGGCGTGGGTGACCAGGTCCTTCGGGGCCATCGGGAAGACGGTGTACGGGGTGCCGGCGGCGGCCCACACCACGTCGTGCGCGAGCAGGGAGCGGTCGGCGAGGACGCGGGTGCGGGTGCGGTGGCCGAAGGGCGGGACGCCGCCGATGGCGTACCCGGTGGTCTCCCGTACGACGTCGGCCTTGGCCCGGGTGACCTTCCGCGCGCCGAGTTCCTCGCGGACCCGGTCCACGTCGACGCGGGAGGCGCCGTCCATGAGGACCAGGACGGGAACCCCGTCGGCGGCGAAGATCAGCGACTTGCAGATCTGGCTCAGCTCGCAGCCGACCGCGGCGGCGGCCTCGGCGGCGGTCCTGGTCGCGTCGGGGAAGCGGCGGATCCGTCCGGTCAGGTCGTCCAGGCCCAGGGTGGTGAGGGCCTCGGCGAAGCGGGGGTGGGCTGTCGTCGTCATGGGAGGGACCGTAGCGGGACGCGGGCGGGGCGGGCGACCGGGTTCGCGGGATGACTCGGGGCCGCCCGCTTCCCGGCGCTGCGGGAAGCGGGCGGCCCCGACGGTCACGGGGGCGTCCTCACGCCCGCGCCGGCACCTTGTCCTCGTCGGGGTCGGCCTGGCCGGCCAGGGCCCGCAGGCCCTCGCCCTCGACGTCGACGTTGGGCAGGGCGCGGTCCAGCCACTTCGGCAGCCACCAGGCCCGCTTGCCGAGCAGGGCGAGGACCGCCGGGACCAGGGCCATGCGGACCACGAACGCGTCGAAGAAGACCGCGATCGCCAGGCCGAAGCCGATCATCTTGACCATCGACTCGCTGGAGCCGATGAAGCCCGCGAAGACCGCCATCATGATCACCGCGGCGGCGGTGACGACCCGGGCGCCGTGCTTGAAGCCGGTCACGACCGCCTCGTCCGGCTGCTCGCCGTGCACGTACGCCTCCCGCATCCGGGTGACCAGGAAGACCTCGTAGTCCATGGCGAGACCGAAGACCACACCGACCATGAAGATCGGCATCATCGACATGACCGGGCCGGTCTCCTCCACGCCCAGCAGACCGGACAGCCAGCCCCACTGGAAGACCGCGACGACCGCGCCGAGGGCCGCCAGGACGCTCAGCAGGAAGCCGAGGGCCGCCTTGAGCGGGACCAGGATCGAGCGGAAGACCACGATCAGGAGCAGGAAGGCCAGGCCGACGACGAGCACCAGGTAGGGGATGAGCGCGTCGTTGAGTTTCTCGCTGACGTCGATGTTCATCGCCGTGGAGCCGGTGACCAGGGTCTCGGCGCCGGTGTCCGCCCGCACCCCGGCCCCGGCGTCCCGGATGGCGTGCACCAGGTCCTCGGTGGCGACGGAGGACGGCTTGGAGTCGGGGATGACGGTGATGGTGGCCGTGTCGCCCGCCTTGTTGGGCGCCGGGGGCGTCACCGTGACGACCCCGTCGAGGCTCTTGATCTCGTCGGAGACGTCGGTGAACGCGGCCTGCGGGGCGTCGCTGCCCTTGGCGTCGACCACGACCATCAGCGGGCCGTTGAAGCCGGGGCCGAAGCCCTCGGACAGCAGGTCGTAGGCGCGGCGCTGGGTGGTGGAGGTCGGCTGGGAGCCGTCGTCGCCGAGCCCCAGTTCCAGGGAGGCCGCCGGGACGGCCGCCGCGCCGAGGCCGACGATGCCCAGGAGGAGGACGGCGACCGGGCGGCGGACGACGAAGCGGGCCCAGCGGGTGCCCATGTTGGGCTTGTTCCGCTGCTGGGCGCGCTCGGCGCGGGCACCGCCGAGGAACCTGCTCTTGGCGCCGGCCGGCTTGACCCTGCGGCCGGCGTAGCCGAGGAGCGCCGGGACCATGGTGAGCGCGATGAGGACCGCGATGGCGACCGTGGCGGCCGCCGCGATGCCCATCTTGGTCAGCATCGGGATGTTGACGACCGAGAGTCCGACCAGGGCGATGACCACCGTGAGGCCCGCGAAGACCACCGCCGAGCCCGCCGTGCCGACGGCGCGTCCGGCCGCCTCCTCGCGGGCGCGGCCCTCGGCGAGTTCGGCGCGGTAGCGGGAGACGATGAACAGGGCGTAGTCGATGCCGACCGCGAGGCCGATCATCATCGCCAGGATGGAGGTGGTGGAGCCCAGTTCGAGGGCGCTGGCCAGCGCGGTGATGGAGGAGACGCCGATGCCGACGCCGATGAGCGCGGTGAGCAGCGGCAGTCCGGCGGCGACCAGCGAGCCGAAGGTGATGACGAGGACGACGGCGGCGACGGCGATGCCGATGACCTCGGTGGCGCCGGTCTCCGGTGCCGCCTGGAGCGCGTCGCCGCCGATCTCGACGGTCAGTCCGGCGTCCCGCGCCTGCTGGGCGGCGTCCTCCAGGGCGTCCTTGCTGGACTCCTCCAGTTCCATGCCGGAGACGTCGTACTTCACCGACGTATAGGCGATGGTGCCGTCCTTGCTGACGGTCTTGCCCGCGTAGGGGTCGGCGACCGAGGCGACCTCGGAGCCGTCGCCGAGTTCGTCGACGGCCTTGAGGACGGCGGCCTTGTTTCCGGCGTCCGTCATCTTCTCGCCGTCGGGCGCCTTGAAGACGACGCGCGCGGTGGCTCCGTCGGCGCTCTGGCCGGGGAAGCGCTGTTCCAGCAGGTCGAAGGCCTTCTGCGCCTCGGTGCCGGGAATGGAGAACGAGGTGGAGCCGGCGGGCGGGGCGCTGGCCGCGCCGATGCCGGCGACGGCGAGCAGCGCGACCCATATCAGGGCGACGAAGTGCCGTCGCCGGAAGGCGAGGCGGCCGAGTCTGTAGAGGAACGTGGCCACGAGGGCGTACTCCCGGTCATGTCGTGGAGTGGATCAGGGCAGGGGTGATCAGCCCGGCGACGTGAGCGGTGACGTCAGGTGGAGGGCTTGCCTAGGGGAGAGGTGTCAGGGGGCGGGGACGCCGAGGGCGGGGAGGATCACGGCGTCGATGTAGGAGGCGAGGAACGCCCGGGTCGGCGGCTGCTCGTCCAGCAGGACGGTCGTGGCGAAGCCGCCGACCATCATGTGGAGGAGGAAGTCCAGAGCCGGGCAGTCGGGTCTGATCTCGCCGCGGTCGACGGCGCGTTGCAGTACGCGCCGGAACTCGGCCGTCTCCGGCTCGATCAGCTGCTCCCGGAGCGCCTGGCGCAGATCCGGGTTGCGGTGGAGCGCCATGGCGACGCCCCGCAGCAGCGCGGAGTTCTGTTCCATGGTGCAGTCGTCCTCGCGGGTCAGCAGGGCGTGCAGGTCGCCGCGGAGGGACCCGGTGTCGATGTCGGTGACCTGCCCCGGCTTGTTGTGCCGGATGGCCTTGACGACCAGTTCGGCCTTGCCGCCCCACTGGCGGTAGAGGGTGGCCTTGCTGGACCGGGTGCGGGCGGCCACGGCGTCCATGGTGAGGGCGTCGTAGCCGACTTCGCGGAGCAGGTCGAGCACGGCGCCGTACAGCTCGGCCTCGCGCTCGGGAGTGATCCGGCTGCGGCGCGCCGTCGCGACCTCTGCCATCTCGCTCGTCCTCTCCCCTGTACGGCCTGCGTATGTGACGAAGATATCCCATGCCCCTAACGAAACGAAACGGTTTCGTACGTGTCCTGGGTCACGGTTGTGAGCTTCCCGTAAGGACCCGCCGCGCGCCGCTCACGAGTTGCTGCCCCCGGGGCCCCGGAAAAGCATGGACAGAGTGAGTTATCTGCGCTTCCCGCACCTCCACGCCGGCCTGCTGTGCTTCGTGGCCGAGGACGACCTCTGGCTCGCGCCGCTGGACGATCCGGGCTGCGCCCGGCGGCTCACCGTCGACCGGACCAAGGTCTCCCACCCCCGTTTCTCACCGGACGGCCGGCATCTCGCGTTCACCAGCTGGCACAGCGCGCTGCCCGAGGTGCACCTGGTGCCCGCGGCGGGCGGGCCGGGGCGGCAGCTCACCCACTGGGGCTCGCTCGACACCCGGGTCTGCGGCTGGTCGCCGCCGGCGGCGGACGGCACGTCGGCGGTGCTCGCCGTCACCTCGCAGGGCGAGCCGTTCTCCCATCTGACCTGGGCGTACAAGGTCTCGTGCGACGGCGACCCGGGCCGCAAGCTGCCCTGGGGCCCGGTCTCCGACCTCCAGGTCGCCGAACTGCGCGGCGAGCGCCGCACCCTGCTGCTCACCGGCACCCCGCCGCACGAGCCCGCCGCCTGGAAGCGCTACCGGGGCGGCGCCACCGGCAGGCTCTGGCTGCACGGTGAGCGGCTCCTCGAAGGGCTCGGCGGGCATCTGCACTCCCCCCTGTTCACCGGCGGCCGGATCGCCTTCCTCTCCGACCACGAGGGCGTCGGCAACCTGTACTCGTGCGCGTACGACGGCTCCGGCCTGCGCCGGCACACCGACCACGACGCCTTCTACGCCCGGCACGCGGCGAGCGACGGCACCCGCGTGGTCTACCAGTGCGCGGGCGAGCTGTGGATCGTCGACGACCTCGCGCCGGACTCCCGGCCGCGCCGCCTGGACATCCGGCTCGACGGCCCCCGCCCGGGACTGCGTACCCACCAGGTGCCCGCCGCCCAGCACGTCGACGGCGTCTCCGTGGACGAGACGGGCCGGGCCAGCGCGGTGGTGGTGCGCGGCAGCCTGTACTGGCTCACCCACCGGGACGGTCCCGCCCGCACCCTCGCCGACACCCCCGGGGTCCGGGTCCGGCTGCCGGAGATGCTCGGCGGGAGCGGCCGGGTCGCCTGCGTCACCGACGCCGGCGGCGAGGACGCCGTGGAGATCGCCCACCTGCCCCGGGCCACCGGCGGCCGGGAGCCGCGCCGGCTGGCCGCCGGGCGGCTGGGCCGGGTGCTGGAGACGGTCTCCGACCCGGCGGGCGGGCGACTGGCGATCGCCGCGCACGACGGCCGGCTGCTGCTGCTCGACGTCTCGGACACCGGTGCGGACGCCGGCACGGGAGACAGCACGGACGACGGCACGGAGGCCGGCCCGGACGGTCCCCGCCGCACGGGAGTGACCGAGCTGATCCGGTCCGTCAACGGCCCCGTGCGCGACCTCGCCTTCTCCCCGGACGGCCGCTGGCTGACCTGGTCCCACCCCGGTATCGGCCGCACCCTGCGGCAGATCAAGATGGCCCGGATCGACGGGCGGGACGGCCCGGTCGTCGTCGACGTCACCGACGGCCGCTTCGAGGACGAGAACCCGGTCTTCACCCGCGACGGCCGCTACCTCGCCTTCCTCTCCTGGCGCGGCTTCGACCCGGTCTACGACGTGCACACCGGCGACCTCTCCTTCCCGCTGGGCTGCCGCCCCTACCTGGTCCCGCTCTCCTCGGCCACCCCCTCCCCGTTCGCCCTGGACCCGGAGGGCCGCCCGGCCGCCGGCGGTCCCGACCCGGTGGAGGACGGGCCCGGCGAGGTCGGCACGGTCACCGTCGAGGTCGAGGGGCTGCCGAGCCGGGTGACGCCGTTCCCGGTCACCGCGTCCAAGTACTCCGCGCTGCACCCGGTCGCCGACGGCGGCCTGGTCTGGCTGCGCTGGCCGATCTCCGGCGCGCTCGGCGAGACCTTCGCCAACCCGGACGACCCCAGCGAACGGCCCACCCTGGAGCACTTCAGCACCGCCAAGGCCCGCAAGTCCGAACTGGTCGACCACCTCGACTGGTTCGCGGTCAGCGGCGACGGCACCCGGCTCGTCGTCCTCGACGAGGGCGACCTGCGCGCCGTGCCCGCCACCGAGCCCGGCGACGGCGACTCCACCACCTGGATCGACGCCCGCCGCATCCTGCACCGGGTCGACCCGGGCGCCGAGTGGCGGCAGGCGTACGAGGAGGCCGGGCGGCTGACCCGCGCCTTCTTCTGGGAGCCGGACATGTGCGGCATCGACTGGGACGCGATCCTCGCCCAGTACCGGCCGCTGGTCGAACGGGTCGCCACCCCGGACGACTTCGCCGACCTGCTCAGGGAGGTCCTCGGCGAACTGGGCACCTCGCACGCCTATGTCACCGCCGCCCGCCGCAACGAGGGCCCGGCGCACTACCAGCGTCTCCAGGGCCTGCTCGGCGCCGACCTCACCCGCCGGGACGGCCGCTGGACGGTCCGGCGCGTCCTGCCCGGCGACTCCTCCGACTCCAAGGCCCGCTCCCCGCTGGCCGGTACCGGCATCCGCGAGGGCGCCGCCCTCACCCACGTCGACGGCCGCCCGGTCGACCCGGTGACGGGTCCGGCCCCGCTCCTCGCGGGCGCGGGCGGTACGACGGTCGAGCTGACCTTCGCCCCGGCCGAGGGCGGCCCGCGCGCCGGGTCGCCCGTCGTCCGGGCTCGTCCGCTCGACCCGTCGTACCGCCTGCGCTCGCGAGGAGCGGGGCCGGACCCGTCACCGGGTCGACCGGGCGGCCGTCGACGTGGGTGAGGGCGGCGCCCTCGCGGATGCCGGTACCGGCCAGCGGGGAGCGGGCCTTGGAGTCGGAGGAGTCGCCGGGCAGGACGCGCCGGACCGTCCAGCGGCCGTCCCGGCGGGTGAGGTCGGCGCCGAGCAGGCCCTGGAGACGCTGGTAGTGCGCCGGGCCCTCGTTGCGGCGGGCGGCGGTGACATAGGCGTGCGAGGTGCCCAGTTCGCCGAGGACCTCCCTGAGCAGGTCGGCGAAGTCGTCCGGGGTGGCGACCCGTTCGACCAGCGGCCGGTACTGGGCGAGGATCGCGTCCCAGTCGATGCCGCACATGTCCGGCTCCCAGAAGAAGGCGCGGGTCAGCCGCCCGGCCTCCTCGTACGCCTGCCGCCACTCGGCGCCCGGGTCGACCCGGTGCAGGATGCGGCGGGCGTCGATCCAGGTGGTGGAGTCGCCGTCGCCGGGCTCGGTGGCGGGCACGGCGCGCAGGTCGCCCTCGTCGAGGACGACGAGCCGGGTGCCGTCGCCGCTGACCGCGAACCAGTCGAGGTGGTCGACCAGTTCGGACTTGCGGGCCTTGGCGGTGCTGAAGTGCTCCAGGGTGGGCCGTTCGCTGGGGTCGTCCGGGTTGGCGAAGGTCTCGCCGAGCGCGCCGGAGATCGGCCAGCGCAGCCAGACCAGGCCGCCGTCGGCGACCGGGTGCAGCGCGGAGTACTTGGACGCGGTGACCGGGAACGGCGTCACCCGGCTCGGCAGCCCCTCGACCTCGACGGTGACCGTGCCGACCTCGCCGGGCCCGTCCTCCACCGGGTCGGGACCGCCGGCGGCCGGGCGGCCCTCCGGGTCCAGGGCGAACGGGGAGGGGGTGGCCGAGGAGAGCGGGACCAGGTAGGGGCGGCAGCCCAGCGGGAAGGAGAGGTCGCCGGTGTGCACGTCGTAGACCGGGTCGAAGCCGCGCCAGGAGAGGAAGGCGAGGTAGCGGCCGTCGCGGGTGAAGACCGGGTTCTCGTCCTCGAAGCGGCCGTCGGTGACGTCGACGACGACCGGGCCGTCCCGCCCGTCGATCCGGGCCATCTTGATCTGCCGCAGGGTGCGGCCGATACCGGGGTGGGACCAGGTCAGCCAGCGGCCGTCCGGGGAGAAGGCGAGGTCGCGCACGGGGCCGTTGACGGACCGGATCAGCTCGGTCACTCCCGTGCGGCGGGGACCGTCCGGGCCGGCCTCCGTGCCGTCGTCCGTGCTGTCTCCCGTGCCGGCGTCCGCACCGGTGTCCGAGACGTCGAGCAGCAGCAGCCGGCCGTCGTGCGCGGCGATCGCCAGTCGCCCGCCCGCCGGGTCGGAGACCGTCTCCAGCACCCGGCCCAGCCGCCCGGCGGCCAGCCGGCGCGGCTCCCGGCCGCCGGTGGCCCGGGGCAGGTGGGCGATCTCCACGGCGTCCTCGCCGCCGGCGTCGGTGACGCAGGCGACCCGGCCGCTCCCGCCGAGCATCTCCGGCAGCCGGACCCGGACCCCGGGGGTGTCGGCGAGGGTGCGGGCGGGACCGTCCCGGTGGGTGAGCCAGTACAGGCTGCCGCGCACCACCACCGCGCTGGCCCGGCCCGTCTCGTCCACGGAGACGCCGTCGACGTGCTGGGCGGCGGGCACCTGGTGGGTACGCAGTCCCGGGCGGGGGCCGTCGAGCCGGATGTCCAGGCGGCGCGGCCGGGAGTCCGGCGCGAGGTCGTCGACGATCCACAGCTCGCCCGCGCACTGGTAGACCACGCGGGTGCCGTCGCTCGCCGCGTGCCGGGCGTAGAAGGCGTCGTGGTCGGTGTGCCGGCGCAGGCCGGAGCCGTCGTACGCGCACGAGTACAGGTTGCCGACGCCCTCGTGGTCGGAGAGGAAGGCGATCCGGCCGCCGGTGAACAGGGGGGAGTGCAGATGCCCGCCGAGCCCTTCGAGGAGCCGCTCACCGTGCAGCCAGAGCCTGCCGGTGGCGCCGCCCCGGTAGCGCTTCCAGGCGGCGGGCTCGTGCGGCGGGGTGCCGGTGAGCAGCAGGGTGCGGCGCTCGCCGCGCAGTTCGGCGACCTGGAGGTCGGAGACCGGGCCCCAGGGCAGCTTGCGGCCCGGGTCGCCGTCGCACGAGACCTTGTACGCCCAGGTCAGATGGGAGAACGGCTCGCCCTGCGAGGTGACGGCGAGCACCGCCGACGTGCCGTCCGCCGCCGGCGGCGACCAGCCGCAGACCCGGGTGTCGAGCGAGCCCCAGTGGGTGAGCTGCCGCCCCGGCCCGCCCGCCGCGGGCACCAGGTGCACCTCGGGCAGCGCGCTGTGCCAGCTGGTGAACGCGAGATGCCGGCCGTCCGGTGAGAAACGGGGGTGGGAGACCTTGGTCCGGTCGACGGTGAGCCGCCGGGCGCAGCCCGGATCGTCCAGCGGCGCGAGCCAGAGGTCGTCCTCGGCCACGAAGCACAGCAGGCCGGCGTGGAGGTGCGGGAAGCGCAGATAACTCACTCTGTCCATGCTTTTCCGGGGCCCCGGGGGCAGCAACTCGTGAGCGGCGCGCGGCGGGTCCTTACGGGAAGCTCACAACCGTGACCCAGGACACGTACGAAACCGTTTCGTTTCGTTAGGGGCATGGGATATCTTCGTCACATACGCAGGCCGTACAGGGGAGAGGACGAGCGAGATGGCAGAGGTCGCGACGGCGCGCCGCAGCCGGATCACTCCCGAGCGCGAGGCCGAGCTGTACGGCGCCGTGCTCGACCTGCTCCGCGAAGTCGGCTACGACGCCCTCACCATGGACGCCGTGGCCGCCCGCACCCGGTCCAGCAAGGCCACCCTCTACCGCCAGTGGGGCGGCAAGGCCGAACTGGTCGTCAAGGCCATCCGGCACAACAAGCCGGGGCAGGTCACCGACATCGACACCGGGTCCCTCCGCGGCGACCTGCACGCCCTGCTGACCCGCGAGGACGACTGCACCATGGAACAGAACTCCGCGCTGCTGCGGGGCGTCGCCATGGCGCTCCACCGCAACCCGGATCTGCGCCAGGCGCTCCGGGAGCAGCTGATCGAGCCGGAGACGGCCGAGTTCCGGCGCGTACTGCAACGCGCCGTCGACCGCGGCGAGATCAGACCCGACTGCCCGGCTCTGGACTTCCTCCTCCACATGATGGTCGGCGGCTTCGCCACGACCGTCCTGCTGGACGAGCAGCCGCCGACCCGGGCGTTCCTCGCCTCCTACATCGACGCCGTGATCCTCCCCGCCCTCGGCGTCCCCGCCCCCTGACACCTCTCCCCTAGGCAAGCCCTCCACCTGACGTCACCGCTCACGTCGCCGGGCTGATCACCCCTGCCCTGATCCACTCCACGACATGACCGGGAGTACGCCCTCGTGGCCACGTTCCTCTACAGACTCGGCCGCCTCGCCTTCCGGCGACGGCACTTCGTCGCCCTGATATGGGTCGCGCTGCTCGCCGTCGCCGGCAT
>NZ_BNDX01000015.1:0-18511 GCF_020521275.1 Streptomyces daghestanicus | reverse complement strand
CACCGACGGGGTGGCCCGGCTGGTCGAGGGCGACTCCATCGCCGGTTCCACGCTCACCCTGGACCGCGCCTTCAAGCGGGCGGTGACGGTGGACGGGCTGCCGGTCGAGGACGTCGTCGCCGCGATCTCCGCCAACCCGGCGCGGCTGCTCGGCCTCGCCGACCGGGTGGGGTCCCTGGAGCCGGGCAAGGACGCGGACCTGGTGGTGCTGGACGCCGCGTTCGACGTGGTCGGCGTGATGCGCCGCGGCGCGTGGGTGGTCGAGCCCGGGGCGGCCGGTCAGCGACTGGACTGATCCGTCCCGGAGTCGGGCGGGTCCCGGCCGCCCCGGGGCTGGGCCGACCGCCGTCCGTTTGGCATGATCGAAGCTCCGGAGCACGGCGGAACACTCCGGTACGGACGGACGGACGCACGCACGCACTCGGGGGAGGCCGGCCCGGTGATCCTCACGGTCACGCTGAACACCGCTCTCGACCTCACCTATCGCGTCCCGGCTCTGAAGCCGCACGCCTCCCACCGGGTCACCGAGGTGACGGAACGCCCCGGCGGCAAGGGCGTCAACGTGGCCCGGGTGCTGGCGGCGCTCGGGCACGAGGTGACGGTCACGGGCTTCGCGGGCGGCGGCACCGGGCACGCCGTCCGGGCGGCGCTCGCCGGCCAGGCCCGGCTGGTGGACGCGCTGCTGCCGGTGGCCGGCGCGACCCGGCGCACCCTCGCCGTCGTCGACGAGCACACCGGCGACACCACCCAGCTCAACGAACCGGGCCCGCTGATCTCGCCCGCCGAGTGGCGCGCCTTCCAGGAGGCGTACGAGGATCTGCTCGCCGGCGTCTCGGCGGTCGCCCTGTGCGGCAGCCTGCCGCCGGGCGTGCCGGTGGGCGCCTACGCCGGGCTGGTGCGCTCCGCGCGCGCCGCCGGGGTGCCGGTGCTGCTGGACACCAGCGGGGAGCCGCTGCGCCGGGCGGTCGCCGCCCGGCCCGACCTGATCAAGCCGAACGCGGACGAGCTGGCCGAGCTGACCGGCTCCTACGAGCCGCTGCGGGCCACGCAGGACGCCCGGCGGCGGGGGGCGCGGGCGGTGGCGTCCCTGGGGGCCGAGGGGCTGCTGGCGGTGACCGCGGAGGGCCGCTGGCGGGCCGCGCCGCCCGCCCGGGTGCGCGGCAACCCGACCGGCGCGGGCGACTCGGCGGTCGCGGGGCTGCTGTCGGGGCTGGCCGAGCGGCTGCCCTGGCCGGACCGGCTGGCCCGCGCGGTCGCCCTGTCGGCGGCGACGGTCCTGGCCCCGGTGGCGGGCGAGTTCGACCGGGCGGCGTACGAGGAAGTGCTCGCCCGGGTCACGGTGCTGCCGGAGGCCGGCAGCGCGGCCTGATGCCGTGCGGGCCCGGCGGACCGGGCCGGCCCTACTGGCCCTTCTCCGGCTCCAGCCACACCTGGTCGAGGACCGCGTTGCACTGGTTGCCCTGGTTGCAGGCGATCTCGATGACGTTGGTGCCCTTGTTCAGGTTGACGTTGACCCAGGTGGTCTGCCAGCCCTTTTCCCAGTCGCCCTCGGGCATCTTGCCGAAGTTGGCCATGTTGATGGGCTGGGCGTTCGCCTTGCCGTTGACGACCGCCGTCGCGTCGGCGTCCACGCCCGGGATGCCGTAGCGCACGTAGAGCCGGTAGGTGCCGGAGTCGGCGATGCCGTCCACGTTCCACGTGACCTTGGCGCCGACCGCGTTGAAGCCGGTGACGTAGGCGCCGCCGGCGGACTTGGCTCCCTCGACGTCGGACGCCGTGGTGGCGCCGCCCTGGAGGTCGAGGGTGCCGGCGTCGGCGGCGGGGAGGCCGGAACCGGGGTCGTTCTGCGCGCTGCTGCTGGCCGACGGGGACGGCTCCGACGACTGGGAGGTGGTCGGGGAGGCCCCGCCCGCCCGGTCGCCGGTCTTGTCGTCGTCCGAGCCGCTGCTGGTCATGGCGATGCCGATGCCGATGACGACGGCGGCGACACGGCGATCGCGCCGATCAGCAGCCCCTTGGTGTTCGGCCCGCGCCGCCCGCCGCTGGCTCCCGCGCCCGCCGCCGTGCCCCGGCTGCTGCGGTCCGGCGGGGGCGCCGCCGGGGAGCGTCTCCGGGCGGCGTAGTGCGGGGCCTGGGTGCCGTAGGGCGCGTTCGGCCGGCCGTAGGCACCCTGCTGCGCGGGGCCGCCTGCGGGGCGGCGGCCGGCCCGCCGTACTGCCGGGTACCGACCGGGCGCACACGGTTGACCGAGTTCGGGTAGCCGTAACCACCGGACGGCGGCTGGGCCCCGTTTGGGCCTGCCCGTCGGCGTACAGATAGCCGAAGGGTCGTCGTCCTCGGGCGTGCTCGCGCCGTTTGTTGCCGGGCGTCATCCCTAGGTTCTCCTAACAGGTGCGGTGCGGGGTGCGGTACATGTGGTGAGAGGCGAGCTACCCGTGTCGATGACCCGACGGGTGACGCGGACCGCATCAACTCGCTGACCTGGGGATCATCCCGCCCGCCGATGTTGTTTGGGACGAGATCGTTTCTCGATGTACATCCGCTCGTCCGCGGACTTCAGGACCTCGTCGGCCGTCATGCCGCAAGTCGCCCATCCGATGCCGAAGCTGGCGCCCACCCGGACGGCCGTCCCTCGGCGCGGATCGGCTGCACGATCTCGTTGCGCAGGCCGTACGCGAGGTCGGCCGCGTCGGCCCGGCCGAGGCCGTCGGCGAGGATGACGAACTCGTCGCCGCCGAGCCGGGCCACGGTGTCGCCGTCGCGGACGCCGCCGGAGAGCCTGCGGGCGACCTCGATGAGGACGGCGTCGCCCGCGTTGTGCCCGAACCGTCGTTGATCGACTTGAAGCCGTCGAGGTCGCAGAAGAGCACCGCGAGCCCCTTGGTGCCGTCGTCCCGGTCGCCCTCGGGGGCCACGGCGTGCACATGGTGGTCGTGGGTCTCGTACGGCGCCGGGTGCGGCGGGAAGTCGAAGTAGTGGCCGCCGGAGTCGAAGACGGGGTCGCCGGGCGCGGTCTCCGCGTAGGCGCCGTGCGGGGTGTCGCCGTAGGCGGAGTCCATGGCGTCGACCGCGGAGTGCGCCGCCTGGGGGCGGGTGCAGATGCCGGGCGGAGAGGCGGGAGCGCAGCTCGGCGGAGTTCGGCAGGCCGGTGAGGGAGTCCGTGGGAGGCGCGGTGGGCGAGGGCCAGCTCGCGCGCGCTTGCGCTCCTCTATGTCCTCGACGTGGGTGAGCAGGAAGCGGGGCCCGTCGGCGGCGTCGGCGACGACGCTGTTGCGCAGCGAGACCCAGACGTAGGAGCCGTCCCGGCGGCGCAGCCGCAGCTCGGCCCGGCCGCCCTCGGCGGAGGTGCGCAGCAGGTGCCTATGTCCTCGGCGTGCACGAGGTCGGAGAAGGAGTAGCGGCGCATCGCGGAGGCGGGCCGGCCGAGCAAGCCGGCACAGGGCGTCGTTGGACCGCAGGATGCGGCCGTGCTGGTCGCCGCCCATCTCGGCGATGGCCATGCCGGAGGGGGCGTACTCCGAAGGCCTGCCGGAAGCTCTCCGTCGCTGGCGCGCAGGGCCTGCTGCTCGCGTTCCAGGCGGACCAGGGCGCGCTGCATGTTGGAGCGGAGCCGGGCGTTGCTGATCGCTATGGCCGCCTGGAACGCGTACATCTGCAAAGCCTCGCGGCCCCAGGCCGCAGGGACGGCGGCCGTTGCGCGGGCGGTCCACGGAGAGGACGCCGATCAGCTCGCCGCTGGTGCCGCCGCCCTGCGGGCCGGGGGCGTACATCGGGGCGAAGAGGCGGTCGAGGGGTGCCACTCGTCCTCGAAGCGGGGCGCGGGCCCGTCGGGTGTACACTGGGGCACGTCGTCGTCGTCGAGGACCCAGCCCTCGGTGTGCGGGATGAAGATCAGGTCGCCCCAGCGCTCGCCCATGTTCAGCCGGGCGGTCCCAGGAGGCGCGGGGGCCCGACGCGGCCGGTGATGAGCGCCTCGGCGGCCGCGTTCCCGGCGAAGGCGGCGACGACGAGGTCGCCGTCGGGGCGGACGAGGTTGACGGCCGCCATCTCGTAGCCGAGGGCGTGGACGACGCCGTCCGCGACGGTCTGCAGGGTGTCCGCCAGGCTGCGGGCCGTGTTCATGTCGGCCATGGCCTGGTGCAGTTGCCGAAGGGACGCAAGGCGGACGTACGGCTCCGACTCGGTCTCCATGCTCGCCCTCCCCCCGAGACCTCGCAGCGAATCAAGGGTTCTCTTCGGCGCCTTTGCCGGATGGTGCACGATGATCCATCGATGGGGTATCGATGATGCTCTTGCAGCTTCCCCGCCACTGAATCACAGCGCGCTGCCCATCGGTACACAGGGTCAACAATTCCTACCTCTTGTGACTCAAGTCACAGCGAAAGATGAACAATTGGGCGGGCTTTCCGCACTTTCCCCTTACGCTTCCTGAACGCAAATAGTGACGTTGCTTCTCCGCCCTGGTCCTAGGTCCCGTCCGGGACCGGAGCCCGATGCGGGAGCGGACGGACGGCCGTTAGCGTGAGGGCGTGTCCGAGACCAGCCCCGCCACCCCGTCCTCCCCCTCCGCCACGGCGTGCATGCTGAGGGGGTGAGCAACGACGAGTTCCGTGCCGCCATGTCCCGGCTGGCCTCGGGCGTGGTCCTGGTGACCGCCCAGGAGCCGTCCCTGGACCCGGACGACCCCGGCGCCCCGCCCGGGGAGTACGTGGGCATGACCGCCACGGCCTTCCTCTCCGTCTCCCTGGACCCGCCCCTGGTGCTGGTGAGCCTGCGCGAGGGCTCCCGGATGGACGACCTGCTGGACGAGCAGCCCCTGTGGGCGGTGTCGGTGCTGTCGGAGAGCCAGCGGCACATCGCCGGCCGCTTCGCGATGAAGGGCCGCCTCATCGACCGCCTCCTCTTCGAGGACATCCCCTGTTCCCCGGGCGCGCGGACCGGCGCCCCGCTGGTCGGCGGCGCGCTGGCCACCCTGGAGTGCCGCACCGAGCAGCGGGGTGGCGGCCGGCGACCACACGCTGGTCATCGGCCGGGTCCTGACCGCTTCCCGTGCCGAGCGCGGAGGGCGGGCCGCTGACGTACTTCCGGGGGCGGTACCGGCAGTTGGGCTGACCGGGCCCGCCGTCAGTCCCAGCCCTTGGGGGAACGCCCCCGCTTGGTCTGCCCGCGCTGCTTCTTCTTCCCGCAGCCGGCGCTCGTTGATCCCGCGCGGGACGCGGGTCGGGCGGCGCGGCCTGGGCGGCGGGGCGGTGGCCTCCGCGAGCAGGGCGGCGAGGCGTACGGCGGCGGCCTCGCGGTTGCGCCACTGGGAGCGGTGCTCGGAGGCGCGGACGGTGATGACGCCGGTCGGTCAGCCGGCCGGCCAGCCGCTCCAGCGCCCGCCGCTTCCACACCTCGGGCAGCGCCTCGGTGGCGGGCGAGGTCGAAGCGCAGCTCGACCTGGGTGTCGCTGGTGTTGACGTGCTGGTCCGCCGGGGCCGGACGACCGCGAGAAAACGCCACATCAGCTCGGCCTCCGGGAGGGAGACGGAGCCTCGGACGACGTGCGGGCCGGGGGCCGGAGACGGGGGACATGGGGTCCATGTTCCCGCGCTCCCGCCGCCCACGTCACCCGAATATCCGAGCCGAGGTAAAGAAAGTAAAGGGAGCTGGAACCTTGCGTACCCCCCTCGTCGTTCATGGGGTAGCTGTAGCTTTCTTGCCGTACGTACACGAGGGAAGGGACTCCCAACAATGGCTGTAAGCCTGTCCAAGGGTGGCAACGTCTCGCTCACCAAGGAGGCTCCGGGCCTGACCGCCGTCACCGTGGGCCTCGGCTGGGACGTCCGCACCACCACGGGCACCGACTTCGACCTGGACGCCTCCGCGATCGCGGTGAACACCCAGGGCAAGGTCTACTCGGACGCCCACTTCGTCTTCTTCAACAACAAGGAGACGCCGGACCAGTCCATCGTCCACACCGGCGACAACCGCACGGGCGAGGGCGCCGGCGACGACGAGGCGATCAACGTCAACCTGGCGGCCCTCCCGGCCGACATCGACAAGATCGTCTTCCCGGTCTCGATCTACGACGCGGAGAACCGCTCGCAGAACTTCGGCCAGGTCCGCAACGCGTACATCCGCATCGTCAACCAGGCCGGCGGCGCGGAGATCGCCCGCTACGACCTGTCGGAGGACGCGGCCACCGAGACCGCCATGGTCTTCGGCGAGCTGTACCGCAACGGCGCGGAGTGGAAGTTCCGCGCGGTCGGCCAGGGCTACGCCTCGGGCCTGGTCGGCATCGCCCAGGACTTCGGCGTCAACGTCTGACGCGCCCGCCGCCTCTCTCCGGCCCCGTCGAGCCCCGGCCCGGCGGGGCCGAGTGCCGTGTCACGCCGGTCCCGGGGCGGCGCCCACCTCGAACCACAGCAGCTTCCGGCGCCGCGCCGCCCCGGCAGCGCCCCCCCGACGACCAGGCGCCCCACGCCTCCGCGTACTCCCGTACGAGGTGCAGGCCGCGTCCGCCGGGTGCGTGCGGGTCCCCCGGGGGCAGGGCGCCCTTCCCTGAATTCAGGGGCGCCCTGCCCCCGGGGGACCCGCACGCACCCGGCGGACGCGGCCTGCACCTCGTACGGGAGTACGCGGAGGCGTGGGGCGCCTGGTCGTCGGGGGAGGCGCTGCCGGGGCGGCGCGGCGCCGGGAAGCTGCTGTGGTTCGAGGTGGGCGCCGCCCCGGGACCGGCGTGACACGGCACTCGGCCCCGCCGGGCCGGGGCTCGACGGGGCCGGAGAGAGGCGGCGGGCGCGTCAGACGTTGACGCCGAAGTCCTGGGCGATGCCGACCAGGCCCGAGTGCGTAGCCCTGGCCGACCGCGCGGAACTTCCACTCCGCGCCGTTGCGGTACAGCTCGCCGAAGACCATGGCGGTCTCGGTGGCCGCGTCCTCCGACAGGTCGTAGCGGGCGATCTCCGCGCCGCCGGCCTGGTTGACGATGCGGATGTACGCGTTGCGGACCTGGCCGAAGTTCTGCGAGCGGTTCTCCGCGTCGTAGATCGAGACCGGGAAGACGATCTTGTCGATGTCGGCCGGGAGGGCCGCCAGGTTGACGTTGATCGCCTCGTCGTCGCCGGCGCCCTCGCCCGTGCGGTTGTCGCCGGTGTGGACGATGGACTGGTCCGGCGTCTCCTTGTTGTTGAAGAAGACGAAGTGGGCGTCCGAGTAGACCTTGCCCTGGGTGTTCACCGCGATCGCGGAGGCGTCCAGGTCGAAGTCGGTGCCCGTGGTGGTGCGGACGTCCCAGCCGAGGCCCACGGTGACGGCGGTCAGGCCCGGAGCCTCCTTGGTGAGCGAGACGTTGCCACCCTTGGACAGGCTTACAGCCATTGTTGGGAGTCCCTTCCCTCGTGTACGTACGGCAAGAAAGCTACAGCTACCCCCATGAACGACGAGGGGGGTACGCAAGGTTCCAGCTCCCTTTACTTTCTTTACCTCGGCTCGGATATTCGGGTGACGTGGGCGGCGGGAGCGCGGGAACATGGACCCCATGTCCCCCGTCTCCGGCCCCGGCCCGCACGTCGTCCGAGGCTCCGTCTCCCTCCCGGAGGCCGAGCTGATGTGGCGTTTCTCGCGGTCGTCCGGCCCCGGCGGACAGCACGTCAACACCAGCGACACCCAGGTCGAGCTGCGCTTCGACCTCGCCCGCACCGAGGCGCTGCCCGAGGTGTGGAAGCGGCGGGCGCTGGAGCGGCTGGCCGGCCGGCTGACCGACGGCGTCATCACCGTCCGCGCCTCCGAGCACCGCTCCCAGTGGCGCAACCGCGAGGCCGCCGCCGTACGCCTCGCCGCCCTGCTCGCGGAGGCCACCGCCCCGCCGCCCAGGCCGCGCCGCCCGACCCGCGTCCCGCGCGGGATCAACGAGCGCCGGCTGCGGGAGAAGAAGCAGCGCGGGCAGACCAAGCGGGGGCGTTCCCCCAAGGGCTGGGACTGACGGCGGGCCCGGTCAGCCCAACTGCCGGTACCGCCCCCGGAAGTACGTCAGCGGCCCGCCCTCCGCGCTCGGCACGGAAGCGGTCAGGACCCGGCCGATGACCAGCGTGTGGTCGCCGGCCGCCACCCGCTGCTCGGTGCGGCACTCCAGGGTGGCCAGCGCGCCGCCGACCAGCGGGGCGCCGGTCCGCGCGCCCGGGGAACAGGGGATGTCCTCGAAGAGGAGGCGGTCGCTGAGGCGGCCCTTCATCGCGAAGCGGCCGGCGATGTGCCGCTGGCTCTCCGACAGCACCGACACCGCCCACAGGGGCTGCTCGTCCAGCAGGTCGTCCATCCGGGAGCCCTCGCGCAGGCTCACCAGCACCAGGGGCGGGTCCAGGGAGACGGAGAGGAAGGCCGTGGCGGTCATGCCCACGTACTCCCCGGGCGGGGCGCCGGGGTCGTCCGGGTCCAGGGACGGCTCCTGGGCGGTCACCAGGACCACGCCCGAGGCCAGCCGGGACATGGCGGCACGGAACTCGTCGTTGCTCACCCCCTCAGCATGCACGGCCGTGGCGGAGGGGGAGGACGGGGTGGCGGGGCTGGTCTCGGACACGCCCTCACGCTAACGGCCGTCCGTCCGCTCCCGCATCGGGCTCCGGTCCCGGACGGGACCTAGGACCAGGGGCGGAGAAGCAACGTCACTATTTGCGTTCAGGAAGCGTAAGGGGAAAGTGCGGAAAGCCCGCCCAATTGTTCATCTTTCGCTGTGACTTGAGTCACAAGAGGTAGGAATTGTTGACCCTGTGTACCGAGTGGGCAGCGCGCTGTGATTCAGTGGCGGGGAAGCTGCAAGAGCATCATCGATACCCCATCGATGGATCATCGTGCACCATCCGGCAAAGGCGCCGAAGAGAACCCTTGATTCGCTGCGAGGTCTCGGGGGGAGGGCGAGCATGGAGACCGAGTCGGAGCCGTACGTCCGCCTTGCGTCCCTTCGGCAACTGCACCAGGCCATGGCCGACATGAACACGGCCCGCAGCCTGGCGGACACCCTGCAGACCGTCGCGGACGGCGTCGTCCACGCCCTCGGCTACGAGATGGCGGCCGTCAACCTCGTCCGCCCCGACGGCGACCTCGTCGTCGCCGCCTTCGCCGGGAACGCGGCCGCCGAGGCGCTCATCACCGGCCGCGTCGGCCCCCGCGCCTCCTGGGACCGCCGGCTGAACATGGGCGAGCGCTGGGGCGACCTGATCTTCATCCCGCACACCGAGGGCTGGGTCCTCGACGACGACGACGTGCCCCAGTGGTACACCGACGGGCCCGCGCCCCGCTTCGAGGACGAGTGGCACCCCTCGGACCGCCTCTTCGCCCCGATGTACGCCCCCGGCCCGCAGGGCGGCGGCACCAGCGGCGAGCTGATCGGCGTCCTCTCCGTGGACCGCCCGCGCAACGGCCGCCGTCCCGGCGCCTGGGGCCGCGAGGCTTTGCAGATGTACGCGTTCCAGGCGGCCATAGCGATCAGCAACGCCCGGCTCCGCTCCAACATGCAGCGCGCCCTGGTCCGCCTGGAACGCGAGCAGCAGGCCCTGCGCGCCAGCGAGGAGAGCTTCCGGCAGGCCTTCGAGTACGCCCCCTCCGGCATGGCCATCGCCGAGATGGGCGGCGACCAGCACGGCCGCATCCTGCGGTCCAACGACGCCCTGTGCCGGCTGCTCGGCCGGCCCGCCTCCGCGATGCGCCGCTACTCCTTCTCCGACCTCGTGCACGCCGAGGACATAGGCACCCTGCTGCGCACCTCCGCCGAGGGCGGCCGGGCCGAGCTGCGGCTGCGCCGCCGGGACGGCTCCTACGTCTGGGTCTCGCTGCGCAACAGCGTCGTCGCCGACGCCGCCGACGGGCCCCGCTTCCTGCTCACCCACGTCGAGGACATAGAGGAGCGCAAGCGCCGCGAGCTGGCCCTCGCCCACCGCGCCTCCCACGACTCCCTCACCGGCCTGCCGAACTCCGCCGAGCTGCGCTCCCGCCTCTCCGCCCGGCTCTGCACCCGCCCCCAGGCGGCGCACTCCGCGGTCGACGCCATGGACTCCGCCTACGGCGACACCCCGCACGGCGCCTACGCGGAGACCGCGCCCGGCGACCCCGTCTTCGACTCCGGCGGCCACTACTTCGACTTCCCGCCGCACCCGGCGCCGTACGAGACCCACGACCACCATGTGCACGCCGTGGCCCCCGAGGGCGACCGGGACGACGGCACCAAGGGGCTCGCGGTGCTCTTCTGCGACCTCGACGGCTTCAAGTCGATCAACGACCGGTTCGGGCACAACGCGGGCGACGCCGTCCTCATCGAGGTCGCCCGCAGGCTCTCCGGCGGCGTCCGCGACGGCGACACCGTGGCCCGGCTCGGCGGCGACGAGTTCGTCATCCTCGCCGACGGCCTCGGCCGGGCCGACGCGGCCGACCTCGCCGTACGGCTGCGCAACGAGATCGTGCAGCCGATCCGCGCCGAGGGACGGGCCGTCCGGGTGGGCGCCAGCTTCGGCATCGGATGGGCGCACTGCGGCATGACGGCCGACGAGGTCCTGAAGTCCGCGGACGAGCGGATGTACATCGAGAAACGATCTCGTCCCAAACAACATCGGCGGGCGGGATGATCCCCAGGTCAGCGAGTTGATGCGGTCCGCGTCACCCGTTCGGGTCATCGACACCGGGTAGGCTCGGCCTCTCACCACATGTACCGCACCCGCACCGCACCTGGTTAGGAGACCTAGGGATGACGCCCGGCAACAACGGCGCGAGCACGCCCGAGGACGACGACCCCTTCGGCTATCTGTACGCCGACGGGCAGGCCAACGGGGCCCAGCCGCCGTCCGGTGGTTACGGCTACCCGAACTCGGTCAACCGTGTGCGCCCGGTCGGTACCCGGCAGTACGGCGGGCCGGCCGCCGCCCCGCAGGCGGCCCCGCCGCAGCAGGGTGCCTACGGCCGGCCGAACGCGCCCTACGGCACCCAGGCCCCGCACTACGCCGCCCCGGAGACGCTCCCCGGCGGCGCCCCCGCCGGACCGCAGCAGCCGGGGCACGGCGGCGGGCGCGGGAGCCGCGGCGGGCGGCGCGGGCCGAACACCAAGGGGCTGCTGATCGGCGCGATCGCCGTGGTCGCCGCCGTCGTCATCGGCATCGGCATCGCCATGACCAGCAGCGGCTCGGACGACGACAAGACCGGCGACCGGGCGGGCGGGGCCTCCCCGACCACCTCCCAGTCGTCGGAGCCGTCCCCGTCGGCCAGCAGCAGCGCGCAGAACGACCCCGGTTCCGGCCTCCCCGCCGCCGACGCCGGCACCCTCGACCTCCAGGGCGGCGCCACCACGGCGTCCGACGTCGAGGGAGCCAAGTCCGCCGGCGGCGCCTACGTCACCGGCTTCAACGCGGTCGGCGCCAAGGTCACGTGGAACGTGGACGGCATCGCCGACTCCGGCACCTACCGGCTCTACGTGCGCTACGGCATCCCGGGCGTGGACGCCGACGCGACGGCGGTCGTCAACGGCAAGGCGAACGCCCAGCCCATCAACATGGCCAACTTCGGCAAGATGCCCGAGGGCGACTGGGAAAAGGGCTGGCAGACCACCTGGGTCAACGTCAACCTGAACAAGGGCACCAACGTCATCGAGATCGCCTGCAACCAGGGCAACCAGTGCAACGCGGTCCTCGACCAGGTGTGGCTGGAGCCGGAGAAGGGCCAGTAGGGCCGGCCCGGTCCGCCGGGCCCGCACGGCATCAGGCCGCGCTGCCGGCCTCCGGCAGCACCGTGACCCGGGCGAGCACTTCCTCGTACGCCGCCCGGTCGAACTCGCCCGCCACCGGGGCCAGGACCGTCGCCGCCGACAGGGCGACCGCGCGGGCCAGCCGGTCCGGCCAGGGCAGCCGCTCGGCCAGCCCCGACAGCAGCCCCGCGACCGCCGAGTCGCCCGCGCCGGTCGGGTTGCCGCGCACCCGGGCGGGCGGCGCGGCCCGCCAGCGGCCCTCCGCGGTCACCGCCAGCAGCCCCTCGGCCCCCAGGGACGCCACCACCGCCCGCGCCCCCCGCCGCCGGGCGTCCTGCGTGGCCCGCAGCGGCTCGTAGGAGCCGGTCAGCTCGGCCAGCTCGTCCGCGTTCGGCTTGATCAGGTCGGGCCGGGCGGCGACCGCCCGGCGCAGCGGCTCCCCGCTGGTGTCCAGCAGCACCGGCACCCCGGCGGCGCGCGCGGAGCGCACCAGCCCGGCGTAGGCGCCCACCGGCACGCCCGGCGGCAGGCTGCCGCACAGGGCGACCGCCGAGACGCCGGCGAGCAGATCCTCGTACGCCTCCTGGAAGGCGCGCCACTCGGCGGGCGAGATCAGCGGGCCCGGTTCGTTGAGCTGGGTGGTGTCGCCGGTGTGCTCGTCGACGACGGCGAGGGTGCGCCGGGTCGCGCCGGCCACCGGCAGCAGCGCGTCCACCAGCCGGGCCTGGCCGGCGAGCGCCGCCCGGACGGCGTGCCCGGTGCCGCCGCCCGCGAAGCCCGTGACCGTCACCTCGTGCCCGAGCGCCGCCAGCACCCGGGCCACGTTGACGCCCTTGCCGCCGGGGCGTTCCGTCACCTCGGTGACCCGGTGGGAGGCGTGCGGCTTCAGAGCCGGGACGCGATAGGTGAGGTCGAGAGCGGTGTTCAGCGTGACCGTGAGGATCACCGGGCCGGCCTCCCCCGAGTGCGTGCGTGCGTCCGTCCGTCCGTACCGGAGTGTTCCGCCGTGCTCCGGAGCTTCGATCATGCCAAACGGACGGCGGTCGGCCCAGCCCCGGGGCGGCCGGGACCCGCCCGACTCCGGGACGGATCAGTCCAGTCGCTGACCGGCCGCCCCGGGCTCGACCACCCACGCGCCGCGGCGCATCACGCCGACCACGTCGAACGCGGCGTCCAGCACCACCAGGTCCGCGTCCTTGCCCGGCTCCAGGGACCCCACCCGGTCGGCGAGGCCGAGCAGCCGCGCCGGGTTGGCGGAGATCGCGGCGACGACGTCCTCGACCGGCAGCCCGTCCACCGTCACCGCCCGCTTGAAGGCGCGGTCCAGGGTGAGCGTGGAACCGGCGATGGAGTCGCCCTCGACCAGCCGGGCCACCCCGTCGGTGACCTCCACCTCCAGCGGGCCCAGCAGGTACCGGCCGTCGCCGAAACCGGCCGCGTCCATCGCGTCCGTGATGAAGGCGACCCGGGCGGCGCCCGCGTGGTGGAAGGCGAGCCGGAGCGCGGCCGGGTGCAGGTGCGTACCGTCGTTGATCAGCTCGACCGTGACCCGCTCGTCCTCCAGCAGGGCGGTGATCGGACCAGGGGCCCGGTGGCCGATCGGCGGCATCGCGTTGAAGAGGTGGGTGGCGACGGTTCGCGCCCGCGTCGATCGCCCGGAGCGTCTGCTCGTACGTGGCGTCCGTGTGCCCGACCGCCGCGATCACGCCGTGCTCGGCGAGCAGCCGTACGGAGTCCAGGCCGCCCGGCAGCTCGGTGGCGAGCGTCATCATCCTCGCGTGGCCGTGCGCGGGCGTCGATCAGCTTGCGCACCTCCGCCGGGTCGGGGTCGCGCAGCAGCTGCTCGTCGTGGGCGCCCTTGCGGCACGGGGAGATGAACGGGCCCTCGAAGTGGATGCCGGCGATCTCTCCCTGCTGGGCCAGCTCGGCGAGCATCCCGGCGTGCCGGGCGAGGAAGTCCAGGTCGCCGGTGACGGCGGAGGCGACGACGGTGGTCGTGCCGTGGCGGCGGTGGGTCTCGACGCCCCCGGAGGACGTCCTCGGCGGTGCCGCCGGCGAAGGAGGCTCCGCCGCCGCCGTGGTTGTGCAGGTCGACGAAGCCGGGGGACGATCCAGTGGCCGGTCAGGTCGATGACCTGGGCGTGGCCGGGGGCGGTGGCGGCGATGCGGGTGCCGTCGACGGCCACCCGGCCGCCGGGGACGGTTCCGGTGGGGAGGACGACGTCGGCGCCGGACAGGAGGAGGGGTGCGCGGTCCGCCGCGGCGTGCGGCTCTGCTGTGGCTGGTCGCGCTCCGCGACGGAGTCGCGTGTCGGCGCTGCCCCGCGCCCCTGGGTCGGCTGCCATCACGACGTTTCCTCCGTACGGTCCGTTGGGTTCAGGAGATCCCAGGCCAGGAGTCCCGCGCCGAGACATCCGGCGGTGTCGCCCAGGGCGGCGGGGACGATGGACGGCTGGGTCTGGAAGGTGATCCGGCGTGCGACGGCCTCCCGGAGCGGTGTGAACAAGGTTTCCCCGGCTTCCGCCAGCCCGCCACCGATGATCAGCGTGCGGGGGTCCAGCAGGGTGAGGGCGGTGACCAGGCCGGCGGCCAGCGCGTCGACCGCCTCCCGCCAGACGCGTACGGCCGCCGGGTCCCCGGCCGCCACGGCCCCGGCGCAGTCCGCGGCGCCCGCCGCCGGGTCGCCCGAGGCCGCCGCCCACGCCTCGCCCACCGCGCTCGCGGAGGCGTACCGCTCCAGGCAGCCGCGCTGCCCGCACGGGCAGGGCACGCCGTCGGGGCGGACGACGACATGGCCGATCTCGCCCGCGAAGCCGTGCGCGCCGCCCTCGACCCGGCCGTCGATGCCGATGGCGCCCGCGATGCCGGTGCCGAGCGGGACGAAGAGGAAGCGGTCGGCGCCCCGGCCCGCCCCGATCCGGCCCTCGGCGAGCCCGCCGGTGCGCACGTCGTGGCCGAGGGCGACCGGGACGCCGCCCAGCCGCTCGCTCAGCAGGGCGCGCAGCGGCACGTCCCGCCAGCCCAGGTTGGCGGCGTAGACGGCGGTGCCGCGCGCGTCGTCCACGATGCCGGGGACGGCGACGCCGGCCGCGGCCGGGGCCGAGCCGACGCGCTCGGCGCGGAGCGGTTCGGCTCGGCCCCGGCCGCGGCCGGCGTCGCCGTCCCCGGCATCGTGGACGACGCGCGCGGCACCGCCGTCTACGCCGCCAACCTGGGCTGGCGGGACGTGCCGCTGCGCGCCCTGCTGAGCGAGCGGCTGGGCGGCGTCCCGGTCGCCCTCGGCCACGACGTGCGCACCGGCGGGCTCGCCGAGGGCCGGATCGGGGCGGGCCGGGGCGCCGACCGCTTCCTCTTCGTCCCGCTCGGCACCGGCATCGCGGGCGCCATCGGCATCGACGGCCGGGTCGAGGGCGGCGCGCACGGCTTCGCGGGCGAGATCGGCCATGTCGTCGTCCGCCCCGACGGCGTGCCCTGCCCGTGCGGGCAGCGCGGCTGCCTGGAGCGGTACGCCTCCGCGAGCGCGGTGGGCGAGGCGTGGGCGGCGGCCTCGGGCGACCCGGCGGCGGGCGCCGCGGACTGCGCCGGGGCCGTGGCGGCCGGGGACCCGGCGGCCGTACGCGTCTGGCGGGAGGCGGTCGACGCGCTGGCCGCCGGCCTGGTCACCGCCCTCACCCTGCTGGACCCCCGCACGCTGATCATCGGTGGCGGGCTGGCGGAAGCCGGGGAAACCTTGTTCACACCGCTCCGGGAGGCCGTCGCACGCCGGATCACCTTCCAGACCCAGCCGTCCATCGTCCCCGCCGCCCTGGGCGACACCGCCGGATGTCTCGGCGCGGGACTCCTGGCCTGGGATCTCCTGAACCCAACGGACCGTACGGAGGAAACGTCGTGATGGCAGCCGACCCAGGGGCGCGGGGCAGCGCCGACACGCGACTCCGTCGCGGAGCGCGACCAGCCACAGCAGAGCCGCACGCCGCGGCGGACCGCGCACCCCTCCTCCTGTCCGGCGCCGACGTCGTCCTCCCCACCGGAACCGTCCCCGGCGGCCGGGTGGCCGTCGACGGCACCCGCATCGCCGCCACCGCCCCCGGCCACGCCCAGGTCATCGACCTGACCGGCCACTGGATCGTCCCCGGCTTCGTCGACCTGCACAACCACGGCGGCGGCGGAGCCTCCTTCGCCGGCGGCACCGCCGAGGACGTCCTCCGGGGCGTCGAGACCCACCGCCGCCACGGCACGACCACCGTCGTCGCCTCCGCCGTCACCGGCGACCTGGACTTCCTCGCCCGGCACGCCGGGATGCTCGCCGAGCTGGCCCAGCAGGGAGAGATCGCCGGCATCCACTTCGAGGGCCCGTTCATCTCCCCGTGCCGCAAGGGCGCCCACGACGAGCAGCTGCTGCGCGACCCCGACCCGGCGGAGGTGCGCAAGCTGATCGACGCCGCGCACGGCCACGCGAGGATGATGACGCTCGCCACCGAGCTGCCGGGCGGCCTGGACTCCGTACGGCTGCTCGCCGAGCACGGCGTGATCGCGGCGGTCGGGCACACGGACGCCACGTACGAGCAGACGCTCCGGGCGATCGACGCGGGCGCGACCGTCGCCACCCACCTCTTCAACGCGATGCCGCCGATCGGCCACCGGGCCCCTGGTCCGATCACCGCCCTGCTGGAGGACGAGCGGGTCACGGTCGAGCTGATCAACGACGGTACGCACCTGCACCCGGCCGCGCTCCGGCTCGCCTTCCACCACGCGGGCGCCGCCCGGGTCGCCTTCATCACGGACGCGATGGACGCGGCCGGTTTCGGCGACGGCCGGTACCTGCTGGGCCCGCTGGAGGTGGAGGTCACCGACGGGGTGGCCCGGCTGGTCGAGGGCGACTCCATCGCCGGTTCCACGCTCACCCTGGACCGCGCCTTCAAGCGGGCGGTGACGGTGGACGGGCTGCCGGTCGAGGACGTCGTCGCCGCGATCTCCGCCAACCCGGCGCGGCTGCTCGGCCTCGCCGACCGGGTGGGGTCCCTGGAGCCGGGCAAGGGACGCGGACCTGGTGGTGCTGGACGCCGCGTTCGACGTGGTCGGCGTGATGCGCCGCGGCGCGTGGGTGGTCGAGCCCGGGCGGCCGGTCAGCGACTGGACTGATCCGTCCCGGAGTCGGGCGGGTCCCGGCCGCCCCGGGGCTGGGCCGACCGCCGTCCGTTTGGCATGATCGAAGCTCCGGAGCACGGCGGAACACTCCGGTACGGACGGACGGACGCACGCACGCACTCGGGGGAGGCCGGCCCGGTGATCCTCACGGTCACGCTGAACACCGCTCTCGACCTCACCTATCGCGTCCCGGCTCTGAAGCCGCACGCCTCCCACCGGGTCACCGAGGTGACGGAACGCCCCGGCGGCAAGGGCGTCAACGTGGCCCGGGTGCTGGCGGCGCTCGGGCACGAGGTGACGGTCACGGGCTTCGCGGGCGGCGGCACCGGGCACGCCGTCCGGGCGGCGCTCGCCGGCCAGGCCCGGCTGGTGGACGCGCTGCTGCCGGTGGCCGGCGCGACCCGGCGCACCCTCGCCGTCGTCGACGAGCACACCGGCGACACCACCCAGCTCAACGAACCGGGCCCGCTGATCTCGCCCGCCGAGTGGCGCGCCTTCCAGGAGGCGTACGAGGATCTGCTCGCCGGCGTCTCGGCGGTCGCCCTGTGCGGCAGCCTGCCGCCGGGCGTGCCGGTGGGCGCCTACGCCGGGCTGGTGCGCTCCGCGCGCGCCGCCGGGGTGCCGGTGCTGCTGGACACCAGCGGGGAGCCGCTGCGCCGGGCGGTCGCCGCCCGGCCCGACCTGATCAAGCCGAACGCGGACGAGCTGGCCGAGCTGACCGGCTCCTACGAGCCGCTGCGGGCCACGCAGGACGCCCGGCGGCGGGGGGCGCGGGCGGTGGTGGCGTCCCTGGGGGCCGAGGGGCTGCTGGCGGTGACCGCGGAGGGCCGCTGGCGGGCCGCGCCGCCCGCCCGGGTGCGCGGCAACCCGACCGGCGCGGGCGACTCGGCGGTCGCGGGGCTGCTGTCGGGGCTGGCCGAGCGGCTGCCCTGGCCGGACCGGCTGGCCCGCGCGGTCGCCCTGTCGGCGGCGACGGTCCTGGCCCCGGTGGCGGGCGAGTTCGACCGGGCGGCGTACGAGGAAGTGCTCGCCCGGGTCACGGTGCTGCCGGAGGCCGGCAGCGCGGCCTGATGCCGTGCGGGCCCGGCGGACCGGGCCGGCCCTACTGGCCCTTCTCCGGCTCCAGCCACACCTGGTCGAGGACCGCGTTGCACTGGTTGCCCTGGTTGCAGGCGATCTCGATGACGTTGGTGCCCTTGTTCAGGTTGACGTTGACCCAGGTGGTCTGCCAGCCCTTTTCCCAGTCGCCCTCGGGCATCTTGCCGAAGTTGGCCATGTTGATGGGCTGGGCGTTCGCCTTGCCGTTTGACGACCGCCGTCGCGTCGGCGTCCACGCCCGGGATGCCGTAGCGCACGTAGAGCCGGTAGGTGCCGGAGTCGGCGATGCCGTCCACGTTCCACGTGACCTTGGCGCCGACCGCGTTGAAGCCGGTGGACGTAGGCGCCGCCGGCGGACTTGGCTCCCTCGACGTCGGACGCCGTGGTGGCGCCGCCCTGGAGGTCGAGGGTGCCGGCGTCGGCGGCGGGGAGGCCGGAACCGGGGGTCGTTCTGCGCGCTGCTGCTGGCCGACGGGGACGGCCTCCGACGACTGGGAGGTGGTCGGGGAGGCCCCGCCCGCCCGGTCGCCGGTCTTGTCGTCGTCCGAGCCGCTGCTG